>CAWBSS010000025.1:0-520829 GCA_963791515.1 uncultured Acidobacteriaceae bacterium | reverse complement strand
ACTCCAAACTGCCACACCCCACCGCCCCCGCCCCACGAAGGCCCATCTGCACTTGCAGAGGACGGGTTTCTATGCGGGCATCACACCGTACGCTTCTTGACCAACTGCATTTGGAGACTGAGACTGACCAGGTACGCTCCAATAATGAGAAACATGAGGTTTTTGTTGCCCATTACCATGCTGAGGTACTCACAGAATCCGCCGATCATCGCTCCGATCAGGTTTGCGCCGAAGAAAGAGGATGGGTTCAATGCTTGGCGGAAGGTCGTAGAGAAGATCAGTCCGGCAAAAAAGATCGGTAGGGGCACCACGAGAAGAGACCACAGTAATCGTTCGTCGAAACTTAACGCCAGAACGGAGTCGCGCTTAACGAAGTAAAGCAGAAGTAGAGTTGCGATGAGTGGCGCGTACAGCCACGTCCGGAAACCGCTCATGCGCATGGCCACCATGTTTGCAGCTAACACCATCAGAAGAACGCCCGCCACAACCACCATGGTTACAAACCAGGTGGTGCCGAAATAGAGAGAACAGTCCGAAATGCTCTTCGTCTCCAGCAGCAGAAAACCTAGCCCCAGAAACAGAAAGTGGCCGTCGTTCATGCCGAACCCTCGGCCACGCAGCACGAACACGGCCGGTATCGTGATTGCCAGCAGAATTCCAATCACGATCAGGTAGTCAGCCGGGATGGTCTTGTGAGAAAGATAAAGAAAGGGCCAGTCGTCACTAGGAGCGACAGCTTCGGATAAATCGTCACCTGCCGGGAAGACTGTACGCACGAATCGGCCGTATTGCGGTGGCGGGTCCGGGTGCTGACCACGGAAGGCGCAGATCACCACCTGTCCCTGACTTTCATATACAACCGGCATCTGGTTCGTGGCGAGTGCAACCATTCGCACCAGCTTGCGAGCGAGCCACTCGTGCCCGGCCATGAAAGAAAGGGACAATACTCCGTTGTCGTTCAGCAACCGGAAGGCCGACTGCATACTCTGCACGGTGTAGATATAACCGTCTAAGCGGATATTACTCATTGAGCTAAACAGCGTTTGTGAGTCTAAGAAGCCGAAGACCACCATGTCGTATCCGCCGCTTGAACGCTGAAGAAAAGCTCGGGCACGGATTTCTTTGGAAATTCTCTTGCCGCCGCCCACTGCCTTTCTGGCTTGGCACAGCACGGTCCAGTACCGTCGGAATCCAGCGCGGTGCCAGCGGACAACTGTCTCTGGCATAACGAGGAGCAGCGACTTTTTCCAGCGAGACCAGAATCGGCGAGCGGCGACCCAAAAGAGTTTGTCGAGCAGACCGAGTTTTGGTTTGGGATGTCTGCGTTTTAACACGACAAGCTGCTGTCGAAGAGCCACGTTCTCCAGAAGCAGATCTTGTCGGTTGCGAAAGATGCGAAGGAATGCGAAGGATTGCTCCGAACCACAGGCAAAACAGGTCGAACATGGTGGCAGAGTTATAGCAGATGAGATTCTCGCCTGCACTCCAATGTTGTTGATTTTAAAGCCGGACAGAATTGTGGCGAGGGACAATTCACGCTCCGGGACGAAGTCAACTTACAGCATCTTCGGATACTCCGCCTTCGCGGCTTTGTACACAGGGACGTCCGGGTCTGCCTCCTTCCACAGACTCAGAAAGTCTTTGTAGGCGGCGGTGAGAGCGCACGCAAGCCGTATCGGCATCCGCTCCCATCGAAACCTTCGCCTGCAGCGCGTTGGCGCGGGCGATCCCGATAACCGTTACCTATCTCGATCGCACGTGGAGTTCTTCCTGGACTCTGAAGCATTCGGATGTTTCCGTCATGCATGGAATTCGCGCGTATGTCGGATCAGAACAACCGCAGCCTAGACCTGCTGACGGAAGTTGGGACGCAGTGTGAGCGAGCCGTCATCGTTCAGCTTCTGGTGACAAGCCCACCGCACAGGATAGCGCATTCCCTTTACCTCAATCTCAGCTCTCAGCTTCAATCCTTTCCAATCTGCGACGTTCGGAAGCACGAACTGTGCCTGCCGAATCTTGCCCGGTAACGGGTATCCGGCATCCAGACAACCGCTGGTGAGCACCTTTCCATCCTGGCTCTCCACGGTTACCCTCAACACACCAGGAACACCCGCAATGCCTTCGTTTGTGAAGCCAATGATCAGCCCCAGGTAACTGCTGTCCTTATAGCTCCAGATGAAAGACGGCCTCACTCGATAGCCAATTCGGCGATTGATCCGGTCGAACGCTGCCGGATAAGCCTGGTAGTAGCTCGTCAGATTCTTTGCGCTGATCTGGTGAAAGTTCCAGAGCGACCAGTAATTCGCCCCGACATCGGTCACATGAGCGATCATGTTTTCCGCCGGAGATATTCCTTCGTGCGCAGCGCTCGGGTCAGGAGGTTTCCCAGGAAGCCCCTGCTCGAGCAACGCCGCGATCCAGGGCGGGCGATTGCTGAGGGCTTCAATCTGCTCGTTCTCGATAAAGATGGTGTCACTGCGAATCCAATTGTTGCTGCGGACCGTGCGGTCTACCAGTTCTGAATTGCCCACCCGGCTGTAGTCCGGTTGAGTATTGGTCAGTAGAGGAGTCTTCGAAAAGTGCTCGAGCTGGATGTCGAGCATATTGGTCCAGGTGCGCTCTGCCGTCAGGTAATCAGAGAAAGGATTGTTGCCGAATGGCCATGTATGCCCTTCACCCCAGAATCCGTACATGAAGGTATCGATGAACTCGATGAGCGGATTGCCATCGAATTCCGCGGCCAATAGTCCAATCAGTTCTTTGAATGCCTGCTGAAAAAAAGGATGGTCGTACCGGGGCTGATAACGCGAGTGCGGATTCTCCAAGTATCTTTTTGCTGAGGCGCTGCTTTCCTGATCGCTGAGGACCAGATCCACTTTGGGCACTTTGTCGAGGACAAAATCCGGGAGAGCCGCTTCGTGTTTATAATCTGGAGCGCACATCTGGACCCGCAATCCGACTCGCTTGTTGTTCTTCTTCGCCAGTTCGAAAACGAGCTTCAGGTAATCGGGCATCTCCAGGCGTCCAGGCCGCGGCTGTACTTCCCTCCAGGTTGGACGGATATAAAGCTGCTGGCCTAATGGAAATCGAACCAGGTCTTCGATCGCCTGAGAAATATTGTCTGACTTGATTTCCTCGGTGCCACTATCTGCTGTGATGTAGGTGACCAGCCCCATGCCATAGTTCGGCACGACGTCTTCTGAAGAAGTAGTGGTCATCACCACGTCGTCCGTGGGAATGACGGCATCCGGTGGGTATTGAGGGAATGGCCCCTGATTGAGGCGATCGTTCACCTTGGGACCGGAGCCGAAGTCGTAGTTTCCCCAGTTGTGGGCGGGAACCTTCGCCTCCGCTTTCCCCATTCCAAGTTCCGCAGCTACGGCAACAGCAACCGTACATTTTAGAAAGTCTCTACGTCGCATCGGAGCATGTCCTCTTCGTCACTCATTTGAACTTCGGCCAAGCTGGCTAGAACTCCAACTTGAGGGCAAATTGAATCTGCATCTGCGGTATCCCTGTCGAGATGGAAATAGAAAGTATACAATAGGTTTCGAAATCATACGCAACATGACAAACTCCCGCAACAACCAGCTTCGAAAGCTGAAAGCCGTGACCACGATCTGGCTTTGGGTCGCTCTCAGCATTGCGTTTGTGTCTTGGTTGCCCGCTGCCGCGGCGGACCTCCCTGCCGGCAGGCCTCGGATTCAGGGCGGCAATCTGCGAATTGAATTTGATAACCGCCTACGCAGCCGGGTGGTTGCCCGTTTCGGCAAGACGGAGACAGTGATGGGGCCGTTCACTGCTTCTGAGACGGTGACAACCACCGACACTGCCTTGACCGGATTTCTCCTGAGCTCACAAAAACATGAGCGCACAAGGGACGCTTTCGGAGAGGGTGATCGGCTTACCGTGGAAGGAAAGGCGGGAACGCTCACAAAGACCGTCACCGTGACCGTATATGACGACTTTCCTGCGATGGCGTTCTTTGACGTCCAGTACACCAACACCGGAAGAACCAAACTTGCGATCGAAAGTTGGACCAACAATGCATATAAGCTGAACGCGCAGCGCGGTGTGAGCCCGCCAGCTTTCTGGTCTTACCAGAGTGGCTCCTACGAGAAACGTCCCAACTGGGTCTTACCGCTGTACGCCAATTTTCGGCAGGAGAATTATCAAGGCATGAATGCCGACGACTATGGCGGCGGTACGCCGATTGTCGACGTCTGGCGGCGTGACGTTGGAATGGCTGTGGGACACGTCGAGCCACGGCCGAAGCTGGTTTCACTCCCTGTATCCATGCCCGATCCCGCACATGCCAGCATTGCGGTACGCTTCAACAAAGCTATCTCATTAAGCCCCGGTGAAAGTTTTCATTCGTTTCGCACCTTCGTTGCCGTCCACCAGGGAGACTACTTCCGTACGCTCGCCGACTACCGGCGCTTCATGATGAAACAAGGTTTCCAAATGGCCACAGCTCCCGATGACGCCTTCGGCACCATTTGGTGCGCATGGGGATATGGACGAAAAGTTCAGCCTCAGCAGGTGTATGACACGCTTCCAACGGTGAAGCGGCTGGGATTTGTGTGGGTCACGCTTGACGATGGTTGGCAAAACAATGTGGGCGATTGGGCGCTCGACCCCAAGAAGTTCCCCCACGGAGACGCTGACATGAAGGCCCTGGTGGACCGCATTCACCAGGAAGGATTCAAAGCTCAGCTTTGGTGGTCGCCGCTCAGTGCTGTGCCAGACTCGGAGCTGCTCCGCGATCATCCCGACTACGAGTTACTCAACAGTGATGGGTCCACGAGAAAAGTCTCCTGGTGGAATTCCTACTATTTGTGCCCAGCCGACCGCCGCGTCGTGGAGTACCACAAGGCGTTGGTGCGAAAAATTTTGGTGGATTGGGGATTTGACGGACTGAAGCTCGATGGCCAGCACATGAACGGAGTTCCAGCCTGCTACAACCCAGCTCACCATCACGCACAGCCGGAGGATTCGGTCGAAGCCCTGCCGGATTTCTTCAAGGCAATTTACGACACCGCACAGTCGGTAAAGCCCGGAACGCTGGTGGAGTTCTGCCCTTGCGGCACGGCGTTCTCCTTTTTCACCATGCCGCACTTCAATATGTCGGTGGCTTCCGACCCGAGAGGCTCCTTTCAAATTCGTTCCAAGGCGAAAACGTTAAAGGCTCTGATGGGAGATACCATTCCTTTCTTCGGCGATCACGTCGAACTGAGCGACGGCGCTAATGACTTCGCATCCACTTTGGGCGTGGGAGGTGTCGTGGGGACGCAGTTTGTTCTTCCGTCTCTGGTCACAAAGCACGGCAAATCCGATCTGACTCCGGAACGGGAGAAGGTATTCGAAGAGTGGCTTCGCATTTATCGCGAAAAAATGTTGTCAAAAGGACAATATCTCGGGCAGCTCTATGACATCGGCTTCGATGCACCGGAGGCTCATGCAATCCGTAAGGACCAGGCCACGTACTACGCTTTCTTTGCAAGACAATGGAAGGGGACCGTAGAACTGCGCGGGCTCGAAGGCCGCAAGTACAGCGTGGTGGACTACGTTGCAGGAAAGAGCCTCGGAACAGTGTCAGGACCCACCGCACATCTGCCGGTTGAGTTTGACGGACATTTACTCTTGGAAGTACAGCCACAATAGAGGACGATGCGCCGCATTTGCGCATCCTTGGTGTGACTTGTTTGCGTCGGGACGGGACTGCCCCTCTGCGAGGGGTCTCATTCCGGAGCGTCGCGATTCAACGCAGCAGCAAGAAACTGGACACGTCCCACCGGCTCCAACCAGCAACGCTTGAGAATGCCGAACCCGGCCGCCAGCGCGGGGGCGCTCCCCTCACTCTAAGGAGTGTTAATTTCTTGGCAAAGAACCTAGCTCCGTGGCATGACGGTCCAGTGCTGCCGAATAAAGTTGGTGAGTGCCGTACGATCACGAAACGCCTCCGTGCCACCTTGTTTAGTGGTGGAATAGGCTCCAACAACGTTTGCATAGGCCAAACAGTCCTCAAGTTTCACTCCTGTCAAGAACTGGTGGATGAACCCAGCCGCGAAACTATCTCCGGCGCCAACATCATCCACGGTCTTCACAGTCGGAGGCATGAGGCTGTACTGCTCCTGCCCGGAACGGCAAATAGCTGCGGAAGCGCCGCGTTTCACGACTACGATCTTCGCCAGTCCTGCGAGCACGTTGATAGCTTGCGATAGGTCCTCGGTGCGGGCGGCCTTCTTAGCCTCACGATCATTGGGGAAGAAAATATCTACGTGCTTGAGAACGTCCAGCAGATCCCGGTCCCATTTGTTCTCGGGATCGTCGTTGGTGTCGAGAGAAGTTGACAGGCCTGCCGCCTTCGCCTGCCGGAAGAGATCTAAGATTCTTGGCCGTAATGCACGATGCAGGAAGAACGATGAAACGTGCAGATGCCGCGCCGACCGCACGTATGCCATGTCAATGTCCGAATACTGCAGTTCAAACATCGTGCCGGGATACGTCAAGATGTAACGCTGGTGCAAATAGGGCAAGACGACGGTCAGTCCCGTAGCCGTACGCCCAGTTGTCTGCTTTACGCGGCCCACTTCGACCCCGGCAGCTGCCAGTCGCTCAACAGCCATTTTCCCGAGAGTGTCACGACCCGTTTTCGAGATGAAACCAACCTTGCTCCCAAGCGTGGCTAAGTTGTGGGCACAAATTGCGGACGAACTGCCCAAGGTAAGCGCAAGGCCGCTGGCCAGCAGCTCCCGGTCCAAGACAAGCTCCTTCGGCAGACCGTAGAGGATCAGGTCCAGGTTGATTTCACCAACCACGCATACGTCCAATGTCGGCATATTTCTCCTGTGTTCGCCGTTTGGGAATTGGCTACGGCGAGCAACGTCGCGTTATTTCGGCCTGCTGGCGTGCAAATTCCTGAAAACTCAGAAGGCCAACGTGCGATTACGCACTAGCACTTCTACTTTCGCTTGGATCGCCGTCAAGGCTATCTTAGAGGCCCATAGGGGCTCTCCGCCATTGACTTCACTGAATCAGAGTCGCGAAGTCCACTTCACTATCTCGGGATCGCTGCGGCCGCGATTTCGTTTTCCGGGTCTCTTTGCGCTGGACAAATGAAAGACAACGATATAAAAAGAAATGATTCGATAGTCAGATATACGGGCGACAGTAGGCGCCCCGGGGAGTAACGAGCGTGAAATTTTCAGCTCTCTTTATATTACTTGCTTGCGTCTCCGGAGCCTTTGGCCAGTCCAACTTTTCGTTCTACGTGTCGACGACCGGGGATGATTCCAATCCCGGCACCCAAACAGCGCCCTGGCGCACCGTTCAACATGCCGCAGACACCGTGCGTGCGGGCAGTACCGTCAATGTGCGGGGTGGAGTCTACGATGAGCTCGTAACCATCAAGGCGTCCGGCAACGCAACGGATGGATTCATTACTTTCAAAAGCTATCCGGGCGAGACGGCGATCCTGGACGCTGAGCATATCACTCCCCCAGGAAGAAGCGGCATTCTTACGATTCATGACAAGAGTTACGTGAGGATCGAAGGTTTTGAAATTCGCAACTTCCGCACCGCCGAACATCGGCTCACTCCATTAGGCATAAGCATCATGGGCGCCGGCTCCCATATAGAACTCCTCAAGAACAACGTCCATCATATTGAGCAGACTTTTACCGGACGTGATGGTCCGGGACATGGTGCCAACGGGTTTGGCATAGCTGTATATGGTACCGACGCCAAAACTCCCATCGGCGAACTGGTGATTGACGGCAACGAGGTGCATCATCTCCAAACCGGTTCGAGCGAGTCGCTGGTCGTGAACGGGAACGTTACGAACTTCCGCATTACGCACAATGTTGTCCACGACAACAACAACATCGGAATCGACGTCATCGGTTTCGAGCGCACGGCGCCCGACCCTGCCGTTGATCAGGCCCGCGACGGAGTAGTAAGCGGCAATTTGGTTTACAACATTACATCGCGCGGCAATCCGGCCTACGGCGATGAACAAAATTCCGACGGTATTTACGTGGACGGCGGCACCCGGATCCTGATCGAGCAGAACGTCATGCACGATGTGGACTTCGGTATTGAGCTGGCCAGTGAGCACAAGGACCGCGCGACCAGCTACATCACTGCCCGAAACAACCTGATCTATCACTGCCATACCGCAGGTGTTTCCATCGGGGGCTATGCGCCCGAGCGGGGACACACCGATCACTGCACGGTGGTCAACAACACGCTCTACGACAACGATACGTCGAGAACCGGGTCCGGTGAGTTCCAGATGCAGTGGAACATGGCGGACGACATTTTTGCGAACAACATCGTTTACGCAGGATCCCGCTGCCTGATCACGCTGAACAGATCCCATGTCGAAAAGCAAAAGCCTCCTGTCGCGATCGATCACAACCTTTATTACTGTGCCTCCGGAGCCAGCGCGAGCACATGGGCAGGAGCTTCCGCCACCGTGGCAGGATTCGACAAATATGTTGAGTCCACGGGGAATGACCGTCATTCCCGTTTTCTGGATCCGCATTTTGTTGACGCCGCCACGCGCGACTTTCATCTGCGATCAGATTCGCCTGCGATCGCTGCTGGCACGGCTGACGGAGTGCCGGTGGGAGAGATCGATCTCGAAGGCTCACCGCGAGTCAAAGCCGGAAACATAGACATCGGCTGCTACCAGAGAAGATAGGAATAGTCCATGTCGGAATTGGACGTGAATCGCCGCGAATTCCTGAAGATCACTACTGGGGCCGGCGCCGCCCTGGCCATGCCAAATTCAGGCCATACTGCTGTCTCCTCCAAAATGATCGG
Source organism: uncultured Acidobacteriaceae bacterium (assembly GCA_963791515.1). Lineage (GTDB taxonomy): Bacteria > Acidobacteriota > Terriglobia > Terriglobales > Acidobacteriaceae > Sulfotelmatobacter. The sequence goes on along the minus strand of CAWBSS010000025.1, from coordinate 512,000 downwards.
CATCCAGGTCGGAGCAGTTTCGTTTGTGGATGAAGGGACCGAGAAAGTCCTGGAAGTGCATCAGGAGCGTGCCTGCGTGAATACGCTGTTTCTTGCAGTATTCACCTATGGTCGAGGTATCGCAGGAAGACAGATTCCGGGCCAGCCGCTGCCCGATCACGGCAAGCACGAGTACGATCTCAATTTGCACGGCGGGAACTTCGCCACCCCTCATCCCCAGTACTACAAGAACACGGTTCTCGAAGACACGTGGGCTTCATACCAGAGTGACTTCAATCCTGGCCTGTTTCAGAACGCTCAGGTCGGATTTGGGGGCGCCGCGGTCGGTGATGACTTCCTGTAGGGCGGACGTCGGGACGATTAGAGAAAGACTGCGGCGTCCAAACTTGCTGGAATCGCAGACTGCAACTGTGCGTTTGGCGACCTCGACCATCACGCGATTGACCTTAGCTTCCATGAGATTGGGCGTGCTGAGCCCGTAGTGCACGTCGAAGCCGTCGACGCCAAGGAATAAAAGATCGGCACTGAGACGCCGCAGGGTTTCTTCGGCGATAGGACCGACCAGCGAAAACGAGTTCTTCCGGAGAGTGCCTCCCGTGAGAATCACTTCGACGGCAGTTCCTGCCAGTTCGGCGACGATGTTGACGGCGTTGGTGATGATGGTCAGATTCTGAAAGCTGCGAAGGGCGCGCGCGATCGCCGTTGTGGTGGTGCCGGAGTCGAGAATGATGACCCGGCCTTCCTTCACCATCGAAGCCGCGCTGTCGGCGATGCGGAGTTTTTTCTGGCGGTGGAGCTTTTCTTTCTCGCGGAGCGTTGGATCTTCGAGCGCGCCGTCGAGAGAGGGAAGGGCGCCACCGTGAGTGCGGTGGACCATACCGTGAGCGTGCAAGACTTCGAGATCTTTCCGAATCGTAACCTGCGAGGTCTCGAAGTGGCGGGAGAGTTCGGTGACCAGAACCCGGCCCTGACGGCTTAGCAAATCGAGGATGACGCGGCGTCTCTCTTCGTTCAGCACGGGAATGTCTTGCAGGCTGGTGCTCGCCAATGGCGGAGCGAATGGCTCTTGCGACGCATATTTCTTTTTATAGCGTTTTATTTCGTTTGTCCACTGGAAAGGTCATGGTCGCGCGCAGGCGAGGACCCGCGACCGCGCGACTCATACGCGGCCGGGGGAAGGTGACCACGCAAACCACTGGCAAGAGGAAATTCGGTAAAAATCTACCGTGATTTCAGCGTGATTTCAGCGTGATCACCCGAGAGGCCATAACGAACCCCGAACCGAAGAACCTAAACGAACTCTAGTGCGCAGGCCTGTGAATCGTACAAGTTTGCTGGCCTGTTTACTGAGCCGCAGAAGAAGCAAACAGGGATTGGGTCTTTAGTACGCCCGTTTGACCTCTTTTTTGTTCCTGTGCTGGCGAACTGCGGGCAACCGGCCAATGTCGACCCACAGCGTTACATGATCGTCACCCGGTTTGAACCCGACCAGAGCAAGTGGATGGACTCATTGTGCTTCAACATTGACGACCCGAACGACGCGCGAGAATACCGGCTGGGAACCAGTTTTGATTCGCCGCACTTTGGCGAGCGACCGATAGTCGAGACATTCCAGGAACTTCTATACCGATACTTCTATCATCCGGAGTCAAAGAGCCTCGGTCCGGACGGCCAACCATGCCACCGGAAGACACGCGGTCGCCTGCTGAGGCCTCACGTAATTGGAGGCGAGCGCCATCGCATCGGGAAGGAAGTTGACCGGCGCTGGGAGGAAGGCGACGATCTGGATGCAATGCGTCAGACCCCCATCGAGTACACGCCTAAGGCGAGCCGTGCGCGCGAACCGCTGCTACAGCCGAGTCTTTCCCTCAGCCGATTGGTCAGGAACATCGGTATTCGGAAACTGATTCGGCAGGGGTTTGGCAGACGCATCATTGAAAAAATCAGCCGTCGTGAACTCGTGAAGGCCTCGACCTATCGCGAGTACGAACGACGCATCGAGGGGTATGCACGGAGACGACAACGACCGAAGCATTCTCTGTAATGACAATGCCACTTTCGCGGCCTGAGCGACATCCCTAAGGTGACGAGGCGGTTGAGAGCGGCTCTTTCGAGGGTTCTGAGTGTAATGGGGATTTATCAACAGCAATTCAGGATTCTTGGAATCTGTAACTCAGATAAGCGGGTTGGCTCAACGCTTTCGGGTGTAGTCGAATGTCCAAATAACGCCGCTGCTCACACGGAAATGGTTCTCCCATGTTCCCGATATTCGCGTGGGAATATAGTCTGCCTCGACTGCGCGAAGCGCGATCATCCGGGTCAGGTGAACGTCGAGTCCGCCGCCAAAGCCAAACGCAAGGCTGGTTTGGTTTACAAGGTCCGGAATAATATCAGACCCGCCAATCCTGGACACCAGCCACGCATTGGTCATGCCGACCAAGCTATGGGAAAAGGCTGCTATCTTCCCAGAACGCCAGACGAATTCCGGGCCGAACAATATCTGACTGGTTCGAACGTCAGCGTGCTCTGGAGCGACATTTATCTTGGTTCCCCCGATTTGAACTGAAAAATCGCACAGGAGAATTCGAAGATGCCTGCGGGGATTGAAGCTGCCGTTGACGTGCAATCCATAATAGTTTTGATCCGTGGGCTGGAAAGTTGCGGCCTCTGGTCCAAGATTTACGTGCGCATACGAGAAGCCGGTAAAAGCTTCCCATTTGGGATACTCCTGTCCATAACTGCGCAACGATGTGGCAGTGAGGGTGAAGAATAACAGCGGCACACGCATCCGAGTTTGGGAACTGACGTGATTCCACGCTTTGCTTCGCATGGGTCCACCCTTCTGGCACACCGCTTTAGAGGCCGACTACGGTCATCAACTTTCATATCGCCGCGCGGTGTAAACGTCTGTAGCATGAGTCACTCTCGCTGGTGCCGGGAGTCACGCGAACGGCGGTGTGGGAGAGTCTGGCTTGGGCGCTCTGGCCAGAATCTCGGGTCGAAACTCAAGTGTTGAGAACAGATTTATCGCCAACTTAGATGGAGAATGGCTTGACCTGCTGACTCGCTAAACGGGCACACGTATCCCTTAGAATGCGCTGGTCTCTTAACCTTCACCTGCGATTTTTATTTGGCCGGAACCGAGAGGTCCTCGAGTCGAGCGCCTTTTTTAGCAACGTAGAAGGCCAACGCCTTCGCAGGCGCGCTGCTGCTGGCGTTCTTGACGTTGTGCACTTCGCCGGCCGCCGTGGTGAATGCCTCGCCCGGCTTGAGGGTCACAGCGGGTTTGCCTTGAGCCTCAAACGTCACCGAGCCCTCCTCGATATACACGATTTCGTTGCCCGATTGAGTATGCTTCCCGCTCTCTGCGCCCGGCGGCAGGATGCGCTGCACCAGGATGGCTTCCCATCCCGGCGCGCCCTTCAGTTCGGTTCGCTGCAGAACCGTGCCGCCTTTCAAATTGTCCTGCGCGCTCAACATCCGGCTCCCCAACACGCCCAGCACCACGACCACTGCCAATGCGACCCCAACCAATAAATTGATGCGCTTCATGGAGACTCCTTTCAAAGCCAGCGAATACTACCACAGGTAGTACCCGGCTCAACATCCGGATTGGAGAACGAAGCGGTGAATATGCCCGTTGGTTGATGAGTGTAATGGCGAGTAGAGTCGAGAACAGGCGCAGTGACGGTAGCCTCCCGGTGGGCGTTTGACTCGGCTTTCGCCTCATCCCCTCAATCCGGTTTGACCTGGTCCTGTTTCCTGTTCCCGCTCATCGAACCGGACTGGCAGTTTTCCCGCATCCGGCTCTCGGAAAAGACTCACGCTTTCGCCCACGGAAGGCTCGCGGTACGATGTGGTAACTGCACCAGACCATACACACAATGAAGAGACGCTTCCGGAAAGAGTTTATAGCCCGGCCGCGCTTCCTCGTGTTTGTCGCAGAGCCACCGACGCAGCCTGCGGCGGGCGTGTAGATCGACCGCACTGTAGGCTTTGCTGACCGCTCCCAGACAGAAGTAGTTGGCCCAACCGATCAACATCCGGTTGAGCTTTTCCACCATCGCCTTCGGATCCAGCCTGACGGTATCTCGTCCGGTCTCGTCGCTGATTGCGCGACAGATGCGCTGCACCCGTTTCTGGGAGGGAACCGTGCCCATATAGAACCGGCCTCTCCTCATCGAGTAGCATCGCCCGAACGTATATCCCAGGAAATCGAACTTCTCTTCCGGCAGATAACAGACCCGCGTCTTCGCTTCGTTCACCGTCAGCTTCAGCTTCGACATCATCATCCGCATCTCAGCCAGGGCTTGCTCCGCCCCAACTCGACAACAGATGACAAGGTCATCGGCATAGTTCACGATGTACGCTTTCCAACGCTTTTCGTGCCCGAGTTTCTTCCACCCCAGCACGAACCGTCGCATGTACAGATTGCTGAGCAAGGGACTGATCGGAGACCCTTGCGGTGTCCCTCGACCTTCGTCCCGATTGCGCGTACTTCGATGTTTGTTCCCACGCTCGTCGGTTTCTTCGACCGGAGCCTCCAACCACATCTTGATCAGATGCAGCATTGCTCCATCGACGACCCGGCGAGCCACCGACTTCAGAAGCTCGGCGTGCGGAACACTATCAAAGTAACTGCTGAGATCAGCATCGACGATCTGTCCATGTCCGGTATTGATCAGCTTGTGAACGTGTTGTACTGCGTCCAGCGCGCTGCGGTCTGCCCGATAGGCATACTGTTCCGCCGTCAGGTCGGCCTCAAATATAGGTTCGAGAACCAGCACTGCCGCCGTTTGCACAACCCGATCTCGGATTGTTGGTATCCCTAGCGGTCTCTGCTTCCCATCCGGCTTGGGTATATAAACCCGTCGCACAGATTGAGGTTGATAGGTTCGACTTTTCAGCTCTTGTGTCAGTTCGTCCAGCCATCGTTCCACGCCGTACCGCTCGATATCCTCGAAAGTTTGTTCATCCACTCCCGCTGCTCCGCCATTGGCTTCACAACGTTCGTAGGCATGTGCCAGAACATCCTTCCGATACACCTTGTCGTACAGCGCATAGAAACGAAAGTCGGGCGATTCCTTCGCTTTTGCGTGCAACGCCGTCTGCAACTTCTGAACACTGGATGGAGTTGTTAGGCTCATCGCCAATCCCTCGGTCCTTCGTTGCTTCCTGCGTTCGTCTCTAACTGAGGTCCCTTCCCTCCACCGGAGTTACCCGGTTTCACAGGTACTGCGAACCCCTCCGCCACCCCACACGGCCCGGTCCATCTCTCACGAGTTACCGGTTGATCCCGACCGCAATCACCGCTGGGGCTTCCCGTGTTGCGTCTGGTCTCCTCTGCCTACATGCCATCGCCATTACCCCGGCAGGTCCGACGGAGCTTGTTCGCTCGTCGATCTCCATCGTCAGCGGCCTTCCCTGTGTAACAGTCAGGTCGGCTCCTGCAATTATTGTTTCGGGGCCTGCTCAGCGTTCACTCACGTTATGGCCTGTACGCTCACCGAGTCGCCTAGCGACCCTCTACATCGAAAGCTCCGACAACTTCGTTGCCTCCGCCGCCGTTTCGATTGTTACCGGGTGGAGCGAACCAGTTCCCGGGCGGGAGTTGCACCCGCTGAAGTCCAGCGCCTTTCACGGCGCACTGTTACGCCAGCTATGCCCTCTCTCAACAACCGGGGCGCTCGAATCAGTAGGAACACGGGTTTGGCCGCATCGCTGGCGCCAGGGCCTGATTGATGACGCCGCCTCGCGACAGGGCGTTCCAAAGCTCCGGCTGCTCGTTCGTATCCCAGGTCCAAAGCAGCCAGCCGTCGAAGTTGTAGGTGCAAGACTGAATCTGCCAGTCTTCCAGTCCGCCTGCCGCATCCGACGCAAGCGTATAAGCCGATGTGAACCCCCCGTATTCCCCCATCATGACCGGCTTTTGCTGCTGGTAACCCACGAAGCCAAAATTCTGCACCAGTTGCGCCATGCTCAGATTCCACACGACCGGATATCCGTGCAGGTCCACAAAGTCGGCGGTGGAGTTCGCCATTGCCGGATATACGGTGACGATACGCGGATCGCCTAGCAGAAACGGGTTCGGACCATGCGGGGGGAAAAAACCGACGGTAACCAGGGCAGTAGGATCGACCGCCAGAATTGCCGCGCGGATCTGATCGGTGAAATAGACCAGGCCGTTGTCCATCATTTGCTGTTGCGCTGCCGGAGCGCTCATGTCGTAGGTCTCGCCGTCCGCAGTGGTTACCGTGCCGCTGGTCCAGTTGAGAGGCGCTTGATCCGCCTCGTAGAAGTATTCGTTGCGCAATTCATAGGCGAAAACCGCATCCAACTCTGCGCCCTGATTCACCAGCCCTTGTGCAAGGTCGTGGAAGAAATTCGTATTCGCCTGCACGCCACCGGCGCACAGATTGAGTGTGTTATATCCGCCGAACTGCGTGCAGTCGGCATAGCTGTTCGTGTAGCCGCCGAGGGAAGGCACCCAGTCGGTCGAAAAAATCACAAAGATGCCGTGATTCCTCGCGCGCTGCAGAAAATCAGTCACGTTGGCGAGATAAGCGGTCGAAAGTCCGCCCGCAGGATCGCCGATGCCGTTCTCGCAGCAACCGTTGAGCCATACGCGCACGGTGTTATATCCGCTGCTCTGCATGCTCGCGAGCGCGGTTTCGGTCACGCTGGCATCGTACGTTCCGACGTTAAAAGTAGAGTGATAAAACGTCGTGCCTCCGCCGGGCAAGTTCTGCGTGGCCAGGCGAATGTAGTTGTTGCCCCGCGGAACAACGCTGTCGCCAGTTGTGACGTCATAGAGTTCAGCTAGAGTTGCGGTAGAACGCACTGCGATCCGGTGACGTGCGAGCACGTTGACGCTAGCGTTGCCCGATATGTTCGCGTTCGATTGCAGCACCGCCGTGATCACGACGTTGGCCGCAGAGAGCGGCGCAACGTACAGCCCGATGGACGAGATGGTTCCATCCTTCGAATCTCCTCCGGGTACGCCGTTGACTTTCCAGGTCACCGTAGGATTCGAGTTGCCGCTCATGCTGGCCGCAAACTGCTGCGATCCGCCGGGGGCCACGTTCACGGATGACGGTAAGATTGAGATCGAAGGAGGTGGAGGCGGCTGGACAGTTGAGCCACCACCGCATCCCACGAAGCAGCTCGTTGTCAGTAAAACGATAACTGCCGTGGTGATGTATTTCATGGTGTCCCTCTTCTTTCGAGACAACTCACAGCATGGCACTTTAGCATCGAAAGAACGATTCGTACTGACCTGCGTCTTTCCGTTAGGGTCTAAAGCGGCTTCCCCTGTCTCAACTCCGCCCCCCGTAGAAGCACGTAAGCGATGAGCGCGAAGACAAAGAATACGAGCAGCAGCCAGGTTATGGCCTGGGCAGTTCCGATGACGGTACGGTAGATCTCGAGAACCCATCGGTCGGAGTTCAAAACGAGTACCGGCTGATCCTTCAGCGGTGTTATGTATTTTTCGTAGTCCCAAGGGCGGACGCCGCCTCCCACTCCGACCACCAGGATAGCGACCATCAGGTAGCGCACCCATGCGGAGCCAAGCGGATCGCCAACGATGCGGTTCATGATGCTGCTGACCGGTCTGCGAAAGAGCCAACCCACCAGCAAAGCCACACTGAACGACAAGACGAACGTGATAACAAGCAGCTTGATGATCATGGAATGATCCTCCGTTTCAATGAGCGCAAAGGCGATGGAACGTCACAAAACGGCTAAGCTACGGCGTCACGGTGATCGTGGTCGTTGCGGTCTTGCTCAGGTACTCGAACGCCGTATTCTGGGTGGCCTGAAGAGTGACGTAGTACGTACCTGGCGTAGGGGTGCGTAGTAGATTGCTGAACTCGGGAACTGAGTGACCGAACCGTAGATCACGTACCCGTATTGGCACGGTGACATGGGCGGCGGTTGCAGGTAGCCACAATCGTCACCGACGGCATTGTGTGCTTCCTGGACCCACCACCGGACGATCGGTGAACGGGTGAACCCGGTGGCGTCACCCTTCAACGAAAACGTTCCACCAATCGCTACGGTTGCCTGTGCAGGCGTGACCATCGCGGTCACCTGGTTAGAATGCGGGAGTCCGCTGCCACAACCGCCGAACAAGATTGCTACCATCAACGCAACCGGAAGAGTCAGTGCACGCACAATTTGGGGCATTTCTGCCTCCGGTAAACGGCTAGCTTATGTTGGACCAGTCTTTACGAAATTGCCGTGACCGGCATCACTAAGCTCAATGGGTGATAATCGCGATAGTTCTTCATCGGACCGTTTGGTTGGAGCATCTGCCATGCGAAAGGATGCAAGGAAACTTGAGCCTGTTGACGATTGACGAGAACAGGCGTGGGTGTTGAAAAAGTCCGTGATCGGAATGTGCTCTTTGGCTGCGATTATCGCAGCCATTGAGTTTTTCCCTCTCACCTCAGCTAAGTGGCAGCTTCCATAGTAGGTGTTGTCGGTTGGCTGAGGAACCGCACTAGCCGCTTGATGTTCTGGGCCACCGCCGCCAGGAAGAACTGCTCCCGCACGAACTTCAGTCTCCGCAGGCGCAAGCGACTCAGCCCGATCTGATGCTTCAGTTCCGCGAACAGGGCTTCCACCTTCTTTCTTTGCCGCTGGGCATGGGCGAACTCGGGCGTCTTCGCGAACTCCCGTGCACGTTGTCGGGCGGGTTCATCCATGTGGATGGCAAGATAGCGAAACGTCCCGCCGGTGCATTGCGCTTTTAGCGCACACGCGCCGCATCGTTTGCGCGTCCCGATGTAGGCATAGGTGCGGTTCCGCTCGTTGCGGCCGCCGTAGTTGAGAACCTGGCCTGCGGGACAGATATAGCGGTTGCTTTCGGGCTGATAAGTAAACTGTTCCGGACCGTAGAACGGGCTGTTCTTTCTGTGAACACTATCTCGCGTCCGCATGTAAGGCGTAATGCTCCGATCCGCCAACCATTTCAGGAACTCGCCGTTCCCGTAGGTCGTGTCGGCCGCCACCGAGTCTGGCGCTCGCCCTTGCCATTCGGCGAATCGTGTGAGCATGTCTTGCGCGGCGACAGTTTCCTGACTCATCCGCGCGGCGGTCGCTTGCACGCCCACGATCACGCAGCTGTTGTTGTCGACGAGGTAGTTGTCGCAATAACCCAGCCGGGCCGGCCTGCCACCCTGGGTGGCGTAGGTCGAATCGGGATCGGTGGTCGACACCTGGTCTTGCTCATGCACCGGTTCTTCCACCGGGTTCTGCTCTGCCAGTTCCTGCAGATACTGGCGCACGGTGTGATGGACCTGCGCCGCTTCCCCCAACTGCTCTCGCGGAATCCGACTCTCCTTGGCCGCATTGGCTTCCACGAAACTGCCGTCGACGGAGAGGTGCTGGCCCTGCACCAATCCCACTTCCACACACTGGCGCACGATCCGTTCAAACAGTTCCTCGAACAACTTCGATTCCTGAAACCGCCCATGACGGTTCTTGGAAAAGGTCGAGTGATGGGGGATCTCTTGATCGAAGCCCAAGCCCGTGAACCAGCGCCACGCCAGGTGCATGCGCAGTTCCTCCACCAACTTGCGTTCGCTCGCGATACCGTAGAGATAGCCGATCAAGAGGATACGCAGCAGCAACTCGGGATCGATCGAAGGGCGACCGTTCTCACTGTAGCTGTCTTGCAATCGCTCGCGCACAAACTCAAAGCTGACGTGCTTCTCGATGAGTCGCAGCAGGTGGTTTTCGGGAACTTGATCTTCCAGACGGAAGTAGTAGAACAACGCCTCCGAGCGGTCATGGCGCCCCATCATGAGCAGCAGGCCTCCGAGAATAGAAATCCAGCGAAGCATGGGTAGGAACTCTTTCTTGATAACACGCTTTCGCTCTATCTCGGCTTTCAAATCATCGTGACTTTTTCAACACCCACAGGCCATTACACTCAAAATCCCCGCGCACGCACTCACCTTGCCCTACCCCCGCACGGCGCAACGCCCCCACACGCGCATCGCCCCAAGTCAAACTCCACACATCTCCACTCAGCGCCCCACGCGCGCCCCCGCGCCGCCCGCGCTCCCGCCATCTCCACGCCCCGGCGCACGCCGCTCAACATTCCCAGCCCGCGTTTGCCGCATACCCCCCTGGGGTAGGGGTGTAGCATTTTCCCCTCAGTAGGTAATACCCCTCACCTCGTTTGACCCTTCTTTTCTCGCGCCTGTAAGATCAAGAGTTCAGCCTCTGTCCCGAAATCCGCCGAGCATTTGCTTGGCCTCGCCGGGTCAGAGAACCTGGTCCGACACGAACCTCCGATGCCGCACGAACTGCCCAAAGCCTACGAGCCGGGAGCGATTGAAACACGCTGGGCCGACTACTGGGTCAAGGAAAAACTGTTCTCGGTGAAGACGCCGCCCCCGGGCGAGACGCGTCCGGTATTCACGCTGCTGCTGCCGCCACCGAACGTTACTGGCCGCCTGCACATGGGGCACATGCTCAACCAGACGCAGATGGACATTATTGTGCGCTGGCATCGCATGCGGGGCTTCATTACGCTGTGGCTACCCGGTACCGACCATGCCGGAATCGCTACGCAGATGATGGTGGAGCGCCAGCTCGCCAAAGAAGGCAAGAAGCGCCGCGACCTGGGCCGCGAGAGATTCATTGAGCGCGTCTGGGAATGGAAGAAACTCTACGGTGGGGCCATCCTCGACCAGATGAAGCGCCTGGGCGCCTCCGTCGACTGGGATCGCGAATACTTCACCATGGACGAAAATCTTTCGCACGCAGTGCGCGAGGTGTTCGTCCGCCTGTATGAAGAGGGTTTGATCTATCGCGGGAAGTACATTGTGAACTGGTGCCCGCGCTGCGAGACGGCGATCTCCGATCTCGAAGTCAAGCACGAAGACGTGGCGGGGAAGCTGTGGGAGGTTCGATATCCCGTTATTGGCACGGACGAGTTCATCACGGTTGCGACCACGCGGCCGGAGACGATGCTAGGCGATTCCGCGATCGCTGTGAACGCGAAGGATGCGCGCTACACGCATCTGCATGGAAAGCATGTTCTGGTTCCGCTGATGAGGCGCGAAATCCCGATCATCACCGATGAACTCGCCCAGCCGGAGTTTGGCACGGGTGCGGTGAAGGTGACTCCGGCACACGATCCCAATGATTTTCAGGCTGGTCTGCGTCATAACCTGCCGCAGATCGACGTGATGGACGAGCACGCGCATATGAACCAGAACGCCGGCGTGTATGCGGGTCTCGACCGTTTCGAAGCGCGCAAGCGCGTGCTGGCCGATTTGCAGGAGCAGGGATTTCTGGTCGCGGAGAAAGATTATGCGCTCGCGATCGGCAAGTGCGACCGTTGCGGAACCATCGTCGAACCGCGCCTGTCGGAGCAGTGGTTCATCAAGATCAAGCCGCTGGCCGATCGAGCAAAAGAGGCCGTCGAGAGCGGGGAGATCACGATTGTCCCGGAAAACTATCGCCAAATCTATCTGAACTGGATGAAGAACATTTATGACTGGTGCATTTCGCGCCAGTTGTGGTGGGGACATCGGATTCCGGCATGGACGTGCGAGGGTTGCAAGGAATTGATTGTCGCGCGCCAGGCTCCGACGAAATGCACGAAATGTGGCGGCGCCAAGCTGGAGCAGGTTTCCGACGTGCTCGATACCTGGTTTTCCTCGGGCTTATTGCCGTTTACAACCCTGGGCTGGCCCGAGAAAACGCGCGATCAGGCAGTTTTTTATCCTACGACGCTGCTGATCACGGCGTACGAGATTCTGTTCTTCTGGGTGGCGCGCATGATTATGTTCGGTTGCCACTTCATGCAGGGACACGAGCAAGATCCGGCCATCAAGAAGGCGAGCGGCTGGGAAGACAAGAAGAACGACAGCGTGCCCTTCAGGCAGGTGTACATTCATGCCCTGGTGCGAGATGCTGACCGGCAGAAGATGTCAAAGACCAAGGGTAACGTTGTCGATCCGCTGGAGATCATCGAACGCTTCGGCACGGATGCGACGCGGTTCACTTTGGCGGCCATGGCCGCGCCGGGAACCGACATTGCGTTTAGCGAAAGCCGCACCGATGGCTACCGCGCGTTCGCTAACAAGATTTGGAACGCCGCGCGCTTCATGTTTATGAACGTGGACCGAGTGGAGCCGGGCCTGCGGCCCGCGACCGGGTCCCTTCAACTCCGCTCAGGGCAAGCTCCTACTCGGTCCCACACGAGCACTGCCGATACCGGCGTTGCAGGGTTCCAAACTGAAACCCTCGAGGACCGTTGGATTCTTTCGCGATTCAATCGCGCTGTCTCCGACGTGAACGGTGCGCTGGCGACCTACCGCTTCCACGAAGCGGCAAACCTCATCTACGACTTCTTTTGGGGCGAGTTCTGCGACTGGTATCTGGAACTGATCAAGCCGCGCCTGAATTTTGAAGAGGGTGCAGACAAAAGCACGGCGCAGGCGACTTGCGCGAACTTGGTTAATTTGTTCGATGCGGCCCTGCGCTTGCTGCATCCGGTGATGCCGTTTATCACGGAAGAAATCTGGCAGGCCATGTATGAAGGCAAGGCTCCCCTCAAGTCGATTGCGCTGGCGGGATATCCGCAGGCGGATGAGAAGCAGTTTGATCTCACCGCCGAGACCGAGATGGCGATCCTGCAAGATCTGATCGTCAGCGTGCGCAACCTGCGGGCGGAACTAAGAGTTGAACCCAAGGTGAAAGTGCCCATCGAGGTCTTCGCACATGAGCCGGGGATTCGTAAGATGATCGAACACAATCGGGGCGCGATCGAGCGACTGGCCAACGTGGGAAAGATCACATTTGTGGAAAGCTCTCTCGCCAATCGGGCTGGCTCCCGCGGCACGGCGCGCTTCGATGTGCATGTAATCTACGAGCGCAAGATAGATGTGGCCGCCGAATGCGAACGCCTGAAGAAAGAATTGGAGAAGATCGAGAAGGGCATAACCAGCGGCCAACGGCAACTGGGAAATGAGCAGTTTTTGGCGAAGGCCCCGCCGATCGTAGTGGAGAATTTGCGCAAGCAACAGCAGGAGCTCACCGTGATGCTTGCAAAGACGCAGAGTAAGTTGAAGGAGTTACGCTGCCCGTAGATCGTAGAGAAGGTTCCGGCTGACAACTGGCCACTGGCAACTGTTTCTATGGACTGGAACTCGCGACGCCTTACCGCAATTCTGGAGAACGCGCTGCTCGAAGACCGGGCGACGCGCGATGCCACCAGCTATGCCTGCATCGATCCCAACCAGCGCGCGTCCGCGACGATCGTCTCCAAACAGGACTGCATTCTCGCCGGGATCGGTTGCGTGGCGCGGATTCTCGATGTCTATGCCGCTCCTCGACGGAGCCGTTACCGCCCACTACGAGGTCACTACGCACCCTGAAATTTTCGACGGCGTGCGTTTGCACAAGGGACAATCTGTAGCGGTGATCCGCCACAATGCGCGGGTGATTCTTTCTTGTGAACGCGTCATCCTCAATTTTCTGCAGCGCATGAGCGGGATTGCGACGCTGACTCGCAAATTCGTGGAAGCCGTTTCTGGCACGAAGGCGCGCATCCTGGACACTCGCAAGACCGCGCCCGGCCTGCGCGTGATCGATAAGAATGCCGTGCGTTGCGGGGGTGGACAGAATCACCGCCTCGACCTCTCCGACGGCGTGCTCATCAAGAATAACCACATCGCCCTGGCGGGCGGGATTGTTCCCGCCCTGGAGCGCGCCGTGCGCAACCGCCGTGGCTCGCAGATCATCGAAGTGGAAGTGCGTACGCTCGAGGAGTTGGAAGTGGCACTGGCTCACGGCGGCGAAGCCATTCTGCTGGACAATATGTCGGTCGAGGATGTGCGCCGCGCCGTCGTTCGCTGCTCGCAGCCCGAGTTCCAGAAGGACGGCCGCCACATACCCGTGGAATGTTCCGGCGGAATTCGCTTGGACAATGTTCGCGCCTACGCCGAGACCGGCGTTGACTTCATCTCTGTGGGGCTGCTGACGCACTCGCCCCAGGCCGCAGATATGAGCATACGAGTTGTCCCAGCCTGAAGGAACGATTGTTGTTTGGCCGCAATTCGCGCATAATCTCCGCATCCCCAAGACCGGTACAATTCGGAAGCAGCCTTCCCGGGTAAAAATACCCGCGGCGCACCAGCCCCAGCCCACCGATCTCCGACTCGGTCGCATCGTGCGTCTGCTGATGGAGCACGCTACGGTCGTCGTGAGCGGAACCAAGATCGCCCAGGAAATCTCTTCCAACCGCTCCGAAGTGTGGCGGCTGATTCAGCAATTGCGCGGCTTGGGTGTGGATGTGGCGGGCCACCCAGCGACCGGATATCGGCTGCGCTCGGTTCCTGATCTGCTGTTGCCGGAAATTCTGCGACCGCTTGTGCGCGGGACCATGTTCGATACGCATCTTCATCATTTCTACAAAATCGGATCGACCAATACAGCAGCCATGGCCGCCGCGGCGGAAGGCGCTGAGGAGGGCAGTGTTTTTCTTGCCGAAGAGCAACTCGCAGGCCGCGGCCGCGGAGCCAACTCGTGGCAGTCCCCGCGCTCGACTGGGATTTATTGCTCGGTAGTGATGAGGCCTACTCTGCCACCGTCGGAAGTACTGGTACTCTCGCTCGCGGCAGGTCTCGCGGTGCGCGCGGCCATTCAGCAAGTCGACGCGCGAGTCGCCGCCGACCTGAAGTGGCCCAACGACGTTCTGATCGAAGGCAAGAAGGTCTGCGGAATTCTTACCGAGATGAACGCCGAGGCTACCCGCGTCCGCTACATCGTGGTGGGGGTCGGCATCAATGTAAATCAGGCAAGTTTTCCCAAGGAGTTGCCAGCGACCTCGTTGCGCCTCGTGACTGGAAGCGAGTGGTCGCGCGTCGAGTTGGTGGCCGCTTTGCTAAAATCACTCGACCGCGAGTATCGGCAGGTGTTGGAGGATCCCGAGGCGCGGGAGTCGATTCTGCGGCGTTTCGCCGAGAGTTCCTCGTGGGTGAAGGACAAAGCCGTTCGCATCGAAGAGAATGGTTCAGCCTTTGAGGCAACGACCGTAGGCCTCGATGCGCGGGGTTTTTTGCGGGTGCGAACTCTAAAAGGAACGCAGACGGTGTTAAGCGGGACAGTAAGGGAGCGGTAGCGCCGGCATCTGGCGGGCTGTCGCGAGAGCGGGTCCTGAGGTTGTCGAAGGGGCGCTACTCTAAGAGCTAAGAGCATGCTTCTCGTTATCGACGTCGGGAATACGAACACCGTGCTGGGCGTCTTCGCCCGCGTGGCCAAAATGGCCCAAGGGCATCCGGCCGGCGAACAGGACGAAACTCCGCGCTACGAGCGGCTTGTGGCCAACTGGCGCGTCGCCACCTCCCGCACCAGCACGGTGGATGAATACGGAGTGTTGTTCCGCAACTTGTTTTCGATGGCCGGCCTCGAGTCAAAGGGCATTCACGGCATTGTGATTTCGTCGGTGGTTCCGCCGCTCGATCCGGTGCTGCGGCAGGTATGCGAGCGCTATTTCAATTTGCGCCCTCTATACATCGAGCCGGGAGTGAAGACCGGCATGCCGGTGCACTACGATAATCCAGCAGAGGTGGGTGCCGACCGCATCGTCAACGCCGTCGCAGCCTTCGAGAAGTACGGCGGCGCATGCGTGATCGTAGATTTCGGCACGGCCACCACGTTCGACTGCGTGTCGGCGAAGGGGGAGTATCTCGGCGGAGTAATCTGCCCGGGCATCGGCATCTCCGCGGACGCACTCTTTGAACGCACGGCACGGTTGCCGCGCGTCGAGATCCGCAAACCCGCCCGCGTGATCGGCTCGAACACCGTTGGCAGCCTGCAATCGGGTCTCTATTACGGTTATCTCGGCTTGGTGGATGGCATCCTCGAACTTCTGCTTGCCGAGTTGGGTCAGGAGACCAGCGTGATCGCGACCGGCGGACTGGGACCTATGATTGGCACGGGATCGAAATACATCAAGAACGTAGATGACTCCCTGACTCTCGAGGGCTTGCGCATCATCTGGGAACGGAATGGGTCGGCGCGCAAGGATTCAACCTCGGCAAAAGCCACGCCCAAAGCCGCGTCTAAGCCGTCCTCCAAATCGGCACCGCCGAAACCGGCAGAGCCGAAGTCAAAAAATGGTGACCGCGCGCCGGCAACTCCGACCTCGCGTTCTGCCCGCTGACCTGCCGTGGAAAATTACTTCAACTATTTCACAGAAATCGAGGAGCACTTTCAGCGCCGCTGGGGGGGGATCCTGCGTCTATCACCACTCGACTGGGTGCTGATGGAGACCTGGAGGGATGCGGGAATTCCGCTTGAGGCCGTGCTGCGCGGTATTGACGTGACTTTCGAACACTACGAAAGGCGCCCTTCTAAGACGCGAAAGATAAATGGCCTGGGATTCTGTTCGCAGGAAGTTCTCGCCGCGGCGGAAGACATGAAAGAAGCGGCGGTGGGCGCGGCTGCTGGCAAGCCGGCGCTCGCGAAACCCAGTGCAGGACAAGGGTTTGAACCAGAAATAGTCGCGCCTTTCCTGCGTCGCAACGCAGATTTGTTGGAAGCCGCGAAGTTGCCGCAGGGAGGCGGACTCTCCGCCAGATCCGTCGCTCTCGACGCTGCAAAAACTCTGCGCCATCTTGCGGAAGAGGTGGAAAAGAAACCCGCGGCCCGTTTGGAAGACCTGGAGCGCCGCCTCACCGTACTCGAAGAAAAGCTCTTCGCGGTGCTGCTGGCGTCAACTCCGGACGAAGAGATCGTGACAGTTCGCGCGGAGGCCGACCGCGATCTAGCTCCTTACCGCCGGAAGATGTCCGGAGCGCAGATCGACCAACTGCAGAAGCAGTATGTCCATAAACGGTTGTTGGAAAAGTACAATGTTCCGCGCCTCAGCCTGTTTTACATGTGATCGCGCGTGATCCATTCATTCGACGCACTGATTCTCGGCGGTGGCGCAGCGGGCCTGATGTGCGCCATCGAGGCAGGCAAGCGCGGACGCCGCGTCGCCGTTCTCGAACGCGCTGACCGGTTGGGCAAAAAGATTCTCATCTCTGGCGGCGGGCGCTGCAATTTTACGAACATTCACTGTCAGCCCGAGAATTTCCTTTCTTCCAATTCTCATTTTGCCAAGTCGGCGCTGGCCCGCTACACGCCCGCGCATTTCATCGCGCTGCTGGAAAAGCATCGCATTCCTTATCACGAAAAGACGCTGGGCCAATTATTTTGCGACCGTTCGGCTCGGGACATCCTCGTAATGCTCGAAGAAGAATGCTCGTCCGCCGGCGTGACTGTTTTCCTCAACACGAAGATTCACGAGGTAAAACGGACCACAGAGTTTGTGGCGCACACGGCGAGCGCAGAGTTCCACGCGCCCGCCCTGGTCGTCGCGACCGGAGGCCTATCCATTCCGAAGATCGGAGCGACGTCATTTGGCTACGACCTGGCGCGGCAGTTCGGGCTGAAAATCCGCGAGCCCTGGCCGGGCCTCGTACCGCTGGTGCTGAACGCGGAGGATAGTTCCCGTTACTGCGATCTGACCGGCGTTTCCGCCGAGGTGATCACGGCATGCGGCGGACAACAGTTCCGCGAAAAGATGCTGATCACTCATCGCGGCCTGAGCGGGCCGGCGATTCTGCAGATTTCGTCCTACTGGAAGAAATCGCAGGAGATCCGGATCGACATCGCGCCGGGGAGAGAGTTGACAGCGATCTTCCGCGATTCAAAGACGTCCCGGACCCTGACGGCACTACGCTCAGAATTCCGCAAGATATTGCCGGCCCGCTTCGCAGACCGCTGGCTCGACCTGCACGCGCCCGTCTCATGGACGAACACCGCGCTGGCTGATCTCGAGCAGCAGGCGCATGTGTGGACCGTCGCGCCGATGGGAACCGAAGGCTATGAGAAAGCCGAAGTAACCGCGGGCGGAGTCGACACTGACGAACTTTCGGCCAAAACGATGGAAAGCCGCAAAGTCCCGGGCCTGTTTTTCATCGGCGAAGTTGTCGACGTGACCGGCCAACTCGGGGGTTTCAATTTTCAGTGGGCGTGGGCCTCGGGCGCGGCGGCCGGAAGAGCAGTGTAGACTAGCTCTCCAGAAGTCGAGAGGGAAAGCGATGAGCAAAACTGAGATATTTTCTACGCAGCATTCATTGGCTGGTCGCAGCGACATTCATCGCGACTGTCGCGTATGCGCAAACGCCCTCGTCAACGCTCCTAGTGCTGGCAAAGAGTGACAATACCGTCGCGATTGTTGACCCGGCGACGCTACAAGTTCTGGCCCGCGTCGCCGCCGGCCCCGATCCCCACGAAATCATCGCATCCGACGACGGCAAACTCGCCTTTATCTCAAACTATGGCGGTTCGGACAGCGCTCTCAATACCATCTCTGTGGTAGATCTGGTTGCCCGCAAAGCGTTACCTCCTATCGACCTCGGCGCGTTGCGCTCCACTCACGGGCTGGCGTTTGCGGGCGGCAAGCTCTATTTCACGGCGGAGACGAACAAAGTCATTGGCCGTTACGATCCTGCGAGCCAGCGTGTGGATTGGATCCTCGGCACTGGCCAGGATCGAACCCACATGATCGCCGTCTCCAAGACCCTCGACCAGATCGTTACCTCGAACGTCAACTCCGGCACGATCAGCATCATCGAACAAGTTTCCCAGCCGAACGGAGGTTTTGGTCCGCCGCCTAACGGTGCGCCCGGATTAGGAGTTCCTGCTGGCGGCGAGCCTCCTCAAGGACCTGGGCCGCCCCCGGGCCAGCCGCGCGTTACCTGGGAAGTGACGAACGTCCCGGCTGGCAATGGAGTCGAAGGCTTTGACGTGTCGCCGAATGGAAAAGAGATATGGGCGGCCAACGCGCGAGACGGAACCGTCACCATCGTTGATGTCGCCACCAAGAAAGCCATCCAAACCCTTCCCATCCCAGTAAAGGGCGCCAACCGCTTGAAGTTCACACCGGATGGCAAGCGGGTCTTGATCTCCGGTCTGGGTGCGGGGCCCAATACTGGAGGCACCAGCCTAGTGGTGATGGACGCGTCCACTCGCAAAGACGTGAAGCAGCTGAACCTGGGAGGCGGAGCCGCGGGAATTCTGGTCGCTCCCGACGGTTCACGCGCCTATGTAGCCGTCAGCACGAGCGACAAAGTCGCTGTCGTGGATTTGAAGACCTTGGAAGTTGTCGGACAAATCTTCGCAGGAAAACAGCCGGACGGATTGGCTTGGGCGGTTCGCAAGTAGGCCTCGGGCCTCATTGAGTGTGCTACTGGCTGTGTGATCGGCGGCGAGAAGGTCCTTCTTTCTCTTCTCGAGTTCGTCATATGTGAGCGCAGGAAAATCCCGCAGTGCTGTGGATAGTGTCTCCTCCAAGGAGCCGGCCGGGTACCCGTTTCTTCGGGACGGCAAGATGGGCGACAGCAGATCGGGTTGCGCTACTCGCGCCAAGAGTTCGCGCTTATAAAAAATATCAATCACACCTATACGCTTCTGGTATGAGCACGGCAATTTTAACGCCGGCGAAATTCGCGCGCCGCAACTGGCCTGCGTTTAGTCCAACTGATGGTCTGAGACGCTGCGCGCTACAAGGCCGGAATACGCTCTCAGCGCATTATGATCTCGCGTTGTGAGAACCAGCCTGCGGTCTTCAACCGTCGCGCACGAATTCGACGATAAGTTTGATTTATCGCAGGCATAAATTCTAGTTTTCAAAAAACTTTCGATGCTTCGCAGCAAAAGTATGCGTTGGACTCCGGCTTGGTAGGTCGCTATGGTCTGCGTGCTGGCAACGGACGCGCTCGGTCATCCGTTGCATGCGCCAGGGGAGAAAGCGAGAAACCTAGATGAACCGCTCCCAATTTGGGGCTGCTGTTGTAGTTTTTGTGTTCGTGTCTTTGAGCTATGGGCAGGATCAGGCTAGTACTGCTCCGCCCACCAACGATGCGATCGCCCACCACATGGAAGAACTGGAAGAGCAGGTGAAGGAACTCCGCGCTGAAATGGCGGCATTGAAGAGCAGTGACAAAACGGCGTCGGCAGCTGCGACTGTGCCCGCGCCCGCGCAAAGCAGTCTCGTAACCGCCGCGGCCGCGCCTGGCACGGCGACTCCCGGACCATCTCTAGCCGGACTGCTAGGGCCGACAGCGTTGAGCGGCTTCGTAGACGTCTATTACGGGCAGAACTTCAACAATCCGGCGTCGCAAACGAACGGCCTGCGCTTCTTTGACCAAGGCGCGAACATGTTCGGCCTGAACCTAGTGGAACTGGTGGTCGACAAGACTCCGGAAGCCACGAACAGCCGCACGGGTTATCACGTAGCACTTGGATTCGGGCAGGCGATGAACGCGGTCAACGGCAGCGATCATGCGGGCCTGGGCTTCGATCAATATCTGAAGGAAGCCTACTTCTCATATCTCGCGCCGGTCGGCAAGGGATTGCAGATCGATGTCGGAAAGTTTGTTACGCCTGCCGGAGCCGAGGTCATTGAGACCAAGGACAACTGGAATTACTCGCGTGGCCTGCTGTTCTCTTATGCCATTCCGTACTACCACTTCGGGATGCGAGCGAAGTACGCCTTTAACGACAAGTACTCGCTGAACGGAATGTTTGTGAACGGCTGGAACAACGTGATCGACAACAATACTGGCAAGACCTACGGGATTGGCTTTGGCTGGAATCCCAACAAGAAGTTCGGGATCGCGCAGAATTATATGGCGGGTCCGGAGCAGAACAATCTCAACACCAACTTGCGCCAACTCAGCGATACGGTCATCACGTATTCGCCCACGAGCAAGCTGTCCTTCATTGTGAACGGCGATTACGGACGCGGGGACCGGATCGCGGACCCAGTGACGGCGATCGTTTCTCATCCGGTGTTTTGGACGGGTGTCGCGGGCTACGTTCGCTACGCCTTCAGTGGAACGTCAGCGTTCAGCACGCGCTACGAGTATTACGACGATCACGATGGGTTCACCACGGGTACGGCGCAGCATCTCAACGAGTTCACCACCACGTTGGAGCGGTTGGTAGCCCACCACATCATCAGCAGGCTCGAATTCCGTCACGACTTCTCCGACCAGCCCGTATTTTTTAAGGGCACAACGCCTGTGCTGGCACAGAACACGCTGGCAGCTGGTTTGGTTTTCACCTTCGACAGCCGGGAGGCGAAGTAGCGATGCAACTCGGCGAGTCGAACGTTTTGATTTTCGCGCAGCCAGAACCTGGGCTGCCTGCAATGTGGGGATCAGCGGCTTGGGCTCAAACCCAACTAACCCCTGGTGTCAGCGCCCTCGCCGCTCCCCTCCCAATGTGCCGGCTCGCACGAGAACCGGAGGGGAGCGCGACCGATGGCACAGTTTCGCACGCGTGAGTTGGCAGAGTTGTTGGCGGGTTTTGTAAGCCTGCTTGCAGGCATGTTCTTGCTGGGAGAGTGCCCGCTGTTTGGTGTCCTGGCAATACTCGGCAGCATGGCGTTCCTATTGCGTTCGACGGCCAAACTTTGCAAGGAGCAAGTGACGCGAACCGATTTCGTGAAATAGAGGATAAATCACAGGAGAATACCGATGGCAGAGACCAATACAGAAATGAAACAAACCTTAGGGCTGACCGGTTTGACCATGAATGCCATGGCCCTTATTGCTCCCGGCGCCTTCCTTTGGCTGACATTCGCGGGGCAGTCCGCGGCGGGCGCAACCGGTCCGGCAATGTGGATGGGCATTCTGTTTGCGACGGTGCTGTGTCTGGCGACCGCCGTGTGTTACGCCGAAATGGCCAAGTTGTATCCCGGGACGGGCAGTTCCTATTACTTCGCGGAGCAGTCGTTCCTTAATCACGAAACCGCCTGGCCCTATGCTCGTCTGGCTAAGTTCATCGTCGGCTGGGGTTCGCATCTTTACTACTGGATCTATCCCGGAGTAATGGTCGGGGTGATTGGAGTGATCTCCGGCTACCTGGTTGGAACGCTCTGGCCGAATCTCATGAGCAGCAGCAATCCTGGTCCGATGTTCATGATGCTGGTTGCCATTGTGTTCTCGTTTGGCGTGGCCTATATCGCTCATCGGGGCGTCAACGGTTCGACTTCGGTGAACATAGCCATCAACATCATTCAGATCAGCGCTCTGCTCTTGTTCTCCGTCGTGGCTCTGAATTACCGCCTGAGCCATCCAGCGGGCAGCACCAGCTACCAATTCGATCCTCAAACCAGCGCTTCTTACAACTATGAGTACGCCGCGACTTCCCAGGTGGTGAACGGCCAAGCGACAGACGTTGTCGTGCGTGACGCGAATGGCGTACCGCAGCCAAAGCTGGACGCAGCTGGGAAGCCCGTTCCATTTCACATCAGCTATCCCGAACACGACTCCAGCGGGGCATTCGTTTCCCACCCTACTGCCAGCTCGGTGGTGCGCATGCATAACTTCGGCTGGATGTTTGTTCAGGCCACGATCGCCATCCTGATTCTCGTGGGATTTGAATCGGTGACATCGATGGGAGGCGAGGCCAAGAATGCCAAACGCGATGTACCGATTGCGGTTGTCACTTCGCTGCTGGTGCAGGGCTGT
The DNA here is from genome assembly GCA_963791515.1 of uncultured Acidobacteriaceae bacterium. Lineage (GTDB taxonomy): Bacteria > Acidobacteriota > Terriglobia > Terriglobales > Acidobacteriaceae > Sulfotelmatobacter. The sequence continues at coordinate 489,444 of CAWBSS010000025.1, read as the reverse complement.
TTCTGCTATTTGTTCGAATATTTCGCGGCCAACTACGTTCTGAATAATGGATATACGATGGCGAATGCGGCGGGATCCGCCGCCCCCATTGGGGATCTGATGATTCTGGTTGGGGACACCTTGTTCGGTCCAGGACGAGGACGAATCTTCATGCTGGTGGAGGCAGCCACAGTGTTTCTGGCACTGATCGGCACCACGCTCTCCTGTATGAACACTGGGGCGCGCGTGACGTACGCCATGGGGAAGGACAAGGAGTTGCCGGATTCCATGGGACTGTTACATGCTGAAAACGCGACCCCGCATCGTGCCATCTGGTTGCTGGCCGTGATTTCGGCGGTGGTTGGGTGCATCACGGTGGTGATGTACTTCGGCGACGGGGCGGCTCCAGCGGACGCGGCGATTCAGGCATTGCCGCATGGCTTCTGGTCCAGTTTTGGATACTTAACTCATGACAAAATGGCCGCACTACCGAATTCGTTCCTGACCATGACGTTGGCTTCGAACTTCGGTACATTCCTGCTGTATATGCTGAGTTGCGTCACTTGCATCGTCTGTTTCCACAAGCACCCGCAATACCGGTTCGTGCGGCATCTCCTGATCCCAGTTTTCGGGCTGGTGGCCAACCTGGCGTGCATGGTGTTCTATCTGGTCGGTCCGTTCATGGGCTACGGCACAAAGATGGAACCACTGCTGGCTCTGGGGTTCGCGCTGGTCTGGGCGATCTACGGGGGGATCTATTTCCTACGGGCCAGCAAGGCGACAGGAAGGACGACGCTGGTCGAAGGCGGTGCGTCGGCTGCCTGAGAAATAGCAGAGCGACCGCTTAGTGCCAGCCTGGCAGCCGCGACGCTGCCAGGCTTTGGCTTGTAGCGCAACTTGATACCATTACGGTTTTGGTCCGCGACGCGGCCTCGCCGGCGCGTCCCGAGTGTCAAGCAGTCCTATGCTCGACGTTGAATTCTCGCAACTTTCGGATGTAGGCCCGGTTCGCCCGCGGAATGAGGACTATCTCGGTTATGTGCGCCCATCCTCACCCGCGCAGGTGCGCTCCCACGGGTGGCTGTTTGTCCTGGCCGACGGCGTTGGCGGACAGCGGCAGGGGGAAGTGGCTTCCCGGGCTGCGGTAGAGGAAGTGCTTGCCGGCTTCCGCCGCGCGCCGCCCATGGAATCTCACGGCGTTTTGCTGAATCGCCTGGTGCAGTCGGCAAATGCGCGCATCTGTGAAACAGAAGCGCTCGCGGGTCCGGCGGGCGCGGGCATGTCTTCGACAGTCGTTGTGTGTGCCTTGCGTTTCGATCGCGCCACGATCGCCCATGTGGGCGATTCGCGATGTTATCTGATACGCAACCAGAAGGCTCGTGTGATTACCCACGATCACACCGTCGCCAATGAACAGCTTCGCCTGGGCCTGCTTTCCAAACAGGAAGCGAACTCGCTACCGACGCGGCATGTTTTGAGCCGGTCCTTGGGTAGCGGATTATTCGTCAAGGTCGAAATCGACGAAGTCCAGTTGCTGCCGGACGACCTGCTGTTGCTGTGTTCCGATGGCTTGCACGGAGCCGTGGCGGACGCGGAGATTTCAGCCACGGTTAGCCGCAATCAGGATCTTGAAGTGACGGCGCGAGAACTCGTCAACAGCGCGAACCAGCAGGATGGCGGCGACAATGTCAGTGTTCAACTGATTCGCATTCGCGCCGTGGAACGTATGGGGATGTACCGCGGCCGACCCTACAAACTTCGCTGACCGGCGATTTACCCACCAGACCATTCTTTATGCATTCCTTACAGATTTTCTGGCATGATGGGGTTGTCTCTGCGTTCGAGGCGTAGCGTCCGCGGTCTGGCGACCTCTGCCACTCCGATTACGATGACTCTCCATAGCGGCGATCAGCTCGATCATTACCGGATTGAGGCCCTTGTCGCCCGCAGCGGCATGGCCTCCATCTATCGCGGCACTGACACTCGAAGTGGCCGGCAGGTCGCCATCAAAATCCCCCACCCCGAGGTCGAGAGCGATCCCGCGCTGTTCGACCGATTCCATCGCGAGGAAGAGATTGGCAAAATTCTGGATCATCCTGGCGTGATGAAAGTCTTTGCGGACGAGGAGCGCAGCCGGGTGTACATGGTCATGGAGTGGGTGGATGGGCGCCTGCTGCGGAAGATTGTCGATGAGGAGCACAAGTTGCCACCGGCGCGGGCGGTGCAGCTGGCACTGCGCATTCTGGACACGCTGGAATACATCCATGGGCGCGGCGTTGTGCATCGTGATCTGAAGCCGGAGAACGTGATGGTCGACAACAGCGACAACATCAAGTTGATTGACTTCGGCATTGCGGCCAACGCCAAGTCGCGCCGGCTTACGTTCGCCAAGCTGTCCCAGACCATGGGAACGCCGGACTATATTTCGCCGGAGCAGGTCAAAGGCAAACGCGGAGATGGGCGTAGCGATCTCTATGCGTTGGGGGTCATTCTCTACGAGATGTTGACGGGAAAAGTGCCGTTCTCCGGGGAAAATGCTTTCTTGATCATGAATGATCGTCTGCTAAATAATCCGGTTCCGCCGCGGGAAATTGACCCTTCCATTACGACGGAGTTGCAGGAAATCATCTACCGCGCACTGGAGCGTGAACCCAAGAACCGGTACGCGACGGCCCATGACTTTGCGTGGGACTTGCAACACCAAGACAAGGTGGGAGCCGCAGTGCGCCCGGAACTGCACAACTGGAAAGATCGCCGCAGGCCCCGGAGCAGGCAGGTCTTGTTCTACATTGGACTGGCACTGATACCGGTGGTGATTTTTTGGCTGCTCCTCTACGTGGCGCGACACACCTAAGGCAGTCCCGCAGGGCCGAAGCCGACACCTGTTTTTTCAGCCCTTGACGCACGACTAGTCGTGCCCTTCCCGAGCACAACGACGGCCTACCTAACCATGAAGCAGGGAAATGGAGATTAACGCTGAGTGAACTCGTCGCTATGTACGATAAATTCAGGGTAAGCACCGGCGCCAAGTTCATAGAGATCCATCCCCTGCCACTCACCTTCTTCGTCTACGCGATGCGGGCACACGTGATCGATCAGCCAGTTCAGAGCATGCGTTAAAGGCAAGATCAGACCGAGCAGAGTTGCGATCCCGATCAGTTGTGCCAGCCATTGCCCGCTGGATCCGCCTCCGGCATCCGACAAAAGAGCAACGGAAAACAGTCCCCAGAGGCCGGCGATGGCGTGCACTGAAATCGCCCCGCCCGGATCGTCGATCGTAAGGCGAAACTCAAGCAGGTCGATAGCAAAGACCACGAGCGCACCCGCAACCGCACCTGCAAGGATGGCCGTCGGGGGCTTCAGGAATGCGGCCGCTGCACTGCTCGCGACCAGACCCGCCATCCACCCGTTGGCCGCTAAGGATGCATCCGGACGGCCAAACCGGAACCGCGTAACGATTGCCGCAGCCAACCCCGCGGCAGCAGCCGAGAGCGTAGTGTTTACCGCAATCAATACAACGGCTGACGGCTCACTATGATTGAATAAAATCGCGCCAGCGGAATTCAGACCGAGCCATCCCACCCAGGCAAGCAAGCACCCGGCCAGAACCAGCACAACATTGTGGGCGGGAATGGCGGCAGGCCCTCCTTCGGAGGAATATTTTCCGCGACGTGGGCCGAGAATCCAGGCGATTGACAACGCGCTCAATCCACCCATTACTTGAATCGTCCCAGCGCCACCGCTGTCCACGAAGCCTTGGCCCAGCCCGTACATCAAACCGAGTTGGGACAACCAGCCTTCGCTCCAGACCCAATGGGCAAACAGCGGGTAGGTCCAGCCCGCCAGCAGAATCGTGGAGACGCACGAAGCACCCAGCTTCCAGCGCTCAGCCCCGGCACCCAGAGGGATCATTGCAGCCAGACCTACGCTGAACATCTGCAGGAGCAACACCAGTGACGCAGGCGACAGGTCGAGCCGCAAGCCACGCAGAAAAAGCGGCTCGGCCGCGATCCAGTTCCACACTCTGCCTCCTATTGTGAGGACGTGAGCAGGCCGACCCGGAGCCCCCTGCCAGGAAAATCCGAAGATGACATAAGCGATTGCGGCAACGGCAAGGATGCAAAGCGAAGCGAGCATGACGTGCGCGGCACTGCGCGACCGGGCAAGTCCGGTGTTGACGAGTGCTAGCCCGGCTCCCGCCAGCGGAACCAGCAGAATCAAGAAAAGGCATAGCGTTGCGGAAGTTTCGGAAAGGGAAGGAGGAGGCGCCAACCCATTATCCTTCTTGAACCCGATGAGAGCGAACGACCAGAGTCAGTCCGATGAGTTCCACGGCCATCCCAGCCAGGGCGAATGCAGCACGGATCGGCAAAGACGGCAACAGTGGTAAGGTGGAGACAACAATCCCCCATCCCGAGAGCAATAGCAAGAAACCGGTAAGCTTCATCCTAATCCTCCCCGAGAGATTGCCCGATAAGCTTCTGGGCGGCGAAAGAATGCACTCCCAAGGTAAAAGGCAGTTCCCACGCAGTCCGCCGCTGAGGACCGCATCTCAATCATCAGAAAGCTAAAGCCGCAGGTTTCGTCCGTCCAATTCATTTTTTTTATCGTTGTTAGAAGAAGAACGCGTTAGAGTGCGTTCCATCCTCACTACAATAGCGGTACGTTCCACATCGTATGAGAAACTTTCTTGACCACATCGTCGCACATCGCAGTGGCGTTCTCCTTATTCTCTTGTTGGCGGCATTTCTGGAGGCATACGGCGACTCCAGCTTTCAGACGGCTATGTATCGTTCGTCCGGCATCAGCCGGGCGATTGCCTTGCTGAGCGGGGCTGCCGCTCTCGCCGCTTATGGATTGGTGGTCAATACGCCGCGTTGGGACTTCGGTAAATTGCTCGGCGTGTACGTGGTTCTATTCTTTCTTCTGGCCCAGGTTGTCGCACGGGTAAGGTTCGGTCAGACGCCAACATTGCCAGTTCTCTTGGGCGGTGCGCTAATAGTCGCCGGCGGCGTGGTCATTTCGGTTTGCGGCAAATAATTGTCCTGAACTGGAATTCGACAACCTCGGCATCAATTGAGGGGCAAGCAGGCGAATCGCTAAAGGCTGGACCCATCGTTTGCAATATGCAGTATCAGCCGTCAAAGCTGATCGAGAGTTTGGCAACAGCATCGTGATGGTGGTTACACGATTCCCATGCAGCAAGGTAGGTCAAGACTGCCGCGTCGAGGTTCGGAGTGCTAGGGCGGAGCTGAAAACCAATCGCAGAAGCGGATCAGATCCAATCGGACACGAATCCGAAACTAGTCTAAGAACTTGCCGCAGCTGAACCCGTATCGCGATTCCCTCCCGTACGATTCTTCGTTGATACGGAGATCCTTCCGGCCCACACTTACTCTGCGCAGCCGGGGATGCCACCAGGCGGCGCGACCTCTCCGGATCCTACTCGGACTTCGGCAGTGACCGAATGATCTGTACCGGTCCCAGTAGCCCGGATGGCGCGAGCTTCGAATCGGCCTTGTAGTATTTCGGCGAGGTGAACGTGTAGGTCTTCGTGACGTTCGGCTGCCGGTCACCGATGATGCGGTTCACCCAAGGATTCGTCACCTTGATCTCGACTGTGTTCGCACCCGGTTTCAATGCATTCGTGACGTCCACGCGATATGGCGTCTTCCACACGATACCGAGAGGCTTGCCATTGACAGAGACTTCCGCGAGATTCTTGACTTCACCCAGATCGATCGACAAACGAGTTCCCTGCGTAAACCAGTCCCTCGGAGCTTGAATCGTTTTGGTGTAGGTGCCTGTGCCGGAGAAGTATTTGACTCCTTCCTCGGCGTTGTCGCTCCACGAAGCCAGCTTGTCCAGCGTGATCTTCGCCGGTGCCCCGCGATCGGCTTGGAAGCTTAGCTCCCAGGGACCCTCCACCGTCGCGATCGTGCTGTCTGCGCTCTTCTGCAAAGTGCGCGATGAAGTCTGCGCGGGCTTGCGGAAGACGACGAAGACCGTTCCCCACGGCTCAAGATGAAGCGGCACCGTCGTTCGGCCGTCAACGATCCGAAAAGATGCAGGCTCCGTCAAGCCAGTATCGGCATGCCAGAGTTCTGCTTCTTTTTCGGTTACTCGGAAGGTTGCGTCCAGGACTTCGTTCCGGTCCTGACGGTTGTCTACATAGTAGAGATCTCCGTCACTGAGTTTGCGATGGACAAAGAGGACATCAGTATCGCTCTGCGGTTTGGTGTATTGAAAGTCCGGAGCGATTTGGATGGCTGCAAGCACATCTGCCACCTTCGCGACGCCGTAAACTTTGCCTTTGCCGTAACTATGCTCTCCCGTGCCGGACCCCCACAACTCGTCCACAATGCTCTGGAATTCTTTTGGGTCGTCGCTCAGACTCGGAGTGTCCGCAGGTTTTGGCCCCGCCACGATTGCGCCCGAGTGCACCAGGTCCCGAATCTTGAACAAGACGGGCAACGACATGTGCTGGCTGTGGGGATCCAGCGCCAGCACCCTGTATCTCATACCACTCTGCGTCGCCAGCTGGCCGTCGACGACGGATAGTTTATGAATCAGTGCGTCCGCGTTGAAGTAGTCGAAGTTGTATCCGTCAGGAACCTCCGGTCCATGCTTCCCGAATAAAGCTGTCAGGTTGGAGTCTTCCCCGTAGAAGTACGCGATGTCCGCGGCGAAATGACCCTGCTGCAGCAGGTAGCAACTGCGAGCCAGGTATCGAATCCACGGCGTAGCCTGCTCGGCCCAGGTCTCATTACGGGTGAACCATTGTCCGAAGGGTCCGAGCGCCAAGCCCGGTTTTTTGTCGAGCAATGGCTGGTGAACCGAGGTGTGGATGACGAAACGGTTCAACCCCATCGCCATTTCCTTGTCAGCGGTGGGTTTCAGCGTTGCCGGGGACCACGCCCATGCGCCTGAGGACGCGGTCATCGACTCGGCCGCTACCAGATTCTGACCGTAGATATGTGCCACGGACGCGGACTCGCGAATGTCCGCGTTGTAGCCGTAGAGGTCTTGGTTGACTCCAGGTTTTTGGGTCCACATGGCAGACATGGGAACGTCATTGCTCCGCTTGACCTCCATGCCATCGCCAATGAAAGCGCGTCCCTCTTCGTGAGATTCGCCATAGTGCCCCATCCCGCGCTGGTGCAGCATCTCGGTGATCTGGTCATAGTGATATTCCGCCAGCAGATCGCCGAGAGTCTTGCGATAGTCCCAGAGAAAGCGTTCACTCGACTCCGAACTCTGGATGACGCGGCCAGCCAGCACCGGCAGCCACGGACGCGGATCATATCCACGGCGCTTGGTAAACTCCGCGACCATGTCGTCGGTCCAATTCGCCGTGCCTGCTTCCCAACTGTCGTTGACCACATATTGCAGCCCGCGCTTGCCCATGAGCGGGCCCACCGCGCGCTTGTAGTTGTCAAGGTAGGTATTCATGTACTGCTTGACGTCCTCGCGGCTGAGCTTGTCGACCTCAAGTCCCGTGCCTTCAGGGGATGCGGGATGATTGGTAACGCCCGTCAGCGAGTAGCCAAAGCGCAGCACGACCCACCGGCCGGCGGGTGGCGTCCAATCGAGAGTGCCGTCGGGCCGCATCTTGGAAGTCAGATCCACAATGTCATCTTTGCGTATCGCGTCAGCGGCAGCGACCGCCGGCGTAGGGAACGGCTCGAAACTCAGCAGGTTGGCGAAGCCAGCCTTCTCCTCGAAGCGGCTGATACGGGCGCCGGGATGGAGTACCAGTTCCGATATCTCGAAGTTCGGATTGGGCTTCGCGCCACTGAAATCGCCAAAAGGATTCTCCACATCAAAGTTCATCTCGTCGGAGCCGGAGGGCGGCTTGTCGGTGAAAGCAACGCGAAAGAACCGGGCGTTCGTTGCGGGGAAAGCAATCGTGTGCTGCTCTCCTCCGTCATTGGGAATGTCGAGAAGCTTGCGGAAGGTCTGGCCGTCATCGCTGGCCTCAACATCCGCAATGGACAGGGCTGCTCCGAACATGTTGGCTGCCGCTGCGCCCGGATCGTTGAGCACCAGGGTTACTGCGTTCATCGTTTGCGGAGTTGAAAATTCGTACTGGATCCATGCCTGCTGGCCAGCAGCCGCCTTGGGCAGCTGCGTGGTCTTCACCAGATCGCCGTCCGTCAGCACAGCTAGATCAAGGTTGCCGCTGCTGGAGGTGATTTTTGGTTGGAGCGACGACACCGGAACGTCACTCTCGGCCGCGCGATACGCAATCACCACGGTGTCAGCGTAGAAGGTCGGTGGAGCGGCTGGCGCTTGACCGCCGATCATGGCGAGGAAATCGAAAATCGGGATGTTCTGCAATGGACCGGTGATGGTTGGCGGGTGGGGCAACCCGCCCGAGAAGGGTTTGCCGCCTTCAACGCTGGTTTCGCTCCACACGACCTTCTTCATCCCTTGGCTGGGCTTCACCCACGGGCCGCCCGATTCGCTCCAGCCGGGGGAACCAGCGATCGCTTCTTCAAGACCGAGTTGGTCGGCGAGCTTTGTGGTGAACAGGAACGCGTCTTTCCACTCGGGCGTCATGTAGACCAGACGCTTGTCCACCAGCTTGGGAGTGCCCAGCGACGCGTCGAAGTTCTGGAAGCCGCCGATGCCGACGCGGTTCATCCATTCCAAATCGAGCTTGATGCCCTCTTGGGTGATGTTGCCGTTCATCCAGTGCCACCACACCCGCGGCTTGGCGGAATTGGGGGGGGTCTTGAATCCGTCCTCCAGCGAGTTTCCGGAGCTTTGACCTAGCATCGAGCCGACAACGCCCATTAACACCAGAATGATCGCGGCGATTCGAAACATTGCTTCGCGCATGCTTTGCATACCTTGCTCCTCGTCTTTTCTGACCCGCTTTGCACAACCCCACTGCCAGGCCCGAACCTTTGCAGAAGAACTCTCGTGCTCCGCAGCCGCTTCACTTCACTTCGAAAGTGTAGGAACCCGACCCGATCTGGACTACATACGTTCCGCTCTCTTGCCGCGCCTCCACCGGATTCCCATCCTCTGTGAGGTGTGCTTCCGCGATTACTGGCAAGAAAACTCTTGCTGAAGTGTTCGCTGGGATCCTGACTCTCAGAGAAAATGGACCCGCAAGGCTACCACTCCAGTCGCTGACGATCTTCCCGTAGATCGAGTCATATTCGGCACGCGCTGAGGTCATGTGCGCATCGAGATGCGGATGAACGACGATCTCTTTAAAGCCCGGCGAATCCGGCATCGTGTCAATCCCGGCGCCATAGCGATAGACCCAAGCTATCACCGAGCCGAAGGCGTAGTGGTTATAGGAGTTCATCGCTGGATCGCCAGTGTCTCCGTTCCAGCGCTCCCACCACGTGGTCGCGCCTTTCGACAGCATGTAGCCCCAGGATGGATACGTATCGTTCAGCAACAGGCGATAAGCGATGTCGGTCCGTCCGTGATCGGCAAGCGCGAAAAGCAGGAAGGGCGTTCCGAGGAATCCTGTCGAAAGATGCCAGTCGCGGGCTTCGATGTCTTTGACGAGTTTGTCGACCAGCAGGGGTTCGAGTGCTTCGGTAGCCATCTTGGTGTAGAGAGCGACCACGTAGGAAGTTTGCGTTCCCGTCCCGACTGTTCCATCTTCCTTGACGTAGGTCTTCTGGAAAGCCGTGCGAACGTTCTGTACGACATCGTCATACCGCTTCGCGTCGGCCTCCTTGCCAACCGCGTGCGCCATCTGCGACATCATGTTCGCGATCAGGGCCCAGTATGCGGTCGCGAGCAGATCCTTGTTCGTATTTTCGTCGGGAGCCAGCCAGTCAGCGAAGTTCGGGCCAACTCCGTTCTTGCGCAGAAAGTCGGGATTCCGGCTCTGGATGAAATCCATCCAGCGCTGCATCGCATCCCAATTTTCTTCGATGACGGCCTTGTCCCCATACTGCATCCACGTGGTCCATGGAACGATCACACCCGCATCACCCCAGCCGGGTGCTCCTACCATGCCTTCGTTCCACGCCGACGTACCTTCTGTTTCCCCTCCGTCGAAGGGAAGTGTGTTGGGGGAAACATTGGTAAACGCGCCTTGGCTGGTTTGGGCATCGACAATGTCCTGGATGAATTTCTGAGAGAATGCCGCGATGTCGAAGTTGTAGCTTCCAGTTCGCCAGAAAACTCCCGCGTCTCCCATCCAACCCAGACGCTCATCGCGTTGTGGACAATCCGTGGGGATGCTCAGAAAATTTCCCCGCTGGCCCCAGATGCCAATCGACCACATTTGATTGACAAGATCGCTGGATGTCGCCAGCTTGGCCACAGGGTCGCCGCTTACGCTGCTGACAACATCTCCCTTGATCGCATCGAGAGTCGGCGTTCCGGGATAGCCAGCGACCTCTACGTAGCGGAATCCGTGGAAAGTAAAATGCGGGGAGAAGGTCTCTTCATCGCCGCCTCGCAAGATGTAGACGTCAGTGGCATCCGCATTCCGCAGATTTGCCGTGTAGATGGTCCCATCCGGATTCAGAATCTCGGCAAATCGCAGTCGAACCTTGGTACCCGCCGTACCTTTCACCTTCAGGGTCACCCATCCCACCATGTTCTGGCCCATATCGAAGATGTAGGCGCCGTTTGCGACCGGAGTCACGCCCTTGGGCTTCAATGAAGCGATGACTCGCGCGGGCGCGGTGATCTGGCTCGACACAGCAATGGCGGGCGCCTCCGCGGCTACCGCCGCCTTCCACTTCGAGTCGTCGAAGCCAGGCTTCTCCCATCCAGCCTGTTCCAGGCGTGCGTCGTATACTTCCCCGCCGTAAATATCGGATCGAAGAATTGGCGATGCAGCCGCTTTCCACGACTCGTTTGTCACAACAGTGTCGTGACTGCCGTCCGCGTAATCGAGTTCGAGTTGTGCCACAAAACGGTCCGGAGGAGGAAAGAAGTGCATTCCGACCCAAGTCAAACCGCTGCCGTACCAGCCGTCACCCAGCAGAGCGCTGATTACGTTGTTGCCGTTGACCAATAAGCTGGTCACATCGTAGGCCTGATACAAGACGCGTTTGCGATAGTCGGTGAAATCGGGCGTCATGACATCGCCGCCAACCCGGCTGCCGTTCAAAAATACGCGGTAGCTGCCTAGGGCGGTCACGTAGAGTCTCGCTCTTTGTATGTTCTTCGACAGTGCGAGCGTCCGCCGCAGGTACGCGGCCGGCTGCGGCAATTCTCCTGGATCTCCCAGTCGTTTGTCGGCCAACTCCGCTACGACGTGGGCTGATTGCCAGCGCGATGTCTTTTCAAGATTCGCCTCCCAGCGTTCATTCGTTGGGAAGCGCATCATGGTGCCGTTCGCGCGCGTGATCTTCACCAATGCTGCCAATGCGGCCGTCGTCGTCTTGGCCCCGGCGTTCGGTCCGAAGCCCGGTGACTCAGGCGCAGTAACAGTCACTTCGATCTGGTTCTTGCCCACAACCAGCTGATCCGATATATCCCTTCGATCGAACGTGCTCCATCTGCTCTTAACGTCTACTTCATGACCGTTCACTTTCGCGACGAAGTTTCCCCGCGTCGCTAGCAGTAAGACTGCCTCCTTTGCTTTCTCGGAAAGATTGACGGTGGCGCGGAACGTAACAGCCGTATTGGGCACAACCGCGAGCGCGTCTTGACCCGATACCCAAATCCAACGAATCCCCTTGCGGTCGGCGTCATCTTCTGGGTTCTTCCAGCGAATCCATTTTGCCTTCCAGTCCGGTGCATGGAGAAGGCCCATCTCCCACCAGGCTCCTTCCGCCGATTGGGAGACTTGGCCTGCCGCATCCCATACACGAACTCTCCAGGAGTATCGCTTGCGCGATTCCAGCGCCGGGCCGTGATAGACAATTCCAACCGACTCCGCGGAATCAACTTTGCCGCTGTCCCAGATGTCGGCCTTCCCTGCCCGCAGGCTCTCATCATTGCTAGCTACCAAAACCTCGTAAGCCGCCTGTCTCCAATTGCGCTCGGTACTATCGCTCTGCCACGACAAATGAGGAACCACCGTGTCAATTCCCAGAGGATTTTCCAGGTATTCGCAGCGCAAATGGACCGGCGCAGCGGACGCGAACGACGCCAGCATGACAATCGCGATGACCCCACTCAATAATTTGGCACGCTTCACCTGATCCTCCTGGGTTGGGACTCGCCTGACCGCACGAACCGTCCTTGTCCTGCAACGAAGTGCGGAGCCCGGCTGCCTGACCCCATAACGCAGACGGCGGGGATGGTTTCACTTGAGCAATGCCAGTGTCAACCGGCGAACTGCGAACGTTGACCGTTTCGCTCTGTGAAAATTGAAACGAAGCTCAGAAACGGAAGCAAGACCGGAAGATTTGCTGTTCAACGCCTTGATGCATACTCAAGGTGAGTTCAGATGGCCCATCGTACCGATTTTCTTGCTGCCGATTCCGTTTCGCAATGCGGAATGCCGAACCAAGAGAACAATCCAGCCAGGCGTCACCGCTCGAAATCTACCTCAACACACCCGAACGCATTCCATTCCCAGCAACGCGCCCAATTTTTTCAGCTTGCTCGAAATGTGACCCACTCCCACGGCACAATGGTGGGCCGGTCCATGCACATTCCACTCGTTGAGGAATCTCCTTGCGCCAATGGAGAAGCGGTATCGGCTGTTGGTGTTTCCGATTTCGAGAATTGGGCCAGGCACGGACTCTCCCTCAGCTACAAGCAGCTTGAGCTTGCCGTCCACCGTCTGTACCACCGAAAGCAAGGTCACTGGTCCATGCTTGACTGACATTTCCACGGACAGTCCCCGTCCAACCTTGCCGTGATAAACGTCCAGCGGACGAACCTTGGTCTTCCCTTCCGCGATCGCGATATGCCCTGGGCCGTCGTGTCCCATCAGCACCACATCGTCGTTGTAGTCCACTGCGTAGTACTCGGTGAAGGAACCTCCGGCACCGAACGAATCCATGATCTTCATGGCTTGCGCATTCTTGATTTCGTATTCGCCGGCGACTGGCACTCCGTGCGAGGTTAGCAAGCTTGTTCCCAGAATGATGGAACTGATCGCATCCTCATTCTCGGGACTTCCCACGCCCTTGTGGTAATAAGCCAGCGAACCGAGGCCGTGAACCTCGACAAGCCGGTCGAGTGCGACAGATGTGCGTGCGGCGCGCTGAAGTTCCTCTGCACAACAGTCGGCCTGTACGTCGAAAGAAGTCTTGAATTCCGTCACTCTGCGGCTGAGATCTGCTTCGCCCACCTCGCGCCGCAACGCCGCCAACTCCTCCACTTCGAGAATCTCGATGTGTCCGCCGAAGTAGGCGCATTGCTGTGTAAGATCTGAATAAATATCCAGCATTCCTCCGTAGTAATTTCCCATAACGCCGAGGCGATTGTGCTCCATGATATGAGCGACGCGTGCAGCTTCGATCCACTCTCCGATATCGTCCCACGCAACTGGATCGTTTTCCAGCATGCCGGTCACCTGGAAAAACGGAATCCGGCAACGGTTGAACACGTTTGCGATTTCCGGAACCGGACAAGCCTGGCAGTAGGCAAGCCATTCTCCGGTCATCTTAGTGCGGTCTGCAAGTCGATTGAACTTGTCATAATCAATGGCCGGCGCGGGAGACAAATTGAGAATTATCACCGGAACCTTGGCGCGGCGCACTGCAGGAAGCACCGTTGACGAAAGCGCGTAGGTCGTGACGTATAAGAAAATGAGATCGACGTCGGCTTTTCGGAATTCGTGCCCAGCCGCAAAAGACTTTCCTGGAGTATCGATCAGCCCCAAGTTGATCACCTGCGCGCCGAAGCTTTCGAGTTGCCGGGCAACCTGCGCCTGGAACCCGAGCAAAGTATCCCGGAGTCCAGGAAACTGCTGCCAGTAGGTATCCAAGCCGATGCCGAAGAGTCCAACCTTGAGCTGATTGTCTAAGACGTCCATGAGGAGCCTTCCGGACCATTTCTTCCACGACCACTTCCGGAATCGTGGCAAGCATAGTCCCTGCTGGCTTGAGCCACAAGCTTCCAAGCCCGTACCCAATGCGTTCTGCGATGCGAAATCCTAACCCCCCTTTTGGAGTACTCTTCAAAGTTGAATGGCTACGACCAACGAGCCAGGATGCAGCAAAAGGCTTTGTGCGCATGCTGGCGTGCTCCAGGCCTTAGCTGTTTCTCACCGCGAAATGGCTAATTCCTGGCGATCGGTAATTGACGGCTCCGTCGGCTCATGCGACATTCGACTCCGTCGGAAGAAGTATCTGACCCCGCGGTACGGGAAAGTCATTCGAGTCTAGCTTTCGGAGGAGCCGAAATGATCTTCAGGTCGTGGCCAAAGATTCCGGGTGTCCTGGCAATCATCGCGATGTGCGCTTGGACCTCCGCGGCCCAGGAGCAGTCTCCGAAAGTTACGGTGCACTGGGACAAGGTCATCCGGATTTCGCAGACCACACCCACATTGCAGGTCGTGGTCAATCCGCCGCTGCAGCGCGGCACGCCTGTGCACGACCATGCGTTCAAATCACTGCTCGACCTGGGCGCGGACTATGTGCGCTATGTTCCTTGGCTGCCCTATCCGAAGCTAGGAGTTGCCGAACTGGAGCCTCCGAAAGACGGAGAGACGTCGTGGGACTTCTCCGCGATCGATCCCATGACGATCGACTTCCTTGATGCAACCAAGGGGCATTCCGTCATTCTAAACTTCAGCACGATTCCGCAGTGGATGTACAAGACCGACAAACCGGTAGCGTATCCTGCAGACCCGAACCAGGTCACGTGGACCTACGAGCAAGGAACCGAACTGCGAGATCCCAGCATGAAGGAAGTGGCCGACTACTTTGCCCGCCTGATCTCCTGGTACACGCGAGGCGGGTTTACGGACGAACTTGGCAAGCGCCATGAATCGGGTTACCACTACTCCATTTCTCATTGGGAAGTGCTGAACGAAATCGACTTCGAGCATCACATCGACCCGGAAACTTACACTCGCCTTTACGACGAAACGGTTACTGCGATGAAGAAGGTGCAACCGGACATGAAGTTTGTTGGGCTCGCACTGGCCATGACTACCGACCCGCACTATTTCGAATATTTCCTCGACCACAAGAATCACAAGCTCGGCGTTCCGCTGGATTTCATCTCGTATCACTTCTACGCTGTTCCTACCGCCGATGAAACTCCGGAAGTGGAGCAATTCACCTACTTTGATCAAGCCGAAGGTTTCCTGAAGACGGTGCGCTACGTCGAATCCATTCGCAAGCGACTTTCACCGGAAACGAAGACAACGATCGACGAACTTGGGGTCATCTCGGCTGACGATACTGCTCAAGACCAGCCCGGACACGTTGGCAAACCGATTGAAAACTCCTACTGGAACCTTGCTGGCGCGATGTATGCCTACATCTTCGGGGAGTTGACGAAGATCGGCATCGATGTGGCCGGCGAGTCGCAGCTTGTGGGATTTCCGACGCAGTTCCCCAGCGTATCCATGGTGGACTGGAACAACGGAAAGCCGAACGCGCGCTATTGGGTGCTGAAACTGCTGCACGACAACTTCGGCGCCGGCGACAAACTCGTCGAAATCGAACCAGCCACGCCGAACAACCCCTACGTCTATACGATTGCATTCGTAACGCATGACGATAAAAAGCGCGTGCTGCTGGTCAACAAGCGCGATCGTCCGTTCGAGGTTTCCATCGCAGGCGCCAGCGGGGGACAGGTGGACTACGTGGATCAGACCACCGGATTTCAACCCCCGGCTAAAGCGAAATTGACCGCCGACTCTGTAACGGTGGGAGGATTTTCTGTGGCGGTGGTCACACTTCCGTAGGAGGCGCCGGGCTGCGACTTACGGCGCATCGGAATCAACCTCCTGCTTGGTCACCTCACGAGATGAAAAAACTGGCTCGAGGCCGCTCTGCTGGCTGGCCTTGTCATGCAAGCGCCGGTATTCGGCTAACGCTTTTTGCTGCTCGGCCGTGTTGCCCAGTGCCTTCTGAGCTTGCCCCAGACGATACCAGGCAACTTCGCTTTGCGCGTTCAGTTCAATCGCTTTGAGGAGATGAGGCAGGGCTAATTCCGGCTTCTGCAACGACAGGAGCACGCTCGCCAAGCCAAGATGAGCTTCTTCAAAATTCGGATAGTTCCTTAGAGCCGACTCAAAGAGCCTTTGCGCCTCGTCGAATTGTCCGCCCTTGCGTCGAACCTCCCCGAGTTCATAAGCCGCATTGGCGTTGGTAGGATCACGTTGCAATTCCTGTTCAAATTCTTTCGCGGCCTCAACGGTGTCTTGCGCGGAGGCCACTTGATACGAACGAGCCAGCAGGGTTCGGCCCAATCGATAGTGAACGCCGGGGCGATCTGGTTCGAGGGCAAGCACCTGTCGGTACTCGGTAACGGCAAGACTGTAGGATCCCTGACTCTCATCGGCCTCGGCGGCAGCTTGATGCCTCCACACCGACGACGGAGCTACTTGCGCCAGCTTCTGCATGGTCAGGAAGGCGAAATTTCCGTAGATCTTCCCCGTCTGATACAAGATTTCGGGATCGTCGGGATAAAGCCGGTTCAACTCCATCGCCACTTCCACGGCTTTGCTGTCGCGCTTGAGTCCGGTATAAGCGCGCTCCAATTGCAAACCGCACATGCGCCTTACCTCGGCATCCGCTGACTGCTTGAAGCCCTTCTCCAATCCCGGCAACGCCTCAGCGAATCGCCCCAGCTCCGCCTGAGCCATGCCCAGCAGGCTGTCCAGTTTCGGCAGGCTTGGCTTCAACCTTTGCGCGGTGTGGACCTCGCTCACCGCGAGTTCATAATCACGCAGCTTGAAGTCAATCACAGCAAGCGTGGCATGTACTTCAGCTATGCCAGGTTCAAGCTTTGCCAACTTCTCATAGTCTGTTTGCGCCTCAGCATATCGCCCTGCCGCCAGCGCTTGCTGCCCTGCAGCCGCATAACGCGCAGACGCATCGCCACTGTTTGTCTGTGCGAACGCCATGGCCGCGGATAGACACCATGCTGCCAGCGCCAAGCTCGGTCTGAACATTTGGCCCATCATGATCGAAGTGTAGCTCCTGCGCAGAAAACTCCGCCACGCCAGAGTGGCGTGGCGGAGTTGAGGGAAGCACAAAGTGGTTTGTCAGAAGGTCAGTTTTCCACTGAGTTGAACGATGCGGGACGACGACGCCCCTGTAATTAGCCCAAAGTTGGAAGCGCCCACAGTATTGGAAATGTTATTGTTGCCGCCCGATCCCCCGGTGATCAGGGCGCCTACGTCACCGGCGTATTGGTGATGGTTGAAAGTATTGAACGTATCCACGTGTATCGCAAATTTGAACCGTTCACCGAGGAACAGGTTTTTACCGAAACCCACGTCCCAGTTGTTGATTCCGGGCTGGCGCAGGAAGTTGCGCTTTGTGTCTCCATACGTGCCGAGCGCAGGTGTAGTGAAGCAGTCCGGGTTCAGGCGCTGGAATTTGGCCGTCAGACCGCTGTGGATATCGCAGCCTGGAGTGTAGCTTCCCCGCTGGGCAACGGTTTCGTTAATACTAGCGATATCGTTCGCCGCGATGCCGAATGGGAACCCGGTCTGGAACGTGGTGATGCCGGTTACTTCCCAGCCGCCAACCAGCAAGTTGGTAGCCCGCCCGACTCCGCCAGCCAACTTCTTGCCGCGCCCGATCGGCAGTTGGTACACAAAGCTCGACACAAACCTGTGATCGACGTCGAAGTCCGAAGGACCGTAGTCCAACGACGGATGATGGTTGTCCATGAAGCCCTGGTAGCCGGTACCGGTGGCGCCAACTCCGGCCGCCGCCGACTTGTCATCCATGCTCTTGGCCCAGGTGAAGACCGAGGTCACGGCCAGGTCACGGGCGCGATGCTCAAACTTGACGTTCATCGCATTGTAGTGTGAGTAGCCGTGCCAGTCGCTGTCGATGTAGAAACCGTTGAAGTTCGGATATGGCAACCTGCTCGCCACCGTGCACGGGGATTGGGTGATGTTGATGTAGTTGCCACCCGAGTCCGTCGCCTGGCAAAACGCCAGGCTCGAGGCAGGGATGCTGTTGGCCTGAGCGATGTCGTGCCGGTCCAAAAGATGGACGGAATGGGTTCCGATGTAGTTCACCTCGAGGGTCGTGTTCCTTGCAACCTCACGCTCCACCGAAAGATTCCAGGACTGGACGTAAGGATTGATGGGATTTTCCGACTCGATGACCGCGATGAACGACAGCGTTGACTCGGGGAACGGCCCAAGTGTGGAGTAACTCGGGAACAATTGGTTGCTGAACTTGGGAAGAGTTGAAACCGAACCCGGGGTGAGATTGTTGCGGATGCTGTACGGGTATATGTCCGCTGAGTCGTCAATTTCGCGCCCTTCGGCAGAATCGAAGAAGATTCCGTAGCCGCCCCGCACAACGGTCTTGTTACTAAGCCGGTAAGCAAAACCGAATCTTGGAGCGAAGGGTTTTTTTGAGCCGGCGTGGGGGACGGAGCCGCAATACCGCAGAATGGGTCCGCCGTTTAGTCCAACTCCGGGAGCGACTCCGTTCGTCGATAGCTTCGGGTCGGCATAGCACAGTCCACCTTCCGGGTTGGTCGTATCCAGCCAGAAGAAGTGGTTCGATGCTTCATAGGCGGCGGCGCGATAGTCCCAGCGCAGGCCCAGGTTGAGGGTCAGTTTCTGGGTGACCTTCCAATCATCTTGCACATAGGGAGCAAAATAATTGAAGACGTGGGTCTGCGGGTTGCCGGCCGTACTGGTCGGACTCAATGGACCGGGCACAAATCCGCCTACGCCGGAGTAATATCCGAGCATCATATCGGCAATGGAATTGCCGGTGCCGCACAGACTCGTAGGGGGGCCACCGTTCACAGACACCGGCGCGTTGGGACAACCGGGGCTGTTGGTCTGAACGAGCGACGAACTGAAGCCCCAGTCGCCATAGAAATCGTCGTCCAGGTTACGAGTCAGGCGCACGCGGCGAATGTCGAAGCCCAGGCCAATCGTGTGCTTTCCGTGAACCGAGGTGAACGAATCGGCAAACTCCCACGCCGGCTGATCGGATCCGCTGTAGGAATTGACCGAACCGCCGCCGCTTGCGTAATTTCCCGGGCCTACATTCGGCCACGTCTGCTGGAGGGCCGAAAAGTGGGTAAAGACGCCGGTCTCAGCAAGCGCGGCTACCTGCGAAGCGGGTATGACAGAACCACCCTGCGGGGCCGACGCGTCCAGGTAGCCGACGCGGAAGTTGTTCACGTTAGACTTGCCGATGTTGATGGTGTGCGACACCGCCCAGTTCTTCTGCGTCTCGAAATACTGTTCGATCCCGTGAGCAAGGTCCCCGGAATTGTAAGTCGAGTTGTTCTGATAATTGGAATGGGTATAGCGGAAAAAGACCGAACCGAACTTGCCGATGTTCTGGTCTACCCGATAGGTCTGCTGGTTGGTGGTCAATGGGAAACCGACGTTCTTGATGAAGTTGGTAACGCCCTCAGGCTGGTTGGCGACTGTCGGCGCCCCCCAAAAATTGTTGGCAACGGCAACCAGCCCAATCCGGCTGGTGAAGGCGCTCGATGGAATCTTGTTCCCAGGGAAGGCCTGTCCGGTTGTCGGATCTACCGGCATGCAGTCGTAGCCGAGCCCGATAAGGGTCGCGCAATCGGGTGTTCCATAGGCAGGCAGCGGACCGCCCGGCAGGCCGCCCACTCCAGCCGGATAAGTCTCGTTCGAAAAATCGCCGGTCAAGACCGCCGGATTCGGAACCGTTTCAGACACCCTGGCGCCGTTGATGATGCGCCAGCCCTCGTAGTTAGCCAGGAAGAAGGTCTTGTTGCGGCCGTCATAGACCTTGGGAATGTAGACCGGTCCGCCCACAACAAATCCGAACTGGTTCTGGCGCAAAACCGGGTTCGCGGTTTTTACACCAGCGATGTAGTCGGTAGAGGTCGCGAAGGGCAACGCGTCGAAGGCATCGTTGCGGTCGAACTCGAACACCGCCCCGTGGATTTGGTTTGTACCACTCTTGCTGACGATGTTGATCTGGCTGGCGCTGAAACCGTACTCGGCCGAGTATGTGCCGCTCTCCACCTTAAATTCCTGGATTGCGTCCTGGGACAGAATCACGGCCGGAGTAACCAGCGCCGAATCGGTGTTGACCAGTCCATCCAGCGTGTAGTTGTTGCCTTCGGGCCGGCCGCCATTGATACTCACTGCGTTGCCTTCGCCCTGGCGCATGGTCCCCTGCTCGCCGCCCACGGTGACCGCGCCGGCACCTATCAGCATCAATTGCATGAAGTTGCGCCCGTTCAGCGGAAGCTCTTCCACTTGCTGTTGAGCAACCAGTTGCGAAAGTGCGGAGCTGTCCGTGTCCAGAGTCACGCTCTGCCCTGTCACCTCCACAGTTTCAGTCGTGGCCCCAGGCTTCATACTGACGTCGGCCCGAGCTTCCTGGCCGACCACCAGGTCAATGTTCTCCACGACTGACTTCTGAAACCCCTGCGACTGGACCGTCACACGGTAGATTCCGGGCCCCAGGTAGGGTACGGTGAAGTCGCCGGAAGAGGTCGTTTCCGTGTGCTTGGTCACATTCGTGGCGACGTTGGTCACGTCGACACTCGCTTTGGCTACCACTGCGCCAGAGTTGTCCGTGACGGTTCCAAGAATGGTTCCGTAGGCGCCGCCTTGAGCGTACAGCAGACCAGCCGACGATATAACCAACAAGAACAGCAAGAAATTACGTGTCATCGTGGACATGTTTATTTCTCCCTGGCGACCGATGGAATTATTTGCGTTGGATAACCGTGCCCTACGCCCCGCAGACCGCCTTCTTGAGCCCAGTTGTAGGTTTGCGAACCCACACTGCTGATGGGCGGAGATGCTGACATTGGTCACTACGCACCGTCAATCCGCGAGTAACCGAGCGGCTACGTTTCGCTGTGAGAAACAGTCATTTTATGCGCCCGGAAACCCTGCAAACACCTGACGTAACAGTGAACTCAGGCGGCGATGAAGATAGGGTCGGTCTGGATCTCTCACCGTTTGAGAGAACGCGCTAATTCTGCAGTGCAAAATATATTTTCATCGGAGACTTCCGGATTGCTTGGGTCCGAGGACCGACCAAATGCAGGGTTGGAAGGCAACTTGCCTTTGCGGCCTACAGGGACCGATGTTCGCGCTGTGGTCCGCCAGTCTCGGAGCGTACGATTTGTTCCAAGCCGTCGTTTGGATAGTAGTGATCGACGGTTCCCGGAGTGATGAGTTTATGTTCCACGAAAACAGCGGGGGGGACGGGACGCTGGTTCAAGATATCAAGGCTGACTCGAATTATGTTTTCTCCATACCGTTCCGGAAAGTAAGCGACCGATCCGACGAAGCGAGTCTTGGGCTCGCGGAGCTCTGCTCTCCCTTCGGGCGAAGCGTTCTGCCCCATGATGGCGCAATTCTCTGCGCGACCCGCCTCTTCAAAGGCGCGCAGGGCTCCCAAGGCACTGGGATCGTTAATGCCACCGACCAGCACACGCCGGGAATGAGAGGAACGAAGATGTCTGCGCACCGCCTCAAAGCTGGGACCCAATTCCCCATTACCATCGAGATATGTGACGCGGCAATTCGCGGCGCTTGGAAGCACCAAGTTTAGACCCACCAGCAATCCTGACAGGCGCATGCGCGGCAGGTTCCCGGCCCGCTTCAACTCAAGCAAGATGATTTCGTCCACTTCGGACTGCCAATGCTCTTTGACCCACCGACCCAGATATCGCCCGCCCATCAGACCGGCCTCGTAGTTGTTAGCGCCGTAGTACGTCGCGCCAGGATGGGGAATGTCAATCGCGATCATCGGGATGTTCGCTTCGCGATACTTGGCGGCTACGATCGGGGCCACATCTTCATCGGTCTGGAACTCAATGGCGAGATCGACCTTTTCGTGCACCAGCAGATCCGCGCTGCGTTGGGCAATTTTCGCGCTGTACCGGTTATCGACACAGATGAGTTCAATTCCCTCGGCAACCGCCGCCCGCTGTAGGCTATCCGAGACATCTTTGGAAAACTGGTAGTCCCCACCTTGCGCCGCATATCCTAACCGGTAGAGCCTTTGTTTCCAGGGACGCACTTTTGACTGGTAAAGGTTCTGCCCCAACTTATCCACCATCCCGCATTTCTCGAGCGTATAGAGAAGACGGAAAACCATGGTCTTCGGCAGGCTGCAGCGCGAAGCAATTTCTTTCAAAGGCAGGGCCTCACCAGGAGAACGGAAAGCAGTCAGCAACTGGGAGGAGTGAAGGATGGACTTAACCAGGTAACGATCCCGGGAAGGGACGTTTGGGCTCATAGGGTATGCATCATATCCGTTTTTTTCATTTTGCAAAGCAGAATTTGTGATTGTGGATGCATGGCGAGGGGCCGGAGGCTGTCTCTCCGGACTTCATGGGACTGGTATCCACTGCAGCTCAAGAACTGAGTCCCTCACACCCCGACGCAACCCTGCAGAGAAGCGCCCGCTCAGCTTGAGCGTTCATCGCCGACCCGCAGATTATTGCAGATTGGCCGAATTCCCCCGTAGTTTTCTATTCAGCGGCCCCCGGTCTGCCACTCCCCAGAAACCGAGAGGGGATTCTGCATGGCAGAAATTGTCCCTTTAATCGAGCCACTGGTGCCAGCGAGTTCCGGTTCCTCGACACTTCCAATGTCTCGGCCTCTGACACGTTTGGCTCTTCGGAGTGTTATGCTGAGCGTTCTGCAATGCGAAACTACAAGTTCCGGGAAAGAAATTCGTGACCTTGTGCGGGAAGGATTGTACCCTTCGAATTCGAAAAGAGGCGCCCTATGGACGCACGAAAAAGTGAGAGGATTTTTGACGCGCTCGAGTCCTTCCGCATCGAGCTACCGTCCTGGGGTTTCGCCAACACCGGCACTCGTTTCGGAAAATTCATTCAAGCAGCGGCGGCCACCACTACCGAAGAGAAGTTCAGCGACGCTGGCCAGGTACACCTGCTTACAGGCGTCTGCCCCACCATAGCGTTGCATGTTCTTTGGGACTGCCCGGATGGAGTATGCAGCACAGATGACATCAAGAAGTTCTCCGCCCGTCACGGAGTGCTGCCCGGCTCAATCAATCCCAATCTTTTCCAGGATCAGGAATACAAGTACGGCTCCTTCGGCAATCCTGACCGCTCCATTCGGCAGCGTGCGTTGCAGCATACGAAAGACAGCATCGAGATTGCCCGCCGGCTGCACAGTAGAGACATTTCCATGTGGTTTGCGGACGGCTCCAACTATCCCGGGACCGCGAATATTCGGCAACGCAAGCAATGGTTCACGGAGGTGCTGAAAGAATCGCATAGCGCCTTGTCCTCCGGCCAGCGACTTCTAGTCGAGTACAAGCCCTTTGAGCCCGCCTTCTACCACACCGACATTGCCGATTGGGGCATGTCTCTACTTCTCTCGCGCGCCGCCGGCCCGCAAGCGAAAGTCTTGGTTGATACCGGACATCACTACGCGGCGCAGAACATCGAGCAAATCGTGGCCTGGCTGTTGTCAGAGGACATGCTCGGCGGCTTTCACTTTAACGATCGCCGCTACGCCGATGACGACTTGACCATTGGTTCTATCGATCCCTATCAGGTCTTCCGGATCTTCCACGAGATCCGCTTCTTCGAGTGGGAAACCGGCAAGCAGGCCGACATTGCCTACATGGTTGACCAGAGCCACAATCTCAAGGGAAAAATCGAGGCCATGATTCAAACCGTAACCGTAGCGCAGGAACTTTTCTCCAAGTCGGCTCTGGTCGATGGTCGAGAACTTGCGACGGCGCAGAAGAATTGCGACCTGGTTCGGGCCGAGTCCTTTCTGCAGGACGCATTCGCGACCGACGTCCGCCCGGTGATCCAGGAATGGCGAGATTCCAAAGGCCTGCCCAAGAATCCCATGGAGGCATTCCGCCAGAGTGGCTACCTCGAGCGCATCACCAAGGAACGGGCGGCCCGCAACTCACGGAACGTCTCCTCCTATGCCTAAAAGCAAGCCGTATCTCGCCTTCGATTTTGGCGCCGAGAGTGGACGGGCCGTACTAGCACATCTTCAGTCAGGGATTCTCACGACAGAAGAAGTGCATCGTTTCGCCAACGAACCGGTCGAGTATGGCGGATCGCTCCACTGGGACGTGGCTCGACTCTGGTTCGAAGTGCGCAAAGCTCTCGCGCGGCTGGGCGAAGTGGAACTGGCAGGCATCGGAGTCGACGCCTGGGGTGTCGACTATGCCCTGTTGGGAGAACGCGGCGAGTTGCTGCAAAATCCTTACCACTACCGCGATCGCCGGACCGAAGGGGTCATGGAGGAAGTGCTCCGAATAGTTGGCAGGGAGGAGATCTACCAGGCAACTGGCATTCAGTTCATGCCGATTAACACCCTGTATCAACTCTTCGCCGCACAACGTCAGACCCCGAAGATGCTTGAAGCAGCGAAATGTCTGCTCACAATTCCGGATCTGTTCAACTACTGGCTGACCGGAAATGCAGTCTGCGAATTTACCAACGCGACAACCACCCAGATGGTGGATCCAGTGAAGCGCGCGTGGGCCGCCGGCCTGATGCAGCGCTTGGAACTGCCAGTTCATTTGCCGGCACCCATCGTAGAGCCGGGCACTATCATTGGGACTCTCCTGCCAGAAATCGCAGGTCAGTCCTCACTTGCAGGCACGCCTGTGATTGCTCCCGCGTGTCACGACACGGGCTCGGCAGTGGCTGCAATCTCAGCTCGCGATGGCACCGCCTTTCTGAGTTCTGGAACCTGGTCGCTGCTGGGCACCGAACTGGACTCCCCGGTGATCACATCCGATGCGTTGCGGCTGAACTTCACCAACGAAGGTGGCGTGAATGGAACCACGAGACTGCTGAAGAACGTCATGGGCCTGTGGATGCTGCAGGGCTGCCGGCAATCCTGGACCGCGCAAGGACTTTCTTACGACTACCGTGAATTGATCGAACTGGCAACTCGCGAGGCATCGTTTCGTCACCTAGTGGATCCCGATGACGAATCCTTCTTGCGCCCTCCGGATATGCTCGCGGCCATCAACCAGTTCTGCACCCGGACCCACCAGCCAGTTCCGCAGGAACCCGGCGCATACGTCCGAGCCGTTCTGGAAAGCCTCGCTTTCAAGTACCGCATGGTTCTTCGCAATCTGGAACAAGTGAGCGGGAAGCGCATCGAGCAGATTCGTATCATCGGCGGCGGATCGAAAAATCGATTGCTGAACCAACTGACTGCCGACGCCACCGGAAGAAAGGTTCTTGCTGGCCCGGCTGAAGCCACGGCACTGGGAAATGTGGCGTTACAGATTCTGGCGACGGGAGGCGCGGCATCCCTCCAGGAAGTCCGCGCCATTGTAGATCGCTCTTTCCCAACCGAAGTGTTTGAGCCGCTGGAAACCGACAAGTGGGATCAGCACGCGGAACGATTTGAGCAATATTGCGGGAGTATTTATGCCTGAAATCAAAGAGACGACTCACCTGAAAGATTTGTGGAACGAAGCCGAAGCTCAGAAGATGGCCGGCAATCAGCTGGCCCTGTTGCGCTACCGCTCGAACTTGCTGGGCGCCGATTTGCGCATCACCAATTTCGGCGGCGGCAACACCAGCTCCAAGCTGGAACTTCCCGATCCGTTTACTGGCCGACCCGTCCGCGTGCTGGCCGTAAAAGGCAGTGGCGGAGATCTCGGGTCCATCACCGAAGCCGGATTTGCCCTGCTCTACCTCGATCGTCTGGAGCAACTCAAGGAGCTATACCGCGGCGAAGCAGCACGAAGATGAGATGGTCCGCTACTATCCGCTCTCGGCATTTGGTGAGAATCGCGTGGCGGCGTCCATCGACACTCCTCTGCACGCATTCCTTCCCTTCTGCCCACGTGGATCATCTGCACCCGGACTGGGCCATCGCTTTGGCCGCGAGCGCAAATGGCAAACGAAAACTGGACGAGTTCAACAAAGAATTTGATCGCAAGATCGTGTGGGTGCCCTGGCAGCGTCCCGGATTCGAACTGGCGCTCCTGATTGAACGGGCGGTCAAAGATAATCCCGGTGCGGAGGGCCTCATTCTTGGCGGCCACGGACTGTTCACCTGGGGAATGACGCAACGCGATTGCTACTTGAACAGCATTCACACCATCGATCAGATGGGTGAATTCATTCTGAAGCATCAA
The DNA here is from genome assembly GCA_963791515.1 of uncultured Acidobacteriaceae bacterium. Taxonomy (GTDB): domain Bacteria; phylum Acidobacteriota; class Terriglobia; order Terriglobales; family Acidobacteriaceae; genus Sulfotelmatobacter. Next base: position 463,297 of record CAWBSS010000025.1, on the reverse strand, counting down.
TCGAAGAAAGGCTCCTTGTTCGGAGGAGTCGAGCATGGTCCCGCGCAGGATCGCAAGAACATTGCAACCCAGATCCTGCCCGCACTCCGGGGAGTCGTGTCCTCGAATCGCCGTGTGATAGCCCACTACGCCGACGATGACGATGCTCTGACCTTTGCCGGATCGAAGTGGGCGAAGGAATTAGGCTCGCTCGGCACCAGTTGTCCGGACCATTTTCTGAGAACCAGGGTCTGTCCGTTATTTCTTCCTTGGGATTCTGCGAAGGAGGATGTCGGAGTTCTGAAGGCGCGCATCCAAAGTCAGGCTGTCGAGTATCGAGCCACCTACAAGAAATATTACGACGCGTGGGCGACATGCCGATTCACCCAAGCTGCGCGATTCCAATCCGTCCGTCGTCGTCGTTCCGGGCTTGGGCCTGTTCGGCTTCGGCAAGAATAAGAAAGAAGCGCGGATCACGACCGAGTTCTTCATCAATGCCATTCACGTTATGGCCGGCGCGAACGCCTTGGAAGATGGAGAAGTTTCTCATCCACTGCCGCAGGCCCGTCACGCCGAGCAGTCGCAGCAGTTCACGCAGTTCCATAACTATGTGGCGCTTCCACAGATCAGAGGCGTTCCGCATCGAGTATTGGGCTCTCGAAGAAGCCAAGCTGCAACGCATGCCCGCGGAAGCGGAGTTCAGCCGCAAGATCGCTCTCATCATTGGAGGCGCCAGCGGAATCGGTCGCGAAGTCGCTCTGCTGCTCGCGCGCAAGGGCGCCCACGTCGTCGTGGCGGATTTTGATCAGCAGGGCGCGAAGAAGAGTCGCCGATGAGGCCGGCGCGATATCATCTCCTGAGTTTGTCGCGCACGTTCGCGTCGACCTCAGTTCGGCTGCGTCCCTTGCGGAGGCGGCGAATTTCACGATTTCTCAGTTTGGCGGCGTCGATATCATCGTCAACACGGCGGCGATCTATCCCGTGCCGGCCGCGACGGCGAACTCGCCGACGCACAATGGGCGCAGACATTCCTGGTCAATGTCACCGGCAACTATCTTCTTGCCCGACAGACGGAGTGGATATTCAAAGACCAGGGTCTGCCCGCTGCCATGGTGCTCACCAGTTCCGCCAACGCGGTGGTGCCCAAGAAAGGCAGCGAGGCTTACGACACCAGCAAGACGGCTCTCAATCACTTGATCCGGGAGCTGTCCATCAAGCTCGGTCCGCATGTGCGCGTCAACGGAATTGCGCCCGCGACTGTGGTCGCCGGTTCCACCATGTTCCCTCGCGATCGCGTGATTCAGTCTCTCGAAAAGTACAAGATCGAGTTCAAGGACTCGGAGTCGACCGAGGAACTGCGCACCAAGCTCGCCGATTTTTATGCCCAGCGCACGCTGACGAAGCGGCCTATCCTTCCCCAGGATTGTGCGGCCGCAATCGTGTGGCTGGCCGGTGATCAGAGTGCGAAGACGACCGGGCACGTCATTCCCGTAGACGGCGGTCTCTCCGAGGCCTTCCTGCGTTAAGGAGCGAGTATGCAGCGTGTCTGCTTTGTGTTGCAGGTCAAGCCGCGAGCGGCTCGAGGAATACAAAGAGCGCCATCGCAGCGTGTGGCCCGAGATGCAGGCCGCCTTGCGTGAAACCGGATGGGGCAACTACTCGCTGTTCCTGCGAGACGATGGCCTTCTCGTCGGCTATCTGGAGACAGAAGACTTTGAACGTGCCCGAGCCGGGATGGCCAAGCGCGAAGTCAACGAGCGCTGGCAGCGCGAGATGGGTGACTTTTTCGTTCAGCCCGACGGCGTATTGCCCGATCGCGCCATGCAGCCGTTGCAAGAAGTCTTTCACCTGTAAATTCAGACACGAGGATTCCATGAACCCTGCCCTAGGGGTGTTTTTTCACTGGCTCGGCGGTCTCGCTTCCGCCAGCTTCTACGTCCCCTATCGCGGAGTGAAGAACTGGGCCTGGGAAACCTATTGGCTGGTTGGCGGATTCTTCAGCTGGATCATCGCCCCATGGCTCCTCGCGCTGACAATGACCCGCGACCTCATTGCCTGTGCTCCACGAAGCTCCGGCCAGCAGCCTGTTCTGGGCGTACGTATTTGGAGTCTTGTGGGGACTCGGCGGCCTCACCTTCGGCCTCACCATGCGATATCTGGGGATGTCGCTCGGCATGGCCGTGGCACTCGGGTACACCGCCGCATTCGGCACGTTGATGCCTCCGATTTTCCGTGGAGTGTTCGCATCCGAAGTCCTCGGCACTCACTCCGGCTTGGTGATTCTTGGCGGCGTCGCCGTCTGTCTTCTCGGTATCGCGTTCGCAGGAGCCGCCGGAGTATCCAAAGAACGCGAAATGTCGACCGAGCAGAAGCGTGCCTCGATCAAGGAATTCGACCTGAAGAAGGGATTGCTCGTCGCCACTTTTTCAGGCGTGATGAGCGCCTGCTTCGCCTACGGCCTCGCGGCCGGCGATCCGATAAAGGCGATCACGATCCAGCACGGCACCCCGGTGTTGTGGCAGGGACTTCCCGTACTCGTCGTGGTGCTCGCTGGCGGCTTCACCACCAACTTCATCTGGTGCCTCATCCTGAACATTCGCAACCGGACTGGTTACCAGTACTTCGAGTCCGAAATTCGCGGCAAAGTTCTCGCACGCAATGAGGAGCACATCCTTGAAACCGTTACCGATGCCCCGGCGGAGGAGATGGCAGTAGCCGTGGCCGTCGCCCAGGACACGGCTGCCAGGGCTCCCATGCTTGCCAACTACTTGTTCTCGGCCCTCGCGGGCACGACCTGGTACATGCAGTTTTTCTTCTACACCATGGGCGAGACCCAGATGGGAAGATACAAGTTCTCCAGTTGGACGCTGCACATGGCCAGCATCATCATCTTCAGCACGTTGTGGGGTATCGCGCTCAAAGAGTGGAAGGGCGCTGGTGGCAGAACCAGGCTGCTGGTAGCATTCAGCCTTTTGGTTCTGGTTAGCTCGACAGTCATTGTGGGTTACGGCAACTACGTCGGCGGGTCTTCACACTGACTTCGGCTGACCTGCGAGATCGGAAGATGGCAGCGAACCGAGCTCCGCGTTCTTCACAAGTCTTCAGGCACGGCGAAGCCGACTTCGGCGGGGGGGTTGGGCAGCTTTGAATCAGTCGCGGAGGCAGCCTAAGAGTTGGCTCACTCCGGAGTATAGTCCAGCGATCATGATCGATGGTCCAATGTCATTGGATGATGACGTATGGCGCGGCTAAATCGCTCGCATTTCCCAATCTCCGACGTGGCATTCCTGCGAGGACTTCCGGTGAACTTTATGAATAATGAAATCGCTCGTAGAACCGCCGGGAAAGTTTCCCGCGAATTTCGTCGCGCTTGATTGTTTGCTGGTCCCGCGCGAAGCGGTGTCAATCCCAGCGCTACTGCTGCGGGATAACACGAGTGGTAAGTATGCTTCGATGGATAACGGACAAACGGCGGACCAGGCGGCAACCGATGCACCGGGCGGCGAAAACCGCCACGTGGTAGAGGTAATACAGCAAGCGGAACGGGAGTTGCGCCAATTGATCGAGGAGCGAGCAGAAGTCACGAAACGCATTGGCACCGTGAAGCAGACCATCGTGGGTTTAGCGAAGCTCTTCGGCGACGGCATTTTGGATGCTGCTCTCTTAGACCTGGTCGATCACAGAAGCGGTTCCCGCCGGCCCGGTATCACCCGGGCATGCCGCAGAGTACTGATGGAAGCAGGGCGGCCGATGAGCGCGCGCGATGTGTGCGATGAGATTCAACGGACCGCGCCTGCCTTGCTGGCCCACCACAAAGATCCGTTGGCAACGATCAATACGATTTTGGGCCGGCTGGTTGAGTATGGCGAAGCGACAGTGTTGCCTGGAGATCGCGGGCAACGCGGCTGGCTGTGGGCGGCACAGCGCGAAGGGAGATAGAGCCGCGCCCGATAGGGAAGGCTCAGCCCGGCTTCGTAGTGGATCTTCTTGCGCTTCCCGTCGCGCCCCGGATGTTTCGCGCCGCCGAGGTCACGTCTGACCGCGCATTGCCTGAGCCCGCGCTCACCCTCGCCGCTGGCGTTTTCAAGGTCTTCATCCCGGCAAGTCGGCTACATATCCCAATGCCCGCAGCGGTGACTCGTGCCTCGGAGTCTCTTGCGCATGGCTCAGCGCATGTGCAGTTTCGGCACCACCGGCGCAAAGAGATCTGAATCGTCATGCGCTCCGTCTGCCGGCATCCCGAGAATAGTTTGGCCAAGAAGGGCTTGCTCACGCCAGTCGGGACATTGCGCGGCTGGCTGTCCTGCTCTGCAACCTGTGCGTCCCCAGCGTCGGAGTTGATGTCAGTGTCTGGACGCCAAGCCCCACGCGCCAGGTCGCACAGATTCCCTTCAAGGCCTACCAAGGATACTTGATCGTCGTGGACGGGAGAATTGGCAACCTCGAGCACCAAAACCTGCTGCTGGATACGGGCTCCAACCCAAGCATGATCGACAGCAGCGTTTCCGCAAGGCTGGGGTTGCAGGGCACGGCGCGGGACCTGTCAGTCTTCAACAAGAGTTTTGCGTCAGAAAGCATCACACTTCCCGATCTTCAGTTTGGTCCCGTGAGGCGGGAGAATCTGCCAGTGATGGTCGCGAACTTTTCCGTAATTGGCAGAGGACTGGGAACCCGCATTGACGCCATCATCGGACTCGACGTCCTCGGCGGAACGAACTTCACGGTCGATTACGCAAAACAGCGCATCTTTTTCGGGGCCTCGGTAGAACGCTACACTGCACCGTTCACTGCAGGTCGGCAATTTATCACAGTGAATCTGAGAAGCGGCGCCCGCCAGTTGCACCTGCTCCTTGATACTGGAACACCGCAGTTGGTGTTATTCGAGAGCCACTTGCGCGGCGTGGACTACGTATGGAGCGGCGCTATGGGAAGCGGACAGAATGTTGCCGGAAACGTTCGTTTCGGCACCGTCGTTCTCCCGCAGGCCAGGATTGGAACACTGGACGTCGGGCCTCAGAGAGCTTCAGTGGTGGCAAGTCGGACAGGCATTGAAAGCGACCTGGATGGACTGATGGGCGTTTCCTGCCTCCGGCCAAAACGTATCAGCTTCGACTTTGAGCGGCAGTTGCTAGGTTGGAGCGACTGATGCGGCTGCAGCCGGAAACTGTTCGCTGCCGGCCACTGCCATGCGGAGAGGAATACACACCCGAGCAGCCACACCGCCATCCGGCAAGCTTAACAACTCCACGCTCTGATCCTGGCCGTAGATCGTCTCCAGCCGCTCGCGCGTGATTCTCAGTCCCATGCCCCCCAACGGGGTGTGGCCCGGCGCCCTAAATCCGGGTCCGTTGTCTCTCACCTCCAGATGCAGATAGGCGTCATCGTGAGTGGCGGAGATTCGAATCTCGCCCCCAGACACCAACCTGGAAATTCCGTGCTTGATGGCATTGTCCACCAAAGGCTGCAACAACAAGTGAGGGACGCTGGCATCGAGCGCCTCAGGAGCGACGTCGATACTCACCTTGAGCCTTTCTTCGAATCGGACCTTCTCAATCTCGATATAACAATTTACGAATTCCAATTCGCGGCTCAGGGTTGTCATCTGGGTTGAGGCGGTTTCGAGGCTGATCCTGAGCAGGTCGCCCAGCCGCGTGATCATTCGATCGGCGGCTTCAACGTTGGTTAACATCAAGGCGGAGATGGAGTTCAGCGTATTGAAGAGAAAATGCGGCTGCAACTGGCTCTTTAACGATTGCAGCCTCGCTTTCTCAAGTTGTGCCTGCAATTGCGACGTGCGCAACTCCCGCTCTCGAAAGCTCAGGTAATAAGACGCCACGTGTGCAATCAGTACGATCGGCAGGTAGGTGGTGACAACGTCGTCAACCACGCTAGAGAGGAACATCCTCTCAAACATAAACCACTGAATTCGGAATCCGTGGGCTTGCGCGTCCCAAATTGCCGAAACCCAGTGCCGGACGCGAGGATCCCAATACGCGTATGGAGTCATGCCGCGCATCGCCACTTGCGCCACGGTAAACACCAACCCTCCCGCCAGAAGGATCAACGAATTTGTTGCCCAGTTGTTGCGTTGCACTTGGTAGCGGTTCGCTAACGCAAAAGCGAAGGGGGTCAGCGGAATGTAGGTCAGAACTTGGCTGCATTGCATGCCCAGAACGCTGAGAAACCTCATGGACGTACCGGTCGAGCGGTACAACTCGTAGACTGTTATGGCGTATGCGAGGGCAACAAACGTCCAAACGCCAAAACTCAGTGTCCAGATGATCCAAGGACGAAAACTTCCGAGTGCGTCGCCGCTTGTTGCCTCACTCTTCAGCGGCACCATCCGGCGCGGTCGGCGCACCAACTCACCGGCGCAATGCGAACAAATGCCGTGCATGTTCGAGGAGCAAACCGGACAGAAAGTGCATTCGTAAGAGCACACGTATGCCGCGCTGTCAGCTGGCAGCGTGAGCCCGCAACCTTCGCAACTTGTCTTCATGTCAGGAGTAAATTCAGCGAGGTCTTTTGCGACATCGGCACATCTGCGCGCTAGCGTTTATCCATCGTCCACACCATAACGGGCGCGGCTTACATGATGGACCAACCCACGCAAGAGAGCAATCAAAGATCGTCCCCATCCGGCGTCATTCGTCCCACGAAAACAACCGTTCGTCCCATACGATTAACGCTATCGGAGAGCTCTGGCCGGAGTCGGGCGGAGAAGAGTGAACGATGGTGGGCGCGAAATCGCCACGGCTACGATCTAGGGTGAGGTATCGCTTTCTCGCGCAGGCGCGATTCGCTGCCACAGCGATTGGGGGGCGTCTTCTAAACGCCGAACCTCGCCGCCATCGGCCATAGCATTCAGAGTTCGAATAATCGCTGTGGTTGCAGATTCGGAATCGGCGAATGAAAAGGATCCCCTGCGAACAATGCGCGTGCGAATTTCATCCGGGGACGCGGTGTTTGCTGCTTCCATGAGCGCGATGCGGCAAGCACGCGTCAGTCCGGCCTGCTGGTGTTTTGACTGGCCTGGCAGGGGAGACCACATCTGGCCAACTGTATGTCCGGGCGGCGGCGCACTGGCATTGCCAGGCCGTTTCCTCTCCGTCGTGCGCGCGGGCGCGGGCCCCTCCGCACCGTAACCGTTGAACGTCGCGTTGGTCGCGAGTTCCCACAATACCTGCATCACTTGCTGAAGACACCGAATCCTTCGATTGATTTCAGCGCGCCGGGTCAAGAGATCAACAGCCTGTGCGTGTACTCGCTTCGCAGTCTCGGAGACCGCACGCTCGCTCACGGCGGACGATGTCTGAAATCGGATGGCAGACATAGTGGTTTGTGGCATTATCGACGAGGCGGCAGAGGGCTTGTTTTCCGGCGAGGGACGGACTCCGAGAATTCAGGGACGTCCTTGCGCGATTCGCGGCCGGGCGATACTCGGCAGCGATCATACAAATGATGTTGAGACGTCTTGTTAGGTAGTGCTAGCGGAGGAAGCTGCCCGGAAGCGGGCCTGCGCTCCTGAAAGATCTTTCAAGCAGCCTGAGGATGGATTGTCGATTCGACACTGTCTTTTGCCAACCATTCTCACGCTGTCACGTCTATTCAACCACTGGACCAAGGTGAGTGACCGATGATCCCGGATTCAGTTATTTTTTCGCCGCAACACCAGCCCTTGGACACGGTAGTGCGCACCGTCGTCGCCGATGACGAGAGCCTGGCGCGCCAGAAGTTGCTCATCTTGCTGGATTCGGAACCGCAAGTTAAGGTCGTGGCGGAGTGCCAGGATGGCAGACAAACTGTGTCCGCGATCCGTAGTCTTCGGCCGGACATGCTGCTGCTCGATATCCAGATGCCGGACCTGGATGGGTTCCAGGTGCTGAGCCAAATTTCTCTGGAAGAAATGCCGGTGGTCATTTTCACGTCAGCTTACGATCAGTATGCGATTCGAGCGTTTGAGGCCAATGCTCTCGACTATCTGTTGAAGCCGTTCGACCAGGAGCGACTGCACCACGCGTTGGAGAAGGCGCGGTCGGAATTGCGCAAGGCGCACGACCGCGAAATCACACACCGGATTCTGAATCTGCTGTCGCAGGTCAGGTCGGTGGCGTTGCCCACACTGGAACCGGACAGCCGCCTGGTGATCAAGGCCAATGGACGAGTTGTGTTCTTGGACTTGGACAGTATCGAGTGGGTGGAAGCCGCGGCTAACTATGTGCGCTTGAACGTCGGCAAAGAATCCTATCTTTTCCGCGAGACGATCAGCAGGATTTCCGAGCGCCTGAACGCGAGTCATTTCGTCCGCATCCATCGTTCGACGATCGTGAACGTTCGCAAGATCAAGGAACTGATCCCGGTCAACAGCGGAGAATATGTAGTAGTTCTGAAAAGCGGGAGAGAGCTCTCCTGCAGCCGAGGTTACCGGTCGGCCCTGCAAGGGATTGTCGAACAGGGCTCTTAAGCGTGGCCGCGAAGCCTAGCGGATCTTTCCTTAGCCAGAATTGCCTTAGCCACCAAAACTCCAACCCCTAAAAACTGAGTCTCAGAGCAAGCTGAAGCATACGCGCGTTGCTGAACGAGCTTAGTTTGCTCACTCCAAAGTTGGCTATTGAAGTTGGTATCTCGGAAGCCATGTCTACAACTTCTTGTAGGAAAAGGTCGAATTCGCTATCAGGACGCTGTGGAGCACTAGCAGTAAAACGGGGAAGGGACGCTAGTGCCGCACCATTGGTCACGGAAAGGAGGTTACTTGTCCCACTCCACGTGGTTCATCCCACAAGTGGCACCTCGGATGTTGATTGCTCATTGGCTGTTTCTGACAGTCAATAAGTCATGTTGCAAACCGCTGTCGATTTCAATGTCAAAAAGAATCCGTGTCAATCTCGGTTAGGAGGAAGCGATGCATACGTGCAGCATGAAGTTGGCTCTGGTTCTCCTGTCGGTGGTTTGTGTGGGAAGTGCTCTGCCCGCATGGGCACAATCAACGTCAAGCGGTACTGTCGGTGGCTCAGTCACTGACCCGTCGGGGGCGGTGGTAGCAGGCGCTACGGTGACGCTGACTGATACCTCGACCCATAATGATCGAACTACCACCACCAACGCCACAGGGCGGTACGTTTACGTGGACGTTAACCCGGGCACCTACAACGTTGTAGTAACGAAGTCGGGGTTTGAAACCACGAAGACGGAGAACCAGGAGGTGACAGTCGGAGCCAGTCTCACGATCAATTTATCTCTCCATGTGGGCGGCGCGAATGTGGTCGTGGAAGTAACCGCTGCTGGCAACGAACTGCAGACGATGAATGCGACGGTCGGCAACACCATCACGAACCTCACCATCGACAGCCTGCCTAGCCTTGGCCGCGATGTCAGCACGTTCATCGTGTTTCAGCCAGGCGTGAGCCCTGATGGCTCGGTCGCGGGAGCAGTCGTGGATCAAAGCTACTTCACGCTCGACGGCGGCAACAATACTAACGACATGGACGGTAGCATGAACGTTTATACGAAAAGCTTCGCCGGCGACCCGACCGGGGGTGTTGCCAACCAGAATAGCGTAGGACCCTCAGAAGGCGGCACTGGGGTGGGTGGCGCTACGGGGGTATTGCCGACTCCGCAGGATAGCGTCGAGGAGTTCAAGGTAAATACTGCCGGCCAGACCGCCGATTTTAATAGTTCTGCCGGATCCGAAGTGAAGGTTGTCACCAAGCGCGGAACCGATGCCTGGCATGGCACAGGTTACGAATATTATAAAGATAACAATTGGTCTTCCAATTCCTGGCAAAACAACCACAACGACCCAATTACGCCGGTTCCCAGCTTCCATTACAGCCGTTATGGTGGAGCGATTGGCGGCCCGCTTATTCCGAAGACGCTTCTTGGCGGCAAGACCTACTTCTTTTTCAATTATGAGGGTTTCAGTTTCCCCAACTCCGAGACCATCGTTAGAAACGTCCCGTCGCCGACTTTACGCCTGGGACTATTGACGGACGACGCGACTGGCGCCCTTTACAACCTGAACCCAACTCCCGTGACCTACAATGGCATCACTTACCCGGGTACTTCCTTCGACCCGCGGGGGGTTGGAGTTAACCCTCTGGTTCAGCAGATATGGAATAAGTATGAACCGCAGTCAAATGCTAACTGCACTCAGAGCTTGTGCGACCACCCTGCCATTGGAGCCATTTCGAACATTCAAGGATTCTCTGCCAATCTCGCACAGCCAACCACCAGCAAGTTCGCAGTAGGTCGCGTGGACCACGATTTTTCCTCCAAGTGGCACTTTATGTCCACTTATCGTTGGTTCAAGCTGCAAGCGGCCGCGGATGCTCAGATTGATATTGGCGGCTTCTTCTCCGGCGACACGCTCGGCACCCCGGCTGCTCAGTCCAATCTTCCGCAGCAAGCATTTTTGTGGACGGCGGGGCTGACCACGAACATCAGCAGCAACATCACCAACGATGTCCACTACAGCTTCCTGCGTAATTACTGGCAATGGAAGCGGACGGGAGATACCCCGCAGACGTCCGGGCTCGGCGGAGCGCTCGAAATCTTTAGCGGCCAGAGTCTTGGCCAAACTCAGGATCTCGGCCCTTACAACGTGAACACGCAGCAAACCCGCAACCGTTTCTGGGATGGGCACGATCAGATGTTTCGTGACGATATCTCGATGTTGAAAGGCAACCACCTGTTCACGTTTGGCGGTACCTACGAACACAATTGGGATTACCATCAACGCACCGATAACGGCGGAGGCATCAACAACCAGCCCGTCTATGTGCTTGGCAACGGAACCAGCGGATCGGGACTTACAGCGGACCTACCACTTTGCTCGCAAGCGGGCGTCACTATTAACAACTGCAGCTCTCTGAGCGCGGCGGCACTGGGCATCGTTTCCATTTCGCAGGTCGCCTACACCCGCTCTGGCCCAAGTCTGGCCTTGAATCCTCTTGGCTCCCCGGCCTTCGACAAGAGCACCATCCCTTTCTACAACGTATATTTCAGCGACACCTGGCATATGAAGCCGACCTTCACCTTGACTTACGGGCTGGGCTGGACGCTGGAGATGCCGCCGGTTGAAGAGGCTGGCAAGCAGGTGGAAATGGTGGACTCGGCAGACCAGCCAATTTCGGGTGCAGCCTACTTGGAGGCTCGGAAGCGTGCTGCGCTGCAGGGTATTAACTACGATCCGGAAGTCGGCTTCGCCCTGGTAGGGAATACCAGCAATGGACTGAAGTATCCCTATAACCCGTTTTACGGCTCATTCAGCCCGCGGATCGCCGCGGTCTGGAGCCCCCACTTCGACGCTGATTCGATCGCTGGAAAGATCTTTGGCCATGAAGATACGGTCATTCGCGGTGGTTACGGTCGCATCTTCGGCCGCTTGAACGGTGTGGATTTGGTGCTGGTGCCGTTGCTGGGGCCTGGCCTCCTTCAACCCGTGGAGTGCCGCACCGGCCTCATGAACGGTACCTGCGGCGCGACCGGCTCTACTACGGCTGCCAGTGCCTTCCGCATTGGAGTGGACGGCCTAACTGCCCCACTGCAGCAGGCCTCGCCGACGCTGCCCCAACCCTACTTTCCCGGGGTCAATGGCATTTCATCCGCCACCGCCTCGGTCCTGGATCCGAACTTCCGACCCAACCAAGTTGATTCGTTCAACCTCACCATTCAGCGCCAGCTGTCCCGCAAAGTTATATTGGAGATTGGCTACATTGGGCGCAGGATCACCAACGAGTACCAGCCCATCAACCTTAACGCCGTGCCTTACATGATGACGCAAGGCGGCCAGACGTTCGACCAGGCCTACAAGAATGTCGTATTGCAGTTGTGCGGCGGCATTACCGGGCTCGCTGGCGGTGGCTGCAATGGCGATGGCAGTGGCCACCCCGCCCCGTCCGCGGTTACAGCGCAGCCGTTCTTCGAGACGGCTATGAAGTCTGCCTACTGCGCCGGAGCGGCGAGTTGCACCGCCGCCGTGGTGGCGAATGAAGCTGCAAATTTGACTACAGCGCAGGTTTGGTCCATGTGGAGCGATCTGGATGGTGGCTCCGGTTGTTCCGGTTGCGGTGGTGTCGGATTCAACTTCGGGACCACCATGATGAACAACACCAACGCAGCCATAGGAGGTACTTCGCCCCAGATGACGTCGGGGCCTGCTGTTAATGGCAGTTATGGCTACGGAAACTACAATGGTGGTTTCGTTTCACTCAAGATGGCCGACTGGAGAGGTTTGACGATGCAGTCCAACTTCACTTACTCCAAGGCGTTGGGGACTGGAGCGGAAGTCCAGGCGACCAGCTCATTTACTCCGGACGATCCCTTCGATTTGCAGAGGCAGTACGGGTATCAGACCTATAACCGCAAATTCGTATACAACTTCTTCTTCGTGTACCAGCCGCCCTTCTTTAAGGGGCAGTCAGGACTTTTAGGACGGGCGCTGGGCGGATGGACACTCTCGTCTGTATTCTCTGCCGGCAGCGGCGCGCCGGTCGAGATCTTCACGAGCACCGGAGATGGCCAGGAGTTCGGCGCTGGGGATAACAGCAGCTACTTTGGCAACGAAAACGCCGTAGAGATTGCACCCATCAAAAGCGGTCACGCCTACTCCCAAGCAGGCAATTTCCCCAATATGTTCGCGGCCGGGCCGAGCGCGGTTAACGATTTTCGCAACCCGATTCTGGGATTAGACACCAGGGACTGCGGCTTTGGCTGTATCCCCGGCCTGCCCTACTGGAACGTCGACCTAAGCATCAGGAAGAATATCAAAGTGGCGGAGAGCGTTAGCCTGGAATTGCAAGGCGTCTTCGCTAACATTTTCAACCACAATCAGTTTCTGGACCCGGACGGCTTTTTCGGAATCGGGCTTCGGCCCGGCTTCTCCGCTGGCGGTTTCGGTGAGTTGAGTGGGGGCTCGGCGCAAGAGGAACCAGGAGGCAACCGGCAGATCGAGGTCGGTCTCCGCGTCCGCTTCTAACTTAAAGGCATTCGAGGCGTCACGACGTGGCGCCTCGCGGCTCGTCTGAATCGAAGCGTCAGTGAAGGACGAGCCGGAAATGCGAATCGAACCGAGGTTGGTACGCAGATCCACCGCGCGGACGAGCATCTGACAGGACGCAGACAATTTACAACCCTCTCACCTTCGATCACTGGAATGCGTTGGGCGGCTCGCGATTGTGCGCTCACATCTCTCTTGCTCGTAAGCGAGCGAGGCGGTCAAACCGTCGATCTTTAGCGTCTCCGAGGCAACCAGTTTTGTTGCGGATTCTTTGTGGCTGCGAACAGCTGCATCACAGCCCACGCTGCTCCCTGTCTAAGCGAGGCTCGCTACGGCATGGCACAATCCCTCTAACTCAAGACTCGTCGAGAACAAATTTATCTGTGGATCCCGCGTAGATTTTCTCGCCATTCAAGAACGCGACGCGGGCGGAAAACTTCCGGTTGGTCGGCCAACCAGAAACTACGCGAATGGACCGGGCTGTCAAAACGTCGCGATGCCGGACGACACGATACACAATTGCAGCAACCCACATTTGTTCCAGAGGAAGTACCCCCTAGAAAGCTAGGCATCGGTCATTTACTATGGGCGACCAGTCCAGAAGTTGCAGAGATGGCCGCAAGCACGCAATCCAACCTGGAGAATGACCTCGGGTACCCGGAAAGGGCGGCCGGTCCTTGCGTGTTCGTGCTGTTTGGCGCGGCCGGGGATTTGACCAAGCGCAAGCTTGTGCCCGCACTTTTCAATTTGGGGAAGGCAAGGCTACTGCCCGACAACTTTGCGGTGATAGGGGTTTCAGTTGACGACTTGAGCCTGGAAGATTTTCGCAGCCAAGTCACGAGCTTCCTGCCGGTCGGAGCTGACTCCGCGGACGCCTTGGAGTGGTTCCGGAAGCGGCTGTTCTACGAGCGCGGAGACTTTGCCGATCCGAACACGTTTGCGAAACTCCGGGAGCGGCTCGCCGCGCTAGACGCCGAGCAACATACAGAGGGTAACTATCTCTTCTATCTGGCGACCGCACCCAAGTTTTTTTCGCAGATTGTGCAGCAGTTGGGCGCAGCCGCGCTTTCGCGGCAGGAGAGTGGACGCTGGCGCCGAGTAGTAATCGAAAAGCCTTTTGGACACGATCTGGACTCTGCTCAGGCGCTGAACCGCGATATCAAGATTGTGCTGCAAGAAAACCAGATCTATCGCATCGATCACTATCTGGGCAAAGAGACGGTGCAGAACATAATGGTCTTCCGCTTCGACAACGCTATCTTCGAGCCCATCTGGAACCGGCGGTATATCGACCATGTGCAAATCACGAATGCCGAGACCGTGGGAGTGGAGCGGCGGGGCGGGTACTTTGACACGGCGGGAACATTGCGCGACATGGTTCCCAACCATGTGATGCAACTGCTCAGCTTAACCGCCATGGAATCGCCGGTCTCTTTTCAGGCGGACGCGGTGCGCAATGAGCAGGCCAAAGTTTTGCATTCGATTCAACCGCTGGGATCGGACGACGTTCTGCAACGCAGCGTGCGGGGGCAATATGGCCCGGGATTGCTGGGTGGTGAAAAAGTATCCTCTTATCGAGCGGAACCAGGAGTGTCCCCGGAATCGCGCACTGAGACGTTCGTGGCCCTGAAGGTCAACATCGACAATTGGCGCTGGGCGGGAGTGCCGTTCTATTTTCGGACGGGCAAGCGTTTGGCGCAGCGCCACACGGAGATCGCGATCCAGTTCAAGCGCACGCCCTTTGAGCTGTTTCGCAACGCTCCGTTTCACAAGTTGCATACCAACACGCTGGTCATCCAGATTCAGCCAGTGGAAGGAATCTCGCTGAGCTTTGGGGCTAAGATTCCTGGGCCGCTCCTGCGGGTGGGGTCGGTGGACATGAGTTTTGAGTACTCCAAGTATTTCGGAGCGGACGCCTATACCGGCTATGAGGTTTTGCTGTATGACTGCATGATCGGGGACGCGACTCTATTCCAGCGTGCAGATATGGTCGAAGCTGGTTGGAGAGTGGTGGATCCGGTATTGGACGTGTGGAGAGCGCTGCCTCCGCGCAGGTTTCCGAATTATGCATCTGGCAGCTGGGGGCCAGCGGAGGCTGATCAACTGCTGGAACTCGATGGCCGCCAGTGGAGGAGAGTTGAACCGTGATTCTTGCAGGTGAGATCGGCGCAACGCGCACTCGGCTGGCCGCGTTCGAAACCGAAGGCAACCGGCTGCACTGCGTGGTGGAAAAGATTTACATGAGCCAGCAGCACGACGGGCTATCCGGCATTCTTGCTGACTTCACAAAAACCGAAGGCATCCCGGTTCACAGCGCATGCCTCGGCGTGGCCGGGCCGGTGCGAGCGGGACGAAGCAAGATTTCCAACCTGCCCTGGGTTATCGATGCGCGGGAAGTGGCCAAGCAACTCAGACTGAATTCGGTTGGACTGCTCAACGATCTGGAAGCTTATGCTTACGGAATCGATGGCTTGGAAACAAAAGATTTCATCACGTTGAGCGAGGGTGCGGAAGAGGCTGAAGGCAACCGGGCCATCATCTCGGCCAAGACTGGACTGGGGATGGCGGGACTTTACTGGGATGGCTTCCGGCATCATCCTTTTGCTTGCGAAGGAGGACACGCCGACTTCGCGGCCAGGAACGATCTGCAGACGGAGTTGCTGGCCTACCTGCAGAAGAAGTACGGGCGCATCAGCTGTGAGCGAGTTCTCTCCGGGCCCGGGATCAAGAATATTTACGACTTTCTGCGAGATGCGCGCAAGGCCGAGGAGCCGGAATGGTTGCGAACGCAGATCAGCGCCGCCCCTGATCCTCCAGCGCTGATCTCGCAGCTTGCCTTGGAGGGCAAGGCCGCGATTTGCGATCAGACCCTATCGATTTTCGTCAGTATCTTCGGCGCGCAGACTGGCAACTGCGCTTTGAACTTCCTGTCCACGGGAGGTATTTTCATCGGCGGCAGTATTGCGGCGAAGATCGTGCCCAAGATGAAGGATCCTTTGTTTCTGGAGTCTTTCCTGGACAAGGGGCGCATGGAGACGATTCTGAAGGACATGCCGGTCAAGATTGTCGTCAATGACGACTGCGGCATGATCGGGGCTGCCCGTTACACGCTTATCCAGAAGGCCTTTCGGACGACGAGCCGAGAGCAGGATTAGAAACCTTAAGTCTTCCGCGAGTCCCACACATGTGTGCGCTGTTTAGAAAGACGATCAGAATATCGGGTGGCAAGCACATCCCCCGATGGTTCTGCGGCTGAGGTTGTAACGAAAAAGGCGAAAAACGGAAGGCGGTAACTCTGTCTTGATGTACGATCCGCCTATCCACCTGCGGGGAGAGCCATTTCACTAATTTTAAGGTCATCATATCCAGGCATTCGGAGCCTTCCCAGTCACTGAAACATAAAAGCAAGAAGAGGAACGTTAGTTATCTTGCCGGTTCCCCTTTTGTCAGTCATGCTCGGTAGGATGTGGAAAAGTTGAGAAATGGCTGCATTCAGTGACAGAGCTGAACCTTTGCCAAGAACTCACAAAAAACAGTGCCTGAGACAATAAATCTCCCTTAGACGTTAGAAAGGTTCCAGCGTGGAAACTGCAGCCAAGAAAGCCCCGACACCTGTAGCTTCGGTATCCAAGCCGGTTCCGACCCCGGCCCTGTTGCTGGCCATGCTTGGCGTCTCCAGCAAGGTGAGCGACCTGATCCTGTCGCCAGGCAGTTTTCCCATGGTGGAACTCTCCGGCAAATTAAGTCCCGTCAAAATCTCTGGAATGGCGCCGTTAACTCCCGAGGACACACGCCGCATTGCTTATGAACTAATCGAGGGCAACAAGCAGGCAACCGACTCGTTGCAGAACCTGGGATCCTGTGACATCTCGTATCGTGTGCCGGGACGCTGCCGGTTCAGGGTAAACATATTTCAACAGCGCGGCAGCCATGCCATTGTAATGCGCGTAATCCCTCAGGTCATCCCCACTCTTGCCGACCTGAACCTGCCTTCGCAACTTGGCGAAATTGCCGACCTCCAGAATGGAATCGTTCTGGTCACTGGTCCCACGGGATCAGGGAAATCCTCCACGTTAGCCGCGGTGCTCGATCGGATCAATGAGAGCCACGCCTATCACATTTTGACGATTGAGGACCCCATCGAGTTCATGCATCGGCACAAGCGCTCGATCGTTCACCAGCGGGAACTGCACAGCGACACTCCGAGCTTCGCACTTGCTCTGCGGGCCGCATTGCGACAGGCTCCCAAAGTTATTCTCGTAGGCGAAATGCGAGACAAAGAGACCATCGAAATCGCGCTGGAGGCGGCGGAAACGGGCCATCTGGTTCTCTCTACTCTGCATACAATTGACGCCTCGAAAACCGTGGAGCGAATCATTGGGGCTTTTCCGTTGGGGGAACAACATACCATCCGCAACCGATTGGCGAAAAGCTTCCGGGCCATCATTTCCCAGCGTCTGATACCGCGGAAAGACGGAAGTGGACGCGTGGCGATCGTGGAAATTCTGAAATCGACTCTTCGAACGCGTGAGTATGTAGAAAAGGGCGAGCAGGATGGCAAGACTCTTCTCGAAGCGATGACAGATGGGGACACTGAAGGGATGCAGCACTTCGATGGCGAGATTGAAAAACTCGTCCGTGCGGGTGTCATGGACGTCAGTACTGGACTCGCCTATGCTACGAATCCTGGGAACTTGCGGCTCGTGCTAACAGACATGGGTAGTGCTCCAACGGAAGAGTAGCGCCTCCAGTTTGCATCTGGACGTATTGTCGCGAAACCGGAACCGATGCGCCTGCCTTCTCTTGCGGCGGTTATTCGTTTGAAATTGACAGTAATCGAACTGTGACTCGGTAGGGATTTGTAGGACCTGATGGCGACCCGCAAGGATGACGGGAGACCGCTTCCCGGTAAGAGCGGGGGCGATGCCTAGGGCGATGCCCTGCAGTTGTTGTTAATCGATATAGTACCCGCTTAGGTAATTTGACCAGCCGTCGAGAGCACTGAGTCCAACCGGTTTGACTTCGCCCAAGCGCTTTCCGGCCGGCAAGAGGCGTTGGTAATACGCAGTGAACGCATCATCCGACACTCGGAACAGGCGCGGGAGGCACAACTGAGTGAGTCGCCGGCAATACGCGTAGTGCGGATTAGCGGAGAGCAGAAGATCGAGTTTTGCGCACATTTCGCTGCAGGCGTCGGCACTCAGGTACAGTGTGTAGCGGCATCCGTTGGCATCCACATCCGGCGCCAACATGGCGAATGACGGTCTAATCTGCACACCCTCAAAGAGTTTCGAAAATACCGATGCCACAAATCCGTCAGATAGTTTTTCTCCCATGCGGTCCGACACCTGAGCGGACTTGCCGACAAAACGAATAGAGGGAGTTCGGCCAAGCATCCCATCGACGGCAATTCGATCGTCCAAGCGATAACGGCAGAGTCCTCCGCCTGTTGTCAGTATGACGTGGTACTCGTGTTTTTCTTGAAGCTCTGACGAAAGCAACAGGCGGCCTGAGTCGTCTTCGAATTCCAGATAATGAGAGCGAATTGCTAGAGGATGGCGACCTTCAAAGGGTATAGAAATGATGCCTTCGGTTGCGATGAGACCTTTGGGCTGAAGGACTACTGATCCCAATGACTGAGCAAGTTGATGCGCCGCGCCGGTCGCATGTCCGTCGGCCCAGCAGCTCACCACTTTGAGTTTGGGCCACACACGATTAACGGTCGGGGAGGAAATGCTGCGCAATTCTTCGAAGCGACGAGAATTCGGACCGGACTTGATGGACGCGGCCACAAAAGATGGCAGGCGATTGATCACGGAGCACGTGCCGGTGGAAATATCGAAGAGAAGTTGTTCCCAATTGTCCCACATGACGCGGAGCAAAATGGACAAGAAGAACGGGTGCCACACAGAGACCAAGCTCAGATGACCTCGCCGAAGCAAGACTAATGCGGAAACGTATTGCCAGTCCTCAATTGAAGTGATGTGCCTAAGTTCCTGCGGAACCGCCATGCTTGCATCGATAAGAATTTTGCGGAACGCTCCCAGATAGGCGGCATCATCATCAAATCCGATGCGCACGGACGAGCCTTCAGCGGGTTCATTCGTATCCGAGGAAACAGGAGAAATCGACCAATACGATACGCCGAGTAGTGCCTGTGGATGCCTGCGATAAAGATCAAAAATCCAGGGGCCCGTGGCTCGGTTGAGCTCTTGATGCATCGAAGCTGTATACGGGATCAGTTTGCGGGCCGCCGTCGAACCGCTTGTTGGAACCAATCGCCTTACTGGGTCATTGGTCAATATTTGAGGCTCACCCCGCCTAATCCGGTCGATCCAGGGCCGTATCTCGTCATAGTTGCGAATCGGCACGCGACGGGCAAACTCTGCTGGCGAGCACACCCCTGACAAGCCATGCGCTCGGCCGAAGGCGGTGGCGGAGTTTTTGCGAAGGAATGCGCGAAGAACCTGCTCTTGAGTCGCGTCCGGATTGTTCAGAGCGGTTGTAAAGGCAATCCACGAGGCACCGCTGGCGAGCCACCACAGTGAGTTCGCGCAGGCAGCTTTCACCATCGGGGTATCGCGGCCGCCATGCGGCGTCCAGCGGCTGTCAGGTTGTGCGGCGACAGTTCCGTGATGCAAACCAACTCATCACCCGTCAAGTGGCTGGGATTGCGCGAAGCAAAAAACGCAACATGCGGATCTGTTTTGCGACCGGCTGGGATCCCAGCAAGCGAGCCGCGCAATCGCTGTGGATTCTGGAAACGGACCACCCCGGTTACGGGATCGTACTGCGGGCCGAATCGTTCATTGGCCAAGCAATCGGTTAATCGCTTCCAGCGCGCGGGCGTATTTTGATCAAAACGCGGGAAAAATTCGCGCCAAAACAGCGGCAAGAAGCGGTAAGTACGAAAGCCGGAAGTGATCAAGAGCCAGAGGTAGGCACCGCGCGGGTAAAGTTTGCGCAATCTTGCGACTGATTCGATCCAAGCACGAGCAAGCGTCGATGACTTCCAGGCCTCCAGCGCGACGATCGTGTCGCCCGAGTAAACGACGCTGTAGGGCTGGCCATCTATGCACGTTTCGTAGGCAAGGAGTGTTGAGAATCCAACCAGGCGCTCAGAGCGCTCCATTAAGATGACCCAATTCTTTTCAGCAATATCACGGCGGAATTGTTCAATTGTCACGCCATCAAAATGATCGCAGAGCAGCCGATACATTTTTCCCAAGTCGTCCTGCGTGAGCTGATCGCGGGAGACCAGCCGAGCAGTTCCGGCTTTCAGAATCTCTTTCACCGGACTCAAAGCGAGGCTACCTCCGGGGCAAGCAATCGATCATCAAGGCTTTGAGCCAAGGCTACACCGTCTTCCCAATGCACCACGTAGATGCGGCTTATATATTCGCGCGGGCGCAAAACCCTTCGCAAGTGGGCCAAACGCGAGTCTCGGGAATCGAAACCAAGGGTCAGATAATCGATGCCGCGCGTGGGGGCAAGAGCGCAAAGCGAATTTACGAGGCATTCCGCGAGTTGCGGCTGATCGGGACTGACGGCCAGGTGCGAGATGAAAGCGTGCGAGAGCGGCATTCGAATCCGCGGAAGACGGGGCCTGCCCAAGAAGGTCGCCCCCAGGTTGATCAGTGGCCTTGCCCATCGCAAGTGGCCTGAATAGCCGCGCACAACGATCTGTTTGATCGTCCTCTGATCCGAGAGTGCGGCGCAGGCCACCGGTCTTCCATCCGCCGCGCGCGCGATTTGAAAAGTGTCTGGGTGAAGTTCGCTCGCCGACCATACAGGCGCGAACTGGTATTTCTGGTGGTCGCGATTTAGCAGTTCCAGTAGTTCAGCACTGCGTTCATCCGAGCCGTGCACGAGTTCAATTCCTTGCTCGCGAAGCTTCCGGCGGGCGCGGGATAACGGCTGAAAGAGATCAAGACGATGATGGCGGCGAATAATGAGTGTGACGAACTCGCCGAGAAAACGGTAGGTCGGCATCCCACGCAAATTTCTTTCCAAGAAGTTGCGGGCAGGAAGGTTGTCGGCAATGATGCTAGTCAGGTAGATTAGCGGCCCGCCCTGATCGTGAAGTCTCCGGAATGCATCGTAGCCACGTCGAAGAATTAATGCCTGGCCTCTACACGACGTATCCAATCGCAACGCGCCCAGGTATCCAACGCGCATAGGCTGGCCATTGATGAATCGTTGCCGCGCCGAGATGCTGCCGGCCGCGACGACGCGGTCACCTTGTAGTGCAACGATAGTCTGGTGTTCCGGCCCTTCCAGGCCCGCGGCCGCGAAAAAGCTGGGTTCGCGTTCCAAGCTCAGGCTGATTGATCCGGGCATGGGGTTTTCGCGAAGGAGGCGCCGAAGCGGCGCATCATGCTCAGGCGTGGCGAGCTCAAAGCGAACGCCGCTGTCGGTGTGCGGCCGGCCGCGAGACGTCAATTCGCCTGCAGTAGCGGCCCGGACCACGATTCGTCCCCCAATGGATAACCGTCGCGCATGCTTACGTCGCTGCGGTGCATCGCATTTATAAGATAGAAATTTCGCCACATAAAGCCATCTGCTCGATTGACCCGGTCGAATCCCCGGCGAAAAATGCTGCCCCAGGAATAAAACTGCCGGCGCGCTTCCAGACAACACCGTTGCAGGTCCGTCGGGGTCATTTCCGCCGGAGTAAAAGGTATGTGATTGTACCGGTAGCGGTCATCGAGCCACCAGGCATCATAGAGCAGCCGCCCACTTGCTTTGAGGCGCTTGTACAAAGGCGTGCCGGGAAATGGCGTGAGATGGTTGAACGCAGCGATGTACATCGAACTCGACTGGGCGAAGTGAACGGTTTGCTGAAAGCTCGCCGGCGTGTCCCGGTCGTATCCGAAAATAAATGTTCCGTAAACGCGAACGCGATGTTTATGAAGATTCTGCAGAGCCTTGGTAAAACCGCCGCGCATCAAATTGAAGGACTTGTTCATATCCTTCAGGTTTTCAGAATTTAGGCTTTCAAAACCGATCAACACACCCATACAGCCGCTGCGCACAAGTAAGTCGAGAAAGTCCTCATCATGTGCTGCATTAATACTGGCCTGGCTGACCCAGCGGATTTTCGCCTTAATCAGCGCTCGAAAAAATTCCTTTGCTTCGCTGAGATTGGACGTGATGTTGTCATCCACAAAAAAGAATAGCTTTCTCTCACTCTTTACGGCCTCGATTTCCGCCAGAATATCATCCAGGGGACGGCGGGTCTGGGTGGCACCAAATACGGTCTGCACAGCGCAGAACTCGCATTTGAAATGGCAACCCCGTCCCGCCTCGACCAGCCCGATCGGTAAATATCGTTTTCCACGGAAGATGGAGCGGTCGGGGTTGATTTTCGCCAGCGAGGGCCTGACCTCTGCCTGGTAGAGCTTTTTCAATTTCTCGGATCGAGCGTCATCAATTACCAGCTGCCATTGATTTTCCGCCTCGCCGACAATGACCGCTTCCGCATATTTCCCAACCTCATCGGGCATCAGCGTGGCATGAAACCCACCCATCACTACTGGCGTTTTGCGACGGCGATACTCACTGGCGATCTGATAAGCGCGCTTGGCGGTGTAGGTCTCGATGCTGATGGCAACCAGGTCCGTCGGTTCGTCGAAAGGGATTCTCTCCATGCGGTCATCGTAGAAGCGGACTTCCACATCTTTCGGAGTAAGGCCGGCTATGGTCGCGGCCGGTAACGATTCCATCTGCCAAGTTCGAATGTAATTGCGATCGCCTGCCCGGCGGCCGATACAGGGATGAATGATGGTTACTCTCATTGCGTGTCGCGAAGAGTCAACGAAACGGGCATCGGATCTGCAGCTTCCTGCGTGTTTTGTTCCGACCGGCCTATGATCCAATCGCAGTTGTAAAACCTGCTCAGGTGGTTGGCATAAAAACGATAGCCGAGATTCGTAGCCAATCGCACGCCCCAGGGCGCGGGCGAATGCGGCAAACGGGACAGAATTGACCGATAGGCGTAAGAATGCTTCCACGCGGTTTCTGTACCTTCTTCGAGCTCGCGGACGCTCATCCGTTTGGGCTGAAAAACGACATGCTGCCCATCGTAAAGCTCCCAGTTGCGGGTCAAGATTCGGCCTTCGCTTGCGAGTCGCTTATATAGCGCGGTGCCAGGAAACGGCGTCACGATGGCAAAGCGAGGAAGGTCAATTCTCGCGGCGACTGCAAACTCCGCAGTTTTCACAAAAATGTCGGTGTCATCGCTATCCAGGCCGAAAACGAAACATCCTTGCAGAGCGATTCCATGTTCGTGCAGCCTTTCCACGACTAGAACAAAACGGTCTGGAGAGTTAAACCCCTTCCCGCTGGCGCGCAGGTTTTCGGAAGAAATGGATTCCAGTCCCATCAGCAATCCGCGGCAACCGCTCTTCGCCGCCAGTTCGAGCAATTCAGGATCATCGGCGAGCAATACGGTTGCCAAGCCATACCACTGCACTCGAAGGGAAACCAGCGCTCTGAATAGCCGAACAGCGTAGCCGCGATCCGCAATCAGATTCAGATCGACGAAAATCAATTTGCGCGCGCCGTGTCGGCGGATGTCCTCAGTCACCTCCGCGATGGGTTTTTGAAGCGGCTTGCGACCCCACGCTGCCGGTACCACACAAAAGTCGCACTTATGCACGCACCCGCGCGTGGCCTCAAAAACGTTGTTGGTCAAAAATCGACGAGCCGGAAGAAGATCGCGTCGCGGAAATGGCCGGCCGGAAAGGTCCAGGTTTGGGGCCTGATCATATCGTGGGCGCATGCGACCGGCCACGAAGTCACGAAGCAGTTGGGGCCAGGTATCCTCCGCGTAGCCGACAACGATCGAATCGGCATTTGGCTGGGCATCCTCAGGAATGAGTGTGACATGAGGCCCGCCAAGAACCGTCGGGATCCCCCGTGACCTGAAACGTTTTGAGAGTTGATATGCCCGAGGCGCAGTGCCGGTGATCACAGTCAGGCCCACCAGGTCAGCCTCGAGGTCCTCGGGAACGTCCTGGATTCCTTCGTCGATAAGGATGAGCTCAGCCTGCAGTTCGAGTGGAACGAGCGCGGCTAGCGTGGTGAGCGTGAGTGGCTGATAGCGCAACGACTTGCGGAAGATGCCACCGCGATGCCGATAGAGCGGCCCCTTCGGAGAAACGAGGGCGAGTCGCAGGCGTTTTCCAGCGCTATGCAACAAGGCTAGTGCGCCTCCTTTGACGTTTTCTCCAACTCGGAGCCAACACTCTTGCAATACGTTGCAGAAATACTATAGTTATCTCTCGCTTTGTCAAGTAGTGCACTCTCGCTTTGGGACTGACGGGAAGGTAAGTGCCGTGACGGATGCGCCTCGACGTATGTCGCTTCTCCAGATTGAAGATCATGCTGATCGGCATCGCGTTGATTCCTGCCCTTTTGACCCTGACGTTCCCATCGATTTCAGCAAGCCTTTCGTTTGTCCGAGTCTAACTACGCTCTACTACACTTCGGTTTGGGAGAAATTGGGCCCTGAGGACCAGTTGCGGTACACGCAACTCTCAGCTCTATCCTTCAACGAGCTGATCGCTTGGTTTGAGGAAGGCTTCAGTGCAACCTTGCTGGCGCTTGTGCGGAGTGGCAACGTTCCGCGCGAGTTGAGAACGCTGTTACCGGATTTCATTGAGGACGAACGACGCCATCAACGGATTTGGTGGGCCCTCAACCGTTGTGCAGATCCAAAGCGGTATTCTCGCGATGCAGCGGCCATCACGCGTATTGCCCCAGTCGCGCGCAGGCTGATGAAATGGCTGGCGAGCCACCCGCTTGAGTATCCCGTTGCCGTTTGGCTGATGCTCATCCTGGAAGAGCACGGCAACGAAATTGCCCGGCGGTGCGCATTGAGACGGCCGAATGAGATCGAGGGGCACTTCGCTGCAGCTTACCTTTCGCATGTTCGGGATGAAGCCCGCCACGTGCAAATTGACTGGCACCTCATTGATTCTTTATGGCCGCGCCTGGGCGGATGGCGGCGCCAGGTCAACGTGCTCCTCTTTCGCTTGGTAATCGGCCGCCTGTTATTCAAGACAGAACACGCGGCGATTTCGGTCGTCAATGAACTGGTCCGCGAGCGCCCTGCCCTGCGCTCGTTGCTGCCGCTCATGTGTGTCGAATTGCGCCAAGTCGCTCAACAACCGAAATTCAGGAGCATGATGTTTTCCGCTCAGTCGTCCCCCATTGCGTTTCATCTGCTGAGCCGGTTTCCGGAACTCCGGAGCGCCATGGCATGAAGAACATTCGCGCCACTCCTGATCTTCCCAATACCTTTGTTGTAGCGGTACAGCTTCTGGTGATATGCAGCTGCATCGCTGCCTGTACGATGGTCCGTGGCTGGTGGTGGATTGCGCTTGGAGCGGCGTTCGTGCTGACAATGAACTCAGTCTATTTTGCTATTCACGAGGCCGAGCATGGCTTGCTGTTTTCCAACCGCAGGATCAACGACGCGGTCGGAACCGCCCTTGCGCTTTTCCTCCCAGCTTCTTACACCTTTATCCGCAATGTGCATCTGGCGCACCACATTCACAATCGTTCCGACGAGGAGGTTTTCGACGTTTATTCCGACGACGATCCCGCGTGGTGGAAGAAATTGCAGTTCTTCGGCATCCTTACCGGTGGGTTTTGGCTGACGCTGGTGATGGGCAATCTTGCGTTCGCGGTGATTCCCATGCGCTGGCTCTCACGCGCAGCGCAAATCGACCGCCCTTCCGCCGCAGTGATGAAATACGTCAATCGTCACAATCGGTGGCGCATTCGTGCCGAAGCATGGATGGTCCTTATCCTTCATTCCACCATCGCCTGGTGGCTTGGGGCGTGGGCGATCAGATACGCGATGATCTATGCCGCGTTCGGTGTAAGCTGGTCAACGCTTCAGTACGTCCACCACTATGGGACCTGTCGAGACGTCCTTCGAGGCGCGAAAAATCTGCGCTACGGGCGGGTTCTCGATGTGCTGTGGCTGAACCATGGATGGCATCTGACCCACCATCTTCATCCGACGGTGTCATGGCTACACTTGCAACAAATCACCGGCGACGATGAGCCCCGCACGGAATCGCTTGGGAGGGCCTATCTGAAAATGTGGCGAGGGCCGATTCTGACGAGAGAGCACGTGAAAAACCGATATGACGGAATTGTTGCACAGTACCAGCGCTAGCCCTGGCACAGTCGCGATCGACTGGCCACTTCATCGTCGCCTGATGATGGTAGTGATTGGCTATCTGCCATTTCTCATGGCGGCTCTTGTCATCGGTTCCGTTCTTGTCGCTGGAAGGCGGTGGGGAATGATCGCTGGACTGGGCTGCGGTGCCGTGATGGTGTACGTGCTTCCTCCCCTAGCGTACCGAATTGAGTCCCTCTTGTTCGCTCCACAATCAGGACGGCATCCAGTGGCATCGCAGGCTTTTCTACGCTGGTGGCTATCTGCACAATGGCAGGTCAGCTTCAACCGATTGCCTATGCTGGAGGAAGTGCTTCGAATTGTTCCGGGACTCTACTCCATATGGCTGCGTCTGTGGGGCGCAAAGATTGGCTCGCTGGTGTATTGGAGTCCTGGCGTCGCGGTTCTGGATCGGCCGTTTCTGCGCGTCGGTAGCCGCGTAGTATTCGGCGCGGGAGTGCGGCTCAATCCGCACGTGATTGTTCCCGGAAAAAAGAATGAGGCGCAACTATGGCTGGCGCCGGTCACACTGGGCGATGATGCGTTGATCGGAGGCTATAGCCTGATCACGGCCGGCTGCACGATTCCGGCCGGCGTTTCAGTCCCCGCAGGCAAATATGTTCGGCCGTTTTCCACCTGGCAGGACAACCAGCCCGCACAAAGCCGATACGAGGGTGATTCTAATTGAATCGATTGAGGCCACTCCATTCCGCACTGTTGAGTCGACTTCGGTCCAATCTCGTTCTGAAGATTTTTCTGTTGCTCACCTTGCCCACGGTCGTCACGGCAGCCTATCTTGCAATTCAGCGGACAATTATCTTTTCCACGCGGAGCGTGCCAGCCAATTGGTTTGATCATGCTATTCCCTTTCAGCCGCGCTGGGTCTGGGCGTACTTGTCGCTGTATTTGCTCAACCCGATTGGCCCGCTATTGACGCGGTCGCGAAAGGACTTGCTCCGATACGCGTGCGGTGTCCTCTTTTTGTTTGTTATTGGATGCATGTGCTTTTTCATGTTCCCAGTTGCCGGGCCGCGACCGGCTGCACCTGAAGGTTATTGGCTCTATGGCCGGCTGATCCTCGTCGATCGTTCCTATAACTCATTCCCGTCGCTCCACGCAGCGTGCGCGATATACGCAGTTCTTTATGCAACCTATGCCTCCGCCGATTCGTCGCGGCCGGGGTTGCGAAAATTGCTGCTTTCCCTTACTTGGTTGTGGGCCGGCCTGATCTTGTATTCCACCATTGCCACCCGCCAGCACTTCGCGATCGACTTGCTTCCGGGAATATTTCTCGGCTGGCTGGCACAACGCCTCTGTTTGAGCCGGAACCCTGGAGAAGTCAGATCCGAGCGGGATGCCGTGCTCGGAGGAGAAGTTGCATGATTCACTCCAGCCAGGCGGTCTATACTTCTTCCGCTCCGCCGGCGGAGGCTTTTCCGGAGTGGCCTCGAGGCTGGTACGTCGTCGGACAATCGCGTCACCTAACGCGCGGTCCCATTGGAATAGAGCTGTTTGGCCGACGTCTCGTTTGCTTCCGTTCGGCACGAGGAAACCCAGTCGTCATGGACGCCAGATGCTGGCATATGGGAGCGGACCTTTCTGCGGGTAGCGTAGTCAAGGACCAGATCGTTTGTCCGTTTCATGGCTGGCGATATGGCGTTTCTGGAAGATGTGAGCACATTCCCAGTCAGATCGAAATCCCCACATGTGCCCAGCAGCGCCATTATTGCGCCGCTGAGTTTGCGGGACACGTCTTTGTCTTTCCAGAAAGTCAAAGCGATTATCCTGTGCCTTTCTTCGCGGGCACGGATCCATTGGACTTGGTGGCCGCCCCACCGTTTGAGTTTGTGATCGGTTGTCCCTGGTGGCTGGTCGGAACCAACGGCTTTGATCTCCAGCACTTTGACGGACCACATCACCGGCGGCTTGTAAGCCTGCCATTCATCGAAGCGACCCATTCCGCCGCACGCAGAATCGTGGCGACCTTCGAGGTTTGCGGCGAAGACTGGCGAGATCGTCTCACGCGGAGATTTGCTGGCCACCGAGTGACAATGGACGTGACCGTCTGGTCCGGAACATTGGCGTTTGTGATGGCTCATTGTCACAATTCGCCCACCTGGGATAGTGACGTGGGTGGCGCGACCAGTTACGGCATGACCGAGATTTCTCCTGTGTCTTCTCCAGACAAGAAATCACGAGTGCGAGTGACTATTTTCCGCCACCGGCGTCCCCGTCTGGGATTTCTGGACTGGTTCGATGTGCGAATCAAACGATACTTTATCCGTTCATTCCTGGAGCCTGATACACTCCTGCTGGATGGCGCAAAGTACGACCCTAATCACTTAATCGATGCTGATCGACAGATGATCGAGTATCTTCACTGGCTCGCAATCGCTTCCCGCAACCAATCCATTTCGGAGGAGCTCACATGATCTTGAAAGCTACGATATTTGTTATTGGGTTAGCCTTGATGGTTGGGGTTGTTCCCGCTCGGCTCTCGGCTGATAACCCTTCGATCCCTCCCGCGACAGATCAGTCGACTGCAGGTTTGGACCATTTGCGGGCCGCAATTAAAGATGCTTATGTGAAAGGCGATGTCGACGCGATGATCCGATATCTCCATCCCGATGTCGTTATCGTTTTCCCTGACGGGAGCATCCTAAAAGGGCCCCAGGCTTTCCGCGAATACTACATGCGGATGATGACCGCTCCCAACCGACGCGTTGTAAGTTATTCTGCTAACCCACAGGTCGAATCCCGAACCCTCCACAATGATGTCGGGCTTTCCTATGGTTATATGAATGACAGTTATGTTCTAAATGACGGCCGGAGTTTTACGCTGAACAGCCGGTTCACCGTCACCGTTTTCAAATCTCCTGATGGACCTAGCGATACCGATGGCTGGATGATCCGAAGTTTCCATTCTTCCGCCGACACCTTCGACAATCCGATCCTCACAATGGTAGCCCACGGCGTTTTTTGGAGAGCAGGCATCGGCGGCGTGGTGATCGGAATAGTGCTTAGTCTGATTGTTGGCGTTCTCTTCGCCAGGCGTCGAAAGCTATCGAGTGCTTCGGTGTAAGACCGATATCCCGGACTACCAACAAATAGTTGTCACGACCACAGTTGACCTGCGGGCTCTACACGCTGCTGTGTCAGACTAACAGCGCTCACAATACGGCAAGAAGTTCCAAGGGCTACCCGGCATCCACTTAATTCTGTAAGCCTAAATACCCGAACGGACGGAGAGTCCAGTTCGTGCACATAATTCTTCCCCGCACACTCGGAAGTAACTGGCGTTCCGTGTATGTGACTGGAACGTAAACCACCTTCATGACAAGATGTGCAGAACTGCAAGATTTACAGGTGCTTATCAAGATCACCTATGATCGAAAATGCTCCCGTGGCCGTACTGGAAAATTCGCCAAATGGACTCGCAGAGAATCACCCGGAAACCATGGTGTCGCGATCGTGGCGACCGGGATTCTGGTCTCTGGTCGGCACTCAGTTTCAAGGCGCATTCAACGAAAATGGACTCAAGAACCTGGTCGTTTTCATCATCCTCGGGATGGCGATGGAGAAGCCGGATCGCGACCGGCTAGTTCTGGTCGTCGGGGCGCTGTTCTCGGTTCCCTTCATTCTTTTCTCGATGACCGGCGGCTTTCTCGCGGATCGGTACAGCAAACGAACCGTGACGATCTGGACGAAATTCTTCGAGATGATCGTCATGGTCCTGGCCATTGCCGGACTGGGTTGGCAGAACCTACATCTCGAAATGGCGGCCGTCTTTTTGGCCAGCACTCAAGCGGCGCTGTTCGGGCCTTCGAAGTACGGGCTGCTGCCCGAGTTGCTACCGGAACCAAAGCTTTCCTGGGGCAACGGTGTGCTTGAACTCGGTACGTTCTTAGCGGTAATAGCAGGAGGAGTCTCGGGTGCTTTTCTGGCGGACATTTTTCACTCGCGCCAGGGCTGGTCAGGTCTGATCTTCCTAAGTCTGTCTTTTGTCGGATTGGTCTTTAGTCTTGGAATCACGAAGGTCCCTGCCGCCGATCCCGCCAAGAAATTTCGCGCAAACCCAATTGGCGATCTGTGGGTGCAAGGATGCCTGATTCGCAAGGATCGCATTCTCTGGCTGGCGGTTCTCGGCAACACGTACTTCTGGTTTCTGGGCGCATTGCTGACAGCCAACATTGTGTTCTATGGGAGCGACGTTCTACACAGCAGCTCCACGCGCACGGGGATCCTGCAAGCTGCGGTAGCGATTGGCATCGGGCTGGGCAGTCTCGCCGCAGGGTATCTTTCTAGCGGCAAGGTCGAATACGGATTGATTCCGCTCGGTTCGGTCGGCATGACTGTATTCGGAGTCCTCCTCTCCGCGCGAGACCTTTCGTTCACGCATGTGCTCATACTCCTCGCCGCCCTTGGCTTCTCGGCCGGTTTCTTTGCTGTCCCTGTCAATGCTCTAATCCAGCACCGGCCTGACGAAAAAGACAAAGGTGGCGTGATCGCGGCCGCGAACCTGCTCTCATTTGTTGGCATTGGCGGAGCGGCAGGCGTTTACTATTTCTTCCAGCATTACGCGCACCTCAGCCCGCCTTCGATCTTCCTGTCCGTCTCGTTAGTAACCGTCGCCGCGACGCTCTACGTCTTGTACCTGCTGCCCGATGCCCTGCTTCGCCTTCTGCTGTGGATCGCGACCCATACTCTGTATCGAATTCATTTGGAAGGACGCGAAAATGTTCCCGCAAAAGGTGGAGCCCTGCTGGTAGCGAATCACGTCTCCATGGTAGACGCGGTCCTGCTGATTGCTTCGATCGATCGCCCGATTCGCTTCCTTATGTTCAAGGGCTCCTATGACCACCCACTGGTCAAGCCGTTCGCCAAAATCATGGGAGTGATTCCGATTTCATCGCAGCTTCGTCCCCGCGAAATGATTCGGTCGCTCAGAACGGCGACGCAAGCATTGAAGGACGGTGAGATTGTATGCATCTTTCCTGAGGGCCAGATGACTCGGATCGGACAGATGCTCCCGTTCCGTCGCGGCATGGAAAGAATCATTAAGGGCGTGGACGTCCCCATCATCCCAGCGAATCTGGGAGGGGTGTGGGGGTCCGTCTTCAGCTTTGAGCGGGGACGGTTCTTGTGGAAGCTACCGCGCAAGATTCCATACCCCGTCACCGTGACTTTCGGAAAGGCAATGCCTCCCAGCAGTAGCGCTCAACACGTGCGCCAGGCGGTGCAAGAGCTTGGCGCGGAAGCTTATCAATTCCGCAAGCGCTACATGCGGACGCTGCATCGCTCGTTTGTGCAGACTGCAAGGCGACATCCGTTTCGCTTTGCTATGGCAGATGGCCGAACGCCGAAACTTTCCTTCGGTGGGGCACTCACGCGTACGGTCTTCCTCGCGCGGCGACTTCGCCCGGTTTGGGGCAACCAGAGGATGGTTGGTATCTTGCTCCCGCCCTCGGTTCCGGGCGCCCTGGTCAACCTCGCCGCACTCTTGATGGGCAAGGTTCCTGTCAATTTGAATTACACAGCTTCCAACGAGATTCTGACCTCATGTGGCAAACAATGCGATTTGGAAACTGTAATTACATCGAAGGCATTTCTGGAGCGTGTCCACATCCAACCGCCGGCGCAAGCGATCATGCTCGAGGATCTCGCAGAGAAGCCGCGGTTCCTCGAGCGTGTAACAGCAGCCCTCATTTCCTGGCTGTTGCCGGTGCGACTTGCCGAAAAGTGCGTTGGCGCCGGAAAGAAGGTAGTGCTCGATGACACCGCCACGATCATTTTCTCCAGCGGTAGCACCGGCGACCCCAAGGGAGTCTTGCTAACTCACTATAATGTGGCGTCCAATGTCGAACAGCTGAATCAGGTCTTCATGCTGGGACGCAACGACAAAATCCTCGGTATTTTGCCCTTCTTTCATTCATTCGGCTTCACGGGAACGCTCTGCTTGCCAACGGCCATCGGTATGGGCGTCGTATTCCATCCGAACCCGTTGGAAGCCCGCGCAATT
This sequence comes from uncultured Acidobacteriaceae bacterium, assembly GCA_963791515.1. Taxonomy (GTDB): domain Bacteria; phylum Acidobacteriota; class Terriglobia; order Terriglobales; family Acidobacteriaceae; genus Sulfotelmatobacter. Next base: position 431,107 of record CAWBSS010000025.1, on the reverse strand, counting down.
GGTGCTCTCGTCAGCCAATATGCCGTCACTTTCCTGCTGGCGACGCCGACATTTCTGCAGTCGTATATACGGCGCTGCGCTCCGGAAGACTTTGGCAGCCTGCAGTACGTGATGGCAGGAGCAGAGAAGCTTCCCGAGCGAGTTGCCATCGCATTTGAAGACCGCTTCGGGATCCGACCACTGGAAGGTTACGGGTGCACGGAATGCTCGCCTGCCGTCACGGTAAACACGCGCGACTTCCGGGCAGCGCAATTCCGCCAGGTTGGCGCCAAGCGTGCCAGCATCGGCCATCCTCTGCCCGGAATCAGTGTACGGATTGTGAACCCTGAAACCTTTGATCCCGCACCCGAAGGCGAGACCGGATTGCTGCTGGTGCGCGGCCCAAATGTCATGAAGGGATACTTGAACCGTCCTGAAAAGACCGCTGAGGTTCTCCGTGGTGGCTGGTATAACACGGGTGACATCGCTGCGATGGATGAGGATGGATTCGTCCGGATTACCGATCGCTTGACCCGGTTCAGCAAGATTGGCGGAGAAATGGTTCCCCATATCAAGGTCGAAGACAAGCTTCACGAGATCAGCAGCTCGACCGAACAGATCTTTGCCGTAACCGCGGTACCCGACGAGAGAAAGGGCGAACGTCTGATCGTTGTTCACACTCTGCCCAACGATAAATTGCAGGAATGTCTCGCTCAACTGGGCAAATCGGACTTGCCCGCGCTCTGGAAGCCGCGGCCCGACCAGTTTGTGCATGTGGAGTCGTTACCATACCTCGGCACTGGCAAGCTCGATCTGCGTCGGCTAAAAGAAATTGCAGCGGGAGCCGCAGTATGACAGGGACGCAATGACCGGCCCCGCAATTCAAAGCGAAGTTCCCCGCGATTCCCGGGCGAGTCGCAGCGCACGATCTTTCGCTATCCGCCTGGCTGTGACTACCGTCGCCCTCATTATCTGGTTCTGGACCCAATCATTGATCGGTGCGCGCGGCCTGCCGGGCACTGTAATCGGAGACCGATTACACAGCGCCACAACTTCCGCGAATTCTTACCTGCACGGTCACCCCTCGGCGGTAAATCTGCTACTGATCGTGAGTTCTGGAATCATCGATCTGCTGGGCATCTTTCTTCTTTCAAGATGGATTTTCGGGGCGTCGGTCCGGCCATTCCTTGGTTTGGTGATCGTACTTGGGCTGCGACAGATCATGCAGTGGTTGGTGGCGCTTCCCGCTCCACCGAATGCAATCTGGCACTATCCGGGATTTCCCTCGTTGCTGGTGACCTACAGCGTGAGTAATGACTACTTTTTTTCAGGACACACGGCTATTGCCGTTTTGGCGGTCACAGAAATCGCTCGCGCAGGCAGGTATTGGCTGACGGCACTTGGCGTTCTGATTGTGCTGTTCGAAGTCGTGACCGTTTTGATCTTACGAGCGCATTACACGATGGACGTCTTCACTGGCATTGTGACCGGTCTGTACGCTGCGCACCTGGCCAGCTGCATTTCGACAGCGCTCAGGGTCAGCAAGAGTGGAGCCGAGTTCTGACTTCGCCGGATTCCTAAAGGATGACTTGTTTGAGGTGAGAACTGCGTTGACGAACCTCCACTTGTTTACAAATCGCGATCTTGGGACCACGGAACAGTCATGGAACAGCTGTGCAACAAGTATCGAACAGCCGGACACAGATCGAGACGATACGAATGCTGTTCGACATGCCTGGAGAGTCCATCTCGAACCTGAGCCGACGGCGTAGGGATGGTGTCTCTCCCCCCGCCAGATGGGATGAGCACGATGACGTAGTTGCCCGAGGCCCTGCGTCGGGGGACGGTCCACTCCGCGATGCTCGTGGTTTTTGCAATCATGCCACTTCTCAATCACTTCTTACACAGGAGAGGAATCAGATCTGTCTCTCCCCGGGGCGGCGAGTGTAGGATATATTGGCACGCATCACCGGAGACTGGAGGCGAGCAGGTTCGGTCATACGTGCCCAAGGGTCGCGTTTCCGAGCGAAATCGTGCTTGGGTTTCTTAGGTTCACTCTGGAGACGTGCCAATGGGGTGCTTCGTCTGTATTCATTGTCATTTTTACCAACCACCACGCGAGAATGCATGGTTGGAAGCGGTCGAATCGCAGGACTCGGCGAGTCCCTACCACGACTGGAACGAACGGATCACGGCGGAGTGCTATCTGCCGAACGGCACGTCGCGCATGCTCGACGGCCACGGACGCATCGCGAAGATCGTTAACAACTATACTCGCATCAGCTTCAATTTCGGACCAACCCTGCTGTCGTGGATGGAAGAACGCGCTCCGCAGGCCTACGAGCAGGTTCTCAAGGCCGACCGCGAAGGCCAGCAACTCTTCTCAGGGCACGGGTCCGCAATAGCGCAGGCGTACAACCACCTCATCCTTCCCTTGGCGAACTCGCGCGATAAACGGACGCAGATCGCGTGGGGTATCCGGGATTTTCAGCATCGTTTTGGACGAGACCCAGAGGGCATGTGGCTTCCAGAAACCGCGGTGGACTTAGAAACACTGGAAATCCTAAGTTCGCTGGGCATCAAGTTCACGATTCTTGCTCCACACCAGGCCGGCAAAGTACGGACGGATAAGGGGACGGAGTGGATCAATCTTAACGGCCAAGGTATTGACTCCCGGCGCGCCTACGCCTGCAACTTGCGTTCAGGGCGGAGCATTGGGCTCTTCTTTTATGACGGAGTAGTGTCGCGCGCGGTCGCCTTTGAGAAATTACTGTTCAGCGGCGTGAACCTGGCACGCCGGCTGACCGGCCGATTTGATCCCGAAGGCGATCCGGCGCAGTTGATCCACATCGCTACTGACGGCGAGACGTACGGACACCATCACACGCGCGGCGACATGGCCCTCGCGTATGCTCTCGACTACATCGAACAGAACAAACTGGCGCGAATCACGAATTACGGCGAGTATTTTGCTCAGCATCCCCCGTCGCAAGAAGTTGAAATCCTGGAGCACACATCCTGGAGTTGTATGCACGGGATCGCCCGTTGGGAGAGCGATTGTGGCTGCAACTCCGGGGCGAATCGGCAGTGGAAGCAGGAATGGCGAAGACCGCTGCGAGAAGCGCTGGACTGGCTGCGCGACGAACTCGCCACTATGTACGAAGTTGGCGCGAAGGAACTGCTGAGCGACCCGTGGACTGCCCGGGACGAATACGCCAGGGCTGTCATTGATCGTTCAGCCGGCACGGTAGACAGTTTCCTGGGCGAGCATGCGGTGCGAGATTTGTCTGCTGAGGAGGCAGTGCGGGCATTGAGGCTGCTCGAAATGCAGCGGCATCTCATGCTGATGTACACCAGTTGCGGATGGTTCTTCGATGAGCCGACAGGGCCAGAAACGGTCCAAGTCCTTCAATATGCCGGCCGAGCCGTACAGTTGAGCGAGCAGTTATTCGGTGGTGAGCGCGAAGAGCAGTTCCTGATCCGGCTGGAGAAAGTTTGGAGCAACATTCCCGAGTTCGGCAATGGCCGAAGTATCTACGAGAAGTTTGTCAGACCTGCGATGTTGGACCTTTGCGGCGTGGCCGCGCACTACGCCGTCAGCTCACTTCTCGACGGCTACCGTGATTCGAATTCGATGTATTGCTATCATGCGCGCCTGCAGGAAGTGCATCTGTTCGAGAAGGGCAGGACCAAACTTGCGATTGGATGTGCCCGGATCACCTCCCGTACCACGCGCGGCCAGCTGAAGTTTAACTTCGCGGCACTGTATTTGGGAGAGCACAAGCTTGTTGCGGGCATTCGCCCGCGACGTGGCAGCGATGGATTTCGGTCATTTGTTGAGCAGGCCAGCGTGGCGTTTTCGGCTGGGGATCTTGCCAGGTGCTCACTCCTAATTGACCAGCAGTTTCGAGGCGCTACTTACTCGCTAAAGTCGCTGTTCCGTGATGAGCGGCAGCGAATTGTGAAGCGGATCGTCAATTCCACCCTGGCTGACATTGATGAGATATATGCTAAGGTCTACGAGCAGCACGCTTCGCTCATCAGCTTTCTCTCCGAACTTCAGATACCGATGCCGGCGATCCTGCGGGTATCGGCGGACTTCGTGCTCGGTAATGCCATTCAACGCTGCTTGGCCGACGAAAAACTGGACATTGATCGCATTCGGAAGCTTCTCGATACCGCAAGGCAGGATGCGACTAGCCTTGCGGGCTGCTCGCTCGAACCGGCGCTCCGTCAACGCCTGGACGTAGTCCTGGACCGTTGGGCGAAAGATCCGTTCGATTTAAGTAAGCTCGGGGAACTGGAAGCAGTGGCTTCGCTTGTACAGGTTCCACCCTTCCACTTGGACCTCTGGCAGGCCCAGAACGTTTATTACGAACTGCTGCAGGTGGTCTCGCGTGAGCGACATGTACAGTTCAGTGGAGAATGGATCGACCGCTTTCAAAAACTGGGAGAGCTATTGGGAGTTGCCGTTGGCGAATCCTTGCTTGCTCGAGGATCTATATCCCTTGAAGTCGAACCGGCGTATCCGACTTCCGAACTCGTGCAAGAAGCAGGCGCAGCGGCAGCGGCTGATGCAGTCATGATGAGTTCCCACGGGCTTCAAATGCCAGCAGGGCCCGGAATGACCAGCGCGTGACGCCTCTGAACTCGGAGCGGAGATCTAAAGCCATCTAAGCAGCTCGGTTCTCCTGCCGGCAACTGAACGCTGGCCAGGACTCTTGGCAGCCAGACACGTCCTAGTCCGCAAACTCCTCGACCACATGCCAGCCGCGGCGCCCCGCATACTCCCCCAGCTCGGTGAGCTGCATTTCTGGATCTTGATTGTTGAGAGTGCTGACCCCTGGCGTACAGAGCGACCCGAGAGATGGGGCGAGTGGATTCGTGAGCAAAGTGATGTTACGTTGCTGGCGGGCCTGATCTGCCATGGGTGGCATGCGTTCCGACGCGGGCTGGCCACAAACCGCATCGTCTACGGGTACCGGACCAGACCATACAGACCATTCTGCGCCACTCAAAATGTAGCGGTGACGCAAGCGTGCTACATCAAGACGCTACATCAAGACAGTGTCCGACAATGTCGCTTCGGCGATGCTTTCTCTCGAATATGCACCTTGAGAGCGCACAGAAGCCGCCTGCGATGTAATCGGGCGAGAGAGAGAAGTTCGCAAATGCTTATGACTGTGGAAGTCAAAAGATATGGCGGAGAGGGAGGGATTCTCTATCGACCCTTTCCGGCAAGTCGTAGTGATTCCTACAGTTAGCGATTCTAGCCTGTGTTTATGCGGGTGTCGAGCACATTCGTAACTTAGGCTGCTGTTTCCACAGTTTCCCTTATTGCCCCTGATTCCACGAAAACTGTATCACTGGTATCACTCGGCAGCCGCTCTCGGCGGGACTGCTGTTTTATTAGTGACTAGAGACGACCCACAGTTCGGACAGACAGGGTCCTTCATCAGGGTCCCTTCAACTACACAAACGGAGATTCCGAGATGGAAGAACAGCAGACACTAGCGTCCGAAGCAGCACCACGGACGAATCGACCCTATAAGCAACCAGCAAGCTCAACGATGCAGAGAAGGCCATCGCCAATCTGGACAAGACCCGCAAATTCGTGCGCCTCGACATCCTGAAAGCCCTGCGCGGCAAGGAGTGCAGCCCCGGCACCAACTCGCGCCTCGCATATCTGAAGGCACTTCAACCGTTGGAGATCGACTACGTGCAGCAGATCACCGAGATGGGCGTCCTACCGAAAAATGTCGCCAATCAGACAACGACTGAGTACATATTCAAGGCCGTCGTCGGCAAAGGCGGATCAGCGCAGACCACTGCTGTGAACACAAAGCGGCGTCACGACCTCGAACGCGCCGAAGAAAAAGAATGCAAGAGTGGAATAGCCGACTCACCTGAAGATGAAACGATCCGCGCACGGTTCGAAGCTCAGTACGGCGACGGAGCAGTGGAGGAGGGAAAAGAATAGATAGCGAAGAAGTCGAAGTCCCCACACGTAGCACAGCGGCGAGTTCCCCACTCGCCCGATCTTATGACATCAAATTTATCTCTAGCTGACCAGATTGCAATGACTGGTCACGCTCTTACCGCCAACGAACTTTCCAAAATCTTGGCTGTCTCACACGTAACGATTTTCAAACAAGCGAAGGCAGGGCGCATCCCTTCGTTCCGCATCGGGACATGCGTGCGGTTTGATCCCATCGTGGTGGCAAAGTGGCTGCGAAACATGTAGGAACCAACAATGGCAATTAGGAACTACGCCGCCGCTGCCTTCCGCATTGCGTTCATGTAGCTGTCCATTGTCTGTGTTAACTGTGCATCCACCTCATCCGCGATGGTCATGACATCGGGTAACAACAAGCTGAAATCCAATAGGCTCAGATTGCTCTGCAACGTCCCGAACAGAGTCACTTGGAGGATGCGCGATTCATGCACCAGCATCGCCGGAGTATACCCTTGCTGATACCGCAGCTTGCCATGCGCGACGGCAGCCTCGGAGAAGGCGGCATCGCTGTCCTTGGCGGTAGCACTGGGCTTGCTCAGGCGAGCCACCAAGTCTTCCACTAGTTTGGGGAGATGTCCTGTGCGTTCGTCGTCGCGGAGCGACAAATGGTTGAGTTCACTGCTCCCTTTTGCACGCTCCAACCAGTCTGCGACGACGGTGCCAATGCTGCGGTGTAGTATCGCGGCCACCCTCTGCTTCTCCAGCCGGGCAACAGGTTTGCGGTTAAGCATCTTTTCACGGATGAGATCGACAAGTCTTCTAATGTCGAACGGTTTCACCATGATTTCGTCCGCTTCCAGCAGGATAGCCCCCATGGCGCTCTGCACGTCCGGATAACCACTGACCAGCAGCGTAAGAGCATTGGGTTGGGAGTGGCGCATCGCGGTAACCACGGTGAAACCGTCTCCGGGATTTGGCATGTGCAGGTCGGTCACGAGTACGTCGAAACTATCTGTAGCAATATGTCTCAGAGCTTCTGTGACGTTCGTGGCAGCGATTACTTCGAATCCATAGCCTTCAAGGGTCATCGTCATCATTTCTCGAACGGCATCGTCATCGTCTACGAGCAGGACTTTATGCGCGATAGGTCGTTCAGTGACCAGAGGAAATGGAACAATGGGCCGTTCGGTCAAAGTCATAGCGGCACTACCCCCATCCCACGTACTGACAGTGTGACTTAGGTATATTCTGAAAAGTGTATAAAATTGAACAGTTATTCAGATTGTTACTAGGTATCTTGTCCGGCAGTTAAAAACCTGTGAACGCGGTCGTGGACTAGTGGCGAAGCAACCGCCGTTCGACCCTCAAGACCGCTTCACTTTACTGTTGTGTCGATGAACCTTTCAGGCCGAACCTCCCCCAAGGTTCGGCCTTTTTTTGCTTCCAAGCTATAAGTGACGACTTACCGAGAATAGAAGCGTATGATTGTCTTGTACATAAGGAAGTTGAAATATGGAATGTCAAGCAATGTTACTTTTTCTTCGCATTGTATCGCCATCCTGATGTCCGGCGCAGGCCGTTTCTTGGTATGTAGAGACTGTCATCTAAGTTTCGAATTTCCCACTGCCGCGCATTACGACACAACTGCGAAACAGTTCGAATCTCATCCGTGCAGTGTCCCGCTTCCAGCGAACGATGATGCTCCGGAGGTCACTTACTCAGTGTGGAAAGGCGCAGCGCCACGGGGAACGTGTGATTGATAACAAATTCAGTGTCACGGAGGGTGCGGCGTTGCTCCGGCCAATCTTCCCGAACTACCTCAGCCTTACAGGGAAGCAAGGCTGCGCCGCAGGTCGAAGAGTTCTTGCGGACCTTACGAGCCGGAACGCGAGGGGCCAACTGGCGCAGAGTACAGTAACGCCAACGAGACAATCTGCGTCTAGCATTCGATAGCTGGCACCATTATTTGGTCTGTGATTTGAGATCATGGGCCTTCTATGTTGAGGTGTGAGAACATGGCGATTGTGAGCGATGAACGCGTGCCTGATTCTGACGTATGCGGGCAGTGCAAAGACGCCAAGGCGCTAGTCCTACCGAATGGCGAAATCTATAGAGTGTGCGCGCCGGACAATTGGAGGAATTACGAATGCGCGGCGAAACAGTTAGTTGCACTGAAGAAACCAGCAGCATACGCTGAACTCCCACAGCCCGCGCAGCGTTCGCGGCGACAATAAAACATTTGATTCGCTGCTGTGTTGTCCTCTCGGCGAAAATCTTGTTCACCTTCTGACGCACCTGTTAGCTGCGCGACGGCTTCAGGTAGCGCATCGTCGATTCCATGTCAGAGTGCCCCAGCCACTGCTGCACGGTGCGCAGATCGACGCCAGCCCAGAGACACCGCGTCGCAAACGTCGCACGGAACTTGTGGAGCCAGAAGTTCTCCGGGTCGAGCTTCGCACGCTCGGCAACGGCCTTGAGATCGTCGAGAAAATTTAACTTCGGGTTGCATCCGGCGGTGGGGAACACAAGGTTGCGCGTTTTGTCCGCCTTCGCCTTCCATGCCTTCAAACTCTTTGCGAGCTTCGCCGGAATTAGGTATCTCGCGCTCCTTGTATGCCTTTGGTGTCCATCCCCGGTCGGGCTTATGAGTAACGCGGACAGTGGAGGCAGCGAAGTTCACATCCGACCAGTAGGTGTACATGACCTCTTGCTCCCGCATCCCGGTCATCAGGAAAAACTCGTACCGCAACTGTTCCTTCGCATCACACACTGCGAACCGCTTCCCCAGTTCTTCCTTTTCGTACATCTCGGGTTCTTCTTCCGTGTAGCGCGGCCAATCGCTCTTGCCGACCAGCCCGCGAATCCCGTTCGCCTTCAGGAACGCCATCAGGTTCTCGAACTTGTCGTACACACTGCGCGGTGCCTGCTCTTTCTCATCCCGTAGGAACGCGCAGAACTTCAGCAGGTCCATGCGGTCAAGGTCTTCAAGATTGAGTTTGTGGCAGGACTCCCTGAATTAGCTCAAGGCCGTCGTGTAGGCCGCCAGTGTCTTCGGCTCCTTCGTAAGGTCGGTTTCTTCGAGGTAGTCAGCGACCGATGCCGCAACCGACCTGTGACCGTTGGCGGCTGACTCCGGTATCGTGGCATCCCCGTTATTTAGCTCCGTCTCTTTCCGCAGGCGCATGGAGCTGGCTTCGGCTGCGTCTTTGCCCACCGGCAGGCGTATACGCTTGCCGTTGTCGTGCCATTCGATGTAGTAGGCCCCTTCAGGGTGGCGCTCGGGCTTGCCGTTGACCAGCACAGCGTCGGGCTTGACGCGGCCATTGGCCGACAGGATCACGGGGCAGTAGCGAAGCCCTATGCTGGTGCGGACTCTCTTGGTGAGATTGACTTCACGGTGCATCGGTGACCCCTTCTTGAAACCGTATCAAGTGTAGGTATCACCGACTCGTAAGTACCTAGATAACTAAAGTTCTGGCGGAGAGGGAGGGATTCGAACCCTCGGTACAGGTGTTAGCCCGTACAACGGTTTAGCAAACCGCCGCATTCGGCCACTCTGCCACCTCTCCGGCGTGCGGAGTCACATTTTACCACGTTTGAGGTGGGGCCCTTACCGCTTCAGTCACATACATTTACGTGCCTCTTACCTAACTGCACCCATTCAACAGACGCTGTCTCCTGGGCTGTGCTCGGACTTTCTGGGGAGCATGTGGGGAGCAATTCCGGCTTTTCGATTGCCGAAAAAGACTCGGATAGCCGCCTCATGGCAGCGATTGCTTCGAGCGTGGGCGGTTTGATGTAGCCGAACGTCGCCGGCGCGAAGCCCCGTGAAAGCTGCGAATGCCACGATAGTTCGTGAGGGTTCCGGCAGAACCGTGAGCATCAGAGCAATCTCTTCGAGCGAGTAGGCCCGCCCGTCGAAGTCTGGGACAGTTTGGATTTCGCAAAATGCAACAGCGTTAACCGTGCCTCGTGCAAGTGTCCTTGTGCAATCGCGAACCTAAACACACCGCCCAGGAAATGCTTAATGTGCTGCAGGGTCTGTGGCGCGATTCCGTCCTCGCGTGCGATGGCGTCTAGCAACTGCTGGATCCTGCGCGTCTCGACTTCTTGCACGAGGGCAGACGCGCAACGCGGCTTCAAGTAACGAAGCCACATTTGCCGGTAACCGCGATAGGTTCGCCTGCGGCATGGCCTATCGCAAATTCTCCTGGCTCGTAGATCATGGTCGTGTGACAATTGCGCTGGCGATTCCGATGGCTACGCGACACTTTACATGCTAGGTTCGGGCCATGTCCCAGTCTCCAAACACATCCGAACCGCAGCAGGTGGCCCCTCTGCTTGAGTTGGCCATCAAGTCACTCAGGGCCGGACGACCAGCCGATGCAATCGCGCCGTTGCGCGATGCAGCGCTGCTGCAGCCGTTCAATGCCCTCATCCAGCACGATCTCGGCGTCGCCTGCCTTGAGGTCGGCCGCGTACCGGATGCCATCGCGGCATTGCAGCGGGCCGTCGCCAGCGACCCGCGCTACGCCGATGCATATTTCCGCCTGGGAATCGCCTTGGAGAAGCTGGGCGACATGGGCGGGGCAATCGTTGCGTACGACCGCGCCACGAAGCTGCTCCCATCTTTGACGGAGGCGTGGTTCCGCGCCGGCGCCTTGGTCTACACAGTGGGCCACCGCGAGGAGGCGATCGGCTGTTTCCGGCGTGCGGCGGTGACCGGAGGTAAGACCAGCTTCGGCCGCCTTGGTAAGGCGCGGGCGCTGCTGATCGAGGATCGCGATCAGGAAGCCGAACAGGTATTGCGAGAGACGCTGGTGGCCGATCCGAGGAACGCCTTGGCCTATGATTTGCTGGGCAATCTGCTCTCTGAGTTCGGCCGTTTCGAAGAAGCCCGCGCATGCTTCGAACGCGCGATCGCGATCGCGCCGCTGCTGGCGGGATGCTACTACGATCTGGTCCGGTGTCGCCCCGTCATAAGCGATGACGACGATCTGCTTCAACGGATGCAAGCCGCCCTGACCACGCCGGGGCTAGAAGCGGGGCAATTCCTGCGGCTTCACCTCGCGATCGGCAAGGCGGCGGAGGATCTTGGCCATTACGCCTTGGCCATGCAGCATTTCGACGCCGCAGACGCCGTGCGCCGGGCCTCTCGGTCGTTCGACTCGGACTCGTTCTCCATCGAGATCGACCGCCTGATTGCCCGCTGCAAACCCGAATTAATCGCGCGCGCGCCCGAACTCGGCAGCTGCGATGCGACGCCGGTGCTGGTCATTGGGATGCCGCGGTCCGGCACAACTCTCGTCGAGCAGATCGTCTCCATGCATCCCGAGGTCGGGGCCGGCGGCGAGTTGCAATTCTGGAACGAGCGCGGGGCGGCGTGGCACGGCTCCGGCGCGGCCGGGAACGAGAGGCCGGTCGTCGCCAAGGAATTCCTGGCCAAGGCGGCGGCAGACTATCTCGGGGTGCTGCGCTTGATCGCGCCGACGGCGGCGCGAGTGACCGACAAGATGCCGTTCAACTTTCTCTGGGCCGGGCTGATCCACCTGGCGTTCCCGCGCGCGATCATCATCCATTGCCGCCGAGCTGCAGTCGACACGGCGCTGTCGATCCATCAAACTCATTTCCATCCGAGCCTGGCGTTTCCGACCGGAGGTCCCGAACTGGTCGCGTATTTCCGCAGCTACCAGCGCCTCATCGACCATTGGCGCAGCGTGCTGCCGGCGGATCGCTTCATCGAGGTCGATTACGAGGATCTGACCCGCTCGCCCGAACCAGTCATCCGGCGGATCATCGCGGCTTGCGGCCTGCCGTGGCACGACGCTTGCCTGCGCCCCGAATCCAATCCGCGGGCTGTCAAGACCCCCAGCAAGTGGCAGACCCGCCAGCCGATCTATCGCACGTCCGTCGCGCGCTGGCGCCGCTACGAACCCTGGCTGGGACCCCTGCGCGCGCTCGTCGATGTTAAATAGAATCTATGACGGGTCGGAACTGGGCGCGGGTAACGCCGGATCGTGATTGGGCTGCAGACCACTTCGCGGGAAATTCCGACAATTCAGACGATCAATTCATGGCTGGCGTCATCCTGAGTGCAGCCGTTTTCCGGGCGGAGCGAAGGATCTCCGCGTCAGTGACTTGCGCTCGTGCGAGATTCATCGGCCCGCGGGAGAAAACGCGGGCCTTCCGGATGACGCCTTGATTCGGGAGGCAACGGATTCAAACTGAACTACTATCTCAAGCTGCGCGCGTCACAATCCTCAAGAAAAGGTTCAACCCTTGTAACGAAAATTTCACCTGATCGTAATAAAGCTGTCACGTTTCCTCTGTTAAGGTTAGCGAACTCTCTCCGCTTTACATTCTGAGCTGATCACCGCGGTCGCCACTCGAGCGTATGAGAATTCTGGTCATCGAAGACGAAATCAAGACCGCCAAGTTCCTTCAGAAGGGACTTGGGGAAGCTGGCTTCGTTGTCGACCTGGCAGGTGACGGGTTGGACGGGCTCTACATGGCGCAAGGGGTGGAGTTCGATCTCATCATTCTGGACGTCATGATTCCCAACCTGGATGGCTGGCAGGTTCTCACCCGATTGCGCAAGTCCGGCCGTCAGATGCCAGTACTTTTTCTGACCGCCCGCGACGCGGTTCACGAGCGGGTTCGTGGATTCGAGCTGGGCGCTGACGATTACCTGGTGAAACCATTCGCCTTTTCCGAACTGCTGGCGCGAGTGCGTTCCCTGCTGCGCCGTGGCCCGCCTCGCGTGGAGGAGGCCATCCGCCTGGCTGACCTCGAGATCGATCTGCTGCGTCAGCGTGCCACGCGAGCCGGCCAACGACTGGAGTTGACGGCCAAAGAATTCCTTCTTCTCTCGGTGCTGGCACGCCGCGCGGGCGAAGTTCTGTCTCGCACTTTGATCGCCGAGTCCGTCTGGGACATGAATTTTGACAGCGACACCAACGTCGTTGACGTCAGCGTCCGAAGGCTGCGCAGCAAGGTGGACGATCCCTTTCCTGTCAAGTTAATCCATACGGTTCGGGGCGCCGGCTATGTTCTGGAATCTGCGGCATAGATTCGGGCAGGCGTCGCGTTTCTGGGGTACCCTCGCCTTCCGCCTGACCGCTTGGTATGTGCTCGCCGGCTTGGCTCTGGTCATCTTCGCGACTGCCAGTCTTTATTTCGTGCTGGTCACGGAACTGAAAAAAAGCACGGACCTGTTTCTAGCCGACAAAATCCATGTGCTGCGCACGATGCTACGCGAGCGTCCGGACGACTGGGACGCGCTGCGTGAGGAGATTGAACTGGAGTCGGCCGCGAGGAGATACCAGCAATTCTATATCCGTCTTCTGGACGAACGAAACGTTCCACTTTTGACGACTCCGGGAATGGCGGAGCAATTAGATCTAGCGCAATTGACCGCTCAAACCCAAAGCCGCCCGGGGCGCGCTGAGGGCATGAAGGGAAGAAACGGCCGGTTGTTCTTTGTGATGAGCGCCGCTGCGGCCGTAGGCGGTTCCGCTCAAACCGACACCGCGCAGATCGCGATCGATGTTTCCCAGCAGGAAGCATTGCTGGCGCGGTATCGACACCGGTTCTGGCTCATCCTCCTGGGCACGCTCGCAATCTTTCCCCTGGTCGGATATCAGATCGCACGCCGCGGCATTCGCCCGGTGAGAGAAATGGCGAGGACAGCCCGCCACATCAGTTCAACGAACCTGCACGAACGCATCCAACCGGAGGGATATCCTTCCGAACTTGCGTCTCTGGCCGCCACTTTTAACAAAATGCTGGATGGCCTGGAAGAGTCTTTCGAGCGGATCTCCAGATTCTCCGCTGATATTGCCCACGACCTGAGAACTCCCGTGAACAACATCCGCGGCGAGGCGGAAGTAGCTCTGGCTCGCGCGCGAAGGGTCGACGAATACCGCGAAGTTCTGGGCTCGTGTCTGGAAGAAGCCGTGCGGTTGTCAGACCTCATCGGCGATCTCCTGTTCCTCGCCCGCGCAGAAAGTCCGCTTGCCCACCTGCACCGTGAGAATGTCAATGTCGGCGAATTGCTTTCGGGTATTCGCGAATATTACGAAGCTCCAGCAGCCGACCGCGGCGTCTCTCTTTCCACAGTGGTGCCTGATGAACCCGTGATTGCTCAATTGGACCGCACTCTTTTGCAAAGGGCTGTGGGCAACCTTGTTTCGAACGCGTTAGCGCACACGCCTCCGGGCAAATCCATCGTGCTCGGTACCTCGGTCGAACCCGCGGCTGTCCGCATTGAAGTCTCTGACGCCGGGGTGGGCATTCCGCCGGAAGCGTTGTCGCGAGTATTCGACCGCTTTTTCCGAGTGGATGAGTCGCGCTCTCAGGCTTCGGGGGGAACTGGGCTGGGTCTAGCCATCGTTCAAAGCATCATGCTCTTGCACGGCGGCAATGTGGAAATCGCGAGCAAAGTTGGGCAAGGGACACAGGTAACTCTCCGGCTGCCCATGTCCCCGGCTGCTTGACGGCGATCCAACATGACAAAAATGTAATCTCCGCGTCATGGTGCCGTTATAGGCCGTCTGCTAGGTTTCCGACTGCGGTCGCTGGTCGGATTTCCACCCCGACGTCGCACGGCCGATCCTGGTTGCATGATGAAAAACATCCAAGGAGGAGAATGGTATATGTCCCGAAAAAAGTCTCGAAATAAATCTCGAAATAAATCTCGGACCAACCGTCTGCGTCCGCTCGCGGGCTTGGTGGCGGCGGGATTGAGCTTTCCAGCGATCGTCTCTGCTCAGTCCAAGCCGTACCCAACCTACGTGACCGGCCCGCAGCCGAACGGCTCGTGGGTCGTCAGTTCTGGACAGGTCATCACCCCAGCCGGCACCCAAGTCGACCTCGGCATTCGGGTGCGCGCGAAGGCCATCGCGCTGAATCCCACTCTCCGCACTCACACTGCCGCCGTCCTTACCCTGGGTACGTCGGCTTCCGATGGCAACGGAGCCGTCGAGGTGTTCGACACCAAGACCGGGGTTGTCCTGCAGAACTACATCCCGTTCGCAAAGGATCCGCAGGGCAGCTATGGCGGCATAGCCTATTCGGCAAATGGCAAGTACCTGTTCTTCAGCCAGGACAGCAGCCACGTCACCATCGCCAAGGTCGATGAAGAGGGCTTGCTGAGCGACGACGTCCAGGTCAGCGTGCCGCCGAACAATTCCTTCATCACCTGCTTCCCGAACAGCCCTCCGGCGGCTTATGCCAACCCCTGCGGCTCGTTCTATACTCCGAGCACTTCTTATCCCGGCGGCATCGCGCTCTCAGAGGATGGCAGGAGCGCCTACGCCCTGCTGAACCAGAACGATACGCTCGCCAAAATCGACCTGACCGCGAACCCGCCGACGCAGGGTAAGCAGATCCGCGTCGGCAACGCGCCGCACAGCATCGTGATCGACAGCAACGGCGCGACCGCCTATGTCAGCAACGAAGGTGGCCGGGCCGCTACAGAGGCGGACTTCCAGATTAACTCCGCCGGCACCGAAATCGTCGCCGACCCGGTGGTTGGCGCCGCTATCACCGGTACCGTTTCTGTGGTTGATCTGGCCTCGCTGAAGGTGACCGCTACCATCTCGACGGGTCTGCACCCGACCGGGATGGCGTTCTACGGAAAGCACCTATTGGTCGCCAATACATATAGCGACACTATCTCGGTTATCGACACGACCAAGAACGAGGTGGCGTGGACGATCAACCTTGGGCTGCCGATCGGAGTGCCCGGCCAAGGCCAACCGGCCTATGGCGCGGCGCCAAACTCGATCGCCGTCAAGGGAGACGTTGCTTACGTTGCGCTTTACAATGCCAACGCGATCGCGGTGGTCAAGCTCAGCAAGGGCGCGACGAATCCAGTCATCGGCATGATCCCTGTAGCCTATGCGCCGAGCTCGGTCGTGCTGGACAAGAACGCTAACGTGCTTATCGTTGCCAACGACAAGGGCATCGGCGCGCGTAATTCGTTCGAGACCGACTACGGCGTCTCCGACTACAATACCCACCAGGATAATGGCACCGTAAGCATCGTCCCCGTGCCGGATAGTGGGACCTTGGAGGCGATGACGAGCAAGGTCCTCGAGAACAATCACTGGGACCTTATTCAGAATATCAACTCTGCCTCCGGTGGCAACCCGCATGTCAAGCCGGTCGCAATCCCAAAGAAGATCGGCGATCCGTCGCTGATCAAGCATGTGTTCCTGATCATCCGTGAAAACCGCACTTATGATCAGATCCTGGGCGACGTGGCCGCCGGCAATGGCGATCCCTCGTTGGCGGTGTTCGGCGGCAAGGACACGCCGAACGTGCACGCGCTGGTGAAGCGCTTCCCTCTCTTCGACAATTTCTACGACCCGAGCCGCCAGTCGGCTGACGGTCACCAGTGGATCACCGAGGGCATGGCGCCCTACGCCGACGACATCCAGTCGCCTGACTGGGTGCGCAGCTATCCAGGCGGGAACGCCGGCGATGCACTGGCCTATCAGAAAAAGGGCTTCCTGTTCTCGGAAGCGGCGGCCGCCGGTCTGCCGGTGAAGATCTACGGCGAATACGTCGAGAACGATACGTTCAAACAGCCGGACGGATCAACCAGCGAGCCGACCTGGAGGGAGTTCTACACTGACGCTCAGAACTTCGAAGCTGGGAAAGAAAAAACTCTGTATTATCAGAGCACGGTCCAGGCAGAGTCCTCTCTCCCGGCTGTGTATCAACACCTCATCCCGAACTTCCCGCAGTTCGATCTGGGCATTCCCGACCAGTTCCGCGTGGATGTGTGGGTGCAGGACTTCAACAGTGACCTCAAGGCGGGGACGGTGCCCGCGTTGAGCATCCTGTGGGTAATGTGCGACCACACCGGCGGCCCGCCAACCCCGGACGCCGAACAGGCCGATAACGACTTGGCCATTGGGCGCATTATCGACTACATCAGCCACAGCAAAGTGTGGTCCACGTCGGCGATTTTCATCGAGGAAGACGACGCGCAGAATGGCGTCGACCACGTCGACGGCCATCGTAGCCCAGGCTATATCGTCAGCCCCTACGTCGTGCAGAACGGACCTACCGACAACACCTACTACACGCAAGTCAACATGACTCGGACGATCGAGCAAATCCTCGGTCTGCCGCCCATGAACCAGTTCGACCTCGTGGCATCGCCAATGAGGACAGCTTTCGTCAAGGGCACGCCGCCCGCGGGCAACTTCAAGGCGTGGACGCACGTGCCGAACCAGGTCCCGCTGGACGACGGCGTTTCAGCGACGGCATCCAACACAAAGAGCAGCCCTGCAATCAACGCCCTGAGGGCGGCTTGGCTCCAGAAGAAGACGCAGATCTTCGCCGGCAAATTGACCAAGCCTGACTCCGAAGACCCGGACACCGTCAACCACTTCAACTGGTATATGTCTACCGGGTTTGTGCGGCCCTATCCCGGCGAGAGCAAGGTGCGCCCACCAAGTGACTTCAACCACGCAGCACCCACTAAGGCGGACGACGACGACTAAAACACGTGCCGATTGAAACAGCCCTCTCCTCGATGACCGGGGAGAGGGCTTGTTGTTTAGGTCTCAAACCACAGTTCTCACCAACCTCAACCGCTCCCGCGAATTCACTCAATTTTCACATACCTATCACGACGACGTAACACTCCGTGCCTACCCTTATGAGCTCATAATTGTGGGAACCGATGTCAACATGGGGGTGCGCATGCGGTATGGTCGAAACGCGAGGTTTGAAATCGCCGGTTGGAGCATCGGCTGCGCTAACCGTTCAATTTTTCTCTGGTCAGCAATTCTTCTGTGCTTGACGCCATTTTCGCGTGCACAAATCGATCGGGCAGCCTTGAGTGGTTCCGTAACTGACCCCTCAGGCCGCGTTTTGCCCCAGACTCGGGTCACCGCCGTGCAGGCCGCCACCGGACTACAACGCACGGCCACTTCCACTCCCGCCGGAACCTACGACCTACCCGAGTTGCCGGTCGGTAATTACACGATCACGTTTGAACATGAAGGGTTCAGAACTCTCACCTTCGTAGACGTCGAGGAGGTTCTCGGTCGCACTCGAACTCTCAACGCGAGCCTTCAGGTTTCAGGTGGCAATGAACGAGTGGAAGTTTCTGCCGGTTCTGAGCAGATGGATAAAACGTCAGACGCGTTAGGTGACCGCATCGAGCCGGAGCAGGTAAAGGAGTTGCCGCTCAACGGCCGCAATTGGGCAACCCTCACTGGGCTCGTGCCGGGTGCTGTCGATACCGGAGGCAGTAACCAGCGTTCGGTTCGATTTGCCGGTCGCGGACGCGACGACGACAACTTTACTTACGACGGCATCGACGCAACGAACATTGTAAATCAGCCACAGCAGCCTTATGTTCGTCTGGCTATTCCTCTCGATACCATCCAGGAGTTCCGCGTCGATTCGATGCTTGCAACCGCGGAAGCGGGCGGAACCGGTGGCCCGCAACTCGCCGTCACTTCCCCTTCAGGAACCAATCAGTGGCATGGGGACGCATTCGAGTTTTTCCGCAATAACGCATTTGACGCCGTGCAGCCGGTCCCTATCGTGACCACCCCACAGCCACCGTTTCATCTGAATCAGTTTGGGGGCTCAGTCGGAGGTCCAATCGTTCGCGACAAAACTTTCGTCTTTCTAGCCTACGAAGGCTATCGGCAACACTGGGGATTCCCTCTGCTCGGTTACGTGCCCAGCGACGCCTTCCGCGTGCAAGTCGCAACCGATTCTCCGGCGCTCATTCCCATTCTTGATGCGTACCCGAAGAGCGAGATTCCCACCAGCAATCCCGACATCGATCAATTCACGAGCGAAGGATTGCAGGTGGTGACCGAGAATTCCGCCATGATTCGGCTCGACCAGCGCTTCTCGGAAAAGACCACCGCGTTCGTCCGTTTTAACATTGATCGCGCAGTCAATACACAGCCTTTAGCCAGTTCGGGTAACTACCTCCTGGATCGCCAACAGCTCACTTCCGCGCCGGTGAATGGCGGCATCGAACTGCTGCATATTTTATCTCCGACGCTGGTGAATGAATTCAAATTTGGGTTTAATCGCGGCACTGCCAACACGACCGACATCAACACCACCGACATTCCCTACGCTGTCTCAGTCTCCGGATTCACCACACTCAACAACAACCGGGTTAGCACCGGCGTCGGCAATTCATTCTCCGAGATCGACAACCTGACGTGGGTGAAGGGACGCCACGCCGTGAAGGCCGGCGTCGAAATCCGGCGCATTCAACTCAACCAGGGGAACACCGAAGCTGGCACGGTTGGGTTCGCCTCCACCGGCGCCTTCGACGCCAATCAAGTCAGCACGGCCAGCCTCAACGGGGCGCTCCCCATCAACGGCCTGCGCAAGACGCAGTTTTACGGCTACGTGCAGGACGAATTCAAAGTAACATCAAACCTGACTCTCAACCTGGGCGCTCGCTACAGCTTCTTCAACATTTTTCATGAGGTCCAAGGCCGGGCCAATCCCTTCGATTTCGCGACCTGTGGACCGCAAGGCTTTTGTGGAGTGGGAGCGAGTTTCGGTCAACCGAATTACGGCGACATTGATCCACGCCTTGCGTTTGCCTGGTCCCCGAGCAAGAGCGGCCGTTCGGTGATCCGCGGTGGATACGGCATCTATCACGAGGATGGTCAACTCGACGATCAGAACCTGCCCATCAGCAACGAAGTGTTCGCCTATTCGCTGTCCAACAAAACCATTCCCAACCTGAGTTATCCAATTGCCCCCTTTCTCGCGGACACGACCGGCATCATCTCACCGCGCGACGATGACCGTCGCCGCAAAGATACCTACGTAGAACAGTGGGGCCTGTCAGTTCAGCAGTTGCTGCCGGCCGACTTCGTCGGAACTGCCTCGTATGTAGGCAGCAAGGGGGTTCATCTGCTCGCGCTCTCTGAAGTGAACATTGTCAATCCTGCGACTGGAACTCGTCCCTATCCGAACTTTGGTCAGGTGAGTTGGCGCGGCAACAAAGACAACAGCAACTACAACGCCCTCTCGCTTGCCGTAAAGCGTTCGTTCTCCCGCGGTTTCCTGCTCGGGGCCAATTACATGTGGTCGCATGAGATCGATGACGGCTCCGATGGCAGCGGCGACGGCGATTCGCTGGTCCCGGAGAACGTCGCCTGCCAGCCTTGCGAGCGCGCTTCCGGCATCTGGGACGCACGTCACGTTTTCAATGCCAACGCCATTTACGAACTTCCCTTTGGGCCGGGAAAGCAATTCCTTAGCGAACCAGGCTTCTGGCGCTCCGTTGCCGGCGGATGGGAAGTCACTTCGGCCTTCATGGCTCGCACCGGATTCCCGGTCAACGTTGTGATTAATCGTTCGTCGTCCTCGGTTCCCGATGGCAACGCCACCGATCAGCGCCCTAACATCGTGCCGGGTGTTCCGCTCACGCCGACAGGAGGCGCGACCATCGGCCAGTGGATCAACCCGGCGGCCTTTAGCGTTCCTGCCAGCGGCACATTCGGAGATGCACCTCGCGATGTCGCTCGCGGACCGGGCGCTTGGCAAATGGATTTCGGCGTCGGCAAGAGCATCTCGCTAACGGAACGCGCGAGCCTCCAGTTTCGCTCCGAGTTCTTCAACATCTTTAACCATCCCCAATATGGTTTGCCGCAGGCCACATTCGGCGTTCCCAGTTTTGGCAGCATCACCCAGACCGTCAACACAACGACGCCGGTCAGCCCGGTCGGCTCCGGAACTCCGCGCGAGATACAGTTCTCGGTGAGAGTGCGTTTCTAAGACATGGCCGCCAGCGATTGCTGGAGGTCAGTGACCGCGCCGTCCAGCCAACCACTGTTCCAACTGTGAACCCGGACACCTCCTTGCACCCACGTGTGGGGAATTAAAGACGCTGTCAACTGATCGTTCAAACTGATCCATGTCAACGTCCAGGCCGCTAGATCCCCGCTGATCCAGAGGCGAACGGTGACGGCATCCCAGACATGGTTGGGTTTACCGGGGAGGAGCTATTGGTTTGGAAGGGAGATGGCACCGGAGTCTTCCAGGCGCCGATCAGCACGATTTCAGTGCCGCGCGGCTTCTCGCAGTACTATTTCCGCGACATGGACAAGGACGGACACATGGATATTGTTCTGCCGGGAGAGATCCTCTACGGGGACGGAAATTTCAACTTTACTGCAGTGGCCTGGGGCGTCGCCGCTTTGACGCCGCAAAGCCCGAGTTCTTGTTCGTGATTCGTAACGCAGAACAATCTGCGGCGAATTTCGCACTCGCGTAGTGGACAATGCCCTCAATCCTGAGGGGGGAGAGGAGTGGATCCGGATGACTGCCCCAATTGCGGCGGTACTGGATACGTTGCGAAGCCCGTGGACTTGAACGGTAAGTCCGAAGGCGTCGCATTTATCCGCTTGAGATGTCCCGCCTGCGGAGGCGCAGGCCGGAAACGCCCAATCCCACCTTCGACCGCCGGCTGACCGCACGGCCTGTGGTGCTTGCGAAAACGTTCGGAACCGGGCCGTCACCACTTCCCGTCTATATGGTTGACGGTCCGGGCCGGGCGTTTCCGAAGCAACTCTCCACATTCAAAACACGTTTCTTGGATTTGATTCGCTTCCGCGCGGTCGAGCGGTCAGGCAATCCCAGCAGCTTTGACGGGAGTTCGCCGACGGGCGGAGGATGCGGTCTCCACCCGATTCCGTCCGTTGGCCTTGGCGCGGTATAGCGCTTTGTCGGCGGATTGCAGGACATGCTCGGGGTCAGATTCTTCTTTTGCAGAGGTCGCGACACCGATGCTAATGGTCACCGAAAGCGGAGCCGGAACTGATTCCTGCGCGAGTTGTCGAATTGCATCGCCCTTTCGTGCGCGGCCGCGAGTCCGCTCGTTGCGCCGGTCCGGTCCTCTGGGCGCCTGGCGCCGATCGCCGCCTCGCATGCGAAACGCCGAGGATTCGATGGTCGCACGCAACTGCTCCAGATGATCCACAACTTCAGAGGTAATTTTTCCCGCAAAAAGAATGTTGAACTCTTCCCCGCCGCAACGATAGGCTTGTCCCCCACCAGTCACCCTCGCCAAGCAAGCCGCGACCAACCGTAAGACCTGGTCGCCGGTGTCGTGGCCGTAGGTGTCATTGAACCGCTTGAAGTGATCGATATCCACCACCGCGATCGAATAGGGGACCTGCAGCCGAAGAAGTGCATCGTTAAAGGCGCGTCGCGACGGGAGCGTCGTCAGTTCGTCGTGATAGGCAAGAAGATAGGAGTTCTCAATGATCGAGGCTGCCAGAATGCATGACGCTGTGGCCGAGTACATAGTCGAAATGCGTGTTGTCCCGGTGAAGCGCAGGGACAGGAAAAAGGCGGAGAGCGACCACAGCAACGCGCTGTCGACCGGTTTTCGGATGAACAAGAATCGTGCCAGCAAGCAGATCCCTGCTGCAACGAACACAACCAGTGCGTAGCCCGGCAAAGAGATTACAGTCGGCAGGTGATGCGCATGGGCCGCGGGCGAAGGCAATCCCTCCGCCGCGCGGCAAAGTACGGCTACGATCACAAATTGCACGAACAGCATCAGGCCGACCGGCGCTGTGGCAGAGACGGTGAACCCGCGCTCCTGCATCAGCGCGATGAGAACGAAGTCCAGCGGCACCAGCACTGCGACCGCCTGCACGGCCACCCATCCCGGCGTTCCGGACGAGACATGCCCTCCACCAAACAGAGCCATTGCCTCTTGGGCCAGAAACAGCACCGCCAACGCGAAGAAGATGCGGCTGGAATGGAATCTCCAAGCCAGCAGCATTCCTCCCATCAGTGCGCAATAGTACAAAAAGCTCAGGGCCGGTAAAGCCAGCGTCAGCCAACCGGAATACCCGAGCGCCGCAACCCCCAAAAGCAGAATTCCGCCGGGCACTGCCAGAGACTTTAGTGTGGTTCTGCTCCACATCCGCGAGACATGACTCCAGTTAGAAAAAGTCCTTCGGAATTATCTCTGGTGAACAGGCACGAAGGAATTGGCCGCGGAGGTTCGCACCGGAATGAAACTGAATCTGCGCGGATTCATGCCGCACATCCCTATTTGAAACCGAGCACCATTACAGCCCCTACAGACCTTAGTGTGGGCTTAGTTTTGGCCGCAATTGAGCTGTTTCTAACTAGACTTGCGTTGTTGGATTAAGGACGGTTCACGTTATGCGGATTCTTATTGCGGAAGATGATGAAGCGTTGGCCAGATTCGTTCGCCAGGGTCTCGAAGGCGAGCACTACGCTGTGGACGTTTTGCCGGATGGCGAACAAGCTCGGACCGCGGCAACTCAGTTGGAATACGACGTCGTAATTCTCGACCTGAATCTGCCGAAGCTGGACGGAGTCAGCGTCCTGCGCCACTTGCGCACGAAAAAGCCGAGCCTTCCCGTGCTGGTGCTGACCCAGCGCACGCGCGTGGAAGACCGCGTACAGTGCCTGGATACAGGTGCGGACGACTATGTACCGAAACAGTTGCCGTCCACCTCGCTCGACATCCATCATATTCGGCAGGATCTCATAGCCAAGATTCGAGCTGCCGCGCAATCACGGAATTCACGTCCCACCGATGTTTTTTCCAGAAAGCCTCCCCAGTCGACCTTGTTAGGAACTTGGGACACCCTTTGCACCACCGCCTCTGCAATCGTCGCCTTGGGGACTTCAACCGGCGGCCCGAAAGCGCTTCAGGACATTTTGCCCCTTTTCCCACCTGACCTTTCTGTGCCCATCCTCATCGTGCAGCACATGCCCCCTGGTTTTACGGCGCCCTTCGCGCAGCGGATGAACACTCTTTGCTCCGTCACCGTGCGCGAGGCAACTCACGGCGAACCCATTCAGCCGGGTGTGGTCTTTATCGCTCCGGCTGGGATGCACATGACTGTGGACCGGCCGTCCGATTCGCGAGCCATCATCTGCCTTGACACTCATCCCGAAGATTGTCTACACATTCCTTCAGTCGATGTCCTGATGAAGTCGGTGGCCGAAGCCTTCCGGGAACTCGCCTTGGGAGTGATCATGACCGGCATGGGTTCCGATGGCGCTCAAGGGATGAAGAGTATCTACCGCAAGGGCGGTCTCACCATCGGTCAGGATGAAGCGAGTTGCACTGTCTACAGCATGCCGCGGGCCTGCGCTGAGTTGGGCGTTCTCTCGCGTGTGGTCCCGCTCTCAGAGATTCCGGGCCAGATCCTGCACGCTACACGTTATCGCCAGCGTGCCTGACCAAATCTTCTTTTCCCATCCGCAGTCTCCTGCGGTCCAGCAGTTGCCTCACTCTCCGCAGCAGCACCTCCGTGGAAAACGGCTTCGCCAAACATTCTGCCTGATTGCCCTCTCGCAGTCCCATCTGCTCCGCATATCCGGTGACCAGTAAGATATTGAGTCCCGGATTCTGTTGCCGAAGTCTTCCTGCCAACGCCCGTCCAGTTTCTCCCGGCAGAACCACGTCCGTTAGCAAGAGTGCCACTTCGCCACTACGCTGATCGTAGACCCGCACCGCTTCCGCCGCATTCTTTGCGGGTAAGACCCGGTATCCGGCCGATCTCAATACCTCACAGGTCACTTCCCGCACAAACGCTTCGTCTTCCACAAACAAGATCGTCTCCCCGCCCTCCAACATTTCCTCTTCCGAGACGCGACTCCAACCGCTTGCCTCCTCCACGCTCTCCATTGTTTGTTCGCACACGGCAGTTCCCTCCACGATTGCTTACTAGTCCCTCGAGCCGGCGCTCCTATCCTGCGCCGATCCACATCTCCCTATAAGCAGATCGGCTGCCACAAGGGTCTGCAAATGACTCAACAGAAGCTGATGGGAATGCAGTACTTAGGTGAGGAGAGTCTCTCGAGATCTCGCGCGCGAGCTTCCACCGTCGCTCATTTCGGGAATCCTGTACGGAATGGGAGACCGATTCGGCACAGCCAATCTGATCGCGGTGCTTAATCAACCACCAACTACTTCGGACTCGTCAGAACCGTTTCATTCGGGTCGAGCACGATTTTGTGCGTCCCGGCAGGAGCCGACAGACGAAACGAGGACTCCTCGCCGTCGGCGAACACTCGCCCCAGCAGCACCAACTGCTTCCCCGCAATCACCGCGTATACCGGAACCGAAGTCACTAGGTCTTGCGAGGCCTCTTTCTGCAGGATCGTTCCGCTCACGACCGAGCCCGCACCCTTCGGAGTGAACTTCACCCCTCTGAGTTCCAGCTTGGGCAACGACGTGCCGTTGATCCACCCGTTCAGGAACCAGTCCAGCGAACTCTTGCCTTCGTAACGCAGTGCTGGAGGAAGATCTTCTGCGAAAACGTCCAGCAGTTCCCCCGTGCTAATGGATCTGCCTTCGTAACGCTCCCGAACTTTTCGTAGCGCCCGCACGAAGGGCTCGTCCGCACTATCGCTCATCTGGCCCTTGCGGCCTTCCTCTTGGGCGGCATCGTTCAACATCGTCCGCAGCATGTGAAATAGCCACGTCCCCCTGCCATAGAGAATCTCTTCATACCCTTCGGGAAACCGCGACGACAACAGCCTCACACCCAGCGTCACCGGGCCTGCCTCCATCGGAGACATTTCATCTTTATTCTTTGCGACTAAGTCCCGGCGGTACTTCTCCATAACTTCCCGAAAGCCGCCAGGATCCTTCTCTTGCAGCATCATCAAGGCGCAGTAATTCGCCAGCCCCTCGGAAAACCATTGATCGCGGTAGCTGTTCCAGGTAACCAGATCTCCCCACCATTGATGCGCGGTCTCGTGCGCAGGAATCGATTGCTGGAGCAGGATCCGGTACGGTTCATAATGCAGTTGTTCGCGCTGCTCTTGGTCGAGAAACGCATACGACGAAAGAAACACCAACCCGGGCCAACCTTGGCTGTCGGTTCCCGGCATCTGTGTCAGAGCCAGATGACTATATGGATATGGGCCAAAGCGATAGGCGTAATACCGGATGGCGCGCGCCGCAGCCTCGCCGACCGTTACCTCAGTCCGCACTGGTGAAGGATGGCTCGGTACAATCAACTGCCGTCTTCGAGTCGTTGGATCGGATGGATTCGGCTCAATCAATTGAATTTTTGGACTGGGGAAGTTTCGCTCCACTCCTGCCGTAGCATAGGTCTCCACCGTGACGTCTCCCGCCCGTACCGTAGCTACTTTGTATTTGCCCAGATTGAATCCCGCCAGAGGAATCGGCCGTTCCGACACCCAACGTGACGTCTGAACAGCGTCCGGCTTCGCGGCCGTCTCCCCGGGCGAAGTCGGTGTCGGTGTGCCCGTCGCCACCAGCGTCCAGCCTTGCGGGTAATTGAACTGCAGGTCGAAATCCGCCATCGCCATTCCACGATTCGGATACCATGTACCTCGCGCACCTACATAAAGCAAACCGCTGCCCGCCTCCGCCAGAACTTCACCACCATAGACAAATTCCAGATCCATTTTCTGCCCGGACCGCGCTGCCTCCGGCAGTATCACCGCCACCAGGTCATTCCCCCGGCGCGAAAGCTGTGTCCCTTCCACCGCCGGATTGTGAATGAACTCCACCGGTTGGCCGTGAAGCTTGACGCTTTCCACCTGCAGGAATCGGGATAACTCAAACAACAGCGTGCGCGGCCCGCCTTCTCTTACGTCCAACTGCACGCGGGCTCGCGCATGAATCTGTTTGGGAGGCTGCACCTCGGTCGTGATCGTATAACGGCGAACTTCGACCCGGCCCTCGCGCGTTCCCTCGTTGTTCGGTACTGGCGTTCTGATCTGGATCGTCGGCGAATTCCCTGCATCGCTGCGCGAGAACGAGGTCCAGACGTTGTAATAACTATTACCATTCTCCTCTGCTTTCGCCTGCCCGGCCTGCACCTGCTCTGGCGCGGCTGAATCGAAGTAGACATCGAAAACGCCGAGCTTGGTTCCTTGTAACCGCGCGTGCAGAAACCGATCCTCCGGGTTCCCTGGCGGTGCCAGATCCGCTCGCTCGGAAGAAGTGGGGTTGCCTTTCACCGGAAGCATTCGGCTGAAGGTCATCAGCAACCTCGTGGCATCCGCGTTGGCTAGATTCCGCGTCGTCGCTGCCCAGCGTTCGACAAACTCCTGTTTCTTTTCGGTTGCTCGTAAATCGGGACGCAACTCGCTCGCCGCATCATCGTTGAAGCGAAAATAAGCAGTAGCAAAATGTTCTTCCAGAATTGCCATTCCGGTGAACAAACTCATCGATCTCCGTTCGACTTCGTTCGGAGGCGTCAGCAGGACTTCGCCGTAGCCCTCGAAAAACGCTCCGGTGATCCGGCCCATCACGTCTTGCGTGAAACCGATGGTGCCGTCTTCCAAAGTGATGTGGACCGCCGATCGATCCAGCGACGCACCCCTCACCTGATACACCTGGGCCGGATCGAGCCCCACTTCTCCGAGTTGCAGATAGAGTGCTTCAGCCGGCCTTTCCGGAGGGTTCTCGTCCGCCGCGCACGCCGCCGGCCACACGCAAACCGCAAGCCAGATCGCCGCCGCGACACGCAAGCCTTGCATCTTTAGTAGTACCTTCGTCACGTGGGTAGAGCCGTCCCCCATTGCTAGAATGCGCCTGAATGCGCCTACGTGTCACCATCCTCTTTATAGGACAGCTGGCCTTTGCATGGTTGCTCGCCCTCCCCGGAGCATGGGCTGACACCATCCATCTGAAAAATGGCCGCACTATCGTGGCCGATCATGTTCGCGAGAACGCCAATCACTACGAATACGACCTCGGCGACGACTCCTACGCCATCCCCAAATCGGTCGTAGATCATGTGGACGCTGGAGGAATGCCCAGTCCTACCGCTTCGGGAGTTGCGAAGGTCGGCGACCTTCCGGCCTTTACTCCTGCCGACAGCCTTGCGAATGAGGGCGATCTCGTCGCCAAGATCATCAAGGAAGGCAAGGTCAGCCCCGACGCCCTCGCCAGCCTGGAAGGCAAAGGCAACCCCGAGTTGAGCGCGACGGCCGATTTCATCGCCGGGAAATTTGAATTCGAGCACGGCAACATCGCCCAGTCCCGACTGTATTTCGAAAGCGCCCTCCGCTTCCAGCCGGAGAATTCCACCATCCTTATCTATTACGCCGCATTGCTGGTCCGCACCGGAAACGCAGCCCAAGCGTTACCCTACGCCCAGCGCGCCGTGCGGGCTGCCTCCAATTCGCCGGATGCCTACACCATGCTCGGTTACGCTCAGTTCGCTTCCGACCACACCAAAGAGGCCGTCATCTCTTGGAAGCGCTCCCTCGAGTTACGCCCCGATGCCAAGGTCGAGCAGTTCCTGGCTAAAGCTCAGCGCGAGCAGACCGTCGAGTCCGACTTCGCCCAGGGAGAAAGCAGTCATTTTGTTCTCCACTATGAAGGCAAGCAGACGTCCGAAGCTCTCCGTGCACAGATCCTGGCCGCACTCGAATCCGACTATGACGACCTCGTCCGCGATCTCGGCAACCCGCCCCGAGACAGTATTCTTGTAACCTTGTACACCGAACAGGCGTTCTTCGATGTCACGCACGCACCCACCTGGTCCGGAGCGATCAACGACGGCAAGCTGCGCATCCCGATCAGCGGCCTCAGTTCCATGACGCCGGAACTGGCGCACGTTCTGAAGCATGAACTGGCTCATTCCTTTATTACGCAGCTTTCTGGAGGCCGCTGCCCGCCTTGGCTGCACGAGGGCATCGCCCAGTTCCTCGAGCCCAAAAGCCTCGGCGGGGACGGCCACCAACTCGCTCTGCTGTTCAAAGCGCAACGCAACATCCCGTTGAATGCCCTAGAAGGCAGCTTCCAGCATTTCTCCGGCGCTGAAGCTTATGTGGCCTACGCCGAATCGCTGGCTGCCGTGTCCTACATCAACGATTCCTACGGCCTGAGCGATGTCCAACGCATCCTGCAACGCATCAGCCAGGGCAGCTCTACGGAAGCGGCTCTCCGAGCCACGATTCATTCCGATTACGCCCAGTTCGAGTCCGACTTGGCCAGGTATCTGGCCGACAAATATGGCGAGTAGGCACCCACATTCTCCCGCCTTGTTTGCCCGATACCCGTTCCTGTGCTAGCTTCGCCTTTGGCCATCCTTCCATGCACTTCCTCTTTCACTCCCGCGTCCCCGGCGCTGCACCTACGGTCGAGCCCGTCCCGACTGTGTTTCCTAAGATCGAGGGAGCAGACATCGCGGCCGTCTTCGGGGGTAAACGCGTTGCCGGAGATTTCTATGACTCCGTCCGCGTCAGCCCCGAGCGCGTTCTATTTGGTTTGCTCGACGTCGCAGGGCGCCGGGAGGATAACCGCGGCATCCTCACTGCTGCGCAAGAAATCTTTCGCAACTTTGGAACTGAGCTCTTCTCGCGCTCTGACCTCAACGAGTCCGAGGCCATGACGGAACTCAGTCTTCGCATCAATCGCGGCCTGATCGAAACCTCCCATGGCGTCCATCCCTGCCCGGCATTCATCGCCTGTTATCACGAAAAGTTTGGCACGCTTTGCTACAGCAATGCCGGACACACGCCCGGACTTCTCCGCGACCGCAGCGGGATCGCCGAGCTCGGTTCGACCGGCTTGCCTCTAGGACTCTTCTCCCACGCCACTACCGAAGCTCCAACGATCGCCCTGGAGAAAGGCGCTGCTCTGCTCTTGGTTTCTCGCGGAGTAATCGAGTGCGAGGGCCACGCCGCGCAGTCAACCGAAGAGTTCAGCCTGGAACGCGTCAAACACCTTTTCCAGGCAACTCCGGGCAGCGGAGCTGAGGCGCTCTGCACCGTCATTCTGAGTTCCGTCCACGAGTTCGGTGGTGAATCCCCGCTATGCGACGACCGAACGGCCCTCGCTCTGGTGCGAACCGCCTGATTTCCCCGCGCGGCCAACTTTCGCGCCTGCTGGCGGCGTCACATTAAGAGACGCCAAATTTCGGAGGTTGAACCACGGGCTCGCTCCAAAGGAGTAAAATGTTGAAATCGGCTCGCCCACCTTTTGTCCGGAAGCCCAGGAAGCGTGGCGGCCCAATCAATTCTATGAAGAAACTTTCCCTGGTTCTTATTGCTTTGGCCTGTCTGCCCACACTTTTGGTCGCACAATCCGGACAAGTCGTCGAAGAGGTCATTACCCGCGTCAACAACCAGATCATCACCCGTTCGGAGTTTGAACGCAGCAAGGATCAGCTCAAGGACGAGGTCAAGCAGCAGGACCCCAAAGATCCCGACAAAGCCTACGCCGATCGTGAAAAAGACGTCCTCCGCGATCTTATCGACCAGCAGCTTCTGCTCGACAAAGGGAAAGACCTCGGCATTACCGGCGACACCGATCTCATCAAGCGCCTGGACCAGATGCGCAAAGACATGAAGCTTGAGTCCCTTGAGGACCTCGAGAAGGAGGCGACCAAGCAGGGCGTCTCCTGGGAAGACTTCAAGCAGAACATGCGCAACCAGATCATCACCCAGAAGGTGATTGGCGAGGAGGTCGGGGGCCACCTTGCTATTAGCAAAGAGGAGGAGCAGAAGTTTTACGACGACCACAAGAACGAGATGGAACAGCCGGAGTACATTCGCCTGAGTGAGATCCTGGTTGCGCCCAAAGCCGTGGTTCCTTCGATCACTCCAGCCGCGGCACCCGTAGCCACTGATCCCAACACGCCTGCTCCCGCCACTCCGAACGCTCAGCCCGCCGACGACGAAGGGGCGCGCCAGGCTGCCGAGGCCAAGGCCCATGATCTCCTCAAACAGATTCACGATGGCGCCAGCTTTGAAGACATAGCCAAGAAATATTCTGACGGTCCTTCGGCCGCCGACAGCGGCGCGCTTGGCATGTTCAAGCGTGGCCAACTCGACAAAGGAATCGAGGACAAGACTTTTGCCATGAAGACCGGGGACGTCACCGACGTGATTCGCACTAAGCAGGGCTATGTGATCCTGAAGGTTGTCGATCACCAGATGGCCGGTATTCCTCCGCTGAAGGACATACTTCCCAAAATTCAGGACGCGCTCTACTACCAGAAATTGCAGCCCGCGCTCCGCGCCTATCTCACCAAGCTGCGCGAAGACGCCTACATCAAATACGCAGATGGCTACATCGATACCGGTAAGAGCCCGAACCAGACCCAGCCCGTCGAAACCGCCGCTGCCAAGGAATCCGACGCGAAGAAACTCGGCAAGAAGAAACATAAGAAGTTGGGCATTCTGTGATCTTTTGCGGCCGGCGCGTGTTTTATACTCAGCACAACCCATGAAAGATTTCTACATCTGCGACTGCTCGCGACAGGAGAACAAGGTCATCACCTCGACCTTCGTCGTCGTCGGCAAGCAGATCAAACCCAAGAAGACCGGCGAGCCTTACCTCGCGCTCACGCTGGGCGACCGCACCGGCCAGCTCGAAGCCAAAATGTGGGACAACGTCGAAGAAGTTCTCGACGCCTTCGAGCAGGATGACTTCCTCAAGATCAAAGGTCTCATCAACAAGTACAAGAACCGCTTTCAGCTCACCATCCACAAGCTGCGCAAGCTGGGTGAATCCGAGATCGACTTCGCCGACTATCTTCCCAAGACCACCAAGGACGTCGATGAGCTCTGGCAAACCCTGACCAATTTCGTATCTTCACTTCAGAATCCGCATCTCAAGTCGCTCGTCCAGGCGTTCATGGCCGATCCTGAAATCGCTGCCGCCTATCGAAACGCTCCCGCAGCCAAGACTTTGCATCACGCCTACATCGGCGGTCTGCTCGATCACGTGGTCTCTTTGTTCCGTTCGTGTGATCTGATGTGCAGTAACTATCCCCAGATCAATCGCGATCTCCTTCTCACCGGCGCCTTTCTGCACGACATCGGCAAGATTTACGAACTCACCTACAATCGCTCGTTCTCCTACACCACCAAGGGGCAGCTTCTTGGCCACATGATCATCGAGCTGGAAATGTTGCAGGCCAAGCTTGTTCTCCAACCCGGTTTTCCCGACGAGCTCAAGACGATGATCGAACACCTCATCATCAGCCACCACGGCCAGTACGACTTCGGCTCACCCAAACTTCCGATGTTCCCGGAAGCGCTCATGCTGCACTATCTCGACGACCTCGATTCCAAAATGGAAGCCATGCGCGCCCATTTCGAGCGCGAAGCCGGTTTCGACAGCCCCTGGACCAGCTACAACGCCTCTCTCGGCCGCCCACTTCTGAATACCGAGAAGTTTCTGGCGCCAAAAAAAGTTTCGTCGCCGGAAGATCCCGCCCCCCGCGACAGCGAACTCGACGAATCCCTCGATCCAATTCCCACCTTGCCCGGCATCGAGCCTCGGCGGTAAAGTAGTCCACCGCATCCCACTTCTGAGCGTAGGTGACTATGCCCAAACTCAAAGCTCCGAAGAAGTCCGCAGCGAAAAAGAAATCAGCCCATCCCGTCGGTTGCCGCGTAGGTCTACCCAACGTTCCACCCATGTATGGCCTGAAACCTCGACAACAGTACCTACCCTTCAGCCACGCCGAAGAACGGCTCACCAACTCGCGCAACTACTGGATTTGCACTTCTCGCCCCGACGGACGCCCACACTCCATCCCCGTCTGGGGTTTTTGGCTCGACGGAGCCTTCTACTTCGGCACCGCCCGCGCTTCGCGCAAGGCCCGCAACCTGGCTCAGAACGCTGCCGTATCCATTCATCTCGATTCCGGCGACGACGTAGTCATCCTTGAAGGCAACGCCGTCGAGGTGAACCTCACCGACAAGTCGACGGTCCAGTCGCTGGACGCCGCTTCCCGCGCGAAATACAAAATGCCGCTCATGGTCACGCCTGAGGTCGTGCTCTATTCCGTACGCCCGCGCGTCGTGCTGGCCTGGACCGAAAACAATTTTCCCAACAACGCCACCCGCTGGCAGTTCGATATCGCCAACTAATGCGGAGTCGCAACGCCGCCCAATGGTCCAAGCACTTTTGATTCACAGTCGCCCCCGGCGGCGGTTGCCCCTCATCACGCCAATCCGGTAGATTGGCAACAACAAGCACAAGATATTCGCAACAACTACGGAGGTCCTTTTTGCGCTCACGCTTTCTTCTACCCATCCTTAGTCTCTATCTCGCGTTTGCTGTTTTCGGATGCAGCCGCAAGCCTTCCACCGACACCGGCACTGACGCGGGCACTACTAATAACCAAGACACGAGCGCCCACAACGGAGCACAGCCCGCAGAAACCCAGGAAGCCAGAAGGGAGAGAGAGCCGCTGGTTGTCCCCGCCAGAACCACCGTCACCGTGAGGCTGGCGTCTGCCATTGGCTCCAAGTTGAGCCAGACCGGCGAAACTTTCACCGGCTCTGTAGCCAGGGGCGTCCTCGCTGGGAACGCGGTCGCGATTCCTCGAGGTGCGAGAGTACGCGGCACAGTCACCGACGCCAAGCCCTTGGGCAGGTTCGCAGGCGGCGCTGAGCTTCAGGTGCGGCTCGACTCCATCAACCTAAACGGCTCTGAGCTTCCCGTTCGAGCCGCTCCACAGACTTTCTCTGCGAAGGGCAAAGGCAAGCGTACCGCTGTGATGACCGGCGGAGGCGCTGCACTCGGCGGTATCATCGGTGGCCTTGCGGGCGGCGGCAAAGGTGCTGCGATCGGATTGGCGGCTGGCGGAGGCGCTGGTGCCGGTGGCGCCGCTTTCACCGGAAACAAAGACATCGTGTTGCCCGGCGAATCCGTCGTCAGTTTCGAGTTGTCGCATTCGCTGGAGGTAAGACAGTAGAAATCAACCGGTAACCGCCTTCGGTCGCCTCCCAGCCCTGTCCGGGAGGCGACTCAATCCAAAGCTCTTCCCCGAAGAGGATCGCGCCATGCTCGACTTCACCCGCTTCGAAGTCCTCACCTTTGATTGCTACGGCACGCTGATCAATTGGGAAGCCGGAATTCTTTCAGCGCTTCATCGAGTCCTCTCAGCCCATGGGAAGAAAATCGCCGACGCCACGATCCTCAAACTCTACGGAGATTTTGAGCAGCGTTCCGAACAGGGCACATTTCGTCCTTATCGTGAAGTCCTGGAGTCGGTCGTCCGCCAGTTTGCCGCGGAGTTTCGCTTCACTCTCAGCCCTGACGAAGCGCGCTCACTGCCCGACTCGCTTTCCACCTGGAAGCCCTGGCCAGACACCGTTGCCGCTCTTCGGCAGCTCAAGACGCGCTTTCGGCTGGCGATTCTTTCCAATGTGGACGACGATCTCTTCGCGGGTACGCGGCCCCAACTCGGGGTTGACTTCGATGAGGTCATCACCGCGCAGCAAGCCCAGGCCTACAAACCTTCGCTGAAACTCTTCGAGCTCGCACTGAGTCGCATCCACGCTCCTGCGCATCGCGTCCTGCACGTGGGCCAAAGCATTTACCACGATGTCGTTCCCGCTCAATCGCTCGGCCTCGCCACCGTATGGGTGAACCGTCCCTCGGCCCGGCCGGGCGTCGGCGCCGTGAAAGCCGCCGAGGCCAATCCCGATCTGACAGTCTCAAGCCTCGCAGAACTCGCCGCTGCGGCCATTCATGACTAGCGGTGCGGGATTGTGTTTAAGGATGGAAAAGAACCCGCCAGACACCAGCCGAGAAGCGGCGCAAGAATACAGCGCACCGGTGCAAGCCGTGGATGGACATGATGAATGATCAACAAGCCCCGAAGGGGCGACAGTAATATAGACGCCGTTAGGGGCGACGATCTGTGTCGCCTCCCCAAGAACTGCAATTCCTAGTAATTCGCCGGCACTTTCACAACTCGCTTCTGAATCGCCCACATCACCAGCTCCGCCTTGTTATGAATCCCCAGCTTCCGCATCAGATTGAACTTGTGTGCATCTACCGTCTTGATGCTGAGTCCCAAAATAACTGCGGCAGAGCGCACCGTCCTACCTTCAGCCAGTAGCTTTAACACCTCGCGTTCTCTCGCCGTCAGAACGCGCTTTCGGGGGAGCAGTTCCTGGGGCAGCCATTCTCCTCCTCGCCTTTCCGACATTCCCCTTACCCCGGTTTCCTGACCGGCGTGCGTCCTCCTCACCATCTCTACTAACTCTTCCGCCGAAGTCTGCCGCATCGCACAGCTCGTCCCGTCTGCTTGCGATTCCTGCGGAGTGTCTTCGCCTTCGTGCGTCGTCAGGAACAATACCTTGCTGTGTGGAGACTCCTGCAGAATTAACCGCTCCGTCTGATCGGCTGCGCAGTCGAATATATGCGCATCGGTGATCACCACCTCGGGACGATGCTCAAACACCCTCTGTAGCGCCTCGGCAGCATTCCCTGCCTCCGCTACCACTTCAATGTCCGGTTCATCTGCCAGCAAACGCCGCAACCCCTGGCGCAACAAGACATGGTCGTGCACCAGAAGGCACCGAATTTCTTTATTGCCGAAAGTCTCTTCGCCCTGTATCTGTGCTGGGGGGCACACAGGCAACTCCTTAAATTGGGCCAGAGAAAACTGAGATGTGGCGTGGGTTGGATTCGGTCCGAACCCAGACGAAAACGTCGTTAGTTCATTGTAACCGTTCGTGCCGTTGTTTAGCTTGTGAAAATGCAGTCTGCCGCCTTTCTTTCGAATACGGAGGCGCGTCCGGAACCCTGATCCCACCTCGCATCAGGTACAATCGAAAATTTATGCTGCGCTACTTCACAGCGGGAGAGTCCCACGGCGAAGCTCTGGTCGCCTTCCTTTCCGGCATGCCCGCCGGATTGAAAATTGACCAGACCTTCCTCGACCGTGAACTCTGGCGTCGCCAACAGGGCTATGGCCGCGGCGGCCGCATGAAGATCGAGCGCGATGCCGCCCACATTCTTTCCGGCGTCCGTCAGGGGATGACCATCGGCTCGCCCATCTCTATCCAACTTGAAAATAGAGATTGGAAGAACTGGCAGGAGTCCTTGCCTGTCGCTGAGGGCGATCCCGCGAAGCACAAACGCGTTGCTTCTCCCCGGCCGGGCCACGCTGATCTCGCCGGAGCCTTGAAGTACAACTTCCCCGAGGCCCGCTACGTGCTCGAGCGCGCCTCCGCCCGCGAATCGGCCGCCCGAGTTGCCATCGGCGCGATCGCCAAACTTTTCTTGCGCGAACTCGGCATCGAAGTTCTTAGTCACGTCGTCACCACCGGCAGCGTCACACTTCCGGATGAAGTGCCGTGGGAGAAGATTCGCGCCCTCCACGCTCGCGAAGATGTTCTCCTCAACTGCGCCGACCCTGACGCTGAGCAGCGCATGAAATTCGAAGTGGACAAAGTTCTCAAGACTGGGGACTCGCTCGGTGGAGTCTTTGAAGTCGTGGCGCACCAGGTTCCGCCTGGCCTTGGCACCTACGCGCAGTGGGACGAACGTCTCGATGCCATGCTCGCGGCCGCGGTGATGTCCCTGCAAGCAGTCAAGGCGGTAGAAATCGGCTCGGGCGTAGCAGCCGCTTTTGCTGCCGGTTCCGCCGTGCACGACGAAATCGGCTACACTGCCGCCGCCGGTTACACCGCTTTCTCCCGCACCAGGAACAACGCTGGAGGGATTGAAGGCGGAGTCTCGAATGGACAGGAAATCCGCGTCCGCGGCTATTTGAAACCAATTTCTACGCTTCGTCGCCCGCTGCAGTCGGTCGACTTTTCCACGCGCGAGCCCGTCAAGGCTGCCTATGAACGTTCCGACGTATGCGTGGTGCCCGCCGCCGGCGTTGCTGCTGAGGCGATGGTGGCTCTGACGCTCGCGCGCTCTGCTCTGGAAAAATTTGGCGGCGATTCCATGACTGAAACCTTAAGAAATTTCCAGGGCTACTGCCAGCAATTGAAAAACTACTGATGATTTATCCCATCGTAAAATTCGGTAATCCGGTTCTTGAGAAACCCTGCGAAACAGTGACTGTCTTCGACGAAGAACTGCAGAAGCTCATCGCAGACATGTTCGAGTCCATGTACGCCGCACGCGGAGTCGGCTTGGCCGCTCCGCAAATCGGCATTGGCCGCCGCATTGCCGTCGTCGATGTCACCTTCCAGGAAGATCCTGACGCAAAGCTCGTCCTCATCAATCCCGAAATCATTCACACCGAGGGCCGCCACACCCAAAGTGAAGGATGCCTCAGCATCCCCGATTTCCGTGAGAACGTCGCTCGTCCCAACAAAGTTACCGTCCGCGCCCAGGACGTTCACGGGAAGGTCTTTGAGAAAACCGGAGAGGAATTACTGGCCCGCGCCTTCCTTCACGAGACCGATCACTTAAACGGTAAGCTCTACATCAGCCACATCAGCGCCCTCAAGCGCGATCTGATGAAGCGCAAAATCCGCAAACTGATGAAAACAGGAGAATGGTAGAAAGGTTGAGAAATTGGGCAATCGGGTAATTGTGTAATTTAGAATCGGTTCGCAATTACTCAATCACCCGATTACATAATTACCAATGTCCCTCAATCTCGTCTTCTGCGGCACGCCGCGCTTCGCCGTCCCGACCCTCGAGAAGTTGGTTGACGACGGATTCCGCGTCCATCTTGTTGTGACTCAACCCGACCGCCCCAAGGGACGCGGCCTCGAGCTCGTCTCCTCACCCGTCAAAGAGTCAGCTCAGAAACTGGACCTTCCCATCACCCAGCCCGACCGCATCAAGGCCAACGACGAATTCAGCGCTCAACTCACAGCCCTCAAGCCCGACGCCATCATCGTCGTCGGCTACGGCCGCATTATTCCGCAATGGATGCTCGATCTCCCTCCACTCGGCAACCTCAACCTGCACGCGTCACTCCTCCCGAAATACCGCGGCGCCGCGCCCATCCAGTGGGCCATCGCGAACGGCGAAACCGTCACGGGCGTCACCACCATGCGCATCGACGCCGGCCTCGATACCGGCGACATTCTCCTCCAGCAAGATCTTCCCATTGCGCCCAACGACACTGCCGAAACCCTCGCTCCGCGCCTCGCCTCCATAGGCGCCAATCTTGTAGTCGAGACCTTGCGTCGCCTACAAGCCGGTTCCGTCGATCCTCGCCCGCAGGACAACTCGCAGGCCAGCCTCGCCCCGATTCTGAAGAAAGAAGACGGCCTGGTAGATTTTTCCCGCTCCGCCGCCGACATTTTCAACCGCATTCGCGGCTTCCAACCCTGGCCCGGCGCGCACACAAAATTTCGCGGCAAGACCCTACAGATCGTCAAAGCAAGACCAGCAGCCGACGCCCTGCCTCCCGCCGAACTCCATGCGACAGCCGATCGCCTCCGAGTCGGCTGCGGCCACAACACCTCGCTCGAATTGTTGGAGATTCAGCTAGAAGGAAAAAAGCGCTCTTCCGCCGGAGATTTTGTCCGCGGATATCGTCCCCACCCACGCGAAAAACTAGGCTCCAATTGATCTATGGGGAGATTATGTGGGGGGTATGTGGAGACAGCCGCCCCCGGCTGTCTCGCGGGCGCAGCCCGCGTTTCGTGGCCACACAGATCCCGTTCTCACCGGGTTCTCTAGAATTTCACCTATCCCGCCTTCCGCAGCCTGCCAGCTTCCGTCATACTGACAGCTTGAACCCCCAGATTAGACCGGCAAAAACTACCGTCTCTCCAGCACGCGCCGTCGCCTTCGACATTCTCCTCCGCGTCGAGCGCGAATCTTCCTACGCCTCAGACCTTCTGCACTCTTCCCCCCAAGAGCCCCTCTCCACTCCCGATCACGCCCTCGCGACCGAACTCGTCATGGGCGTTCTCCGCTGGCGCTCGCGCTTAGACGCCGACATCGCCACCGCCTCCTCGCAGCCTCTGTCCAAACTCGACATCGAAATTCTCATCGCTCTGCGCCTCGCCCTCTATCAGTTCCTCTGGCTTGATCGTGTCCCGCAGCGCGCGGCCCTCCACGAGAGCGTCGAATTGGTCAAACGCGCTCGTAAACGCTCCGCTGCTCCCTTCGTGAATGCTGTGCTGCGCAAGCTCTCAGCAGCGCCACGAAGGCCTGATGTTTCCGCGGAAAACGAAAACTCTTCAACCGAAGCCCTAGCCCGTACGCTTGCGCATCCGCTCTGGTTGGTAGAGCGCTGGGCCCACGAATACGCACTCTCCGCCGCTCACCAAATCTGCCAATACAATCAGCGCATCCCCGCCGCGGCAATCCGCCTCCGTGCGCCCGCCGCAGAAGCGCAACTCAACCAGGAAGGAATCACTCTCCTCCCCGGAGGCCTTCTCGCATCCGCCCGCCGTGTTCAAGCGGGAGACATCACGAAAACCCAGGCATTTCGCACTGGCCAGATCGTCATCCAGGACGAAGGCTCGCAACTCGTCGCCGCGCTCGTAGGCAACGGATCAAACATTCTCGACTGCTGTGCCGCACCCGGCGGCAAGACGCTGGCTCTTGCGGACCGTAACCCCGCAGCCGCAATTACCGCCGTCGAACTTCATTCTCATCGCGCCCGCCTGCTACAAAAACTGTTGCACGCGCATTCCTTGCTTTCCCTCACACGAATCCAAATCGTGAACGCCGACGCGCAGCATCTCCGCATGTCCCTCCCGTTCGATCGTGTTCTTGCCGACGTCCCTTGTTCCGGCACCGGCACACTGGCTCGCAATCCCGAGATCAAATGGCGGCTCACGATCGATGATCTCGCGGAGTTACACGAACGCCAGGCGGCAATCCTGCGCTCCGCCCTGTCCCAGGTCGCTCCCGCAGGACGCCTCATCTATTCAACATGTTCGCTGGAAAAAGAAGAAAACGAAAACGTCGTCGAGCAAGCCTTGTCAGGGAATCATTCCTTTCGCCTGCTCGATTGCCGCACCGAACTTGACCGCCTGAAAACAACCGGCGAGCTAACCTGGCCCGACCCAGCCTCCCTCACGCGCGGCCCCTACCTTCGCACGCTCCCGGGCGTCCACCCCTGCGACGGCTTCTTCGCCGCAATTCTGAAAAGAATTTAAAAAGGACGTTGGGTTTATCCGGGCGATCGATGTAAATCCGTGGCGAGTTGTTTACCGTACCTCAAAATTAACGCCTGTCCCCGCAAACACTTTCTGCCCCGCCGCCGGAGCTTGCGCAACAATGATGCTCGCGGGCGAAGCCTGCGCTGGAGGCGCTGCCTGGGCTGGAGGAACTGCTGGAGCCCCGGCCGCCGACGGTGCACTCGCAGCATTCGGATTCGCCGCATCCCCCGCAGGAGTGCTCGCCGGCACCACCACATTCACATTCCCCAACCTGAATCCCGCATCCTGCAAACTCCGGCTCGCACTGCCCAGCGACTGTCCTACGAAGCTCGGCATCACAAACGCCTGCGGATCCGCTGCCACCGTCACCAGCAAGCTGATCTTCGGCGCTGCCACCTGCGTAGCATTCGCTGTCGGACTCTGCGCCAGCACCTGATCTTCCGGTATGTCCTGCGCCTGCACCTGCGCCATCGAAGCCACATCCAGCCCGCGCCGGCGGATATTCAATTCCGCTGCGTGCTCGCTCTCCCCCGTCACATCCGGAATCGTCACCCGCGTCGGTCCCAGACTCTGCGCAACTCGCAGCTGCCAGCCGCGCCGCACCTTCGTTCCCGGCAAGGGCAATTGCGACATGATTCTTCCTTCAGGAATCTGGGGACTGTAATACTGCCGCTCGATCGAGATTTGCAGTCCGAGTCCCGCCACCGCCCGCTCCGCTTCCGCCGGAGCTAGCCCGACCACAGGAGGCACTGCGACCTCCTGCCCGTGAATAGCAAACCGCATCGCCGTCAGCGCCGACACCATCGCCACAATCACCAGCACCAGAGCCAGTAGCGCAAATCGGATTGCAGATTTCATGCTTCGAACCTTTGTCCGCCCCACCCAGTCACGAGAATTATAGTCCGCACCTTTCAGCAATCGCGAACCTCGCACTTTCAACAACATACATCGCGTCCTGTCGCTCGGTCATGGGCATCCGGACAGCCCCTCCCGCATCTAAACCAATGAACGGCCTACCACCTTCGAGGCACGCCATGTCTTCCCCATTGGAGTATCATGTTTGTGTGCGGCATTCGATTCCGGCTTCGGTCGCATTTCTCAGCCTGCTTGTGCTGTCAGTGGTCTTCATCTCAACCGGCCACGCGCAGATCAACGGTGCGCCCGCGTCGGTGACCTCTCCCGGATTCGGCGGACGCCCTATCAACGGCCCTCCGGCGAGCGTAACTTCGCTCGGCCCGCGCGGCTTTGCTCCCAACTCCCGAGTCACCTTCTCCACCTCGCACGCGCCTCGCAATGGCGATGGCCATCCTCACCGCCATCACTATGTGGAATACGCTCCTCCGTTGGTTTATGCCGTCCCTGTTCCCTACGCCGTCGACATCGGCGCAACCGACGACGACGCTGACAACAGCGCGGATGACAACTACCGGGGCGGTCCTACCATCTTCGACCGCCGTGGATCGGGTGCCGCTTCCTACATCCCCCCGGTGAGAAATGTTCCCGCGCCTCACTCGACCGAGCGTGCCGATGCTTCCGTTGCCGATCCCGACCCTCCTCAGGAACCGACCCTGCTCATCTTCAAGGATGGTCGCAAGCTTGAAGTTGGCAACTACGCCATCATCGGCCAGACTATCTTTGATCTGACGCCCGGACACGCCCGCAAAATCCCTCTCGCCGACCTCGATTTCGAGGCCACGCGCCAGCAAAACGAGGATCGCGGCATCACATTTCAGCTTCCGCCGCCCCTTCAGGCGAACTGATCATGCGCACGCTGCTTCTCATCACACTGGCCACCGCGGTCACGCCGTGTGTGAGCGCGCAGCGTATGGTCTCCGCCTCTCCGCGCTTTGCTCCCGGTTACAACCGAGGCGGCCATGCGCGCTCTTTCTTTTATCCGCTCGCATTCTCTGATCCGTTTTATTCCGACTATCTTTCCAGCACGGGATATCCCGTCGCCTCTCAGCCTCCCGTGATCATCCTGCAAGCTCCTCCGGCGGCAGCACCCGTGCCAGAGCGCTCTTCATCGCCCACCCAGCCGCTGATGATCGAACTACAGGGTGACCGCTACGTTCAGGTGAGCGGCGAAGAAGCGTCGGGAACAGAAATGATTGACCCAATACCGGATGCTCCACATTCGCAGGAACGATCATGGGGCGTCGCGATTCCCACAGCTGCCAAGGAGTTGGTGCCCGCGATTCTGGTGTTTCGCGACGGGCACCGCGAAGAAGTACCCGACTACACGATCGCCGATGGCGTCCTCTACACGCGCTCCGACTACTACACCAACGGATCGTGGAACCGGAAGATCGAACTCTCGTCACTGAATCTGCCCGAGACCGTCAAGTCCAACCAATCTCGCGGCCTACGCTTCCAGCTCCCCTCAGCGCCCAATGAAGTGACCGTCGGCCCGTAGAGACGTTGCTTGCAACGTCTCCCTCACTACCAATTGATAGTCGCCAAAACGCATAACCTCGCCATGAAAAAGGCACAGCACTCGGGAGCGCCCGCCTCAAACCGGTCAACACCCGCCCCGATGTAGGCCATTTTACGTGCTATAATAAACTCGGCTTCCAAGGCTATAACATCCTGCAAATACAAGTAGTTACACCGTTTCGTGATACCGAATTTCGCGTTGTAAGCTGACGGCTGAAAGCTGAGAGCTAAAGAATGGCAGACGATCAAAACCCTGAACTTCCTCTCACTCCCCCTCCCGGTGGCGACGGCCCCGGTGCGTTGAACATTCAACCGGTCAACATCGAAGAGGAGATGAAGCGGTCCTATCTCGACTACTCCATGTCGGTGATCATCGGCCGCGCGCTGCCCGACGTTCGCGACGGATTGAAGCCCGTTCATCGCCGCATTCTCTACACCATGCAGCAGATGGGACTTCAGCCGAACAAGGCCACGCGCAAGTGCGCCCGCATCGTCGGCGAGGTCATGGGCAAGTACCATCCCCACGGCAACCTCGCCGTGTACGACGCTCTCGTCCGCCTCGCGCAGACCTGGAGCATGCGCTATCCGCTGATCTTTGGTCAGGGCAACTTCGGCTCAGTTGACGGAGATCCGCCCGCCGCCGATCGTTACACCGAGGCCAAGCTGGCGCAGGTTTCCACAGCGCTCCTCGAAGACCTCGACAAAGAGACCGTCGATTTCCATGACAACTACGACGGCAGCGAAGTCGAGCCTGACGTTCTTCCCGCGCGCATTCCGAATCTCCTCATCAATGGCTCCGACGGAATTGCCGTCGGTATGGCCACAAAAATTCCTCCCCATAACCTCACGGAGATCGTCGACGCCACCATCACGCTGGTCAACAATCCCAACGCGCAGCTCGCCGAGATTCTGAAATTCGTCCAAGGCCCCGACTTTCCCACCGCCGGCATCATTCACGGCCGCGCTGGAGTCTTTGAGGCCTACCGCACCGGCCGCGGCCGCTTCATGATGCGCGCCAAGGCTGCGATCGAGAACATCAACAAAGACCGTCAGGCGATCATCGTCACCGAAATTCCCTATCAGGTAAATAAAGCCCGCCTGGTCGAGCGTATCGCGCAACTGGTCAACGACAAAGACATCGAAGACATCTCCGACATCCGCGACGAAAGCGACCGCGACGGCATGCGCATCGTCGTCGAGCTCAAGCGCGGGGCCGAGCCCCAGATCGTCCTCAACCAGCTCTTCAAGCACACCCAGATGCAGGAAAGTTTCTCGATGATCCTGCTCGCGGTGGTCAACGGACAGCC
Organism: uncultured Acidobacteriaceae bacterium; assembly: GCA_963791515.1. GTDB lineage: Bacteria > Acidobacteriota > Terriglobia > Terriglobales > Acidobacteriaceae > Sulfotelmatobacter. The sequence continues at coordinate 387,589 of CAWBSS010000025.1, read as the reverse complement.
CCGCGAAATGGGCCTGATCCAGACCATCAAGTACTTCATCGAACACCGCGTCGACGTCGTCCGCCGCCGCACCGCCTACCTGCTGCAGAAGGCGAAAGATCGCGAGCACATCCTCGAAGGCTACCTCACCGCCCTCGACCATCTCGACAACGTCATCACCATCATTCGCGGCAGCGCCAACCGCGCCGACGCCCGCGAAAATTTGGTGCTCTACTTCGGCGGCAAGAAGATCGACATCAACACAACAGGCCGCGCTCCCAAGCTCGATCCCGAAAAGCCCTTCACCGCCAAGCAGGCCGATGCCATTCTCGAACTGCAATTGCATCGCCTGACCAAGCTCTCCATCGATGAAATCGCCAACGAGTTGAAGGACGTCCGCGACAACATCGCCGAATACGAATCCATCCTCGGCTCCGAAAAGAAGCTGCGCAACGTCATCATCAAAGAGTTAGAAGAGGTTAAGAAGTTATACGGGGATGACCGCCGCACCCGCCTCGAAGACGAAGCCGCCGAAATCGTCCTCGAAGATCTCATCGCCGACGAGCAGGTCGCCGTCACCGTCAGCCACTCCGGCTACATGAAGCGCACGCCCATCTCCACGTACCGCATGCAGCGTCGTGGAGGCACGGGCCGCACCGGCATGAAGACCCGCGACGAGGATTTCGTCGAGCATCTCTTCATCGCCTCCACGCACGCCTTCATTCTCATCTTCACCAACAAGGGCCGCGTCTACTGGCTCAAGGTCTACGAAATTCCCGACGTCAGCGCCGCCGGTAAGGGCAAACACGTCGGCAACCTGATCGGCCTGCAGCCCGGAGAGACCACTAAGACCATGCTCGCCGTGCGCAATCTCGAAGAAGCTAACAAGTACATCTTCTTCGCCACGCGTAACGGCCTGGTCAAGAAGTCGGAGCTGCGCGAGTTCATGCACGTGCGCTCCAACGGCATCAATGCCATCGCCATTGAACAAGGAGACGAGTTGGTCGCCGCCCGCATCACCGACGGTAATCAGATCGTCTTCCTGGCCTCGCACGAAGGCATGGCCGTCCGCTTCGACGAAAGCCACGTCCGCCCCATGGGCCGCGCCGCTTACGGCGTCTGGGGTATCGACCTGGACCAGAACGACTACGTAGTAGGCATGGCCACGACGACAAAGCCAGGAGCAGAGAATGTGGGGACAGCCGCCTCGGCTGTCCCGGGCGCGCCAGCGCCCGCCTCGGGCGAACCCGAAGTCATTGATGTGACTGTCAAAGGCAGCCTCATCCTCTCCGTCACTGAAAACGGCTACGGCAAGCGCACTCCCGCCGACGAATACCGCCTCACCAACCGCGGTGGCAAAGGCGTCATCAACGTAAAGACCACCGAACGTGTCGGCAAAGTCGTCGGCATCGCGCAGGTCGACGAAACCTCCGAGGTCATGCTGATCAGCCACTACGGCAAAATCATCCGCATGGACTCGACCACCATCCGCGAATCCGGCCGCAACGCCCAAGGCGTCCGCCTGCTGAACATGGAACCCGGCGACCGCGTCGCCGCAGCGGTAGTCATCGCTCCCGACGCCGAGCCCAATGGCGGCAACGGAGGAACCCTGATTCAGTAGTGAGCCGATCGCGGCGGAGGTGGCCTTCGCCCGCGAAGCTGCGGTGCCAGTTGTCTAAATATCGCCGTTACCCTCAATGACCAGCGGTCAAAACATGTAATCGCTGTTAACAACAGTTAGGGTAAACTCCGGCGCTAGGCCCGGGCCTCGCTGGACCATGCTCCCTAAGGTTGCGATCACACGTGCCGGTAACCCCCGTCACAGCCCGCCTGCGAAACCGCGCCTAGAGTGATGTGCGTTGGGCGCACGGCACCCGCTTTAGCTGGAACTCAACCGTCCGCACCGAACCTTCCCAAAGAGGCCAGAGCCCAACCGCCCCTTTCGTTCCTCGCGGCCTCATTCTTCTCGCTGAAGCTCAAGAAATCTGTGGAGGTTCCCACCATGAAGTTCTTGCTCTCTTTCGCAGGCAGCAAACACGCTACATACTTCCGAAGTCTGGGCCTTGCACTGATGGCGTTTGTAGCTATGGGGTTGGCACCCGGCGCGCAGGCGCAATACTACAAGTACACAGCACTGGATACGTTCACCGGCCTCCATAAGCGATTCCTTCGAACGCAGTGGTAAGCGGTGGCGAATGCGAAGGCGAAGCTGGGAAAAAAGGAAGGTTCAAATATGAAAGTCACCGAGATAGAAATACATGCTGGAGATGTTGACCACCCTTACCGAACTGTGGGGGAAATCTCTGCAAAAGTCGAAGCTGCCACTCTTTTCCCCAAGACGCCGACTCTCGAAGACATCAACTTCAAGTTACAGGAGAAGGCTTCGCAACTGGGAGCAAACGCGGTCATCAAAGTGGAATACAACCGAGGCATGTCGCAGGCGACTGGTGTGGCTGTTGTCTTAGAGTCTGACGAGGCGAACTGGGTTACGGAGTTTCTGGAGTATCAAAGGTAAGAAACTCAGTGCGGACCATTTTGGATTCCCTACTGATAAATCGCGTAGTTCGGGAATGAGTGTATCCCGCGACTCTACGTGTTGAACACTTTATGCTTCTCGAAAATGACGCAAGTCAACTGGGTTGGAAGTCCAAATGGAAAATCTTGCTTTCATTATGTGCTTGGAATTCTCGTTGTGAATCCACCTCCGCGCTCTGTCTTTCTGTTCGCGGGACTGGAGGGGGGAATGAGAAGTGGGAATAGCCACTTTGATAGTGTCTGCATCAAATCCACAGGTTCTTACGTTCCGTCCAAGATTCTGACCAACGAAGAAGTAATGGCAAACTTGCCAACCTCTCCGGAGTGGGTCGTCGAGAAGTTGGGGATTCGCGAGCGGCACATCGCTGAACCAGACGAATACACGTCGGATCTTGCTGCCCGTGCCGGGCTGGATGCAATCGCTTCGGCGGGGCTTGAACCAAACGACATTGACTTGATCATCGTTTCCACGGCGACACCCGACCGCAAGATGCCCTCCTCGGCATGCATTGCGCAGACCAAGATGGGCATTTGCAACCGCTGCGCCGCGTTCGATGTGGCGGCGGTGTGTGCCGGGTTTGTTTACGGCATCACGATCGCCGGCCAATTCATCCAGAATGGTATGTACGAGCGTGTGCTGGTGATCGGCGCCGATACCTTCTCCAAGGTCACGGACTGGAACCACCGCGACTGCGTTGTTTTTGGAGACGGTGCTGGTGCCGTGGTACTTGAGAGGAAGGATCGGGAGAACGGGCTCTTTTCAAGCATTCTCCTCGCCGAGGGCGAAGGAAAAGATCAGTTCACTGTCTACCCCGGGGACGCCTACTTCACAATGAACGGAAGATCGGTTTACCAGAAGGCTACAACCGCAGTGCCCGAGTGTATTCAGGAGATTCTCCGCATAAACGGGCTGGGACTCGAAGACGTCTCGATGATTGTTCCGCACCAGGCCACCGCTGGCGTCCTCAAGCGCATCGCCGAGGTACTCAACATCCCTTTTTCCCGGATACAGACGAACTTGGAGTCCTACGCGAACACCGCTGGAGCCACAGTTCCGCTGCTCCTAGACCAGGTAAACCGACGCGGTCTCCTCCGCGAAGGCGATCTTCTTTTGCTCGTGTCCATCGGCGCAGGCTGGACCTGGGGCGCAAGCTTATATCGATGGTAAGTTCCGGTCTACCATCCCCAAAACGGATTGTGAAAGGTCTAGCTTGGCCCACTTCCGCTGGACCTCTAGCAAGATTCGCTCGATGGAGGTCGGTACCTCGAAAAACTGGAACCTTTCGTGGCTGACGTAACAGCGCGATTACGCTCACAACCGTAGTGGTGCTAATGGCGAGAATCCAGTAGCGAGTGACGAGTTGGTGGTGGCTCATAAACCCAAGGCCTTCACTTGCTCCTCAGTTTCGTAGCCGAGCCAGTGTGCAACCTCATGCCAGACCACCCGTTTCACTTCGGCCCGCAAATCTCCTTTTGAACACCGCAGAATGGGGCCACGAAAAACAAATATCAAGTCGGGGGCATACTTCACCTGGGTGTACGACCGTTTCGTTCTAAATGTGCCGCTGTACAATCCCAATAACTCAGTTCTACGGCGCCATTTCTTTCTGTTCGATAGGTCCTCCAATACGTCCGCAGGAGGCTCGTCAACCACTTGAATGCCGGGGAAATCTGGCAGTTCCCTGATCTTCTGTGGCAGGGTGCTGTATGCCCACTCTACGATCTCCTCAAAGCTTTCGGGATTTGTGGTGTCGGCCATGAGGCCAACTTTACCACCAGGACAAAGCCGAGAGACGTGGCACCCGGCAGGTTTTGCTGGAAAAGTGAGCGCTCTAGCCACGCCTGTTAACAACACTTATGATTTAATTGCTTTTTGCGAATCCTTGGTGAAAACGAAGACGCAGGTGCGTCTATTCCCCGGTTCAAGCTTCTCCCGCTTACTGTTCAACTGCTCGGTTCAATGCTGCGGCGGTATAAGCGCAGACCCACTGAAGTCCGCGGGGAGGATTTCTATATTCATGACTTTCAAAATCGTGTTTCCTCGATTGTAAGCACGATGTGTCACATCGCCTGGCTCGAAGAACGCGTCTCCGGCTTTGTAGACGGTCGTCTTATCCCCTTTCACGTAGGTGAACTCACCGGCCATTATGACCCGGACGCCAGGACCAGCATGATTGTGGTCACCAACGTAGCCTCCCGGCTGGTATGTGACTTCGGAAACGCGAAATTTGTACTTGCCATTCAGATCTGTAACATGACCCGAGATAACCTGCTCAAAACGTTGCACGGGCTGCACGTCCTTCGTCTCAACACGTGTATTCTGTGCGAACGAGACCACCAGAAAAAGCGGGATTGCCACACTCAAGATGCCTTCCCGTTTCATAGAGCCTCCTTCGATTGCGTCAGCAACGCGAACCCACGGATGGTACGTCTTTGAACGATCAACGGCAACAGAGAAAGATGCCTTCGCCATGAATTGCAGCTCGACCGATTCTCTGCGTGTTGGCAAGTGGCTTTCTCAAGGGCGGCTTCGTGCCTACCCATTTACCAGCGCCATCATGTGCTCCGGATACCGTCCTCCTGCCGCTGCTTCCGGCGGAAACACTTCATCAATTCGGCGCAAATCTTCCTTGCGCAACTTCACTTCGACCGCAGCCGCGTTCTCCTCCAGATATTTCCGCCGCTTCGTCCCCGGAATCGGCACAATATCGTCTCGCTGCGCCAGCACCCACGCCAGTGCCAGCTGCGAAGCCGTGCATCCCTTCTCGCGAGCAATCTCCTCCACCCGCCGCACCAGATCCAGATTCTTTTGAAAATTCTCTCCCTGAAACCGCGGAGAGTTCCGCCGGTAATCGTCCGCCGGCAGGTCCTCGAACTTTCGGAACTGGCCCGTCAAGAATCCACGCCCCAGCGGACTATACGCCACAAACCCAATCCCCAGCTCGCGACACGCCGCAAGAATCCCACCCTCAGGATCCCGAGTCCACAAAGAATATTCCGTCTGCAGCGCCGCGATCGGATGCACTTTCACCGCCCGTCGCAGGGTTTGCGCCGAGGCCTCGGAAAGTCCGAGATACCGCACCTTCCCCTCCTTCACGAGTTGCGCCATCGCCCCCACCGTTTCCTCAATCGGAGTCTTGGGATCAACGCGGTGCTGGTAATAGAGATCAATCGTCTCCACTCCAAGCCGCCGCAAACTGGCCTCGCACGAGCGCCGCACATAGTCCGCCTTGCCGCTGACGCCGCGCACATTCGGATTGCTCGGGTCGCGGACAATCCCAAACTTGGTCGCGAGCACAATCTGCGCGCGCTTGCCCTTGATCGCCCGCCCCACCAACTCTTCATTCTTGTACGGCCCGTAGACATCCGCCGTATCGAGAAAGTTGATCCCCAGTTCGAGCGCCCGATGAATCGTCGCGATCGATTCGACGTCATCGAACCCGCCATAAAACTCCGACATTCCCATGCACCCCAACCCAAGCGCTGAGACCCTAAGACCGCTGCGACCAAGTTCGCGAATTTGCATCATGACACCTGCCTTGTTATGAGTACGAAGCGGATACTTACTAGATGCTGGGAAACATCGCAGGGTGCGTAGAATTGATATTGATCATCTGGCGCGGGCGCCCCCGCCCGCGAGATCTACCGCAACACGCGGATTCTGGGCTTTGCTTTTTCCATGACTTCCCCGATCTGCACCGCCGCGATTCCCGCATCGCTAAAAGCCTTTGTCAGCGATGCCCCATCCGGCGTGGAAATCAGCAGGCCTCCCGCGGTCTGAGGATCGAACAGCAGCGCCCGCACATCCTCGGCAACGCCGTCGTCGTACTCCGCCAGGCACTCGGCAAACTCCCGGTTGTTCTTGAGTCCACCGGGAATGTATCCCGCGCGTACGCACTCCAACGCCCCCACGAGCAGCGGAACCTTCCCCGCAGAAATGCGGACCGACACATCCGACGCCAGCACCATCTCGCGCGCATGCCCGATCAACCCGAACCCAGTCACGTCGGTCATCGCATTGACACGAAGATTCCCGCCAGCGATCACCTCGGCAGCCCGCTTGTTCAGCGTCGTCATCGACCGCACGGCCGCATCAATCCAGCGCGCCTCGGCCTTGCCTTTCTTGATCGCCGTCGAGATCACCCCCGTACCGATTTCCTTGGTGAACAGCAGCGAGTCACCCGGCTTGGCGCCGGCATTCGCCAGAACTTTCTTCGGATGCACGACTCCGGTAACGGAATATCCGAACTTAGTCTCTTCGTCACGAATGCTGTGCCCGCCGATGACAGTGCATCCCGCCTCAATCATCTTCGACAAACCGCCGGCCAGGATGCGCTCCAGAATCGACAGATCCGCCTTCTCCGGGAAGCACACCAAAGCGAGCGAGGTGAGCGGCTTTCCACCCATGGCGTAGACATCGCTTAGCGCGTTGGTAGCCGCGATCTGCCCGAACGTATATGGATCGTCGACAATCGGCGTGAAGAAATCCACGGTCTGCACCAGCGCCTGGTCCGGCGCGATTTGATACACTCCGGCGTCGTCGGCATGATCGAAGCCGACCAGAACGTTCGGATCCTGTTGCCGGGCTAATTTCCCAAGCACCGTGTCCAGCGCCGCCGGACTCAGCTTAGACGCTCAACCCGCAGCTTTCACCGACTCCGTCAACCGAAATGGTTTTACATCTGGCACGAGGCCATTGTAGCGGAGGATTGCAGATTGACGATTTCAGATTGATGATTTTCGATTTGGTCGAACCAACAACTCGTACAACGTAGGCAGAAGAACTTCGATTGTCGACTTATCCATTCAAGATTGAAGCGGCTCAGAGTTTTAATCTGCAATCCGAAATCACTTCACTGTCACATCCGTGACTCGCATCTCGGGATACTGCCGGTTCCACTGCGCCGAGATGCTGTCGAACGTTAGCCGGAAGTGTTGCGTCTGGCCGGGTGCGAGCGGGGAGCCTTCGAGATCTACGGCTTCCGGGTAGGGTCCAGTTGTCTTGAGCACGCGAAGGGGCAATTCTTCCCGCTGCGCAATCTGGCCTATATCGTCTTTGAACACAACTTCCACCACGGCATGACTCACGGTCTTGTCGCCGCTGTTGGTAACCGTGCCGTCGACGTAGCTGACCGTAGCTCCAATGAAATTCTCCGCCGCGCTCATCTTGAAGTCAGAAAGCTTCAGGCTCGCGATGTAGGGCGAGGCCGTCTTCGCAGTCTTCGGCGGCTGGCGCAGCAGAAACGCGGCTGCAAGCGCGCCCGCAATCACCACAACCACGGCGATCCCGATAATCAAACGGCTGGAGTCGCGTTCTTCAGCGACCGGAGTTGGCTGTCCCAGGCTGCCCATGGAGGAATTGTAGGCTGTTGTTTTTTGATTGTCGATTTTAACCGAACGGGTGGCTTTGCAGCGGATTCCGAACTAAGTCGCGGTCCGGAAGAATGCGACGAGAAACAGCACACCGAGCAGCACATCAACTCCACCAAATACCAGGTCCGACGGATGCAGCCGCTGCTGCAAATAAAGCACGAGTAGGGAAGCACCATACCCGAACTTCTCAAGCACGGAAGGAATCATCATCAGCCGGAAGCGCACCGGATCCCGCGCGATGACCAGAAATGCAACTTGCCACGCGAGACCCACGCTCACGAAGCCGTAATAGAAGCCGGGATGCGTGATCGCCGGAGGATCCTGCCTCCCGATCACATCGAACATGAAAAAAAGGGGCGTGAGAACCAGAATGCCCCAGATGCCGGCTATCCAGAAAACAACCTTGGCAAATTTCATTTTGCTGGGAGACTCTCGAAGTTTTCCTACTCGCCGCCAACGGTCAGGCCGTCCACGCGAATCGTCGGCGCCGCCACCGACCCGCGGAACTCCAGATCATTCGCGATTTCAGAGATGTTAAAAAATAGTTCCTTCAGGTTCCCGGCCACCGTGATCTCCTCGACCGGATACGTGAACTCGCCGCCCGAGATCCACTGCCCCGAAGCCCCGCGCGAATAGTCGCCCGTTACCAGATTCACGCCCTGCCCAAGAAATTCCGTAACGTAAAGCCCTTCCTTGATTCCCGAGATCAACTCCTTCGGCGTCTTCGGTCCAGGCTGCAGAAAATAATTTCCCGGACCGATACCAGGCGTCCCGGCAAGCCCGCGCGAAGCGTTCCCCGTAGTCTGCAATCCAAGTTTTTTTGCCGTGTAAGTGTTGAGCAAATACGACTTCAGCACGCCGTTCTCAATCACCACCGTGCGCCGTGTAGGAACTCCTTCGCCATCGAATGGGCTCGTGCCAAAGCCGCCCACGATGGTCCCATCATCGATGATATTGACGTTGTCGCCGGCAATTTTCTGCCCGAGCTTGCCCGCTAGAAATGAAGCCCCGCGGTACACCGAGTCTCCATTCACTCCTTCGAAAATGTGCTCCAGGATTGAAGTCGAAACCATGGGATCGAAAACAATCGGCACTTGCGCGGTCTTCGCCTTGCGCGCGCCCAGGCGCCGCAGCGTGCGTTCCGCGGCAATCTTCCCAACCTTCTCTGGCGCATCCAACTTCTTCAGCGTGCGCGCCACCGAGTACCAGTAGTCGCGCTGCATGGCGCCGGCTTCCGTCTGTGCGATCGGAACCGCAGCCACTGAACAATACGACCGCCGGTATTCCCCCACAAAGCCATGCGAATTTGCCAGAACCTTGTGTCCCGTAGCGGCATCGAACGATCCGCCTTCGGAATTCTTGATGCGCGGATCAAAATCGAGAGCCGCCTTTTCCGCCCGCCGGGCATAGTCGATGCGATCGGCGCCAGGCAGGGAATACACGTCCTCGTGATAAAGATCAAGATCGCCGGAGAGCGCGCCCAGCTGGGATGCCTCTGGAATTCCGCCGAACGGATCCTCCGACGTGATCTTAGCCAGTTCTAACGCGGACTTCACCATCCGGTCGAGGCCCGCGCGAGAAAAATCACTGGAATACGTGCTGGCCGCGCGCTGCCCAAAGAACACGCGCACGCCAATGGATTTCGAGCCCGACTCTTTCAGCGTTTCAACTTGCCCTAGTCGTACCAGCGTAGAAAATTCATCACCCTCGCGCACCACGCATTCGGCAGCAGTAGCGCCACCGGCCATGGCGCGCCGCACAATGTCCTGCGCGATTTCGCGCAAATCAGTTTCAACTTTCGGATTTCGAGTTTCAACTTGAGTAGAAGACATAAGATTCTTTACCACGCAGGCACAGAGACACGGAGAAAACAGAAACCACGAGTAACCCTTTTGGAATGTAATGTTCTAGAGATTGTTTTTGCTTTTCTCCGCGATTCCGTGTCTCCGTGGTGAAAAGCTTTACTGCATGAAGCCGCCGGGATCTTTCCTTGCCGTTCCGCCGACCGTGAGCCGATCGATCTTCAGCGTCGGAATCCCCACGCCCACCGGCACGGCCTGCCCGTCCTTGCCGCAAGTCCCGACGCCCTCGTCGAGTTTCAGATCGTTGCCCACCATCGACACTCGGGTCAACACATCAGGCCCGTTGCCAATCAGCGTCGCACCCTTGATCGGCGCGGTGATCTGCCCGTCCTCAATCATGTACGCTTCGGAGGCCGAGAACACGAACTTCCCGTTCGTTATGTCGACCTGGCCGCCGCCAAAGTTCACCGCATAAATTCCGCGCTTCACCGAGCGAATAATATCTCCCGGATCATCCTGCCCCGCCAGCATGTAGGTATTGGTCATGCGCGGCATGGGGATGTGCTCATAGCTTTCCCTTCGTCCGTTGCCGGTGTCAGAGATGCCCATCAGTCGCGATGAAAGCTTGTCACTGAGATATCCCTTGAGAATTCCGTTTTCGATGAGCACGGTTTCCTGCGTAGGCTCGCCTTCATCGTCGACGTTGAGAGACCCACGCCGCCAAGGCATGGTCCCGTTGTCCACCACCGTGCACTTTTCGCTAGCCACTCGCTTGCCGATCAGCCCCGCGAAGGCAGACGTCTTTTTTCGGTTGAAGTCGGCTTCCAGCCCATGTCCCACGGCCTCGTGCAACAGAACTCCAGGCCATCCCGGGCCCAGCACCACTTCCATTTCGCCGGCAGGAGCCTCACGCGCGTCGAGTTGCAGGATCGCTTGCCGCGCCGATTCCTTGGCAAAAAACTCCGGAGTCTTCTCCCCGAAGAAGAAATCCAGAGCGACGCGTCCCCCACCACCGGACGAACCGCGCGCCGAGTTTCCCTCCGTCTTCGCTATGCACGACACGTTCATGCGTGCCAGCGGCTGCGAATCTTCCGCGAAGGTACCGTCCGACCCAACCACCAGAATGTTCCGCAATTCGTCCGCGTAGCTCGCCCGTACTTCCTGAATTCGGGGATCGTACGCGCGCGCCGATTTGTCCGCCCGCATCACCAGCGCGACCTTGGCGCTGATTTCCGCGTCCACCGAGGGCAGCGTCACCGGGTACAGACTACGCGCTGCGGCTTTCTGGAAACCCGCAACCGTGGCTTTCGCCGGAGCGCTGGCAATCAAAGCCGCCGTTCGCGCCGCGTGCAGAATCCGCTCCGCAGAAAGATCGTCCGTATACGCGTAGCCAGTCCGTTCCCCGGAAACGACCCGCACTCCGCATCCCGCGGATATTCCCTGTGACGCCGACTTGACCATCGATTCGTCCACCATCAACGCGGTCGACGAAAGGTACTCGAAGTAGAGGTCGGCGTAATCGCCTCCCGCCGAAAGCGCGGCCGACAGATAGCGTTCCAGATCATGCTCGGTCAGGCCGTAATGTTCGAAGAAAAATCGTTTATCCAACCTTTGTTTATCCACGTGAATTAGATGCCGGCGAGCTTAGCGAAGACTCCTAGGCAGGTCACTCCCTTTCCTTTATTATCCCACACGAAATCCGATCCGGACTGCCCAGACCATATCTTCCACATACCCGACGATAACGATGGTCACTCGTCACAGACTCCGCCACGACCAATGTGGACAATTCACTCGTGACCCCCGAGGCCCTTACCCGCACCGTGCAGGAATTTCTCAGTGAAGCCTCAGGCGCGGTCGTCCTTGAGGACGGCGCAGTGGCCTTCGACTTGGAGCAGGCCAAGTACTCAATCTCCGGCGAATACAACAAATGCCTGTTGCACCTCTGGTCGGCCGAGCGCAACACCGTGCGCCGCGTGCTCGATGCCGAGGTGAAGAACGGTACGCTGAGGCTGGCCGTGCAGCGGCTCGGGCAGTCGCGGCCCACCCGGCTGGAAATTTGCCGCGAGCGCGACCGGCGCTCGCCTTCCGCCAAGAAAGCCGCCCGGGCTAGTTATGAGCAGAAGCTGCGCCGCGCGCTCGATCGCCACTTTCCCGGCTTTGCCATCACTCGTCTGACCACCAACATCGACTTGGAGAAGTCGTTTGGCCCCATCTATGCCCGGGGATTGGTGAGGAAAGGCCAGACGGGGTTCGCGGTTCTGGGAGTCAATGCCTCGGAAACTCAGGCCTCCATTGATGCCGCATTAACCTTCGGGATCCTCTGGCTCGAAGCGTGCCGCCATTCCTCAGCGAGCAAGTTTCTGGTCGAGGGCCTCCACATGTTCGTCCCGCAGGGTTGTTCCGCGCTCGTCCGCGAGCGTATGGCAAACCTGAACCGTGCAGCCGCTAAGTGGAGTTTGTTCGAACTCGACGAGCGCCACGATACCTTGGTGGAAATCGACTGCACCGACCGGGGCAACGTGGCCACGCGCCTGGTACATGCGACCAACGAAACCACCGCCCTCGAAAGGTTCGCGGAGTCAAGCGCCCGAATCAACACCATCCTGCCCAACTGCGAGGTCGCCGTGCTTTCGCCCGCGGAGCTTGCCTTTCGCTGGCGCGGCCTGGAGTTCGCTCGCGCCCGCATGGGCGCAGAAGCGGCAACTTTTCGCAGCAAACAGGAAATTGTATTCGGCGTGGGCGCCGAAGAGCGCGTTCTGGAGGAGCGCAACTGGCCGTTCTTCCTGCGACTGCTCACGGCGATCCGCGACACTCGCCATCCCTACGGTCCCCGCCAGCATCCCTTGTTCCGCCTGCGCCCCGAGCGCTGGCTGGAGTCGCTGGTCGCCGCCGACGTCAGCGTAATCGACGAGCGGCTTGATCCGCGCTCGCTCTATTCGCAGGTTCCCGCATTCTCCGCCTCGGACCGCGCCATGCTCGACGTGTTGACCACTACCCACGACGGCCGCCTCGCGGTCCTGGAACTCAAGGCCGACGAAGATATCCACCTCCCGCTGCAGGGCCTGGATTATTGGTCAAGAGTGGAGTGGCATCACTCTCGCGGAGAATTTCCGCGCTTCGGATATTTCCCGGGGGGTGAACTGTCGATCGAAAGGCCGCTGCTGTACCTGGTGGCGCCCGCTTTGCACGTACATCCCGCGACTGAAGTCTTGCTGCGTTACATTTCCCCGAGATCGAGTGGGAGTTCGTTGGCATTGACGAGCGCTGGCGCGAGGGAATAAAAATCGTGTTCCGCAAGCGCCCTGAAGGTCTTTGTCACCACGGAGACACCGAGGCGCGACGAATTACGCAGCCCCAACTGCGAATCGCGATTTGACGACTCGCGCGTTGGAGACCGTAGTGCAATCTGCCACACCGTTCAGCGCTGCCACAAGCGGGCTGATCGACGTGGGCTTTTGTGCGGCGGTGAAAACTAAGCCCTAGAGAGCGGCGGACCGAACCCCGCCAAACTCCAGCCGCAAAGCCGCGAAAGAATTCAGCCCATAGCGCAAGCTGTGGGTGGGCAAGTTGAACAATGGACAAAGCCCCAGAGGGGCGAAAGAAAGCAACGACGCAAACTCCGGGGATGGCACAGGTCCTGCACGCAGACTTGCCTCAGCCCTTCCAGGCTCCCAACATTCGGCGCACATCCACCAACTGAGCTAGGTGATACGCGTTGTGATCAGCCACCAGCAACGCCTCCCGCAAGATCGTCTGCCCATCGCCCCACGGGATTCGCGCGAACAAATCAGTCTTCGAGTTCGCAACCAGCCTCTGCATGGCCTTCAGGTCCCGCCGAAACTGCTGGATGCTCCTGTTCCAGGCAGCCGTATTCGGCGGAGCTCCGGTCGTCGGCCAATATCCGCCCGGCCACTCCGGAGAAACGTGCTTGGCATTGCGGCTGAACTCGAGAATGTCCCACTGTGCCAGCCGCAGGTGCTCGAGCAGCATCCACGGAGAGTGGGGGAATTTCGCGGGTTTTGCCCCACGCAGTTTCGCGGGTAAGTTTCTTACAACATCTTCGAATTTTGCGTGGGCTCCCCCACCCCCGAGAAGCTCGAGAAGATGTTGGCGCAAGGACTGTTCGTGATCTTTGGTCATCCAATTCCTCCGTACGAGCACACCCCAGTGTAGCGCCGCCCGGAAGGAAACGATCCGGGACTAAAGATGGGATTATGAAGGTTGGTTTTTGGTCGCCAGGATTTCGTCTCTACCGGCGTTATCCTGACCGGAGCCGTTTTTCAGGTGGAGGGAAGGCTCGGGCGGAGACCGGCGAATCGTCCACAAAATGTCCGAGGATTCGAACTGCACCGCTGCCGAAAGGCAAACGCCCTCAGCCTACTTGTTCTGTGCGGTAGCAGTTTGCGAAGGCCCTTCGTCGCCTGCGCTCCCGATCGCATCGCCGGACAATACCAGTTCTACGCGCCGGTTCTGCTGCCTGCCTTCGGCCGTATCATTCGACGCAATCGGCTCGCTCTTGCCGAAGCCCCGGGCTTCGATCGCGCTGGCGGAAATCCCCTGCTGCACAAAGTAATCGCGCACCGACTGGGCGCGGTGCTCGGACAGATCCTGATTATATTCGTCGCTGCCCACGCTGTCGGTGTGTCCTTCCACCGCAACATGCAGACTGGGATAAGCGAGTACGATGCCGGAAACTTTGGCCAGACGCTCGCGCGCTCCGGGAAGCAGCTCAAAGCTTCCGCTGCGGAACAGAACGTCAGCCATATTGGCGATCAGCCCACGCGCGGAGTCGCGCGTCGCCAGGATCGAATTCAGCTGCTGCAGAAGCCGGGCGCGCAATTCCTGTTTCTCTTTTTCCGCTTGCTGCCGCAGATTGTCCGATTGCGCGGCAGCCGCGCGAGCCTTGTCCGTTTCGGCGGACAGAACCTGCTGCTGTGCCACGGCTTCGGCCTTGGCCTTCTCCGCCTCTGCCTTCTGGCGCGCGGCTTCCTGCGCAGCGGCTACGGCTTCCTGCTTCATGCGCTCAGCTTCGGCCTTAGCCTGCTCCGCTTGGGCGCGAGCTTGTTCCGCCTGAGCCCGAGCCTGTTCCGCTTGGGCACGGGCTGCTTCTGCATCTATACGCCGTCTGGCTTCGGCTTCCGCATCTGCGCGGGCTTTGGCTTCACGCGCCGCGGCCGCGGCCTGCGCTTCATCTTCCGCCTTCTGCTTCACTGCCATGAGCCGCGCTTCTTCCGCGGTCTCGGTGGCTTCCTTGGCCGCGGCTCCAACGGCTGCCTTGTTCTGCTTCTGCCGGTAGAGTTCTTCCGCATGCATCAGTTGTTGGTTGGCCTTCGGCAGAATGGAACTCGCGTACTTGTCGCCGGCCGCGATATGCGCGATGCGCACCGCGTTGCGCGCCTCAAACAGCTCCAGCGGAGTCTTGGTATCGATTCCGAAGATCGCGTCCTGAATGTGCGTGTTCGTCGAGGAGTACGTGCCGCGCGTTACCAGTTCGTACTTGGCGTCGATGTTCTCGCCGCCGCCACTCACCGAAGCACTCTCCATCACCACCATGTTCCCAGGTTGCGTCACCGCAAAATAGGGCTCCGCAGTAACGATCATTCCAAAGGTCTGCAAGTCGGTATACGCCTTCACGTGCGCGTTGCCGTTGTGATCAAGTGAGAGTTCGCCCAAATTGACTGGGCGCCCTTGCGGCGAAACTGCCCACGCAACATACGTTAGGAATTCGAGCCCAAACTTGGTGGCCTCTTCCAGCCCCTGAAATTTGGCATCGATCTCAAAGTTCGTCTTCTTGCCTTCAACCTTCGCTTCGCCCGAGGCCCGCTGCAGCAGGTCGGTTCCTTGAAAATCCACCTTCGTCGTCCCGCCCTGCAGCCGATAATGCACCGCCTTGGTGGTTCGCGAGACCGTGCTCGCAGTCGTCGGGGTGGCTGTAGGCGCGGGAACAGACGTTTGCGTCTGCGCGAACGCTACAGTCGCTACAAAAACAACAAGGGCCAAAGACAGGTTTTTCACAGGGTTCTCGATCTCTGGGGGAGATAAGAACTAACTAATCTTCCTGATAATCTTCGTTGATATGCCGCCCAATGAAAAGAACAGGAAGGGATAGCCCTTTAGTAACCGGTTGAATTTGTTGCGCAGTCGAAGAAACCCGGACCGGCCGAGCAACGCTCGGCACGCTCTACCTGCCCTCACCACTACTCTCGTCACCACATTCCGGCTCAGCGCTTACGGAATGAATGCCATGGACCCTTTTGCTCCCACCACCAGCACTCCGCCCTCCGGATAGGAACTGGCCGCGTTGAACCGCATCCCTAACTTCTTCTTCCCGCCGATGCGCCGCGGATTGTTAGGCGGTCGCAAGTCGAAGACAAAATCCTCTCCGACGATAAAGATTCGTTCCGAAGGAATCGGCTTCACGCGCATCTTCGTCTCGTCTCCCGCGCCCATGCCTTCACGAACCGCCGCCCCTTCGTTCACTTTCCGGTCATAGGTCACGGCAGAAAAATAGGCGAGCGGATGCAACGGCGGGAGCGTCCAGGTTTTGCCTCCATCTTCGGTGAACGCCAGGTTTGGCCCGTCGTCTTTGGGACGCTTGTAATCCCCACCGGCGATGACCCCATGCGTCGCATCGCGGAACGCAATCGAAAAGATTCCCGCCGAATCCGCACCGTGCACCATAGGAGTCTCGAAAAACTGCCAGCTCTGGCCGCGATCGGCAGAGTGGAACACGCGTGCGGTCTTGCCGCCGGTGGCGAACCAAATGTTGCGATCCGAGCCCCCAGGCACAATCGCGATGCACGTGTTCGATGCCGCAAAGGCGCCCTCCCCTTCCATCGCAGCTGGCAGTTGTGCGGGAGAAATAGGCCGCCAGTTCTGACCATCGTCTGTCAGAAGAACTTCGAACTTGAGTTTCCCGGACTCGTCCGGGATGGGATCGCCCAGAACGACTCCATGCCTCGAGTCCCAGAACACCATCGAGTCGAAGAAGCCCTTGGGATTCGTATTGGTGAACTGAAGCTGCCAGTGCCGCCCCGCGTCGCTGGTGTAGTAGATCCGGGACTGCTCCCCCGGCCCCGCCGACATGAGGAACGCCTCGTCAGCCGAGAAAGCGACCACCGCCCGAAAATCCAGCCCGATGGCATCCGGCACTTGCGCCGGGGTCCACGTCTGCCCGCTGTCAATCGTGCGCACATAAGTCCCGTGTGTGCCGCTGGCCCACGCAACTTGTCGGGACACAACGCTGACCGCGCGCAAACTTTCGGTAGTGTGCGAGAACTGAATTCGCGGTCCAGATTGCCCCAAAGCGGGAGCCACGATCAGAAGCACTAGCAGGTAGCGCATGACGAATTGTCGCAGAAATCAGCTCCCGGCAAGAGGAAGAAAACATTTGTCCGCCTTGCCCCGACCCAAAGCTCGATGCCGAAGGCGGAGCACAGGTTACAAGCCCTCGCACGCGCTACTTGACCACAGGCATTCAGGTCATGCTGGCGGCAACCTCAGCAGCTCCCGACAGTGATCGGAATTTGCATGGCGGCGGAGGCGGCGGCGCAGCCAATGGTGCCTCTGGCTTTCGTTTTGTCGGCATGATCAGCCGACTGCCGCAACCGTCCCTGAACATCGAACCGATGAAGATGCTGTGAGAGACGCCCCCACCGGACAGTAACGCGAGAAGAGTCCAATTCCGCTACAGAACTCTGACCTTACTTTGCCGTGAAGTCAGCGAACGCAGCAATCTTGCCCATGTAAATCCGCAACGTGCAGCGGGCGCCGACATGCGCGAATGCAACTTCCAGTGCGTCTGACGCCTGGTCCACCTGCGCCGTCTCCATCGGCGCGCGCGCAATATCTTGCTTCTGATCGTAAGCCGCGCCCGCCGTGACGTTCTTATTCACAACCAAGGTCCAATGATCTTTCGCAGGTATGGGATAGACCGCATACGCCCCAATGGGAATCATGGAACTCCCCAGCGATAGTTGGGCCTCCGTGAACAAGGTCATGGGCGTACCGCCCGGAGCCCAAGGCCTGCCGTTGGCCGGCCTCTCTTGTTTGGCGGGAACTGCGTTGTAGCGCATGTAGACCTGTCTCCCGTCTTCCAGATTGCAAGTAGTGGTGGACGTGGGAGCCCCGCCCGATTGCGCGGCCAACCACGGTGTCCACAATAACGATATGAATACAGCTCTCCAGACGAGGGTCGCGAACATGGTTGGAAGGCCTCCGCGCAGAAGTGTAGCGCCGGAGAGGCTTTAGGGGAAGCACTTTAGGCGGCAAGGACTTAATTCCCGGCGGGATGTGCCGTTCGGCGTGCGTCTTCGGTGATGTTTCCCCAAGCTCCGCCTATTGCTACCGTGACCTGCAGGTACGGGTGCGTCAGGTACCGAGCGAGGACGATTCAATCGAGGGTGATCAATGGCGAAATCAAAACTAAGAATTCTTTATGGCGAAGGGGATGAGGACGTATTGAAAGAGCAGGCCGCAACCATGGAAAAGGCCGGGCACACGATCCAACAGGCGGTGGGCCGCAAGGCTGTGGACGAAGCGCTCAAGAAGACTTCGTTTGATCTGGTCGTCCTGGGTGCAACCCTGACCCGCAACGATCGTCACCACCTGCCCTACATGATCAAGAAGGTATCCACCGAGACCAAAGTGCTTGTCATGCACGCCGACGGAAGCCGCCATCCTTATGTGGATGCCTGCACCGACACCGGCGCCAGCCTGGAAACGGTCCTGAACCGCATCGAAGGAATGAAAATTCCCGGCACGATGCACGCAGCAGCAGCAGGCGCGGGCCGCTAGTCGACTTGCCACGAGGCAGTTGCCAATTGCCGGGACTCAGTTTCCGGTTCTGAAAGGGTGGCCTCATCAGCCGCCCTTTTCATTTGTTCAGTCGCGATGTGGTTGCGTCGCGAACCAGCACCAGCACGAATCCAGATGATTAATCGGTGGGAACGCAGCGCAATTCATTCCCGCAATCTCGTGGTATACATCCTGCGAAGTCGACCGAAGTGGGATCTAGAGTCAGTTTGGCATTCCAACGAGTCATCTTCGCAGCCGCAAAGCGGCGAAAGAGTGCAGCCCACAGCTTGCCCTGAGCTTGCCGAAGGGACGCAAGTCGTGGATGCGGCGGAACACGAACCTGATTAGTAATAGTGGACCGTTTCCACAGCTCTGGGGCCGCATGCAACCGTTTCTCCGCCTTAAATCCGCTGCAAGTGGAAATCACGGCAGTGTTCGCGGCGCCGGTTTCCCCTCCGCCTTGTAGTCCTTGGGATACACGACCAGGCACCGCCGCATCCCTTCGCCTTCGCTCTCGGTGCGCAGGTCGGCTTCGTCGCGCAGCGCAAGATGAACGATCCGCCTCTCCCGCGACGACATCGGACTGAACTGGTAAGGCGACCCCGTCTTGCGCACTTTTTCGGCGGCCACCGACGCCGCCGTACGCAATTCCTGAATGCGCAGCGACCGCTGATTCTGGCAGTCGAAGCAAACCTTCTCATGCTCGCCGGAAGGCAGCCGCAGCATTTCCAGAGCCAGCAGTTCCAGCGCGCGCAATAGCTCTCCGCCCCGGTCGAGCAGCAAAGCCGAGTCCGGCCCAGCAAAATCCACCAGAATCTCCGGCTTCTCCCAGTCGCGGTTCTCCGGCAGCGGTGGATCCACAATGATGCGGTACTTTAGTCGAAGTCCGCCGTGCGTCACGACGGCCTGCAGAAACTCATTAATCTTCTTTGCGGCAGCGAGTTTGTCGGGAATGGCCACGCGAATAGCTCCTAGCCTCTAGCTCAAATCTGTTTGTGATGACCCCTGGCGTACCCGTAGGGGTGCCCCGCTCCAAGCTAGTAGCTAGTAGCTAGTAGCTTCACTTCTCCTTCTTCCGAGCCCGCTTCGCCAGCATCTCGCGCATTTCGCGCCCCAGCGACGTCCGGTTCATCACCGCTTGCTGCGCGATCTGAATCAAGTTGGATTCCGCGTAATAAAGATTCAGCCCCGCGGGCAGGCGGAAGAAGATGAATCCCATCATCAGCGGCATCATTACCGTCAGCATTTTCTGCTGCGCCGGATCCACACCGGGCTGCGGCGTCATCTTCTGGGTGACGAGCATGCTGACAACCATGAAGATGGGCAGCAAGAAAATAGGATCGGCCGCGGATAGGTCATGAATCCAAAGCCAGTGAGCGTGGCGCAGGTCGAGCGCAACCGCCAGCATTTTGTAATAGGCCCACAGAAACGGAATCTGGATGATCATCGGCAGACAGCCGCCGGCCGGGTTCACGCCTTCTTTTTTGTAGAGGGCGCTGATCTCCTCGTTCATCGGAGCCTTGCGCGGATCCCGCAGGCTGTACTTCTTATACTTCTCCTGAATCGCCTTGATCTGTGGTGCCACGCGCTGCATTTTCAGCATCGACTTCATCTGCGTAATCCGCAGCGGCAGCAGCGCCACACTGATAATAAGAGTCTGCAGGACGATGGCCCAGCCCCAGTTTGCGATTACGTGACGATACGTCCACTTGAGCCACAGAAAGAGCGGCTTGGCGATGATCCCAAAAAAACCGAAATCAACCAGGCCATTGAGGTCGTTGTCGGCGCCCGTTACGCCCGGCACCGGGATCTTCTGCAGAACCTCCAGTTCCTTGGGACCGACGAAGATTCGTTCCGACGTCGGACCGTGCAGGTTGCCAACGGCAGCCCCCACCGCGTCCACGTTCACCATCTCCTTCGAGTCGGCCTTCTGCGGATCCCGTGGCACCGAAATCGAGTTGCGCAGCGTCACCATCGCGGCGGAAGCCGGATCGTCGGGAATGAAGACGGCTGCGAAATACTGGTCGGTAGGGCCGGCCCAGTGCAACGGTCCCGGGTTCGTCCCGCCGCTGCTGATCTTCTTGATCGGTACCCGCTCGATGTTTTTGTTGAACTGGTAGTCGATGGCTCCCGCCGCCCAGAATGCAGGCGTTACCTGATCGCCGAATCCCGATGGCCAAGCCGGGAGCGCCGCTGCCACGCTGCCCTTGTACGTCACACTAGTTTCGACGTTCACGATGTAGGTACTATCGAAGCTGAAAGTCTTGCGAACCGCCAGATCCTGATCCGCGTATTCGAACGTGATCGTCGTGGGGGATGTCTGCTTGCCTTCGCGCGAAGCAGCGTATAGCGCCGAACTGAGCCTGCCGCGCAAACTCTCATCGTAAGTCCACAACGAGAGCGGATAGCCGTACTGCGCGGCCGCGGTGGGATTGACCATGTCGAGCGGCCCGTTCTGCGCTTCGTTGTCAAACTTCTTCAGGATCCACGATTTCACCTGCGCCCCGCGATTGGTGAACGTGATCCGGTAGAGATCGTTCTCAATGACGGTTTCGGTTTCGCTCGTCGCCTGCTTGGTGACTCCGATGGCAGGACCGACGGCAGGCGCGGCAACGGATGCGGCCGCAGTGGTGGCCGGCGGGGGCGCAGCCTGCGTCTGCGCGGACTGGCTCTGCGGCGGCGGCGTAGCCGATTGCGGAAAATATTTCTTGAACAACGGTTGGAACGCCAGCATCACGATAAACGTCAGCAGGAAGACCAGCATCAGGCGTTTCTCGCTGCCCGGTTCGTGTTGTGGATTTTGAATGTCTGGCAAAGTTACCGTTTCCTCAAATCGCGCCGTGTAAAGGGGACGGCGCAGTTGATCGTGGTTCGCAAGCCTGTGCGTGAGCCGCTTCGCGAGTCATCGCTCCCTGCGTCGCTCGTTCGCAACCCACGTTCTGTTTCACCACCGGATCGTAGCCCCCCGGAGCAAATGGATGACAGCGCAGCAGCCGCGTCAAAGCCATCAACCCGCCGCGCCCCGCGCCATAACGTTCCACAGCCTCCATCGCATATTCCGAGCAGCTGGGAACGTAGCGGCACGCTGGCGGAAACATCGGCGAGATGGCCCACTTATAAGCTCGCAGCAGTTGCAGCATTACGAGTTTGGCAACCTGGCGCATGTGATTCGGTTTCATGCTCTCGGCTTCCGACTTCCGGAACCTCGCTCTACTCCAGCGGCGGATTTGTCCCCCGTCTTGCCTGCGAGCTTCTGTTCTATCACTTCAAAGGCTCGGCGGACTTCACCCACCACCTCGGCAAAATCCACCGTCAGCAGCAACTTCTTCGGGTTGATGACCACGTCCGCACTCGCCTCCGCGGGCCGACGCGTAAGCCGCACTGCCTCCCGCAAACGTCGCTTCATCCGGTTGCGCTGCACCGCCCCGCCGAGCGCACGTCCCACCGTGAATCCAATGCGCAGCCCCGAAGTTACAGGGGACTTAGCTGTCGCGGCCTTCGCGCCGGCGGCGCCGAGTTCCTGCCGCGGCCAGTAGAACACGGTCATGGATGCCGAGAAATGCCTCCGCCCCAGCTTGTACACACGTTCGAAATCGGCGTGACGCAACAGCCGCGCGCTGCGGGGAAAGGTACCGTGGCCGGCTCGCGGCTCCACATCTCGCTTCGATTCTCCAGGCACACTGGCGGTCACAGTGACTCTAAATTTCCAGATCGCTATTTCCACGTCACTAGCGCAACATGACTGGCACAACAGCGGGTGGGGGCGCGGCATTCCCCGCCGCGCCGCTGGACTATTCGCGGAAACCGGGTTTCACCGAGACCCGCTTGCGCCCCTTGGCGCGACGGCGGGAAATAACTTTCTTGCCGCCCTGGGTCTTCATGCGCACGCGAAATCCGTGTGTCTTCGATCGCTTGCGCCGGTTGGGTTGGAATGTACGCTTGGGCATGAAAAGTAGCTGCTCCTGATTCCTTCGACAATGTTAGGGCAAACCGTAAGTATAAATCACCCCCCGCATTACCTCCAAACCCACAATCCATCGCAAAGAGTTAGAGAGTTAATGTCGATACACGTTAGAGCTTGTGTCGTAACTCACCTTTGTCGGGGACGCTGGAGCCAACCGCACAGCGGCGAAAGAAAATCTACGACAAACTCCGTCAGGGACAGCGCCGATCTTTCCAACCTATGCGCACAACCTCTCATCCGCGCGCGCTCCCGCTGCACCGTCTCCGCGGCAGTTACCATCGCGGCACTTGACAGCACGATGCAATCGGGTTCTGAATAATCATTCGCGGAAAAATTCCAGCCGAACTTTTCCACACAACAAAAAGATTTGTGCTACTATGCCGCACTGATCTGCTGTAAAGATTCTTTTTGTTTTTGGCAGCCGCGCCCTGTAATTCGGGCGCTTTCCGCAGTAAACTTAATGTTTCCAGCTACTTCGTAAAACGGCAGCTTTGAACAGGCGCTCTCTAACCGGCCCCGGGGCGCCGTGGTGAATATTTCATATATGTCAGTCCCCAGTACAACTCTCTCCCCGAACCCTTGGGCGCGCATTCTCGACGCGCTGGAAAAGAAAATCAACCGGCACTCCTACGACACCTGGCTCAAGCCTACCCGCTACAGCCACTCCAGCGGAGGCATCCTCTTCGTCCGCGTTCCCACGGTCGAGTTCCGCCACGCCGGCGACAAATACGCCGACCTGATCCAGGAAGCCATCGACAATCTGGGCCTCGGCTTCAACGACGTAAAGTTCGTCACTCCAGAGGACGACCCTGCTGCAACCCCAGTCCGTCACGACGGCGGCCTGACTCCCGCTGCCGCGACCTCATCTCCGTCGCAGTCCCGCTTTGACTGGGATGGTGCCGCGCAACTGAATCCGCGCTACACTTTCGACGCCTTCGTCATCGGCAGCGGCAACCAGTTCGCCCACGCTGCCTGCCAGGCCGTCGCTGAACGTCCCTCCAAGGCTTACAACCCGCTCTTCCTCTACGGCGGCGTCGGCATGGGCAAGACTCACCTCATGCAGGCCATCGGACACGAGATCAAGCGCCGCATGCCTCAGACGGCCATCTCCTACGTATCCAGCGAAAAGTTCACCAACGACATGATCAACTCGCTGCGCTACGACAAGATGACCAGCTTCCGCGACCGGTTCCGCACCGTCGACGTCCTCCTCATCGACGACATCCAGTTCCTCACCGGCAAAGAGCGCACCCAGGAAGAGTTCTTCCACACCTTCAACGCGCTGCACGAGTCCATGAAGCAGATCGTCATCGCCAGCGACCGCTCGCCCAAAGAATTGGCCGAGATCGAGGACCGCCTGCGCAGCCGCTTCGAGTGGGGATTGATTGCCGACATTCAGCCCCCCGATCTCGAAACGAAAGTCGCCATTCTGCAGAAAAAAGCCGAACAGGAAAAAGTAACTCTGCCCACCGATGTCGCGCTCTACGTCGCCTCCAACATTCGCTCGAACGTGCGCGAACTCGAAGGCGCTCTCATCCGTCTGGTCGCTCACTCATCGCTAATCGGCGCCGAGATCACTCTGCCCTACGCGCAGCAGGTATTGAAGAATTTCATCGACTCCCAGGCCCGCAAGGTCACGATCGAGTCGATTCAGAAAATGGTGGCCGAGCAATTCGGCTTGCGCCTGGTCGAGATCAAGGCCAAGAACAATTCCCGCGCCATCGTCTATCCGCGCCAGGTTGCCATGTACCTGGCTAAGCATATGACCGAAGCTTCGCTGCCGGAAATCGGCCGCCAGTTCGGCGGCAAGCATCACACCACCGTGCTGCACTCGGTCGAGAAGATCGAAGAGCTCCGCAAGAACGACAAAGATTTAAACAGGTTGATCAACAAATTGACTGAGCAATTAGGCGGATGATTCGGGTGCGTGATTGAGTTTTCCACTCACCAGTCCACTCTTCCTTCACGGTGGCTGTGAATGCGATGTGGAGGTTGTGTAAGGCAGGGAAGAAATCAGGAGTATCGCCAGATTACACTGGCGTCTCCGCAGCGTTCGGGACCGATTTCTAACATCAAGGGTATGGCGGGAACCCGGTGACAACAGGCGAGTTGTCACAGTTTTCCACTTCTCCGCAGGCCCTTCTGTTACTGCTGGTTTTATAGGTTTTGTATTTGATATAAGGTAGTAATAAAAGTCGCAGGGCAAGTAGCAGTATTGGGGAGACGGACGTTATGCCGGTCGAAGCCGCCGTTGCCGCAGGAACCATGGAGATCACGGTCAGCAAGGTCGAGTTGCTGCGGGAATTGACTGCCACGCAAGGTGTGGTCGAGCGCAAGACTACAATTCCAATCCTTTCCAACTATTTATTCGAGGCTGCCGGCGACCGCCTGTCGCTTACTGCCACCGACCTCGATCTCAGCCTCCGCACCTCGTGCAACGCCAAAGTCAAAAAAGAGGGTTCCTGCACCATCCCCGCGCGCAAACTTCACGACTACGTGAAGCTGTTGCCCGATGCCGACATCACCCTCAAGCTGCTTGAGAATCACTGGGTCAGCATTCGCTGCGGTCGTTCCAATACGAAGATGGTCGGCATGGCCAAGTCCAACTTCCCCAGCCTGCCCGCGTTTCCCACTTCAGGCGCAGTCACCATTCCAGCCCAAGTTCTGCGCGGCCTGATCGCCCGCACAGGCTTCGCCATCTCGAACGAAGAGTCCCGCTACACGCTGAACGGCGCCCTCATGTTGCTCAAGCCCGAGTCCATCACCATGGTCGCGACCGATGGACATCGCCTGGCTCACTGTGAACGCGCCGGCGAAAAATTCGAGGGCGTCTCCGGCGAATTGAAAACTCTGGTCCCGAAAAAAGCGATGGACGAACTCAAGTCCCTGCTCGATTCCACCGACGCCGAGACCATTGAATTCGCCAAAGACGACTCCACGTTATTCTTCCGCATCGGCAGCCGTTTGTTGACCTCGCGCCAACTCACCGGACAATTTCCCAACTTCGAAGCCGTCCTCCCCAAGGACAACAGCAAGATCGTTCCCCTGAACTCCGACGAATTAAATTCTGCAATCCTCCGCGTAGCCCAGTTCGCGGATGAGCGTTCGCGCGCCGTCCGCCTGCGCCTGGAAAAAGGCGAACTCAAGATTTCCGCTTCGTCCACCGAAGCCGGCGAGTCCGAAGATTCCATCGAAGCTCCCTACACCGGCGATCCCCTGACCATCGGCTTCAACGCCCAATACCTGGTCGACTTCCTCAAAGCCGCCGGCACCAGCGAGGTCCGCCTCGAACTGAAAGACCCCCAATCCGCCGGTCAATTCCGCCCCGCCGAAGGCGACGACTACAAGTACCGCTACATCGTCATGCCCATGCGCATCTGAGGATGATGATATTTTCGTCGCATGAGCTTTGCTCTGTGTGAAAGCGGTTCTCAGATACAGCGCTGGAGTTCTAAGCAATCGGACACCAGCCGCGAAGCGGCGGCATGGGAAAGCCCCGGCACGGAAGTGCGGGGAAAGCGTCGGGACGGCGATTGAGTCCCGCAGGGACGGCACGGATTGAGGCCCTCTCTGCCGCGCTATTCATCAATGCCAATGCCGTTCACACGTTCCAACCAATGCACCCTTGACCTCGCGCCCCCCCTGCCTTACATTGGCCGCACTTCAATTTTCGGAGGGGCGACATTATGCTAAGCGGCTTCAAGAAATTCATCCTGCGTGGAAATGTTGTGGATATGGCCGTCGGCGTGGTGATCGGCGCGGCCTTCGGCGGCGTGGTTGCCGGCCTGACCAAGGCCTTTATCACCCCGTTGATTGCGGTGATCGTCGGCAAACCGGACTATTCGAGCCTGAAATTCCTTGTCCGTGGCACCGAATTCCCGATCGGCGATTTCGTCAATGCCGGCGTCTCGTTCATTCTGATCGCCGCGGTTGTCTACTTCTTTGTGGTTCTCCCGGTCAATGCCCTCGTCGCCCGCATGAATCGCGGCGAGAAGCCGCCCGATCCAACCACCAAGAAGTGTCCCGAGTGCCTGAGCGAAATTCCCATCGACGCGCGCCGCTGCGCCCACTGCACCCAACCCGTGATGGGCCGCGCCGCCTGAACAAATTGCGTATCGTGGAGACGTTGCTCGCAACGTCTATGCCTGCGCCATCGGTGCTGCCGTTGAAAGATTCCGGTAACATCGTCCTATGCAGTTGCGCAGGGCTCTCCTCCACGCCGCCGTCCTCATGACCGTCTTGCTCCCTCGAATCGCAACGGCACAGGACTCGAGTTCCTCGTCAACTCCTCCCAAACACACACAGAAGGCGGCCACTCCATCCACCCTCGACCCCGGCACCGTGACCAGCGGTGTCTATCGCAACAAGACGCTTGCACTCTCATGGAAAATTCCCGAAGGTTGGGTACTGCGAACCGATGAAATGAACGCACGTGAGGAAGACAAAGACACCCCGGATCCCGCCCAACCACCCGGCTCCGCAGCCTCAAGCACCGGCGCCATAGTGCTTCTGGCAGCCTTCTCGCGCCCTCCCGAGGCGCGCGCCGAGGATGTAAATTCCTCCATCCTGATCGCCGCCGAGAGCGCAGCCGCATACCCAGGACTAAAGGACGCCGCGCAATATTTCGGCCCGCTCACCGAAGTGGCCAAGGCCCAGGGTTTCACCGTGGACGAAGACCCTTACGAAATCGCCGTCGGGACGAGAACGCTGGTCCGCGGAGACTTTCACAAAGATGTAGGAACCCGCGTCATGCACCAGTCCACCCTGGCCATGCTCGCTCGCGGCTACGCAGTCTCCATCACGCTGATCGCCGGCACAGAAGATGAAGTCGAAGAACTGATCGACGCCCTGACTTTCCCCGCAACCGGCAAATAGCGGCGGCAGGAAACGACCTCACGCGGCAAACCGCCGGGAGCGGCAAGCAGCCTCCTGATGTCCAAGCGCCGGAGGCGCGCCCCGAGAATAGCCGCCAGTTCCACTGGCGGGTAAGCCGAACCCCTAGCATTGAATCGCGTCCCGTAGGAGTCTGTGTCGTAGCTCCTTCGCGTCTGGAAAAGTGGAAGACACGACATAGCACCAGCCGCGAAGCGGCGGAAGAATGCAGCCCACAGCGCAAGCCGTGGGTGGTAAGTGGGAAATCAGCAAGCCCCGGAGGGGCGACAGAAAAGCTATGAGACAGACTTCGGAACGCCTGAATGCTAACACGGAACCGGGAAGGGCACGGCTTCAGCCGTGCCGTCAAAGTCCAGGAAACGTGCGGACTTCAGGCCTTGGGGGATGCTGTTGCCACCGCCTGTCTTACCTCGATCCTCATCTGCGGCGGATGCAGCAGCGTGTTGTGAATCAGGCAATGATGCACCGCCTTCTCCACCCCCGCACGGTGCTGGTCACTCAACTCGACCGTAGTTTCGATGTCGATGCGAAAGTTGTCGATCCGCGCCGGCTCCTTCAATTTGTCCGCAGTCACACGCACCCGCGTGCCTTCGGTGGCAAGCTTGTATTTGCGAAGGTACTGCGCCGCATAAAAACCTGCACACGATCCCAGGGACGCGAGCAGCAACTCCGGCGGCGTCATGCCCTCGTCGTACCCGCCATTCTCCGCCGGCTGGTCGCACGAAATCGTGTGCTGCCGCGCCTTGATTTCGAACTGCACCGCTCCCAGATGTTCGACTGTGACTTCCATGAGTGCCTCCAATAAAAAACTTCTAGTTCGAGCCGTCCCGCATCCAGACGGGCCCGCATACAAGCATTCTGGCATGGTCAGCTCTGCGATGCTGTGCCCTCGCTCACTCGCGGACCTTCGAAGGTTCCACGCTTGGACTGGTCTGGCATTGGCTCCCAACGTTCCCAGGGGTCTGGCGGTTGGGAAAGGAATTCAGGTCAGGAAGGAGTTTTCGCGGGCACTGTCGTCAGAAGTCAGGGAATCAGCGGTCAGTCCAGCGGTTCCGGATGCAGGCTCAAGTCCTTCTCGCCCGCAGCTTTCTTCTCCGCGTACTTTTTCATCCAGGCTTCCCAACTCCTGCCCGCCGCGGTGTCGCGCCCCGTGAACTCGAGGGCGCCGATATCCGCATAGGAGATGGCCACCTTTTCGTTCGAATTCTTCGGGTAGAGGCGGACCAAAGACTCTCTCAGCGTATTCGCCGATCGCCGGTCGAACAGGTAGCCTTCGATCTTCGACCCATCCTTGCGCGTGATCGTCACGTCCCCGCGATAGTCAAACGCCTTTTCCAGCGCGACCCGAAGCTCTTCTTCGCCAGCCAGCTCCGGGATCCATCCCTCGAGCCGCTCGTGCGCCGTCCCCGGCGCAACTTCCAAAGCGTCCGGATTCATCGCGTTGGCATGCGGCGGCGTAGCATCCGCCGAAGCGTGGTCGATGTGCCCGCCTTCTTTCCCTGTCATGAGTATTCTTGCTTAGGAAAAATCAGGTCTGTCATTCTGAGCGAAGCGAAGAACCCCTTGCCTGCCCGTACTGCCAGCGGCTTCAAAAGGAGTTTCCACATAAGTTCTGATCTGTTTTCTTTGCAAGGGCTCAAACGAATTCCTATGCGCGAGTTTCCTGCAGAGAGTCAGCGCTGGGCGCGCTCGCACCGATCTGCACCAGCGGATGAACCGCCGCTTGCGGCTCCTCCAACAGACGTAGCGCCTCATCGTCGCGATACCGCGTGAACAGCGTCCCCTTCACCGTAGCCAAAAATCCGCCCAACGAGCTAAACGTCGCGTTCACCGCCGAGGCCTCATATCCGCTGTGCACCATGCAATTCGCGCACGCCGGATTCCCCGACTCTGTCCCGTAGTTGCTCCACTCCGTCGTGGCCAGCAACTCCGCGAAAGTTTCCGCGTATCCGTCCTGCAGCAGATAGCAGGGCTTCTGCCAGCCAAAAATGTTGTAGGTCGGCATCCCCCACGCCGTGCACGGATACGTCCGCTTCCCCATCAAAAATTCCAAAAACAGCGGCGACAAATTAAACCGCCAGTTCTTCTTCCGGTTCGACAGAATCGCCCGGAACATGCGCCGCGTCCGCGCTCGTCCCAGAAAGTGTTTCTGGTCAGGCGCCTTGTCATACGAATACCCGGGCGAGAGCATCATGCCCTCCACTCCCAGATCCATCATCTCGTCAAAGAACGCGCGCACCGACTTCGGATTCGCGCCGTCAAACAGTGTCGTATTGGTCGTCACGCGGAACCCGCGCCGCAACGCCTCTTTCACCGCATCGACGGCAATGTCGTACCCGCCTTCGCGGCACACGGCCAAATCATGCTCTTCCCGCTGTCCGTCCAGATGCACGCTGAAGGTCAGGTACTTGCTCGGCTTGAACAGGTCGATCTTTTCCTTGAGCAGCAGGGCATTGGTGCACAGGTAGATATATTTCTTCCGCGCGACCAGGCCCTCGATGATCTCTCCGATCTGCGGATGCATCAGCGGCTCCCCGCCCGGGATCGATACCATCGGCGCTCCGCACTCCTCGACCGCCCGGAAACAGTCCTCCGGCGTCAGATCCTTCTTCAGAATGTGCGCCGGATACTGGATCTTCCCGCATCCCGCACAGGCCAGGTTGCACCGGAACAGCGGCTCCAGCATCAGTACCAGCGGATATTGCTTCCGCCCCGCGAGCTTCTGCCGCAGCACATAGCTCGTCACGGTCCACATTTGTGACACAGGAACTGGCATGGATATTCAGGAACCCCTTTGTCCTTATATTTTATCAGGCTTTGGTCCCCCAGTGCCTCCGTAGGACCAAGCCGGGCACCCTGAGGGTGACATCTCCGGCAGGCTTTGTGTGGGGACAGCCGCCCCCGGCTGTCCGCCGAGCGAAGCTCGGCCGCCTTGACTGTGTTCCGGGTCTAAGACCCGGACACGCCGAGCGCAGCTCGGCTGCCCTGGAAACTATCTGCAACCCCCGCAGCTCTCCCTTCCTCTAAAGACCATGTTCCGCCGCTCCCACCCCCGCCCTAAAGCGCTCTTGTTCCCGCCCCCGAAACCCGATACCCTTATCCTCGGTCACCAGTATGTTTAGTCCCCACCCCAACCTGGCCGACGAAGTGAACCGCAGCATCATCCAGTCGGAGATCGAAGGCGGCGTCTATCTCGGCGACCTGCCCCCTTCCACGGTCCTCCAAATTCAGACCATGAACCATTGTTATACGGCCGTGCTTCTGGGTGGCAGCGAAGCCCTTCTCTCCGGCCATCCCGAGTTCTGTCCCCAGCCCGTCCAGGTCGCTATTGCCGGCTCCACCTGGGGAGGCTCCATGCTCAAGCTCCAATACGTCGGCCGCGGCATGCACCTCGAATTCCGCCACCCTCAATACCCCACTCCCATCATCACCTCCGCCATTCAGGAGATCCGCGACTGCCAGTCGGATTCTTATCCATCCCGCATGGAGACCGACCGCAGCCTATCCTAGCCGCTGGGTCCGGACCTCTGACTCGGACCGGCCGAGCAAAGCTCGGCTACACTCTGTGTCCTCGCTCCCGCTCTATAGAGTTTCTCCGCGCTGAAATCTCTGATCCCCTCCTCGCCATTGACTTGCTCCTTCGCACGCACTACCATTTCCGCCATCGGTCTTCACCACGAGTCCTCATCATGCCCCTGACAATTGATACCCGCGAAGTTTCTCACGTCACCATCCTCGACATCCACGGCCGCATCATCCTCGGCCCCGAGATCGGCGCTCTGCGCGCCGCCGTCCGCACCCTGGTCGCCGAGGGCAAAAAGAAAATCATCCTCAACCTCGTCGGCGTCGACTACCTCGACAGCTCTGGCGTCGGAGAACTCGTCAGCTGCTTCACCACGGTCCGCAACGCCGGAGGCGAACTCAAACTCCTCAACCTCACCCAAAAAGTCCACGATGTCCTCCACGTCACCAAGCTCTACACCGTCTTCGACATCAAAGATGACGAATTCACCGCCGTAAAATCCTTCGACTACTTCTTCGCCAAGTAAGGGTGAGCAGGGTGTGGGCTCCGGAATCTGTGGCTCGGGCGCCTTCGCCCGCGGCTTTTGACTTTTCCTGCCCCGCCTTCGAACCGTCCTCGACACCTCCGGGCTTCCCCACTCCCGCTGATTCACTGTACTATTCCGAAAGGAATCCCTCATGGGCCTCGCAGTGTGCGGACGGGAGTCGCGCAGCTCATGGATCGCAATACAGATCGCCGTACCCTGCAGGAGAAAACCGCCAGAGAACTCATCTGGACGTCCAACCATTCTTTTCATGGATGGACTTGCTCCCAGTGCGAATGGAATTCCCCGCTCCCCACGTTGCTCCACGATCCCGAAGCCAAGACCGCCTTCGACCGCCTGGCAGCGGCCAAATTCCGCGATCACAAATGCGCCGACCATCTTTCGCGCCTCGGCTCCGCCGACGACGCCGACAGCTTCACTCCTCGCATCCGTAAGCTGGTCACGCAAGGCTTCAAGCCCAAGGATGCCGTCGAGCTTTTCCTGCAGGAAATAGCTCTCGAATACCGCAATCAACCAAAAGTCCTAGCCCAGGCCAAAGCCGACGGCGAAGATTTCCTCCGCCGCGTCCGCGCCGGCCTCATCTGAAACAGCCCGCCATTCTCTCGGAAAGCGTGCGAAGTGACTTCTCTGAGCCGAAGCCGTGGTTGGGCGTAAGGAAAAGACGAAGCCCTGAAGCGGCGAAAGAAAATTCTCTAAGCGCGGGTACGTTCACCGCAGGAAGCGAAGGCAGCCCCTCTAATTCTCAATCCCCATCTCTCCCAAAATATAAGCATAATCAAACGACGCTTCCTTCAGCCGGTCATATCTCCCCGAAGCCCCGCCATGTCCCGCCGGACTCAAGTTGGTCTTCAAGATCAAAGTATTATGATCCGTCCGCAGCGCCCGCATCTTGGCCACATACTTCGCCGGCTCCCAATACATCACCTGGCTGTCGTTAAACGATGTCTTCACCAGCATGTCCGGATAGCTCTTCGCCTCCACATTGTCATAAGGCGAATAAGTAATCATGTAATCAAACGCCGCCTTCTCCTTCGGATTCCCCCACTCTTCAAACTCACCCACCGTCAGCGGCAACGTTTCATCCAGCATGGTATTCATCACATCCACAAACGGAACTCCCACCAGCGCCGCCTTAAACAAATCCGGACGCATATTCAGCACCGCTCCCATCAGCAATCCGCCTGCGCTTCGCCCCTCAATCACCAGCCGATCCTTCGACCCATACCCATGTCCCACCAGATATTCCGCGCACGCAATGAAGTCGGTGAACGTAGTCTTCTTATTCATCATGCGCCCCGCATCGTGCCAGGCCTTTCCCATCTCGCCCCCGCCGCGAATGTGCGCCACCGCCACCGTCACTCCCCGATCCACCAGGCTGAAGTGATTTGAATTAAACCCCGCGTCGATCGAGATTCCATACGACCCGTACCCATACAAATACAGCGCCTCTTTCCCGTCCAGCTTGGCATCCTTCCGATGCACCACCGAAATCGGAACTTTCACTCCATCCGCCGCCGGCGCGTAAATCTGCTCCACTTCATATTTCGAGCGGTCATATCCTCCCGGCACTTCTTTCTGCTTCAGTAAAGTTGACGTCCCCTTCTCCATGTCATACGCGAACACCGATGGCGGCGTAATCGGCGACTGGTACCCATACCGGAATTCTGTCGTGTCATACACCCGGTTCACGTAGGCGTTACTCATATAAGCCGGCTCCGGAAACTCAATCCCCCGCGACCGCCCGCTCCGCAAATCCGTTACTCGAATCTGCTGCAGCCCATTCTCCCGCTCCAGCAACACATAGAAGTTCTTGAACATTTCCACCTGGTTGAGCATGACGTTGGGATTCTGCGCCACCACTTCCTTCCAGTTCTTGCTCTTCGCGTCCCCCACCGGAGCTTTCACCAGCCGGAAGTTGCGCCCCGTGTCATTCACCCGAATGTAGAAAGAATCCCCGTTGTGGTCGGGATAGTACTGCACATCCTGCTTCCGCGGCTCCACAACTTTCCACTCCGCCATCGGCTGATCCGCCGGAATGTACCGTGCCTCGCTCGTCGTATGGCTCCCCGAAACTAGAAAGATGTAGGCCCCGCTCCGCGTCCGGTCGGCCGCAATTTCAAATCGCTCGTCCTTCTCCTCATACACCAGCGCATCCGCCGCCGCCGTCCCCGCCGTGTGCCGGTACAGCCGG
The DNA here is from genome assembly GCA_963791515.1 of uncultured Acidobacteriaceae bacterium. Lineage (GTDB taxonomy): Bacteria > Acidobacteriota > Terriglobia > Terriglobales > Acidobacteriaceae > Sulfotelmatobacter. The sequence continues at coordinate 353,986 of CAWBSS010000025.1, read as the reverse complement.
TACTGCCGCTTCGCCACCGCATCTTCCTGTGTATAAAAAATCGTCTTGTTATCGTTGGCCCACACCACCGACCCAACTCTTTCCGCGTGATCGACCAGCGTTTTCCCCGTCCGCAAATCCTTCACCGCCAGCGTAAATTGCCGGAACCCCGTGTTGTCGTACGAATATGCCAGCAGATTCCCGTCGGGGCTCACTGCATATTCATTCACCGTCATGAATACCTGGCCTTTGGCCATCTCATTCACGTCCAGCACGACTTCTTCCGCCGCGTCCTTGCTCCCTTTCCTCCGGCAGCGAATCGCGTACTGCTTCCCCGCCTCCGTCCGCGTGTAATAAAAATAGTCTCCTTCTTTGTAAGGAACCTCAACGTCCGTCTCCTTGATCCGCCCCAGCATCTCGTCATACAGCTTCTTCTGAAACGGCTCGGTCGGCTTCATCACCGCGTCCGTATAAGCGTTCTCCGCCTCCAGATACGCCCGCACCTCCGGATTGGGCTTGTCCCGCAACCAGAAATAGTTATCCTCCATCTTGTGCCCGTTGACTTCGCTAATATGGGGAAGCTTCTTGGCCACAGGCGGGCTAGGCAAGCTGCCAGTATCCGCCCCCGTCAGCCCTATCACGGACCCCACCACCAACCCGCCAACCTGTACATGTCGCATGATCCTCAGATTCATAAATCTCCCCAAAAGTGCGAATTAAAATTCCCGCCCCATTCGTGTGGGACCGGGTCTCCGACCCGGTCGCGGGGCGAAGCCCGCCTGTCTCCGGGCTCCCGAAGCGATGCGGCCGGGTGCCCCATTTCTCGCGTGCTTTGCGAGAAGTTGAGATCTGGGTGCCACGTTCCCGTATCTGCGCAGGCCCTTGTGTTTCGCCAAGCGCACAATACTCCGTCCCCATCGCGAATTGCAACATTGGAGCAGAAGCAGCAATGAGATCCGCGTTGCAAAATTAGATCTGTCCTGAGCGAAGCCGAAGGACCCCTGCACTCCCAGCACCGCCCCAAAAGGGAGTTCTCCCGCCAAATTTGACGCCCCGCCTGGAAATCCCTATGCTAGCTCCTGAGCGCGAAGGGCGCCTCCAGTCCGCGGAAAGGGCCGTGCCCACCTGCACCACAATTTCGACGGACGAACCTTCTTTCAGCCTGACTTCGTGCGGACTCCAGGCAGCCGTGAAAGGAGCTTCGTATGTTTCCCAATCCGCAGGACGCTCTTCCACTCCCGCCCCACCCCAGCCTCGAACACTACAAAAAACGCGCAAAAGATTTAGTCAAAGCCTGTCACTCTTCCGACCCGTCCGCCATCCGCGCGTGGGCTGCCAACTGGATCGACTCGTTAGTCCGGCTCGCCGATCTCACCCTCACCCCCGAGCTCCCAGTACGCATCGAACACTGGATCGATCAACTCGAGCAATTCGCGCGCAAAACATTATCCGGGACCTGTACTCTCTTCGCCGCCCAATTCATCATTGCCCGCGCCCAAGGCTTCGAGAGTTGGCCGAAGCTCACCCAATGTCTCGAAGCCATCACGCGCGCGAATTCTCCGGTCAACTACTTCGAACTCGCGGCCGACGCCATCGTCACCGGCGATATCGCCACGCTAGAACGCTTGCTGCGCGAAAATCCAGAGTTGATTCGCGCCCATTCCACGCGCCGCCATCAAGCGACTCTCCTGCACTACGTCTCCGCTAACGGCATCGAAGGATACCGCCAAAAAACGCCGAAAAATATCGTGCCGATCGCCGAGCTTCTCCTCCAATCCGGCGCCGACGCAAACGCTTCAGCCGATGTCTATGGTGGTTCCACAACTCTAGCTTTGGTAGCCACAAGCCTCCATCCCGAGCGCGCCGGGGTACAAGACGCGCTGCTCCAACTTCTGCTCGACCACGGCGCAACCCTCGACTCCCCTGAACGCCCCGCTGCACACATCGTCAATACCTGCCTCGCCAACGGACGCGCCCATGCCGCCGAATTCCTTGCCCAGCGTGGCGCAAGTCTAGACCTCGAAGCAGCCGCCGGCGTGGGCCGCCTCGATGTAGTCAAAAGTTTTTTCGATGAGAATGGCAACCTGACTGCGTCGGCGACAAACGCCCAGATGGAACGCGGTCTTTTATGGGCCTGCGAGTACGGCCAAAACGAAGTAGTCGAATTTCTCCTGCAGCGCGGTGTCTCTCCGCAAACCCAAGCCAACACCGGACAGACCGCCCTCCACTGGGCCGTAATCGGCGGCCACGCGGACACCATCACGCTGCTCCTAATCCGGGGCGCCCAACTCGAAGCCAAGAACGTGTACGGTGGAACAGCCCTGGGCCAAGCCCTCTGGTGCGCGATTCACGGCGATCAGGAAGTTGACTATGTCCCTATACTCGAAACCCTGCTGAAAGCCGGTGCGAAGATCGAAGAAGGAGTATTGTCATGGGTAGAAAGACAGCCCGCCTCGGCAGTGGTGAGAGAGAGCATTGTGATGGTGCTCAAACGCCACGGCGCAAACTCGTAACGACAGCCGCGGAGCGGCGAAAGAATGCAGCCCACGACGCAAGCCGTGGGTGCACAGCAGAAAAGTAAGTAAGCCCCGGAGGGGCGCCAGAACTTAGCCCAGCGCTTCAGCGCTGGGTGAGCAGCGAGAGAACGCAACAAGTCCCGGAGGGACGACACAATCGTCCCCTCACCTCGTCCGCTGTCGATCTATTGCAACTATCACGATCGCAAACACGTCCAATATCGCTGCCGGAGAGTTATGTCCCCATTCGATCGCCGCACCTTCCTGCAATCCGCCGCCGCCGCTGGCGCCGCACTTCTTTCCCCTCCACGCTTCCTCTCTCAAACGCGCGACAACGACACTCCCGCCGACTACACTCTCACCATCGCCACCCAGCCCCTCGAACTCGCGCCCAAACGCATCGTCTCAGTCACTACTTATAACGGTCAGTTTCCCGGGCCTCTGCTTCGCCTGAAAGAAGGGGAGCAGGTCACAGTCGATCTACGCAATGAGACGGACACGCCGGAACAAGTGCACTGGCACGGCCAGTTCGTCTCCCCCGACGTCGACGGCGCCGCCGAAGAAGGCACTCCCTTCATCCCGCCCCACGGCAGCCGCAGAATCTCTTTCGTACCCAAGCCCTCGGGTTTCCGCTTCTATCACACCCACGTCCGCGCTGGAGCCAATCTATCCCTCGGCCAGTACAGTGGCCTGGTCGGCCCCGTTTACATCGAACCCAAACAACACCCCGGCAATTACGATCGCGAAGTCTTTCTCACGCTGAAAGAATTTCAGCCCACCTTAAGTCGCGGTGGCGATATGCCCCAGCACTTCCTCTCCCCTGCGCAGAACGTTCCCGCACTCAAAGATTCCGGCGAGAGCAAAATGAAAGCTTCCCTCGCCCAGGGCATGCCTCACGGATACGAGGTCGGCTACGATTCCTTCACCATCAACGGCCGCATGCTCGGTCACGGCGAGCCCGTGCGCGTAAAACCAGGCGAGCGCGTCCTGTTTCACGTTCTGAACGGCAGCGCTACTGAGATTCGCAGCCTTGCCCTTCCCGGCCACACCTTCCGCGTGATTGCGATGGACGGCAATCCTCTGCCGAAACCGGTTCAGGTATCAGTTCTCTGGCTCGGAACCGCGGAGCGAATTTCCGCGATCGTTGAAATGAACCATCCCGGCGTCTGGACCATGGGCGACCTCGACGACGACGATCGTCACCACGGCATGGGCATCGTCGTCGAATACGCCGGCAATAAAGGCAAGCCGCAGTGGCTTCCGCCCAGCCCCTTCAAATGGAACTACGCCCACTTCGGCAACTCCGCCGCAAACTCAGCACCGCCCGACGAAGTCTTCGACATGCTCATCGAAAAACAAAACGCCGCCCTCGACGGATTCAATCAGTGGACCATCAACGGCGCGGCCTATCCTCTAAATCAGATGATGGCCCCGCCCGCCTTCCATCTGCAAGAAGGCAAGCGCTACCGCATCCGCATGCGCAATGCGAGTGACGACATCCATCCCATTCATCTGCATCGTCACACTTTCGAGCTGACGCGATACGCCGGCCAGTCCACCTCTGGAGTAGTCAAAGATGTCGTCATGGTAGGCGGTTATCAAGAAGTCGAGATCGACTTCCTGGCAAACAATCCCGGCCTGACCCTGTTCCACTGCCACCAGCAACTCCACATGGACTTCGGCTTCATGACCCTTTTCTCCTATGTCTAGCCGAGCTGCGGGACGAACGTGAGTCGGGCAAGAATGGTCCTGATGATGGCGGCTAGCCGCGAAAGCGGCGTAAGAATGCAGCCCCCGGGCGCAAGCCGTGGGGTGTCAAGTGGGAAATGCGCAAGCCCCGGATGGGCGGAAGAGGAGCTACGACACAGACTCCGGAGGGACGGCTGAACCGCATCTCAGGAACCACGGGAATAAACACCATCGTGCCGACGGTCCGATCACGTCCCACTTACGAGCCAAATCGAGACGCTACCGGGTCCGGCATCCCAAAAAACAGCCCGGTCAATCCACCTGATAACGATCCTTATTCACTCCTGCTGAATAAAGAAGGCGGCCGCCCGGCCCGCCCAAGCTGAAAGCTGATAGCTATTTCCGTCCCCGCAACATCTCCACCACCCGCTCATAATCATCCACCGTGTGATACTCAATCACAATCCTCCCCTTCCCCTTCCGGTCGCGAATCCGCACCCGCACTCCCAGCAGCCGCTCCAGCTCCAACTGCGCCGACCGCACATTCGGATCCACCCACCGCGCCCCGCTCTTCTTCGCCACCTGCCCCGGCATGCCCGGCACTGGCTCGAGCAGCCCCGTCATCCGCATGATCAACGTCTCCACCTGGTCCAGCGTCAGGTGCTTCTTCACAATGTAATCGGCCGCCTTGGTGATCAGCTCCGGATCCTCCAGCTTCAGCAACTCCTTCGCCTCCGAAAATCCAATCTGCTTATGCGCCAGTTGCTCCATTACCAGCACCGGCAGCTTCAGCAGCCGCATGTAATTCGACACTGACTCCCGCGACAGTCCTACCCGCTCCCCAATCTGCTGCTGCGTGAGCGAAAATTCCTTGCTCAACACCCGGAACGCCTCCGCCTGTTCCAGCGCGCTCAAATCTTCGCGCTGCAGGTTCTCGATGATCGTCATCTCCGCCGCCTGCTGCAGCGAAACTCGCCGCACCAGCGCCGGTATCGTCGTATTCCCCGCCTTCTTCGAAGCCAGCAGCCGCCGCTCGCCCAGCACCAGAATGTAGCGCCCCTCTTCGTCCCCGGGACGCACCATGATCGGCTGCACCACCCCATTGGCCTTTATGGAATCCGACAACTCCTCCAACTTTTCGTCATCGTCGACATACCGCGTCTGAAACGGATTCTTATCAATGTCCGCAATTGCCAGGTTGACAACGAGGTTCCCCGGCATCCGCGACTCCGCCTGCGCGTAAATCGTGATGGTCTCGTCAGCAACCGGCTGCGCAGGAGAATCGGATGCAGTGAATGCAGGTGTGGTGGATGCAGGCCCAGCCGAGCCGAGCTCGGCGGTGCCGTGTGGCGCGGGCGCCCCCGCCTGCGGACTCTCGGTTACCGCATCCTCAGCCACAGCTCGAATGACCCCTCTGAATGCTTCCCCTCGATGTTTATCGTCAGCCCCATTCGAGACAGGTATGTCGCTGAGAGAAGTTTTGTCATTCCGAACGAAGTGAGGAACCTGCTGTTTGCCGGCAGCACCACTACTCTGACCAGGGGCGCCACCCGCTACCACCCGCGGCCCAGGCAACAAGGACTCCAGCCCCCGCCCCAAAGCCCGCCGCTTCTCCACCTTCTCCTTGTCCCCCGCCCGCCCCGCCGTATTCTCCGCCGCCGCACCAGTAGTCATCTGTGTTTTTCCTCAATCTCTCTGCCTGCTCCCACTCCACCCTTGTCATCCTGAGGCGCCGTTCTTTGGTGCCGAAGGACCTACGCGTTTCCGCTGCAATCTATATCGATGACCATCAATCTTATACATTGATGAGCATCAATGTGTGCACCCGAAGCTGACCGCAGACCTCAAGCCGTCTTATCCATCTCGTCCGCCGCCGCAATCTCTTCCCCCGCCTGCTCTCCCCCGCGTCCCGTGTCCTCTGTGGTTAGGGTTTGTCCTGATGGCTGAGAGCTGACTGCTGAAGGCTGCCTTTCAATAATCTCCTTCGCCAGCCGTATATAACTCTCCGCCCCCTTCGATCGCGGATCGTACACCAGCGCTGCCTTCCCGTGGCTCGGTGCCTCCGCCAGACGTATGTTTCGCGGCACGGTCGTCCGGCACAGCTTCTCGCCAAAATAATTCTTCAGCTCAGTCATCACCTGCTGCGCCAGGTTGGTGCGGTCGTCAAACATCGTCAGCACCACGCCCTCGATCTCCAGCTCAGGGTTCAGCCCCGAGCGGATCCGGTCAATGGTATCGAGCAGTTCGCTCACGCCCTCAAGAGCAAAGTACTCTCCCTGCATCGGAATCAGGACCGCATCCGCCGCGACCAGCGCGTTCAGCGTCAGCAGATCCAGCGCTGGAGGACAGTCCAGCACGATAAACTGAAACCGATCCCGCAAAGGAGCCAAAGCTTCGCGCATGCGAAACTCGCGCCTTTCTGCGTCCACCAATTCCAGGTTGGCCCCGATCAGATTCTTATGGGCAGGAATCAGCCACAACTGTTCGAGTTCAGTCGTGAGCAGCGCCTCCTCGGCCGCAGCGGCGCCCATTAGCAGATGGTAGGAGTTGACGCGGTCAGGATCCTTCGCGAATCCCAAGCCGCTCGTGGCATTCGATTGCGGATCGCAATCGACCAGCAGGGTGTTCACTTCCGCAGCCGCAAAGGACGCGGCGAGATTGATGGCAGTCGTGGTCTTACCCACGCCGCCCTTCTGATTGGCAACAGCGATAACGCGTCCCATTAGATTGTCAGGAGAAGCAGAGCTACCCGGCAGCATAATGCGCTTCGCATTTCAAATGCAATGAGATTTGCTGTGCATATGAACGAATTGTGTGCAAAACGCGTCGAGTGTTCCTGCAGGAACACTATTCAGTGCACCAGGCGTTCCCCCTTAAGCAATTGCAGTCTGCAAGGAATATTCTCTGCGATGCACTTGGCCCGGGCGACAAGCAGCCATCCCCTGCCACGTTGCCAATTGATGAAGTGTTCCTGCAGGAACGTTCTGTGAAAGCAAGATCCCCGCTTCGAGCTCGCTGCAGGACAGGATGCTCACTTGCTTGGTGGCGCAGACGGCCAGCCTACTTAGGAATGCTTCGAAGTGTTCCTGCAGGAACACTGTGGAAAACTCCCCCTCACACCGGCAATCAACTAATGATGTCCTTAAGATATTTCTAGCTGTTGTCCCACTTTATGGCGGTACGAAAGGTTAGAATTGCACTGGTGTAGCTGCGATCATGGGCAATACAGCATATCCGGTCCACTTATTACCAACTTGGTTCTCCTCTGGCAACATCGGTGTGCGGAGGTGATGTTACAGGCCACTGTTGCTGATTTTAGTTTTGGACCTACCAATCCTCTGGTAGAAGGCGATGGCCGACCAGCAAGACTCTCGCGCGAGATTGAGGGACTGGGACCGGTTCGGACCAGGCAAGGTGGGGCAGGCTTGCGCGAGCTTGATTCTCTTGGGACGCGCCGATCAGCAGGGCCAAGCGCCCGGCCGGTGCGACTAGGCCTGCCGCGATGGGAAGGATGGATTCGAAGCGCTCGACGGCGCGAAGAGTGACTACATCGAAAGTGCTTCCCGTCAGGGTCTCAGCCCGCGCGTTTCGTATATTTATGTCCGTCAATGTAAGGGCCCGGGTGACTTCGCGGAGGAAGGCAGCCTTCTTATGGTTGGACTCGATCAGGATAAGCGAGATGTGCGGAGCCCAGAGCTTGATGGGAAGGCCAGGGAATCCGGCGCCAGAGCCTATGTCGGCGAGGGTGGCTGACCCCACACGAGGAGCGAGGGGAAACAGGCGCGACGCGGCGAACAGGCTCTCGCCGAAGTGGCGGGTGACAATGTCTTCGGGGTCGCGGATGGCGGTCAGGTTGATGCGGACATTCCAGCGGAGAAGTATATCGATGTACGTCGATATACGTTGCAGTTGAGCGGGCGACAGGACCGCAGGTTCCTCTCCGGCGTTCGCCGGTTCGGAATGACAAAGATCAGGGGTGTCGGAATGGCAACTGCCTGCGAGCTTAGAAGCTCCCGGAGCCACGATCGGCACGCGGAGAAATGGTTCCAGCAACTCGGCGATACGGACTGTGTTCATGGCAGCAGATTCCAAATTGTAGATGGGCGGTTGGAGATTTGGGAAAGGGATCAGCGTGGACCCGGTGGGGGGGCTTGGAAAAAGCGGCCCGACGGAGCAAATCTGAAAACCGGGGAGTCCCCGTGCTGGGATTCGGCATCCAATCCGCCTATGAAGGCCAAGGGTGCAATCTTCGAAGAGAAGTATCGGGTGGTGGCGGTAGAGAGTCAGCGCCTCACCATTCGAGGAGTTCGCAGCGGCAAGGTGCTGACCATTGTGAATCCCGACCCTGACACTCCCCTCACCCCCGCCGAATATCCGCCGGGCAAGCTCATTGCGTTGAGCGATCCCTCCGCCGCGCCTGGGAACTAGCAAAGCTCCACTTCTCCTGAATCACGCGAAAGATTCGAAGGTCGACGTCATGGCCCGTGCTTGATCTCTCGCCAGCCTTTCCTGGTTGGGTATTCTCGGGTTCGCTTTAGACGGGAAACGCGTGTTACACCAATTCTGAACAAGTCTTCTTGCGGGTCTTTGAATTTCGGAGCTTCCGGATAGACGGGGCCGAAGTAGTTCTTGTCAGGCTTTACTTCCGCCCCCAGTCCCTTCTCGCTTGGATTCTGGCCCTCGGTGGGATCTTGAAGCGGAGCGATGCGCATCAAGATAAGCTGGCAGATAAGGCGGCCTGGATACAGGAGAACGGGGGTGTTGGACACATTGGCAATCTCGAGAGTCAGACAGCCCCGATATTGTGGATGTATCCATGGCGCAGTTTCAACGACGATGAAGGTGCGAGCTACCGATGACTTAGTCAGCACTTGACCGGAAACGTCGGACGGAAGCTTGATGAACTCAAGGGTTGCTCCCAGGATCGTTTGGTGGGCGGGTACTACGAGGAATTGGCCAAGCGGCACGTGAACGTGAACGTGGAGAGAGGTCGCAGAGCTCCGATCAGGAGAGAAGAAGGGTTGATCCAACGTCTTTGGGAGCAGAAAGTGAGTGCCGAGCCTGAGATCCACCGAGTCTGCATCGAATATGTCGTTTTCGTCGCCGACAATCGGCGTGATTACAAGGCTACGTTCGTTGCTTACCTCGAACTCCCGCATCCGTGTCAGGATTTCTTTTCTAGAAAGGACCATAACGCCGTACCTCTGAGCGTTCGGAATCGGTCTTGAACCTGGGAATCTTCGATCGCTTTCATCGTCCACATTTCAAGTCGCTTTGTCCACAGGCTGTAGATACGCAGATCGTTCTTGGCCGCTGGTCCCTCGAACTCCCCAATGACATCGGGGAGCGACGTGAGGTAGAAGCAAAACGCGGCGTTGATAATGGATACGGGGTCAGGGGGGCGTGATGTTTTCGAGTGCGGGACGACGCCGACTCGAAGGCAATCTTCGATGCTCTGACGGTCCTGCTCGAACCGCTTCACCGCCTGTGTTGGTTCTATTGTTATCTCGCGCACCAGTTTGCGAATGGCAGGAACAACAGAGTCTAGGAAAGTAAACACGAGACTCTGCGGGCCGAGGGCCTGGTCATCCACATAGAATCTGTACTTCGCCCGCGGAATTCTGGCGAGCCTTTCAAGAAGCTTCTTTTGTTGGGGCTCAAACTGCTCAATAGCCTTCAACCATGAATCCTCTTTCAGTAGGCTGACATGTTCGGCAAATCTAAGTGCTGATGCTGGATGCGTGAGGTTGAACTTTATCAAATCTCTTGGTGACAGAAACCCAAGCATGCCCAGAATCTCGACCAGCGCAAACGAAAACGCCGGGCCTACGAGGCGTATAGCGAACAAATCGCAGAAAATCTCTTGCGTCCAGCTCTCGATTATCTTCGAGACAAAGGCGACGACTTGGCGATCCCTGAACACCGCGCAGGGACCGGTTTGTAACTGACCTGAGCGTTGCAACGCCGGGATGGGGAGGATCTGACTTTGAAAGTTCCTCGTACACAAAATGGCCGATCTCGTGATAGATGGCGAGGTTGGTGAAGAAGCTTGGCCCCTGCGAGTAAGGAAGTGCGATGAACCCGAGTTTTGCCGGGAATGTAGCTTGAGGAATGATCGCTTGTACGAGGCGTGCTTGCTCCTTGACATAGGTGTGGGGCCTTTGGAAATACATGAACTCTGGCGTTAGGAGGATGACTATCTTAGAAGTGCGCATCCCTTCCACGCGTTGAAGTTGTTGAGAGGCGAGGTGTATGAGCGGGGCCGGAATGGTCAGCGTGTGTGCATCGGCGGCCGGCTTGACGTGTTCGTGGAGCAGTTGCAAATAGTACTTGAGTGTCAGGATGTTGCGCTGTAGAACAGGCAGCCTTGTGGGGAAGCGGGTGGCTCGGTTGATTTCGCGGCCGAGTTCTTCCTTTATTCCAGCCGCAAGATCTTTCACGTAATGGAAGAAGAGCCCAGAAGCGTCGACGTACGTTTGTGAACGCTCCTGCTCTCTACAGTACTCTTCGAGGAAGTCTACGAATCCATACAGGACGGCCGCGTCATGGAGGAGATCCGCTAGGCCATCTGACATAGCCGTTGCATAACCTTTTGTGACACGGGTTTTGGTTGCTCAAAATTCCAAAGAGCTTGGTCTTGGAGTTTCGAAAATAGGTCGATCAGGTCATTAGCCATAAGCTTCGTCTTTGGGTTCCCTGGCGCACGGAGTATTGCCTCCATCATCCGAATAGCGTTTGCGCGATCCCTTGCGGTCCAGACTTCCTCAAGCGTTCGGAGATGCTCGTAGCTGGTGAACGCGACTACTCTTCGTTCGGCGGATGGGCGTTTGGTTTGTGTGACACGCAGCGAAACGAGCGCCTCATTCAGCGAGGGTTTGAGCTTCTCATTCTTGTCCTCATCGGCGTACTCCATTAATGCCGAGACAATCTTCTGGGAAAACAAGGCTAATGAGAGGTATTGTGCGCGGTCTTGCAAATCCGTTGGCGACATAAATCACCTCCTCAGGCGAGCGCGAAACGCCGAGTTATTTCGCTTTATATTCGCCATACTACCAACAATGGCGAACGGGCGATACCAGATATAGTGCATTGTCCTGCCCTCACCCTACAAATTGTATATTCCGGACAAATCCGGGAGAAGTCAAGATAAATCTGCTATGTATATATAAACAAAGATATTGCTAAATCCTATCTCCGGGCAAACCCGGGAAGATGGTAGCTGCCGAATGCCCAACGAGCCACTTGTTCCGGTACCATGCCCCCTTGATCCCGATGATCGCATAACTCTGCCTAAGCATTTTTCTGACCTCGTGCCGTGGGCGGCCAGCACGGATGGCCGAGCTTGGTTGCTCCTCCTCGAATCCGGAAGGTACCGCCTCTTGTCGGACGAACAGGTTCAAGGGGACCCACGGTTGGAGCCCGTCCGTCTGTTGATTCTGGAAGGAAAGCCCATAGCTGTAAGTGAGCCGACATACGCCAGGGACCTGAGAGACGACGCCATCGTTGCACGACTGGTACCAATAGCGGTTGCCATGCATAGAAAGAGCGGGCGATGGAGAATCTCCTTGCCGAGGGAATTGGAGGCGTTTGAACCGCCCGATTGTGGTCAGAGGAAGTTCTCGGTTCTTTTTTCGCTCGAAGGCTATCTCGAGATTTGGTACACGGACGTGCTGCGGAGAGCTGCATTTCTTCCACTTGCATAGCGAGGCAAGCAGAACAAGCTGGACCGTCGTCGGTCGAGTTCAACGCCGATATTGTAGCGCGTTCTGCATGGAGGGATTGACACAAGGCTATCTATTCTGTATATTCAGTTTTTACTGAAAGAAAAGACATGGCGGAACTTACTGGGAGTCCAGAAGCAGTACATTCTTCACTGGGGAGAGATGGGGACGCGGTGGGGGATCAACCGAACGGTGGCGCAGATCCACGCGCTGCTCTACCTGTCGCCCGAGGCGCTGCCGGCGGAGGAGATTGCCGAGACGCTAAGCGTGGCCCGGTCAAATGTGAGTACCTCGATCCGGGAACTCGAAACCTGGGGGATCGTGCGTGCGGTACACGTGCTGGGCGACCGGAGGGAACATTATGAATCGATGAAAGACGTCTGGGAGATGTTCCGGCTGGTAATCGAACAGAGAAAGCGGCGGGAGATCGATCCGACGCGGGAGATGTTGCGGCGTTGCCTGGCCGATCTGGATCCGAAGGAGCCGGGAGCGGATTACACGCGAGAGCGACTGGGGGCGATGGCCGGCTTCTTCGAAGCGGTGACGGAACTGCACGACCAAATGAAGCGTCTACCCACTGGAACGGTGCGGAAATTGTTGCGCATGGGGGCGAAGGTGCGGAAGAAGGCGGGGTAGCTCCCCTTTTTTGCCCGGCTTGTTCTGTTCGTACAGAATGATCTGTCTCAGGAGGACAGTAATGAGTGCGACGGTGGTCATCACCGGTGCCTTCAGTTACACGGGAAAATACGCCACGCGGCTCCTCCTCGACCGCGGTTACGAAGTCCGCACTCTGACATATCATCCCGACCGGACGAATCCTTTTGGCGACCGGGTTCAGATATTTCCCTATAACTTCGACCGGCCCGAGGATTTGCGCCGCAGCCTTCGAGGCGCGTCCACCCTTATTAATACCTATTGGGTGCGCTTCCCGCGCGGAGAGTCAAACTTCGAGACCGCGGTTCGAAATACCCGCACGTTGATCGAGGGGGCAAAAGACGCCGGTGTCCAAAGGATCGTGCACGTCAGCATCGCCAATCCATCTCTCGAATCTCCGCTGGGGTACTACCGGGGAAAAGCCCAAGTCGAACAGGCCGTAGTCGGCTCGGGGCTGTCGTACGCGATCTTGCGGCCCACTGTCATTTTTGGGGCGGAAGACATACTCATCAACAACATTGCCTGGTTCGTGCGCCGTCTTCCCGTGTTCGGGATTCCAGGCGACGGCCGGTACACGATTCGTCCCATCTACGTGGAGGACATGGCGCAACTGCTCGTTGACACCGTTGACCAGCAGGGGAGTTCGATCCGCAACGCGATTGGCCCCGAAACATTCAGCTTCGAGGAACTTGTACGACTGGTTGCGGCGCGCGTAGAACGGCCTGTTCGCCTGGTCCATCTCCCAATGCTGTTGGCCTACCTATCCACGCTTGTGACTGGTTGGATTGTCGGCGACGTCGTTCTTGCGTGGGAAGAATACAAAGGGCTGATGGGTAACCTGCTCGCGCCTGAGGGGCCGCCAGCGGGGTCAACACGGTTGAGCCAATGGCTCGCGGACCACAAAGATCTCGTGGGCAGGCAGTACGCGTCGGAGGTCGCGCGCCATTTTGCAAAGGCCGCCAAAACGAGTTAACCAGAGAGTCCGCGAAAAGAATCACGGAGGCAGACTATGAATTCGACATGGATGATTCGTGCAATCTGGGGAGCAGGTTTCGTGCACGCAGGGATCATGGCGGCGAACATTCCGCTGCCGGGGCGGCTGCGCGTACGGGAGCGGCTGGCGGGCGTGCCGAGATTCGTGCGCCAGATCTTCTACGTGCATTGGGTGTACATCGTGATCGTCCTGGGGCTGTTTGCGGCGCTGTGTTTCGGGTTCGCGCCGGACCTGGCGGGAGCGAGCGGGATGGGACGGTTCCTGAGCGGATTCATGGCGGGGTTTTGGCTTCTGCGAATCGTGCTGCAGATTTTCTACTACGACGGCGAGGTGCGGCGGGAGAACCAGGTGCTCGATAGGCTGTATGTAGGGGCGTTGATCGTGCTGGTGGTGATCTTTGGGATGGCGGCACTCAGGCCCGTGAGGTGAGACGTGATGAAAAAACCAACATTGGCGCAGCGGACTTCCCCATCCTTGCCGCAAAGAACGCCGCAAGCATGGGGCACCCAGCGCGCCCGCGAGAATGACAAGAGGCAGCGATGGGCGGCGGCGTGTGCTACCGCGGGGGCGGCGGTGTGGGCTGGCATTGCGGTGCTGGCGCGGCTGGGGGTGGCGCGGCTGGGTGCGATCGAGTTGCTCTTCTTATTTGCACCGCTAGTGATTGTTCCCTTGGGGATGGAATTGGGGCGTGTGCTCGGGGGCGATGGCTGGCTGGAGGAACGCGCCCGCCGGCTGCAACCTGCGGGCGCCGCGCTCGTGGTCGTGGCGATGTGGCTTCCTCCAGGAAGGAAGGCTGGACTGGCCGCGCTGGGATGGTTGTTGATTTGCGCCCTCGAGGCGGGGGTTGGACTCGTGGAAATAGTGCGGGTGCTATGGGCAGACGCGGGCGGAGGGGGCCGCGCCACACGGTTTGCGATGGGCATCGCGCGAGTGGATCTGGTGGTGGGTGGGGCCTGGCTGGTGGCGTCGCGGTGGGGGATGCGGCCGATGGGAATTCAGGAACCAATCGGACTGCTGACGGCGGTGCACTTTCACTTCGCAGGATTTGCTACGGCGATGATCGCCGCCGCGACGATTCGCTTTTCCGAGAAGCGCGGGGAACATCCGTGGCTGAAGCGTCTGGTCCTGATGGTGGTCGGGTTGCCATTTGTAGTTGCCGCAGGGTTTGTGATCTCCCCAGTACTGAAGATGGTAGCGGCGCTTTTGTTTTCAGCAAGCGTCGCGGGTCTGGCGATATCGGTGCGCGCCTGCGGGACGAAGGCGGCAAATACTACCGCGCGAATCCTGTTGCAAGTCGCGGCCGGCGCTGTTTTCGCGGGGATGGTGCTTTCGGGAGCATATGCGGTCACGGATTATTTGGGGAGCGGTGCGTTGACGATCCCGCAGATGGCGAGAACGCACGGCGTTCTGAATGCGGTGGGATTCTGTCTTTCGGGATTGTTGGGATGGCTGGTGGAGAGCAGCGTCCAGTGGCCAGTTACCGACACAAGCGGTTTTCAGACGGAGGTGTAGCGGGAACCTGTACACTACTTGAATCCACGGAAAAAATGCCGGAGCGACGTCCCCAGGTTTCCACGACGCAGGAAAAGCCTCAGCTTAGCGAGTCGGGAGCCGATCCGGCTTCCCCCAACTCCGGGACGCCGTATGCTTCCGCTCTCTCTTCATCCTCCCCATCTGCGCTCTCCCCAGCCGGCGAATCCTCTTGCGAGATTCCTTCCGAGTCCGCCAGCGAGAGTGCCATCAACAAAGAACTGCGCCGGTTGAACCGCGCGTTGCGTGCACTGAGTGCGTGCAATCAGGCGCTGGCGCAGGCTGGGAGCGAACAAGAACTGCTGCAGCAGATCTGCGACATCATCGTGCGCCTCGGAGGATACCGGATGGCGTTCATCGCGTACGCGGAACAGGACGAAGAGAAAAGCATGCGGCCGCTGGCGCACGCGGGAAATGGCGACGGCTACGTGGACACGATTGCGCTGAAGTGGTCGGATACTCCGGCGGGTCGCGGGCCGGTGGGTACGGCCATCCGGGAGAACCGGATTCACGTGGTCGCGGATACGGCGAACGATCCCACGTTCATACCCTGGCGCGAAGCCGCCTTGCAGAGAGGATATGCGGCAGTGATCGGGTTGCCGCTGCGGCTGGCGGGCTCAGCCTTCGGCGTGCTGGCCATCTATTCGGAGCAAGCGGGTTCCTTTGAAAGCTCGGAGGTGGAACTGCTCACCGAGATGGCGAACAACCTGGCCTATGGCATCACGGCGCTGCGCTCGCGGGAAGAAGGAAAACGGGCGACGGCCGCGCTTCTGGAAGCCGACTCGAAATATCGTCAACTGGTGGAGCAGGTTCCTGCGATCTCCTATGTAGCCGAGGCTGGAGCGCAAGGCCGTTTTCTCTATCTCAGCCCGCAGGTGAATACGATTCTCGGCTACCGTCCCGAGGATTGCTTGTCGGACCCGTCCTTCTGGTGGGATCACTTGAATCCGGAGGATTACCCGATCGCGCTGCTGGAGGATAGTTGGGAGGAAGACCGTCCTTTCCAGGTCGAATACCGATTGCGATCGCAGGATGGGCGGGAGCTGTGGGTTCGCGACGAGGCGGTGATCGTCCGCGACCCGCAAACGGGAAGACGACTGACTCGCGGTCTGTTGATCGATATCACCGAGCGGAAACGCGCCGACGAAGCGCTGCGGCGCAGCGAAGAAAACTACCGGATGTTCGTAGCGCAAAGCTCGGAAGGGATTTTCCGGTACGATCTCGACGCGCCAGTGGCGATTGACCTCCCAGAAGAGGAACTGGCTCACCATATTCTTCACCATTCGTACCTGGCCGAGTGCAACGAAGCGATGGCGCACATGTACGGGCTGAGTTCGCCGGCAGAGCTTCTGGGAAAACGACTGACGGAATTGCTGGCGGCGGATGCTCCTCGCAACATCGAAATGATGCGCGCGTACATTCGAAATGGATTCCGGTTGGTGGAGCGGGAATCGCATGAGATGGACGTCAATGGCAACCCGAAGGTGTTTCTGAATAGCATGTTCGGCATTGTGGAGCGCGGACAATTGTTGCGGACCTGGGGGATTCAGAGAGACATTTCCGAACAGCTGAAGGCGGACCAGGCGCGGCGCAAGGCAGAAGACGCGCTGCGCGAGAGCGAGGAGCGCTACCGGGCGTTTGTGGAGCAAAGCTCGGAAGGAATTTTCCGCATGGAGTACAACCCGCCAGTTCCGTGCCATCTGCCGATCGCTGAGCAACTGGCGCTAGGCCGGAAGAACGGCTATTTGGCGGAATGCAACGACGCGCTGGCGAAAATGTACGGTCGCGCCTCCGCGCGGGAGCTAATCGGGAAGCCGCTCTCTGACTTTCTGATTTTGAATGATCCGGGCACGCGGCAGTTTATGGAAAACTTCGTTCGCGCTGGATATCAGACCACCGACCAGGAGTCGTATGAGATGGATTCCCGCGGGCAGAAGAAAATTTTCCGCAATACCATGAGCGGAATGGTGGTCGACGGACACTGGGTGCGGACATGGGGCATCACGCGCGACGTGACCGAGCGGGTACATCTGGAAGAGCAGCTCAGGAATGCGCAACAAATGGAGGCCATTGGGCGGCTGGCGGGAGGCGTGGCCCACGACTTCAACAACATTTTGAGCGTCATCATGGGGCACGGCGAATTGCTGCTCGCGGCCTCCGGAGCGGATGAGCGCGCGCACGGGTTGGAGCAGATTCGCCGGGCGGCGGACCGGGCCGCATCGCTGACGCAGCAACTGCTGGCCTTCGGCCGGAAGCAGGTGCTGCAACCGAAAGTTCTGGATCTGAATGATGTAGTCGCCGATGTGCAAAAAATGCTGTCGCGCGTGATTGGCGAGGATATTGAGCTGATCGCGAGCCTGCATCCCTCGCTGCTGTCGGTGAAGGCGGATCCGGGGCAGGTGGAACAGGTGCTCATGAACCTGGCGGTCAACGCGCGAGATGCGATGCCGCAAGGCGGCAAACTCAAGATGGAAACTTTCAACCTGGAAGTCAGTGCGGAACTGGCGCGCGATCTCGAGCTTACTCCAGGGAGGTACGTCATGCTGAGGGTGGCGGATTCCGGACAGGGGATGGATGCGGGAACGCTTTCCCACATCTTCGAACCATTTTTCACCACCAAGCCGATGGGCAAGGGCACCGGGCTGGGATTGGCGACGGTGTACGGAATCGTGAAGCAGAGCGGCGGAAGTATCCAGGTAAAGAGTGAAGTGGGACATGGCACGACATTCCGCATTTATTTTCCGGCAGCGGAAGGCAGCACGAGCACACGGGAGGAGGCGGTTGGGAGTAGAGACGTGGCCGGCGGGACTGAGACGATTTTGATCGCGGAGGATGAGCCAGATCTGCGCGAGTTGACCCGTATTTTTCTGGAGGGATACGGCTACAAGGTACTGGAAGCGTCGAGCGCTGAGCAGGCGATTGAGACGGCAGAGAGTTTCACCCAGCCCATTGATCTGTTGCTGACCGATGTCATTATGCCGGGGATGAGCGGCCGTCAGTTGGCGGAGAAACTTTTGAGCAAGCGGCCGCAAACCCGGATCGTATACATGACCGGATACACGGACGATATGGTGGTGCAGCACAAGGTGGAGCCTGGCGTGAAGCTGTTGCAGAAACCTTTTTCCAAAGTCGATCTGGCGCTGAAGGTGCGGGCGACGCTGGATGGGAAGTAGGACGAGCCGGTAAGATTTAAGATTGGAGATTTTACGATTGTAGATTGACCTTCTTTCGCACGACCTCCAGGAGATAGGGAACTCAGGTTTATGACGAAGTTGCAGGATAGCGGCGGGGCTAGGGACGAAGCGGGCACGGCAGCCAGCAAGAAAATCTGGGTGACGCTGAAAGGACTGCCGCTCACGGTGCGGCTGGAGTGGCCGTTCCACGAGTCGACGTCGGGGGCGGATTTCTGGGTGCTGCACGGGGATATTCGGCTGGAAGGTTCGGAAGGACTGCATGCGCCGGTGGCGGTGAATCTTTCGCAAACGGTGCGCGAAGTGTTGCCTTCGATGGAACCCAAGGACACCGAGGCTCCGGTCATTAATGCGCTGCGCAAAGAGGTGGACCGGCGGCAGATTGAGTTCTTGAAGTCGGGAAAATTGTTGCCGGTGCCGTTTTCCAGCCGCCACTACGACTTCAAGCGCCAGCAATGGATATTTGGCAAGGCCACCGACGATGTGATGGCGGAGTTCATCGAGCGCAAAGTGTATTGGCAGACGACGCTGGGGGGTGAGAAGCGAGTTTGGATTGGCGATCCGACCGAAGCGCAGTATCTGCAGACGACTCCGGCCCACTTGCTGGAGATCGCTGCGCGGCTGGTCGCGGCCCAGGGCCTGCTGCGGATCGAGGGCGAGTGGGCGGAGGCTACACCAGGACTCATGGGACAAGCGGAGCGATTCGAGAACACCCGGCGCCAGGCCGTCGAAGAGTTGGAGAAGAAGCACGCGTTCGAGCGAGGGTAAGCAGTACTGAGTAACGAGTCCCGAGTGACGAGACATTTGGTGATGTCGTGAGCGAAACATACCGGCAAAATGCGCAAGAAGCAGGCGTCCGATAGAAGGAAGCAGCGGTTCATCGGAATCGGATAGCAGAGACGCTACAAGAACGAGCCCGGAAATCGAAGGCCCGCTTGCGGTTAGTCTCCCGAGGCCTTCCGCGAAAACAGTCCCCAACAGAAGCGCGGTGCGATGGCGTAGTTCACCTGCACCAGAACGATGGCGGCGATGCTGTAGTACGTGTTGAGGAAGCAGAGCGCGGCGCCGCCGGCGTAGAGCGACTGCGCGATCACAATGCGGCGAACGACCGCGGGATGAATTTCAGCGGGGACATCGTCGGCGAGAAGGCGCGCGCGAGTCGCGTAGCTCCAGCTCCAGTAGAGGGTGAGGCCGAGCAGCAGGATGTTGAACCAGTAAACCAGGAGCGCGGTGCGGTAGTGGATATACTCCGCGAGCAGTGCGGTGGAAAATGGCGTGAGCGAGACGGCGCAGAGAAAGGCGATGTGAATCCAGGCGACATTGCGGTCGGCGCGAGCGAACTGGTTGAGTTGAGTCTGCTGGCCGACCCAGAAGATGCCCAGAGTCATACGCTCATGAGAAATATGACAAGGCGGGGCGAGAGTGCGAGCAGGATGTGCCACAAATCGCGCTCGGTGTGAACGGCGACATTGGCGGGAACGCGCAGATCGAGCACGAGCAGCGTCATGGCCACGGCGAAGATGCCGTCGCTGAGGGCGGCCAGGCGTTCGACGCTTTGTCCGGCAACGCGGTTGTGGAGAGAGTGCATCGAACCACAGTTTAGTGGGTTGCCGGGAAGCGGGCAAAACTTTGAAGCGCATGCTCGCAGAAAAAGGCCGCGAAGAACGCGGAAGGGTGACGGGTCTTGGAGACGGCACGTTACGGGTGGAGTGGACCCTGCCGAATTGTTCTGTTACTTGGCTCTCTGGCGATGACTTCCAGAGGCGCGCGGGCGCAGGATGAACCCAGTCAGCAGCCCGCTCCGCAGCAAGGGAACTCCCAGCCGCAACAATCTCCGAACGAGGAGAAGAAAGACGAAAGTCCGAATCCCGCCCAGGTCGCTGCGGAAAAGACGAAGGAAGTAACCGTGCAGGCGGCGGAAGCCACAAAAAAGATGGGAGAGCAGGTACTAGTGAAGGCGCGCGACTGGGAGAGTGGCTGGCTTACCGGCGTCTACGTGGAAGAGGGCCACACCATGGTTCCGTTGAACTTAAAACAGCGGCGAGAGATCTACTTGGAGCAGACGCTCACGACTCCAGGTGCGTATATGAAACGCATGTTCGCGGCGGGAATTGACCAGGCGCGTGGGGCGCCATCGCAGTGGGGCGGCGGTTGGGGTGGATATGCGGAGCGGTTCGCGTCCCGCGAAGGACAATTCATTGCAGCCAATAGCCTGGCTTACCTGGGGAATGCGACGCTGAAATATGAGCCTCGCTACGATCAATGCCAATGCAGCGGCTTCTGGCCCAGGACGCGGCATGCGATTATGCGTAACTTTCTCACCTACAATAAAAGTGAGCAGCAACTGCGGCCGCAGTGGGCATTGTATGGCGGTTCGTTCGGTGGGGGATTGATTTCGACCGCGTGGAAACCGCACCCGCGCGACGCCTTTGCCGAGGGTGGCCGCGCCATGCTGGGACAGGCCGCATACGGCACGCTGCTGAATTTCTTCATCGAATTTTCGACCGACATCAATCGTACGATCGGCGCGAAGAAGAGGAAGAGCAAGTAACAACTTCCTTGCGGTCGGAATTGCTGCCGTTTTCGAGGCCAGCGCCTCGTCACGCAGGCGACGGCTTGCGGACAAACTGTGCGACGACGGTTCCGAGGCTGAGCAGCGACATCAGAGAGATGATCCCCAGCGAAATGACGCAGTAGACACACCAGACGCCGAGGATGTGAGCTTCAATGTCCGCGAGGTGAAGCGAGAAGGCGAGTCCTGCGAATGTGGGAACGAGCAGCAGGCGGTACGAACGAAGAAACGCCAAGGCGCCCATGAGAATGTATCCGGCGATGCCGATCATTGCCACGGGAATTCCAGCGAGCATCGCGTAGCGGCTGTGATTGACGACGCCGCAGTCCCAGTGCTCATTGATGCTGCAGGGAGCATCGCCATATGTGCGGTAATGTTCGCGCAGGGCGAGGGAAGAAGCGATCACCCCGAGCATGGCCAAGATCAGCAACAGATATTTCATGAGCCTCCTCTTTCCTTTAAGACGCTTCGAATGCCTTTCTTTGCCTTCTTTGCGAAGACCTTGGCGTGCTTTGCGGCTATTCGGGGTCCCAGATACGGTATGGAAGGCTCGAACCGCAAGGGACGCTAAGCGAGCGTAAAAGAACGCTAAGCAATTATTCCTCGCAACGCTAGCCTTTTGGAGCGCGCGCGCCAGCCGCGTCCTTTATTAAATCAGAAGGCTGCCAGTCGCTGCCGTGGTACCACTTCACGATCTTGCCGTCGGGACCAATGACGGCGGTGCTGAGATTGTGAGTGATCATTCCGCCCTCGGGTTTGATCGTGAGCGCGAAGAAATCGGCAATCCGGGGCAAGTCTGCGGGGCGGGGCGCGGCGAATTCCCAGCGGCTGAAAAGCGCGGGCTCGTGGGTGTGGGCCACGGAAAAGCCGTAGTCCCGGAGAACCTTGGGCGTGTCATGTTCGGGATCGAAGCTGACACTCAACAGGTGAGTACTGGCAAGGGCCGGGTTCGTGCCCAGTTGCCGATAGATTTCCGCGAAGTTGCCGCTCACGCGCGGGCAGAAGTCGGGAAAAGGGCAGCGCGTGTAAATGAAAGTGACGAGCAGAACCTGCCCGCGATACTGCTTCAGAGAAATGCGCTTGCCGCCCTGATCGGTAAATGAAAAGTCGGGAACGTCTTCTCCGGGGGCGGGCATGTGCAGCGAGTTTGCGGCGGCAGCGTGAGAAGGGTCGATGTGCGCAATGACTTTGACATTCTCGAGCCAGTAGTCAGGAGCAGCGTCGTCGTTCTTCGCCCCGGACGGAACTACCACTTCGGCGGAAATGGAGTCACCGGGAATCAGGTGGTTCAGCGTTGCGCTGGGCTTGACCTTGTACGGCATCGCCATGGCGTCCATGAAGCCGGGGATGGCATCGCCGTCAATGATGGCCGACTGGGCTTGGCTGTCGACAGAAACCACACGGCCAGTGAACGGATAACGTTTCTCAGCCGACATTACGAAACGATGGCACGAAGAAAAAAGGAATGCTTCGGCAAGGATGAAAGCGATCAACAGGAAGCGGCGGAAGCGAGCAGTATGGTTGTTCACCTTGTACACACTTTAACTCGGAGGGAGACTGTGCTGCTACAGCTGCCGTATTGTTTGCGGTCCGCCTTTTGTGAAATCCTCAGGGCGACCGGATGCGGTCCAGACTTCACACGGCGAGGCATTCCATGGCATGCGACCCTGAAGTATTGAAACATGTTCCGCTCTTCGCGTTGCTCGATGAAGAAGAAACAGCAGTGCTGGCCGGGCAGGTTCAGCTGAAGACGTTCGCGCCGCGACAGCGGATCTACAAGATCGGCGATTCCAGCGGACCGGCGTATGTGGTGGTGTCGGGGCGGGTGCGAGTCTCGACCGTCGATCAGGAGCACCAGGAAGTGGTGATCGACGAACCGTCCCACGGAGAGTTCTTCGGGTTCGCCTCGATGCTGGAACAGACTCCGCATCAAACCGAGGCGGTGGCCCTCGACGACGTGGTGTGCATCGAAGTAGACCGGGAAGACATTGCCGTGCTCCTGCAGCGCAAGCCGCTCGCCGGGATGGACATGCTGCGGGTGCTGGGGCGGCAATTTCATGCTTCGCAACAACTCGTGCGGCTGCGGGCGAGCCGTCATCCCAATGAAGTGATTGACAAGGATGCGACGTTCGGCGAGCGCGTCGCCGATAAGGTCGCGGGCTTTGGCGGGTCGTGGACCTTCATCCTCTCGTTCTTTTTCGCGCTCACCGTCTATATGACCATCGACTCCATGCTGGGTAAGAAAGCGTGGGATCCGTATCCGTTTATTTTGCTGAATCTGTTTCTATCGATGCTGGCTGCGGTGCAGGCGCCGGTCATCATGATGAGCCAGAACCGCCAGGACACGAAGGACCGTCTGCGCGGCGAGCTTGATTACGACGTCAACCGAAGAGCCGAGTTTGAGATTCAAGGACTGGCGCGCAAGCTGAATCTGCTGGGAGAAAAGATTGGCGATGTGGAAGACATGCTGCGCGAGAAGTTGGGGCAGCGATGAGGACCTGTACTTGTCCCGGGCGGGCTGACGAGTTGACGATGCGTTTCCCGCCGAACGCACGAGCCATCTGGCAGGTCTACGCTTTCGTGACAATGGACATTGGTCGACTTTGCAGGAAGCCGGCGAGGAGTGCGCTATTTACTTGCAGACCGCCGTTGTAGCTGACGAAGCCCTTCTTCCTGAACTCATTCATGAATTTACTTACTCTTGCGCGGGTAGTGCCCACCATCTCCGCCAGGGTTGATTGGCTCACCTTCAGGGGGTACTCCGGCTTCGATTCCTTGCTTATTTGCCCAAACAGCAACAGAACCCGCGCCAGTCGCCTTTCGCTGAAATTGAAGAACTGATCGACCAGGTCTTCCTCGATTCGAACAATCCGGGAAAGCAGATATCCAACAAACAGCGTTGCAAACCTCGGGTCTCGCTTGAGCGTACGAACCGTGCTCTCCTTTCGCAGTCGAACGATACTGGACTGCCCAATTGATGTCGCCGTGCAAATGCGGAGAGATTGCCCCGCCAGGCAGCCTTCGCCAAAGAAGCTGCCTCGCTGCAGGAGGGCGATGATGGCTTTCTTGCGACGCGTGGAGACCGCCGTGAGCTTCACCGTGCCGCTCTGTATGTAAAAGACAGAGTCCGCTG
Source organism: uncultured Acidobacteriaceae bacterium (assembly GCA_963791515.1). GTDB lineage: Bacteria > Acidobacteriota > Terriglobia > Terriglobales > Acidobacteriaceae > Sulfotelmatobacter. Next base: position 330,007 of record CAWBSS010000025.1, on the reverse strand, counting down.
TATCCCCCTGCGAAAAGACGACCTCTTTTTCTCGGTAGGCTCGAACAGTCATTCCAGTGCGGAACTTTTTTCGGAGAACTGCGCGACTGAAACCGAGAGCCCCTTCTTTCGCCATTCGCGTCTTCCTCGATCAACTCCATGAATTGCCCAACGAGGGCAATCGTACTCACCAGAGCTGGCACCGTCTAGGTGTTCAAAATTGACCACTACCGCGACGATTCTGGATGAGTGTGCGGGCGGCCGGAAAATATTGCGGCGGCTTGTGGCCGTTCCTTTGACAATTGAACGAGCAGGCAACGGTTGCAACATCGCATCTACACCCACAACCGGATCGATGAGTGTGATGTCCTTCCATCCGCGAAGTTGCAGCACGCGGAAGACGAATCGAGAAGTGGGCGCTGGGGCGAAATCACTTGACCGGGCGGTCACGCTGCGAGCTGGCTGGACAGCCGACAGCCTGCCCTGCGCGAAGTCGAAGGGCAGCAGCTGTCCCTACGTGTTCCTCTTTTCGTAAGGAGAGCCGACTACGCCGGCAACTGACCCAACGCGACTACTCTCGGCTTTCGTTTCTTCTGTGCGCAATGCGTCTGGGCCAGACGATTGGCAATGATGGTATATACCGATGGATTAAAAGCCAGCCCAACGTGAGTGCCTGAAACTGCGAAATCGGTTTCCGCGTTATCGGTTTTGCAATACCGCCAGTCCACCACTCCGTCATCGCACGTGTAAATCGCAGTTTCGACCACCGATGGCGGTACGCTGCGCTGCAGGGAATCCACAAAATCGCAGGTGCAATGCCCGGTGTAGCAAGCGGGAAGCACCGCGCTGCCGTGATTCTTCAGGATGCGGGCCCGAACCGTTTCGGCTGCATGCAGGATGCTGGAATGTGCCGCAGTGCCGCGGAACGGTGCACCAAGCGTGATGACGGACGCGATGTCCCGTGGCCGCTGCCCCGCGATCGAACGGGCGATAACGCCCCCCAAACTATGGCCGATCAGATGAATTCTCCGGCCGGTTTTGGCGAGCGCCTTTCCCATGGTTTCATTCAGGCAGCGTTCGATCAGGAGGTTTGGACACTCAGCATTGATCCTCATCCCTGAAAAGAAGGGTTCGTATCCTATGCGCTTCAACCAGGTGTGCAACGGAAGTAAGTAATGATCAGGACACAAGAAGCCAGGGATCAGAACCACCGCTGAGCCGTCGCCGTGAGGCGTTCCCAGACCGTAATAGACGGGCGCGGCATGCAGCAGAACCAACTCCAGCGCAAACAGCACCTCACCCCAGATGGAGACGTTAGCTTCCTGATATTCGCGGGTGAGGATATTGGGGGCCCGAACCTCAGATCGAACGTTGTTTCTTCTCATTGACCTCACTTGCCAAGTACATCGGACAGAGGGTCGCAGGGCAATACAGACAAATATCGATGGGGGAGATTCATCGAAGGGTAGGGCATCATCTGTCGGGCCTGGAGCGCCACAACTCCAATATATGCCTCCAGCCGTCTCAATACATGGAAATACGGGCAAGATCGAAGCGAATGCGGGCGAGACCATGCTCGGTCTGCCCGCGATTCTTAGATGGAGAGCAAGCGTTGAAAGAAAGAACGGTAGCGTTGCAGCGCGATACGAAGATCTTCGGTCGAGACGTTATCGCCACTATCCCACTGCTGCTCGAGCTTGGAGCGTTCCTCGGCAAACACTTCAGCCAGGCGCTTCATCGCTGCAGCAACCAGGCCGTCCGCCTGTTCCACGGCCCGACGGGGCTCATCGACGAAAGCGGTCTGCACGCCACTCCAACGGTTTCGCAACTCTTCTAGTTCGTTATTGGGGAACAGGGGTGCGGCATCGGAGGGATTGCGAGCTTCGAAAGAAATGCTCTGCGGGCTCTCGCCAGAAGGACGTCCAGCGAGAACTGGTTTGGGCCGATCTTCTGACACCGCAGGACGCTTGCCCTGGGCCAGATCTGCCGTGATTAAATCCTCTTCTGGTTCCGGTTGATCTTTCCTCATGGGCACGCTCATGCTCGTGCCTCCTTCCGTTCGGCTGATGAATCTCCCAGCAACTCCTCGAATAGAGAGCGATAGTGGACCAGGGCATTCCGCAGATCCTCGGTGCTGGCTTGGCCGCTGCTGTGGCGGAGGGCGATGGCATGCGCGGCACGATAGTTCTCAACCACCACCGGGTGATCGACCGAAATATCGGCGACGCGCTGCTCGAAGTCAGCCATCGGGTATCCACGTGCCTCCATCAGTTCGTTCACCAGGTGATCCGCTTGTGCCACGGCACCCTCGGGTTCGTCGACAAATTGCGATTGCACAGTCCTCCAGCGCTCGGCGAAATCCAGGCGACTGGCTTCGGGGAGCGGGCGCAAAGAAAACTTCTCGTGGCGCTTGGTGCGCATCTCGAGAACACCTTCGGCGCGGCGTACCTCGCCTTCCTTTTTGAGCACTCGATCATATTCAGGACCGAAGCGCTGGCGGAGTTGTTGGCTTCGGCGCTTTCGCACCAAAAGAAAACTGATAACGGCAATCACTACAACTGCCGCGATCACCGCGATCACGATGGTGAGCTGGTGTTGGTCCATGCGGCCTCCGCGTTGGGATTTTGAATTGCGTATTTTAAGTCTGGTATTCGATTCCATCCTGCGGAGAGGGGTTGGCGACAACTTCCCGAAGGTGTGGAAAACGAATCGAAAGCCGCCGCAGGGATTAAGCCTCAATGAAATGACCGGAGCGGCCGCGCTGCGCGCTGGCCGGACCGCCAAGAGCCTGCCCTGAGCGAAGTCGAAGGGCGGCTGTCGCTACTTGTTCTTTGCTAGTAGTGAAAGCGGTAGCGGAATTCGACGTAGACTTCGCGCGGATTGTTCCAGTGGAAGCCTCCGAAGGTGACGCTGTTGTCGAGTTCGACGCGCCGGTTGGCCACGTTCATCGCGTTCACCGAGGCGGAGAAGCGCTCGCCGAAATCCTTGCCCAGAGTCAGATCGAACGTCGTGTGCTGGGGCAGGTAGTTTCCCGGATACGGCTCGCCCGGAAAGGCATTAGTGAAGCCGGAACCGTAGTAGACATTGGTGGAAGCGTACGCGCGCCCTGGCAAAGTCACATCGCCGCCGACATTGAGCGTGTTGCGCTGGTCATGATCGAGCGGGCCCCAGTCAAGAACGGAAAAGTCCGTCAACCCACCATTGATGAGTCCTCCCGCCCACGCAACCTGATTGGAGTAGGCCAGGTGAAGCTGGCCCCGGTGCGCGATGCGAGGCGTGCGCAGGGTGAGCTCCCAGCCACGTACGATGGCCCGCTGAATGGTCAATGGGAAAAAAAGATTCGATTCTCCGATGACGTCGTGATCGAAAAAGTTCGACGCATTGGTGCGAAACATATCGGCGTCGAGAACCCAGCCGCGCCACGGGATGTTCACGCCAAATTGTTCTTCTTCATCGCGCTCGCCCTGGAGCGCGATGAATCCGACATTGTTGCTGTTGGCGAACTGCAGTAGCGGACCGGAGGCGGTGATGAGTGGCGGCGCCTGATAGTAGTGTCCGTATGAAGCCCGGAAGGTCCAGTTCAGCCGCGGTACATTGAGCGCAGCCCCGAAGCGCGGGCTAATGGAGCTCTCCGTGACGCCGCCGGAAAAGTAAGTTGGGCGAAGGCCGGCGGAAAGCGTCAGCCACGGGATCGGTTTGAATTTGTCATCGAGAAACAGCGCGGCCAGGCTACCGGAGGGCTGCTCCGTGTCCGTTAGCGCCGGGTTGCCGCTGCCGTCGTTAAAGGTCGCGCCGAGCAGTTCGTTGTTGCGCTGGTAGAAACTGTAGACGCCCATCTGGAAATCGTTCTTGTTTGTATTTGCGCTGAAACTCACCTGCCCGCCGCCGTAAGTGGATCCGCGATGCTGGGTGTTGATGATGGGGTCGGTGAGAGCGCTGTCATAATTCGCGCGGTTGTAGTGATAAAACGGCGAGACCGTTAACAGCATTCGTGAGCTGAAGGTATGCACCCAAGAGAAACTTGCCACCGCATCGGCTTCGTGATCTCCATCCCGAAGATTGAGGCTGGGATACTGCCCGGTCAACTCGCCATTCACCAGACCGTTTTCAATATCGTTGGGAAAGGGATCATACGGGACTTGGTAGTAGTCCCGGCGCAATGAAGTCACCAGCCGCAACTGGTTCGAGGGGTCGACGTTGAAGATCAGCGAGCCGAAGCCTCCATAGCCGTTGGCGGCATCGTGTACGACTTGCGGGACGGGCGTCTCAATGCCGAGATTGCTGCGGTTGCCGTTCACGCTGGCGTAGTAGGCGAAGCGCTCGGAATGGCTGCCGAAGCTGAACTGGTCGTTGGTCTGATAGAAATTTCCGGCGCTGAGAACGAGTTCGGCCTGGCGGTTGCGCTCGAATCCGGTGCGCGGCACCACATTGAAGACGCCATAGGTGCGGTCGCCAAATTCAGCGCCATAGCCTCCGCGGCTCACTTCAAGATAGTCGATGTCTTTGGGATCGAACTGCGGTCCGAGGTTGGAGGCGATGTTGGTGTTGGGCACGGGGACGCCGTCGACCAGCCAACTGGTTTGATGTCCTCCGCGAATGTGAAGCTGATCGTGGGTGATGTAGGTGCCGGGCACGAAGTCGGTGATCATCGCCAGGCTGTTGGAACGATCCGCGCCGGGAGTGCGGGCGATCTCGAGACGATCGACCACCGTGGTTGGCGTAGCGGAATCGGTGGCAGCAGAATCGGGGGTGCCGGAGACGTTGATCATCTCTTTGGCTCCCGCGACACTGAGCGCGAAGTGCAGCACGGGCTGCGTGCCGGACAGCACGGCCACGTCTAGCTGCGTCTGCTCAAATCCCAGACCTGCCACAGTCACAACGAATTCTCCGAGCGGAACCGCGTTGAAGACGAAGTTGCCGCTGGCGTCGGAATTTGTGGTAGCTGACCAGTCCGAGGCCTTCGCCTTGATCATGACCATGGCGTTCTGGACCGGGTGATGCTGGGGATCGTGGATGACACCGCGTACCGAGCCGACGACCGAGGCGAACGCCGTGAGCGCCAGGGTAAGGCACGCTGTGAACAGCGGAATGCGAACCAATTGCATAAAGTCTCCGATGAGCTCGTGGAGGCCCTGAATTCTATGGATCATGTGGGGACAGCCGCCCCTTTCGACAGGCTCAGGGCACGCTCGCGGCTGTCCGGCCGAGCGAAAGCTCGGCGGGCAGCGGCCGAAATACTGGCCTGAGCGGGCTTACCCTTAAGTTAAGTCGGAAGACTAGGTCAGATAGAGACTTGCGGAGGAGCGCGGGTGGACTGCGATGCGAAGATTTGCGTCGCCGGAGTTTTGGCATGCGATGGTGCGATGCGAGCCTCGACATCGCTCGCGATGACCGATGCAGCCGACGGCTGCGGATGTGCCCACTGAGATGTGGCCACCGCGCGGCAGCAGTCCTGGTTGCAGCAGCCGGTGCTGCGGACGGAGGGCTGATCGGAGTCCGACCCGTGGCACTGGTGGGCTGTCTTGCGGATACAGCAGGCGTGAGGTGGCGCAGCGGCAGCCGCCAATGCCAGCGGAACAAAAGTTCCGACAAGCGCGAACAAAAGCAGAAATCTGGCGGTCAGGCGCTGCATGTTTTGTTACGTGAATCAGAACCCCAAGGAGGAGTAAGCATAGAACAGAATCCCGAGAACGTGCAAGCCGAGGGCGGGCGAGGGTGCCCGTCCCACGTCAGGCCTTGCCGTTGATCTTCGCCCACCACCAGCGGACGCCAACGAACAGGAAGCGCCAGTCGCTAAAGAATTCGGGCGGTTTGCCCTCAAAGGCGTGGCCGATGAACTGGAGGATCCATCCGATCACGAACAGCCCCAGCGCGTAGAGCCACAGGCGATGGAAGAAGAAGCCGGCGAGGAAGACTACGACCGAGACCAGAATGGTGGGAATGCCGAACGTGTGGCAGACGCGATTGACCGGGTGCTGGTGGCTGCTCGAGTATTGCGCGATCCACTGCTCGCTGGTTCGTCCGCCTAGCATGCCGTGCAGATGATACACCCGGAAATGCTTTCCGTCGCGCGGGTCAATTTTCTGGGCTGGATCCGGCCACGTATCTTGGCGTCATTGTGCTGCTGGCGGGCGTGTCGGCGATCGCCTGCAGCGTGCCCGCATGGCGCGCGGCGCAAATCGATCCGGCGACCAAGCTACGGGCGGAGTAGGCCTCTTCAACCTGGAGGCGTCATCCCGAAGCCCGGCGAAGCCGCGGGAGAGCTCCTGAGCAAAGTCGAAGTGGATCTCGCGGGCACCCTCAACGGGCTGTGACCTCCGCGCGAGATCCTTCGCTCCGCCTGAAGAACGGCTGCGATCAGGATGACGCCCTGGGAAAGCAGACTATCAACACTAAAACTGCCGTGCCGGCTCCCCGGCTCCCCCCTTGTTGAGGCTTCCGCTTGCCGCGTGGTAGCATCCTTAGTTTTGGCAGGGGATGCTGGGTTGGCCTGTTCCTGTCCTTATCCTCTTCATGGCCGTTTCCTTCCCACGCCTGCCGGAGGAGCCCAACTTGAAAGTCTATTCGGGAGCAAACATTCGGAATGTAGCGATGGTAGGGCACGGGCACGCGGGAAAGACTTCGCTCGTTTCGGCCATGCTGTACACGGCGGGCGCGACCCAGCGCCAGGGGCGCGTTGACGATGGTTCCGCCACAACCGACCACGACGAGGAAGAGATCGCGCGCAAGATGTCGATTGCGACCGGCGTCGCCGTGGTCGAGTGGGGCACGACCAAGATCAATATCCTCGACACGCCCGGATTCAGCATGTTTGTCCACGAGGCCAAGATGGCGCTGCCCGTGGTGGACGCGGCCATCGTCGTCGTCGATGGTGTGGCCGGAGTGGAGGTTGTCACCCAGCGCGTGTGGAATTACTGCGAAGAGTACAAGACGCCTCGCCTGATCGTGGTGAACCGCATGGATCGTGACCGCGCCAACGCCGAGCGCGTGCTGGAATCACTGACCAATGCGTTTGGGCGGGACGTGATTCCGATTGAGCTGCCCATCGGCAGCGAGAAAAGTTTGAGTGGCGTGGTCGATCTGGTGCGCATGAAGGCCTACACCTACGAGCTGGGCGGGAACGGCAAGGGGAAAGAGACGGAGATTCCGGCCAACATGCGGGCGCAAGTGCAGGAAGCCCACGAGATGCTGGTGGAACTGGTTGCCGAGGGCGATGACAAGTTGATGGAGAAGTTCTTCGAGGCCGGAACGCTGGGCGAAGAAGACCTGATCCCGGCGCTGCACAATGCAATCCGTGAAGACAGAATCTTCCCGGTCATCTTCAGTTCCGGCTTGGGCAACGTCGGCGCCGACCGGGTCATGGATTTCATCATCGACTACACTCCAGCGCCCTCCGAGCATGAGTGGGTGCAGGGAGAAGCCGGCGGAAACGGCGACGCCCCCAAGCGGCACGAGTCCGATGAAGAGCCGGTTTCGGTGTATGTGTTCCGGACGGTGTCGGACGCGTTTGCGGGCCGAATTTCGTACTTCAAAGTTTTTTCCGGCGTGCTGAAGAACGATGCCACGTTGCAAAATTTCAGCCGTGGAGCGCAGGAGAAGTTCGCACACATCTCCACCATGCAGGGGAAGACCGCGATTCCGGTGACGGAACTGCATGCGGGCGATATCGGCGCGGTGCCGAAACTGAAAGACACTCTGACCGGCGACACGCTGGGCGACAAGGCGGCGCCCATCCAGTATTCGCGCGTGAAACTGCCAGAGCCTGCGATCACGTTTGCCATTGAACCCAAGAGCCGCGCCGATGAAGACAAGCTGGGGCCCGGACTACACAAACTCATGGAAGAGGACGCCATGCTGCGCTTCTTCCGCGATCCGCAGACGCAGGAGTTTCTGATTGCGGGAACGGGGCAGCAGCACATTGAAGTCGTGGTCGCGAAGCTAAAGAAGCGCTATCACACGGAAGTGATTCTGAAAGCGCCCAAGGTGCCTTACCGGGAGACGATCCGCGGCCGGGCCGACGTGCAGGGGCGTCACAAGAAGCAGACCGGCGGCCACGGCCAGTACGGCGATTGCAAGATCAAGATGGAACCGCTGCCGCGAGGCGCACAGTTTGAGTTTGTAAACGACATTTTCGGCGGCGCGATTCCGAAAAACTATATTCCCGCAATCGAAAAGGGAATCAAGGACGCGGCGGCGCGGGGATATCTTGCCGGATTTCCGGTCGTGGATTTCAAAGTGGTTTTGTACGACGGTTCGTATCACGACGTGGATTCGAACGACATGTCATTCCAGATGGCGGGGCGCATCGCGTTCCGGAAGGCGATCGAGCAGGCCAAGCCCACCATCCTGGAGCCCGTGATGGCGGTCGAAATCACCGTTCCCGACGACTTCGCCGGCTCGATCATGGGCGACCTCAACAGCCGCCGCGGCCGCATCCAGGGCATGGACAACAAGGCCGGCAACACGGTAGTGAAAGCCGAAGTGCCCATGGCCGAGATGCTGACCTATGGCGTCGAACTAACTTCGATGACGCAAGGCCGCGGCAGCTTCAACATGGAAATGCATCACTACGACGTCGTGCCGGGGCAACTGCAGGAAAAGATCATTGAGAAGGCGAAGGCGGAGCGGGGAGAAGTGAAGGAAGAGGAAGAGTAGGCTGTTCTTGCCAGTACGATGGAGCTTTCATCTTTCACGATCGAATTTGCCGAACATATAACGATCGAGAAGCAGCGCTACTGCCTTGATCGACTGGCTGAGTGCGGCGCCGAGGTTAAGGCCCGAGGCGAACGAAGATTTGAAATCGTCTGCTCTAAACCTTCTCAATTGGCAGGCGTTGGATGGTCTCTTTATTCAACGCATTTTTCTCGCCTCTGCCGAGTCGTCGCTACGTCGGGGTCCGCCAAAGCTAGTGCAAGCGAGTACTCGAAGCCTCCGAGTCGTGATTGAAGACGCATCCTCCCGCGGGCTCAGCTCTTCAGTCCTTGCGCTTTCGCCAGCTTGGCCTGACGCTCGTCGAAAGTCCAGAAGCGGTCGGCTTTGAGTTCCAGCGCGCAGGCGACGTGCAGGCTGTCGAGCGTGCGCACTCCGAGTTTCGGGCCATAGCGGCGGCCGAGGTCGGCGCACAGGTCGAAGGCGTTTTCGGGCATCGCGATGGAGAGCCACAAGTTGCTTTTTCGGTCATTAGCAAAAAGCAGGTCGATTCGCTGCGCATCCGAGGCTGACAACTGCCCGCGAAAGACCTGTCCTGCAACGGCGTGCGCCCACTCGGCAAGAATGAAAGGTGTCACATAGATCTGAGGCCGCTGGCGTAGAAGTGCATCGGCGGAAATTGAGTGCTGGCTTTGAATGTAAATCGAGACGATGAAGCTGGAGTCGGCGTACGCGATCAATCGCGGCCCCGGTCACGAATCAAGTCTTCCACCACGGGCAAAACACGGTCGCCAAAAATCTTTTTGCGGCGGGCGGCAAAATCAGGGTACTCCACGGGCCGAGGCTGATCCTCTCTTTCGGGAACGATGCGGGCGATAAGCTGGTCACGCTCGCGAAGCTCCACGGTCTTTCCGGCGCGCAGCCACGCCTTGAGACGGCGGGTATCCCGAAGCTGGCGGATATTGACGGACGGCATGCTCCTATTGTGTCACAACGATGTGTCACATGCAAGAGCGACCCGAACACCGAGAGCAATTGACACGGCGCGTATAGTTTTTCTACAAACGAGATGAGAGTGGCAGTTTGCAACCGCGCCGAACGCGGCGATCCCCTCGAGGTTCATCATGAAAGTAATCTTGCCTGCTGCCTGCTTTGTTTTTTGCTTTCTTTTCACGCATGCGCTAACGGCGTACGCTGCTGCCGAGCCGCAGGTCTTTCCCACCTCGGCCGGGCCGGTCAAGATCACTCCTCTCTATCACGCCAGCACGCTGATTGAGGCGGGAGGGAAAACGATCTATCTCGATCCCGCCAAGCCCGCCAAGCTTACGGGCCTTCCCAAAGCCGACCTCATTCTGATTACCGACATTCACGGGGACCACATGGACGCCGACTGGATTAAAGAAATCAGCAAAGCGGACACCGAGATTCTGGCGGCGCCGGCGGTCGTTCAGACCATCACCACCGCCAAGCCCATTGCCAACGGAGAAGCGAAAAACTGGCAGGGCTGGACCATTGAAGCGATCCCCGCATACAACCTGAAACGCGGCCCCGCTCCAGGAAAGCTCTTTCACGACAAGGGACGCGGCAATGGCTACGTCCTCACCTACGGCGGCAAGCGCTTCTACTTCTCCGGCGACACCGAAGGCATCCCGGAAATGCGTGCGCTCAAGAACATCGACGTGGCCTTCGTGTGCATGAACCTGCCGTACACCATGCCGCCGGAAGAGGCGGCTGATGCGGTGAAAGCCTTCCATCCGAAGATTGTGATTCCTTATCACTACCGTGGATCGGATCTCGCCGTCTTTCAAAAGGGATTGGAAGGAACCGGCATTGAGGTGCGTTTGTTGGATTGGTATCCGAAATAACCCACTGCAGTCCGAGCTAGCTCCACCGGACAGCCTCTTCGGTGGACTGCGCTTGCTCGGCAGACTCGGAAGAGGAGGCTGTGCCTCCCTGAGATTGTCGCGGGCAGGAATGCCCGTGCCACACAGGTGCCCCCGCCGCACAAGACAAAAAGGCCGATCCTTCCGAATCGGCCTCTGAGAAAATCACACATGCTTACTGCTGGTTCTCGTTATGGTTCTGGTTATTTCCGCCAGCGAACAGGTCCGTCATCGCCCTCGTCGTCGCATCGCAGGCATGATTCAGGCAGGGCAGTCCAAATCCACCTTCCAGCGTGCGCAGCAATGAGAAATGGGTGTAGTACTTGTTGCTGGTTTTGCCGTGCGATCCGTAGTTCGTGTCCACGATCAAGAGCACCTGATTCAGGTTGGGTACGAAACTGTAGTCGTTTTCATCCCACCACACTACGATCGCATTGCGTCCCCGTCTCCACACTGGAGAGTGATGTATCGCTTGCACGAGGGTTCTAAGTGTCAGATCGCCAACGTAAATCAGGGCTGGGTTCAGGCCAGCTTGCGAGCCATCGTCGACGGGGTCAAACGCGCACTGTGAACCGCCATTCCCGCGACCGTGCTGGTCGGTACATTGGTTCGGGACAATAATCGAGAAGTTCGGAAGGTGACCCGAAGCCAAGTCGTCGTAGAGGCCGTCGTCGCCTTCGAAGCCCACAACATTGGCCAAACTGTTGTGGCGATCATCACCGTCTTGTACGCTCTTGAAATACACAAACGGGTTGTGTTTGGCGGCATAGAGTTTAAGAAGGGCGTCGGCGCCCCCGAGGGAGGCGGGAGGGGGCGTGACATCGGTGAACCACCCGTCGCTGTAATCAGTGCCGTCAGCTCCTGTCGGGGGCAGACTTTCCTGATAGCTCTTCCAGCGTAGACCGTGTTCGGCCAGCTGATCCCCGATCATCTTGCCAACGGTGTGGGCGGCTGCAAGACCACTGCCGTCAATGTCAATCAAGCCCGGAGGACAGGGATCGGTTGTGCTCGGATCGGGGCACTCGTTGGTTAGGTCGATAGGCGGCGTGGCAGCGTCCATGCCTTCGCCCGCGATTGGACAGACATTCGGGCTCGACGGGAAGTCAGTAGTGGTGACCCCAGACACGATATTCGGAATGCAGTTGGCGTTGTGCCAGTCGGGACCATTGTCGCTGCGGACGCCGAAGTTCGATCCGCCCACGACTTCCAGATAATTCGTGCTGCTTGGGTGGCCGATGGCAAAGTAGTTGGTCGCAGAATTGGCCGATTTTGCATACTGATTCGCGAACGGCGCAGCCGGGTTTCCAACGATCTGGCTGTACCCGTGGTTCTCCATCATGATGACGAAGACGTGGTCGAGATGGGGGACGTCCTTCGGAACCGGGCCCTGTTGTGCGAGCGCCGAAGCGGCCATCCCGGCGAACAGGCCTAGAGCTAATGTTGTTTTTTTCATTTTTTTCTCCTGATGTGTACCCCGGAAAATCGAACCGCCTGAGGCGGAAAAGCCTTGCCAGTGCTCGAATGCAGCAGTCTGAGACGCTAACGGGGATTTGTTACACTCCGGTGACAGGGCGGTTAAGATTGGGTGAATTCGGCAGGTAACGGGCGTGTTGTGCAAAGTTTTGAAACAATTGCGCGGCTTCGCATTTCGTTCTACCATCCGAAGCAGTGGCTACCGCGAAAAACAATCCCAATCTCAACCCCAATCGCGAGCGCCTCGTATCCGCGGCGCCCGTCGAGGACGATTCCTCGTTTGAACTGAAGCTGCGCCCGCAGCGGCTGGCCGAGTTCATCGGCCAGAAAAAAGTCAAAGAGAATCTGGCGGTGGCAATCGAGGCGGCACGCTCCCGCGGCGAGGCCATGGACCACGTACTCCTTTATGGGCCCCCGGGACTGGGCAAGACGACGCTGGCCAACATCATCGCCAACGAACTGGGCGTGCACTTTCAGCCGACGGCGGCGCCGCTGCTGCAAATCAAGGGCGATCTGACGGCGATCATCACCAACATGCAGGACAAGCAGGTGTTGTTCATCGACGAAATCCACCGCCTGCAGCCCGTGCTGGAAGAGCTACTCTATTCGGCGCTGGAAGATTACAAGCTCGACATTATTATTGGGCAGGGACCGTCGGCGCGCACGCACACGCTGGAAGTAAAGCCCTTTACGTTCGTGGGCGCAACCACGCGGGCTGGACTGATATCGGCGCCGCTGCGTTCCCGGTTTGGCATCGTGCTGCGGCTCGAATTTTATACTCCGGAAGATTTGCAGGTAATTGTGGAGCGGTCCGCGGAGATCCTCGGGGTTGAGGTCGATGATGCGGGCGCCAAAGAAATTGCCAGCCGTTCCCGCGGCACACCCAGAATTGCGAACCGCCTTTTACGCCGCGTGCGGGACTACGCGCAAGTGCGCAGTGCCGGCAAGATTGACCAGCCCACCGCGACGGCAGCGCTTGAGATGCTGGAAGTCGATCACTACGGATTCGACGAAGTGGACCGCCGACTGCTGTTGACGATCATCGAGAAATACGAAGGCGGTCCGGTCGGCGTGAACACCCTGGCCGCTGTGCTGGCCGAAGAGCCGGACGCCATCGAAGAGATCTACGAGCCCTTCCTGATGCAGATCGGATTTCTGAACCGCACCCCCCGCGGCCGCGTCGCCACGCAGTTAGCGTATGAGTATTTCAAGATTACGCCGACTCGAAGGCAGAGCTCGTTGTTCTAGGCTGGAGCGAACAGTCTTAAGACCCGCGCCTCCCCGAAATTCTAGGTGGTACCCTGTTCGGCAAACCTCCTTAACATCATTTTACTGTTTTGTCTGCGCCCTCATGGTGTATCTTGCTCAGTTCCCCGTAGGGGGCGGGGAGGACGGGGGATTTCTGCGTCTGTCTCGAGTTGTGCAGCGAAGGGCCCATTTTCTCGCGCAACTGGCGGTCGTCGCTGTGCTTGCTCTGTGCGCAACGGAACTGCTCGCCTCAGCTTCTGGGCTGCGATCTGCACTGTTTCAGGATTCGGGAAAAGATTCACAAGGCACCGGCTCACCACCATGGACCTCCAGCCTGCAGAATTCCCAGTCCACGCCGCAAGATCCTCCGCCGCCTCCGCAGACGAGTCCTGTAATCCCTGAACAACAAACCCAGCCTTCGCCCCAGGTTCCTTCGCCCTCGGCACAGCTTCCGGAGCCCCCGATTAAGAATCCCGACGTGCAACCTGCGCCGAAACCCGCGTTGGCGCCCGCCGCCCTCACCATCCCGCGCTTGCCTCGTCCCCCCGCCCTGGAAGACTTCCTCAGCATGCAGCCGCAGGGAGAAATCGCCCTGCAAATGGCGAAGGTGACTGGCTTCACCCAGCGCAATCCCCACGACGGAGAAAGTGTCTCGGAGCCCACCGACGCCTACCTCGGCTACGACCAGAAAAATCTCTACGTAGTCTTCGTGTGCTTCGACGATGCCCGCCAGGTTCGCGCCCGCATGTCACGCCGCGAAGATATCTTCGACGACGATCAGGTTGAGATCATCCTCGACACCTTCCACGACCGCCGCCGCGCCTACGCCTTCCAAACCACGCCACTCGGCGTGCAATGGGACGCGATCTGGACCGAGGCTTCGCGCGAGGAAGAGACCAGCGCGCATTTCGACACGTCGTTCGATACGGTGTGGGATTCGCGCGGCAAGGTCACCGGCCGCGGCTTCGTCGTATGGATGGCGATTCCCTTCAAGAGCCTGCGCTTCCCAGCGGCCAAGCAACAGGAGTGGGGAATCATTTTGTATCGCGGCATCACCCGCAAGACCGAAGATTCCTTCTGGCCCCACGTCTCCTTAAAGGTGGAAGGCCGCCTGGGCCAGGCCGCGACCCTGTCCGGTCTCGAAGGGATTTCCCCCGGCCACGACATTGAACTGATTCCCTATGGCGTGATGCGCGCCTTCCGCGCGCTCGACACTCGCGACTTCACCGATCCTTACTTCCAGAAGGCCACGGCCCAAGGCCAGCCCGGCATGGACGCGAAGTTCGTCATCCATGATCACTTCGTCGTCGATATGACCGCGAACCCCGATTTCAGCCAGGTCGAGTCCGAGGACCCGCAGATTACGGTCAACCAGCGCTATGCCGTATATTTTCCGGAAAAGCGCCCGTTCTTTCTGGAGAACGAAGACTTCTTCCGCACGCCGCTGGACTTGTTTTTCACGCGCAGCATCGGCGATCCCTCGGCCGGAATCCGCCTCACCGGCAAAGATGGCCCGTATTCCGTGGGCCTGATGGCGGCCGACGATCGCAGCCCCGGGCTAGCGGTGCCCGACAACAGCCAGTTCTCCGGGATGCGTTCGTATTTCACTATTGCGCGCGTGAGCCGCGACATCTTCCGCCAGTCCAGCGTGGGCGCCCTCTACACCGACTGGGAGTGTCCCACGACCGGGGAATTCAACCGCATCGGCGGCGTCGACACACATCTGAAATTCAATCCCAACTGGACGCTCGACGGTCAGGCGGTCGTCACCTCAAGCAACCTGAACCTGAGCTGCGAAGCCAACCTCTACCCCTTCAGCTCCGGCAATCGCGGCAACGGCGATTACTATGCCGGTCCCGGCGGGAAGCTCGAACTGCACCGCGACGGCCTGCACTTTACCTACGACGGAATTTATAACGACATCAGCCCCGGCTTCGTGTCGATTCCGGGTTTCATCAATCGGGTGGACATTCGCGAGACCACGCAGGAGGCGGACTATCGCTTTCGTCCCAGGAAAGGTTGGGTCGTGGATTGGGGCCCGTCGCTCACCGCTCGCTACGACTTCGACCATTCCGGCCTGCGTCTCGACACCGACTACGTTCCCTACTTGGCGATTCAAGGACGGGGCCAGACCGTCATCATTCTCCGTCCATACGAGGAACTGCGCGAGCGTCTGCGTCCGCAGGATTTTTGTTTCTACGGGTTTTCTTTGTACTGTCCCCCGACGACCTTGGGCAATCAGGACTATCACGAACACACCAGCGGCGCCTCCATCCAGACGGGCTATTTCAAGAAGGCAACCCTCGCCGCGAGCTATTACTGGGGACAGGGGGTGAATTTTGTGGCGTCCCCGGCCAATCTCACGCCGTACAACCACCCTTTCCTGGTGCAGGAAGACAATGCCCAAGCCGCCCTCACGTTCCGCCCAATGAAGCCTCTGAAGATTGAGAACACCTACTTGTTCGAACGCCTGCGCACCAACAACAGCACCTATCTTTTCGAACAGTCGCAAGTTCCCGGCGCTGGGCGGGGCATCCTCAACGATCACATCCTGCGCAGCAAGTGGAACTGGCAGTTCACTCCCCAACTTTCGGCGCGTGTGATCCTGCAATACAACGCGCTGCTGGCCGGAACGCCGGGTGTTGGATCTCCTTACACCTACCTCCCGACCCAGAAAGAGTTCAACGCCGACTTCCTTATCACCTACCTGGTGCATCCGGGCACCGCGATCTATGTCGGCTACAACAGCGATCTGCAGAATCTGAACGTACAGCCGGGCGTCGGTGTGTTCCAAACGCCGAGAGGCTATATCAACGACAGCCGCCAGTTCTTCGTGAAGGTGAGCTATTTGTTTCGATTCTGAAAGCAAGCTCTCAGCTCTCAGGCGTCAGCTATTCAGCCACTAGCTACTTTCCGTCGCAAAAATGAGGCAGTGTGGAGCGATGGATGCTGATGGGAGAGCCAAATGTCGGGGTCAGAGTGCTCAGTTTGAGGTTACTCGAAGAAGTACTAAAACATTTGCAGTACATATTGTTTTAGTCGGGGATGTGCCCTTACGATGGCGTCCATGATCAAGCTACGACATCAACAACCATCGCTGTGGCACTCAGGCTTAGCGGCGGACATCGAGGATTTGTGGGAGCCGTGGATGCGGCTGGTGGACGGTCTGCTGGAAGATGAGCAACTGCTGGAGACAATTTATGAGGCGCAAGGCGAACGGTATCCGCAGAGCCGCAGGCGGGGCCGCGAGCAAACGCCGGCCGAAGTGGTGTTGCGTCTGCTGCTGTTGAAACACATTCGCAACTGGAGCTATGACGTGCTGGAGCGAGAAGTGCGCGCCAATCTGGTGTATCGCGCGTTTACGCGGGTGGGAGACGGGAAAGTGCCGGATGCCAAGACCATGGCGCGGCTGGGGCAGCTCATCGGGCCGGAAGTGATCGAGGAGTTGCATCAGCGGATCGTGCAATTGGCGCAAGAACACGGAGTGACGCGTGGGCGAAAGCTGCGGGTCGATACCACGGTGGTGGAAACCAACATCCACTATCCGACCGACAGCAGTTTGTTGGGGGACGGCACGCGGGTGCTGACGCGGACGATGAAGAAGATCGAGCAGAAAGCCGGCGGCCTGAAGCGCAAGGTGCGGGATCGCATGCGGAGTGTGCGGAAGCAGGTTCTGGCGATTGCCCTATCGACCCGGTACCTGGGTCCGGAAGGAGAAGCGCGCAGAAAGAAGCAGTATGGAGAACTGCTGAGTTTAACCCGGAAAATCGTAAACCAAGCGCAACGCATATTAGAAGAGGTGAAGAAAGTTCCGCGTGCTGGTCGCGTTGCCCTGGGAAGCTTAGTGGAAACGCTGGCCACGATGACGGGGCGGGTGCAGCAAGTCATGAAACAGACCAAGCTGCGAATCTTTGCCGGAGTGACCAAGTCGCAGGAAAAGATCGCGAGCATGTTTGAGCCGCACACGGAAATCATTCGCAAAGGCAAGGCCAGCAAGCCGACCGAGTTTGGCAAACTGGTCAAGATTCAGGAAGCGGAAAATCAGATTATCAGTCACTACGAAGTGTTCGCTGAGCGTCCCAGCGACCGCCAGTTGTTAGTGCCGTCGATCGAGGTTCACCAGCGGAGATTCGGCCGCATTCCGGCGCTGGTGGCCGCGGATGCGGGATTCCACTCGCAGCAGAATGAAAAAACTGCCGGTGCCATGGGAGTGCGATGGCTTTCGGTGCCGAATCAGAAGACCAAGAGTGCGGAACGCAAACGTCTTTATCGGCAGCGCTGGTTTCGTCGTGGACAACGGTGGCGAACCGGATGCGAGGGTCGTATCAGCGTGCTGAAACGGAGACACGGGATGCGGCGTTGTTTGTATCGCGGATTCCACGGCATGCAGCGCTGGGTTGGGCTCAGTGTGATTGCCGACAATGTGATTCAGATCGGGCGTTGTCTCGCCCCACAGGCAACATGAATAACAATACGCGCTCGGCTATTCCGGTTGAGCCGAGCGGCACAAAAGTGATCACCAGAAGCGGCTCACTTCGGATCGTAAACAACCGGAAGCGTCTCAGAAACCGCATTTTTGCGACGGAAAGTAGCTAGGAAAGCAACTGATTCCAGGGTCGTTGCTGAAAGCTGACAGCTGATAGCTGATAGCCATTTGCGATTGATGAATCCCCGCCATATCCGGTAGAATCTAATGATTCGAATCGAGGTTAGGACCGCTATGAAAGCAGCCATTCATCCCGCATACAACGAAGTGCGCGTGCATTGCGCGTGCGGCAACGCATTTGTGACCCGTTCCAGCCATAAGGGCGACATCAGTGTTGAAATTTGTTCCGCATGCCATCCGTTCTTCACCGGCAAGCAGAAGCTGATGGACACCGCCGGTCGCGTGGAGCGCTTCCGCCGCAAGTACGCCAAAAAGGACGCAGCCGCGCCCGCAACTCCCGCGAAGAGCTAACTTCTTTCGCCGCGGATTTGCGCGGATCAATCCAGAAATTCAGCCCTCGCTCCGGCGGGGGCTTTTGCTTTGTGCCGACAGGTAGAATAAGACGGTGAAGAAGTTCTGGGACAACTCGGGGAACGGCACGTGTGGCGCAGGCGCCCCCGCCCGCGAACTGACAGAACTATCTGTCGGCGAACCCGCGTACTTGAAGCCCGTCCCCACCAGCCTTTCCATCGGCACCGTCACCATCTCCCCGGCGACTGTCCTCGCCCCAATGGCCGGCGTCACCGACACCGTCTTCCGCCGCTTCATCCGCAACCTCGGTGGATGCGGCCTCATCATGACCGAGTTCACCTCGGCCGACGGCGTGCTCCGCAAGAAGGACCAGAAGGCCAAGCGCTATCTCCACTTCTACGAAGACGAGCACCCCATCTCCGCCCAGCTTTTCGGCAGCGATCCCAGCGTGATGGCCGAAGCCGCCCGCATGGTTGAAGGCCTCGGCTTCGACCTGGTCGATTTGAATCTGGGGTGCCCCGCGAAAAAAGTCGTCAAGTGCAATGGAGGCTCCGGCCTGCTGCGCGATCTGCCAGCCATCGGCAAGATCTTCGAAGCCGTGCGCGCCGCGGTGAAGATTCCCTTCACCGTAAAATTCCGCGCCGGATGGAACGACGAAGAAATCGTCTGCGTGGAACTGGCCCGCATGGCGGAAGATTGCGGCCTGGCGGCAGTGGCTTTGCACGCCCGCACCCGCGAGATGGGCTACAGCGGTAACGCCCGCTGGGAGTGGATCGCTTCCATCAAAGACGCGGTGAAGATTCCCGTGATCGGCAACGGCGACATCCGCAGCCCCGAAGACGCCTGCGCCATGGTGACGCAAACCGGATGCGACGCCGTCATGATCGGCCGCTCCGCCCCGTCAAACCCGTGGATCTTCCGCCAGATCGAGCAGTATTGTGCAGGAATCTGCAATGCCCATGGGGAAAGCGGTGCCCATGTGGGGACAGCCGCCCTCGGCTGTCCGGTCGAGCGAAGCTCGACTGCTTTTGCTGTCGGCAGCCACGCAGATGGACAGACATCGGGCCTTCGGCCCGACGGACAGCCGAGGGCGGCTGTCCCCAATTGGAAACTGCCGGGAGCTACATCCAACACGGAGCCCTACAACCACCCCTCCGAGGCCGACCGCTACCAGATGATCCGCACCTACTTCCAGATGCTGATCGAGGAAGAACTCCCTGACGCCGTCGGCAAAATGAAGCAGTTCGCCAGCTGGTTCACCCACGGCGTGCCAGGCGGCGCCGGCCTGCGCAAAGCAATTTACGAGTCAAAAAGCGCGCCCGAAATCCTGGCACGCGTAGAAGAGTTCTTCGAAGCCAGGTTATGTGGCGCGGGCGCCCCTTCGGCCGCGAAACCGCAATCTCCACGCCAATCGGCGAGAACACTCCTGAAACAATAGCACCCACCGCCCCACACGACCCGTTGCAATATCGACCGTGAGCCTCTTTCCTCTTCCTGGGTTGATCATTTCCAGAAAAGCCATGCGCCCCTCAATGGGAATTCGAAGATTCCCTCGAGGCCGGGTTTTGTGTGCGGACAGCCGTGCTACTCCGCGATGCGACGGTTTTCTTGAGATCGACGGGACCACCATCATCTCCCGCGCTGAACGAACCGACCAACTTGTCACCAGTCCGTTTTAGGGAAATGGTGCCTGTATCCCCGCCTGCATCGAAGGTGATGGTGACTTTGTCCCCCTGCCGGCTACCGCTGACAATCGGAAAATCTCCGTGACTTGAGCTGATGTTGCCTGACAGAACTCCGTCGGCATCCTTCAGGTCAAGCGTCACCGTGATCACCTCGCCGGCTTTGTTGGTGGCCGTGCCTTCGTAACGTCCCGCAACAGAGTCGCCGGAATCTGCTGCGACGCCATGCTGCTGGGCGACTACGAGAGTGGAGAAGAAGCACAGAATACAGAAGAGCGATATTCGTTGCAGTCGCGACATGCCGCGAAGCTTAGCAAAATCTTTCGCCGAGCGCTATTGTGGGGGTGCCTGAAAGGTGAAATTCACGAGCGTGACGATTCAAGGAGTTAGGCCTTAGCGGCCCGAAAAACCTGAAATCCGAACGGCGCAAAAGCTGAAATTTCTCCCGTGTTCTGCCCCATATCGTGAAATTTGGACTAGCGCCTTCATGAACGCAGGAATTTCTTAACGTGTACCCGACGAGTGGAAATGACTTCGAGCATTTGGCCAATACCGGGTGTGAACACGCCGGGGACAATGTTTCCAGATTCCGTCCCGCGAATATTCGATTTCCCACAAGCCGACTTAGCCCTAAGACTTCTGGCCAGCGTCGACCGCGCCTTAGTTATGGCTCGGCACCCTCATCGAGTAACCGAGCCCTTTTTGTCTTCTTATTCGTCTCGATCGTCGCCTCGCTCACGCATCGCGTGTCTTGAGACGTAATCCGCAACAGCGCGACCCAGCGAATTCCCGCGGGCGCAACTGCTTCGGAGGTGAATGCCGCCAAAGACGCGCGCATCGGCGATTTCGGCTATCGCCTCCGAGAAACTCGCATAGGAACGAGTACCGGGACGTATCTCGGACGTGACGCTGAAGGCGGTGTTCTCTCCAAAGGCGTCCGCCAGGATGAACGCGGCGGCCCCACTGTACGTGGAATGCGCCGACGGATACTCGGGATGCGGGGGAGTGCCGGTCAGAGAGTCCAGCAATGGCCTCCAATCGGCGTCGGGGTCTCCCGGCGCGGCCCCCGCTCGGATCGCGGTTACTGGCCGCCAGAAAATGTAGCGGTATTTGCTATCCCAGCACGCAATTATCGCGTCGGCGAGAGTTAGATTGAGCACCGCAAATAGATGAGCATTCTCGGTCAGACTGAGCCCGCGCGCCGCCGAAAGCTGCGCTGCAACACGGTTCCACGCTAGTGGAGTGTTCAGCGCCCAAAACAATGCGACTTCCGTCTGTTCACTTGAGCGGCTTGTGCTGGAGAGGCTACCCATCTCTCTCACTTCGTTGAGATCGGACGTGTACTCTGGGCTGTTGAGCGCCAGTGGCGGCGGCAAGCGGAACTGCGAGGGTCGCGTCAGTACCCAAGGCGTTATTGTGGCAAGTTGCGGTGTTGCGCCTGATGCGTTCGCCGGTGGCGTGGGTCGCCAAAAACCTAGGGAATTCGGTGTGCCGGCTATGCTCTGCACTCCAAAGAATGGCGGCGGGGTGGGCGCAAACCCGTCAGTCAGCTTCCAGGCCCAGATGGCGTCCGCCACGCTTTGTCCCCACGCGACTCCCGCGGCAATGGATTTGGGTTTTTCGGTTGAGGCCAGCGCCGCGAGCGACGCATCATGCTGACTGGTGAGGGTCCCTCCCTGCTGCGCTCCATAGAGGTTCATTAGAATTACGTACGCCGCCTGAATCGCCGCTGCGCGTCGCGACGCATTATGAGGCGCGTCTGGCCTCACATGTAGTGGACGGAAGCGTGGCTCGATACCGTTGACCGCATCGAACACGGATGCGGATACCAACGCGGCCACGCGACCCGTGACATTTGGAGCAGTGCCCGCTGCAAGGACGGTGTTGTTCATCACGCCGATCCACTCCAGCACCGGGTCTGGCGTGGTCGCCGACGCCGGTAGCGGACTAACAGCGAACAGCGCCGCAATCAGCATAAGCGCCACGCCTCGCACAGCCGCACCAATACCCTGGTAGCCAACCGATCGGATGACTATCAGATTACATTCCGTTGATTTGCCAATTGTCTGCACGCCTCCGGACGGAGCCGTTGTGGAAATTCGGGTTTCGCTCATACGAACCTTCCTTGAGGTCTTGAGTCGGCGTCCCGTCTGATGGCCAACCGCACCTCCCCGTACCGACCCTCTTCAGACTTGATCGCTCGTAGCGGCATACTGGGCCGGTAATACTCCCCGAGGCAACGAGCAAAGCCGGGTAAACTGCGGTAAAGTGGGGCAAAAGGCATCCGCCGTCCGTCTAGATCTCGCAGAGAGACGATGTGATAACCTTCTATCGAACAGGAGCCCCTCAGAGCTATGTCTGTCGAGGCGAGATCGGGCCCAAACACTCAAGCCGACCCTCGTGGGCGGCGCCTCGAATCTTGGAAGGAGATTGCTGCCTATCTGCGGCGTGACGTCACGACCGCCCGACGGTGGGAGAAGCAAGAGCGACTGCCCGTCTATCGTCTCCAGCATAGCAAGCTTGGGTCGATTTACGCCTACACGTCCCAACTCGATGCTTGGAGGGATAAACAGGCGCTTGGGGGCGCAACCGATGCCCCGGCTGCAGAGGCTGACCACCAGCCGACGAGGATCTGGCGGGCGCGTCGCGGGCTTCTTGTGGGTGGAGTTGTTCTCGTTGGGCTACTTGCAGCCGCCTATCTCACTACCCGCAGCCGCGCTGTGAATGCCACTCGGCCTAAAATACAGTCGCTAGCCGTCCTGCCTTTGAAAAACTTGTCGGGCGACCCAACACAGGAATACCTTGCTGACGAGATGACCGAGGCACTCATTGGACGCCTGTCAGGTATCCGCGATCTACGTGTGATTTCCGGCACGTCCGTGATGCGCTTCAAGAATACACAGCTCTCGGTCCCAGAAATCGCCAAAACGCTCCATGTGGATGCCTTAGTCGAAGGGTCGGTAATACGGGAGGGCAATCAGGTACGTATCGCTGCGCACATGGTCTATGCGCCGACGGATCAGAACTTGATTGTAGAGACTTACGAGCGTGATTTGGGAGACGTCCTCAAGTTGCAGCGTGAGGTGGCAGAGTCCATTGCGGAAAAGGTTCGCGTGAAGTTAATTCCGGAACAGAAGGCCCGGCTGCGCAATGGCCCGGAAGTAAATCCGGAGTCATATCAAGCGTATCTGGCGGCAACTCAAGTAGATGTTAGCGGATACCAAGGAATCAAAAGGGCCCAAAGTTACATTGAAAAGGCAATCGAGAAAGACCCTGACTTTGTGTTGGCTTACAACTCATTGGCGGCGAGCTATGTCCTTCTTGGGAACGAGCGATGGCAGTCCCCAAGGGAAGCCTTCCCGTCAGCCAAGCAAGCCATCCACAAAGCCTTAGAGCTGGATGAAAAGAACTGCGAGGGCCATTTGTTGCATGCGGAGGTAAGTTGGCGATATGACTGGGACTGGCAGACAGCCGAAAAAGAATTCTTACATGCTCTTGAACTATGCCCGAACGATTCGCGACTTCATTGGCGTTTCGCCGGCTATAGAGCGACCAATGGTCGAATCGTTGAGGCACGAACCGAGGTGGCTAGAACGCGAGAACTCGATCCAATTCAGTCTGAACCCTTCGTCGGCGAGGCTGTCATCAACTATCACCTTCGGAATTACAAGGTGCTGGTTGAAACAGGCCGAGCGTTCGTGGCCCAGGATTCAAATAACTGGCTTGCGCATTACTGGCTCGGGGTCGGATATGAGGGTTCAGGCGAAACGCTGCAAGCCATTCCTGAGTACCAGAAGGCTGTCGAGTTATCGCAAGGAGATTCAGATACTACCGCTGCCTTGGCGCACGCGTATGCAGCCACAGGCAGAAAGGCAGATGCGCAGAAAATCCTCCATGAATGGTTGCGCCAATCGGAAACCAGTTATGTTTCGCCTTATATGATCGCAACGGTCTACGCTGGATTGGCAGGCAAAGATAAAGCTTTCGAGTACCTTGAAAAAGCATATAAGGAAAGATCGCCGGACCTTCCGTACTTTTTGAGGGCCGACCTCAGAATGGACAGTCTGCGGTCGGATCCACGCTTCCAAGATCTTATGCGACGCATGAATTTCCCGAAATGAATCCAGTCAGCACCAATCTCCGAAACACAAAAAGGTTTTCAATCCCCGGTTAGTCGGCCAACAGGAAGCGTGCGCTGAGCAGCGCGTTGTTCAGGAGGGTTGAAGTCCCTCTGGCGCTCAAATGAGGGGCGCCATATCCAAGAAGCGGGGTTCACAGCCTCGCTGGCCGGAGAAAGCGGAAGGTATGGAGACGTCTAAACGGGCACGAAGGCGAAAGCTGGATACAGCCAAGACCGACCTGAAGCCACCGCTTGCGTTACTCCGGAGGGCAGGGTGTCCACCGTGAGGTGGGATCCGAAGGGCCTGCGGAGAAGTACCGGGCCGTAATCGATGGGGAAACCCAAGATGAACCGGTCGGCCAAAGGTGGGCAAGGTCGAGTCTGCACTTCTAAGACGAAGGCGTTCTCATTCACCCACCGCACCAAGGTGATTGCGGGCGGCACGGTACGGAAGAACAACGCGTGACCTCAGGAGAACTGGCAGAGTCTCCGGGTGGCTCCGGGGCAAGCAAACCTATAAGTACAAAGCGAAGTGGCGAGCGACGCTCTGTCAGTAGTCGGACGGCTGCATATTACCTGAAGCGTGATGAAAGTTACGTGACCGGGCGACCGGCGACGGAACTGGGTCGGGGAAGGCAGCCGACGAAGATGGTCAGGAAGAGAGAGAAAGCCAGATGAGTAAAGGCGAGAAGGAGGAACAGTTCCGTGAGTGAAAAACCCGTACATTCTCGTCGGAGGAGACTGGTGGACTGGATCAACCTGACGGGTGCGAAGAAGGTCCATTCATTAATTGACAAAGTGTACAAGCGGAAGAACCTGGAGATGGCTTGGGAGAAGGTGAAGGCAAACCGGGGCAGTGGAGGTGTAGACGGGCAAACTCTGGAGGCTTTTGAGGCGCAGCTGAACCAGCAGTTGGAGCGGCTGCAGCGAGAGCTGAAAGAGGATACCTATCAGCCTCTGCCGGTGCGACAACACCCCATCCCGAAGAGGGACAAACCTGGCGAGCATCGAATGCTCGGCATACCGGCGATCTATGATCGTGTATGTCAGCAAGCGCTGCTCAATCGGTTGGAGCCTATCTTCGAGCCGATATTCGATGATGCCAGCTTCGGATATCGGCGAGGGCGATCTCCGAAGGATGCCTTGCGCAAAGTGTGGAAAGAGATACAAAGCGGGTCAGAGTGGATCGTCGACGCGGATCTCCGAGACTTCTTCGGGTCCGCGGACCACGAAAAACTCCTCACGCTGGTGGCTCAACGAGTAGCCGACAGCCGCGTGCTGCGCCTCATCAAGGCGATGCTCAAAGCGGGAAGCTACAGCAAAGGGCAGCTCTTTCCTAGCGAGCGTGGCACTCCGCAGGGTAGTGTGGTTTCGCCCGTGCTCAGTAACATACTTCTGACGCCATTCGATCGGGAGATGCGACTGAGAGGATATCAGCTGACGAGGTTTGCCGATGACTGGGTGGTCACCTGTCGATCGGCAGCAGAGGCTCGAGCCGCAATGGATGCGGCCCGCCGAATCCTGAAACAGCTGGGCGTGGAGTTACATCCGCAGAAGACGCGGATTGTTCATGTCCGATACGGCTTCGAGTTCCTCGGCTACAAAATCAAGTGCGGGTGGAGAAAACTTTATCTGCCCGGCAACCAGATTCGTAGTCAGGCCCGACAGGATGCGCTCTACGCGTATCCCAAGGAGAAGTCGATTCGTCGTTTCATGGATCAGGTACGGGAACGCACCAAACGGACGACACCTCTGCGCACCGAGGAACTGATTGCGGGGCTTAATCCACTTCTGCGGGGTTGGGGCGAGTATTACAAACTCGCCCACATCCGCAAGCTCTTCCAACGTCTCGACGGCTGGATCCGGCGACGCATCTGGTCGCATCGGTACCGGCGCTGGCGTAATGCGGGCTGGAAACGGCTGCCAGCGACGCAGCTCTACGGCGAGTACGAGCTTGTTCGCCTGATCTATTTAATTCCTTCTCTTGCATCCTGGCGTCGCTGAGTCTTCGTGAAAGCTGCATGCGGGAAAACCGCACGTGCAGTTTGGGCGGCGGACGGAGGCCAGCGCTTCATGCGCGCCTCCTCCGACCCGACTATCCAGAAACGGGCTTCTGGGAAGTCAGCCCAGGGAAGCATCGATCCTCCGCGGAACGCTCGGTAGTTAAAAAGGAGCGGTCGGCCGGCACCACCCCTGTCGCTAGAACGACTGTGCGAACCGGGCCTCCAGGAATTCGCGCGCACACCCACAGCTATGAAATCTATACGGCTCGAGCCGCCATCTTTCCAGTCTCATCCTTTTCCACATATGCCCACGGCGTCTTCGGATCGTGCGTGAAAACCGTCAGCCACTTCTCCGGGATCGCCTGAGCATAATACTGCTTCTTGCTGTCGATCGTCTGCAGCGGATACAGGTCGAACCCCATGCCCCAGGTAATGTCGATGTGCGCCGTCGTTGGCATCAGATCGGAGATGTAGCAGGCCGTTCGTCCCTGACTCTGAACCATCACCGCTTGCATGTGCGCCGTGTGTCCGGGAAAGGTCTGCACCGAAATGCCCGGCACAATTTCTTCGCCGCCCTTGAGCAGCGTCATCTGCCCGCTCTCGACCAGCGGATCGTAATTCTCTGGGATGTAACTGATGGCGTCGCGTTCGCTGGGACGCCGCGCATATTGCCATTCGCCCTGGGGCGCGTAGTATTTCGCCCGCGAAAACGTCGAAACGATTTTGCCACTCTTGTCGCGCACCGTATTCCATCCGCAATGATCAAAATGCAGGTGCGAGTTGATGACGATATCGACATCCTCGGGCGCAACGCCACCCGCCGCGAGACTCTCGATCAACTTCGCCGGCTGCCCGTAAAACTTGACCATGCGCTCGGAGAGCTTGTTGCCCATCCCAGTCTCGACCAACACGGTCTGTTTGGCGGTTCGAATGAGCAGCGAGTTGAGCCCCGCAGTCACGTAGTTCTTATCGTCGGCCGCGACTTTGCGCGACCACATCACTTTGGGCACAACGCCAAAAAACGCGCCGCCATCCAGTGGATAAGTCCCATCAGAAAAAACGCTGAGTTCGAAGTCGCCAAGTGTAAGCCGGTGCATGAAGCTAGTGTGCCACACGCGGAATGTGTCGTATCTCCACTGAGTCATAGAGAAGACGAAATCAAGAAATTGATTTTCTCCGTGTCTCCGTGGTGAGTAGCAGGGAAGTTAATCGAAATCCACAGCCTGGACTTCCAATCATGTGACATCTGACCTTGCCCCATCCCTCGAACTGAGGCATTCTAAGCACCGGCGTAGCCGTGGGTGGGCTAGGAGAGGGCTAGTCAAGTGCTTTATTTTCAAGATTTTGACCTCTAACCCCTTGGGGCTCAAGATTTTGTAGCCACATTTTGCAAACCCCGCGCCTGGCGCGGCTTTCAGAGGGCATGGGGAGGGGGGTGGAGATACTAACCAGTAAACTTTCCGTTAGGGCATCTCATTTTCGAGCTGTTCTTCAAAATTTTCCCTCGCTCCCGCGCCTGGACCTTTCCCTATCCCTGCCGCATCCAATGTTTATCAGTTAATTACTACCGTAAGTGAACGGCTAACGGAGAAACGCCATGATTCAGATTCGTCTCAGCAAAGAACGCGGCGGCGGAAACCACGGCTGGCTCAAGAGCCATCACACCTTCAGTTTCAGTGACTATTGGGATCCCAAGTGGATGGGCTTTCGCTCTCTACGCGTCATCAACGAAGATTGGGTTGCGCCCAACACAGGCTTCCCAACGCACCCGCATCGCGACATGGAAATCATCACCTATGTTCTCGAAGGCAAACTCGAGCACAAAGACAGTTTAGGAACTGGTTCGGTGATTCTGCCAGGCGATGGCCAGCGCATGACCGCAGGCAGCGGCATTCGCCATAGCGAGTTCAATCCCTCGGCTTCGGAGCCCGTGCATTTGTTGCAGATCTGGATTCTGCCCGAGAAAGATGCGCTGCCGCCGAGCTACGAGCAGAAATCCTTTCCCGAAAAAGACAAGCGCGGCAAATTGCGGCTCGTCGCGTCGCGAGATGCGAGCGATGGATCGGTGAAGATCAATCAGGATGCGAAGCTCTACGTGACGCTGCTGAAGCCTGGTGAAGAAGTCGCGCACGAGTTCGCCGCCGGACGTCACGGTTGGCTTCAGGTCGCCCGCGGCGCAATCGAACTGAACGGAAAGAAGCTGGCACAAGGCGACGGCGCAGCCATCAGCGACGAGAAGAAGCTGAGCATCAAAGGCACAGACGATGCGGAAGTGCTGCTCTTCGACCTGGCGTAAGGAGCTAACCCACAGGACACAGGGAAACACTGAGGAATACTCTGTGAGAATCTGTGTCCTTGGTGGTTAAAGGGTTTGCTTTAATCTGTTCCCCATGCAGCGACCAGCAGTTGTGACTGCCATCTCTGTCTTTTTCTTTCTGGCCGCGATTTATCTCTGGATCATCGGTGTTGTGAAGCTGTTCGCGCCCAACGCGATCTCCCTGATGAGCGCATCCCAGCTCATGTATGGACTCGAACTCGCTGGACCCTATATGGCGCTGCTCGTTGGATCTGGTTGGGCGCTCGTCGGTTGGGGACTGTTTCGCCTGCACAATTGGGCGCGCTTGGCTACGGTGGTTGCGATGATCTTGGGCATTGCTTGGCTTGTGCCGAAGATTTCGGCAGCGGAATTAGGCGTGCCTTTGCTTTGGGAGGGACTGCAGATTGCTCTGCGCGCTGCAGCAGCGTGGTATCTAGCTCAATCGCCTGCAGTGATTGAGAGCTTCAAATCGAAGTGAAGTGGTGCGGTCGAACTTCGCTCTGACGACAGCTGAGAGCGTTCCCTGAGTGAAGCCGAAGGACGGCTGTCGCTACGTGAGCATTACTTGAACCGGCGTTATCGTTTTGTCTTGGCTGGTTCTTTCTCGCCTACGCGCTTGCTCACCTCGAACTTCATCTTGCCGGCTTTCTTATCGGCGTCGACGATTACGTGATCGCCGTGAAGGACTTCGCCGTCCAGGATCTTAAGAGCCAGCGGATCCTGCACCAGCTTTTGGATGGCCCGGTTCAACGGACGCGCGCCGAAGTTTGGGTCGTAGCCCTGCGTAAAGAGCAGATCTTTCGCCGGATCCGTTAACTCCAGTGAAATCTTGCGATCGGCGAGCAAGCGGCGAACGTCTTCCAGGCGCAACTCGATGATGCGGACCAGCTGTTCCTTGCCCAGCGGGCGGAAGACGATGATGTCATCGACGCGGTTCAGGAACTCGGGCTTGAAATGCGTGTGTAGCAGGCTCTGTACCTGCTCGCTGGCCTTCTCAAACTCTTCCGGCGTACGCACGTTGTCGGCTTGCAAATAGCTGGAGCCGATGTTCGAGGTCATGATGATGATCGTATTCTTGAAGTCGACGACGCGGCCTTTGCCGTCGGTCAATCGGCCATCGTCCATGATCTGCAAGAGAATGTTGAAGACATCGGGATGCGCCTTTTCGATTTCGTCAAAGAGCACGACCGCATACGGACGCCGACGAACTTGCTCGGTGAGCTGCCCGCCTTCTTCGTAGCCGACATAGCCCGGAGGCGCGCCGATCAGGCGCGCGACCGAGTGCTTTTCCATGTACTCGGACATGTCGATGCGCAGCAAAGCGTGCTCGTCATCGAAAAGAAATTCGGCAAGGGCGCGCGCGAGTTCTGTTTTGCCAACTCCAGTTGGGCCGAGGAAGATGAACGAGCCGATGGGACGCTTGGGATCGCTGAGTCCGGCGCGGGAACGGCGAATCGCATTGGCCACGCGCTCTAGCGCCGGGTCTTGGCCGACGACGCGCTGGCGCAGACGCTCTTCCATGGTAACCAGCTTTTTGACTTCGCCTTCGAGCATTTTCGAGACCGGGATTCCGGTCCACTTGGAGACGATGCGCGCAACGTCTTCTTCGTCGACTTCCTCTTTGAGCATGCGCTTGCCGCCCTGGCTCTCCATCTTTTGGCTGAGTTTGGCTAGCTCTTCTTCGGCCTGACGAATCAGGCTGTAGCGGATTTCGGCGACGCGCTGCAGGTTACCTTTACGCTCTTCCATCTGCTCTTCGGCTTTCAGTTTTTCGATCTGCTCTTTGAGGGCGCGCACGCGAGCGATCAGATCTTTTTCTTTTTTCCAGCTGGCCTTGAGCGTGTTAGATTTCTCGCGAATTTCGGCGAGTTCCTTTTCGATGATAGCAAGACGCTCGCGGGAAGTCGGATCATCTTCTTTCTTGAGCGCCTGTTTTTCGATTTCCAGCTGCGTGGCTTTGCGCTCGAGCTGATCGATGTCGGTAGGCAGCGAATCGATCTGGATGCGCAGCGAGGCCGCGGCTTCGTCGATCAGGTCGATCGCCTTGTCAGGCAGAAAGCGGTCGGTGATGTAGCGGTGCGAAAGCGTGGCCGCCGCGACGATGGCCGAATCTTTGATGCGCACGCCATGATGCACTTCGTACTTCTCCTTCAGACCGCGAAGGATGGAGATAGTGTCTTCCACGTTGGGTTCGCCGACGAAAACGATCTGGAAGCGGCGCTCGAGGGCAGCGTCTTTTTCGATGTACTTGCGGTATTCGTTGAGCGTGGTGGCGCCAATGGCGCGCAGTTCTCCGCGGGCGAGCGCGGGCTTCAGCATGTTGGAGGCGTCGATGGCGCCTTCGGCAGCTCCGGCGCCGACCAGCGTGTGTAGCTCATCGATGAAGAGAACGATCTGACCCTGTGAGTCTTCGATTTCCTTGAGGACGGCTTTGAGGCGGTCTTCGAACTCGCCGCGATATTTTGCGCCGGCCAGCATGGCCCCGAGATCGAGCCCAACTACGCGCTTGTTCTTCAGCGCTTCGGGCACGTCGCCGGAGATGATTCTTTGGGCCAAGCCTTCGACGATAGCGGTCTTGCCGACGCCGGGTTCGCCGATAAGAACGGGATTGTTTTTGGTGCGGCGCGAGAGAACCTGGACGACGCGGCGGATTTCTTCATCGCGTCCGATGACGGGATCGAGCTTGCCGCGCCGGGCCTGCTCGGTGAGGTCGCGGGCGTAACGCTCCAGGGCCTGGTACTTGGCTTCGGGATTCTGGTCGGTGACTTTTTGCGAGCCGCGGACGACGGTGAGCGCCTTCAGAATCGCATCGTAGGTCGCGCCGTGAGCGCGCTAGGATCTGCTGCGCGACATCCCGCTTCAGGTGCGTGATGGCCAGCAGCAGGTGCTCGGTGGAAACGTATTCGTCCTTGAAGTTGGAGGCTTCTTTGAAGGCCTGCTCGAGCAACTTGTTGACTTCGTTCGAGAGCGTGGCCTGGGCGGCGCTTCCAGAAACCTTGGGCAGCTTTTCGAGTTCGCGATAGACCTCGCTGAGCACGGCTTGCGGACCGATGCCGATCTTTTCGAGCACGGGCGGGACGATGCCCTCCTTGTCTTCGAGCAGGGCGGCGAGAAGGTGGAGCGGCTGCAGTTCGGGATTGCCGTGCTCGGAGGCGAGTTCGTTCGCGCGCTGGACGGCTTCCTGCGCTTTGACGGTGAATTTGTCCCAACGGATGGGCATGGGATCCTCAATTTAGTAATTGGGAAATTTAGTAATTGAGTAATTTGACCGTCAAAGGGTTGCGCGGGTTGCAAATTCTTCAATTACGAAATTTCTCCGACTAAAAAATTGGGGAGGCGGTGACATTTGCCGCCTCCCGTAAACCTCAGGGGCTAAAGCCCGCATTGTTCCGGCCTCTAACGCGGCGCTCTTGCACTACTTATGCGGCTTTGCTGGGGCCTTTGCTTTCTGGGGTCTTGGCTTCGATGGATTTTTCGGAGCCTACGTTTACTTTGATCTGCTTGGGTTTGGCTTCGGCCTTTTTGGGCAGATTGACCTTCAGCACGCCCTTGTCGTAGGTCGCCGCAACGTTGTCGGTGTCTACGGTGGTGGGTAGGGTGAAGGTGCGGGTGAAGCTGCCGTACTGGCGCTCTACGCGGCGATAGTTCTCTTCTTTTTCTTCTTTTTCGATCTTGCGCTCGCCGTGCACGGTAAGAGTGTTGTTCTCCACGCGGACGTCGATGTCTTTCTCGTCGATTCCGGGCACTTCGATCTTGAGGGTGACCTTGTGCTCGTCTTCGTAGACGTCAACGGCGGGGGCGAAGCTCGATGTGGTCAAGGACTCGTCCCGGCCTGCGTCATCGAAGGACGCGCGGAACAAGCGGTTCATGCGGTCCTGCAGGGTAGACAGCTCACGGAACGGTTCAAAACGGGTAAGTACGGTCATGGTTAAATCCTCCTTAAGAATTTGGCGATTCAATGGGTTGAGACCGGCCTCAGAAACTGCCTTAAGGCTGCGGTCACTTCGTTAGATGCATAGTTAGCGTATAAGAAGCATAAAAATTGAGTGCCTAATTGTCAATGTATATTTTAGTCTATTTTTCAATAGCTTACGGAGGCAATAACGCACTTCAAATATGCCGTCTCGGAGACGTTCAGGAGGACGGGATGGTCTTTTGCCTGTCCCCGGACCTCGATTAGGCGAAGGGTTCGGCGGGCGTCCAGGGCGGCATCGGCGAGCATCTCGAGGAAGTTGGACTGACTGACGTGATAAGAACAGGAGCAGGTGACGAGGATTCCGCCGGGACGGAGCATCTTCAAGGCGCGAAGATTGAGTTCCTTGTAGCCGCGTAGAGCGGCATCGAGATCGCGCTTGGTCTTGGCGAATGCAGGCGGATCGAGAACGATGGTGTCGTAGCGCCGATCGGAAGAAGAGTAGTCCTTGAGCAGGTCGAAGGCATTAGCCTCGATCCATTCGATATCACGATGGTTGAGCGCGGCGTTCTGGTCGGCGACTTCGAGGGCGGGACGCGAGCTATCCACGCCGGTGACGCGCGAGCAGTGCGGGGCGAGGTGGAGGGCGAAGCCTCCGTGATAGCAGAAGACGTCGAGGGCCTCTCCCTTGGCGTACTGGGCGGAGGCCGCGTAGTTCTCGCGCTGGTCGAGGAAGGCTCCGGTTTTCTGGCCTTCGAGGGCGTCGTAGCGGAACTGAACCGCGTTCATGGTGAAGGTGGTGGCGGACTTTTCCCCCTGCAGCAGACCCGACGCGCGAAGCGGAAGAGTTTCGAGCTCGCGGACGCGTGGTTCGACACGCTCGATGACGGAAGCTGGGTGGAGACGGGCGATCAGTTCGGCGAGGATTGTATGGCGCACGACGTCGGCATCCATGGCCTGGGTGAGGATTTGCAGGGAGAGAATGTCGCCGTAACGGTCGACGATGAGACCGGGGAGGAAATCGGCTTCGCTGAAGATCACGCGGTAGGCCTCGGTGTCGCGGACGAGAAGATCGCGGTAGGCGATGGCATCGGCAATGCGCTGGCGAAGCAGAGCGGGGAAATCCGCGACAAGTTCGGGGGAGATCATGCGGATGGCGATCTGCGACGAACTGGAGTAGAGCGCGGTGCCGAGCGGCTTGCCACGATGGTCGGAGACGCGGACCAGGGAGCCAGGAAGAACAGCGTCGGCGGAGACGATATCGGAGCGGTAGACCCAGAAGTGGCCGGTTTTCAGGCGGGTGGCGCCGCGGGGGGAAACCTTGACCATTGGAAGAGTCGAGGGAGCAGAAGTTTTTGGCATACAGCCATCTTAATCGTAGAGGTCATGGGTGCTGCAGGCAGGGTCGAGCTGCGCTCGGACGACCGGGTTCCTTCGGCTTTGCTCGGGACAGGCTCCGACCCGGTACCACACAAAACCTGGACAGCCGAGGCGGCTGTCCCTACATAGAACGTTTAGCTGGCGGCTTGTTCGGTGGGAGCTGCGGGGACGTGGGGCTTGGAGTGTGAGCGGGTGGCGGCTTCGTGGCGGGCCAGATCGAGATCGGATCGCAGGGTGTCGAGGGCGACCATAGGGAGCTCGGTGCCGAAGGCATCGAGTTCGTTTTCGGTCCAGCCGCCGTTCAGGCGCATGGCGTCGGTAATGTCTTCGGGGAAGGCCTGGCGATAATCGCCTTCGCGGATGAGGATGTCGCCGATGAGGCGTCCGGTGTGGACGTCGTAAACGCGGCGGCTGGCCTGGCCGTGGGCGTTGGTCAGGCAGAGAAATACTTCGCCGATCCCCCCGAATTCCGAGCGGTAGTACCAGGCTTGGGAAGCGTCGATTTTGGGATGATGGCGTTTGGGGCGGGTGGTCGAAGGCTTTTGATCGGCCAGTTCGTCGGCGGGATTGAAATAAAGGATGCGCTGGCAGGAGTCGCAAACGATGGTCTGCTGGCCGGAACGTACTTCGTTGTAGGTCTGCGGCCGGAGCATGACGCGGCACGCCATACACTTCTGATCCCGGACTTCGGAGATGCCGCTACCACGAAACTTTGACACCCGCTCGTAATGCCGGAGCAGGTCGTCGTTAATGCCGGTGCGAATCTGATCGCGCTGGGCGCGCCATTCCGCGAGTAGCTTTTCGTCCTTGGCCGTAAGCTGGCGGGCTTCTTCTTTTTCTTTTTCGATTTCGGCGGTTTCGGTTTTCAGCTCGGCTTGCGCGGCCTTGACTTCCTTGTCGCGCGCGTCGGCGTTGACCATCATCTCAAGAATCTTGTCTTCGTTGGCCGCAATTTCTTTTTCGGCAAACTGGATCTCGTGGAGGAGAGCCTTGTACTGGTCGTTGGTCTTGACGTCGAGGGATTGATCGCGGTACTTGGAAATTTTGCCGCGGAGGTCGGAGATGGCGGTTTCGTACTTGCGGCGGGCGGCTTCGTCGGCCTTGACGGCGGCCTGGGCCTTTTCGAGTTGCGCTTTCGTGCCTGCCAATTTCTGCTCGATGACGGCGACGCGCTTGGGAAATTCGGCGACCTCGTCCTGCAGACGGCGGATTTCCTTGTCGGTGTCTTGCAGGCGCAGCAGGTTTTCGATGTCAGGAAGCATTGAATGTATTGATTCTAGCATGTGGTGGGGAGGGCTTTGGGGGGCTTGGGCGGATATCTTAGGAGGCGGAGATGGTTGGTTCTTGGATATTCTTTCCGCAGATAGCATTTTAAAGAACATAACCGCAAAAAGCGCTAAGACTCGCGAGTTGCGCCAAGAAAAACAGCTGTGGGCGAGTCAAACTGCGCCACTAGTCTGGAGGGCGGACCGGTGCGCCAAAAGGCTGGGCAGTGTACACTCGTTCGTTCACGCGTTGGGAATCCGCTGTTATTTCTTACCTGTGAGGTCGCTTCTTGAAAAGGCAGATTTGTTTCGTCTCCTGGTTTGCCGTGGTTGCACTCATCTTCGGCGTCGCCGCCTCCAGGCGGGCGGGGGCGCAGACTGCGCCCACCAAGCCGCTCACGGTTGAAACGATGTATCAGCCGGGAGGACTGACGGGGCGCGCGCCCGAGACGGTGGAGTGGAGTCCGGACGGGACTAAGCTCACGTTTGTGCAACGCGATGAAAAGGGAGAGAAGGGTGAGTTGTGGTATGTGGACACGTCTAGTGGCGAGAAGA
Organism: uncultured Acidobacteriaceae bacterium; assembly: GCA_963791515.1. GTDB lineage: Bacteria > Acidobacteriota > Terriglobia > Terriglobales > Acidobacteriaceae > Sulfotelmatobacter. The sequence goes on along the minus strand of CAWBSS010000025.1, from coordinate 294,583 downwards.
AAGTGCTGGTCAGCGCGGCGAAGCTGGCGTCGCTGGACCCGGACGTGAATAAGGTGAAGAACGAGCGGGAGAAGGAGCGGCGGACGCGCTTTCACGTGGCGGCTTATTTGTGGGCGCCGGATTCGAAGCATTTGATTTTCGATTCGCAGGGACAACTATGGCTCTACGACTTAGGGAGCGAGACTGCGGTGCAGTTTACGTCCGCGTCCGATCCTAGCGGAGATCCTAAGTTCTCGCCCGATGGCGGGCATGTGGCTTATGTGCGCAAGCACAATCTGTATGTTCGTCCGGTGAGTGGCAAGGATGAGAAGCAGCTGACGAAAGACACCGGAGACAACCTGTTCAACGGCGATATTGACTGGGTGTACGCGGAAGAACTGGGCGTGCGCAGCAACTATTTCTGGTCGCCCGAGAGCAAGCAGATCGTGTTCCTGCACATGGACGAGAGCAAGGTGCCGATCTATCCCATCACGGATTGGATACCGACGCATCCGAATGTGGAGAACGAGAAATATCCCAAGGTGGGCGATCCGAATCCGGTGGTAAAGCTTGGGGTAGTAGACGCTGACAAGGGCAAGGTGCGCTGGATCTCGCTGACCAGCGATGAGGAATCGTATATTCCGCGCTTTGGTTGGGTCAAAGAGGGAGTGATTTGGGCCGCGCGGGTGAACCGGACGCAAGACAAGATGGAGTTGTTCTTCATCGACGCAAAGACCGGCAAGTCGAGAATGGTGTTTACTGAGACAACGCCCGACTCGTGGATGGACTTTGAGAGGATTGAGATTCCTTTTCTGAAAAACAGCGGCGGCTTTCTCTGGCGGAGCTGGCGCGACGGCAACACGCACATCTATCTCTATAGTTTCGACAAGCAGAACCCAATGGCCGCGGACGCGAAACTGGAGCGCGAACTGGACAAAGGCGATTACGAGGTACTCGGTATCGACGGCGTCAACGAGGCTACGGGCACGGTGTTTTTCTCGGCGAATAAGGATGATCCGCGGCAGACGCACATTTTTTCGGTGCAGCTGGATGGATCGGGGTCCAAGGCGCTGACGACCGAGGAGGGCGAGCATTTTGGAAATTTCAGCGACGATGGGAAGCACTATACCCACACGTTTTTTGGTCCGCAGACGGCGACGACGATTTCGCTCTGCGCCGTGGGAGGAGCGTGCAAACCAGTCTGGCAGGCGCGGAACGCGATCGCCGAATATGGGCTGCGGGCGCCGAAGTATTTGGAGTTCAAAGCGGATGATGGGACGACGCTTTATGGACGGTTGCTCCTTCCCCCGGATGCCGCGGCCAGCAGTAAGATTCCGCTGATTGTGAACATCTATGGAGGTCCGGCGGCGCAGATGGTGAGGAAGGGATCGCCCGATCCGTTCGACGAAATTCTGTCGCGCAAGGGCTTTGCCATCTTTGCGGTGGATAATCGTGGGACGCCGGGGCGCGATCGCAAGTTCCAGACGGCGATCCGGCATGAGTTTGGCGCCATTGAGTTGAAGGATCAGCTGACCGCGCTGGATCAGTTGTTCGCGCAGTATCCGCAGCTCGACAAAGATCGGATGGCTATCTGGGGCTGGTCGAACGGCGGATCGATGACGCTCTATGCGATGACGCATTCGGAGCGCTTTCGCGCCGGCGTGGCGGTGGCTCCGGTGACCGATGCTCGCAACTACGATTCCATCTACATGGAGCGCTACTTTGGCCTGCTGAAGGACAGCAAGGCGGGATACGAACAGTCGGACGTGGCGCAGGCCGCGGACAAGTTACATGGCGCGCTGCTGCTGGTCCACGGCACCAGCGACGATAACGTGCATTTTCAGAACAGCATTCAGATGATTGATGCTTTGATCAAGGCGGGAAAACAGTTCCGGCTGATGATCTATCCCAACAAGACACACAGTATCGCGGGGAAAGACGCGCGGGTGCATCTGTTCACGATGATTGTGGATCACTTTGAGCGGGAGCTGAAGTGAGGCCGTGATTAGCGGCTAGTTGTGAATGCAGGCGAGACTATACTGGCGGCTTCGGCGAAATCGGAGCCGCTTTATTTGTGCCGGCCTGAACCTTTGCGCGGACTTTCCTTAGACGGGCTGTTCTTGGACGAGCCCTCTTTAGAGGAGCCTTCCTTCGATGAGCTTTCTTTCGATACGTTGTCTTTGAACGAGCTTTCCTTCGAACCGCTATCCGACTTGGATTTGTCGTCCTTCTTATCCTTCGAAGAGGAATCTCCGCTGCCGGACGATCCCGGGGACGTTGACTTCTTGGCGTAGTCGGTGACGTACCAGCCGGTGCCCTTGAATTGGACGGCGGGGGCGGAGATCATCTGCTCGACCAGGCCGCCGCACTCGGGGCACTTCTTGACCATCTTGTCGGAGTACAACTGGATTTTTTCGAAGCGGTGGCCGCACTTCTTGCATTCGTATTCGTAAAGGGGCATGAGAAGAGATTAGCTGACAGTCGCGGAAACTTGACTGCTGCCTGATTCTAGATCATTTCTTGATTGGCGTCACCGAGCCGGGCTTGGCGAACATCAGGCTCTCGGGGTCCAAATCTCAGTTCTTACACAGACCTTTCGGCGTCCAATCGTGCACGATGGTAGTTGGAGGCTGCGAGGACTGGTGTAGAACGAGTACCAGGGCGCGCCGTTGTTCGGTTCCGGTCGCGGTGAGGAGCATCGGCGGCCCCCCGGGAACGATCACGGGCGGGCCTCCGGCACGCCCAACGAACTTGCCGTCCGGAGTTTCGAGGCAGGTTTCTCCAGCCACGGTGTACCAGGCTTCCGGACCTGCGTGAGTATGGATGGCGGATGTCATGCCCGGGGTCAGAATCGCTTCCATGTATTGCGCAGAATATTTTTCGCCCGCGATCACCGGAAGCGGACCGATTTCGGCGATGTGTTCGCCTTTCACGGGACGCCATCCCGCTTTCTGCAGCGTCAGGAGCCAGGTCTTTCCCAGCGACTCAACGACAGTCCCCAGAGGTCCTTTTGCTGCCTCCGCCTCCGAGCGTGTCGGATAGACGTCGAGGTGCCAGAAGATCGGGGAGTCGGGCAGTTGCCCGAGGGGCTGATTGGCGATGATCCAGCAACCCACCTCTGCGGTGCGTTCGCTAACCGGGTGGCAATTGCCCACTGGGGTCATTGGTGGAGACGCTTGGGCGGACGCCGACAGGGCCGTGAACGACCAGGCGATGGCGAACAGCGCGGAACACAGATATCGAGATACGGCGATCTGGGTCATTGGATCTATCCCATTTTGTTTTCAGGCGGCGCCATTATATGTCGATTGGCTTTGTCTTGAGGCTGAAAATTCACGGGCCAGTCCTCATCCGCTGATGGCTGCTAGGTTTTTTCGTTGGCCTTCGTCAACAGACGTTTGGGGGCCGTGTTGCGCCACGCGGCTTCGATCGCCTTGCGCAAGATCTCCTTATTAGCAGCTTTCAGGTGGACGCTGGTGGCACCACGGCGTCCCCAGACACCGTTGATGGGGATAAAAACTTCTGGTTCATCCTTCGAGAAGTAGTGTTGCTGCTCGGGCGTGAGCTTGACCATGCCGCGGGATTTATCGGGGTATCCGAGGGTGGCGAAAATCTTTCCGGCTACGCGGAAGTCGGGGTGGTTCATGTGGGAGCGCTCTTCGGTCTCGGGAAGAGAGAGGGCAATTTTGCGGAAGTCGTTGGCGGTCATGGGGCGGGCCTCCAGAAGGCGAACGTATGCATCACTAAGCCAGCACTAATGAAGCTTCAGTGGCCGATGGCCCACTGAGAAAGCAGGTCCCTCCATTGTGCTCGCTTCGCTCCGGTCGGGATGACAAACCTTTGCACGGAGTTGAGAGTCGAACACCAGCATAACGGCCAACTCGGCATCGGAGTTACGGTAGCGACGGTGATAGACTCCGCCCATGAGGGACTTTGGCCACGATTCCGACCAGACCGCCGTCGCGGAAGAATCCTCCCATGCCGCGGGGCCGGCGCTTTATCTAGTGGGGACGCCGATCGGGAATCTCGAAGACATCACATTGCGGGCATTGCGCGTGTTGAAGGAAGTGGACGTGATTGCGTGCGAAGACACGCGCCAGACGCAGAAGCTGCTCAATCACTATGCCATCGGGACCCGCACGACCAGTTATCACGAGCACAACGAGATGACGAAGTCGGCGGAACTGGTCAAGGAGATACAGGAGGGGGCGAGCGTCGCGCTCGTGACCGACGCGGGCATGCCGGGGATTTCTGATCCGGGGTACCGGCTGATTTCACTGGCCATCCGGCATCGTGTGCCGGTGGTGCCGATTCCGGGTGCGTCGGCATTTCTGGCGGCGCTGGTGGCGAGCGGGCTGCTCACGGATTCCTTTCGCTTCAGCGGATTTCTTCCGGCCAAGCGCGGAGAGCGGCGGGCGGCGCTGGAGGCGGTGAGGAGTTCTCCGCGAACGCTGGTTTTTTATGAGGCTCCGCACCGGATTGTTGAGGCGCTAGAGGATGTGGTCGAGGTTCTGGGAGAAGCCCGGCACGTGGTGGTGGCGCGCGAGGTGACCAAGCTGCATGAGGAATTTCTGCGCGGGCGCGCGGATGAAGTGCTGGAGAATTTGAAGGTGCGCGAAGCGGTGAAGGGTGAGATCACGCTGCTGATCGGGAAGGCCGAGGAGGCGGGGGTGCAGGCTGCGGTGGCTTCGCGGGTGAGTGTGCGGCAGCGGGTGGAGCAAATAATGGTGGAAGAGAAAGTGGACGAGAAGGCCGCGCTGAAGAAAGTAGCGAAGGAGCGGGGAGTTTCCAAGAGCGAGGCTTATCGGGAGTTGCAGAGGAGTAAGTGAGTCGGAAGTAATGTTGTCTCGCGGCGCACATTGACCTAGCCTTTTCTGTATGAAACGGGCACTCTCATTCCTGTTGTTCCTAGCATCCGCGGTATCGGCCTTTGCACAGGGAGTTGGTGACATCGCTTGCCGTGCCTATCCCCCAACCACCGAATCGTACAAAAAGAAACTCTGGGACGGTTACGAGATCGCGCTGGGGCCCGCCCGGAATGCGACGGGGGCGGGCGAGGACCAATGCACAGCAGCCATCTACAACCAAGGGGGAAGAGTCCTGTTCCGCACGACGGGGTTCGGCGTCATCTTCGACGAGGACCTTACCGGGATGGACTTTGACGGCGACGGCCAGGGAGAAGTGGTCTTCCAGACCGATAACGCGGGAGGAGCGCATTGCTGCTGGATCTATAGCGTGGTGGCGCTTGCCCCGAAACCTCACAAGCTTTTCGACGTTGGCCAGGGTGCCGCGGTCAATTTTCACAAAGACAAAGATGGGAAGATGGTTATCTGGGAACTTGTCGGAGGGACGACCGAGTACACGTCTGGCATGGGCCGACCATACGCCGAGCGGGTGTACCGAGTGAAGGCCGGCAAGCTCGAGGATGCGACGCCTGACCTTTGTAGCGAGATTTTCGCAACGACTCGCGAAGCTGACGATTGGAATCGCGCACTTACTCCAGAGAATCTGAAGAAGCTGCAGTCAGCGAAAAAGTTTGGAGGCGAGGGGAACTTCGAATTTGATGACGTGGTAAGTGCGCTGCTGTCGCGTGCCTTGCAGCGGGTTCTCTGTCGCCAGTACGACCAAGCGATGGCTGATCTGAATCTGTGGCCTGCGGATAGTCGCGATGAGATGAAAGATAATTTTGCGGGCTCGATCAAGAGCTACAGTCCGGAGTTTGCGGCGCGGCTGGAAGGAGAACCCGCACCAAAGTGAGCTGAGCCATTGTCGAGCTGCGCTCGACGGACAGCCGAAGGCGGCTGTCCCCACATAGTCACTCGGGCGGCTACTTCGCTGCTAGCTCCCGCTTCACGATTTCACTGACCATTTTGCCGTCGACGCGCATGCCGGCGGCGTTGAATCTCGCCATGGCGTTCTTCATGACTGTGCCCATTTCTTTCATGGTGGGGGAGCCCATTTCGGCGATTGCGGCTTTCACTCCGGCGACTATTTCCACTTCTCCAGCGGCTTTGGGGAGGTAGGTTTCGATGAGGACGATTTCGGCGGCTTCTTTGTCGGCCATTTCCTGGCGTCCGCCCTTGGTGAACTGCTCGACGGATTCCTTGCGCTGTTTGATCAGCGTGGCCAGCACGGCCTGGGATTCTTTTTCGTCGAGCGGGGCCATCTTTTCGACCTGGCGCAGGTGCAATGCACTCTTGACCATACGCAGGGCGGAGAGGCGCGCTTCGTCCTTCGCCTTCATGGCTGTGACGATGTCTTTCTGGATCTGTTCGGTGAGGCTCATGAGGGGATTATAGAACGTGAGCGCCGCTCACCCCATGGGCTGAAGCCCGATAGATCCCTTACCGCTAGCGCGGCCCTAAACGGCCGCTCTTCCACCTTCGATCTCTGTGACGCGGGTCACGGCACGGAACTGGAATTCGCGCTAGAAGATTGGCGGGCGAATGCGTGCTGCAATGGCGCGGTTCCGGTAGACTTAAGGACTATCAATACTTATTGAGGATTCTGACTATGTTGCACAAGAACCGTCTTTTTACTCCCGGGCCAACGCCGTTGTTGCCGGCGGCGCAGACGGCCATGGCTTCGTTTACGGCGCATCATCGGACGGCCGACTTTCAGGCGCTGTTTCAGCGCGTGCTGGCCGACATGAAGGAATTCATCGGCACGCAGAACGATGTCCTGGTGCTGGCCTGTTCGGGCACGGGCGTGATGGAGGCGTCGGTGTCGAACCTGACGTCCCCGGGCGACAAGGTGCTGGTATTGACTGCCGGGAAGTTTGGCGAGCGCTGGACGGGGCTGGCCAAGGCGTTCGGCTGCCACGTGGACGTGCTCAGTGTTCCGTATGGCGAGACGTTTTCGCTGGACGACATTCGGGCGCGAGTGACTTCCGATGTGCGCGCGGTGTTTGTGCAGGCGACCGAGAGTTCCACGGGAGCGCGGCATGACGTGGAAGGCATCGCGAAGATTGTGCGGGCGCAGGGCGACGGAACGCTGCTGGTGGTGGATGCGATCACGGGGCTGGGCACGACTCATCTCAATGTCGATGGCTGGGGCGTCGATATGATTATTGGCGGATCGCAGAAGGCGCTGATGATTCCTCCCGGGCTGGCATACTGCGCGGTCAGCGAGCGGGCGTGGAAACGCATGGATACGACCACCTCGCCGCGGTATTACTTTGATCTGCGCAAGGAGCGGAAGTCGGCGGCGAAGGGCGAGTCGGCCTATACGCCAGCGACATCTTTGTTCGCAGCGTTGGGAGCAGCGCTTGAGTTCGTGCGCGGCATGGGCAACGGAGAGCTGTCCACCGGGCGGGAAGAGCTCGTAAACAATGCCGAACTTTGTGCGGAGATGACGCGGGCAGGAGCGAAGGCTCTGGGATTGAAGTTGTATGCGTCTTCGCCGGCGGCTGCGCTAACCGCGATCTGCGCGCCGGACGGAACCGACTCGAGCAAGATTGTGAAGGAGTTTCGCGAAGCCTTTGACGCAGTAGTGGCCAATGGACAGGGTGAGATGAAGGGCAAGCTGTTCCGCATCGCGCACATCGGGTACTACGACTATCTCGATACGATCGGGATTCTGGGCGCGCTCGAACATGTGCTGGCGCGGGTCAGCGACCGGCCGGTGGAATATGGCGCTGCGGTGCGGGCAGCGCAGGAAGTCTATGCCCGCACCCAAGCCGGGAAGCGACAACTGGTCGGCGCCTGAGGGCTGCCCCGAACTCTAGTTGACCATGAAGTTCATGGGGCTCGAGGTCGCGGCCATCGTCCCACCGCTTCCGTACAAGCCTGTACCCGGGATGGCGGGGTTGGTCACGGTGACTGTGATGGTGCCGGAGGTCGCGATGGCCGCAGCCGGAACCGCCATGGTGAGCTGATTGCCGCTCACAACCGTGGTAGTTTGAGCCACGCCATTCCAGTTCACGACCGCCTTCGAGCCAAAGTTGGTTCCGTTGACGGTCAGGGCGAAGGCCGCGCCGCCCGCGGTCGCGCTGGCTGGAGCGAGTTGCGTGATGGTGGGAGCGGTTCCAGCAACGGCCGGAGTGGTCTTGGCGCTGTAGCCGCACCCAAGGGTTATCCCGATCAGTGCCGCGAGCAATGTTATTTTGACGGGTTGCAGTGTCTGAGACTTCTTCATAGTGTCCTCCAAGGGGCAGGGCCCAGTGAGAAAGAGTCTAGAAAGTCCGAGGGGCAGAGGTGTCAGAGGCGTGTCATTTTCCGGTCAATTTCCGGTCATCAGGTTATAAGCGGATTTCTGAAACAGGATCCTCATTCAAAGGAAATCATTCGTGAAAATCATCGTAGCGGAAAAAATCTCAGCATCAGCGGTGGCGCAGCTGCAAGAGCCGGGCTGGACTGTCCTTACGGCAGATCAGCTTGAGGGCAAGTTGGAGGAACACCTGGAGACTGCGGATGCGCTCATAGTCCGCTCGGCGGTGCAAGCCGACGCTAAGCTTTTGGAGCATGCGAAAAAGCTGCGCGTGATCGGGCGCGCGGGCGTGGGCGTGGACAATATCGATCTCGAAGCGGCAACTCACAAAGGGATCGCGGTGATGAACACACCGGGCGCCAATGCGGTCGCGGTGGCGGAGCAGACGCTGGGGATGATGCTGGCGATGGCTCGTCATCTATGCCGTGCCGACGCGCTCATGCACGCGGGCAAGTGGGAGAAGAAATCCCTACAGGGAACGGAGCTGCGAGCGAAGACGCTGGGCATTATCGGGTTGGGACGGGTCGGCATGGAGGTAGCGCGGCGGGCGCGGGGATTCGGCATGGAGTTGGTGGGGCATGATCCATTTGTATCGGTGGGGGTCGCGAAGGAACAGGGAATCCGGCTGGCGGGGCTCGACGAGTTGTATGCCGCGGCGGACTACATCACGTTGCACGTCGGGCTGACGCCGCAGACCACGGGGATGATCAATCAGGTATCGATCGCGAAAATGAAGAAGGGGGTCCGGCTGGTGAATTGCGCGCGCGGCGAACTGGTGAACGAGGCGGATCTGGCGCAGGCGCTGAAGACGAAGCACGTTGCGGCGGCTGCCCTCGATGTTTTTGCGGAAGAGCCTCCGAAGAACACGCCGCTGCTGGGGCTGGAAAATGTTTTGCTCACGCCGCATGTGGGAGGATCGACGTTCGAGGCGCAGGAGGCCGTGGGCGTGCAGATTGCACAACAGGTGAAGGAGTACTTGAAACACGGAGTGATTCAGAATGCGGTGAATGTGCCGTCGGTCTCGGCGGAGGAGTATGCGACGATGCAGCCCTACATCGTGCTGGCGGAGCGTATGGGGGCGTTTCTGTCGCAGGTTTCTGAAGGGAGCATCGAAGAGATTTCGATCCGGTACAGCGGTCACATTGCGGAATGGAAGACGGAGCTGATACGCAACGGGGCGATCAAGGGCATTCTGAACCAGGCGCTGGAGGAAAAAGCGAACCTGGTGAACGCGGCCAAGATTGCGGACGAGAGAGGCCTGCGGGTGCTGGAGTCGCACAAAGCGAAAGCATCGACCGGAGGCGCGGGAAGTGTGCTGTCCATCTTTCTGAAGACTTCCACCGAGGAGCACATGGTGAAGGGCGCGGTGCTGCACGGGGACGCGCCGCGGTTGCTGCATGTGGATGGCATCGACGTGGAGGCGCCTCTGGAGCGCAGCCTGATTTACCTGCGGAACCGCGACGTGCCGGGCGTAATTGGCAAAGTGGGGACGATTCTGGGGGAGGAGTCGATCAACATTGCCGATTTTTCTCTGGGACGGCGTGGCGTCGAGAAGGAAGTTCAGAAAGAGTCCGACCAGCCGCGGGAGGCGATTGCAGTGGTCCACGTGGACGGACGCGTGCCCGAGGAAGTGCTGGCGAAGTTGCGGACGATTCCAGCGGTGCAGAAGGCGAAGGCGGTGCAGCTGTTCTAGGGGATGGGGTCGTTTCGCGGGCTTAATCGTGGGAGGTTCGTGATGCGGGTCGCGGCAATCTATGATATCCATGGAAATCTCCCCGCATTGGAAGCCGTTCTCCAAGCTATTCATACAGCCGGCGTAGACCTGATCTTCGTCGGGGGCGACGTGCTTCCGGGGCCGATGCCCGTTGAAACACTCACACATCTTTTCGATCTCACGATTCCGATTCAATTCATTCAAGGAAACGGCGAAGTTGCGGTCCTTGCGGCGTTGGCGGGCACAGAAGCCTACGCTCTCCCGGAGCAGGCCCTAGAGGTCGTCCGCTGGACGGCGCAGCAACTTTCACCCGAACACGCGCGGATGCTGCGCAACTGGCCTAGAACAGTCCGTCTCGAGATTGGCGGTTTAGGCGAGGTATTGTTCTGTCACGCGACACCACGAAACGAAAATGAGTGCTTCACTCGCTTGACGCCTGAAGAAGTTCTATTGCCGGTCTTTGAAGGCTTCAATGGGCCTGTGGTCGTCTGCGGGCATACCCACATGCAGTTTGATCGAACGGTAGGAAAGACTCGAGTTGTGAATGCGGGCAGTGTGGGAATGCCTTTTGGACGAGCCGGCGCCGATTGGGTGTTGCTTGGACCTGATGTTGAGCTTCGGCACACGTTCTACGATCTCGGACAAGCTGCTGAGCGCATTCGAAACACGAAGTATCCGCAGGCGCAGGATTTCGCGGAGCGCAATGTCCTGCAACCGCCATGGGAGGAAGAAATGCTGAGAGTATTCAGGCGCGTGGAATTGACGGGCTGAAGCGTTGCGCCCTCAAAGGCAGGCGCGCGGGCCGGGCTTCGCCCAGGCCGGACAGCCGAGGCGGCTGTCTCTACGTATTACGACTCGGCTTCGTCGCGGCGCAGTTTGCGGCTTTCGGCGAGCAGGGCCATGGAGTGCATCAGGTTCTGCAGAGTGACGATGCCGATCAGGCGCTGGTCCTCGACGACGGGAATGATGCTGGAATTTCGGGCGGTGAGTTTGCGGAAGGCCGAGCCGAGAGAGTCCTGGCGCAGGGAGACTTCGAAAATCTTGTTCATCACCGCCTGGACGTAGCCGTTTCCTTCGGCGCGCAGAGCATCGAGAATACGCTGCTTCGAAATTACTCCCACCATATCGCTGCCGCGAACCACGGGAAAATCATCTTGCAGGGAATGGACCGCTTTCTCCAGGGCATCCTCCAGAGTGTCGGCAGGGGAGAGCGTGGCGAAGTCGGTGAGCATGACTTCTTCGAGGCGGACATTGTCGAGCACGGACTGGAAGACGAGGGCGCGCTCCTCCAGTTGAGCGGCGGAGAAGACGATGACGCCGACCATCGTCAGCCAGCTATCGCTGAACAGGCCTGCGATCATCAGGACCATGGCGATGGCGTTGCTGATGGAGACGGCGCGCCGCGTGGCGGTGGAAGCGTCGAGAGTGCGGGCAAAGAATGCCCGCAGGATGCGTCCGCCATCCAGTGGGTAAGCAGGCATGAGATTGAAAATCGCCAGATAAAGATTGGCCCACACCAGGCTGCGCGGCAAGTTGGCGGCCTGGAGAAAAGGCCACCTCCAAAGCTCAACACCGCGGCCAGAGGCAGTTACAGCGGCGGCTGCAAGGCACGCCAGGGCGAGGCTGACGAGCGGCCCGATCAGAGCAAGGCGAATGTCGCGCCTCCACACCAGGGCAGGCTGCGACTTTTCAACACGCGATTCGTCGTAGAGAGCGACACCGGTGAGCGGAAGCAAGATCACTGCCTTTGGGGTCAGGCCGACGCGGCGAGCGGCGACCATGTGTCCGCACTCATGAGCAGCTACACAAGCCAGAATGATACCGACCAGCGCCAGGTCGCGTGGTCCGTTAGCCGTGCCCTGATGGGCGGCGAACTCCGTCCAGAAGATGAACATGGGCAGGACGAAGAACGTAAAGTGGATGCGGACGTCCACGCCAAACAAACGTCCTACCGGTATGGACCAGCTTCGCATAAGCCTTCGCTACTTGTATTCTACATGGATGGATATAGTGATTGCGGCACCGAAGAGTACAGAGGCATGCGAGTGATCGCTGGAAAATATCGAAGCCGTCCGCTGCGTTCGTTGCGGGGGATGGACGTACGTCCCACGTCGGACCGGCTGCGGGAGACGTTGTTTAACGTGCTGACGGCGGGGAATCCGGCCGCGCTCGAGGGCAGCATCTGGCTCGATCTGTTCGCGGGAACGGGAGCGGTCGGCATCGAGGCCCTGAGCCGGGGAGCCAAAGAAGTGTATTTCTTGGAACACTCAGCTCCGGCGGCGGATGCGATCCGTGGCAATCTGCAAAGTCTGGGCATTGTGGATGGCTTCAAGATCCTGCAGGAAGAATTGCCGCGGGCGTTCTGGCGGATGGAGCGGCAACACGTGGCGGCCGACGTGGTGTTCATCGATCCACCGTACCGCATGCAGGATGCTTACACGAAAACACTGAGGGCGTTGGCAGATTCGTCATTGGTGTGGGCGATGTCGGTGGTGATTGCCGAGCACGAAAAGAAATTCGACCCAGGCGAGGAATTTGGGCATCTGCGGAGGTTTCGGCACTTGGCTCAGGGCAGCGCGGCCCTGAGTTTTTATCGCATGGGTAGCGGAGGGGATCTGCGCGTCTGAGCGGGCGGATTCCTGGACGGACAAGGCTCGTCCGCGCTACATGATCAGATCGTCGGTGCGGCGAACGATGGGGTGCTGCATCTCTTCCAGATCGTTTTTCACCATGTTCAAGCCGTAGACGCATCCTTCAAAGTTCTTGGAGAGACTGGCAAACAGGGGCGCGACCTTGGCGTACTCGAAGTGCTCGAACTTGGAGACGATGTAGTAGCTTTCTTTGCCGGCTTTCACCCACTCGACGAAATTTTCCAGACGCAGGCGGCGCAGGCGGGAATGATTGATGCTTTCGGGGAACATTCCCGCGAAGAACAGCGTGTAGTCTCCGATGTGTTTGCGCACCTGGCGTTCCCGATCAAACGAAGGCGCCGGACCATAGACCGGATCGGACTCCAGCAGCATCTCGCCGACGTCTGCCAGCGGACGATTGCGCGCGTCTTGAACCTTGTAGAGTTGGTCGGCTTCGCAGAACTCCGCCAGCAAATGAGAAACGTAGGCGACGATCTGAGGATCGCGGATGCCAATTTCTTCGGCATAGTGTCGTCCCACTAGATCCTGAAACAACGCCTGCAGCGGATGCGATTCCGGAATCATTTTTAGCCCCCTGAACTCCGCATGGCGCAACGGAGTTTCAGCCACCTGCGTGAGTAGATACCCTACTTCGATGCTGAAACGCAAGTGACTTTTGTTTATCGACATGATTCGTTTTTCTAATCAGTTAGAGATGAATGGCTCGCGAACGAGTTGTGAGCGTAATCCGTTAGAACATGGGTGGTTCGTGAGTGAGCCGTAGGCGGATTTCGCTGTATTCTGCTGGCAGTCGGATCGAGCGGCTGCCAATTCGGTGTCCTGGTATGTGGTTGACCTGTAGAATGAGCGGTCACGGAGGAATCGATGGAACGTGAGAACATTGCAAGCGGGACCGCATGGGAGCCAATCGTGGGTTACTCTCGTGCGGTGAAGGCGGGGTCGTATGTGCATGTATCGGGGACCACAGCTACTGGGCCGGACGGGAAGATTGTCGGCGTGGGAGACGTTTATGCGCAGGCTGTACAGACGCTGAAGAACATCGAAAGCGCACTCAAGAAAGCGGGCGCCGGCATGAAAGATGTCGTGCGCACTCGCATGTATGTCACGAACATCGCGGAGTGGAAAAAGGTTGGGAAGGCGCATGGGGAGATTTTCCGTGACATTCGGCCGGCCACGTCGATGGTGCAGGTGAGCGCGCTGATCTCGCCAGAGATTCTAGTGGAGATTGAGGCAGACGCGCTGTTGCCGTGAATTGTAGCTAGGGTTCAGGTCAACGGCTTCGACATTTTCACGAAATGACAAGGCAGCTTCGGGTTCAAGCCGGGAGTGAAGGGAGCAGCGCCAGTTTCGACGTATCCCCGGCGATGGTAGAAGTCTGGCAATTCCTTACGCAGATTCACAATTTGCAAATCCATGAAACGGCTGCCTGCCTTGGCGCAGTAATCTTCGGCGGCATCCATCAGCTTCGAGCCAAGCCCGGATTTCTGGCGTTGGGGATCGACCGACAGCAGACCCAAGTAGGACCGCTCGCCCCGGAGTTCGACGTAAACGCAGCCGCGCAGAAAGCCCAGATCATCAGCAACAAGAAAAATCCCCGTCTGTAGTAATTCCCGCACCTTCTCCATGTCGATACGATCACGGTCAATGAGAAAGCTTTCGGCCTGACGAAATGCTGCGTTGATCACAGAGACGATGGCTTCCACATCCTGGATATCCGCAACGCGTAGTTGCAAGACTTCTCCTCCCTAGATCCGGCGTGCTGTTGCTATCCCGCCGAGCCAGGCGATCGCACAAAGGGTATAGAATTCCTTCCGCGAATCATCTCACGGGAGCGGCGCATGGGCCATCCTGTGAATTCGGGGAGATGGCTCTGGGAGATCGCATGAAACACCTACTCTTGATCTTGTCTCTTACGTTCGCCACGTGCGCAATCGCGCAACACTCTGATTCGTCATCGGCGGAGGTTACTGTCATTCGTGCTGGCACGCTCATCGACGGTAAGTCCGACAAGCCGCGGCGCGATCAGGTAATTGTCATTCGCGGCAACCGCATCGAGAGCGTCGCTGACGCGGCGAATGCGAAGATCCCTGCCGGTGCGGCGGTGATCGATCTCTCGAAAGAGACTGTACTTCCCGGACTGATCGATTCGCACACGCACATCTTCCTGCAGGGCGAAGATCCCGCGCAGGGCGGCTACGACGCCAACATTCTGACCGCGCCCTTGGCGATGCGCGCGGCACGAGCCACGGTCTCGGCCCGGCGCGCGCTGGAGCAGGGCTTTACCACACTGCGGGACGTGGAAACCGAGGGCGCAGGCTATGGCGATGTCGGCATCAAGCAGGCGATTGAGGGAGGATACATTCCCGGGCCAAGACTGCTGGTTGTTACACGTGCCATCTCGACGACGGGCGGCTACATGCTAGAAGGGTACGCGCCCGAGCTCGAGATGCCGAAAGGCGCACAGATCGTCGATGGCCCTGTGGAAGCGCGCAAAGCCGCGCGCGAACAGCTCGACCACGGCGCCGACTGGATCAAGGTCTATATGACCCATCGCTCGTGGGTGGGAAAGAACGGGGAGCTAGTCTCCCAGCCGACGCTCACGGTTGAGGAACTGCGGGCGATTGTGGACGAGACTCACGGCTGGGGGAAGAAGGTCGCGTGTCACGCTTACGGCGGAATCGGGCTGCACCGGGCTCTCGACGGCGGATGCGATTCCATCGAGCACGGACTTGACCTGGACGACGCCGCGATCGCGCAGATGCTGAAGCAAGGCACCTGGTATGTGCCAACGCTCAGCGTGTACTACACCGACTGGGCTGCGGCGGATACGGCAGCGGGACAACGCGACCGCTTGCGCGCCTCGGCACACGAGGTTTCATTCAAGAAAGCGCTTAAGGCGGGGGTGAAGATCGTGTTCGGCACCGACATGGGAGGAATCCCGTGGACCGAGCCGATCGCGCAGGAATTTTCGCACATGGTGGAATTCGGCATGCAGCCGATGGATGCGATCCAAAGCGCAACCTCTCGCGCGGCCGTGATGCTCGACATGGAGGGCAAGATCGGCGTGGTGGCTCCGGGCGCGTTTGCCGACATCGTCGCCGTAACCGGCGACCCGGTGCGGGACATCAAAGTGCTCGAGAGCGTAGAGTTTGTAATGAAGAACGGACAGGTTTTTCGCGCGAAGTAGGCGTTTCCTGCCTCGGGACCGGCGGGCGTTTCGAAAGTGGGAGTTTTCTCGCAAATTCCCTTGACAAGCGCTTCACGGTGGGCATAATGCGTCAATCGGGTTTGAACCGGTCGAATTCGGTTCCAAGGTCGTAAGGGGCCGAAGGAGGTGTTTATGAGCGTGCTGGACCTTTGTGATCGGGAAATTGCCGCGGTGGGGCTGGAAGCCACCGTAGCCGACGCCATTCATAAAATGCTGGACCATCATGTGGGAGCAGTAGCGGTGGTCGACAGCGAGTATCGAGTCGCTGGGATTTTTACGGAACGAGATGTTCTGCGAAAAATGTCGCTCAGCCATGTTGATCCGAAGTTGACTTCGGTGCGCGAACTGATGACGACGCCGGTCGAGATGGCCACGCGGGCCACGGGCGCAGGTGAGGCCCTGAGCATCATGCTGGAGCGGCACTTCCGGCATCTGCCGGTGGCCGATGACAACGGCAAGCTGCTGGGGATTCTTTCTATCCGCAATCTGCTGGAGTGGCGCGTGGACGACCTGAGCCGTGAACTGGAGTCGCTCGAGCAATACGTCTCCAACGACGGGCCGGGGGGCTAGAAACATTTCGCCTGGCTACGACCTGAACTGATGGAGACCTCCTCCGCTTTGTCCCGCACGATTGCTAGCGTGCGCGTTGCTACCTCCATATTCTTTCTGCTGTTCGGAGAATATAAGGTGGCAGGGCCGGGCTTCGCCCACGGTGGTTTTCAGACTTACCTGCAGGATTACATTACGAACAGCGCGGTCAGGTTCTATCGGCCGGTTTTGTCGGGGCTGTTTCTGGCGCATGCCGTGTTTTTCGGCTATGTGGTTGGGGTCGTCGAACTGCTGATCGGGGTCTCTCTGCTAATTGGGCTATGGGTGCGTCCCGCCTGCATTCTGGGCATCCTGTTTTTGCTGAATCTGACTCTCGCTGCCTGGTGGGGACCGGGCCATGGAGTGCCGATGTGGCGCTACTTCGGTGCCCGGCTGGATACTTTGCCATTGCTGTTGCTGCTCATCATCTTCTTTGCCGCCGACGCTGGACAAGTGTGGGGTCTCGACGGACGACACCGGTAAGTCAGTTTGGATACGTCTTGCCAATCGAAAACTCCGGAGAAAAGGAAAGACATCATGAAGAAGAGTCACAGTGCTGTGATCGTTGCCGTTGCATTGTTCTGCCTGGGAGTTCAAGGGAGTGCCCAGAGGTCGCGGCACGTCGTTGTGCATGCAGGGCATTTGCTCGATGTGAAGAGCGGCAAGTTGCTGGCTGACCAGACACTGGTGATCGAAGACGGACGGATCCTCAGTTCCGGCGGCGCTGCCGAGGCGAAGATTCCTGCGGACGCGACGCGCATCGAGCTGCCGAACGCTACCGTATTGCCGGGCTTAATTGACGCGCACACGCACTTGACCATGGAGCCCAGGTTCGGATACGACCGGCTGGCAATTTCCGTGCCGCGAGAAGCGCTTATCGGCGCCAAGAACGCGCGGCTCACCTTGCTTGCCGGATTTACCACCGCACGCAACGTGGGAGCACGCGGATTTACCGATGTCGCTTTGCGAGACGCGATCAACGCGGGCGACGTACCCGGGCCGCGGCTGCTGGTGAGTGGGCCGGCGCTGAGCATCACGGGCGGACATTGTGACAACAACATGCTGCCCTTCGAATATCACGCGGTAAGCGATGGCACTGCGGACGGCATCGCCGAGGTGCAACACAAGGTTCGCGAGAACATCAAGTACGGCGCGGATCTCATCAAAGTGTGCGCGACGGGCGGGGTGCTGTCGCTGGGGGACAATCCGCAACACTCGCAATACACACTGGACGAGATGAAGGCGATTGTGGCGGACGCGCACCGGCTGGGGCGGAAAGTCGCGGCGCACGCTCACGGAGCGGAGGGGATTCGCTGGGCGGCTGAGGCGGGAGTCGATTCCATTGAGCACGGGTCTTACATTGACGACGCCGGCATTGCAGCCATGAAAGAGCACGGCACCTATCTTGTGCCGACCCTCTACCTGGGCGACTGGATGATGGAGAATACGGAGCAAACGCATCTGCCTCCGCCGCTGCTGGACAAGGCCCGCGAGGTGATTCCTGCGGCGCGCAAGAACATTGCGCACGCGTTTGCTGGCGGTGTGAAAGTGGCCTTCGGTACTGATGCTGCGGTTTATCCGCATGGCTTGAATGCCCATGAATTCGCAGTGATGGTGAAGCTGGGGCTGACGCCGCTGCAGGCGATTCAGGCAGCGACGGTGAATGCCGCGGATCTGCTGGGGTGGTCGGGCAAGGTCGGCACGCTGGAACCGGGAGCGTGGGCGGACATCGTCGCGGTGGAGGGAGAACCGGTTAAGGATGTGACCACTCTCGAGCGAGTCAAATTTGTGATGAAGGGTGGCGAGGTGGTGAAGAACGAGTACGCGAAGTGAAGAGGCGCGGACTGACGGCGCTCGTGGCGCTGATGGCAGCATCCTCGCCCTCCGACGGCGAGGCGAGACGCCCTCGCGACCGCCGGCAAGATGCCGGCGCTACGAAACCGGCCGCCGCGCGCGCGCGGTGACCCAGTCTGTCCAGAACGACGATGTCCCGCTGGCTAGTAACAGAGCTTTACCCTGGACTGCATCTACAAAATTTTCCAGCATGGGATAGTGCAGGTTGGCGTGGGGTGGGAGATTCTCGCGAGCACCGGGATAGACGAGATCGGGCCCATTCAGCGGAGATAACTCCATCTCACCGCCGGTTCCACGAATGCGGCATTCGTCGCGAGCAACCTTGGAGTGCCAGCGAACATCTACGATGCCGCGGACTCCGCCGGCGTATTCAATCAGCACGGTGGCGTTGTCTTCCACTGCGTAGTGATGCACTACATTGGAGAGTTGGGCAGTCACTCGCAGCGGCTGGCCGAAGAGAAAATTCAGAACGTCAATGCGATGCGAGGCGACGTCGAACAGCGGTCCGGCTCCGGCCTGGGTGGGATCGACCAGCCAACTGCGGCTGCCTTGTCCGTCAAACCACGCGTGGGAAGTGAGTTCGGCCAGAACCGGTTTGCCGATCGCGCCCGCAGCCAGCAACTGTTTGGCGCGCTGCACCTTGGGATAGGAGCGGCGATAATAGGCGACTCCGAAGGTCTTGTCGCTTTCCTCTGCGGCGTGCAGCATGGTGCGAGCCTCGGATTCGCTCATGGCCATGGGTTTTTCGCAGAGCACGTGTTTGCCGGCGCGAAGCGACTGAATGGTTTGCGGCGCGTGCAAGAACACTGGCGTGCCGACATACACGGAGTGCACAGCGGGATCCGCAAGAGCTTCTCGAAGGGTTGGCCAGACGCGTACGCCATAGGGAGCCGCTTTCGCGGGATCGCGAGTGACGAGGCCATAGAGATGGCTGCGGGGCTCGGTTTGGATTGCGGGGATGACCCGGCGAGTCGCGATGTCGCCAATTCCGATGACGATCCAGTTGAGCATGCGCGGTGGATACCGACAGAAAAACAAAGGCCGGCCAGGGCCGGCCTTCGAAATCGATTTCAAACAGTGACTACTTCTTGGGTGCGATCGCGTCCTTCGCGGCCTTGGCGACGCGGAACTTCACGACGGTCTTAGCCTTGATCTGGATGGGTTCGCCGGTTTGCGGGTTGCGTCCCACGCGAGCCTTGCGGTGCGCCTTCACCAGACGGCCCAGGCCGGGCACAACGAAGATGCCGTTTTTCTTGGTTTCCTTGATAGCGGTGTCGGCCAGTTGCTCCAAAAACGCCGCCGCGGTTTTATTGGGAAGCTCGGTCTTTTCGGCGAGATGCCGAATGAGCTGTGTCTTTGTCAAACCTGCTGCCATGTTGTTTTCTCCTCGACAAAAATCGGTTTAATACCAGTGGGCCCTATCTTATACCCGCAGGGCTGTGGAAAACACCTTTATTTACGAGGGTTTTCTAATTTGCAGACGCGGAACAGGGCATTTTTACAGGGCTTCCCGTGCATCTAGATGCCGGAATAGGCCTGTCATGCGCACCAGCGTGGTAACCTGCGGAAAGCAATCCTGCTCGGAGGACTCCGCGATTGAGTTGCGCCATCTGTGAGGTTCGCAAGGAAAAGCGCTTTTGCCCCGCGGTTCACGGGCGTATTTGCCCGCAGTGTTGCGGCGAGCAGCGCGAAGTGACTCTCGATTGCCCGAGCGATTGTCCGTATCTTCTACAGGCGCGGGAGCACGAAAAGCCGCGCTCCTCGGACCAGATCAATCCGGCAGGATTGTTTCTGCAGGTCGAAGTTTCCGATCAGTTTATGTACGAGAAAGAACATCTACTCATGGGACTGACGTATGCGCTGGCCAAGGCTGCGCGCTCCGACCGCAGCTTGCATGATCAGGATCTGATTGCCGCACTTTCGGTGTTGACGAAGAGCTATGAGCGGTTGGTGAACTCAGGCCTGCACTACGAGCAACCGTTGAGCAGCGACTCGCAGCGCAGGGCCGCGGCCGAGATCGAGAACATGGTGAAGGAGTACCGCGAGGCCGAACAGAAGCATACGGGCTACTCGAGCTTGCGGGATTCCGATGTGCTGAAGGCCTTAGTCTTTCTGGTGCGGCTGGCGTACGGACGGACGTCGGGACGTCCGAAGTCGCGAGCCTTTGTGGACTTTCTGTTCGCCCAGTTTCCCGAGAAGGAATCGGTGGCCGCGCAGGAAGCTGGAAGTCGGATCATTTTGCCGTAACCGCTGGTAGGTCTTCGGTCGTTAGTGGTTGGCTTTGGCAATCACGCGGCGAACGGTTTGCCCGGCAGGCAAAGTGTCGAGCAGTTCGCGAACTGTTTTCTTCAGCACCGGATGCCGCACTGCGGGCGCGATTTCCGCCAGAGGCTGGAGTACGAAACGGCGATCGTGCATCGCGGGATGAGGAATCGTCAATGGGGGCGAGTCCCGGATCAAGTCGCCGAAGAGCAAGATGTCGATATCGATGATGCGCGGGCCCTTCTTCTGGATGCGCTGCCGGCCCATTTCGTGTTCGATGTTGAGGATGGCCGCCATCAGTTGCTCCGGAGTCCGCGTCGTTTCCAGAGCCACAGCGCAATTCAAGAACCACGCCTGGTCAGCGAACTCGACGGGTTCAGTCTCGTAGAACGAAGAAACTGACCTGACACAACCCTCGGTTGGCAGGCGTGCGATCGCATCGCGAAGATGGGTCTCGCGATCTCCTATGTTGGATCCGAGCGAAAGATAGACGAAGTTGCGCATTGGGGCCTGCTGTCCAGTTGTACTCCGCGAAATTCCATCGCACAATCCTACGCAGATTCGGAACGGTCCAAATATTGGACGCTTGCGCCCTGCGGTTTACGTCCGAAAGGCCAATGAAGGTTCCATGACCTCGGTTACTATCGTGGATCTGCACCGCACCGCTAGAATCGGCGGTATGACGTTGGACTCTCTCGTCCTGAGCAAGGACCCGGAAGTGGTACGTGTGATCCGGCCGACGCTCGAGAAGCTATCGATTGAAGTGGAAATCTGCCATGAGGCGAGGGCAGGCGCCAAAATTCTGATCTCTGATAAGTTCGACGCGGTGATTGTGGATTGCGACGATCTGAATGGCGGATTGGCGGTTCTGCAGGGTCTGAGGACCACTCCCAGCAACAAGAACTCCGTTGCCTTCGCCATCCTCAACGGAAAGAGAACGACCACGCAACAAGCTTTCGGCATGGGCGCCAACTTCGTTCTGCAGAAACCAATCAGCGCTCTGAATGCGTCCCGTTGCTTTCATGCGGCGTTGAATTTCATGGTAAAGGAGCGACGCCGCTACTTCCGCCAGCCGGTGAAGATGTTGGTCAGAGTCGTGCTTGAAGGCAAGATTCTGAATGCGACCAGCACCAATATCAGCGAGGGTGGAATTGCACTCATGTTGCGGGAGGCACTGCCCAAAGGAGTTGCGCCGCGTCTGAAGTTCTCGCTGCCAGGCAAGAACATTGATCTCGAAGTTGAAGCCGAGGTAGCTTGGGTCGACGTCAAAGGCCTCGCCGGCTTCCGATTTCACAATGTTCCGAAGACGTCGCAGGAACAGCTCGAACAGTGGCTCGACCAGCAACTGGAACAGGAATTTCCCGGAGCCAAGGAGCGACTGGCGGCTGAGGAATCCGAGACCTCGAACTAATCATCACACCGCTAGCGCCTTCTGGCACCCTGCTCTAGAGTTCAGATTGCAGATTGAGGGTTCGGGCTTTGAACTCTGCAATCTGAGATCTGCAATCTCTGTCTTAGGGGTATCTCACTTTAGACTTGCGCGAGGCTGTACGCGTGGCAATCTGGGAGATCACCGGAGAGCCAGAATGTTGACCAATGATTTCCGCATTGCCAAAGTACAAAGAACGCTGCGCTGGTTTGAGGAAGATATTCCTCTGCTTAACATGCGAGTGAAAGAGTTATCGAAAGAGCGGCAGGAATCCGCACGCCAGTTCGCGGCGGCCGTGATTGATCACACGCGAGCTGAGCTGGAAAGATTGCTGCAAGAGCAGCCGCACGACATGCGCGATTCCAGCGAGACGCCCTGCGAGCCCGCAGATTAGCCAGATCCAGCACTACAACAACCTCACCGATGGAAAGAAAAAAGCAGATCCCTCCGCCGTCACTGGCGCTCCGACTCCGGTCGGGATGACAGGCGATATTCCGAATCCGGGCATTTAGAGAGAGGACCCAGCCGCGGCCTCGGCGCTCGGGACGACGGCATTGGCACGGTCGTCGCTGGGGAAGGTTACTTCCTCCCACAGAGTCTTGTCGCGCAGGATGCGCGAGACCAGTGCGGTATGCATGGCGTGACCGGCGCGGTCGGCGACCACGTTGCCCAGAATCTGCTTTCCCAGCAGCGCCAGATCGCCGACCAGATCCAGTACTTTGTGGCGCACGAATTCGTCGGGGAAGCGGAGCGGGCCATTCTCGATTCCAGTCCGGGTGAGCACGATGCAGTTCTCGCGCGAGGCGCCGCGAATCAGTCCCATGTTGCGCATGGCCTGCTCGTCCTGGCGCGAACCAAACGTGCGCGCCCCCGCGATGTGCCGCAGATAACTTCCGTTCGTTAGTTCCACCTGAAAAGTTTCTTTGCCGATGAGCGGATGCGGGAAATTGATCGAATAAGAAACCGAGTAAGTGTCGCCGGGATACACTGCGATGAACTTGTTTCCCTCGCGCATTTCCACTTCGCGGCGAATCTTCAAATACTTGCGCGCGCGGCGTTGCTTGCGGATGCCCACCTTCTGAATCATCTCGACGAAGGGACGGGCGCTGCCGTCGAGGATGGGTAACTCGAGGTTGTCGAGTTCGACGATCGCGTTATCAATGCCCATACCGATGAAGGCGGAGAGCACGTGCTCGGTGGTGGAAATGAGTACGCCCTTCTTCATGAGGCTGGTGGCATAACTGACGCGGGCTACATTTCGGCTGATCGCCTCGATTTCGAAACCGTCGAGATCGGTGCGCCGAAAAACGATGCCCGTACCGGACGCTGCCGGCAGGATGCGCATGGATACGGGCGCACCACTATGCAGGCCGATGCCGCTGCACTCCACCGCGGAGCGAATTGTCTGCTCTGGGGTCAAAAGGAATCGTTTCAGTGAATGCAGTAGATTACGCCAGTGTTGGCAAAGTTGTCTGTGGCAAAAAAACCACAGTAAATGACGATGCCGCCATCCCGTGAGGTCTGAGAGACATCCGTCGAAATAAAGATAACATACTGAAAATAATGAGCTTACTTTAAGTTCGCCAGAATTTGTCAGGAGCAGGTGGATAACCTAAGAAGGGAAACAGAAGCTACCATCGATTAGCTCTTGCTAATGAGGACAAAGGCGCAATTAGCGCTTGCCGGGCGGTTTGTTGGGATTGTAGCCCGAGTTAGGGTCGAACATCGCCTGATCGAGGCCCTGATTGATGGTGACTGAGTTGAGGAAGCGCTGGCTGGCCATATCGCCATTGAAATAGCGGGTGACATTGTAGGGTGCCATTATCCCTGAGACGGCGCGGTAATTTTCGTATACCTCTTCTTCCAGATTCTTCTGTTTGTCGACGGGGTCGCGCCACGAGAAAGACTTCTTAACTGGGAGGTGTGTGTCGCTATCGAAGTACAGAGTGATGCTCTCGTTTTGCGCGTTGATGAGAGTGACCTGTACCGCCGGATGTTGCGCAGCGACGGCGAGGCCTTCAAACAGGAGCACGACGGCGGGATCGTTGACCCAGGTTCGAAGGACCGTGTCGAGCGAAAAGCGACGGCGTCGCAGATAGTCGTCGAGATCTTTTTGCTCGATGGGATGTGGGCCTTTGTATGTAATCTCGTATCCCTTGTTGCCGACGTAGAGTTCCGCGATGTCCCGTTCTTTCGTCAGTTCGACTCGCTCTCTGTCGGGGAATTCGGTGAAACTCCAAAACACACTGCCGCCGCCGCTAGGGCGGCCATGGTGGAAGCCGTAGCCGCGTCCCTGTTGCTCACGGTCGCGAATGGTAAGGTAGGTCTGGCCGCCCAGCGCGGTAATCGCCTGATCGATTGCGGATTTGGCCTTATGAGCGTTTTCCTGGTCAGGCGAGATCGCGGGCGTGGTCCTGGAAGCTTCCGAGGAAGCCTGAGGCGACGCCTGATCCCCACCGTTCCGAGGCTCTTCCCAGGCACGGGACCACACCGAGCACACCAAAACCAGAATCGGCAGGAACTGTTTCATTTCACTTTAGGGATTGATCACGCGCAACTAAGAATTGTAGCGTTTCTTGTGGACTTTCTGTCCGCCGCAGTGAAAGCTCCTCTAGCCCGTTGGATGCAAAAAACGCCAGAAATGCAAGCTCGTCGCGCGTTTTTCAGTGCTTTTCTTATCGCGCCTATCCGGTCAGGACCGCGCCCCCGTTTACGTTGAATACTTCCCCGGTGATGAAGCTGGCGTATTCGGTACATAAGAACAGCACGGGCGCGGCAATCTCTTCCGGCCTGCCCACGCGGCCCAGGGGAATCGTGTTGCGGATCTCGTCCCCGCTCCTTGGATCTTCAAGGGCCGCCGCACTCATGTCCGTGTCAACCCAGCCCGGGGCAACACAGTTTACGTAAATGCCGGCGGAAGCGAGTTCTGTCGACAGACCCTTTGTCATGCTGATCAGCGCGCCCTTGGTCGCGGAATAATCGCAGTGGAAGGCTTCGCCCCGCTGGCCGCTTGTTGAGCTGATCAAGACGATGTGTCCAGCTGGCGCGCTCGTGCGGGGTTGGCTCTTCATTTGCGCCACTGCATGTTTGACCAGACCGAACACCCCATCGAGATTAATGGACAGGGTGGAGCGCCATTGCTCATCGGACATGCGCTCGATGGGCACGTCATCGGCCGGCCAGACGCCGTGGTTGGCGACGAGAATGTCGAGCTGACCAAAATGCCGGACGGTTTCGGCCACCAGCGCACGAGCTGCCTCAGGGTTTCCTAGATCAGAAGCGATGGGATGGCAGATCGCTGCTCCACATTCCTTGGCCAGTGTTTCCGCCTGAGAGCGGGCACTACGGTAGCTGAAGGCGACTTTGGCGCCAGCGGCAGCAAATATTTGCACCGTGGCCGCGCCGATGCCGCGCGAACCACCAGAAATGAGAGCGACTTTACCGGACAGAGAAAGAGGGATAGACATGCAGACTAGTTTCCCGTTTCCCTTCGGCCGTTGCAAGTGCGGAGGGGTTAGTTTCCCGAGCCGGAGGATATGCGTTCAGATTTCAGGCCGCGCAGAAGCAAGCGCACCAGCATGCCGTCGAAGCGCGTTCCGCTCATCTTGGACAGTTCATCGAGGGCCTGTTCCGGTGTCCTGGCGGCCGCGAACGATTGTTCGGTGACCATGTTGGCATAGGCATCGGTCAGGCCGATGATGCGCGCCCATAATGGAATTTCCTCGCCTTGCAAGCCATCGGGGTAGCCCGAGCCGTCAAAGCGCTGGTGGTGATGTTCGATGGCCTCGCGCATCATGTTGCTGTGAGGGATGGTGCCGACAATCTCCGCGCCCACATGGGCATGCATTCTGACCTGAAGAAATTCATCCTCGCCGAGCGGGCCCGGCTTGTTGAGGACGCGCTCGGGAACGAAAATCTTGCCGACGTCATGCACGCGGGCAGCGTAAACCAAATCAGCCGTTTCCTCGGAAGAGAGGCCGAGGGCCCGCGCAATTACTTCGGTATAGCGGGCCACGAGGTCGCCGTGGCCGGCGGTTTGCAATTCACGCGACTCGGCAGCCCGGTTGAGAGATTCAATCGCTTCCTTGAGCACGGGTATGTTGCAGTCTTCATCTCCGCCGCAGAGCTTATAGAGGGTTGAGGTCAACTCCTCAAGATGCTCGGGTCCGGTGTGTTCGCGCTGCAGGAAGCCTTCGATGTACGCCGAAATTTGCTGGCGTTGCCGTGCGAAGTCCTGGCCCTCGACATATTCCTGCGCCGTGGAGACGGAGTTTCCTCCTGAACGCTTGGAGACGTACATGCCGGCGTCGGCCACGCGGATGATGTCTTCGATAGAAAACCCGTGCATTGGAAAACTGGCCACCCCGAAGCTGCCGGTAATGTGGTGTTCGCTCAGCATGGGATCGCTGGCCAGCCACTGGCGCAGGCGCTCGGCCAGTACCTGGGCCTGTTCGGCGCCAGTCTCGGGCATCAGGACGATGAACTCATCGCCGCCATAGCGGGCAACCACGTTCGACTGCCGGGATTTTTGTTCGAGCAGTCGGCCCACGCGGGCCAGCACGAGATCGCCCTCGAAGTGGCCCATGGTGTCGTTGACCTCTTTGAATTTGTCGAGATCGATGAGCACGACGGAAAAGGGTCGCCCCGAACGCGAAGCTCGTTTCCACTCCGCCGACAAGGCTTCCCAGAAGAAGCGGCGAGTCTTGATTCCTGTCAGGCCATCGGTGATGGACTGCTGCTGCAGCTTTTGGAAGACGAACGCGTTGTGCAGCGCGGTGGCCAGCAGGTCGGCCAGCGTATTTAGGATCAGAACATCCTGGGGCGAAAACGCATTCTCGTTGCGGCTCTCTATGTTGAGTATGCCGAGCAGCGATTCGCCGTAGGTGATGGGGATGCAAAGGATGGCGCGAGAATCAGGAAGAATTCCCGTCAGATTGCCAGGCAACGCATGCTGTACTAGGGCGCGTTCTCCGGTACGGGCCACGCGGCCTAGAATGCCGGTTCCCAGGGGGATACGCCTACCCACGGCGTGGGCCGTCGCGCCCGCTTCGGCCTTAATCTCGATTTCTTTGGTTCCGTAGTCGAGCAAGCCGATGCCAATGTGATCGAAACTGAAATTCTTCTGAATTTCTGTGACGATCTGGCTCAACATGTGCACGGGATCGTCGCTGGAGATGGCGGTGCGGGAAACGTTATTCAGAAAGGCGAGCTGGCGGGAACGGCGCTGCTCGTCGGCAAACAGGCGGGCGTTCTCCACCGCGACTGAGACCTGCCCTGCGGCCGTCGCCAGCACGTCGAGGTCGCGCTGCTCGAAGACGAATTCCCGGTCGGGGTGCATCGCGACCATGACCCCGGAGGGCTTGTTGCCCATGAAAATCGGCACGGCGATGAGGCATTTTGCGGGGCGGTGCGGAACATGGCTGATGCCGAGGCTCTTCCTTGTTGTCTCCAGGTCGGAGCGGATAAGGAGAGGTTCGCCGCTGCGTATTACGTACTCGGTGAAGGCATTCCTCACTTCGCGGGTGCGCTTGGGCAGAACGCGATTATCTCTGACCTCGAGTTCGAAGCGGATCTCTTCTCCCTCCTGGAACGCGATGTAAAAGTGACTGGTATCAAAAATCTGCCCTAGCTCAACTTGGATGGTGCGAAGGATCTCGTCCTGGTCGAGGCGCGAACTGATTGCCTTCCCGATCTCCGTTAACAGTTCGTACTCTGTTGTGCGGCGATGGGCATCGTGACTGACCACGTAGTTTTCGAGGGTCAGGCCCAATTGCAATGCGAGACCCACCATCAGCCTTGGGCCGGATGAGCCGAACGCCCTGCGTTCGGCGTGAGGGAACAGGATGACGCCGAAATTGTGCTCACGAGTCTGGAGACTGACCGCAGTCAGATTGCGGACTTCCGCTTCTGTGAGAATCCTCTTGAATTCCGCGAAGGTTCCCACCGACGCGACGGGAAGAGGTTCGGTCATCTCCGCCAGGTGCTGCGCGGTGAAGATTCCGCTCCGCCGGTATGCGAGTTCGGAGATGTAATCTCCCGCCCCGCTCTTTTCCAGAGCCTCCAACAATCCGGCAGGGAAGCCTTGTTGTACGGATGGCAACAGACCACGCCAACGTTCCGTAATGAGGATGGCCGCGCGATCCATGGGCAGGGCGCTTCGCAAGCGTTCAAGCGCGGCCTGCATGCTGGGCACCAGGTCGTCGGCGAACAGCAGACGCCGCGGGTCCACACCCAGAGTCGACAGAGCCAGGGTGTTTTCCTGCACGGCATTGCGCTGGTTTTCAAACAGCACCATCACCATGGCAATTCCCAGCAGCATCTGTGGCACCGGGCCAAACAAACGGCTGGCGTTGCCAAACATTTCCGTCCAGGGATTCTGTAGCTGTCCGACGCCCATCAGCACTGCCCACAGCGCCAGCGCGAAAGCGAGCACCTGGAAGGCCAACGAACCGCGCTTGTGGCCGTTCACGTAAAACACCGCGGAGCAATACAGCAGAATAGCGGCCAAGCCCAAACCCAGACGAATCGCCGGTTGCACGTCCGGGCGAAACACGCCGTTCACGATGTGTCCCCGCAGAGTGAGGCAGGCGAGTGCGACGCCGACCGTTCCCACGCCGGCGTCGTACCAGAGGAAACGATAGGAGCCGCGCATCAGCCGCGTCGAAATGAAAATGCACAGCGCCATCGCAACCAGGAAAAGTTCACTGACAAAAAACGCAACCGAAGACGACGGAAACGTATCGAGGATGTAATGCAGCGAGTAAGCGGCCCAGGCCAGTTGCCACGCGCGGAAGTAGGGCTGCCGGCTCTGCTCGTGAAGATAGGTAAACACGAGAAACAGCAGAACCGAGACGAAACCCGGGATCAAAACCGTCGTGATAACAACACTGTTCATAGGGCCGGTGAGGACACCTCTGGCCAAAAGTTCTGGCTCAGTTTCGGGGGGAAACAGTGCACCAATATTTTCATACCAAGCCGCCGAACACAATAGGATTTAAGTACAATGCCCGCTTTCGATATCGTTTTGAAATCAAAGGGTTGCATGCAAAATCGTTATGGCGACTTAGCTTGACGATGGTTTTCGCTGCCCGTACCATCGAAGGTCAATCGAACATCAGAAAATCTGGGTACCGCAACCGAATCTTTTCCGGGCAGGTGCCCGATAGGGCGTTCTTTGTAACCAGTCTGACCTTATGTCCGAATCTTTGGATTCAGCTTCGAGTGCCAAGCCGAGAGTGCGTTTTGCGCCCTCGCCTACCGGGTTTCTTCACGTGGGGAGTGCCCGCACCTTCATTTTTAACTGGTTGTACGCCCGCCGGTACGGCGGAACGATGATTTTACGGCTCGATGATACCGATGTGGAACGCAATACCGACGCCTCGGTCAATTCAATTTTTGAGGGCTTGAAGTGGCTGGGCCTGAGCTGGGACGAAGAATACAAGCAGTCCGAGCGCGGAGAGTTGCACCGGCAGATGGCGGAAGCGATCTTTCAGAAGGGGCTCGCATATCGCGATTTCACACCTGCGCACACGGGGGACAGCGAGAGATCTGGCGCGCAGGGGACTTGGTTATTCAATCCTGGGATGCGTGAACTTTCACGCGAGGAAAGCGAGCGGCGCGCCGCCGCGGGAGAACCGTTTGCCTTGCGTTTTCGCGTGCCGCGCGAAGGCGGACAGGTGGTGCGGTTCACCGACGCCGTTTATGGCGAGCACGTGAAGGCTGGCGCAGACATCGAGGACTTCGCCCTGTTGCGCTCCGACGGCATGCCGACGTATCACTTGGCTTCGTGCGCCGATGACGCCGATCTGCGCATCAGCCACATCATTCGCGGCCAGGACCATCTTTCGAACACCTACAAGCACGTGTTGATTTTCGAAGCCGCCGGCTTCACGCCGCCGCAGTTCGCGCATCTTCCGCTGCTGGTAGCACCGGACGGGACCAAGCTTTCGAAACGCCGGCACGGCCCGGTCGTGAGCGTAACCACATACCGTGACGCAGGATTCCTGCGCGAGGCCTTCATCAATTTTCTGTGCCTGCTGGGCTGGTCGCCGAAAAACGACCGCGAGCAGATGAGCCAGCAGGAACTGATCGACGCGTTCTCGCTCGAAGGAATCAATCGCGCGAATGCAGTGGTCAACTTCAAGGAGCCGGCTGCAACGCCCAACGTTGTCATTCCGAGCGGAGCGAGGAATCTGCTGTCCTCTCCGGAAGACACTTTCGATCCCAAGGCGGTCTGGCTCAACGCCGAACATATTCGCGGTCTGGCCATCGAAGACCTGAGCCAGCGCCTGTTGCCGGTTGTGCGCGAGGCTGGCTTCAACGTCACCGAAGAAAAAATGCTTCGCATCACGCCGCTCATCCGCGAGCGAATCAAGCTGCTGCCTGAAGTTCTTACTGCCGCCGACTTCTTCTTTGTCGACCGACTGCCGCCGTACGACGCTGCCGAGCTCACCCCCCAAAAGGGAGACGCGGCCATGGCGGGAAAAGTTCTGAAGCGCGCTAAGGAAGTACTGGCCGGCATCGAATTCAAGCACGACCCGCTGGATCAATCGTTGCGCGCGGCCGCCCAAGAACTGGGCATCAAGGCAGGACAAATGTTCCAGCCGATTCGCGTGGCGGTCTGCGGCCGCAAGAACGCCCCTCCGCTGTTTGAGACGCTGGAAGTGCTGGGACGGGAGACGACGCTGGCGAGGATCGAGCTGGCAATTCGGAGGATCGGATAGGGAGTACGCCAAGACTCGATCTTCTGAATTTTGTTGTAATCCATTGCCATGCCTCTTGAATCTATAGCATTTTGCAGCGCGCTTCTGCGGAAGTCAGTGTGCCGCACGATTTCATCCCGTAACGTCTCGCGACGATAGAAAGAGATCTCCTATGAAAGCAGTGCAAATCAGCAAACCCGGTGGAAATTTCGAACTAGTCGAACGATCAATTCCTGAGCCGGCCCGCGGCCAGGTGCGTATCAAGGTTGAGGCTTGCGGTATTTGCCACAGCGACGCGCTGGTCAAAGAAGGACACTGGCCGGGAATTCAGTATCCGCGGGTGCCGGGCCACGAAATCGCCGGCCGCATCGACGCTATTGGCGCAGATGTGACTCTTTGGAAGCCCGGCCAGCGAGTCGGCGTCGGATGGCATGGCGGACATTGCTTCCAGTGCGACCCCTGCCGCCGCGGTGACTTCATTAACTGCAAATTCGAAAAGATCACCGCCATCCACTTCGATGGCGGCTATGCCGAATACATGATCGCTCCGGCCGAAGCGGTCGCGCTGATGCCGGATGACCTGCCTGCCGATGAAGCTGCTCCGCTGATGTGCGCGGGCATCACGGTGTTCAATGCATTGCGCAACTCAGGGGCTCGCGCCGGAGACCTCGTCGCGGTGCAGGGCATCGGCGGCCTCGGACATCTTGGCATTCAGTACGCCCGCCAAATGGGTTTTCGCACGGTCGCGATCGGCCGTGGTGGCGACAAGCAAGTTCTGGCCAAGAAACTCGGCGCTCACGAGTACGTCGACACCAGCGCGGGCGATCCCTCGGAAGCTCTGCAGAAATTGGGCGGCGCTCACGTGGTTCTGGCGACTGCGCCCGATTCTAAGTCCATGTCGGTGCTGGTGAACGGACTAGGACCGAACGGAACGCTGATCGTTGTCGGCGCCGGAATGGAATCTCTGAATGTAACCCCGCTGCAACTCATCGGTGGAAGCAAGTCGATTCGGGGTTGGGCCTCAGGCACGGCCAGAGATTCGCAGGACACGCTTGAGTTCAGCGTGATCAGCGGGGTTCGCCCTATGATCGAACGCTACCCGCTGGAGAAGGCGGCTGACGCCTACCAGCAAATGATCAGCGGAAAAGCGAGATTCCGGGTGGTGCTTACCATGGGTGCGTAACGGGCGAACCCGACCGGTCCAAGGGAAAACAAAAAATCCCCTTTGCCGCCGTTGACGTGGTCTGTCTGGGCTGCAAGACGCGATTCTTCCGGCCCATTTTTTTCAGGTTTCCGGAAGTTGACATGAAGTACTTTGTCATATAAAGTACATTCATGATCGCACCCGACGAGCCCTTCCGGCACGCCATCCCGAAGCGCTGGATCCCCCGCGAGATGACCATTGCACCTGTTCTCGATCACGCTGAGCCCCGTGGATTCATCGAGCGCCGCTACGCCCTCCTGATCAACCCCTTCTATCCGAAGGACGCCAACGCCAGCTTCGGCAAGCACGTGCTCACGCCGACGCTCGCTTTGTCCAGCTTTGCCGCGACCACGCCCGCACGCTGGCGCGTCGAATACTGGGACGAAAACCTCCTCGATGGACGGCCGCCATTCCAGCCGCTACCTCATGTCGTCGGCATCACGGTCCATCTGACCTTCGCCCGCCGAGCCTTCGAGCTTGCGGATTGGTATCGCGCTCGCGGATCGAAAGTAATTTTCGGCGGACTGCACGTACTCTCGTGTCCCGACGAATGCGCGCCCCACGCGGATGCCCTCGCATTAGGCGACGGGGTGCAACTCTGGCCGCGCATCCTGCGCGACATTGAGGCGAACAGCCTGCAACCTCGCTATGTGGCCACATATGAGAATGATTATTGCGAAGATCCTCCGCCGCGGAGATCGATTCTTCCGCGCCGCAGTTTTCTCACTACCACCAGCCTCATCGCTACGCGCGGATGCCACAATCGCTGCGGTTTCTGCTATCTCGCCACGGACGGCCTGCGCATGCCGTATCGCATGCGGCATCCCCAACAAGTGGTCGACGAGTTCCAAGCTGACAATCAGCCTTACGCGGTGTTCATCGACAACAATCTGGGATCGCGCCGCGACTATCTGCACTCGCTCTGCGCCGCGCTGCGCCCGCTCAACAAAATCTGGAGCGCTGCCGTCACCATCGACGTTACCGACGATCCCAGCCTGATCCGCAACATGGCGCTGGCGGGATGCACCGGCGTCTTCATCGGCTTCGAGTCGCTTTCCGACGACAACCTCACCGACTCGCACAAGAAAACCCCGAAGACTAGCGACTACGCGCGGCGCGTGCGCATCCTGCACGACTATGGCATCCAGGTGAACGGGTCGTTTGTCCTCGGCTTCGATCACGACCGCAAAGACGTTTTCGCCCGCACCGCGCATTGGATCGAAGAGAACCGCCTGGAGTGTGCCACCTTTCACATTCTCACGCCGTACCCGGCCACGCCGCTGTTCCGGCAGATGGAAGCGCAAGCGCGGATCCTGCATCGCGACTGGTCTCTCTACGACACAGGCCACGCCGTTTTTCTGCCGAAGCATATGACCCCCCAGGAACTCGAGCAGGGATATGCATGGATCTACCAGCGCTTGTTCTCGCATGCGTCGATCTGGAGGCGTCGCCCTGAGGGCTGGCAGGCGGTCCCGCTGTACCTGGCGATGTCGTACCTCTACAAGCGATCTAACCGCTTCTGGCACGTGCTGATCAAGCATGACTTGGTGAATCCCGTGTGGAAGCCGCTGGTGGAGATGACCCGCTGGCGGCACGTCCACTATCGCCGGCAGCTAGCACAACGAGAGACGGCGATCGGTTCCCCGGGCCAGGTGGTGTCGGCTGGAGTCTGACCGGCCTTTATTTTGGGGTAAGATCAGAACTATGAAAACGTCTGATACCGAGGCCGAAACGGGCGAAAGCGCCGCCCCTGAGCCTCGACGCTCCAACTTCATACGCGACATCTTTCTCGATGACTTGAAGACCAATAAGTACAGCGGCCGGGTGCAGACGCGCTTTCCTCCCGAGCCCAATGGATATCTGCACATCGGGCACGCGAAGGCGATCTGCCTCGACTTCGGACTCGCCGACGAATTCGGCGGACACACGAATCTGCGTTTCGACGACACGAATCCCGAGAAGGAAGAGACCGAGTACGTCGACTCCATCATGGCCGACGTGAAGTGGCTCGGCTTCCGTTGGGATGGCCTCTTCTACGCTTCGGACTATTTCGACCAGCTGTATGAGTGGGCTCTGAAACTCATTCGGGATGGCAAGGCCTACGTCGACGATCTCTCGGCCGAAGAAATCCGCAAGCACCGCGGCACCTTGACCGAGCCGGGCAAGGACAGCCCGCACCGCAGTCGTTCCGTAGAAGAAAATCTGGATCTGTTTGAGCGCATGAAGGCTGGGGAATTTCCCGATGGATCCCGCGTGCTGCGCGCCAAGATCGACATGGCCTCGCCGAACCTGAACATGCGTGATCCGGTGATGTACCGTATCCTGCACGCCGAGCATCACCGCACCGCAAACAAGTGGTGCATCTATCCGATGTACGACTACGCGCACGGACAATCGGATTCGCTCGAACGGGTTACGCACTCCATGTGTACGCTGGAGTTTGAAGATCACCGCCCGCTCTACAACTGGTTCATCCAGCAACTGGGTATCTTCCCCTCGCAGCAGATCGAGTTCGACCGCCTCAACCTGACCCACACGCTTCTGAGCAAGCGCAAGCTGCTGCAGTTGGTGCAGGAGGGCCGCGTGCGCGGCTGGGACGACCCGCGCATGCCCACGCTGAGCGGCATCCGGCGCCGCGGCTATTCGCCGGAGGCAATCCGCAATTTCTGCGCGTCCATCGGAGTGTCGAAGACGACTGGATCGATCGAACTGGCGATGCTCGAACATTTCGTGCGCGAGGATTTGAACAAGCGCGCGCCCCGCGTGATGGCTGTGCTGCGTCCGCTGAAAGTCGTTATCGATAACTATCCCGAGAACCATGTCGATGAGATGGACGCGGTGAACAACCCCGAGGACCCGGCTGCTGGAAGCCGCAAGGTCCCATTCTCGCGCGTGTTGTACATCGAGCAGGATGACTTCCGCGAGGTCCCCCCGCCAAAGTATTTCCGTCTGACGCCGGGACGCGAGGTTCGCCTGCGCTACGGATATTTCATCACCTGCACGAGTGTCGTGAAAAATGACAAGGGCGAGATCGTCGAAGTGCACTGCACCTATGATCCGGCGACGCGTGGCGGAAATGCTCCCGACGGCCGCAAGGTGAAGGCGACCATCCACTGGGTCTCGGCCGCGCACGCGGTCGATGCCGAGGTGCGCATCTACGAGAACCTGTTCCTGAAGGAAGATCCCAGCAACGTCGAAGAGGGCAAGGATGTCCTCGACAGTCTCAATCCCAACTCGCTTGAGGTCATCGCCGACGCGAAGTTGGAACCGTCGCTGGGCAATGCCACGATCGGGACCCGCTATCAGTTCGAGCGTTTGGGATATTTTTGCGTCGATCCCGACTCGAAGCCGGGGAAGCCGGTTTTCAACCGGACGGTGGCGTTGAAGGACGCATGGGCGAGAGTGGAAAAAAAGCAGGGCGGGAAAAGGTAAGCAGAGAGGAATTGTTAGGACGAATTGCTTCAACGAGCACGTCGTTGTTTTTCCAAGCTCAGGCTGAACGGCTGCGATTGTGCTACTGCCAGCTTCTAGCGCGTATATTTCGAAATGCGTGTTCCAATTCGGGAAGTTCCTAGCGCCGACTTTTCATTTCGCTCCCGCTGCCGCCTCCGCCCCAGCTAACATCTTGTCCAGATCCGCCCGTGGTAAATACCGTCCTTTGACGATCACGGCCGCGATCTTCTGCGTGTTGCGAATGTCGTCGAGCGGATTCGCGTCGAGCAGCACCAGGTCGGCGAGTTTTCCTTTCTCAATCGTTCCCAGCCGGTCTTCCATTCCGAGAAACTTTGCTGGATTCAGGGTGGCGGTTTGCAGCGCCTCCATGGGCGTGAAGCCTGCGGCCACGAATCTTTGCAGCTCCTCGTGCAGGCTGAAGCCGGGGAAGATGTAGACCCCGGGAGGCGTGTCCGTCCCTGCGAGAAATGGAATCCCGGCGCGGTGCATCTCATTCACTACGTCGAGTTCTTTGTCCACGAAGCGTTTCCTGGTGGCAAGGTCGTCTGGGTTGAACTCGTGGACAATCTGCTCGGTGAATCGTTTCCACGTCACATCTTTCCAGTACGCGGGCACGTACTTGGCGCGCGTGTCATGGGCGAAATCAGTCTGGTCGATCAGGTTGCCCCCACGCTCCCAAACTAGCGTGGGACACTGCCAAGTATGATTCTTCGCCAGCAAGGCGAAGAGCGCCGTCGCCCGCGCCGGATCATAGCTGGAAAGGAACATGCCCGGGCCCTTCGGGCCCTTCAGGAATGCGTCCTCGAGCGGCGAGCTGCCCTCAAAGATTCCGATCAGGTGCTCAAAGCTTTGTTGCCCAGCGTTCGAGGCTTCGGCGGCGCGGACGGAATCCGGCACGTGACCGACGAAAGGAATTCCCAGCTTGCGTGCTTCGTCGGCGATCGCAAAGACCGCTTCGCGCAGAATCAGCGACTGCAACTTGATGAAGTCCGCTCCCCGCCGCTTCAGATCGTCGACCGCGCGGCGGCCGTCGTCTGGCGTCTTGATCGCAATCGAACTGGGAAAGCGCGGCTGCGGACCATCCAGCATCGGCCCGGATATCACCATGCGTGGCCCAATCAGCGTCCCGGCCGCGATTTCCTTGCGCCACTGTTGCAGCACTTCTAACTCGCCGCCCATGTCGCGCACACCCGTAATGCCGTTGGCGATGAACAGCGGCAGCGTCACTTCCTTCCCGCGCGGGAACCAGTCGCCGAACACCATATGGACGTGCATGTCCCACAGCCCAGGGATCAGGAACTTGCCGGAGCCATCCACATGCACTCCGGGCAGCCTCCCGCCCATGCCTTCCGCGGTAGGAACGACCTTCTCGATCTTTCCATCGCGCACAATAACCGTACGATGCGCCTGTGCCGGCGCGCCCGTAGTGTCGATCACGGTGACATCCTGGATGATCACAACGGAAGGCGAGGACGATTGCCCGGAGCAAACGGCACCCAGTCCAATTAACAACAGCGGCAGCCATTGCCTCATGGCCCGCAATCTTAGGGAGTGCTCTCGCGCTTCGTCAAAAGGAAATAAATAAAGGAAATAAATAAACCTAGTCATCGCAACAAAAATCAGCTAGATTCTTGCCGCGTATGGTTCCTGTCCGCTCAAAGGAGACCTATGGCTCGTCGACATTTTCTATCGAAGCTGGTCGCTCTTCCGTTCCTGGCGGCCGCCGCTCTCAGCTCACAAGTCAACAAGAAGTCGCTCAAGATTCTGATGAAGAGTGCATGGGGCTCGGACGACCCCACCAAGGCCGCTTTCCCCTTCTCGCACGCACTGGCGCTCGCCGAAGCCGGACACGAAGTGCAGATTTATCTGCTCGGGGAGGCGGTAGTGCTGATGCGCAAGGTAGTGGCCGATGCGGTTACGCCCGTCGGTTGGCCCACCGTGGGAGAGTTCCTGAACAAACTTGCCGCCAAGCACGTGCAGATCTATGCCTGCGGCGCCTGTTCCCGCGCGCGCGCCGTGACCGAATCCGACTTAGCCAGCTACGGAGCCAAGTTCGGCAGCCCTCCCATCTTCGTGTCACTGGTCGAATGGGCCGATCACATCATCACCGAGTGACCGAGCTTTGCTGAGATCTGAACCGCCGCGAGCTGACCGCTAATTATGCACGTGTGGGCTCTGTGCCGGATTGCGATGGGGGCCGGGCGGTTCTTTCACAACTTTTACATCAAAGCTCACTGGCAGAGTTTTTGGTGGGAAGCACTGTGCGTTGTCGCAGGCTTGGTATCGCAGGACGCCGTGCATCACATACTTTCCCGGCACCACGGCGTGCAGTGGATGTACGGCCACGGCGATTGTGAAATCTCCGCTGTAGACATTCAACTTCTCATCCGGCGAAAACGGAAAGCTCAGATCCTTCCCCGCAGGATACGCAATCTTTCCCAGGATGATGTCGGTGGGCAGGTCCATCTTCAGATTCGTCGGAATCAGGAACTCCGACTTCGGCGTGTTGGAGTTGATGTGAAATCCTGAGGCCACACGGAAATTCAAATCCACCATGGTCTGCGCGGCGCGCGGCGCCGTGACCAGCGGGATGGAAGCGATCGAAACTGAAGGCGGTTTTCCAGCTTGCGCCCAAGCTGTGCCGACGAGCAGGGCCAGCAGACATATCAGCTTCGACTTGTGCCGTCGCAAGATCATCCCAGATACACCCAATAGTAGAGCGATCGGAGTCCAGTTCCTATTGTCACTTCTGAGGCTGCAAGGATGCGGCAGATGCCTGCGAGTTCACCGCTTGCGTATCCAGCGCTTTCTTGATGGAGTCCTCGATTTCAGCCTTGCCCCTCAGTCCAATAATTTTGTCCACAATCTTCCCGTCTCGCCCGATGAAAAAGCTCTCCGGCAGTGCGGGGACGCCGCCGTACGCATCGCCCACTGCCTCCTTGCCGAGCAGCACGGGATAGTTGACTCCCATATCTTTGGTGAACTTGGCGATATCTTCCTTGCTCGACTCATCCATGGCTACGCCGACGATCTGCAGTCCCTGAGACCCGTACTGGTTCTGCAATTCGATGAACCACGGCATTTCAATCTTGCACGGACTGCACCAAGTGGCCCAAAAGTTCAGCAAGACTGCTTTACCGCGCAGATCCGACAATCGCATGCTCTTGCCGTCAAGCGATTGCAGCGTGAAATCGGGTGCGGGCCCCGACTTGGTGATGGACGGCGTGGGTCCGGAGCGGCGAGCCATATGAAAGCCGAAATACAGCATGGCAGCGGCAACGACGGCAACCACTACCAGGGCAAGCGGATTACGCTTTGCTCCCATGACCGGTCCGGCGACCAAGGCATCGGCGGCATATTTGCCGCCATAGACATCCGACTCCGGAAACGCGGCACCACATGCGTTGCACGTCACCGTACCGGCAGGGCCGGCGTCAGGATCAGGATGCACTCGCTTCTCTTGGGTGGCCCAACAGGTTGGACAGCGCCAGTGAGATTTTTCCTGCGGCGTTCCGTCCGATTTCTCAAGCACCGACATAAACAGATCCTCCAACTACAACGCAAAACGATTCAGAAACGACAGCCAGCTCGAGATGAGCGTAAAGCGCCCAATCACCAGCAACACACCCAACGCGATCAACAGGCCGCCGCTGGCCACTTCCAGTACGTGCATGTGCGAGCGAAACCGGCTGTAAAACTTCAGGAAGCGCTCCATCAGCAGAGAGGTCAGCAGAAACGGCACCGCCAGCCCCAGGGAATAGACCGCCAGCAGGAAAATCCCCTTCACCACCGTGTCCTGCTCACTGGCCAGAGTCAGGATCGCCGTGAGAATCGGCCCCAGGCACGGCGTCCAGCCGAAAGCGAAGGCGAATCCGATTACGAACGCGCCTATCGGCGTGCTGCTGCCCTTTACGCTATGCAGCCGCGCGTCAGTGTAAAGCGCCTTGATCTTGAAAATTCCGGTTAGATGGAGTCCGAAGATAATGATGACCACGCCCGCCACGATCGACAGCGTGTGTTTGTAGCGGGCTGCCATTTGTCCGATTTCCGTCGAGATCGCGCCCATAGTCACAAACACCACGCTGAAGCCCAGGATGAACCCAACCGAGTTCACCATGACGCGGCGCATGAGTTGGCCTTGCGGCGCCTTCAGTTCCTCGACGCCCGCACCCGAGATCAGCGAGACGTAGCCCGGCACCAGAGGAAGCACGCATGGCGAGAGAAAAGAAATCAGGCCTGCGAAGAAAGCGGCAATGGGAAGTGGGAGGCTCGACATCGGATCTTGGATCTTATTGTACCTTCTGAGTGCTACCTCGTTGGATAAGACGCTCGGGGCGGGATTAAGTTGCAGCCGGAGGACGTGAATCGATTCAGTGCTCGATCAGCGTGCTTTGTGCGGCTGCGCGGACGCTGGCGGCGCTCCGAGATCCTGCATCTGTTCCGGAGATTCCCCCAGCTTGCGAAGAACTCCACTCGGAAGGATCGCAGAGAGGATGGCCCGGCTCCCTTCCTGGCGCACCTGCAGGCTGTCGAAAAGAGCCTTCACATCGGTGTCAGTGCCTGCTGATCCGACTGACACCTCCGCGCTACGAAACATGGCTAGAAATACGTTGGCCTTATCGGCGATGTCGCGGGCGTCTTCGTCGCTGCCCGCCCAAGCTTCCGCCCGCAGGTGCAGTGCATCCACGCGAAGAGGAAGATGCAGCGGGTTGTAGCTGGCGGATATCACCAGATCGGCAGGCTTGGGAAAAATCGAGGACCAACCCCCGAATTCGCGCGCCAAGGGCTCGATCCGCGCCACCATCCAAACCGGGCTGGCCAACTGCACCCGCTTGTAATACCGCCGCAGCAGAGACGGGCCTCCAAAGGGGGACGCCAGCCGCCGGGAACGGTCAACCATGCCGCGGATCACGGCAGGGTCGTCGTGATTGGAGGCGGCGACGGTGTCCACGGCCAGAATCGCGATGCGGAAGGACCGTCCGTAGAGTGGAATGGTAAAGATATCGATCGAGTTGTAATGCTCGACGGACTGCGCAGTCCGCTTCAGGTAAGCGAGACACCTGCTCCCATCAAACCTTCCCGTGAAGGCTTCGGAGAAGCGAGGCTCGGACGCCGGGCCTCCGGTGCCACCGCCGGGCCACTTTCCCGGGTAATGGATGGCGAAGGCCACCGCGTCCAGATCGCGCTCGAAGTCAAAGCCAGTTTCCTGGATGAAACGTTCGTATTCCGGGTCATGCGCCACCGGGAGGAGAAGCTTTCCGCCGTTCGCCTTGCGGACCCAGCCAAAGTTGGCGTACACAAAGGCGTCGGCGCCGGGCAGCAGGCGTGCCGGTTCCGGCGGAGCGTGTTTTCGCAGTTGGACGGCGAGAGTTACCGCCGCAGCCACAATTACGAGCGCCAGAGCAATGGGGAAAGCGCGTCTAATTCGCATGAAATGCGGTCAGGGCTGAAATGATAGCACTCTGGGCCAGCGCACGTCGTGGATCGCTTCCGTTTGCACTTCCCGATCACTTGTCAGGCTCATGCTGTGTCGCGTTTAATAAAAATTGGGTGCAGGCCGTTGCTTGCACGCTTAATTCCCCTTGTGATATCTTAAATAATTGTCCCGGACATCTGGAAGGGATCAGAGGGATAAGTTTGCGCGAAGGCGCGTCTTTCCCGAATTGCTGGCGTAGCTCAGTTGGTAGAGCATCTGATTTGTAATCAGAGGGTCAGGGGTTCAAATCCCTTCGCCAGCTCCAGGAAACGTATTTCCGGCAGGCAGCGGACTCGGTAGCGGCGCAACAGGTTTTTCCAACGCACTCCATTCGGTACTTTCCGGCGTGCAGTGATCAATGATCATCGCGGTGTCTTGCGTGAGCCTTGGTTTCCCTGTTTTGCGAAAGTCCTCGTTTACGAGTTAAGTGTGACTTGTGCTGCGTTTGGTCTGCGGGTTTAGCGTGAATGCTTTCCAGCGGCCCCGGCGTTTCGTGGTCTGCCGGATGGAGAGCGACAGCCGCATCGCCCGAGAGTTTACGCACAGGTGGGTGAGTGGTTAAAGCCAACAGACTGTAAATCTGTCCCTCCTAGCGAGGTACGAAGGTTCGAATCCTTCCCTGTGCACCATGATTCACGTGAATCGCTTGTCCATTGCGCTGGTTTGCTACGTGGTCTTGGGCGCGCTGGCGTGGACCACGATTGCCGACCCGAAGATCAGGGCAGGAACGCTGGTGATTCTGGCGCTGTTCGCGGTGAAGTCGGTGTTGCGCCGCAACGACGTGCTGCACGCTGACAAGGATGCGGAGTAGGTTTTTGCTGAAAAGCGGAAAGCTGTCAGCTGGTTTCGGGCCGATGTAGCTCAGTTGGTAGAGCACTCCCTTGGTAAGGGAGAGGTCACCAGTTCAATCCTGGTCATCGGCTCCAGATTGCTTGGTAATTGTTGGAACGGTTCGGGAAGGGCACGGCTTCAGCCGTGCCGCGGAATATCGGACGCGGCTTTAGCCGCTGAGGTTTGGCTGAAAGCTGACGGCTGATAGCTGAGAGCGGTTCAGGGCGGGAGTAACTCAGTGGTAGAGTCACAGCCTTCCAAGCTGTTGGTCGCGGGTTCGATTCCCGTCTCCCGCTCCAGAAATTCGATTTTAGCTAAGTTAAGAACTTGTTCGAGGATGACAGTGAGTTTCCAGCAGGGCGTCATCAAGATTGAGAAGGCGCAAGAGTTCGCCGGGCTGCGAAAAGCAGTCGAGCAGGCGTTCTTGCCGGAGAAGGCCGAGCGCTTCCTGAAGCAGCTGGATCGCAAAGGAATTCGCGTTCGAGATTTCGATGCGGTCCTGGCGCAGCGCTTGTTGGAAGGCGTCGCGGGCGATGCGGGACTGAATGCGCGGCAATTGTATGAGTCGCTGCCTGTTTCGGACCAGGCGCAGATGCGCGAGTTTTACCTGTCGAAGCTCGAGGGCGTCGATGTCGCGCTGCGGCACAAGTTTAAAAAGCTGTACCAGTATTACTGAGTTCCATTTCAAACGAGGCACGGCAATTTTATGGCGAAAGAAAAATTTGATCGCAATAAGCCGCACTGCAACGTCGGGACGATTGGTCACATTGATCATGGCAAGACGACGTTGACGGCGGCCATCACCAAGGTGTTGCAGAAGCACAATCCGAAGATCGTGTTCCGTTCGTTTGACTCGATTGATAACGCTCCGGAAGAGAAGGCGCGCGGAATTACGATTGCCACGGCGCACGTGGAATACGAGACCGCGAACCGTCACTACGCGCACGTGGATTGCCCGGGCCACGCCGACTACATCAAGAACATGATCACGGGCGCGGCGCAGATGGATGGCGCGATCTTGGTGGTGGCGGCGACGGACGGACCGATGCCGCAGACGCGCGAGCACGTGCTTTTGGCGCGGCAGGTGGGGGTGCCTTACATCGTGGTGGCGCTGAACAAGTGCGACGCGGTCGACGATGCCGAACTGCTCGACCTGGTGGAACTGGAAGTGCGCGAGTTGCTGAAGAGCTACAAGTTTCCCGGCGACGATGTGCCGGTGATTCGGCTCTCGGCGCTGGGCGCGCTGAACGGGGAAGAGAAGTGGGAGAAGCAGATTGACGCGTTGATGGAGGCGGTGGACAAGAGTGTGCCGC
Organism: uncultured Acidobacteriaceae bacterium; assembly: GCA_963791515.1. GTDB lineage: Bacteria > Acidobacteriota > Terriglobia > Terriglobales > Acidobacteriaceae > Sulfotelmatobacter. The sequence continues at coordinate 251,711 of CAWBSS010000025.1, read as the reverse complement.
AGCCGGCGCGCGAACTGGACAAGCCGTTCCTGATGCCGATCGAAGATATTTTTTCGATTCAGGGACGGGGCACGGTGGTCACCGGTCGGATCGAGCGCGGCAAGGTAAAAGTGGGCGAGGAAGTGGAGATTGTGGGCTTCCGGGAGACGCGCAAGACGGTGGTAACGGGCGTGGAAATGTTCAAGAAGCAATTGGACGAAGGCATGGCGGGCGACAACGCCGGCCTGTTGCTGCGCGGCATTGCGAAGGAAGATGTGGAGCGCGGCATGGTGCTGGCGAAGGGTGGATCGATCACGCCGCACACCAAGTTCAAGGCGGAAGTCTACATTTTGACGAAGGAAGAAGGCGGGCGGCATACGCCGTTCTTCAAGGGATATCGACCGCAGTTTTATTTGCGAACGACGGACGTGACGGGCGTGGCGGAGTTGCCGGCGGGCACGGAGATGGTGATGCCGGGAGACAACGTGAGCCTGGTGATTGAGTTGATCACGCCGGTGGCGATGGAGAAGGGCTTGCGCTTTGCGATTCGCGAAGGCGGCCACACGGTGGGCGCCGGGACGATCGCGGAGATTATTCAGTAGTTGAGAAGATGCATAGGTCCTTCGCGAGACAAAAAACGTCTCGCTCAGGATGACAAAGGTTTGGAGCTAAGAGCTAGCAGCTAGGAGCGGTTGAGATGCCCCGAGAAATCGTGACGTTACAGTGCGGTGATTGCAAAGAGCGGAACTACTCGACGACCAAGAACCGGAAGACGACGACCGAGCGGCTGGAGTTAAAGAAGTTCTGCCGCCGTTGCCGCAAGCATACGCCGCACAAAGAAGTGAAATAGATCGGGTAATTGGGACATTTTGCAATCTGGTAATTGAAGACCTGAGGTGCGCAGGGGCGGTTTTCAAATTACTAACTTGCTCAATTTCAAAATTACTCAATCAAAATTCAGGGGCGTAAGCTCAACGGTTAAACTGTCGGTCTCCAAAACCGAACTTGGGGGTTCGAATCCCTCCGCCCCTGCCAGATTTTGGCGTCCGGAACGGGCACGGCGCAGAAGACAGAGTGGGAAGAAAGAAGTAGAAGATGGCGACCATGACGGAACAAAACGCACTTGTAACGACAGTAAAGGCCTGGCCGGAGCGTACTAGGACGTTCTACAACGACGTGCGCACCGAAATGCGCAAAGTGACTGCGCCCTCGTGGAAGGAAGTTCGGGCCACGACGACGGTAGTCGTGATCACGGTTGCCATTTTTGCGCTGTACTTCTTCGTGATCGACTTCGTCATTCAACACGGGGTGACGGCTTTGTTTAACTTTTTCAAGAGTCACTGACGAAATTGCAGGCGATCGCTACTTAGCAAGGGAAACCGGCTGGCGGAGAAGAAGTACCCTATATGCAGGACCAAGAAGAAAAAGACGAAGCCGTAACAAGCACCGCAGGCGAGCCGCAGACCGCCGCAACGGAGGGCTCGGCTGCCACCACTGAGGCGCCCCGCAACCCGAATATGAAGTGGTACATCATCCACTCGTACTCGGGGTTTGAGCGCAAGGTGAAAGAATCGCTGGAGTCGCGGGTCGCGGCCTTCGGGCTGCAGGACAAGATCGGCAAAGTGCTGATCCCGACCGAGTCGGTCACCGAGGTCCGCGGCGGCAAGAAATACACCTCCGAGCGCATGTTCTATCCCGGCTACGTGCTGGTTGAAATGGACATGGACGATCACGTCTGGCACGTGGTGAAGTCCACGCCGCGGGTCACCGGGTTCGTCGGCACCGGCCAGCAGCCGACTCCGCTTTCGGAAGAAGAAGTGCAACACATTGTCTACAAAGTGGCCGACAGCCGCGAGAAGCCGAAGCTTAAGGTCAAGTTCGAGAAGAACGAATCGGTCCGCATCAGCGAGGGACCATTCGCCAGCTTCACTGGGATCGTCGACGAAGTGAATGAGGACCGCGAGACCTTGAAAGTGATGGTCACGATTTTTGGCCGCTCCACGCCGGTTGAACTCGAGTTCAACCAGGTGGAGAAGGTCGCGTAGCCAGCGGGCATGCGCAGATCCTTCGGCGACGAAAGCATGTCGCCTCAGGATGACATAGAAAGGCAAGCTTCAAGCCGCCGGGCCGAAAATCCTAGACCCGGAGTTGAAGCGGAAAAGAGATCATGGCAAAGAAAGTTACAGGTTATGTGAAGCTGCAGATCGCCGCCGGCAAGGCGACTCCGGCGCCTCCGGTAGGCCCGGCACTGGGCCAGGCGCAGATCAACATCATGGAGTTTTGCAAGCAGTTCAACGCCAGAACGAACCAAAAGGAGATGGAGGGGCTGATCATCCCGGTCGTGGTGTCGGTGTATAGCGACCGTTCGTTCACCTTCATCACCAAGACGCCGCCGGCTTCGATCCTGTTGAAGCGGGCTGCCGGTATCGCCAAAGGATCGGGCACGCCGAACAAAGACAAAGTTGGCAAAGTCACTGCCAAGCAGGTCGAGGACATTGCCAAGCAGAAGATGCCCGACCTGAACGCCGCTTCGGTCGAAACCGCGATCAAGAGCGTCCGCGGGACCGCCAGATCGATGGGTATTGAAGTGATTGGGTAGGGAAATTGAGTAATCGGGAAATTTAGTAATTGAGTAATTGAAGACGCTGGCACGGGAGATTTCAAATTACACAATTACTAAATTTCCCAATTACCAAATTGTCGAAATCACCACGGCTGATCGAGCATCGATCGGCGGTGGGAGACAAGGAAAAGCAATGAAAAAAGAAGGAAAGAACATCGCCAAGGCGCACTCGGCAGTCGAGAAGCGCCCCTACGTTCTGCAGGACGCGGTTCCGCTCCTGCAGAAAGTGAAGTACGCAAAATTTGACGAGACCGTCGAACTCACGCTGCGGTTAGGCGTTGATCCCAAGCATGCCGACCAGATGGTCCGCGGTACGGTCGTCCTGCCGCACGGACTGGGCAGGTCGAAAAAGGTTCTGGTCATCGCCACTGGCGACAAGATCAAGGAAGCGGAAGCGGCGGGCGCCGATTTCGCCGGCGGCGAAGAGATGGTCGAGAAGATCACTAAGGAAAACTGGACCGACTTCGACGCGCTGATCGCCACGCCCGACGTAATGAAGTCTGTTGGACGCCTGGGCAAGATTCTCGGTCCCAAGGGCTTGATGCCGAATCCGAAGACAGGAACGGTCACCTTCGACGTGGGCAAGGCGGTGCAGGAAGTAAAGGCTGGCAAGGTCGAATTCCGCACCGACAAGACGGCGCTCGTCCACTGCCCGGTCGGCAAGATTTCGTTCTCGCCTGACAAGTTGATTGAGAACGCCACCGTGCTGATCACCAGCGTGATCAAGGCCAAGCCATCAGTGGCCAAGGGCAAGTACATCAAGGGCTGCACTTTGAGCTCGACGATGGGGCCGGGGATCCTGTTGGATGTCGCCCCCATTGAGGCCGCAGCGAAGGCGTAGACGGCAACTGCCGGGCTGTCCCCACAAGATCGGAAGGATAGGACAATGCCAGTTACCAAAGCGAAGAAGACAGAGCAGGTCGAAAAGCTGAGCAAAGACCTGAAGAATGTTTCGAATGTGGTCGTGGCGACCTACACCAAGATGACCGTGGCCCAGGACTATGAACTGCGCAAGGCTCTGCGCGGCGCGGGCGCGAAGTATCAGGTCGTCAAGAACACGTTGGCCGAGCGTGCAGCCAAGGGCACCAAGGTCGAAGGGGCTCTGACGGATCTGGCGGGCGTGACCTCGATTGCCTATACCACGGGCGATCCGGTAGCGATGGCCAAGGCGCTGACCAAGTACGCCAAAGATACGCCGGAGTTCACTTTCAAGGTCGGCGTGGTCGAAGGCCGCGTCGTGACGATCAAAGAGATTGAAGCTCTGTCGACGATGCCTTCGAAGGAAGAGCTGATGTCGAAGCTCCTGTTCCTCATCAATGCTCCGGCGCAACGTTTGGTCACCGTGATGAACGCAGTTGGCCGGAACCTGGCGGTGGTGGTCGATCAGGGCGTGCAACAGAAGAAGTTTAAGGAAGCATAGCAAATTGTGTAATTGAGTGATTTTGTAATTTGGTAATTAAACATCTGAAATTACCAAGTTTCCCGATTACCCAATTACCAAATTAAGAGATTTGGTTATCAGCAAGTCGGGGGTTGCGCGGTTCGTTCTGAGCGTTGTCTGGCGCAAGGAAGCGGACCTGGTCGCACTGGAACCCTGACCCACGGATAACGAAATCAAAAAACTGATAACAAGTGGAGAAATAAAATGGCGGATCTGCAACAGTTGGAAGAGTCAATCGTAGGGCTGTCGCTGCTTGACGCGGCGCAGCTCGTAAAGAAGCTGGAAGAGCGTCTGGGCGTGTCGGCGGCGGCAGCGGCCCCGGTCATGATGGCTGGCGGCGGCGGCGCGGCGGCAGCGGCTCCGGCGGAAGAGAAAACCGAGTTCACCGTCGTCCTGAAAGAAGTGGGAGCCAACAAGATCAATGTGATCAAGGCCGTCCGCGAAGTCACCAGCCTGGGCCTCAAAGAAGCCAAGGAACTGGTGGATGGAGCCCCGAAGAACGTGAAAGAGGGTGTTTCCAAGGAAGAGGCGGAGACCATCAAGAAGAAGTTCACCGATGCTGGCGCTACTGTTGAAGTAAAGTAGCGGCGCTTTTGCGGACCTGAGCGGGGCGGGAGCCCGCAGCCGCATCCCGAGCGCTGTTTGCGAGGGATTCTCTTGGCGGCTGGCTTTCAGCCCTTGAAACGCACCGGAAGCGGTGCAATATCGTTAATGTTGCACGTTCTCTACTTGTGAACCTTGGGCGGCGATGTTAGCATCTATATTAACGTCGCTTCCCTGGGCTTCACTCAAGCGCGAGCGGAGCTCGCGAGGGAAGTTTTTTGGGCAGGCTGCTCCGCGGGCAGGCGGGGCGGAAAACGGGCCGAGGAACTGGCGCGAAAGAATTCAAATCAAGAAGGGCGAAACGCCTTGGTTGGCGTCTGCGGGAACGACTGTCCCCGCAGGCGCCCCACTGTCTTTTAGATTTCCAGGTTGTTCCGGTTCTGCACACGTAGGTCCCGCGGCGCGATAAGCGCCCCACATTCCGCGGTTTAAGCGTGACCTTCGGTCGCGCGTGAGATTGGGAGTTTCTGACGATGAAAAATGCCTTCCGTAAACGATTCGATTTTTCCAAAATTCCGGCCACCATCCAGATCCCGAACCTGATCGAGGTTCAGAAGCGTTCTTACGACCGCTTCCTGCAGATGGACAAACTCCCCAGCGAGCGCGAAGACGGCGGCTTGCAGGCGGTGTTTCAGTCTGTCTTCCCTATTACCGACTTTCGCAACGTATCACAACTTGAGTTTGTGGATTACGCCATTGGTAACTGGGAGTGCAAGTGCGGCCACCTCAAGGGTCTGCACCACCTTCGGACCACTTGCAAGAATTGCGGATCCACGGTCATCACCGACCCGTTCCATCCCGGCGAAGTTCTTTGCGGCAAGTGCGGCACGTACAACGCCAACACGCCCGACTTCTGCAACAAGTGCGGCGACCCGGTGGGACTGCAGTTGAAGTACGACGTGGCCGAGTGCGAAGAGCGCGGCATGACGTATTCCGCGCCGCTCAAAGTCACGATGCGGCTGACCATTTTCGATAAGGACGCCGAGACCGGCAATCGCTCCATCCGCGACATTAAGGAGCAGGAAGTCTTCTTCGGCGATGTTCCTTTGATGACTCAGAACGGCACGTTCATCATCAACGGGACCGAGCGTGTGATTGTCAGCCAGTTGCACCGTTCGCCCGGCGTGTTCTTCGAGACCGCCAACAACCGCACCTACTTCCTGGGAAAGATCATTCCCTACCGTGGTTCCTGGGTGGAGTTTGAGTACGACCAGAAGAACGTGCTCTATGTCCGCATCGACCGCAAGCGCAAGTTCCTGGGCACGATTTTCCTGCGCGCCCTGGGCCTGCGTTCCGGCGAAGACATTCTGCGCGCGTTCTATACCACGGACCGGCTCGTGGTCCGCGACAAGAAGCTTTATTGGACGCTTGACCCGGCCAGCGAGAAGCCCACGAACCTGCTCGGCATGAAGCTTGCCCACAGCATCAAGAACAAGTCGGGCGACGAGATCACGCACTCCGGCCGCAAGATCAATGCCCAGGTGTTGAAGGACATTCAGAAGGCGAAGGTCACCGAGATTGAAGTCGACATTACCGATTTGGAAGGTGCGTGGACTGCCGGCGACATTGTCGACACCACTACCGGCGAAGTCATGCTCGAAGCCAACTCCGAGCTCACGGCCGACAAGGTTTCGAAGATTCTCGATTCCGGTGTGGTCGAAATGAGCCTGTTCTTTCCCGAGCGCGACGACGTGGGCACGGTGATCAGCCAGACCCTGAAGCGCGATTCGGTGAAGACGCCGCAGGAAGCGCTGATCGAAATCTATCGCAAGCTGCGTCCCGGCGATCCGCCGACGCTCGATACCGCCACCGCGCTGTTCCATGGCATGTTCTTCGACCCGCGCAAATATGACTTCTCGCGCGTAGGCCGCTTGAAGTTCAACATCAAACTGTTCGAGAACCAGGAAGCCACCAGCCTCGACAAGCGCACGCTCGATCCCGACGATTTCTACGCGACCATCGCGTACCTGCTGAAACTGCGCAAGAGCATCGGCGCGGTCGACGATATCGATCACCTTGGCAACCGCCGCGTTCGCGCGGTTGGCGAGTTGATGGAAAACCAGTTCCGCATCGGCCTGGTCCGCATGGAACGCGCCATCAAGGAAAAGATGAGCGTGTACCAGGAAATGTCGACAGCGATGCCGCACGACCTGGTCAATGCCAAGCCGGTGATGGCGGCAATCCGCGAATTCTTCGGATCATCGCAGCTTTCGCAGTTCATGGATCAGACCAACCCGCTCTCCGAGATCACGCACAAGCGGCGTCTCTCGGCCCTTGGGCCGGGCGGTCTGTCGCGGGAACGCGCTGGATTCGAAGTCCGCGACGTTCACCCCACGCACTACGGCCGCATCTGCCCGATTGAAACGCCGGAAGGTCCGAACATCGGCCTGATCTCGTCGTTGAGTTGCTACGCCCGCATCAACGACTACGGCTTCATCGAGTCGCCCTATCGCAAGATCAAGGCCGGACGCGTGATCGACTACGTCACCATCGTCAACGTCGGCGACAGCGACTTCAAAGTCGGAGATCACCTCGAGAAGCACGAAATCGAGAAGATCAACGCCGATTTGAAAGAGAAGCGCAAAAAGCCGGCGGCGATCGAGCCTTTCTCTTTCTATCTCTCGGCCTGGGAAGAAGATCGCCACACGATCGCGCAGGCCAACGTGGAGCTGGACGACAAGGGCCGCATCGTGGCCGAACTGGTCAACGCCCGCAAGGCCGGCAACTTCGTGCTGGTCAGCCGCGAGGAAGTGGACTACGTCGACGTCAGCCCGAAGCAGCTCGTTTCCGTCGCCGCGTCGCTGGTTCCGTTCCTGGAGCACGACGACGCGAACCGCGCGCTGATGGGCGCGAACATGCAACGCCAGTCGGTGCCCTTGCTCCGCGCGCAAGCGCCGATCGTAGGCACTGGAATGGAAGGCGTCACTGCCCGCGACTCGGGCGCAGTCGTTCTCGCCCGCCGCAACGGCATCATCGATTCGGTCGATTCCGAGCGCATCATCGTTCGCGTCGAAGGCGAACATCATCCCACGCAGTTGTCGCGGGAAGTGGGCAGCGACATCTACCAGCTCACGAAGTTCAAGCGTTCGAACCAGAACACCTGCATCAACCAGAAACCAGTGGTGAAAAAGGGGCAGCGCGTGCTGAAGGGCGAGATCATCGCCGACGGTCCCTGCACCGATCACGGCGAGCTGGCGCTGGGGCGCAACGTCCTCGTCGCTTTCATGCCGTGGCGCGGTTACAACTTCGAAGACGCGATCCTCGTCTCCGAGAGGATGGTGAAGGAGGATTACTACACCTCGCTTCACATCGAGGAGTATGAGATTGAAGCCCGCGACACCAAACTGGGGCCGGAAGAAGTCACGCGCGACATTCCAAACGTCAGCGAGTCTATGCTGCGCAATCTGGACGAAGCGGGCGTGATTCGCATCGGCGCCAGCATCAAGCAGGGCGATATTCTGGTGGGCAAGGTCACGCCCAAGGGCGAAACCCAGCTCACGCCGGAAGAAAAACTGCTGCGCGCGATCTTCGGCGAAAAGGCCGGCGACGTGCGCGACGCTTCCCTCTACTGCCCCCCGGGCATTGAGGGCGTGATCGTCGATGTGAAGATCTTCTCGCGCAAAGGCCAGGAAAAGGACGAGCGCGCGAAATCGATCGAAGCCACGCAGATCGCAAAGTTGGAAAAGAACCTTTCGGACGAAATCCGAATTCTGACCGACGAGCGCCTGAAGCGCCTGGAGAACATTCTGGGCGGCAAGGAAGTGCAGGCCGACCTGCACGACGAGCGTACCAATAAGCGCCTTCTGACCAAGGGCAACATGCTCACTCGTGACGAGATCGAGCGCATCTCTACCCGCAACTTGAAGCGCATTAAGTATGCCGACAAGGATCCGCGGGTGAATGAGCAGATCGACGAGATCGAAGAGATGACTTCGCGTCAGATCGACGTGCTCAAAAAGATCGTCAACGAGAAGAAAGAAAAACTCACCAAGGGCGACGAACTGCCGCCGGGCGTGATCAAGCTGGTCAAGGTCTACATCGCCATGAAGCGCAAGCTGAGCGTGGGCGACAAAATGGCCGGCCGTCACGGCAACAAGGGCGTCATTGCCCGCATTCTGCCGGAAGAGGATATGCCGTACCTTGAAGATGGTCAGCCAGTGGAAATCGTGCTCAATCCGCTCGGCGTACCTAGCCGTATGAACGTGGGCCAGATTCTCGAAACCCATCTGGGATGGGCTGGCTTCGTGCTCGGCGAGAAGATCACGCAATTGCTCAAGGAAAACACGCGGAGCGAAGCCATCCGGCGCGAGTTGAAGGTGTTGTTCAAAGGCTCGCAGCTTTCCGACATCATCTCCGACATGAGCGAGGAAGAACTGGAGTCCGTTGCCCCAACCCTCGCTAAGGGCGTGTTCATGGGCTCGCCCGTGTTCGATGGCGCGAAGGAAGGCGAGATCAAGGCGCTGCTCGAGCACGCGGGCTTGCCGACGTCCGGGAAGACGACTCTCCATGACGGCATGACGGGTGAGAAGTTCGAACAGCCGGTCACCGTGGGTTACATCTACATGCTGAAGCTGTCGCACCTGGTGGACGACAAGATTCACGCGCGCTCCATCGGTCCGTACTCGCTGATCACCCAGCAGCCGCTGGGCGGCAAGGCGCAGTTCGGCGGACAGCGTTTCGGAGAAATGGAAGTCTGGGCGCTGGAAGCTTACGGCGCGGCGTTCATCCTGCAGGAGCTGCTGACGGCGAAGTCCGACGACGTATACGGCCGCACCAAGATTTACGAGGCCATCGTCAAGGGCGAGGCCGCCATGGAGCCCGGCGTACCCGAATCGTTCAACGTGCTGATCCGCGAACTGCAGTCGCTCTGCCTGGATGTGGAGTTGATCAAGACAGGTGAGAAAAAGCCGACGGCAAGCGCGGCAGCAGATTAAGAAAACAATTCTCGGTTCTCAGTTCCCGGTTCTCAGTTAGCGCTGAGCCGGGGCCGAGAGCCGGGACACAGGTTTAGAAAGACTTTTTCAATATCCGCCACCGCGGCATGCGCTCTCGATGCCGCGTGAAAGGCAAAAGTTCACTCCCGGTTTTAACTGAGAACTGGGAACCGAGAACTGAAAACTGGTCGCGAGGGCCGTCAGCGGACGCGTCAGAACCGCAGGAAGCGGAGGACCACCTTGTTTCGTTCGAGCCCATTCGAAATGGCAAATGTGATTGCGGACTTCGACGCCATTCGTATCAGTCTGGCCTCTCCGGAAAAAATCCGGAGCTGGTCGCACGGCGAAGTCACCAAGCCCGAGACCATCAACTACCGTACCTTCAAGCCGGAGCGCGACGGGTTGTTTTGCGCCCGCATCTTTGGCCCAGTCACCGACTGGGAGTGCTTGTGCGGCAAGTACAAGCGCATGAAGCACCGCGGCGTCATCTGCGACAAGTGCGGCGTGGAAGTCACGCTGTCGAAAGTCCGCCGTGAGCGCCTTGGCCACATTGAGCTGGCATCGCCCTGCTCGCACGTGTGGTTCTTCAAGGGACTGCCCAGCCGCATCGGTCACCTGCTCGATATCTCGCTGCGTGATCTTGAGTCCGTGCTCTACTTCGAAGCTTACGTCGTGGTCGAACCCGGCGACGCTCCGGTGAAAGAGCGCGAGGTCATCAAGGACGAAGCCAAATTCCGCGAACTCGACCAGCAGTACCGTCCGGCCGGATTCAAGGCCATGATGGGCGCTGAGGCGATCAAGGAACTGCTCAAGCGCGTCGACACCGACGGCCTTTCCGTCGAACTGCGCGAGAAGATGAAGAACGAGAGCTCGCTGCAGAAGCGGCTCAAGTATACAAAGCGCCTGAAAGTGGTTGAGGCCTTCCGAAAGAGCGGCAACAAGCCTAGCTGGATGATCCTCGACGTGATCCCGGTCATTCCGCCGGAGCTGCGCCCGCTGGTTCCACTCGATGGCGGCCGCTTCGCTACGTCGGACTTGAACGATCTGTATCGCCGCGTCATCAACCGGAACAACCGGCTGAAGAAGCTGATGGACCTGCACGCTCCCGAAGTCATCGTGCGCAACGAAAAGCGCATGCTGCAGGAAGCGGTGGACGCCCTGTTCGACAACGGACGCCGTGGCCGCGTGCTGCGGGGCGCTAACAATCGTCCGCTGAAGTCGCTCTCCGACACGCTGAAAGGCAAGCAGGGACGCTTCCGCCAGAACCTGCTCGGCAAGCGCGTGGACTACTCCGGACGTTCCGTCATCGTAGTCGGTCCCGAACTCAAGCTGCACCAGTGCGGTCTTCCCAAGAAGATGGCGCTCGAGTTGTTCAAGCCGTTCATCTATCACCGGCTCGAACAGACCGGCAACGTCACCACCATCAAGCAGGCCAAAGAGATGGTGGAGCAGCAGGAACCGATCGTCTGGGATATCCTGGAAGAAGTCATCAAGGACCACCCGGTGCTGTTGAACCGCGCTCCTACGCTGCACCGCCTGGGCATTCAGGCTTTTGAGCCGGTGCTGGTGGAAGGCAAGGCCATCAAGATTCATCCCTTGGTCTGCACGGCTTTCAACGCCGACTTCGACGGCGACCAGATGGCGGTTCACATTCCGCTGTCTCCGGAAGCGCAGGTCGAAGCCAGCGTGCTGATGCTGGCGTCGCACAACATTCTGTCGCCCGCTTCGGGCCAGCCCATCACCGTGCCCACACAGGACATGGTGCTCGGCCTCTACTACCTGACGAAAGCCAAGCCTGGCGCGAAGGGTGAAGGCCGCGCCTTTGCCAACATTGAAGAAGTATTGATGGCGCTGGACGCGGGCGCGGTAGAAACGCTAAGCCCGATCCGCCTCCGCTACTCGGGCGAATTGATCGACCTGACCACCGCCTACGACGATCAGGACATCATTCACACCGAGCCGGTACAGGTCGAGCGCGCCTTTATCAACACGACCGTGGGCCGCGCGATTCTAAACGACCAACTGCCGGAAGGCATGCCCTACATCAACGGGCTGCTCAAGAAAAAGGGCATTGGCGCTCTGGTCAATTACGGATATTTGCGCTTCGGACTCGAAACCACGGTCAAGATGCTCGACGAGGTCAAGACCTTGGGTTTCAAGTTCGCAACCAAAGCAGGCCTGTCCATCGGCATCGACGACATGGTCATCCCGGACAGCAAGAAGGTCCTGGTCAAAGACGCCGAGAAGCAGGTGGTCGCCGTTCAGCAGCAATATTTGGACGGAGCCATTACCAATGGCGAGCGCTACAACAAGGTCATCGAAATCTGGTCGGCGATCACGGAAAAAGTGGCCGACGAAATGTTCGGTGAAATGCAGCGGCGCGACAAGGAAGGCGAACTCAATCCGATTTACGTTATGGCCGACTCCGGCGCTCGCGGATCGAAACAGCAGATCCGCCAGCTCTCCGGCATGCGTGGATTGATGGCCAAGCCTTCCGGCGAAATCATCGAGTCGCCCATCACGGCCAATTTCCGTGAAGGGTTGACGGTGTTGGAATACTTCGTCTCGACCCACGGCGCCCGCAAGGGTTTGGCCGATACGGCGCTCAAGACGGCGGACTCTGGCTACCTGACTCGCCGTCTGGTCGACGTGGCGCAGGACGTCATCATCAGCGAGTACGACTGCGGCACGGTCGACGGCATCTACGTGCAAGGTATCGTGGAGGCCGGCGAGATCATCGAACCGCTGCGCGACCGCATCGTCGGCCGCGTGTCGCTCGAGAAGATCAAAGACTATGACGGCAACGTCATCGTCGACATCAACCAGGAAATCACCGAAGACCTCGCCGGAGCGATTCAGGCTGCCGGTATCGAACGCGTGAAGATCCGTTCGGTGCTGACCTGCGAATCGAAACGCGGTGTCTGCGTCATGTGCTATGGCCGCAACCTGGCTTCCGGACGCCTCGTCGAACTGGGCGAAGCCACCGGCGTCATCGCGGCGCAGTCCATCGGCGAACCTGGAACCCAGCTCACGATGCGTACCTTCCACATCGGTGGTACGGCATCGCGAGTTTCCGAGCAGTCGCGCCTCGATGCCAAGAACATCGGCAACGTGCGCTTTATCGGATTGCAGACCGTCAAGTCCAAGTCGGGCGATCTGGTGGTCATGAACCGCCAGGGCTCGATCGCGGTCGTCGATGAAAAGAATCGCGAGCGCGAACGTTACTCGGTCGTGTACGGTGCCAAGCTGAAGGTCAACGAAGGCGATCCGGTCAAGCAGGGCCAGGTCATGGTCGAGTGGGATCCTTACACCTTCGCCATCCTGACCGAAATCGGCGGCACGGTGCAGTTCAAGGACTTGCAAGAAGGTGTGACTCTTCATGAGGAAGTGGACGAAGTCACCGGACTGTCGCGTCACGTGGTCGGCGATTCGCCGGACGAGAAGCGCCAACCCGCGATCGTCGTCAAGGGCAAGACCAGCAAGCGCTACCTCATGCCTTCCCGCGCCCACCTTATGGTGCAGGACGGCGACACCGCTTCGCCGGGCGACGTGCTGGCGAAGATCCCGCGCGAAACTACCAAGACCAAAGACATCACCGGTGGTCTTCCACGCGTGGTCGAACTGTTCGAAGCCCGCAAGCCGCATGAGACCGCGGTCATCAGCGAAATCGATGGCACGGTCAAATTCGGCGAGGTTTCCAAAGGCCAGCGCAAGATCTACGTGGTGGCCGACAACGGAACCGAGAAGGAATACTCGGTTCCACGTGGCGTTCACATCAACGTGCAGGAAGGCGAGCGCGTAAAAGCGGGCGAACCGCTTATGGACGGCCCGCTCAACCCGCACGACATCCTGGCGGTGCTTGGCGAAAAAGAACTGCAGGCTTATCTGGTGAACGAAATCCAGGAAGTCTACCGCCTGCAGGGCGTCAACATCTCTGACAAGCACATCGAAGTGATTGTCCGCCAGATGATGCGCTGGGTGAAGGTCGAAGACGTCGGCGACACGCGGTTCCTGCTCGAAGAGCAGACCGACAAGTTCGCCTTCCGCGAGGAGAACGAGCGCGTGATTGCGCAAGGCGGCAAGCCGGCGACTGGACGGCCGCTGCTCCTGGGCATCACGAAGGCATCGCTCTCCACCGACTCGTTCATCTCGGCGGCGTCGTTCCAGGAGACCACGCGCGTGCTCACCGAAGCCAGCATCAACGGCAAGGTCGATCACCTGCGCGGCCTGAAAGAGAACGTCATTGTCGGACGCCTCATCCCTGCCGGCACCGGCATGGAGTACTACCGCAACGTACGCCTCTCGCCAGAAATGGAAGAGGCCGCGGCCAAGGTACAGGCGGAAGTTTCGGCGGCATACGAAGAAGCCGAGCGCGCTCTCGAAATGATGCGGCACGAGGGCGAAACCGACGATCTGCCCGCGGAAGTTCCCGCGGCCGAGTAGTCGAAAACTGATGTCAGCTTCGGGGGCGAGCCATTTCGCCCCCGAACCTGCTTCTCAGCGGTTCTAACTACGAATGCACGCCAACCCCCAGCGATTGCCCTTTGAGGAACCCGGCCAACTTCCTTCTTTGCGCCCGATACCTCCCGGCCCTAAGCTAGAGCAGCCCATGCTGCACTTCTTCCGACTCTTGCGACTGGCCTTCTGGCGTGCCTTTGTCCACGACGCCTTCGCCACTGCCAAGGCGTCGGCCTATTCTTCGATTCTCACTTTCTTCCCCGTCTTGCTGATTATCGGATCCGGCTTGGCAAACTGGCGTAAGGGCGCGCCGTATTTGCGCGAAGTCTCCTACGCTTTGGGCAGCATCCTGCCCGCTGGCGGAAACACCGCGCTGACCTATCTCAAGGGGGCAGCGCAACATCCGGTGAGCACGTTGGCCACGACTTCCGTGATCACGCTGTGGACGGCATCTGGAGTCATGATCTCCTGGATGGACGGTTTCCGCCGCTGCTATGAATTGCCGAAAACCTGGGGCCTGGTGAAAGAGCGCCTGATCGCATTCCTGCTGGTCGTGTTCGCTCTCATTCCCATGACCTTCGCCACGCTGCTCGTGGCCGTGGGCAGCAAGTTCGAGACTCGCCTTCTTCCCTTCCTCGATCCCGATTTTAGCGTCTACGTTCTATTACTCTGGGGCTCAATCCGTTGGCTCATTGCCACTCTTACCAGCATCGCGGTGATTGCGCTGATCTACCATCACGCCGTCCCCCGCACCCAGCCCTGGCACAGCGTGATGCCGGGCGCCATGCTCGCGACCATCCTCTGGTTCTCAACCACGGTTGCGTTTCGCGCCTACCTGCAGCATTTCGGCGACTTCGCCACGATTTACGGATCGCTCGGAGTCGCCATGGCGCTCCTGGTATGGATGTATTTGATTTCCCTGGTAGTCCTGGTGGGCGCGGAATTCAATGCCTTGCTGTTCCCCCGCGCCATGCTGGGAAAAGAGCTCACTGCGATCAACGGCCCTAAAGCGGTCGACTAGGCCCTAAGAGACTTTGCTTGCCACGTCTCGCTCACCTAGGCGGAGCATGCTACATCTCTACGATGACGATCCTGAATTCAGCAAGCCCCGATTGAGGAGACAGGTTGAGAGCCAGCAAGCCAGAGTCGATCGCAGATCCCTCTACCGTCAAAGCTTCGCCGCGTCGCGCGAAAATTATCTGCACCATTGGTCCGGCCTGCAATACCGAAGCCACCATGCGCGACCTGCTGCGACTGGGCATGGACATCGCCCGCCTCAACTTTTCTCACGGTACACACGACGATCACGCCCATAACATCCAACGCCTGCGCCGCGCGGCAGAGCGCGAAGGACGCACCCTTTGTATCCTGCAAGACCTGCAAGGCCCAAAAATTCGTACGGGACCACTGGAGCGCCACGAGCCTGTCCTGTTGAAGACCGGCTCAGTCGTGACCATCACACCTCAAGATGTGCCGGGCACAGCCGCGCGGATCTCCACCACGTTCTCCGATCTAGCCCGCGAACTTACCCCTGGCGCCCGCATCCTGCTCAGTGACGGTCTGGTCGAACTGCGCGTACGCGGAGTCCGCGGCAAAGACGTGCTCTGCGACGTTCTCAACGGCGGCATGCTGGGAGAGCACAAGGGCATCAATCTTCCCGGCATCGCTCTTTCCATTCCCGCGCTGACCGAAAAAGATCGCAAAGACCTCGAATTCGGTCTTAGGCACGGCGTGGATGCGGTGGCGCTTTCATTCGTCCGCACCGCCGCCGACGTCAGTATGGTCAAGCAGATCATCGCCACGCACCACAGCGACGTTCCCGTCATCGCCAAGCTGGAAAAGCCGCAGGCCATCGATCATCTGGAAGAAATTCTCGAAGCCGCCGACGGAGTCATGGTCGCCCGCGGCGACCTCGGCGTAGAAATGGCGCCGGAAAAAGTCCCGGTCATTCAGAAGAATGTGATTCGCCGCGCCTCCGCCTGGCGCAAGCCCGTCATTACCGCAACCCAGATGCTCGAATCGATGATCGAGAACCCGCGCCCCACGCGCGCCGAAGCCAGCGATGTTGCCAACGCTGTTTTCGACGGCACCGACGCCGTCATGCTCTCGGCCGAGACCGCCAGTGGCCAGTATCCTCGCGAATCCGTCTCGATTATGTCGCGGATCGTGGTGGAGGCCGAATGCAACATGGGCGACTTTGTCCAGTTCCGACGCCGCCGCGAACACCGCGGACTCTCCGTGGCGGAAACCATCTGCGAATCGATCGCCCACTCCGCCGAAGATTTGCCCATGGGCGCCATCGCGGTTTTCACCGAGACCGGCAATACTGCCCGCATGATTTCGAAATACCGCCCAAAAGCCGCCATCTTCGCCTTTACCCATATGGAGCCAGTGGTGCAGCGCATGAACCTTTACTGGGGAGTGCATCCCGTGCGCTGCCGCCAGGCGCGTTCCGCGGAACAGATGGTGACCATGGCCGAACAAGAGCTCGTCGGCCGCGGCCTGCTGAAACCCGGGGATGTTCTGGGAGTCGTCGCCGGCACGCGCCAGTCCTCCGGTTCCACCAATCTCATGCGGCTGCACGTCGTCACCGACGAAGAAGCCGAGCGCATCGCACACCCAGAGAAACCGCGCTCCGCCCGCCGCCGCAAGCTATAATCCCCCGGTATGCCGCAAGAGATACTCTCGGTGGCTGTCTGGGAACCGGTTCCTGACATGGAAGCCGCGTCGCTCGCTACCCTTCGCGAACTGAGTTCCATTCTTACAGCCAAAGGATACGGACGCGATCTGCTCTACCGTGACCGCGAATTGCACTACGTCCTGCTTCGCCACTGGAAGTCGGAAGATGCACGCCGCGCCGCGTTGGAAGATCCCGACATGCTGCGCTGCTGGGCCCGCCTGGGAAACGAAATTCAGATCGTGAAAGTCTACGAGACGCTCACCGAAGTGCCTTTAGACAGCCCGAAGTGAAAGAGACCCATGCGGAGACAGCCGCCTCGGCTGCCCGGCCTGAGCCTCCATGAGCGAAGTCGAAGGGGCGAAGCCCGGCCGCAGAGAGTAGAAAGCTACTCTAGAATGCACTTGGAGTAATCTCATGCCCGCGACTTCCACCCGCGAGTTTGTCGACGAAGCCGTCGCCCCCAACGTTCGCGGTTTTCTCCATGTTCCGGAGACTTCCAACGGAGACGCCCTCGTCCTGACGCATGGTGCCGGCTCGAGCGCCACGGCCCCGCTTCTGGCGGCACTGGCTGAAACTTTCAGCGCGAACGGCTTTACCGTGCTGCGCTGCGATCTGCCCTATCGCCAATCCAGATCATTCGGTCCACCGGGTCCCGGCGATGCCGCCCGCGACCGTGCCGGTTTGAGGAATGCTCTCGCCGCCATGAGAAAGATGATCTCTGGCCGTCTCCTCCTCGGAGGCCATTCCTATGGCGGACGCCAGTCCAGCATGCTCTGCGCCGAAGAGCCAGCCCTGGTTCTCGCCCTCCTATTGCTCTCCTACCCTTTGCACCCCCCACGCAAACCGGAGCAGCAGCGCACTCAGCATCTGCCCGACCTGCGCACGCCTACTCTGTTCGTGCAGGGCACACGCGACCCTTTCGGCTCAATCGCCGAGATGGAGCGCGCTCTGAAGATGATTCCGGCGAAGACGAAGTTGTTGGTGGTGGAAGGAGCCGGTCACGATTTGGGGTTCAAAGGCAAGGCAACTCGGGGAACACTGCCGAAACAGGTATTCTCGGAACTAACAGAACTCTTATCGTAGAAACGGTGCTTGCAACGTCTCTCTCACCATCGTTCGAAATGCCGCCAGCGGAGACGCAGCAATCCGCCTCTCTACGGCCCGGTTCTAGTTCACCCAACCCGACTTGGACCCGCCATTCCCTTTGTGCGTATCGTCATCCGGCGGAATGTAGTTCCCGTGCTCGTCGAATCGGACCTGGCGGTCGTGCTTCGACATGTAGACCTCGAACTTCTTCGCCGCTCGCCGCCGCTTCCAGCGGTAGTAGGAATTGCGCAGCCCGAAATAGCGCTCCGAAAACCCAACATTCACCATCGCTGGTTTCACGCCGCGCCGGACATATAGATAGCCGAAAAGCAGCCCGCCCAGATGAGCGACGTAGGCCACATTGCCGCCTCCAGCCATCGCGAACGCCAGCGTGACCACGATCAGGATGCCGACGAAGTACTTGGCCTTGATGAGAAAGGGGAATGGAATCATCATAATTTCCTGATCCCTGAATAGCATCCCGAAGGCAATCAAAATGGCGAAAACGCCACCGGAAGCACCCACCGTAGGTGTTCCGGGGCTGCTTCCCAGCACGTGGGGATATGAGAATGCAATCGTAGTTAACGCCGCGCCGACTACGCCGAAGAAATAGAGCTCCAGAAATCGCCTTGTGCCCCACGCCCCTTCAAAAGCGGAGCCGAACATCCATAGGCCCAGCATGTTGCCGAACCAGTGCATGAACTCGAAATGAAGGAAGCTGTAGGTCACCAGCTGCCAAACCCAACCGTGCGAGACCACCTGAACCGGAATCAGGGAAAGGTAAACAATCGCAAAACCTTTCGCAGGCAGGCCAAACAGCTCCAATAAGTATCTGAGCAGATAAATGCCCGTGTTGATCCCCAGCAGCCACGTCACCGCCCGTGTGAACGGGGGCAGGCTCAACGTCATGGGTTCGCCGGTTCGCCGCACAGTGTTACCTCTCGTCCAATTCTACTCGCACAAGGCCGGGCGCGTTACCGCTCGGGAACCGGCACCACCGGCAGGCTGCGATGGCCACTGCGATCGACCGCCCGTGCCGCGAAAATCACATTGTCCTTCGACAACTTCATCGTGGTGCGAGTTGCGCTGCCCGCATTCTGAACGTGCTCCCACGCCGGGCTGGTCGTCGCCCGCCACACAACCTCATACCCTGTCGCCAGACCGCCCGGAGAAGCTTCCCACGTCAGTGTAGAGTCATTTTCCAAATCCTTAGTCAATATATGTACATTCGCTGGAGGCGCCGGGGCTGCGGCCAACGAAGCCAGCGTCGCCGCGTTCAGCCGCGCCACGTGCGCCACATAGTCGTAGTCTACAAATTTCGGCACATCGCCATATTCGATGCCGCTTTCCGTACGCACGTTCTGATGCTGATGATGAAAGTCTTCGCG
Source organism: uncultured Acidobacteriaceae bacterium (assembly GCA_963791515.1). Classification (GTDB taxonomy): domain Bacteria; phylum Acidobacteriota; class Terriglobia; order Terriglobales; family Acidobacteriaceae; genus Sulfotelmatobacter. The sequence continues at coordinate 232,519 of CAWBSS010000025.1, read as the reverse complement.
AAACTCCGTAAAGCGCACTGCCCAGAATCCCAGCTGGTTGAAGGAATAGTGATCACCGCCGCGGAGGAAGCGATCCAGGCGGAACACGAGCATGGGCTTGACGCCAGTATCGTAGGCTCGGCCTACATCTGCGATGTACCGCGCCAGTTGCCGCGATCCGGAATCGCTTTCCCCGCCCAGCCCGCGAATGCGCCGGATGTCCTGCTCCGTCGCCGCCGCCGGCACTCCCTCGGAGAATACTCTCACCACGGAATGATCCTGTTCCTTACTCTTGTCGCCGCCGACAATGTCGTTGTTGAGAACCGCCTCCAAGTCCCAGCCCTGATCTTTCGCCATCTTCGCGAAATGGTGGCTGCCGTTCAATCCCTGTTCTTCCCCCGCGACCGCCAGAAAAACAATCGTTGCCGGGAACTTCAATTTGCTTAGCACCCGCGCACATTCGAGGCTGACGGCGGTTCCGCTGCCGTCGTCGTTCGCACCGGGCGCATCGCCGTTCACGTCGAGCGTGTCGCTATTGCGCGAGTCGTAGTGCCCTGTCACCAGCACGATGCGTTTCGCGTTCGCGTTGTCTGTGCCCTTTAGAACCGCATAAACATTGGTGATTTCCGTTGCCTTCGGAATGCGGTCGGCGGGTTCTTCGGTGAAGCTGTCGGTCTTCACTTCCAGGCATCCGCCGCAATCCTTCGAATAACGTTCGAACTCCGACTTGATCCATTCCCGCGCCGCTCCAATTCCGCGTCCCGCGGCGATGGATGCCGGATCCTGCGCCGAGAGCGTCAACCGCGTGCCGAAGCCGACCAGCTTCTCAATGTTCGCCTGAATTCGTTGCGCGGAAATCTGCCGTAATGCCGCCGCGATCTGCGGGTCGGGGGCGATCGTCGGCTCAGACTTTGCGGACTGCGCCGTACCGCCCATCGCCACCGACAGAAATGCCGCGAGCGCGGCGGCGCAGTGCGTCCCTCGAAAGAAATGGAGCATGTTTTGACTATCTCCGTCCAGACAAATCCCGCTGGGGGAGAGCGCTTCCCTCTTGCCCAGAAAAATCGCGCGCCTACCCCTTGTGCCCCTTGACCTACAGCCGGGGAGAATCTAAATATTATCAGGAGGCTCTAATCGGCGAGGGAGGCTTTATGGTTCTTTGTCCTGAATGCGAAACCAATCTGGACGTCGACGAGGAAGAGGTCGATGAGGGAGAGGTGATCTCGTGCCCCGAGTGTGGCACGGATTTTGAAGTCGTCACTACCAGTCCGCTGGAGTTGAAAGCCGTGGAAGCAGGCTACGAAGAGGAAGACGAAGAAGAGGCGGAGGAGAGCGAAGACGGTGACTACTCTTAACCTTCCCTCGGGCCAGCCTTTGGCAAGTTTGTTTCCCCTGGGTTTCCTCCTGATCGTACTTCTCTTGCCGACCCTCAGCTCTCAGAAGGGACTTGTCGCAGCCCCAAAGTCCAAAGTCAAGCCTTACGCTCTAATCGCCGGGACCGTCTGGGGTCCTGATGATCGACCCGTGTATGGCGTCAGGGTGAAAATCCGCCGCGCCAAGGACAAGAAGGCCAAGTGGGAACTCTATTCCGACCACATGGGCGAGTTCGCCCAGCGCGTTCCCGCCGGCGAATCAGACTACATCATCTGGGCTGATCTTAAAGGCTTCAAACCTGCCGACGGCAAGCCTCTGCACCTGTCCCAGGAAGTTACCGTTCACATTTATAACGACGAACGCGAAGACACTGGATTGCATCTAGCCCACTAATCAGTGGGGTCGTAAGCCGTGAGACAATAGCACTAGCATGAATCGCAAACGATCCGTGATCAAAGCTGTGACTGTGGCTTGCGCGCTCCTTGTGGCTCTGGGTGCAGTGTCGAGTGCCTCGCCTGACAAGAAAGATAAGACGGTCGGGCGCCTGCTGTTCGGCAAGGTGCTCGATCCGCAGGACAACCCTCTTCCCGATGCGATCGTCTACTTGACCAACACGCGGACACGATCAGTGAAGACGTATATCGTGGGCCCCGACGGCACCTACCGCTTCCCCGCGCTCTCCACTGCCATTGACTATGAGGTCTATGCCCAGTATAAGGGCCACAAAAGCGACACCAAATCGGTCAGCCAGTTCGATGACCGTTCCCAAGTCTATGTCGACCTGAAGGTTAATACCCGGTAACCCTCCGAGGCCTGAACCTTTTCATGCAACTTTTCAGTACCCATCCGGGTTCAACATAGTTAGGGATACCTGTCTGGAGGAAACTGTGAACGAAATGCGATCTTCTCGTAAACCAAATCGTACCGCCGCGGCTGCGCAGGCTGTTTTGGCGTGCCTGACGCTGCTTTGCGCCGCATCCGCCTTTGCCCAGGGCGGCGCCATGAGCCCCTACCAGGATGAAAAAGACGGCGTCAGCGCCGGCGGCAAATGGATGGAGTTTCAATCGGAAGACAAAATGACCGGAGCCAAGAAAGTTCGCTTCGAACTTGTGGCCGACAATTACTTTCGCGAAGATCCCAACTACCAGCCCAGAGTCGATTTGTTTTGTGAAGATGGTAAGCTCAAGTTGGCCGACTTCAATCCCGGGGTTCGACTTCCTCCACCCAATCGTCCCGGTTTCTGGGGCCAGCCTCAACTGGAAGTGATGGTTCGCATCGACGACACACACGCCTACCATGGCTGGAACTGGGAGCGAGGCCACTTCCTCTCGATGGATAAAGGCACGACTCGCGGACTTATCGGCGCCCAAGTGTTTAAAGTCGAGCTACCTACCAGGAGCGGACGGCAGATCGCGGAGTTCACGCCCGCAGGCCTGAACCTGGATCAAGTTCGCCACGCCTGTGATCTGACTCCTAAAAAACCCAGCAAGGACTAGTCCTCTCAGCGACCCACCCTCGCGCTTGTCGTCGCAAGGGTGGGCCTGATTCAGTTGCGTCTCACCTCACTCTTCAAGTAGCATGTGCCGGAATTGTAGGGGCATATGCGCGGCCATTCCGATCCTTCCGGTGCACTACTGCTCGGCTGTGGCATTGGACTCTGGACCTTTTTCAAGGGCTTCCGGGTCATGCGCGAGTATAAAGTCCTCGAAGATACTCCTCGTATCCCGATTCGTAGCGTGCCGATGGGCTTCGTTCACATCCGCGGCAAGGCCGAAAGCGGCGAGGTTCTTGCCAGTCCGGTGAGCCACACTCCATGCTGCTTCTACAAGGTGGAGATCGACGAATGGAAAACGCAGGGCAAGAGCAAGACGTGGGTGCGCTGCTGCGTCGACATGAACGGCTACCGCTTCCATCTGGCCGACGACACGGGCAAGGTCCTGATTGACGCGCACGCCGCCGAATACGATCTGCCGCTGGCGACCATGCGCGAAGTGAGTTCGCACGCAGCGGGGGCGTCGGGACCGGGCGCGAGCGACGCCGATTTGCTGCAGTACGTGACTTATTCCCAGATACACTGCATGACAGATCGGGCTGGGCAGTGGATCGACAAGCGATTCGAGAAGGCGGGAGCGGCCGTCAACCCTGAGATTCAAGCCAAGCGGGACGCATTTCGAGCACTGTTTGCCGCCATTCCCGCCGTCGCTCACGGTGGCAAGCCTCCCATTGAAGAACTGGAGAGACTGGTCAACGCTGCCGGTCCGCTCAGCGACCCCGAGAAGGAACGGAAGCGGCAAATGGCCCTTGGGCGTTTGCGAATGGCAGAAGGAGCAAGCCAAAGCGAGCTGCTTACCACGATGATGCCAACGGCCAAACCGGCGGAGGGACGTTTCCGTCTGCGCGAATTCGTGGTGATTCCTGGGCAGGAATACCTGATCAGCGGCACGTGTGTCGAAAATTCGGCGGAAGATCAGGATCGCTGCCTGATCGCAAAAGGCCACAACGAGCCCACATTTGTGATCTCAACAAAAAGCGATGCCCAGATTCATCACGATCTGGAAAAGCGGGCGCTGCTGATGATTTTCGGCGGAGCCGCGCTGGCACTGGCGTGCGCGGCGGGTCTGCTGGTTCATTTTGGATTGTTCTAAGATTCAACGATTTAACGCGTCCGGAGAGGTGGCGATGGGCAGCAGCGTAATCACGGGGTTGGCTTTCTTCCTGTTTGCAGCCGGGGTGCTCATCTACACTATCATTCTCTACAACGGGCTGGTGCGGTTGCGCAACGAGAACGACCGTGCGTGGGCCAATATCGATGTGCTCCTCAAACAGCGCCACGACGAGATCCCTAATCTGGTCGAAACTGTGAAGGGATACATGCAACACGAGCAGCAGACGCTGCTCGCCGTGACCCAAGCGCGAGCGGCGTCGATCAGCGCGGGCAGCATCGGCCAGAAAGCGGTTGCCGATCTGCAGATGGCGGGCGCGCTGCGCGGACTGTTTGCCGTGGCCGAGAATTATCCCGAACTCAAGGCCAACCAGAACTTCCTGAAGCTGCAGAACCGCATCACGGAACTGGAAGAGCGCATCGCCGACCGCCGCGAGTTTTTCAACGACGACGTCAACACCTACAACACGCGCATCGGCCAAATCCCCGAAGTATTCGTGGCCAGCTTTATGAGCCTGAAGCCGCGGGAGATGTTTAAGGTCTCCGACGATGACCGCAAGCTGGTGGACGTAAAATTCGCGAGCAGCCAAGGTTCCGGCGCCTAGGAGGTTGCGGAAAAACTACAAATGCATGCACCTCCGTGGAAGAGCGGCCCTTCCAGGGCCGCGTAAGGCATGTGGAATCAGTTTGGGCTTTAGTGTGTGCGTGAAAACTAAATTTCTGGAAGAGCGGTGGAACGAAAACCGCCAAAATCTAGCCGCGCAGCGGCGGCATGTGAAAGCCCGGGCACGGAAGTGCCGGGGAGAATGGGAAAAGCACCGAAGTCCCGCAGGGACGGCACAGGGTCTCACGCACTCACTTCAGCCCCCCTGTGGTCGATTGTTTCTTGATGGGCCGCGTTGTTCCGCAACCTCCTAGACGGATTCGAAACATTTCTGATCAACCCCAGCGAGTGCAGTGGTAACCGGCGGACAGTTACTTACACATTCTTCGGCAGTCTCCTACGTGGCGTTCGGACCTTCGTAACTAGCCCTCCGCGACAATGCGCAACTAAGCTTCGATGCGGGAGTTTCCTCAATCTATGATCAACACAATCACGAAGTCGCTTTTAGTCCTGGCAGCGGGAGGTCTGATGTTTGTAGGGGCCGCTGCTGCGCAACCTCAAGCTGGTCCGGGGCAGGTCGATCCGGGTCATCCGCGCGTTAACGAGGTCAATGCCCGCGAGACGAATCAGCAGAAGCGCATCGCGAACGGAGTCAAGAACGGCACGCTCACGCCGGGACAGACCTCGCGAATTGAAAAGCGCGAACAGAACATTCAGAATACGCAGAAGAAAGACATGGCCGCTCACAACGGACATCTGACCAAGGCTGAGCAGAAAAACCTCAACCAACGGCAGAACAACGTGAGCAAGACCATCTACAAAGACAAGCACTCCAAATAGCTCGAACCCTTTTGACTTCCCAAGTTCAGGACAAAAGCCGCGGATGACCGTGGCTTTTTTCTTTTTGGGTTCGGAATATTTATTATTCCAACGCAGCGTCGAGGCGTTCTCTCGCTACTTCCGGCAGCATCGGGAGAATGCCCCGCTAATTCTGTGGCGCTTCCGGCTGCAGCGGGGTCCTTCGCTTCGCTTAGGATGACAGGAGATGTGGCGAATTCGGCGGCTTGCCACGCCTGGCGAACTTAGCGTACAGAAGAGGTTTGCCCTGCATGGGCGAGTTCAAAAGCAGCGGACAGGAGTGCCCGCTAGACGCAAACAACTCAGGCCAGCAGCTTGGCGGCGTCTTTGGCGTAGTAGGTCAGGATGATGCTGGCGCCGGCACGGCGGATGCTGAGTAACGATTCCATCATGACGCGGTCGCGTTCGATCCAGCCGTTTTGGGCGGCGGCTTCGATCATGGCGTATTCGCCGGAGACTTGATAGGCGGCGAGAGGCAGGTCGAAGCGGTCGCGGGCGGCGGCGATTACGTCGAGATAGGGCATGGCCGGCTTGACCATGATCATGTCGGCGCCTTCTTCGATGTCGGCTGCGATTTCGCGCATGGCCTCGCGCAGGTTGGCTCCGTCCATCTGATAGGAGCGGCGGTCGCCGAATTGCGGCGCCGAGTCGGCGGCCTCGCGGAACGGACCGTAGAAGCCGGAGGCGAACTTGGCGGCGTAGGAAAGAATGGGCGTGTTAATGAAGCCAGCGTCGTCGAGGGCGCGGCGGATGGCGGCGACGCGGCCGTCCATCATGTCGGAGGGGGCGATGATGTCGATGCCCGCTTTCGTCAGGGAGACTGAGGTGCGGGCCAGGAGTTCGAGGGAGGCGTCGTTCACGATTTCGTAGTCGATCGCGGCGGCGGGTGGGGCGGCGACGGCTGCACCCAAAGACTGCGGGGCGGCTTTCACAATGCCACAGTGGCCGTGCGACATATATTCGCACAGGCAAACGTCGCCCATCAGGATGAGGCCGGGGACTTCGCGCTTCATGGCGCGAGCGGCTTGCTGCACGATGCCATTCTCGGCCCAGGCTCCGGTGGCGACTTCGTCCTTTTTGTCGGGAAGGCCGAACAGGATGACGGAGGGCACGCCCAGGGAATGAACTTTCTGCGCCTCTTTTACGGCTTCGTCCACCGAAAGATTGAACACGCCCGGCATGGAGCGGACTTCCTTGCGGACGCCTTCTCCGGGACAGACGAACATGGGGTAGACGAATGCGTCGGGTGTGAGGCGAGTTTCACACACCAGGTTGCGCAGTTCCGCGGTGCGGCGGAGGCGGCGCAGACGGGTCACAGGAAATGCCATGGCAGGTCACCAGGGGAGGGTTGAGATCAATGCCCTCCCTAAGGTGATTCTAGAACATCTTTGATAGTGAAGCAGCTTGACCTTTCCAAGAGGAGCAATTGAAAGAGATCACCCCCCACCTGAACTGGGGAAAATGTTTCTCTTGACATCCCCTTTTTATAGAACCCTCGCCAGGGAGTGTGACGAAAGTAACCTGCGGTTTCCCAAACCGCCCTCGGAATCACGGAATAAACACCATAGAATTAGGACCGATGAGTCTGTTCCAGCGCCACCGTTGGTTTGCTGCAGCGGCCGGAATCACTCTGGCCTTCACCGCTGTGTCGGTGCTTGTGCAGCGGAGTGCTGGGCTGACCGCATTTGCCGATCTCGCCGGTCTGGCGCTGATGCTGGCCGCAAGCGGGATCACGCTGGGCAACGTCCTGGTCCGGCCGGCTCAGGAGCGCAGTTTCTGGGCGTTGATGGCGATCGGGTTTTCGCTGTGGGCGTGCAATCAGGCAGCCTGGGCTTATTGCGAGATGGTGCAGCATCGACAGATTCCCGATCCATTTTTCTTCGACATCGTTCTCTTCTTTCATGCCGTGCCGATGATCGCAGCCGTGGTCTGGCGTCCGGACATGTTGAAAAAGGAAGGGAGAATCCATCTCAGCCTGCTGAATTTTTTGATGCTCCTGGGATGGTGGATCTTTCTATACGCGTTCATCGTGTTTCCGCACCAGTATGTCGTGCTGAATGTCGAGGTTTACAACATCTACTACGACCGGCTCTATCTGCTGCAGAACGCCGTACTGCTGGCGGCGCTGGGCCTGGCGGCGTGGACCAGTTCCGGCGGATGGCGGCGGCTCTACCTGAATTTTCTCGCCGGCGGACTGTTGTATGGCATTGGCTCCCAGTTGCTTGACCGGGCAGTAGTGAATGGCACGTACTACTCAGGGAGCCTGTACGATGTTCCCGTCATCGGGACGGTGGCGTGGATGGGGGCGGCGGCGTTGTCGGCGGGGCAATGGGATCTGCAAAGCCACGAGTTCAGATTGAACGCGCGATTGAGGAAGCTGGTTCCGCGGCTCGCCATGCTGGCGCTCCTGTCCCTACCGGTGTTGGGCGTGTGGACCGTACTGTCGGACAAGTCAGTCGACCCTTCCCGAGTGTTCCGCATTTCCACGGTGCTGGTGGCGATGTTGCTGTTGGGAGCGTTCGTTTTCCTGCGGCAATATGTCCAAGACCAAGCTCTGATGGCCTTGCTGCAGGAGTCGCGGCGGTCATACGAGCGCCAGAAGCGTTTGCAGAGCGAACTGGTACAGAAAGAGAAACTGGCTTCACTGGGCAACTTGGTGGCGGGAGCGGCACACGACATCAACCATCCTTTGACGGCCGTCATGAGTTATTCGGAGCAACTCTGGGCGAAGGAACGGCTCACGGACGAACAGAACGCTCTAGTGCGCAAGATCGTGAACCAGGCCGGGCGAACCCGTGATCTGGTCGCGGATCTGTTGAGATTTGCCCAGCAGTCTCCTGCGGAAAAAATTCCGGTAGACGTCAGCGTCCTGCTGCACCGGGCCAAGCAGATGCTGGAGTCGCGGCGTCCATCGGGACAGATTCGTGTGGGCCTCTCCATTGATGCCGATTTTCCCCGCGTGCAGGGCAATGCCAACCAACTGTTCCAGGCGTTTGTCGAGATCATCGAGAACGCAATGGACGCTCTGGAAGAAGCAGGTGGAGGGTCCCTGGAAATTACAGCACAACGTCAGGGCAAACAGGCCGTGCTGCAGTTTTCCGATTCAGGGCCGGGGATTCGCGAGCCGCAACGGGTCTTCGATCCCTTCTACACGACCAAGCCGGTCGGAAAAGGTACGGGTCTGGGCCTGAGCGCGGTATACGGAGTGATTCAGGATCATAGCGGCCAGATTACCTGCCAGAACAAGCGGGAAGGCGGTGCGCTGTTTGTGGTCCGGATCCCGGCGGAGGATGCGCCGGCGGTAAAAGTAGCCGGAGCTGTCGGCGACTGAGCGCATCAATTCGCTGAGCACAGACAGCATTCCGACAGCGCCGCAGTCGGCAAATTCATCTCGCTTTTCTCCAAATCTCTTCAATCGGTCGCTGCTCGATCCTCTGCTCAATCTTCCGTCTCCCCAGCATTCCGCCGCCGTTGCGGCCTTCTGCTCCTGTACCATGAAATGCGATGGCCGGCGAACTCGTTCATAATTCGGCGCGCGTGCTGGAGTTCGATGCCCTGCGGGAATTGCTGCGCGGATACGCTTCTTCGCCGCTAGGGCAGGAGCGGATTGCCGCGCTTACTCCGTCGACCGACCGGGACTGGATTGAGCGCCAGCAAGAGCTGGCGGGGGAGATTCGGGAATTCCGGCGCGTGGGCGGGCGGTTTGATTTTTCCGCGCTCATCGACATCGGTCTTCTCGTCGAGAAATCGCGCATCGCAGGAGCTGCTTTGGAGACCACAGAAATTCGCGACGTGATCCTGGTCGTGGACCGCGCGGCGGAATGGCGGGAGATTGCGCTCCATCCTCCAGCGAATATGAGCTCCGACTGGCATGGGGTGCGGGCGCTCTCGGACCAGATCGTGGACTTCACAGAGTTTCTGCGTTCTTTCCGAAACAAGATCCAGCCCGATGGAACCCTGGAAGACAAGGCTTCGCCCGAATTGGCGCGCATTCGCCGCGAGATCGAAAAACAGCGGCGCTCGATTCAGGAATCCCTGCGAGGATATTTGCGGCGGCTGGCCGAGGGCGGCACGGTGCAGGATGAACTGGTGACCATCCGCGGCGAACGCTTTGTCATTCCTGTGAAGGTCGAGCAGAAGCGGCGCGTGCAGGGTGTGGTGCACGGCGCGAGTTCTAGCGGGCAGACCGTGTTCGTCGAACCGCTGGAAACGATCGAACAGAACAACGAACTGGTGCGGCTGCTGGAAGAGGAATTAGCGGAAATTCACCGCATTCTGCTTGAGATGACGCAACGCATCGGAGGCCAAGCCGAGGAAATTCTGGCTGCGGCAGATGCGCTCGGCGAACTCGAGCTGCAGTTTGCCAAGGCTCGATTCGCTGAGGACTACAACTGCGCGGCGGTGACGTTGAGTGGCGGCAATTTAGGGGCCGGTGGAGAAGGAGCTGGGCTCCGCTCGGGCGGGACGGGCGACGGCGACCCTCCCCACACGAGTCCTGGCAACTCTCGTTTGTTGCTCCATAACGCGCGGCATCCGCTGCTGGAACGCAACCTCAAGCTCAAGGGCGTGATCGTTGTGCCCGTTAGTGTGGAACTGGAGGGCGAGCGACGGCAGCTCATCATCACGGGGCCGAATACCGGCGGCAAAACCGTCACGCTTAAGACTGTTGGGCTGTTGGCGTTGATGGCGCAGTCCGGCCTTCCGCTGCCCGCGGACCGGGCTGATCTCCCGGTGTTCGACGCCGTGCTCGCCGACATTGGCGATTACCAGTCGATCGAACAAAATCTCTCCACCTTCTCGGCGCATGTCACGAACATTGATTTCATCTCGCGCACCGCGACCGCGCAGTCACTGGTGCTGCTGGATGAATTGGGCTCCTCGACCGATCCGGAAGAAGGCGCGGCTCTGGCCGTTGCGATTGCCGGACACTTTGGCGGCATCGGCTGCATGACGGTGATCTCCACCCACCACACTTCGCTCAAGGTCTACGCGGCGAACACTCCCGGAGTGGTGAACGCGTCCGTGGGATTCGACGAGGCTACGCTGCAGCCGACGTATGAGCTGAAAGTGGGCGTACCGGGCGCATCGGCGGGCATCAACATCGCGCGGCGGCTGGGCTTGAATCCGGCAATCATTGAGAGCGCGCGGGCGCGGCTGGGAACCCAGGCTCGCGACGTGGGGCAATTCCTCGACAAGCTTCATGCCGACCTGCGCGAGGCCGAAAACGAACGCCTGCGCCTGAAAACGCGCGAGCAGGATCTGGAGCGCGAGAAAGCGCATCTGGCGGCTGAGGGACGGAAAGAGCAGCAGGCCAAAATCCGCGAGATGGAGAAGAAGCTGGAAAGCCTGTTGCGCGATTTCGAGTATCACGCCCGCGAAGCGGTAAATGCGGTTCAGGATCGCGCTGCGGCGCAAAAGCTCTCGAAAGATGCGGAGCGCAGGATTGCGAAGTTGCGCCGCGAGTTCCGCGAGCAGTTCGATTCGACCGTAGTGGCCCACTCCACCGGAGCCGACCACGGCGATCCGCACGCACAGCCGCAGGTCGTGAAGCACGTTTCCGAGGGCGACACCGTGAAGCTGAAGTCGACGGGGCGTCCGGCGAAGGTCGTGCGCAAGGTCGACGACAATCATTTTGAAGTGGAGATGGGCGCGATGAAGATGAAGGTCGCGCGCGACGACATCGCCGAGGTGCTGGCCGGTGCCCAGGGACAGGCAGGGGAGTCTCCTGTGAAAGCGGCACGGGCGCGCGGGATTTCCGTCTCGCTCCAGAACGAGGGTGCAAACGTTCCCAGCGAAATCAACGTGATCGGCCAGACCGTGGACGAAGCTTCGTCGAGGGTCGAGCGGTTCGTCGACCAGGCATTCTTGGCCGGACTGCCGCGCGTGCGCGTGATTCACGGCAGTGGCATGGGTATCCTCCGCAAAGCCCTCCGCCAGTTGCTGCAGCAGCATCCGCATGTCGAGTCGGTCGTGGAGGCTCCCCAAAACGAAGGCGGCGGCGGCGCAACGCTGGTGGAGTTGAGAGTGTGAGGGGCGGACCTCGGGCCTCAGACCCAAGACCCAAGACCCAAGACCCAAGACCCAGGTTTTCCTACCAGAGGATCTTCTTCCAGTTCTCGTCGTAGAGGGCATCGCGGGCGGCTTTGGCAATGCCCTTCTTATCGTCCGCCGAAAGATCGCTCGATAGAATGTTGTCAGAGTTGGCGGGGTCGGGGATGACGGCCTGCTCGAATCGAGTGGAAAGATAGCGCAGCACGGCTAGAATGTTGTCCGCCAGTTGACCAAAGCGCTCCGATCCCAGGGCGCGCAGCACGACGAGTTCGAGGTAAAGCGAAGGGAAGTCCAGCGACATGCGCTCGCGCCAGATCTTGAGGGCGCAAATCTCCTGTTGCCGTCCGGAATTGGCGATCAAGTGAATGTGGCGGGCCACGTCGGTATGGACGGCGTTGCCAGTTCTTTTGTGGAACAGCGCAGTGCCCGAGGTTTCGCGGTCGCGATAGGCGGGGATCAAGTCCACGGAGAATCCCTTGTTCAGCAATCGAATCGACACATCGTGCGTGCGGGGACGCAGGTCGCGATCAGTCAGGTATTCGAACAGGCTCCAGAAGATGTTCTTCATCTCCATACCGGGGACCGGACTGAGCGCGATCAGCACGTCCACGTGCGACGACAAGGTGATGGCGGTGTTCTTCACATAGGCGCCTGACAGCGTAAGCCCCAGCAGGTGTTGCTTTCCCCATTGCTTCAGCAATGGAAGCACTTCGTCGGCAGCGCGGTGCGAAGTAGAGTTCGTGTCGGGAATGACCCGGTATTTCTGGACGATCGAGGCGGCGTATTGATCGGTGGTAATCACGGGGAGAGACGGCCCTCACCAGTTCTTATCGGCAGAATCGCAGAGAAGTTGAGGGGCGAGTGAGCGGAGCTCCTATTCGGGACACACGTTTTGCTCTTGTGACCAACATCACAGCTTGATCTTTCAACAACCTTGATCCTGTCATGCTGAGCGAAGGAGGATCGGCCACAAGCCGATCCTCCCTAGTCGAAGCATCCCTACCCTCACGATGAGCCCACGAGAGTACGAAGCTACTGCGTGTACATCATGGGCAGCCTGTCGGGTACCCTGTACGTTGGTTTCACCGGCAATCTACACCGCCGTGTCTTCCAGCATAAGTTCCATCACATGGAAGGCCGCTGCTTCCGTTGTACACTGGTGCCCGCCCAGCATCTTCTGAGCAACCATCGTGCCCGATATCGACGACAGCTATTCCCGACAAACACGCATAAACTGGCCCGCAGTGTATCCCGGCGAGAACGTCGTCTGGAGGGGTAAGCCGAGTCGGCCCAAGTACACAACGAAGGATGCGAAGCTGACAATTGGCGGCATACCTGTCGCGGTCTTCATTACTTTTTGGATGTCGATGGCCCTAAGAATTCCGAAGAAAGCCGGGCTGGTGGCATGGATCTTCCCTGCGTTCGGAATGATCTTTGTCCTTCAAGCCCTTTACCTGTTGGTCGGTCACTATTTGCGGAATTGGCTGGAGTGGAAGAACGTCGAATATGCGGTTACGAGTCGGAGAACGATCATTCGCCGGGGCCTCTGGCGAGTTTCAGAGTTGAGCCGCCCACACTCGGACTCGCCAATTGAGCTCCGTGCCAGCACCGACGGTTTGGTCGGTTCCGTGATATTTCAGGGATCCAAACCGAGCCTCAACAGATTCGGTCAGCAGATAAGCAGCATGTTCAATCCCCAAGTCAAGACCGGAGAGTTCGGTCTGTACGCGCTGGAGAACCCGGGCAATGTTTATCGGATCATCCTCGCCCAAACCAGTGCCACTCCGAAAGGCGCCAAAGAAAGCGTATAAAATCAGGTTCCTCGGGAGCTGGACAGGTTTTCCTCTATTCTCCACGAGTTAGACGCCCTATCCACAGCTTCTCCACAGCAATCCCTCCCAGGTATATTTCAAACAGCGACTTTTTCCCTGACAATTCTTCTGGAGCAGTCTGTCCCTAAGATGGCAAACCCCGGCGATTTCGCGTACGCGGTCAAGCAGCAGGCGGACATCGTCCGCATCATCGGCGACTACATCAAGCTGAAGAAGGCGGGGGCGCAGAACTATTCGGGGCTGTGTCCGTTTCACGGGGAGAAGACGGCATCATTTTCAGTGCATGCCACGCGGCAGTTTTATCACTGCTTCGGCTGCGGGCTTTCGGGGGACGTGTTCAGCTTCGTGCAAAAAATCGAAAACATTACCTTCCCCGAGGCCGTGCGGATGGTGGCGCAGAAGCTGGGAATTCCGCTGCCCAAAGCGAGCTATTCGACTCCGGGCGAAGCCAGAGAAGCGCGCCTGCGCGGGCAGTTGCTCGATGTGCATGAGCGCGCGGTGGCGTTTTTTCAGGAGTGCTTGCGGCGCCCGGAGGGGGCGCGGGCCCGGGAATACCTGGCAGGTCGCGGGCTCGACGAGCAGATGATTGCGCGTTTTCGCATCGGGTATGCGCCGGATTCCGGGTTTCTCCTGCGCGACCGGCTGAAAGAAGAATTCAGCGAAGAGGTATTGCGCGAGAGCGGGCTGTTTTCGTGGAAGCAAGAGGACAGCTCTCAGCCGTCAGCTGTCAGCCGTCAGCCAGAGCAGATTCCTCGCTCCGCTCGGAATGACAACCAGGAAGTCAACCGAGATGGTGATCAGGCCAAGCTAGAAGCTAGCAGCCAGAAGCTAGCAGCTGTCTCCGCCATGTACTCCAAGTTTCGCAACCGCGTCATGTTCCCGATCGCGAGTGAGGCGGGGAAGGTGATCGCATTTACAGGGCGCACGCTGGCTACCGATGAAAAATCCGGGCCGAAATATTTGAATTCGCCCGAGACGGCGATCTATTCCAAGGGCCGCGTGCTGTTCAATCTGGATGTTGCCAAGGAGTGGATAAAGAAGTTCGACTACGCGATCCTGGTGGAGGGGCAGATGGATTGCATCTCTGTCTATGCGGCCGGCTTTCACAATGTGATCGCCAGTTCGGGGACCGCGTTCACCGAGCTGCAGGCCAAGCTCATGGCGCGGTTCAGCAAGAATGTGGTGGTGAACTTCGATCCCGATACGGCAGGAGCCAAGGCGACGGAGCGCACGCTTGGCCTGCTGGTTGAAGAAGAATTTCAGATCAAGGTGTTGACGCTCGAACAGGGATTCGATCCCGATCTCTATATCCGGCGCAAGGGCAAAGAAGCTTACGGCGCCGCGCTGAAGACTTCGCAAAAGTATTTCGATTACCTGATCGAGCGGGCGCGTACGCAATTTCCTGTGCGCAGCGCCGAGGGCAAGGTCAAGGCCGTGAATTACCTGTTGCCGCATATTCAGCGCGTCCCGAGCCGGATCGTGCGCGACGAACTGGCGCACGAGATCGCGCAGAAACTGGGGATCGATTCGGCGGTGTTGCGGCAAGAGTTGCGGCACGCGGCGGGGACGCGCGCGACTTCCGCCGTCAAAGCTCCCGCGGAGGCGCAGGTGACGGACGCGGAAAAAGTTCTGATTCGCGCCCTGGCCTCGGCGCGGCAGATGCAGCCCGGCGAGGAACATCTTTCCGCGCGCGACGGCGCGGAGGAAGAGTTCGATCCGGCGCGACAGGCGCAGTTTGTGCTGCAGAACGAAGGGCTGCATCGCGGCCTGGCGACCGAATCGCTCGCCGAATCTCTGCTCAACGTGGGCCGGGAAGTTGGCGACGTTCTTGAGGTGGCGGCCACGGAGAGTGATCGCCGGATGCTGGCCCTGATCCTGTTGAAAGAAGATGAAGAGCTCACAGCCGAGGTCCTGGAAGCCGCCGTCCGGGCCTTGCGCCGGATTCATTTGCGTCGGCGGCAGGAGGACGTACAACAGGAGCTCAAAAAGCCCGGCCTCGCTGCGGACAAGGACCGCTTGCGGGAACTGCTGACGGAACTGGAACGAATCAGCCGCGCGCTGCGAGATCCTGGTTTAGCCGAGAGCAGACTGGCGGAAGATGGTCTGAAAAGCGCAGGAACGAAGAAAACTGCTTGAAACAAAAAGGCTTCCCCAGCCATCTAAGTATTTAAGAGAATTGCGGATAGCGGCGGGTAGGGATAAAAGGCGGGCAACCGATAGACGGTACAGCACTTATGTGCTAAACTCTGTAAGTTTGTGCAAGGCGCACCATCCCGCGCAACCCACATTCCCACCCTTGAAGGAACTGTACCACACGCTCCAGTGGAGCGGATTTAAGAAGTTTAAGGACACACCTTTTGGCTCTTGAAGACAAGTTCGACGACATCAAAAAGCTGATCGATACAGGCAAAGAGAAGGGATATCTCACCTACGACCAGGTCAACGACCTGATCCCGCACGATGTGCACAGTCCCGAAGACCTGGATGATCTGCTGACCACAATCGGTACGCAGGGAATCGACGTGCTGGAAGGCCCCAAGCTGCCTTCCGCCACGCTCGATAAGAAATTCGAAGACTCCGAAGAAGGCGAAGACGTAGAGCTCGACCTTACTCCCGGGGCTCTGGAAAAAACCAACGATCCCGTCCGCATGTATCTGCGCGAGATGGGAACGGTGCCGCTGCTTACGCGTGAAGGCGAGGTGGAAATCGCCAAGCGCATTGAGCGCGGCCAACTGCGCGTGCTCAAGGCCCTGTCGCGATCTCCCATTGTGATTCGCGAATTGCTGGGGATGGGCGAAGACCTCAAGAAGGGCGTGCGCTCGATCAAGGAAGTGGTCACCTTCGACGAAGAAGAGATCACCGATGAGATCCTGCAGAATCGCCTGAATGAGTTCACCGGCAAGATCGACGACATGGCCAAGCTGTACAAAAAGGCCACGCTGCTCGAAGAGAAGTACGCCGAAGTTTCGCAGAAAAAGCGTCCCAAGGATCATCGCCGGGCTCGTCGCAAGCTGGCTCGCGGCATTGTTGCCGTATCGCAGGCGGTGCGCAAGCTGGGCTTCACCAATGCCGAGCGCAAGCGGCTGATTGAACGCCTGAACAAGACGGTCGACGGCATGCGTTCGCTCGACCGGCAGACGCAGAACCTGGAACGCAAGGCCGACGCCACTCGCAGCGAAGAGCAGAAGAAGGAATATCGCCGGCAGGCACGCTCGATTCGCGGCGAAGTCGAAAAACTGGAACTCGAAACCGGGGTGTCGTTTCCGGAGCTCAAGCGCACCCAGCGCGAGATCATCCAGGGCGACATGGACGCGGAGCAGGCCAAGCGCGAGCTGATCGAGGCCAACCTCCGCCTGGTGGTTTCGATCGCCAAGAAATACACCAACCGCGGATTGCAGTTCCTCGACCTGATTCAGGAAGGCAACATCGGCTTGATGAAGGCCGTCGACAAATTCGAATACCGCCGGGGCTACAAGTTTTCCACGTACGCCACGTGGTGGATTCGGCAGGCCATTACCCGCGCGATTGCGGATCAGGCGCGTACGATTCGTATTCCGGTGCACATGATCGAAACCATCAACAAGCTGATCCGCACGTCGCGGCAGCTGGTGCAGGAACTGGGACGCGAGCCTACGTCGGAAGAGATCGCCAAGCGCATGGACATTCCAGTGGCGAAAGTGCGCAAGGTGCTCAAGATCGCGCAGGAGCCGATCTCGCTCGAAACGCCGATTGGCGAAGAGGAAGATTCGCATCTGGGCGACTTCATCGAAGACCGCGGCGTGGTTTCTCCCGCAGAGGCAGTCATCAACGTGAACCTGAAGGACCAGACCGGACAGGTCCTGCGTACGCTGACGCCGCGCGAAGAGAAAGTTATCAAGATGCGCTTCGGGCTCGAAGACGGCTCGGAGCACACGCTGGAAGAAGTCGGGCAATCATTCGCGGTTACGCGCGAACGCATTCGGCAGATCGAAGCCAAGGCGCTGCGGAAGCTGCGCCATCCCTCGCGCTCGCGGAAGTTGCGGGCGTTTATGGATGGAGTGCGGGATTGAACGTCATCGTCACGGATTAACGCGGATGAGCACGGATTTGCGTAAGGCACGGCTTCGGCCGTGCCTTTTCTTTTGGCGGTATTTCGACTAAAATGAACTGTACAGTTCATTGTTCCGAACTGGAGAGTTACTTATGCTGCGAACTGTAAAAAATGACAGTATTGTAGTGTCGGCGCTGCACGCCCGTGCCAATTTCGGCAAGCTGCTGCGCCGGGTAGCGGACGAACGCCGGTCTCTGGTCATCGAAAAGCGCGGCACGCCGAAGGCAGTGCTGTTGAGCATTCCGGACTATGTGCGACTCGCCGCCCCGGAACCGGAAGTGCTCAGGCTGATCGGCGAGGAGTCCCGGCGCAAGGGCACGAGTGCGCTGACTTCGCGCCAGATTGATCAAGTGATCAAGGCGGCCCGTGCACAAAAAACGAAGCATCGATGATCCCGCTTCGACTCGTCGTTGACACAAACATCCTGGTTTCGGCGGCTCTGAAACCAGACGGAACCCAGCGCACCGTGCTGGTGCTCGCGATGACGAAACCTGCTCGGCTGTATGTCAGCAAATCCATTCTTGCCGAATACCGGGAAGTTCTCGCGCGCCGAGAGCTCAAAATACGCAGAGGCTTTCGGCTGCAGGTTCTCCAACTCATACAGAACCGAGCGCATCTCGTTCAGCCCCGTGCGCTGCAGGTTGCGAGAGATCCCGACGATGACAAGTTCTTGGAATGCGCAGACGCCGCACGCGCCGACTACTTGATTACTGGCAACCAGCGGCATTTTCCAATGTTCTGGAAGAGTACCAAGGTGATCACTTCGCGCGAATTCATTAGCATCGTAGCGCGACACTTTACCCGATAGCGGATGTCAGACGGTGAAGAAAGTGGCGATGCGACAGGCACCGGGAGGTTCTTTTCGAGTTTGCAAGTCTTGTGTGGGGACGGCCGCCTTCGGCCGTGCCTTTTTTGCTAAGTCCCAAATTGAAACGAGACAACAAATTATATAGAGCAGATCTTATAGATTCGCGCTAAGGCCGCCATAGAATTTATGTTTGATAGGAAGGCCTTCGCGATGCAATTTTGCCGTATGGCGGCCTGTCACCAAAACTATAAATCTCTGTGGAAAAGCAGTGCTAAAATAAGGCGAACGGAAAGCGTATGATGAATCCTCCGCAAGGGAGGGCAAAAGAGATGGCCGACCGTAAACAATTTCTTCGCGACGTCGAAATCGACCCGGAGCTGACAAGAGTATTGGAGGCTTCGAAAGCAAAAGAGGTAACTGAAGAAGAATTGCGGCAGCAACGAATCAGCTTCGCATTTGGCAACGCACCATTCGGCTCAGAGAACCGCATTACGAAGGATAGCGTCAGAATAGCGTCAGAGAATATCAAGCTGCTGCCGTGACGCAGCAGCTGATTACTTCTCCTCTCGATGTCTGTCAGAGAAAAAGACGACCCCGCCTTATATACAAAGATTCAGGAGCAAAACCTCCTTCGACAGTATGACCTGCTGTCGAATTGCATCGAAATTGGTCTGAAGAAGGGCATCGAGGCATTCGACAAATACACCCTGTGGGCCTTGAATTATGCGGCCGTCTCGAACATCTGTCAGCTAGGTGGCCGCTATCGTGAGGGACCCATTAGAGTTGGAAATCACCTGCCACCGCATTTTCATGACGTGCCTAAGCTCATGGATGCCTTCTTTTCGCTTATCCATGAAAATTGGACTATCGTCGATCACCCAACAACCCTCGCTGCATTTGCTCTGTGGAATCTGAACTGGATACATCCATTCATAGAGGGCAATGGCAGAACCGCAAGAGCCGCCTGTTATTACGTGATCTGCATGAAGCAAGGAAGAATTCTAGGCGGGAAGAAAACCGTTCCTGAGCGCATTCGCGAGAACAGGGCCCCTTATATTGCCGGGTTACAGGCAGCAGATCGTGCCTACGAGAAGGGGCAATATGATGTCACCGAATTGGCCCAATACTTGGCGGGACTCCTGAAAGGCCAGCTCTCCGAACCCTGATGGAGGTCACGCCGACGCAGGATCGACCGCCCCTGGTATCGGTGGATTGCAGCGCGAATGGAGTTGGCAGGTAGCATCCGCTATCATTGACTGTTTGGCCAACAGCGTTCAGAACCGAAGGTCCCGAGTGGCTCTAGGGGCTTTTGCTTTGCGTTGTGCCGGCGTTCGTGGTTCCCATCCGTCGAAAACCGCGACGGATGGGGCAGCCTCGGTCGTGGTGGTGCAAGGGTGGGCCAGCCCCCACGGAGGCACGGACTATGGCGACAGTTCAGATCTTAAGTCCAGCGATGAGTCCTTGGCTTCAATCGTAATAAGATTAAGCGCTGCGGCCGGTGCGCTCGGGCTTTTCGCTGGCACCGATGACACGGTGGCATTCACAGAGAACCAGGCCGGGATGAGGTGGATTGTGCATGCGGATGGACAGACCCTCAGGGGCTAAAGCCGCAGTTATTTTTTGTGGGCGCTTGACGGCACGACTAGAAGTCGTGCCTTTCCCGTTCGTGCTTGCGCTAGAGAAAGTCGAGGGGAGGCGGACAGGAGTGCCGGCTCCACAGGGACATATTTGGTCTTCCCGTTTTGGGAATCATACCCACTTTTCTCCTCAATTCTCTTGCCTTCCCCTTTTCATTCCTGTCGAATCGAAACATAAGGCGGCATTTGCGAGATTTTCCCGGATGCCGCCTTTTTAATTTTGAGGCTGGCGAATGAAGAAGCGGAAACCGAAAATCATTAAGGACAAGAAGAAGCGGGGAGAGTGGGCGGAGTCGGTTTTTATGGCGCGTGCCAGTGAGCAGGGTCTGCCAGTGAGCAAGCCCTGGGGAGACTCGAAGAGCTATGACTGCGTGGTGGGGAGCCCGGGAAAGTTTGTGGCGGTGCAGGTGAAGTGCACGATTTCGGAGCTGAGGAATGGCGAAGGCTACGTCTGTTCGATGTGCAGCAGCCACAAGGCTTATCGGGCAGGTGCGTTCGATTTTGCGGCAGCTTACGTGGTCTTCGAGGATGCGTGGTACATCATTCCGGCGAAGGAGATTCGCGGAATGAAATCGATTTGTTTGTGCACGCAGGGCAATGAAGCCAAGTATGAAAAATACCGCGAAGCGTGGCATCTTTTGCGGAGAGCCGCGGGGTTGGGTGAGGAGGAGGACAGCGCCGGCGACTCCGCTGAAAAGGAATCTGGCGCGGGTTGTTCCTCTGGTGAATCGGGCACGAGCGAAGCGGCTACCGGTGGATTCCCTTCGAGCGCCTTGGCTCGGATGAAAGCGGCGGCGAATTACTTTCAGCGCTATCTCGAAGGGGGAATCGTCGGGCCGCAGAAGAAGCCCGAAGACGTCTAGGAGCTTGCGCTTCGTGGAACGCTGGGCGCTCCCTGGCCGATGACAGCGGATGCCTTTGGGCAGGTGATTGAAAGCGTTGGCGCGCAGAATTAAAATAGGAAAAGTATTAGTTCTTAGTTTTCCTCTGCCTTCCACAGGGATGTTCGATCCTCCACAGTTTCTGCACAACTACAGCGCTTTTTCCGGTTGCGGGGCGCAACGATCTGGCTGAGAGTGTTTGCAGCGAAACGTGAAAGTTCCTGAGCTTGCCGAATGATTGCGGCAGAGCCAGCGGCAGCCGGTGATTCTCGAGGGTGAATTGCCGGGGGGAATCCAGAAAACGTGCGCAAGCGCGACTGGTTGCCCAGGCGTTGCGGCCTCCTCCCCCATTCTGCTTCTCGGAGCAGGACAGGGCCGCTGGCCAACCGTGGCGGTTGTCGATTCGTGATCGCAAGGTGACGGATCCGCAACTGGCTTTGGCAAATGCGGCGGCACTCCTTTCGATCGCTGTCGGGCTGAAGCGGTCATTCCGCCGCTCAGCGGTGATAAGGCAGAGCAGGAAACCACGTACAATGCGGCTCGGGTGGCTGGCCCGGGCCGCGTTTGTTTTGTGCGGCATTCTCTTATCGACTTGATCTTCGTATTTTGTTCTCCTACACTGAGACCACGCAAACTATCGCGAAACAGGAAGGCCAACTTTTTTTGGTTTGGCCCGAGTTTTCCATAGCACGCGCGTCGCATTCACAAGGGGTTTGCGGCTAGTGTTGCATCTCCGAGAATTTCCCAAGAGAGAAATCATTGGCAACCACCGATTACAGCATCAGCACTCTTCCGGCGAACGTTGAGGCCGAACGTTCGATTCTGGGCGCGATCCTGCTCGACAACTTTGCCTACAACCAGGCGGCTGAGCACTTGCGGATCGAGGACTTCTCTCTCGACTCGCACCGCCGCATTTACTCGCGCATGGTTGATCTGGCGGAGTCGTCACGGCCCATCGACATGATCACGCTGATCGAGGAACTCGATCGGCACAAGGATCTGCAGCCGATTGGCGATGTGGCGTATGTGTCGAGCCTGGTGGATGGGGTCCCGGACCGGCCCAGCATTGAGCACTACGTCAAGATTGTGCGCGACAAGGCGTTGCTGCGCGGGCTGATTTCTGCCGCCAATACGGCGATCGCGCGTGCGTCGGACCAGGGGGACGCGGCAGAAGATGTTTTGAGCGACGCCGAGGCCGCCATCTTTCAGCTCTCGGACAAACGCATTGGGCGCGGCTTCATGGGCGTGCAGGAAATCGTTCGCGAGTCGTTTGGCTCGGTGGACGCGCTGCTGCAACGCGGCCAACGCATCACGGGACTCGCGACCCACTACACCGACTTGGATGAAATGACTTCGGGATTGCAGCGCTCCGATCTGGTGATCATTGCGGCGCGGCCTTCCATGGGCAAGACCGCTTTCGTGATGAACATTGCGGAGAATGCCGCGATTGAAGATCAACAGGTGGTGGGCGTGTTCTCGCTGGAAATGTCGCGCGAAGCGCTGCTGATGCGCCTGCTGTGTTCGCAGGCGCGGGTAGACGCCCACAAGATGCGCACCGGTTCGCTGTGGCAGGACGACACAAAAAAAGTGGTGCGCGCGATGGAGCAACTGGCGCACGCACCGATTTTTATCGACGACACTCCCGGCATTTCTCTCAGCGAGATGCGGGCCAAATCGCGGCGGTTGAAGCAGGCGCAGGGCGGCAGGCTGGATTTGATCATTGTGGACTACCTGCAGTTAATGTCGGGCGGGGGCAAGCGTTTCGAGAATCGTACTCAGGAAGTCTCGGCAATTTCGCGCGGATTGAAGGCGCTCGCGAAAGAACTGAGCGTGCCGGTGATCGCGCTCTCGCAGTTGAGCCGCGCTCCGGAAAGCCGCGGCGGAGATCATCGTCCGCAACTTGCCGACTTGCGAGAGTCAGGATCGATCGAGCAAGATGCCGACTTGGTAATGTTCATCTTCCGTGAAGAAGTCTACAAACAGGACGATCCTGAATTGCAGGGTAAGGCCGAGATCATTATTGCCAAACAGCGAAACGGCCCGATCGGAAAAGTCCGCATGGCCTTCTTGAAAAATAGCACCAGATTTGAGTCACTTGCGGAAGGCGAGCGGGGCTCCGAGGAGTGATTCTTATCTACAGGGAAGACCCTAGAAGCGGCCGGGTAAGTCCCTTAGGACCTTAGGCTTGCGCAGCCACAAAGCGCAGACGATCAGCCTGTGGAAAAGCTTGTGGAATAGAAAACCACTTCCCAGATTCCTTTTGGCAAAGACCGATTGGTCGGTTTCGAGAAGAGACGTTTCCCGCCTTTAAATCCATGACCAGTAACCAGTTATGCAATTCATGAGGCATTAACATGACAGCGATGACGACGCGCTTGGTTTCTTTCCGATTTTGAGATTTGCACATTTTGACGATCTACTACGTTCGTTTGCTGCGCGATTTTAGCGGTTTTCACAGGGCCCCGCTTCCCCGGCACTTCCTGCCAAGTGCTGATGGAAACAATCGTTTTCTGTGATGTTAGACACAAGGTTTTGGGAAGAGACCTGCTTTTCAATTGCTACCCTCGCCAACCTTCAGAACAGCCAGAAACGCCTCTTGCGGAATGTCGACGCGGCCAATGCGCTTCATGCGCTTTTTGCCTTCCTTTTGTTTCTCCAGTAGCTTGCGCTTCCGCGAAATGTCGCCGCCATAACATTTCGCAATGACGTTTTTGCGAATGGCGTGAACCGTTTCACGGGCGATGATCTTGGCCCCGATCGAAGCCTGGATGGCTACCTCGAACATCTGGCGGGGAATGAGTTCCCGCATTTTAGAAACCAGAAGTTTCCCGCGTTCATAGGCGAACTCGCGGTGCACGATGATGGAGAGCGCGTCCACGGGTTCACCCGCAACCAGGATGTCGAGCTTCACCATTGGCGATTCCCAATAGTCGGCCAGATGGTAGTCGAGGGAAGCGTAGCCACGCGAAACGGATTTGAGGCGGTCGTAAAAGTCGAGGACGATCTCGTTCAAGGGCAATTCGTAGTGCAGCATCACGCGCGAGGAACTTACATACTCGAAAGTCTTTTGCTTGCCGCGTTTTTCTTCGACCAGCTTGAGAATTCCGCCGACGTATTCTTCGTTGGTGAGAATCGTGGCCAGGATTACCGGCTCTTCGACTTTCGCGATTTCGCTGGGATCGAGCCAGCGCGAAGGATTGTCGATTTCGACCATCTCGCCATCGGTCTTCGTGATCTTGTAGCGCACGCCGGGAGCGGTGGTGATCAGGTCAAGATTGAATTCGCGCTCCAGACGTTCCTGGATGATCTCCATGTGAAGCAGGCCCAGGAAGCCGCAGCGGAAGCCGAAGCCGAGCGCGACGGAACTTTCCGGCTCGAAGAAAAAGGAAGAATCGTTCAAGCGCAATTTTTCCAGGGCCTCGCGCAGTTGCGTGTGCTCGTGCGCGTCAACCGTGTAGAGCCCGGCGAAGACCATGGGCTTGATCTCTTCAAAGCCGGGCAAGGCCTCGAGCGCTGGATTGGTGTCGTCGGTGATGGTGTCGCCGATTTTTGTGTCCGCGACATTCTTGATGTTGGCAATGAGGAATCCGACTTCGCCGGCCTGCAGTTGATCGATCTCTACCGGCTTGGGCGTGAGCACGCCGAGAGTTTCCGCGTCGAATGTGGTTCCGTTCCACCACAGGCGGATTCTTTGACCCTTACGCAGAGTGCCTTGAAACACGCGGGTCAGCACCACGACGCCACGGTAAGCGTCGAACCAGGAGTCGAAAACCAGCGCCTGGAGCCGGTTGTCAGGCGAGCCCTTGGGTGGAGGAACGCGTTTCACAATCGCCTCGAGCACGTCGGGAACGCCCTGGCCGGTCTTGGCGCTGATCAGGACAGCGTCGGATGCATCGAGGCCGACCGCCCCTTCGATCATTTCCTTGGTGCGAGGGATGTCGGCGCTTTGCAGATCGATCTTGTTGATGACGGGAATGATTTCGAGCCCGTGATTGATGGCGAGGTACGAATTGGCTAGCGTCTGCGCCTCGACTCCTTGCGATGCGTCGACGACGAGCAGCGCTCCCTCGCACGAGGCCAGGGATCGCGAGACCTCGTAGGAAAAGTCCACGTGGCCGGGCGTGTCGATCAGATTGAGTTGGTAGGTCTGGCCGTCGTGCGCGGTGTAAGCCATGCGCACGGCGTGAGCCTTGATGGTGATGCCGCGCTCGCGCTCCAGGTCCATGGAGTCGAGCACTTGGGCCTGCATTTCACGCGCGGTAAGCGATCCGGTCAGCTCCAGCAGGCGGTCGGCGAGCGTGGATTTGCCGTGGTCGATATGCGCGATGATCGCGAAGTTGCGGATGAAAGCGGCGTCCATGAGTGAGCGGCTAAGTCTCGATTCTAACAGGCGGTTTTCGAACGGTGCGGGACAGCGGGTGGTCTTGCCATATTCTTCCTTGTGGTTTAGTCTCGTCTGCCGGAACGGGGGGATGATGGTCGGAAGGAACATAGCGCTGACACTGATCGTGGGGCTGGCCGTCTCTGCGATCGTGCTTGAGTATCCTCCGGCGGCCTGGACTCAGATTCAAACCGCGGGACTGTGCCTGATGGTTTTGGGCTTCATCCTGTGGACGGTCGCGCGCTTCCAGCTCGGTAGTTCACTGACTGTCTCGGCGCAGGCGAAACAGCTGGTCAGTCGGGGACTCTATTCGAGGATCCGCAATCCCATCTATGTCTTCGGTTCGTGCGTGATTGCCGGTCTGATTCTGGTGCTGGGGCGGCCCGTGTGGTTGCTGGTGTTTCTCGCGGTCATTCCGCTGCAGATCTGGCGTGTGCGTAAGGAAACCCAGGTACTCGATGCGAAGTTTGGGGAGGAGTACCGCAGATATCGCTCGACCACGTGGTTCTGATCGTCAAGACAGCGACAGCTCATGGAGGAATCATGCGTAGGGTACTTGTTCTGGTCTTGCTGGCCTGCTGCTCGCTCGCCGGAGCGCAGAGCCCGTCCGCGGAAGTTCGCAAGTTCGTCAAGATCGACGCGCCCGTCATCGCGTTGACCCACGTTCGCGTGATCGACGGCACGGGCGCAGCGGCGCGCGAGGATCAGACCATCATTCTCAACAAAGGGAAGATTGAGTCGGTGGGTGACGCTTCAGCGGCGAGCGTTCCGAAAGACGCGCAAGTGCTCGACCTGCATGGGTATAGCGTGATACCCGGGCTCGTCGGCATGCA
This sequence comes from uncultured Acidobacteriaceae bacterium, assembly GCA_963791515.1. Taxonomy (GTDB): domain Bacteria; phylum Acidobacteriota; class Terriglobia; order Terriglobales; family Acidobacteriaceae; genus Sulfotelmatobacter. The sequence continues at coordinate 206,529 of CAWBSS010000025.1, read as the reverse complement.
CGACCACATGTTTTATCCCATGGGGAACGGAGTTTTCGGCGAGATGGCGTTTAGTTTTTCGCGACTCTACCTTGCCGGAGGCGTGACCACCATTCGCACCACCGGCGCACTCGAGCCTTACACCGACCTTGAACTGAAGAGGTCCATCGATGCGGGCGAGATCCCTGGTCCCAAAATGCACGTGACCGGACCCTATTTGGAAGGGAAGGGCTCATGGGCGATTCAACTGCACCAACTCACTGGGCCGGAGGATGCGACGCGGACCGTGAATTTCTGGCTCGACCAAGGTGTGGACAATTTCAAAGCTTACATGTTCATCACGAGAGCGGAGCTTAGCGCCGCAATTGAAGCGGCGCACAAGCGTGGTGCGAAGGTTACCGGGCACTTGTGTGCCGTCGGCTTTCGCGAGGCCGCGGATCTCGGCATCGACGATCTGGAGCACGGGTTGTTCGTGGACACGGAATTCATCCCACGGAAGAAGCCGGATGAATGCCCGGAAGAGCCTGAGAATCCCGTGCTGATGTCGCAGCTGGACGTGAATGGGGGCGCGCTGCACGACACGATTCTGTATCTGGTGCAGCACCATGTTGCAGTAACGTCCACTCTGCCCGTGTTTGAGATGGGAAGTTTTCCAGGACGACCCACCTTGCAGCCGCGTGTACTCGATGCCTTGTCACCTGACGCGCGCAACGCATTGTTATGGAACCGGGTTCGCTCCAGCGATGCTGGTTCTCTGCGGCGGCGATATGGCAGCGACGTTTCCCCCCTGCCCTCGGCATTCAAGAAGGAACTGGAGTTTGAATACGCGTTTTCGAAGGCTGGCGGATTGCTCCTGGCCGGGCTCGACCCCACGGGAATGGGAGGCGTGATCGCGGGCTTTGGCGATCAACGTGAAGTGGAACTTCTGGTAGAGGCGGGATTCACACCACCGGAAGCGATCCATATCGCAACCGCGAACGGAGCGCAGTTCCTGGGCGACTTGGACCGGATCGGAACGATTGCAGCGGGCAAACAGGCGGACTTGGTTGTGATCAAGGGAGATCCGTCGAAGAAGATCGAAGACATCGAGAACGTAGAGACCGTGTTCAAGGATGGCCTCGGGTACGATTCGGCGAAGCTGATCGAATCGGTGCGCGGAGTAGTGGGAAGCCGATAACGGAGCAATCGTAGTCGGTACAATTGCAAGTGCATGCTCGTTCTCGCTTCCGCCTCGCCGCGACGTCAGGAACTTTTGCGCAACGCTGGCATTTCATTTACCGTGCAGCCGGCAGACATCGACGAGACTCCGCTGGTAGCCGAACCGCCGCGTGAGTGTGCGGAGCGGCTGGCGCGCGAGAAAGCACTCGCGGTCTGGCGCACCCGGCCGCAGGATCAGGTGTTGGGAGCCGACACGATTGTCGTGGTCGATGAGACGATCCTCGGCAAGCCGGTCGACGCTGACGATGCCGTTCGCATGCTGCGGTTGCTCTCCGGGCGCGTGCACCGTGTGATCACGGGAGTGTGCCTGGTTGAAGCAGTTGTCAGCCGCCAGTTGCCAGTTGGCGAGGCTGCGCCGCATACGGTACAGTCGCGACAAAGCTCATACGAAATACTGAGAACAGACGACGGAGAACTGAGAACTACCTCTGAAACCACGCTGGTGACGATGAGCGAGTTGTCCGATGATGAACTCCGCGACTACGTCGCCACTGGCGAGCCCATGGATAAGGCAGGAGCCTACGCAATTCAGGGAATGGCTTCGCGGTGGATTCCGCGTATTGACGGCGATTACAGCAACGTCGTGGGACTGCCGGTAGCCCTGGTTTATCGAATGCTATGGGGGCGATGCTGAATTAGAGGTGCGGACGGGCCTTTCTGCTGGATCGACTCGGAGCGGGCGGACGCGTTCAGGAGGAGTTGAGAGTTACACCTTCTTCTCTTCTTCTTCTTCTTTTTTCTTTGCCTCTTCCTTGGCGGCTTCGGGTTCTTTCATCGCGGACTTGAAGTTACGGATGCCTTCGCCCAGACCCTTGCCCACAGCAGCGAACTTGCTGGTGCCGAACACCAGTAGTGCGATCGCGACAATCAAAAGCAGATGCAAAGGCTGAAAAAGACCTTCACCCATAACTCCTCCACCAGGACGGTCTTCGAGAGTACTGCGTAAGCCAGCCGAAGACCCCTAAGAAAAGTCTAGGCTACCCCACCCGCGGAGTCAAAGGCAGACTGCCCAAGCATCGCTTTTGCACCGAAACGCTCACTAGCAGCCCTCCTGAGAGTCTATTCTCGAAAGATGCACTCTCTTCGGAGGTCTCCTCGGATGTTCAAACCTCGCGTTGTCGCGCTCGCGCTGATGCTCACCCTCCAGACTGTCGGAACCGCTTCGGCGCAGAGTTCGGCTGCGGCGCCGGTTACGGCGCCGAGCGAACAGCGCAAGACCAGCGAACCTTACACCGGAGATCTCTCCGTTTTCGATTCCCCAGGCCGCGAAGATCGATTGCAGATCAACCGCGTGATGGACATTCTTGGCATCGCGCCCGGAAAGGCTGTAGCCGACATTGGCGCCGGGTCGGGATGGTTCACTGTTCGCGCGGCGAAACGCGTGGGCGGAGGCGGCCTGATCTATGCAGTCGACATCAATCCAGAGGCAATCCGTTACGTCAGCGAGCGGGCGCGGAAGGAGCAGTTACAAAATGTGAAGACGATTCTGGGCAAAGCCGACAACCCGCTTCTGCCCACGGGTTCGGTGGACGCAGTGTTGTTGCTCAAGACTTATCACGAAGTTGCGCAGCCCGTGCCATTGCTGCAGAACCTACGCGCGAGTCTGCGTTCGGGTGCCAAGATCGGCATCATTGATCGCAACGGTAATGGGGAGAATCACGGAGTCGGCCGCGACGTCGTGATCCGCGAGGCTAAAGAGGCCGGATACAAACTGGTTGAGCAGTACGATTTTGTCAAAGGCGACAAAATGGATTATTTCCTGGTCTTTGTGCCCCAGGAGTAGTGTCAGGCGCTTTCGATCATTCCGGCCAGAAGCAGTGCGCGGCGCGGCAATTCGGAGATCGCGATGTGTTCGTGAACGGCGTGCGCTCCCTCACCCACGCCCCCCATGCCATCGAGTGTCGGGATGCCGATGCCGGCGGTAAAGTTTCCGTCCGAGCCCCCGCCCACAGCTGCTTCTTCGAGTTTCCAGTCAATCTGCTTCGCGATGGCCTGCGCCTTCCTGTAGAGCGCGGCCACACCGGCATTCCGCTCCATAGGCATGCGGTTGATGCCTCCCTTGACGCTCAGTTTGCAGCGCTTGTCGAAGGGCTTCAGCGATTGGAATCTGCGATCGAGAATGACGGCCTGCTTCGCTTCCTTGATGCGCACGTCAATTTCGACACTGGCCTGGGCCGCGATTACATTAGTACGAGTTCCACCATAAATCACTCCGGGATTCACGGACATGCCTCGGCGCAAATCATTGAGCTTGGAAACAGCGGTGATCTGCCGTGCTAGTTCGACGATGGCGCTGTGTCCCTTGCCGGGATCGAGCCCGGCGTGCGCCGCCACTCCTTTCACATTCAGAATGTATTCACCCACTCCTTTGCGAGCGGTTTTCACGGCGCAGCGTGGTCCAGCAGGCTCAAGCACGAGCACGGCAGCCGATTCCCTGGCCAATGCCTCGGTAATTTTGCGGGAGGAATAGCTGCCGACTTCCTCGTCCGAAACCAGAAACACGGTGACCGGGCGCGGCAGGCCCGCACACCACGCTTGCAGCGCCTCGATCGCATACAGCATCAGCGCGATGCCCGACTTCATGTCGAGCACGCCAGGTCCGTGCAGGCGCCCGCCGGCTACGTGGCAGGGCATGGTCGCGAGCGTTCCCAGCGGATAGACAGTATCGAAGTGGCCGAGCAGCAGAACGGGTTCGACCTTTTCGCGTCCGGGGAAATCGATCTGCACGCTGTCGGCGAAGTCCTCGGCGCGGTGAACGCGCGCACGTCCGCCGAGAGCCTCGAAGCGCGCCGCGAGCAACGCGCCCATGCGGTCGGCGGCCAGCTTGTTATCGCTGGGAGATTCGATCCCGACAAACGCGCGGATGGTCTGGACGATCTCTTCCTGCCGGGCTTCGAAGTAGCGCAGTCGCTCGCCCCATACTGGGTTCGATCGGGATGGGTTGGATCGGTCTTGCTTCGAACCTGCTGTTTTCTTGCCCGGCATCTTTGCGCTGCTCTCCGGCCCGGGGCAGAGGAAGCACCTTCGGGCGCAAGTCGTACAGTATAATCTTCAAGCCGTTTTGAGACGAACCATGAAAGAGAGCACCCCTGTGACGGAACCTTCGCCCGACTCGACGAAGACCGTGCTCGACATCCACGAGATTCTGAAGATTCTGCCGCATCGCTATCCTTTTTTGCTGATTGACCGCGTGCTTGATTTGGAGCGCAAAAAACGCATTGTCGCCATCAAGAACGTAACCATCAACGAACCCTTCTTCGCGGGACACTTCCCGGGTCTACCCATTATGCCGGGAGTGCTGATTGTGGAAGCCATCGCGCAGGCGGGCGGTGCGCTGCTGCTGACTGAGGTTGAAGACCGCAGCAACAAGGTCATGATGTTTACCGGGATCGAACGTGCAAAGTTCCGCAGACCGGTCAGCCCGGGGGACCAGTTGCGTCTGGAAGTGGAGGTAACCGGCTGGCGCTCGGTGCCGGGGATGACCGCTGCGAAGATGCAAGGTTACGCTTACGTGGGCGATAAACGCGTGGCCGAGGCGACTGTTTCGTGCCAGTTGGTTGACAGCTCGCGGGGGCGGGGAGCAGAAAGCGCTAACGACAATGCAGGATAGCGATCGCCGGGCGTCGATTAATCCGCCAACGACTCCATGCATCCATCGCTTGTGCATCCATCGCCCATGACCTCAGTTTCCAGGAACGTACATCCCACGGCGATTATCGATTCGCGCGCGAAGATTCCTGCCTCCTGCAAAATCGGGGCGTATTGCGTGCTTGGAGCGGAGGTCGAACTGGGCGAGAGTTGCCGTCTAGGGTCGCATGTGGCGATCGAGGGGCCAACGAAAATCGGATCCGATAATATCTTCTTCCCTTTCTGCGCCATCGGCATGGCGCCGCAGGACATCACCTACAAAGGCGAGCCCACGCGGCTTGAGATCGGCGATCACAATGAGATCCGCGAGTGCGTGACCATCAATCGCGGCACGGTGAAGGGCGGAGGCCTGACCAAGGTCGGCAGCCACCTGCTGATCATGGCTTACACGCACATCGGGCACGATTGCGTGATTGAGGATCACGCCATGCTGGTGAATGGCGCGACGCTGGGCGGACACGTGACGGTCGAAGAATGGGCGGTGGTCGGAGCGCTGAGCCCGGTGCACCAGTTTGTGCGTATCGGCGCGCACTCCTACATTGGAGGAGGCACGGTCATCACGCAGGATGTTCTGCCCTTCTCCATGACCTCAGCTGCGCGAGAGACGCACGCGTACGGGATGAATAAAGTTGGCCTCGAACGCCGCGGGTTTTCGAAAGAGCGCATTGCGAAGATTCACCACGCTTACAAAATCCTGCTCGCTTCAAAGATGAATACGTCTCAAGCACTGGAAAAGCTGAAGTCGGAAGCCGACCGTAGTGAGGATGTGGACATGCTGATTCGTTTTATCGAGGCAGCAGATCGCGGAATTATCAAGTAAGAATCATCCGGCGGCGCTTAACTTCCAGCCGCTGCCGTTCCCGCTTTATTTAGTAATCGCTCCATCTCGTCCATCACGCGATTCATCTTCTTTACCGTCAGCTCCAGCGGTTCGTCGGTTGTCATGTCAACGCCCGCGTCCTTCAGCAGTTCGATCGGGTATTTCGACTTGCCTGCCGAAATGAATTTCAGATAGTGCTCGGTGGCTCCCGGATCACCCGACAGTACTTTTTCCGACAAGGCAGAAGATGCGGTGAATGAGGTCGCGTACTGGAAGACATAAAAAGAATTGTAGAAATGGGGGATGAAGGCCCACTCGTCTGCAATGTAATCATCCACGATGCACACACCCTGATCGTGCCCGTAGTACTTCTTGACGATCTCGATGTAGAGTTTCGACAGAGCGTCGCCGGTGAGTGGCTGCCCTTTTTCAACCATTTCATGCATGCGCAGTTCAAATTCTGCAAACTGAGTCTGCCGGAAAACGGTTCCTTTAATGCTCTCCAGGTAGTTCCCCAGTAAGGAAAGCCGGGTCGCGTCATCCTTGATCTGCTTGAGCATGTAATCGATGAGAAGAGCCTCGTTGAAGGTCGAAGCGACTTCAGCGACAAAAATCGGGTAGGAAGACAAGGGATACGGCTGGGTTTTATTCGAGAAGTAGCTGTGCATGGTGTGCCCGAGTTCGTGGGCCAGCGTGCTCATGTCGTCATACTTACCGTTGTAGTTCAGCAGCATGTAGGGGTGAACGTCATAAGCCGCCCCGTTGGAATAAGCCCCGGCCGTCTTACCTTCCGTTGGATACATGTCAATCCAGCGTTCGGTGAAGGCGCGCTTGGCTCCCGCGGCATATTCGGGGCCAAGCGGGGCAAGAGCTTCCAGGATGTTGCGTTCGGCCACGTCGACCGGATATTTCGTGTCGACCGAAGATACAAGAGGAGCATAGAGATCGTAATAACGGAGTTCGGAAAGCCCCATCATTCGTTTACGGAGTTTCAGGTAGCGCTGAAACGTGGGCAGGTTGCGATTGACTCCGTCCACTAATCGCGAATACACCGAAACTGGAATGTTGGGTTGGTCCAGGGTAGCTTGCAGGGAGTCATCGTAATTGCGCGCCCGCGCGTAGAAAACGGATGTCTGCACAGTGGAGTTCATCATGGAGCCAAAGGTCGCACGATATTTTCCCAGCGCGGTGAAAAAAGCTTCCATAACTTTCTGGCGGTCCGCTCGGGAGGGTGAACCACGGTGGAGTGTAAAAGCCGCCTTATCTAGTTTGGCTGTCTTGCCATCGCTCAGGGTGACGGAAGGATAGGGAAAATCGGCATCGGCAAAGATGCCATAGACACTGGATGGCCCGCTTGCCATCACGGAGGATCCGGCCAGGAGTTTCTCCTCCGCGTTGCTGAGCGTGTGAGCGCGGCGGCGAGCGATGTCGTCGAGGTAATGGCGGAAAACATGCAGCCGAGGCTCCTGCGTGAGAAATCGCTCGATGGTCGCGTTATCCATCTTGAGGATCTCGGGTTCAATGAACGCTGTTTCAGTTCCTAGAATGGACCCGAGCTGAATCATTTCCTGCTGCATGCCCTGGTAGGTACTGACTCGGGTGTCCTGGTCGGAACTCATGCTCGCATATACGAACAGGCGGGTGAGCTCTTTGTCGAAGTAGCTTTGGGCCTCCAGAGCGTCCGCCAGCCGGGATGCGGAGGAAGCCAGTGTGCCTTGAAACTGCCTAAGCTTCGGCAACTCGGTTGCAAGCTTTTCTTTCGCCGCACGCCAAGCCTGGTCGGACGGATAGATGGACGTCAGATCCCATTTGTAGTCGTCCGGTATTTTGCTGCGATCGTGCTCTTGGGCTTGCGAAACAAGGGTTGAGGCGGCGAACAGCACAAGCGCGCCCGGCAGGTGGCGGAGAACGGTTGCGACGTCAACAGGCATTGGCGGTGCTCCTTCACCATTAGACGAGTTCCGGGATAAAACAGAAGCTGGATTAGAATCCCAGGATCAGAAATATCAGAGCATTTTAGCTATCAAAAGTTCCGCAACGCAGATTATTTTCATGCGCTGCTCTGGCGTTCTTCGGCGATTTTCACTCATTTTGCCCCAACCGCCACGAGCCGCTGTCTCCAAACGCGGCGCGTAGCAGTTCTTTTTGATCCTAAGTGCTAGACTGACTCGGCATCCATCTAAATCAACGCCTACTTCATGCCCGTTCAGAACGAAAAACTTGGCCTCATCGCCGGTAATGGCGAGTTTCCTTTCCTTGTGCTCGACGCGGCGCGCGCACAGGGATACGAAGTGGTGGTGGCTGCGATTCAAGAAGAAGCTTCCCCGGAGATCGAATCGCATGGCGCGGTTGCCGTTCACTGGCTTTCGCTGGGGGAACTTTCGAAGCTAATCGAGACCTTTCAGCGGGAAGGCGTCCGGCGCGCGATCATGGCGGGGCAGGTCAGGCACAAGCAGATTTTTTCCAGCATCCGGCCGGACTGGCGACTGGCCAAGCTCTTACTCTCACTCACGACGCGCAACACCGACTCGCTGCTCGGCGCAATAGCGAAAGTGTTAGCCGATGAAGGGATCACGCTGGAAAATTCCACCTGGCTGCTTGAACCCCTGCTGGTGAAACCCGGCGTGCTGACCGAGCGCGAACCCACCGAGCAGGAGTGCAAGAACATTGATTACGGACGAGCCGTAGCCCGCCAGCTTGCACAGCACGACATTGGGCAGACGGTCGTGATCGCCGAATCCGCGTGCGTCGCGGTCGAAGCCATGGAGGGCACCGACGCCACCATCGAGCGTGCCGGGGACATCATGGGTTCGCTGCACGGCGATGCTTCCACTCTCAACCGCGCCCTGACGGTGGTGAAGATCGCCAAGCCGAATCAGGATATGCGCTTCGACGTGCCGGTGATCGGCGTGAAGACGATCGAAGTGATGCATGCGGCGGGCGCGAGTTGTCTGGCAGTGGACGCGGGAAAGTGTCTGCTGTTGGATGGGCAGAAGATTATTGACGCGGCGAACGCAATGGGAATCGCGATTGTCGCAGAAGGAAGGTGAAGGCTTCATGAGAGCGAAAGAAGCAGGAACAGGATCCGAAGCTGCACGTATTGCCGACCAGCTTCGTCGCGCTTTCGACGGTAGCGCATGGCACGGGCCGGCCCTGCTCGAACTGTTGGAAGATGTAGACGCTGCCACGGCCGCGGCCAAGCCGCTGCCGAAGGTTCACAGCATCTGGGAACTGGTGTTGCACGTTGCCGTGTGGGACGGCGCGGCTTGTCGCAGGCTGAGTGGAGAAAAATATCAACCGACCGGTCTGGCGAATTTTCCGCTTGTGCCCGCGCCAACCGAAGCTGCGTGGCGCAAGTCCATAGCGGAGACGAGACGCACGCACGACGCCCTCGTCAAAACTGTCGCCGCTCTGCCGGACTCACGCTTGAATGATCGCGTTCCCGGCAAACGGTACGACTTCTATCACATGCTGCACGGAGTCGCGCAGCACGAGCTTTATCACGCCGGGCAGATTGCGATTTTGAAGAAGGCCCAAGGTCGGATTGAATAATCTTGTAATCGGGTAATTTGGCAATTGGCCCACTTCGACAAGAAGTTCTCAATTACCCAATTACCCAATTCCGCTCACCACTTCTTGAAGATCACGGCCACGGCCGCGACGATCAGCGCGAACCCCGCGAGGTAATTCCACCGTAGCGGGTGCTTCAGATACAAGACGGAGAAGGCGGCGAAGACGGTAAGAGTAATCACTTCCTGGATCGTCTTGAGTTGTGCCGCGGTGAACTCGTAAGAGCCGATGCGATTCGCCGGGACCTGGAAGCAGTATCAAGGAGGCGATCAGCCAACTCACACAATCACTTTGTAGAGCGCACCTCGCGATACTTTAGATGTCCGTACCAGGCGAACGTCATGAAGATGTTGGAGATGGTCAGCAGCGCGATCGTCCTCATGGGGCGATTAAGTCCTTTCTACAGTTGATTTTTCCGTAACGCGGGAACGCCCGAGCCGCCGGCGCTAATCCGGATGCTCTTTCCCTGGCTAACGTTTACAATTTGTTTCCGGCAACCGGCCATGGAGAATTTCTCCTGCCATCGCAAAATCCGATTTCCGTCGCCGTGGTCGGCGTGGGCGTCTTTGGGCGCAATCATGCCCGAGTTTACAAGGAACTCGAACAACAAGGGGAACCGGTGCGCCTGCTGGGAGTGGTCGATCCCGACGTAAGCCGCGCCGACGCCGTAGCGACCGAGTTCGGGTGCAAAGGCTTCGGATCCGTGCTGCAGATGTTGACCACGCATAGCGAGTTGCAAGCCGCTTCTGTGGCCGCTCCCACCGTGCATCACCTCCAAGTGGCGCGAGAGTTGATGAAGGCTGGAGTGGATGTGCTCATCGAGAAGCCTCTGGCGGCAACGCTGCCCGAGGCGGAACAACTGGTTGCACTCGCGGCCACGCACAAGCGGATCGCCCAAGTCGGGCATCTCGAACGCTTCAATCCAGCTGTCCGGGCCACGGTTCCTTTGGTGACTCAGCCCATGTTTTTCGAGGTGCACCGGCTCAGTGTATTTACTCCACGTTCGCTCGATGTTGATGTTGTTCTCGATCTGATGATCCATGATCTCGATATCGTGCTGGCATTCGCCAAGTCGCCGGTCAAAGAAGTGCGCGCGGTCGGTTTGCCGATTTTGTCGGGGAAAGTGGATATCGCGAACGTGCGTCTGGAGCTGGAATCGGGCTGCATCGCGAACTTCACGGCCAGCCGCGTTTCCACCGAGCGGGTGCGCAAGCTGCGTTTTTTTCAGCCCCGGCAGTACGTTTCGCTCGATTATGGACGCCAGGAGGTGTTGGTCTTCACCGTGGCTCACGAGGGGGGGGCGTCCGGAGCGCCGTCGGTGAATCCTCAGATTGGCGTCACGAAACCTCCGGTTGCCTCCGAAGAACCGCTGCACGCGGAACTTAAGTCATTTCTTCGCGCCGTTCGGGAGCGCTCCACGCCAGTGGTTCCGCTTGAAGACGGTCGCCGCGCACTGGCACTCGCTCTTGAGATTGTGGATGTAATTCGCGACCACGGGAAGAAAGTGGACCTCGCCGGCATCGCCAAAGCGAAGTCCTGATCTGCGTCAAACTTCTCATTTACATATGTTTACACACCGAAGTCGCGGCCCATTTGTGGGTGAGCAGAATCCCGCGAAAGATGCGAAAATAGAGGTAACTTGGTTGTAGAGCACCGCGCGCGCACATTGCATTACCTCCTAGAAGGCCGAATGCAACGCCGCGAGTGTATTCGGTGTCTAACGACAGGCGGATACAGCTAAGCTTTTACAGTTAAGCCCAGCTCATGCCGATCACGCAAATTCCATTCCAGGATCCGGTCGCCCCGCCCGAGAAACCGCAACCGGAGCAGCTCGGCCTCTACGACACGCAAGACTGGGAAACCGCTTATCGTGATCTCGATGCACATGTGCCGCACCTGCTAATCCAGTTGCAGGATGATCTGCAGAGATCGCGCAAGCGGGAAGCCGCGTGGATCTCGATCATAGTTCACCTGCTGCTGTTCATCGTTCTGGTGTACCTGCCTTGGATTGAGAAGAATGTGTGGCACCACGTGGTGGTCGTTCCAGTGGATTCAACTCAAAATAAGAACCTGACGTTCCTGGCGTTGCCGCCGGACTTGCAAAAACCCACACGCAGGCCGGACACGAACATTGCGTCCGATAAAGATCGCATCGCGACCTCGCGTCATCCCGAGCTTGATCCTAAGGAATTACGGAAGATTCTGGCTACGCCTCCTCCGGGCGCTCCCGGGATGACCGGTCCGCGCGCGCCGCAACCGGCGCCGCAAGCCATGGCGCCGACCCAGCCGCCTTCTCCGCAACCGCAACAGGGACAACAGACGGTTCGTCCGCAGTTCCAGACCAACCAGCAGGCACAGTTGCAGATGCCCGCTCGGCCAAACAACTCATTCAGCAAATATGCGGGCGGGATGACTGCGGGCGAAGCGATTCAGCAAGCCGCGCAAGGGGCGGCAGCGAACCGTGGAGGCGGCGCTGGTCAGGAAGGCGATTTTGGCCTGGGCACGGGAGCACACGGCCGCCAGTTGGGTGCGCTCGACATTTTGAGCGACACGCAGGGAGTGGATTTCGGTCCCTACCTGCAACGCATTCTGCAGGACGTCAAGGAAAACTGGTACCACCTGATTCCCGAGTCCGCCGAGATGAAGAAGGGGAAGCTTGCGATTGAGTTTGCCATCACGAAAGACGGCAAGGTTGCGGACATGCGTCTGATCGCAACATCGGGAGACGTCGCGCTCGACCGTCCGGCGTGGGGCAGCATCACCGCGTCGAATCCATTTCCACCACTGCCCAGCGAATTCACCGGGCCTTATCTCGCGCTGCGCTTCCGCTTCTATTACAACCCCGACAAGGCTGATTTGCAGTAGCGGGCGGGTCGGCTTCCTGCGAATCCTTTCTCCCTTTTGATAATCATATAGTTAACAGGATGAATGGCTGGAGCGCTTTGTCTTTCCGGCGGAAAGAGGATGGGTTGGAGAAGATGCCAGTTTTGTTCGTAGGCCATGGCTCGCCGATGAACGCCATCGAGCACAATGCGTTTACCGAGACGCTGGACGGCCTGAGCGCGCGACTACCCAAGCCGGAAGCGGTCTGCGTGGTCTCGGCGCACTGGGTGACTACAGGCTCTCAGGTCCTGTCATCCGCGCATCCGAAGACCATCCACGATTTCTACGGCTTCCCGCAACCTCTGTATGAAGTGCAGTACCCCGCGCCTGGCGCTCCCGAAGAAGCCAAGAGAGTGGCCAGCAATCCTGAGATTGTCCCCGACGATACGTGGGGGCTCGATCATGGCGCGTGGAGTGTGCTGCGCCATATGTATCCAAAAGCCGACGTGCCCGCGTTTCAGCTGAGTCTCGATGAGCGCCGCAGTTTCAAAGAGCACCTTGAACTGGGCCGTGAGATTCAGTCGCTGCGCGAGCGCGGAGTCTTAATCCTGGGCAGCGGCAACATCGTGCACAACCTGCGGCGCCTTGATTGGGACAATCCTTCCGGCGCTTACGATTGGGCGGTGGAGTTTGACGGCAAAGTTAAGGAAGCGGTCGAGGCGCATGATGCGAAATCGCTGGCCGAGCCCCAGAAGTGGGGTGACGCCTTGTTGGCAACCGCCCATCCCACGGTGGAACACTACCTTCCGCTGCTGTACTGCATGGGCGGTACGGACGAACGCGACCCAGTGTCGTATCCTTATGAAGGCTTCGACTTCGGCAGTATCTCGATGCGAATGATCCTGTTCGGCAACGCTTCGAAGACCACCGACTAGATCGCTCCCTTCCTCGCGCTCGGTGTACCTGCTACATTTTGAGCCAGTGCTTCCCTCCGAAGAATACGGCCAGCGGCGAAACGCTCGCGGGTCACGCGTTGCCCATCACGAAAAACTTCATATCCGCATGGGGAACGTCCGGCTTGTTTTGGCGTTCCTCGCGATGATCATGGCATGGGTTTCGTTCCGAGGGCATTTCATCTCGCCGTGGTGGCTGGCCGTGCCGGTAGCAGCGTTCGTGGGCATCGCCGCTTGGCACTCGCGAATTCTTCGGGCTTGCGAACTGGCGCAGCGCGCCGCTACTTTTTATGAAAAAGGGCTGGCCCGCATCGAAGATCAATGGGCCGGGTCCGGAGAAACGGGCGATCGCTTCGACGATCCACATCACGTGTACGCAGCCGATCTCGATCTGTTCGGAAAGGGCAGCTTGTTCCAGCTGCTATCGACTGCGCGCACGCGCATGGGAGAGGACACACTGGCACAGTGGCTGCTTTCTCCCGCAAAGGTGGAACAGATCCATGAGCGACAGGCCGCGGTGAGCGAACTGCGCGATCAACTCGATCTTCGAGAGGATCTGGCCGTGCTTGGCGAAGACGTTGGGGTGGGCGTGCATCCCGATGCGCTCGTGAAGTGGGCGGAATCGCCGAACCAGATGAAGCCGTTGTGGATTCGATGGCTGGCGCCCGTACTTGCCGCGCTGGCGGTGTCAGCCGCTGTCGCGTGGGCCATTTGGGGGACGGCAACGCCGCTGGTGCTGATCGTTGTGATCGAAGCCATCATCACGTACAGGCTGAAGAAACCACTGGAGGGGGTGCTGCACGGAACGGAACATGCATTCCACGATTTGGATCTTCTTTCGGGTGTGCTCGCGCGGGTGGAAGCGCACAGTTTCCAGGCACCACGACTGCAGACGCTGCAGCGTGAGCTTTTGTCGAGCGGCGTCCCCGGCTCTCAAGCAATTGCACAGCTTCGGACCTTGGTGGACCTGATCAACTCACGCCATAACGTCTTTGTGCGAATCATCGACGCTCCGCTCATGTACTCCGTGCAAGTGGCATTTGCGGCGGAACGCTGGCGCAACGCTCACGGGGGTGCACTGCGGTGGTGGGCGAGCGCTATCGGAGAGATCGAGGCGCTTCTTTCGCTGGCGAGTTACAGCTTCGAGCATCCCTCCGATCCGTTTCCGGTATTCACGGACGGTGCGGCATCGTTCGCCGGCGAAGAGCTCGGGCATCCGCTCGTTCCGGCAGCAAGTTGCGTTCATAACAACGTAAGCATATGTGGCGCGATACGGGTTCTGCTGGTCAGCGGGTCCAACATGTCGGGTAAGAGCACCCTGCTGCGTGCCATCGGAATAAACGTCGTGCTGGCCATGGCGGGCGCGCCCGTTCGAGCCCGCCGCCTGCAGCTGTCGCCGCTGCAGGTAGGCGCCAGCATTCGCATCAACGATTCGCTGCGGGAAGGCAGTTCCCGTTTCTATGCCGAGATCACGCGGCTGCGCCAGATCTTCGATTTCGCAGGAAACGATCCGCCACTGATGTTTCTGTTGGATGAGCTGTTGCAAGGTACAAACTCGAAGGATCGCCGCATTGGCGCGGAGGGAATCGTGGGCGCGCTGGTGAAGCGCGGCGCGATCGGGCTGGTGAGCACGCATGACCTGGCATTGACCGACATCGGCGGGTCAGTCGAGGGCCATCTGCATAATGTCCATTTCCAGGATGAGTTTGGGAACGGCCGAATGACCTTCGACTACAAGCTGCGAGACGGCATCGTTACGAAGAGCAATGGCCTAGAACTGATGCGCTCCATCGGCCTTGATGTGTAGCTGGCCGCAGTTCCTACCCGATCTTTCCTACCACACCCGGCAACGATTCTGATTCACCATGGGCGAGCCGGCCTTGCAGTGGAATGCCTCCTGAAATTCCGGCATGTTCGAGACCACACCGTTGGTGCGGTATTTTTCCGGAGAATGCGGGTCTACCGTGGCCCGGAGCCGTTTGGTCTCATCGCGGGTCTGGCCGCACCAGCTCTGCCCGTAGCCAACGAAGAAACGCTGATCGGGCGTGAGGTCATCCAGCGGTTCCAGCTTTTGATTTTTTGTGTCGTCCTTCCATGCCATGTACGCCAGGAGCAGACCGCCCAGGTCGGCGACATCTTCGCCAAGCGTCAGCTTTCCGTTGATTTTGATGTCGTCGACAATGGTGTAGGTCGAGTACTGGTCTGAGATGCAACTGGCGCGCTTGACAAATTCTTTTCCGTCTTCCTCAGTCCACCAGTCGCGCAGGTTTCCCTGGGCATCGAACTGGCGACCTTCATCGTCGAAGCCGTGCGTGAGTTCGTGTCCGATAGTGCCGCCGGTGTCGCCATAGTTGGGAGCCGCGTCGGAGTTGGGATCGAAGGCGGGAGGCTGTAGCACGCCAGCAGGAAAATTGATGTCGTTCATCTGCGGATCGTAGTAGGCGTTCACGGTCGGCGGGGTCATGCCCCATTCGCCGCGGTCGACTGGCTTGCCGATTTTGGCTAACTGCCGGTCGAATTCGAACTTCCGTGCCCGCTCCACATTGCCCAACTCGTCGCCGCGCACGATCTCAAGTTTGCTGTAGTCCCGCCACTTGTCGGGATACCCGATCTTGTTGGCCATGCCATGCAGCTTGGCCTGTGCCTGTTGCTTGGTCGCAGGAGACATCCACGGCAAACCGTTGATGTCCTGTTCCATCGCTGCTTGGATTTCCTTTACGATTTTCAGCGCCTTCTGTTTCGCCTCCGGACTGAAATACTTGTCCACATACGCCTGGCCCAGAGCCTCACCCAGATAGCCGTCTACTGCTTCGGTGCAGCGCTTCCAGCGCGCCTGCAGTTCCTGCTGCCCGCGCAAGGTCTTTCCGTAGAACGCGAAGTTTTCATTCAGAAACGGCGCAGACAGATGGGAGGCATCGGCATGCACCAGATGCCAGCGCAGGTAGGTTTTCAAGTCCGCCACACTTTCCTTCTCGAGCTCCTCGTTCATGGCCTTGAAGAAGTTAGGCGAGCTGACGTTCAACGACGACAGCGAGGGCATTCCGACCTTGGCGAAATAAACCGGCCAGCGGAACTCGGGGGAAATCTTCTCCAGCTCCGCGCTGGTCATCTTGTGGTCCAGAGCCTTCGGGTCGCGGCGTTCGACTCGCGTCATCGAACCCTTGGCCAATGCGGTTTCGATGCGCATCACGGTCTGCGCCTCGGTTGCGGCGGTTTCGGACTTGTCGCCGAGAAGCTCGAACATTTTCTGCATGTGCGCAAGGTATTGCTTACGCAGTTCGACCGATTTGGCGTCGTCCTTCGTGTAATAGTCGCGGTCGGGCAGACCGAGTCCGCCCTGATCGGTGTTAGCGATTACCTGATTGGCATCGCGGAAGTCCTGGATCGACTCAAAACGGAAGAGGACGTTGTCATCAATCATGGCCGCGGCCACGTCGGCGATCTCGGCTTTGGAGCTGATCTTTGCAATTCGTTCTAGAGACGGCCCGAGCGGCTCGGCTCCCTTGGCGTCGATCGTCTTCTCGTCCGTGCAGGAAGCATAGTAGTCGCCAATCTTCTGAGTGACCGCATTGTGCTTGCCGTCCGGTGCCGATGCAGCCTCCAGAATTCCGCGCAAGCGGCCGAGGTTCTCATCCTGCATCTTGGAATACGTGTCCCAAGAGGATTGATCGGGGGGGATCGGATTTCTCTTGATCCATCCGCCACAGGAATAGGCGAAAAAGTCGGCGCACGGATCGACGCTCCTGTCGATGGAGGTGACATCCAGCGCCGGCTCAGACTTTTCTATGGCCGGCTGCTGCGCATTGGCTAAGGAAAGGAAACACGCGATCGCAAACGTAACCAGACTCGTGCGCAGAATTGCCATTGAGGAACCCCTCTTCTGGTATGAAATTGAAACACTGAGACCCCAAAGTATAAGCCCGGGCGTCAAGTCGCATGTCAGGCGTCTGAGGTTTTGATTCCCGGAAGCCGGAAGCCGAACGCCGGTTCTAGCCCTTCCTCAGATGGATGGATCCATCTCCCGTGCGGATCGTCAGCGAGCTGCCGCCGCCGTTGAGCTTACCGTGGACTTCATTCTCGCGAATCTTGCCCTCGGTGGTGATGGGCATGTCGAGATCGATGTGGCCGTCGCTGGTGTGCAGGCTAACGTCGGCCGACAGGTCGCTGGGGATTTCGAGGGAAACGTTGCCGTCGCCAGTCTCAAGCCGCCAGCCCGCGGCCAGCGTAGACCCGGCCGCCGCGCGCACTTCCACGTGTCCATCGCCGGTCTTGAGTTCGAGTTCGTCAAACCGCCCACGAGCAGTGATGTGTCCGTCGCCGGTCGAGGCGTGCAGCTTACCGTCGACCGCTTCCAGATTCTCGGAGCCATCGCCGCTGTGCAGATCCATCTCGCCCTTCAATCCGGCGATATCGATCTTGCCATCTCCAGTCCGCAGGTTGACGCGCCCTTCGCGTGGCATCTGGATAATGATGTCCACGCGATGCTGGCCCCATTCGACGTTGAAGTTGTGGTGCGGGTAGCGCACATCAATTTCGATCGAGTCGCCATTCTGGTGCTCGTCGACGCGGATGCCGCCTTCGCCGATCTTGTAGCGGTTGGTGATGACCTTGGCTTCAATCTTGTTCTGATCCCAGGCCGTGACGCGGATGTTGGCGTCGGACGTCTCGATCCGTAGATCGGGCTTGCCGCTGAGGTTGTAGGTCTTCGTCCATTCGTCAGCATAAGCGGGCAGGACGGCAACGACGGTGACAGCCAGGATGGCAAGCGCGAGGCGCTTCATCGCAACAGGTTTCATAAAATCCTCCGGCGGGGCACACCTTCGCCCAGCCTCTTAGACGTGGTTACGGGCGATCGGTAAGGTTAGTTCCATGGAAAATACTCGGCTAGCGCGCCCGCGGCCCGACATATGCCATGCGAATCAGCGTTCGCTCCGAAAACGGCAGATATAAGAGCGCCGCACTCGCCGCGAACGCTGTACCCAAACCAATCTCCTGGATCAGCAGGAATGGCGCTATCGCCCATAACTGGTCCAGTGCGAGCACGAACGGGAACATTCTACGGAATTTGTCGCCCAGTCGCTGATAGTCAAAGCCCACCGCAGACATCAAGTAGCAGCGCAGTGGAATTCCCACGCCGGCAGTCACCAGCACAGCCCCGGCCAGGGCCGTGGCGGCCCGCAATGGAAGAAACGAATCCGCCACTGCCTGGACGTCATGCAGGCGAAACAGCGCCGTGAGATAGAAAATCAGATACATTACCTGAATCAGCGCGAAGAGTCCGCGGGTGAGAGCTCGACGTGGGATAGGGACTTCGAGTTCCGGATGCAGCGCTACCGATGAGGGATAGGGATCCGACGATGCCACCGTCGTTGGCGCATGAACTTGCTCGCTTGCGGCAGCCCCTTCGCCGCTTCCAGGCGGTGATTCTCTCTGCGCAGCCCCTTGGACCGGAGCAATGAACCGGTATCCACGGCGAGCCAGCGTTTCGACATAGCGCGGACTGGAAGCGGAATCTCCCAGCGCCTCGCGCACCTTATTGATGGCTGTGTTGAGACTGTGGTCGAAGTCGACAAAAGTGTCGGAGGGCCAGAGCTTCTGCTGCAACTCTTCACGCGTGACCACTTCACCCGCCCGCTCCAGCAGCAAGGCCAGCACTTGGAAAGGTTGCCCCTGCAGGCGCAGCTTCACGCCGCTCTTGCGCAGTTCGCCTGCGCTGAGATCGAGCTCAAACAGCCCAAAGCGCGCGATTCTGCTGTTGTTTTGTGGCACAGCCATGGACGACGCCGTAGTGTAGCAGGAAGGTGTTGGGTCTTGGGCGTTAGGTGTTAGGCCGGACGATACCGGGATCCGAACCAACACCCAAGACCCAAGACCTAACACCCAAGACCCAAGACCTAACACCCAAGACCCAGACACCGCCCGGCGCTACAATATCCGCGTGACTGACACCTCTCCGCGGGACGATCACAAGCATCACCGTCACGCGGTCTACGCCTCGGAAACTACCGGCTTGCTGCTGATCGCGCTTCTGCTGCTGGTTCTCACTCTGGTCCGCTACTGGTACGACATCCACTGGAGCCTGCGCTGAACGTGGGCTCCGAGCGCCGCGAGATCGCCGCCGCCGAACCGCTGATGGTGGTGATCCTTGGCCCGACGGCCAGCGGAAAAACGGCGTTGTCTCTGGCGCTCGCCCAGAAATTCGGCGGCGAGATCGTCAACTGCGATTCAGTCGCAATGGTGCGCGAGTTTGATGTCGGTACCGCGAAGCCGGGCGCTACCGAACGCGAACGCGTGCCCCATCATCTTTTCGATATTGTCGATCCCACGCAGTACATCACCGCCGGCGGATATGCCCGCCAGGCGCGGCAAGTGATCACCGAAATCAACCTGCGCCATCATTTGCCCATCGTGGTAGGTGGCACCGGGCTGTACTTGCGCGCTCTGCTCGAAGGACTCTTCCCCGGCCCGCAGCGCTCGGAAGAGTTGCGCCAACGCTTGCGCGAAAAGGCTGCGAACCGCGGCTCCGATCATCTCCACCGAATTCTCTGCCGTCTCGACCGTGCTGCAGCTGAAAAAGTTCACCCCAACGATATTCCCAAGCTGATCCGCGCGATCGAGGTCTGCCTGGCCTCGCGGCAGAAAATGTCCGAACTCTGGCAGCAGGGGCGCGACCCACTGTGCGGCTTCCGCATTCTGCGCTTGGGCCTCGATCCTGACCGCGCTGCGCTCTACGATCGCATCAACCAGCGCGCTCGCCGGATGTTCGAGACCGGACTGATCGAAGAAACCCAGCGCTTGCTCCAGAAATACGGTGCAACCGCGCGCCCGCTGGCTTCTCTCGGATACAAGCAAGCAGTTGAGTTTCTATGTGGCGAGCTCACACGTGAGCAAGCCATCCAGGCCGCACAGCAGGCGCATCGCAACTATGCCAAGCGCCAGATGACCTGGTTCCGGCGCGAGCCGGAAGTTGCGTGGCTGAAGGGCTTTGGGGACGATCAGAAGATCCAGCAGCAGGCTCTTCGGAGAACGGCGGCGCTGGGTGTTGGGTCTTAGGCGTTAGGTCTTAGGCCCTTGGCGCGAGGTTTGTTCCTAAGATTTTCACAGAGTTTCCTTTATTTCTTGTGACACATATCACAGCTCGAATAGGGCTTTGTTCGATATGGTCTTGCAGTGTTGGAGACGAAGACCGCAGGCACCTACGAAGACTTGAAGGTTTGGCGTCGAGCCATGGACCTGGTGTTGTGTGTCTACCGATGCACCGGTTCCTTCCCAAAGCAAGAGGTCTATGGCCTCACTAGCCAGATGAGGCGCTCCGCAGTCTCGATCCCAAGCAACATCGCGGAAGGTAAAGGACGATATTCGCGAAAGGAATTGCTCCAGTTTCTTTTCCACGCTCGAGGATCTCTATTGGAACTTCGAACACAGCTCACGATCGCCAGAGAACTCGGATTTCTAGGCGATGCAGTGGGACAAACATTAATCAGCCATGCCGACGAAGTCGGTCGGCTTCTGAACGGACTGATCAATCGATTTCAGGCGCCACTCGGTTCCGAACCCTGAACTCCTAAGACCGAACACCCAAGACCTGCCCTTCTGCTATCGTTCCTGCATGCCGCGAATCCTCCCCGCTATATTTCTTGCTCTGGCACTGACCCTGCCCTCATTCTCCAAAGACAGGCACTCGCGCCCGGCTCCCCTCAACGCCGCGCGCGGCGACAAGTGGGCCGAGCAAACACTTCGCCGACTCACGGTCGAAGAAAAGATCGGGCAGGTCTTGATGATCTGGTGCCGGGCCAGCTTCCTCAACGTGGAGAATACCGAGTACCTGCAATGGCTCGAGGCCATGCAGAAATATCACGTGGGTTCGTTCACCATGTCGGTTCACGTCGATGGCCCGTTTCTCTTGCGCACCGAGCCCTACGAAGTCGCCGAATTGCTGAACCGACTGCAAGGGAAATCCAAGCTGCCTTTGCTGTTCGCGGCGGACTTTGAGCGCGGTGTCTCGACGCGGCTGCTGGGGACCACGAACTTTCCTCACGCCATGGCCTTCGGAGCCGATGGCAACATCGAAGACGCGGAAACCTTCGGCCGCATAACCGCCCAGGAAGCCCGAGCCATCGGTGTGCACTGGAATTTTTTCCCGGACGCCGACGTGAACTCGAATCCCGCCAACCCCATCATTAACACGCGATCCTTCGGAGAAGATCCCAAACAAGTGGGCGATCTGGTCACGGCCTACATTAAGGGAGCGCACGAGGCGGGAATGCTGACCACGGTGAAGCACTTCCCTGGTCACGGCGACACCGCTACCGACTCGCATCTCGGCGTTGCCAGTGTGAACGGAGACCGCGCCCACTTGGATTCGATCGAACTTCCGCCTTTCCGCCAGGCCATCGCTGCCGGCGTCGACTCCGTGATGGTGGCACATGTCACGGTCCCCGCGCTCGATGCCGATCCGAACCATGTGGCCACGATCTCGCCGGCAATTGTTTCCGACCTGCTCGAAAAGCAGCTGGGATTCAAAGGTGTGATCGTGACCGATGCCCTCGACATGGCGGGACTGACGCATCTGTTCGCCAGCAACATTGGGCGCGAGGCCGTCGAGGCTTTTAAGGCCGGCAATGACCTGCTGATCATTCCTCCCGACCTGGCCGCCTCCTACGACTCCATGCTCAAGGCGGTTCGGGCGGGCGAGATTTCGCAGCAACGTCTCGACCGCTCCGTCCTCAAGATCCTGAAAATAAAGGGCGGTCTCGGCCTTAACAAATCACGCACGGTCGATCTCAGCGCCATTGCAACTGTGGTCGGCAAACCGGAGAACATCGCTTTCGGACAGCAGGTGGCCGATGCCGCTATCACACTGGTGCGCGACAACGGCAAAGTGCTCCCCCTGAAATCGAAGGGAACCGCCAAGGCTGGGCTTCCGTATATGACCAGAGAGGAGACCCACAACCAGGTGGTGGCGGTCCTTTTTTCAGATGACGTGCGCACGGATTCCGGCCGCGCCTTTGGACGTGAGTTCCGCTCCCGCATCCCGGATGCGCGCGTGATTTACGTGGATCCCCGCATGGCCGCAGGCATGAGCGACGAGGTTCTGAAGGCGGTCGACGAGGCGCAAACTGTGGTCGCTGCGGTCTATGTGATTCCGACCGCGGGCAAGGTGGGGAACTCGGTGGGGATGGCAGATGCGACGGGCACGCTTTTGCAGCAGGTGCTCGATCATGCCGCGGAAAAAACGGCGATCGTCGCCATGGGGAATCCCTACTTGGCCAGCGATTTCCCCAAGATCGAGAATTACATGTGTACGTTTTCCAACGCGACCGTGTCGGAAGTGAGCGCGATCAAAGCGCTCTTCGGGGAGATTCCGATTCGCGGCCATCTGCCCGTCACCATTCCGAATGTTGCCCAGCGCGGCGCCGGTCTCGAACGCCCGGCGCAAGTCGCCAAAGGAGGGTTTCCACATGCGCAGAACTAAATCGCAAATCGTAAGCACGTTCGCAGTAGGGCTCGCGACCCTTGCCAGTTTGCTCTTGCCCGCTTGCAGCGTGAACGTAAAGAAGGAGCAGAACGGAGAAGACAAGCAGGTCGACATCAACACGCCGGTCGGCGGTATTCATGTGAGCAAAGGCGCCAACGTGGCTGACGTGGGCCTTGCGGTCTATCCGGGGGCCCGCCTGAGGCAAAAAGATTCCGATGGCGAAGACAAGAGCGCCAACGTGAACATCTCAGGCTTTGGCTTCGGGTTGAAGGTGGTTGCCCTGGAGTATGAGTCTGACGACTCCCCCGCCAAGCTCGTCGACTTCTACAAAGATCAGCTCAAGAAATACGGCAAGGTGCTCGAGTGCCATACCAGCCACCTTGATGTGAATTCGGACATGAAGGGTGCGGATCACGCTTCTCATGAGTTAACCTGCGAAGGGTCGAGCGGCCGCAACATCGAACTGAAAGTCGGAACCAAAGAAAACCAGCACATCGTAGCCGTAGAGCCCGAGGGCAAAGGGTCGAGCTTCTCGCTGGTGTACGTACGCACTCACGGCAAGGACGCGGACATCTAGCGCTCTCTTATGTTTCCTTAAGGAGAATCATCCATGTTTCGTCATCTGGCACCTGCACTCGCGCTCGCTGTGTTCCTCACCCTGCCGGTCTTAGCGCAGGATTCCGATACTCAGAACAAGAATCTCGACATTACCAGTCCCGTCGGCGACCTGCACGTCGGCAGCGACGCGGACGCGCACAAAACTGGCCTACCGCTTTACCCGGGCGCGCGCCTCAAATCGGAAGACGACAATAAGAACCAGGCGAATCTGAGTGTGTTGACCGAAGCTTTCGGAATGAAACTGGTAGTCGCCAACTATGTTTCCGACGACGCCCCCGCCAAAATCATCGACTTCTATCGCGACAAACTGAAAAAGTATGGCAAAGTTCTGGAGTGCCGTTCCCAGAAGCATGGCGGCGATGTCGAAGTGCACGACGATGGTAAGGACCCCAAAGACAGCAAAGAGTTGAAATGTGACGAGAACTCGGGCCCGGTCACCGAGCTGAAAGTTGGCACTGAGGATAACCAGCACCTGGTCGCCATCGAGCCCCGCGATGCGAGCAAGGGATCAAGCTTCGCCCTCGTTTATGTACATACTCGCGGCAAGCGCGGAGATATCTAGAGCTCAAGTCTACCGGCTAGCGATCTCGCCGGCCATCTCAAAGGCACCGATCTCGCGGCGATCGACGAGATCGGATCCTCGTCCCGCTTGCCTGAGCCCGCGCCGTGAGGTACTTTCAAGGACAAGCCCTTCTTCGATCTCTGATGGAACAGCCTTGCTACAAGTGCCGACAAGCGGTGGAAGAAGGCGTCGCCTTTTGCCCGCACTGCTCGGCGCCGCAGATCCGAGTAGTGATTGCTGAGCCCGCGCCGCCTTCCCTGGCATTCGCCGCCGCAAAATCTCAAGATTCAACCGTTCTCCCGGCGTCGCAGACTCTCCCCGTCCTTGCCCTGCCCATGCAGTGGTCCCAGGCGCTGAGGCCGTGCGCACTGGCAGCGTTGGTCGCATCGTTGCTGATGCGTATGGGGCTGAACCCCTTCGTGGCCATGTTCAGCGTCGGATTCCTCGCCGTCGTTTTCTATCGCCAGCGGCGTCGGGAAATCATGATCAAAGCGACGGCAGGAGCTGGGCTCGGTGCACTCGGCGGATTGCTCTGGTTCGCGATGTCGTCCGTTCTCGAGGCGATGATCGTGATCCTTCTGCACAAAGGTCCGGAGCTCCGCAACGAACTCATTGTTAGAATCCAGCAAGCGGCTTCTCAAACCAGTGACCCGCAGGTGCAGGCGGTATTCGAGCGCCTGAAGACCCAAGGTGGACTTGAAGTCCTAATGTTGACTGGTCTGGTTTTCGCCTTTCTCGCTTCGATCGTCCTCGGAGGTCTCGGCGGCGCATTGGGTGGGGCTATCCTCGGCCGCCGCGATCGATCCTAATCCTGTGACGCCCCCAGCGATCGCCGCCAGCGCGGGTGTCCCAGGTTTCCGGCGGTCTTCAGCCAAGAGTGTTCGGCGCCCTTGCGGCAGCCGCACCTGCCGCGTATGATGCACCGTTTGCACTTTTTCAAATGAATATGCCCGCACGCGGTTCGCTGCTTGGGATCGAACACCTCGACGCGAAGGAAATCCTGGGCCTGCTCAAGCTGGCGCGCCGCATGAATCCGCTGAAGGCCCGTCCGCTCTTGCGCGGAAAGCGCATCGTGCTTCTGTTTTACGAAGCGTCCACCCGCACCCGTTCTTCCTTCGAATTCGCCGCGAAGTCGCTGGGGGCCATGACCACTCTTGTGCAATCCTCCGGATCCAGCATCGAGAAGGGCGAATCCGTGATCGACACCGGATACACCCTGCGCGCCGTGGGCGCGGACTGCATCGTCATGCGCCATCCTTCGGCAGGGGCCCCGCACCTGATGGCGCGGCACCTTGACATCCCGGTTATCAATGCAGGTGACGGCATGCACGAGCATCCTTCCCAGGCGTTGCTCGATGCCTTCACCATCCTGAAGCACAAGAAATCCTTCAAGGGCCTGCAAGCCACCATCATCGGAGACATTTTTCACAGTCGCGTGGCCCGCAGCGCCTGCCACTTGCTGACTAAGTTCGGAGTAAAACTGACACTCTGCGGCCCGCCCGAATTCGTGCCCGACGTTGCCGCCACGCTGGCCCCAGGTCTGCGCGTGACACGCCACATCGAAGACGCGCTGCGCGGCACCGACGTAATCATGCTGCTGCGCGTGCAAAAAGAGCGCCTCGCTGGTCAGAAGATCCGCCTGCAGGACTACATTGCGCGCTACCAGATGACGACCGCACGCCTGAAACTGGCCAAACGTGACGCCATCGTGATGCACCCCGGCCCCATCATCCGCGGCCTTGAGTTGACCGCCGAAGTCGCCGACGGCCCGCAGTCGGTCATTGTCGACGAAGTCCACAACGGCGTTCCCACGCGCATGGCGATTCTGGCGCGAGCGCTAGGGAAGGCAAGATGAGCCACGGATTTGCACGGAGCTGCGTTGCATTCCCGGACCAGAAACGACAAGGGCCGAATGCTGACTGCTAAGATTCAAAACCGCGATAGCGCAAGCCTGCTCATCAAAGGCGGCCACCTGATTGACCCCGCGGCGAAGATCAATGCGCCCATGGATATCCTGCTGCGCGACGGCCGCGTCGCCGAAGTCGCGCTGCCCAATAAGGCCCGCGGCGGCGCCGACGAAAAATTCGACGCGCGCGGGCTCATCGTCGCTCCCGGCTTCATCGACCTGCACGTTCACCTGCGCGAGCCCGGCCAGGGCTACAAAGAGACCATCGCTACGGGCACCGCCGCCGCTGCTGCCGGAGGCTTCACCTCTGTCTGTACCATGCCCAACACTGCGCCCGTGGTTGACACCGCGGAATGGGTCAACTGGCTGCGGAATCCCGAGCGCGCAGCCGTGGTCAACGTTTTTCCCATCGCCGCCGCCACTCGCGGCAGCCGTGGAGGGACCCTCACCGACTTCAGCGCCCTGCAGCGCGCGGGAGCCGTCGCCGTCACCGACGACGGCAAGCCAATCCTCGACGACGACATCATGCGCATGGCTCTTCGCCTCGGTGCGGAACTGAATCTCCCGGTGGTGCAGCACGCGGAAGATACGCGCCTCACCGAAAATTGCTCGATGCACGCCGGCCCTACGAGCTTCCGCCTGGGCCTGCGCGCCATGCCGGCCGCCGCTGAAGCCGCCATCGTGGACCGCGACGTCACGCTCGCGCAGCAGATTCGCGAATCGCGCCTGCACGTGGCGCATCTTTCCACCGCCGACGCCTTGAAGTCCGTGCGCCGCGGCAAGCGCGCGAAGGCCCGCGTGACCTGCGAGGTCACGCCGCACCACTTCACTCTGATCGATGAAAATGTCGGGGAATACGACACCAACTTCAAGATGAACCCGCCTCTGCGCTCTGCAACCGACCGCGAGGCGATTGTGGTCGCGCTGTCCGATGGCACCGTGGACGCCATCGCTACCGACCACGCCCCACACGCCGCGCACGAAAAGCAAGTCGAATTCGAGCGCGCCTCCTTCGGCATCACCGGGCTGGAGACTGCGCTGGCGTTGGCGATTACGAAGCTTCACCGCGAGCACAAGACTCCGCTCACGCGGATCGTCGAACTCTTGACCGCCGGTCCTGCGAGAGTCTTCGACCTCCACGGGCGCGGGTCACTGGCACGCGGAAGTTTCGCCGATGTGACCATCTTCGATCCCAAAAAGCGCTGGACCTTCGAAGCCGCCAAGTCGCGTTCGCTATCGCACAACACTCCATTCGACGGTTGGCAGTTCACCGGAAAAGTTGTGGCCACAATCGTCGGCGGGAAGATCGCTTACCGAATGGAATAGATATACCTCGTCGGTCGCGGGGTATACTCCTCACAAAATCGAAGGAGGCTATGGTGCTTCGCGCAGCCCGCTTCGTTCTTCCAATTGTTCTGCTCGTGACTGTTCTTGTTTCCGCGCAGACGGGCAGCTCGACTTCTCAGACTGTCCCGCCTCCCGCTAACGCCGCCCCATTGGCGCAGCCGCTCGACGTCAACGCTGCGGTCAACGCCTATCTGGCCAAAATGCCGCCCGCACAGCGGGCTCGCTCCAATGCTTATTTCGAAGGCGGCTATTGGCTCACTTTGTGGGATTTCCTCTCGACCGTCGTCGTGATGTGGCTGTTGCTCCACTTCCAATGGTCAGCGCGCATGCGCAACCTGGCTGAGCGCATCGCCCGCTTCCGCCCTCTGCAGACGGCGCTCTACTGGATTCAGTTCGTGATTGTTGCCTCCGTGCTCACGTTCCCGCTCACCGTGTACGAAGGCTATTTCCGCGAGCACAAGTATGGCCTGCTGAATCAGACCTTCGGTCCCTGGATGCGCGATCAGGTCGTGGGACTGGCGGTCGGCGTGGTCCTGGGAGCAATCCTCATCGTGCCGCTGTTCGGGCTTGTGCGACGCCTGGGGAGGAACTGGTGGGTGTGGGGCGCCACTCTGATGGTGGTGTTTTTCGCATTCGTGAGTCTGGTCGCTCCGGTTTACATTTCCCCGCTATTCAACCAGTACAAGAAGTTAGAGGATCCGCAAATCAAGGATCCGATTCTCAGCATGGCGCGCGCCAACGGAATTTCCGCCGCCGACGTCTACGAATTCGACGCCTCCCGGCAATCGAACCGAGTCAGCGCCAATGTCAGCGGCTTCGCCAGCACGCTGCGAATTTCGCTGAACGACAATCTCCTGAAACGCTGCACGCTGCCCGAGATCGAAACCACGATGGGACACGAGATGGGTCATTACGTTCTCAATCATGCCTACAAGGGACTGGTCATGATTGGAGTGGTTATTGTGATTGGATTCGGTTTTCTGAACTGGGGTATCGCGATCACTCTTGCACGCTCGGGAGAAAAATGGGATGTCCGAGGGATCACGGATGTCGCCGTCCTGCCGCTGGCGGTGATCGTGTTCTCTCTTTACTTCCTTCTGATGACGCCCGTGACCAACACCATCAGCCGCACGATGGAATTTGAAGCGGACATGTATGGTCTGAATGCAGCCCAACAGCCCGACGGAGAGGCGAATGTAGACCTGATGCTGGGAGAATATCGCAAGCTCGATCCCGGCCCGGTCGAGGAGGTTCTCTTTTACGATCATCCCAGCGGCCGCACCCGCATCACGGCAGCCATGCGCTGGAAAGCCGAGCACCCGGAATCCGCATCTGCGGAAGAGATGACAAGGCCAGTCTTTAATGCCCAGTGACTGCGCTTAACGGCCCTCTCTTCGACTTGCGAGGGATGAATCCCCGCCGAGCCTCTCCCCCGCCAGCGCAGAGGAGAAGCCCGCGGGAAACAACGTTGAATTACTTCGCCGTCGGCGGCGCTACCACCTCATGCAGTTTCGGATTCTCCCGCATCTTGCTGAAGTCTTCGTCCTTATAGACATTCGCTAGATCGCGGTAACCCTCTTCCTTGGCTTTCTTCAGGCAGAGCAGGCAGCCCTCGACGTCGCCGCGCTTGGCGTAGATCTTCGCCAGCATGTACGAATATCGGGCCCGTTCTTCCGGACTTGCGATCTGGGCCGCGACGCCCACTTTCGAATCTTGCTTCAATGCATCTGGATCCAACTCTACGGCCCGAGTGTATTCCGCCACGGCGCGGTCCAGCTTCTTCTGGCTAAACCACGCTGCGCCCAGGTTCACATGAAACGCGGGCCGCGTCTCATCGAGAGCAACAGCCTTCTTGAAGTGCTTGGCCGCCGAACCATAGTTCTTTTGCATATAGGCCACGGCACCAATGTTGTTGACAGCATCCGCGAATTTCGAGTTCCACTTCACCGCGCTCTCGAAACTCAACCGGGCAGCGCCCAGGTCATTATTCTTTAGTTGGGCCAATCCCAACTTGTTGCAGAGCACGGCATTCTTACGGTCTTTTTTCAGTGCCGCCTGCAAATCCTGGATCGCCTCCGGATAATCCTTACGGGCTCTCGCTGCGTCTGCAGCTTTTTCCAGTTCGGCCGCAGTCATCGATTGCAGGTTGACCTTGTCCTGGTCCTGCTGTGGAACCGGCGTGCCGGTGCTGTACTGAGACAGCATCATCAGCATCGCCACCAATACGAGTCTTACTGTGACGTTTCGCATATCCAACCTCCCTTTTCGGAGTTGCCTCTGTTCCGGTCTGGGCCCTTGCCCCGGCGATCTGCTCTCCGCGTACGCCCCAGTTATCGCGCCGATACTGCCCGCCGACAACGCTACACCTGCTACGCGAGGGCTATGACCGCCAGGTTACCTGCGTTGGGGAGGTATCTTCTGACAGGGCAATGATTTGGCAGATCGCCGGGGTAAAGAAACCTGCAATTCCGAAATGGGTTAAGCGCCCGTTACAAGGTTACGTAACCGTTTGTAAACCACCGGCGCGAGGCTGGCGGGTGTATAAAGGGATTGAAGGCGCAATCCACGGGAGGTCTGCAGTGCCTTCGATCACAACGGAGCCGGTCAGTTGGGAAGCAGAGCGCGCCGAATTGCAGGCGGTGCTACAGTCTCACCTTTTTTCCCGTTCCCCGGCGCTAACCCATCTGCTTTCGTACCTGTGCGAGAAGACATTTGCCGGCGAGAGCGCTCAGATCAAGGAATATTCCGTCGGGCTCGACGTCTTTGACCGGCGTGACTCCTTCGACCAGGATACGGATTCGATCGTTCGAGTTCAGGCCAACCGCCTCCGCAAGCGTCTCAGCGAGTACTACGCGTCGGAAGGCGCGGCGCATCCCGTCCGCATTACCATCCCGGTAGGCCAATACATTCCGGTGTTTAAGACGATGGACGATGCGGGGCCAACTCCTACGACGAGCCAGCCTGTGACGCCGCCGGCACGAGCCCCGGATAGTGCGCCGTGGCGTCCCAGCCGGCAACTGATTTGGGTGGTAAGCGGCATCGTGATTCTCGTCGTGCTGGCCGTAGCAGCGTTTCTGGCCCGCGACCGGTCAAAAGTAAAGCCGATCATTCGCACTTCATACTCTCCGCAGGCTACCACCGAACCAGTTGTTGGCCTTCCCGTGGGAGAGGAGTTGCGTATACTAGCCGGCGCCAGCCGCAAGTATGTCGATCACTCCGGCAAGCTCTGGAATCCCGACTCCTATTTTTCCGGGGGTGCCGCGGTTCCCAGTTCGGTCCAACACATTTGGCGCACTCAGGACCCGATCATCTATCGCAGCAGCCGTCAGGGCGAGTTCTCCTACAACATTCCGCTGAAGCCGGGGATGTATGAACTGCGCCTGCACTTCGCCGAGACCTTCTACGGACCGGAAAACGCAGGCGGTGGCGGCGAGGGCAGTCGTATCATGACCGTTCTTGCGAACGGGCAGTCGTTGCTCCGTGACTTCGACGTGCTCGCCGATTCCGGCGGCGACCGCACCGCCGAGGTGAAGGTCTTCTCCGACATCTCCCCGGCCGCCGACGGCCAACTGCATCTCAGCTTTTCTTCGGCGAAGGGCGGCAGCGGCATGCTCTCGGCAATCGAGATCCTGCCTGGAATCCATGGGCGGATCCGCCCGGTGCGCATTGTCGCACGCGATGTGCCGTATTACTCCAACGATAGCCACTGGTGGAGCCCCGACGCGTATTTCAAAGGAGGTCAACTCACCGGCAGTCAGGAGCCCGCGACCGACACCGATGATCCCGAGTTCTATGAGACAGAACGCTGGGGCCACTTCTCCTACGCGATTCCCGTTACTCCAGGCAGGTACACGGTAACTCTGCATTTCATCGAACACCATGCGGCTGCAGAGGGCTCCGACCGCAAGGATGCGCTGCGAACCGGGCCCAACTCGGCAGCGGAAGACCGTGTGTTTAACGTGTTCTGCAATGGCAAGACGATCCTGTCGAACCTGAACATTCGGGACCAGGCAGGAGAGAATCGTCCTCTCGTGCGCAAGATCAAAGGTCTTGAGCCGAACGCTCAAGGCAAGCTGCTTTTGGAATTCGTGCCAGTCACCCGCTACGCCACCGTGTCGGCCCTCGAAGTAATCCCGGAGTGAGCGGTGTTGCAAGGCCAGCCAGCGTTACGCTAGGCCAGAATCCCCATCTTCTTGCCCACGCGCCCCAGGACCTCCAGCGCCTGCTCCAACTCCTCCTTCGTATGCGTCGCTGTCATGATGGTGCGGATGCGGGCCTTGCCCTCCGGCACCGTCGGGAACGCGATGCCGGTGCCGAGCACGCCTTCTTTGAAGAGTTCGCGAGAGAAGTCCATGGTGAGTTTGCCGTCCCCGACAATAATCGGGGTGATTGGAGTCTCGCTGGCCGGCGTGGCCCGCCCGCCGATATCGAAACCCAGCCGGCCGAGTTCTTTCTTCCAGAAGCGCGTGTTCTCCCAGAGTTTTTCCATGCGCTCCGGCTCATTTTCCAGAACGTCGAAGGCCGCGATGCACGTTGCCGCCACCGACGGCGGATGCGACGTCGAAAACAAGATCGGCCGCGCCCGGTGATAGAGAAAGTCAATCAGATCGCGCGTACCACAGACATATCCACCCAGCGCCCCAATCGCCTTGGACAGCGTTCCCACCTGAATATCGACGCGCCCGTGCATGCCGAAGTGATCGATCGTGCCGCGTCCGTTGCGCCCCAGCACGCCGGAAGCATGCGCATCGTCGACCATCATAATGGCGCCGTATTTTTCGGCCAGATCGCAGAGCGCGGGCAGCGGGCCGATATCGCCGTCCATGGAGAAGACGCCGTCGGTGATCAGGAGCTTCTTGCCCGGCTCGCTCTGAATGCTCGCTAGCTGCTCTTCCGCGTGGGCGATGTCTTTGTGGCGGAACACCAGAATCTTCGCCTTTGAGAGCCGTGCGCCATCAATGATAGACGCGTGGTTCAGCGCATCGGAGATGATGAAATCATCCTTGCCCAGCACGGCCGACACCGTCCCCGCATTGGCCGCGAAACCCGACTGAAAGACCACGCATGACTCCACGTTCTTGAAGCGCGCAATCTTCTCCTCGAGTTCCATGTGGATCTTCATCGTCCCGGCAATCGTGCGCACCGCGCCCGATCCCACGCCGTATTTGCGGGTTGCCTCCAGCGCCGCCTCGCGCAACTTGGGATGCGTGGTTAACCCCAGATAATTGTTCGACGCTAGGTTGATGACTTTCTTCCCGTCAAACGTGCAGACAGGCGCCTGCTCATCCTCCAGCACGCGCAGCTTGAAGTGGGTGCCTTTCGCCTTGAGTTCATTGAGTTGGTCGGTGAGATAGGACAACGGATTGGTGCGGGTTGCGGTGGTCATGGATGCCTCGGATGCTTCATTGCCACAGATTCACACGGATGAACGCGGATTGTGAGACCAACCAGTCTAATACTGGGAAGGGGAGGAGGGAACGGAAGAAGCCTCCGGACTGCGTCTGTTCGAAAATCGTCGAATCGCAAAGCGGAGCAGGAATCCCAACAATGCAAATTCGATCGCGCCTGTCAGGACTAGCCAGCAATTCAAAATCCAACCGTCCCAAACTGCTCAGGCGGCAATGCCATCGTGGAAATCCGCGTGAATCCGTGGCAAAGAAGTCCTGCACTCAAAACATGATTGGATTGCCCGTCGCAATGCTGGCCTCGCACAGGCGCTTCATGCTATGGAAGAATTCTTTTTCTCCCTCGGTCAGAATGTCGCTGGAGCCGAGCACGAGATCCACTTCCCGCAACAGAGCTGGCGATTCTTTGACGGGAAGCCAGTCGCCCGTATGGGTGCCGTCATAGATAACTTTTTTCAGCAGAATGGGGAACTTGGGTCCGGGCTCTCCCTGCAGGCCGCGCAGAAACTCTCGCAGATGCTGGGCCCGCGTAATGTTGCCCAGACTCTCGGAAACGAGATAGCCCTCGTGCTCGCACGACTCCTGCATCCAGTGGTCGTGGGCTTCCCACTCTTCTTCAGAAGGATCCCCCGACAAAGAAGGCGAGCCCGCCTCGTCCCACATAAACCTTTCGGGAAACGGATGCGGCTTCGCCCTCCCAGTTCGAATGCAGGTGCACCGTACGAATGCGTCGAGACTCATAGCTTTCCTATCCTGCGGAACCCGGACCGGAATGATCGGGGCTTCCGGCTTCCGGAAAAATCGTGCACGCCGGCAAGTTGCTGAAGCCGGAAGCCGAAGGCCGGATGCCGATCAGCGCACGCCGTCGGGATACACCAGAATCTTGCTCGCCTCTCCAGTTTTCAGCCGTTCCATGGCCTTGGAGAAATCTTTCATCGAAATCCGATCCGTGATCACCGGATGCAGATTGAGTTTGCCGCTCTTGAGCAGCGCCGTCATCTGATACCAGGTCTGGTACATGCGGCGCCCGTTGATGCCCTGCACTGTAATGCCCTTGAAAATGATGTCCTCGGAAAAATTCAGGGAGATGGGCTTCGAAGTCAGTCCGAGCAAGGAAATCCTTCCGCCGCGCCGCACAATGTCGAACGCGGTTCGAATCGAATCCGGATGCCCCGCCATTTCCAACACCACATCCACGCCCAGCCCGCCGGTCTTTTCCATCACGATCGCGTGCACATCTTCTTTCGCGGGATTGAGCACGTAGTCGGCCTTCATCTCGCGCGCGATCCGGGCGCGGTGTTCGTTGACCTCAATCGCGAACACCGCGGTCGCACCCACGGCCTGAGCCACGGCAATCGAAAATAGTCCAATCGGTCCGCAGCCCGTGATGGCCACGCTCTTGGCCGCGATCTCCCCGGCCAGCACGGTGTGCACCGCGTTCCCCAGCGGGTCGAGAATCGAGGCGTACTCCTGCGGAATGGCGGGATCGAGTTTCCAGATATTCGACTCCGGAATCACCACGTACTCGGCGAACGCACCGTCGGTGTCCACGCCAATGATCTTCACGTGCTGGCAAATGTGAGCTTCGCCGGTGCGGCATTGCAGGCACTTGCCGCACGCCACGTGCATCTCGGCGGAGACAAAGTCGCCTTCCTTGACGCTGGTGACTTCATCGCCGAACGCCGACACTTCCCCGCAGAACTCATGCCCCGGAATCAGCGGTGGATGAATGCGATTCTGCGCCCAGCGATCCCAGTTATAAATGTGCAGATCGGTGCCGCATATCGACGCGACTTTCACCTTCACCAGCACGTCGGTGCGCCCGAAAGCGGGAATCTTAACCTGGCGAACCTCCGCGCCTGGCGCCGCTTCCGGCTTCACCACCGCCAGCATTGTTCCAGCCATAATAATTGCCACCTATAGAGTCCGATATTGAACCAAAAACTGCATAAAGCACAAAACGTATGATTTTAGCACCGCGCGCCGATTCACCTCCGGTGCGCTTCTATATCTTCTTACCCGCCGCAAGGGCGCAAACCGTAGACCTGGGAACAGCATCGAACGAGCAGCCCTTTTTCGCCGGAGGTGAGAGTCTGTGCGCGCTCGGACTTTTGCAATTCTTCTGATCTATGCCTGCATTCTTTCCGCAGCATCGGTGTCGGCGTCCCCGGTAGCGGTGCGTTACAAGGAAGGATCGCTCCATGGCTTTCTCGTGCTGAGCACGCTCGACGGGAACCCCATTGCGGAAGGCGATGCCACCCAGGTCCCTCAGGGCAATCGGATCACGAGCCACGTGATATTCCGCTTCAAGGATGGTTCGCGACAAGAGGAAACTGCCATTTTTTCTCAACGCGGCTCCTTCCGGCTGATCAGCTATCACCTGGTGCAGAAGGGCCCGGCGTTTCCGCACCCAACGGAAGTCTCGATCGCGTGCTCCACGGGGCAAGTGACGGTGCGGTACACGGACGACGACGGCAACGAGAAGACAGCGAGTGAGCGCATGAAACTGCCACCGGACCTGGCCAACGGGATAGGTCTTATATTGCTGAAGAATCTTGCACCTGACTCGCCACCGATCGAGCTGTCGATGGTGGTGGCCACGCCCAAGCCGCGCCTGGTGAAACTCGCGATTAGCAGCCCGGGCAAAGACCCTTTCTCCCTGGCCGGCGCGGGCCGTGAATCCCAGCATTATGTCATTCGAGTTGAGATCGGGGGCATCGCCGGACTCGTGGCGCCATTGCTGGGAAAGCAGCCACCCGATGGGCACATGTGGATTCTTGGCGGGGAATCCCCGACCTTCGTCAAGTCGGAAAGCATAGCTTACCTGGGAGGCCCGATATGGCGCGTGGAACTGGTGGCCCCTGTCTGGCCCCGACCCGTTGCCGCGGATTCAAAGAACGGAACTGCAGACGAACATTGATTAGTGGCGGAGTAACCGAATCGCAAGGTTCAGAGCCGGTGCGTGGATTCACTTCTCACGCGGCAGACCTTTGTCCGACTTCGGCGCCACCCTCTTAAACTCTTCCGACTTCCCCCGCGGAATGGTCAGCGTCTTCCACTCGCCCGACCGCAGATGCTTCGACAGAAATACAATCTGCCCGATATGCGCCGCATAGTGTGCAATCTGTCGATTAATCGCTTGCAACACCGTGTGCGGCTCGTCCCGAATGGTCACGGTTTGCATCACATCTTCAGGCTTGAGCGCGTCAATAGCACCCAGAACGCAAGCCCAGCCCTCTTCCCACCAGCGCGTCACGTCGGCCCGCGTGGTCTCGCCTGTTACTTCAAACTCGCGATCGCGAAAGCGATCGGGCTTTTCGCCGTCGCGGGTGAGGAAGTCGGTGAAGCGCGAACGCATGTTCCCGGCCAGGTGCTTAACCAGAATGGCAACGGAGTTAGACTCCGGGTCGAGCATGAGAAAAAAGTCGTCATCGCGCAGTTGGGCCATCGCTCGTTCGCCCATGCGCTTGTGACCGCGCAGTTGACGCCGGGCTTCGTCGAGATAATGGGTAGCGAGATCGGTCGCCATCGGTTCTTCCTCCGAGTCTTTACTCCTGACCCCAGCCGCCGCCGCCGGGAGTTTCAATCGTAATCCGTTCGCCGTTGCGCAGACGAGTGCTGAACTTTGCCGGCATCGGCTCGACGGAGCCATCGTGGCGCGTGATGAAAGTCTTCCCCGGCGCGCCATCCTGTCCTCCCGACAGTCCCCACGGCCCGCGCGTGCGGCGGTCGGCTAACAAGGTCACTTCGCAGTCGGTGAGCACTTCAATCTCGCGAACAATCCCGTCGCCGCCGCGAAACTTTCCCTCCCCGCCGCTGCCCGGCCGCAGCGAATACCGCCGCACGCGCAGCGGATAGGCATACTCCAGCGCCTCCGCCGGAGTGTTCAGCGAATTCGTCATGTGCGTGTGCACGCCGGAAACACCAGCCTTGCCGGGCCGAGCGCCCATCCCGCCGGCCACTGTCTCGTAGTAAGCGAACGGCTCGCCCGTACGTGGATCGATGCCGCCGATGGTCAGATTGTTCATCGTCCCCGAAGCTGCTGCCGGGATGCGCTCTGGAATCGCCAGCGCCAGCGCTCGCAACACCACGTCGACGATGCGCTGGGAAGTCTCGACATTCCCTCCAGCAACGGCTGCGGGAGGCCGCGCGTTCACGATGGTTCCTTCAGGTGCGATGACCTGGACCGGCCGCATCAGCCCCGCTGCAGCCGGAACGTCCTCCGCCAGCAGGCAGCGAAATACGTAAAAGCAAGCCGAATAAGTAATCGCAGTTACGGCGTTGACGCTTCCCTCAACCTGCGGATCGCTCCCGGTGAAGTCGACCGTGACCATGTGGCGCGGGCGCCCCCGCCCGCGGGTAGCGCCGGCGTCCCCGCCGGCCTGCCCTGAGCTTGCTGAAGGGGCATCCTGCCGTCGCTTCTCGCCACATTGATGAACCGTCACCGTAACCGCGATCTTCACCGCCCGCTCGCTAATCCCATCCCCATCCAGAAAATCCTCTGCCCGATACTCTCCCGCGGGTACGCGCTGCAAAAACGCGCGCATCAATTCCTCGGAATAGTCCAGCAAATCTCCAGCCGCGCGCCGCGCACGCTCAATACCGTAACGCGAACAAACCTCGCGCAGTCGCTCGGCGCCCGTATGGCAGGCCGCGATCTGCGCCCCCAAGTCGCCTTCGCGCTCCTCCGGGGTGCGCACATTGTTGAGCAGCATCGCCAGTACATCCGCATCCATCGCGCCTCGCCGCATCAGTTTCACCGGAGGGATGCGCACGCCCTCCTGATAGATTTCGCGGCAAAGCCCCATCGAGCCCGGATAAGCCCCGCCCACGTCCGCATGATGCGCCCGCGAAGCTACATAGAAATCCGGATCTGTGTGGCGCGGGCGCCCCTTCGACAATCTCAGGGCAGGCTCTCGCCCGCGCAGCTTGCCAGAGCGTTCTCGCTCCTCCACATATACCGGCGCGACCAGCGTGATGTCGGGCAGATGCGTGCCGCCGCGAAACGGATCGTTCAGCATCACCATATCGCCTGGCTCCATGGCGCCCGCATCAATCGCGGCCCGCACCGACATCGGCATCGACCCCAGATGCACTGGCATGTGGTCGCCCATCGCGATCACCTCTCCCGCGCCATCGAAAACCGCGCAGGAGTAATCGCGACGCTCCTTGATATTCGGAGAAAATGCCGTACGCCGCAGCGCCGCCCCCATCTCCTCCGCGATGGAGTGATACAGGTTCTTGAAAATCTCCAGTTCCACCGGGTCGCGTCGCATGAGGCGAAGTGTACTACCAGTCGTTGGTCGTTGGTCGTTAGCGAACCTAACTTCGTTGGAGTAGCGTCAGTGAGTGTTGGCGATCGACTAACGACCGACTACCAACGACAGCGCCGAAGAAATCCGCGCAAAACTGCAAGAATTCTGTTGACACTTTGTTCATACTGCCGCAATATCTTGGGATATAGGACCGTCCCCTACTACAAGTAGGGTTGGTCTTTCAAGTACAAGGGCCCCGTAGTCAAGAACCTTTGCAAGGGAAAATCGTTCACGGAGGAACCTTCATGGCAACGAAGAAGAAGGCAAAAAAGAAGAAACACTAACCGTTCGCGAGACGTTACCTCGCATACGCCACGAATTTCACTGGCCTCTTAAGAGAAGCACCTCTTAGGGGGCTTTTCCTTTTTCTAGCGAGCAGTGGGAATAATCGCGGTGACGATGGACGCTGTCGATTGGAGGCCGCGATGGACTTGCCCTCCTGGGCCCGAAATTCTTCGATGGCTCGCTGCACCATGTGTCACAATAGGCAGACCACGCGGCTTTTGCTGCATAATCTAAAAATGGCAGCACACAAGAAAAGCACGGCGAAGCACAAGGCGGATGCGGTCCTGATCCCCGACAAGCTCTATTTCCGCATCGGCGAAGTGGCCACGCTGTGCCACCTGCCCGCCTATGTCCTGCGATTCTGGGAGTCCGAGTTCCCGCAACTGAAGCCGGTGAAGAGCAGCACGGGGCAGCGCATGTACCGCAAGCGCGACGTCGAAAGCGTGCTGCGCATCAAGCAATTGCTCTACGAGCAGGGATTCACGATCTCGGGCGCGCGCCAGCAACTGCGCGCAGAGACCAAGTCCGACAAGACGCAGTCCGCGATCCCCTTCCCAACCCACTCAGCGCCCGAGATCCAGCACATCCGCCAGGGCCTACGCGAGATTCTTAATTTGCTGTCGGCTCGCCGCACAGGATAGTTGCTGCAAAGCGTGCGGCGGTCTGCGCCTACGCCTCCACCCAGTTGCTTCGCTCCAGAATCGTCGGCGGCTCATACGTCTTGCCCCGCGCCAGTCGCTTCTCCTCGCGCCGTGTCGTCCACAGCAGGACCGGACCGAGCAACGCCGGGAGCATCCGCGCCATGATTCCGGATTCCTGCCGGAACTCGTGCCGCAGCGCCCGAATCTGTTCGCTGACATGGCGATCCACTTTCTTGAACTGTCGTTCCATCGCCCACAACGCCGAGCTGTAGACGCCACTCAGACGTCCCATTTCGCGTCGAAACCGTTCCCGCACGCGCGCATCGGGCGAATCTTTGTAGCGCTTCCATCCCGCCAACAAGGTTCGCGAGATGCGGTACAGGCTCGGCCCGTTGAGTTGGAAGTCGCGCCAGAAGGCCCAATCCAGAAAGCGTTTGGAGTCCTCCCTCGAAATCGCCGCATGTTTGAAATTGAATTTGAACTGGCCGTGAACGTCGGCATAGTCCACATCGCGTAACAGGCGGCCCTCTTCCTCCATCTGCTGATACAGCGGAGTTCCCGGCACCGGCGTGTAGAGCATGAACTGGTGGAAGTCGGTATCGTGCGATACCGCATGCTCGATTTCCGCCACAATGTTATCCGGCGTATGGTGTTCCAACCCAATGATGGTCGATCCCTGCACGCGAATCCCATGTTCTCGCAGTTCGCGCGTGAGTTCTCGAGTGTCAGTTCCCTGCAGCTTGCTGTACCCCGCCCGCGGAGATTCCAGGCCCATCCACAACCACGACACGCCCAGCTCCACTAGTTCCTGCATGGTGTACTTACGAATCGCATTCGCCGACGCGAACACAGACAACGCCCAGCTTTTGTTTCCCGCCTTCATGAGTTCCAGCAGGCGCATGGCCCGCTCGCGGTGCAGCAGGAAATTTTCGTCCATCACGAAGAACGAGTTCACCTTTAACTCGTCCTCCATCCGGCTCATGACTTCAAATAATTCGTCGCCCGTTTCAAAGAAGTTGACGAACTTTCCTTTGCCCCCGAAGAATGCGGAGGTCGTACAGAAATTGCATCCCATGGGGCAGCCCACGGAAGGAATAATCGTAGCCGCGGTCGCGCCCTTGCGCTCCGGCAGACGGATGCCCATGATGCGGGTGCGCATTCCGGAAACGATTGCCGGATGCTGGATCGGCGCGCTTTCGTCTTCGCCCAGGTAGCGCCGCATCCAGGAAACGCCTTCACCCTTCACAATGTGATCGGCATCGATCATCTTTTCGATCCCCGGAATGGCGGCCACGTGCCCGCCCACCACAATCACCGACTGCGGCGAGAGTTCCCGCGTCATGCGGCACATCTCGCGTACCTTGGCAACGTTGACAATAATTCCGGTGATGCCCACCACGTCATATTGATTGTTTTTCAATTGGCGCGCGAAATCATCGCGAGTGGGGAAGTCGAGCACGGCACACGGCGCGGAGATATTCGCCTGGATCATCATGATGCCCCAGGATCGATGGAACATGCGCAGCGAAAAGCTGCCCTGGGCGCGCGTGACCTGATTGTGATAGAGCTCCATCGGGTTGATGGAGCGGCTGCCGAACTCGTCGTCCTGCGCGTACGGCCCGAAGACCGAACTCAGCAGAATGCGAGCCTGTGTTCCCTTGGGATGTTTCTCGAAACTGCCGGAGTGAACATTAGGATAGCTGACATCAATATTGCTGGTAAGGAGTTCCAATTCTTCTCATCATCCATTTCCCCCCACATGCCGTTACTGCAATCGTAATCGTGCTCGACCGCGCTGCAACCGCTCGCAAAAGAAAACACAAAAAGATTACAAAGCCAGGACACTGTCCTAACGTAACCAGAAGCCCTCAAATGTGCATGTGAACTTGAACCCGGCTTGCCATCTGGCCTAGAATCGCTGCGCGATGGCATCGGAACCGCTGGAGATCGAGCGTCTCGACCGGGGAGTACTGAGTTTCCGCGGCCCGTTGACCATGGAGAACGTGTCTCCCTTCCTGAACGCGGTGCGCCGCGAAGACGCTCCCACCATGATTCTGGATTTCACCGGTGTCCCCTATCTTGATTCGTCCGGGCTGGGATCGCTGGTCAGCGCCTGCACTTCCTGCGCCAAGGCCGGGCGGCGCATGGCTCTCACTGGCGTGAACAAACGCGTACTGAAGGTCTTCGAGATTACCCGGGTCGAGCAGATCTTCCTGATGTTCCCCACGCTCTCCGACGCGCTCGAAGCTTTCACCAACGCCGGAACGGCGTAGAAGTGCTCACGTAGGGACAGCCGCCTTTCGACTGCGCTCAGGGCAGGCTCTCGGCTGTCCGGGCAGAGCCCGGCGCCGCGCGCGCAAGCGCTAAATCCGCCTGCGAACGTTATGCCACGCGCACGGGATTCGGTTTTTTCGAGTTACCCGCATTCACCGCGTCCAGCCGGATGCGCGTGACGCGCGCCGTTTCCTGCACCAGATCGCTGGTGAACTTGGCGCCTTCCCCTGCCATCACCGAGCCAGCGGCCAGGGCGAAACGCAATGCATCTGCCTGATCCTCGAAATACAAAACCACTTGTCCCGACATAGCACTTCTCCCTGGGCTCGGAGCCCTCAGTCGTGAGCGGTACCACTTGGAAAGATCACTCTGAAACGATCAATTCAAACGAAACCACGGCGCTGGCACGAAGGACGCGGACCGGTCTTTTACTGATTCTCGGGGCATACCCCGTCCAAGTCAAAGTGATTCTCTTGGTTCCACTAACTCGGTAGGCCATCCTCGCCAGCATTTGGCCGACAGAGTCCCTTCCCGATGTCCCGGAAGGCCTTCATGCCACTGCCGCCCCTTCAGAAGCTATACTGCCTTCGTCATGCCCGTACTCATCTCCATGCTGCGTGGCGTCAACCTCCCTAATCACAACAAGATCAACATGGTGGCTCTGAGCGCCCTCTATGAATCCCTCAAATTCGAAGACCCGCGTACCTACGTGCAAAGCGGCAACGTCATCTTCCACACAAAAGAGAAAAACTCTTCCGCGCTGGCAAAGAAGATCCAAAATGCGATCGAACGCGAGTTCGGTTGCCGTCCCGAAGTCATCCTCCGCACGACAGACGAACTGAGAAAGGCCATCGCAGCCAGCCCGTTCTCCAGCAGCCGCGACCTTGAGCCAAGCAAAGTACTGGTCACGTTTCTCGCCGCCGAACCCGGCCCAGAGGTACATGCCACACTGCTCAGCCTGAAGTCCCATCCTGAAGAATTGCATCTGAAAGGCCGCGAACTCTACATCTATTTCCCCGACGGCGTCGGCAGGTCCAAGCTGCCTTGGTCGTCAGTGGAAAAACTGCTGAAGACGACAGGCACCGCGCGCAACTGGAACAGCGTCACCAAGATGCTTGCGATCGCAGAAGAGATGGAAGCGGGAGAGTGATGCGGCGCGGCGTGAGCCGATGCGATCTTGAGTGAGAGCTGTCAGCTGAAAATTGGTCGGCCCTGGCAGATGATTTTCGAACTCTTTTCTTGGGCCCCGCACTTTTGAACTAGCGCTTTCAGGGGCTTAGGATCGACTTGAATCAAGTGGTCGGGCCTTGGGAGACGGTTATCGAACCCGGGGCAGGGGCTCAAACTTCCGATTTGCCGAGAAACACCCGGGAATTCTTGTCTTTGAGTCGCCACCTTCTTGAGGATTTAGAATGGTCTCTGCATGTTTGCGCTGAGAACATTTTCCTGGCTTAGCCGAGCACTATTCGAGCTGTTTGTCGTAGGGCTCGTCGTAGGTCAGAACTTTACTCTCGCGGCCCAGTCTCCGGATCCAGCCCAATCCCCTCCCTTTGTTCCGGCGCGCAAGTCCGTCGCGTTTGATGTACTTGTCGACTCGGCCATCCGCCAGGAACGCCGGTTGATCGATTTGATACGCAACTTCAAGCCGATCGTCGAGACCTACATCCAGGAAGAAAAGCCTGATTCCGATCTAGGAACCTCCCCTAAGGGCGACGACTATTTCTTGAGCCGTCTCGATCTAAGTGGCAAGGCCCCAGCCACTCTAGCCTTTGCGGACCCGGAGCGCTGGAAGGAGAGTTGGGAGAAGAAATTGCTCAAGAATCCGCAACCCTTCGAGGCAGTCGGCTTCGCGCAGGCGCTGTTCCCTGACCATGGCCACTTCGATCGTCAGAACTACACCTTCGAATTTGTCCGCTGGGAGGTTCTTGGGGAAGTGCGTTGCGGCGTGGTGGACATCAAGCCCCGTGAGAATTCGGAGAACCGTGGCTTTGTCGGCCGGCTCTGGATAGAGGATCAGGACTTCAACATTGTGCGCTTTAGGGGAGCGTACACCTCAAAAGCATTATCCACGCGTGCGTTTCACTTCGACAGTTGGCGGCTGAACACTCTGGGTATCATGTGGA
This sequence comes from uncultured Acidobacteriaceae bacterium, assembly GCA_963791515.1. Taxonomy (GTDB): domain Bacteria; phylum Acidobacteriota; class Terriglobia; order Terriglobales; family Acidobacteriaceae; genus Sulfotelmatobacter. Next base: position 163,564 of record CAWBSS010000025.1, on the reverse strand, counting down.
TGCCTGCATATATTTACACCGAGGAGGCGACTTCTCAGGATCCCGCGAACCACGGTCTCTGGTTTAAGGCTCAAACGCGCATTTGGGGCTACGACTTGGAACACGCGGGAGACCACCGGGAGTTTGCCAAACCTCTGACGGACACACCAGTGTGGGTGGATCCCAAGCGGCACGAAGCTTCGCAGGACCTGAGTCCTGCTAATACTCTGGGGGAAACAGCATATACGCCGGAAGACGATGTGGTCGAGCGCTTGCAAGTTGCCGGACTCATGGCCCCGGACGGCGAAGTCGACCAGATCCTGCAGACCGTCGCCAATAATTTGTTACTTAGCAACGATCTCGACCTTGCGGGGATTCGTTGCCGTGTGCTGCTCACAACGCCACTGGAGTCGTTCGTCGTCGGCCGAACCATCGTTCTTAGCCGCGGCCTTCTCGATGTGCTACCCGATGAGGCCACCCTCGCCGCCGTCCTGGCGCACGAACTGGGCCACATCGTTTTGCAACACTCCGTGGGCGCCGGATCCTTGTCGGGCCTCACCTTGCCGTTCTCGGATCTGGAAATCTTTGCCCACCTTAACTTCCGTTTCGATCCCGCGGAGGAAGCCGACGCCGACAAAAAGGGCCTGGAGCTGTTTTTGAAGTCGCCGTATAAAGCCCAGCTCGCGAATGCTGGACTCTTCCTCGAGGCTCTGGAAGCCCGCTCTACGCAACTGCCAAACCTGGTTCATGGGCGCTTCAGCAACGACTTCGGGAGCAGTCACCTGGTCAAAATGCAGGCGCTAGCCAACCTTCCCAGGCATCTGCAAATGGATCGGCCGGACCAGATCTCTGCCTTGCCACTGGGCTCGCGAATCAGGGTCAATCCATGGTCGGACGGGATCGAGATGCTCAAGATCCAACCGGTGCGCCCGCTGTCGGCATCGGAGAAGATGCCGTTCGAAGTGTCTCCGTTCTTTCCATACCTCAAGCGGCTCGACGGACGCGAGAAAGTCCAGGCCCGAACCCAGCCGTAACGTCGAGAAGATGATCAGATTAACGTAGAGAGTAGGCAATCGCTCCAAGGTGTTCAGGATGTTTGTGCCAGCCGTGAGCGAAGAATCTCTATGGTTTGCTCAAGTCTCTTCGGAGCGATCGGGCGAACTGGGAAGTAAGTTTCCGCGTTCTTCCCCGTCTGAATAAGGGCTTCATCCAGAGGCGTTCGTCCTTCACGGTTGCGAAGACTCGCGTCCGCGCCGAAATCGAGCAGAACTTGTATGAACTTCGCGGGGTCAAGCACAATGCGGCTTGTGATGACACAATGAATCGGAGTGTTGCCTCCCTCGTTCTGCCAGTTCGGGCTCGCTCCGTGTTCAAGCAGGACACGTGCGACATCGGTTGAAGCGACCATAGCCGCCGGCCCCCAGGCATAAGAGTCGTAGGGCGGGCGGTCGGCGAGGGCTCCATGCTGAAAAAGGATCGTCGCCGACTTGGGCTGATGGCCAAACGCGGCCCAACCCAGCGCAGAATTACCGGTCGTCAGATCATTCGCATTTCCTGGATCGCTCTTCAGAATTTCTTGAAGCTGGTCGTGCATCCCATAGGCCGCGGCCGTGCACACGTCGGGCACTGCCCCGGCATCAAGCAGGATCTTCGCGAAATCGTCATGATTCAGTTCAAAACAGTCGTGCAACGGCAATCGGCCGTCGGCGTTGCGCGCATTGAGGTCCGCACCACGTTCAATGAGTAGTCGCAGCACGTCGATCTTGGCTTCCGCGATCGCCAAGTGGATCAATCGCATTGCGAGCGCGTCGCTGGGCCTATCGTGCCGGGGCAGGTCAGCCCCCGCATTCACAAGCTCTGGATGGCTATCCAAGACTTTTCGAATTGTTTCCAGGTCGCCGACGTGTACCGCGTTGATGAGTTGCTGGCCAAAGTCGTTCAGCGCATCGACATGCGACTTGAGCTTGCGCCAGCTTGGAAAACCGTAGCTGCGCGCGACTAAGAGTTGCGCCTCGGAAAGCCGCACTGCAGGACTCTGCGAACGCATGGTCTTGAGGCGTTGTTTTGCTTCGTTTTTCAGGTGTTGGAGATTTGCGCGCGCAGGAAGTTTACCTGCGGAGTACACAGGACGATTGGGAGTGTCGCTCATGACCTTCCTTCCTTGATCGCCCGGTGTCCGCGGTTTTCGGGCTGGAAGTCAGGTTGGACTGAAACCACTGGTGGGTGGGCTGCGCCCTTTACGCGGACCGACGGCCTCCCGCAAGGGCGAGAATAGCATAGACAATATCCACGGGCGCCGCAAGCACGAGACGTCGGGTGCTTTGGAGGCGGTTGAAGTCTCGGTTTAGCGGTCGCCGCATCTGCTGGCGTACCACGGGCTAGACGGAAGTAATCCGCGTGAAGTGCAAACCACTAGCGGAACAGTGCAGTGCAAAAACGGCGAAGGGCAGGCTTGCACATCTGTGAAGAATCAAGCGGAAATAATTGGTCGGGACGGGCAGATTTGAACTGCCGACCCCTCGCACCCCAAGCGAGTGCTCTACCAGGCTGAGCCACGTCCCGACGAGGAAGGATTCCACCGATGCGACGGTTGCCGCAAAGCCACCGTCAACCTCCAGCGGAGGGGTTCACTGTCTAAGTTTACACTACAACGGGTTCTTCGAGCGTTTCGGGAAGGGCGCGGTCTTCAGCCTTGCCAACAGGACCCAGAAGCCACCTTGGCTTTAGCTTCTGAGCGCGATCCTCTACTCCAGATCTCTCCAATTCGGCCCGACGCCCATGTCCACCTGAAGCGGCACAGCCAGCGCATGGACTTTCTCCATATGCTCCCGCACCAGCGGCTGCATGGTCTCCACTTCGTTCTCCGGAATTTCGAAGACCAATTCGTCGTGAACCTGCAGGGTCATTCTCGATTTCAATCCACGTTCGCGCAGAGCCGCATCGATCCGGATCATCGCAATCTTGATCAGGTCGGCGGCCGTCCCTTGCAGCGGAGTGTTTACCGCGGTGCGCTCCGCGAATCCACGCTGGTTGGCGTTCTTGCTATTGATGTCGGGAATGGGGCGCACGCGTCCAAAGAGTGTTCTCACTCTCATCTCGCGCCGAGCCTCTTCCAGCGTCTCGTCGATAAACCTTCGCACGCCGCTGTACTTTTCAAAATAGGCGGCAATGAATTGCTTGGCTTCGCCGGGCTCGATGCCCAGTTGCTGCGAGAGTCCAAACGCCGAGAGGCCATAGACGATGCCGAAGTTCACCACCTTGGCCTGCCGCCGGTGGTCGGGTGTAACCATCAGCGGAGGTACGCCGAACACCTGCGAAGCCGTCAGCGTGTGAATGTCGTCGCCTCGGCGGTAGGCTTCGACTAGCAGGGAATCGTGCGAGAAATGCGCCAGCAGGCGCAGTTCGATTTGCGAATAATCGGCGGTCAACAGCACGTGCCCGGGCTCCGCGATGAAAGCGGCGCGGATTCCGCGCCCCAGTTCGCTGCGGATGGGGATGTTCTGCAGGTTCGGATTGGCTGAAGACAGCCTTCCCGTCGCAGTTCCTGTCTGCCCGAAAGTGGTGTGCAGGCGTCCGCTCGCGGGATTGATGAGCGCGGGCAGCGCGTCCACGTACGTGGACTTGAGCTTGGTGAGCTGGCGGTAATCCAGCACCATCCGGGCAATAGGATGATTCTCCGCGAGCTCTTCAAGGACGTCGACCGCCGTCGAAATGGTCCGCCCCTTGCCGTATTTCACGGGCTTGGGCAGGTTCATGCGATTGAACAGAACGTCGCCCAGTTGCTTCGGCGAGCCTACGTTGAATTCCATTCCCGCGACTTCGTAAATCTCTTTTGCCTTGGCGGCGATCTCGCGCTCCAGTTCGCTCGACATCTGCGAGAGCGCCGCCGTGTCGATTTTGACTCCCGCCTGCTCCATGCGCGCCAGCACCGGGACCAAAGGAAGATCCATTTCTTCGTAAAGCTTGACCAGGCCCGCCCGCTCGACTTCGCTGCGCAGTGCGCCCGCCAGCCGCCCGGTGATGTCGGCAGACTCGGCAAGTTCCTCGGCCAGCTTCAGGTTGAAACGCCGCAGAGCGATGTCCGCCAGCCGGTGCGACGAGTAGGTCGGATCGAGCAGGTAGGAATACAGCATCGGATCGTGCCGCACGCCCGCCAGGGAGATCCCGAGCGGCTGCAGCGCGTGAATCGCCGCCTTGTAATCGTGGACTGCTTTAGGAAGGGCAGCGTCCGTGAGCACGGATCGCATTTTTTCCGCGGCGCCGCCAGAGTCGAGTCTCGCGATCAAAGCCGATCCCGCTGCAGCTGAGATGGCGATGCGCCGGGCCGGGGCCTCGGGGCGCGCCATCGACTCTCCCAACGTCCCTCCCATGCCCCCAATGAAGGACAGTTGAGCGTCCTGCACCTCTTCCTCTTTTTCTTCTTCCTCGGGCGCTGCGGCGGGTTCTTTCTGCTCGACCGCCACGGCGAGCGCGCCCCCAGCCGACACTGCGTTCAGCACGCCCTCGATATCCGCAGCCGACTTGGCCTCGGCGTAGTGCGTCTGGCTCACCTCGACCACGGGCAGCAGTTCTTTGAGCAACGAAGTGAATTCCAGTTCCGTAAAAAGCGCGCGCAACGCGTCAACGTCCGGCTCTCCCGCGCGCATGGCATCAACATCCAGCTCGATGGGAACATTCGTATCGATGGTCGCCATGCTCTTGCTGAACAGAATCGTCTCGCGATTGTTCAGCAGCGACTCGCGGTAAGTTTTCCTTTCGACTTCCGCAGCGCGCTCCAGCGCCTGCTCGACCGTGCCGAAACGCTTGATGATTTCGACCGACCCTTTGTCGCCAATGCCCGGGGCTCCGGGAATGTTGTCGATGGCATCGCCCCGCAGCGCCATCACGTCAATGACGCGCTCAGGAGGCACGCCCAGAATTTCTTCCACCTTCGCCGCATCGCAAATCAGGTTGTCCTTGGGCGGATTCAGAATCTGCACCTGGTCATTGACCAGTTGCATCATGTCCTTGTCGCTGGAAACGACGTACACGGGATGCGAAGCCTCGGCGGCCTTACGCGCCAGAGTGCCAATCACGTCGTCGGCCTCAAAGCGGACCACCTCCAGAATCGGAATCCGGTACGCCTCGAGCGCACGGCGAATGTAGGGAACCTGTTGCGCCAGGTCTTCCGGCATAGCGACGCGGTTGGCTTTGTATCCCTTGTATGCCACTTCCGTGAAAGTCTGCGTCTTGATGTCGAATTTGCGAATGCTGGTTACCGCGTCCGCCTGCTCGTCGCGAAACGTCGGCCCGGCAACGTCGAACACTGCCGCCAGGTATTCGGGAGAAAAATCTTCGCGCAACTTGCGCAGCATGTTCACGAAAACGTAAATCGCAGCCGTCGGCAGCCCAGTCTTGGTCGACATAGGACGCTGCCGCGCCATAGCGTGATAGGCACGGAAGATGAACGACATGGTGTCGATCAGATAGATGCGTCCGTGCGGGGAGGAAGCCTGAGGCGGTTTGCCCACAGCCGCGTCGGTTGTGGCTGCCGCGCGGGATCGGGAGTCCGGTGATTTCTTACGCGGGGGCAACCCGGTTAGTGTAGCAGCACAGCAGGCGCTAGAAATCCACGCGGAAATTCGCTTCCACGACTTTGCTGCCCTTGCCCCCACCAGGGTTGCGGAAGACCAGGTAGTACTTGACTGGCTGATTCATCGAAGGGGGGAGATCGAAGTTGACCGCCTGGTTGTGGGAGGCTTCGAGGGAGAACAGAGCCTCGCTGGCGCGATTGCCGGCAGAATCGGCCTGTTGCTCCTGGTTCAGGATGAGGAAGTCGATATTCGCGGTTTCGTCGGATGCCCCGTGTACCTGGCCGACGAACGACTCGAAGATTCCGTGGAGATGAGGCTGGGCAGCATGGGCGGGAATTTCGAAAGGAAATGTGGCCGAGACTTTCAGGTTGAACGTTTTCTGTAGTACGGTTTGAGTTGTGCCCACCGGCGAGGGCGCCACGCGATCCGACGGTGCGATGGTGCTTACCGGTGGGGGCGGCTCCTTCGTGCACGCTTCATCTACCAAGAGGAAAATCGCGATCAGAGCGGCCAGATGTCTGCGTTGGGGCATGAGAATCAGTGCCCCTCGGTCTTTCCGTATTCGGTATTGAAGTGGAGCTGAATTTCCCCGCACGTGCCCAGTTCCGGTGAGTACACCACACAGGTATCGAAGGGCCGCGAATACACGTGCAGGCTGACCGCGCGCTGTTTGAACTCTCGAGGATTCACCACGCGATGTACGGGATCAGACGGATCCACTGCGCACGGGTGCGAGAAGTTCATTTCGACAGTGTTCGCGGGTTCGAGCCGGCACCGTCCTCCTTGCAAGTCCTGATGAACGAGGTGAAAGTTCTCCACCTGCAAGCGCCCGATGGGGACCGCCATCCAGCAATTCTGGTCGCGATGATTGTGCACGGAACTCGCTTGCCCGGTCTCCCAGCAAATGGCCATTAATTCGTAAAGCGACGTCCGGTCGATGAGATTCCGTGTGTAGTGCTGGCGGTCCCATGTCAGGTAGGGCGCAAGCGAGTCAGCGCTGACGGGCGTCTCCTGAAGAAAGCGGCGAACCGGATCGGTGTGGTCGAACGCGGGTTCGGAAAACTGGCGAAGACCTTCGACGAGAGTTTGAATGGAAACAGCCTTTACCGCTGTGCTCATGGTGCACTCCGGAAAATGAGTATAGAGCAGATCGTGTGGGGCGCACACTCTGTCCGTTGTCGTTGACCTTGATGCGTGGCAGAACAAATCATTTTCCGATGTTAAAGCGCCGGGCCTAAGATCTAACGCCCAAACCCCATCCCTACGGCTGCGTCCCCGCGCCCAAAATTTCTTTGCTTTCCCCCTGCGCCACGACCGGATATACCGCTCCCTTGCGGCGCCGCAAATCTCGCGGCAGTTCCGAGCGCAGCAGCCACAATCCCCCAGCCACTGCCGCCGCCCATGTCACGGAAACCAGCGCCAATTGGGTGAGGTCCGCCATGCGGCTGCCGTGGCCGGCCGTCGCGAGCGGCACGACCTTCGCCACTTCAAAGCTGATCCCGCCTGCAACCACAGCGACCACTGCCGCCTTCCCGAGCTCCCACCAGCGCAGTTCCCCCATCGGAACCAGTTTGCGGTAGTGCAGCAGGCAGGCTAGCGCCACCAAATTCACCCCTATCCCAATATCTGACGCCCACGCCAGCCCCACCACTCCGAACGTATGAAACAAGAGCGAATACATTGGCAGCGACGCCAGGGTAATCATGCTGACCGCGACCATGGGCGTGAGCGTGTCCCCCGCTGCGTAAAATGCGCGCGCGTAGAGTCCCTGAGCCGACCAGAACGCCAGGGAAAGCGAGAACCAGAAGAAATACGTAGCGCTGGTCTGCGTGTCTGCGAACAGAAACTTTCCCCGCCGGTACACCAGATCGATCAACGGAATCGACGCCACCATCATCCATCCGCTGGCCAGCAACGAAGCCGCGGCAACCCGGTACACCGAGTCATTCACCGTTATGGCGAATTCCTTCAACTTCTTCTCGTTGAACAGCCGCGCAAAAAACGGCAGCGATGCCTGACCGGTCGCCTGCCCCAGCACCGCGATCGGCACCGCGAACAACCGCTTGGCGAAGGTAAGCCGTGTGATGTCGCCGACGCCATTCGACGCGTAGTGTCGCAGAATCCAGTCATCCGCCGCCACCAGCGACACGCCCAGCATCAACGGCACCGACAGCTTCACCCATTCGCGAAACGCCGGATTCCTCACATCAAACGACGGCCGGTATCCGGTGCCAATGCGAGCCGCCCCAATCACGCTCGCCAGGAACGGACCGGCAAAACTGCCGATCAACGCTCCATACGCCAGCGAAGCGATTCCGAAATGCCTTCCGCCGATCACGCCGCCCAGAATGATGAACGCGTTGTAGATCAGCGGTCCAAACGCCGGGAACAGAAATAGCCGGTGGGAGAGCAGGACGGCCGAAACCACTCCGCCTACATAAAAGAAAATTTGTGCGGGCAGCAGAATCCGGGTCAGGTGAACGCACAGCTCGATCTTGTCCGGCGAAAATCCTTTCACGAACCAGCGCACAAACTGTGGCGCGAAAATCTCCGCCGCAATCGTCCCCACGATCATCACCGCTGTCATTACCGTGATAATGATGGAAAATGTGTTCTGGGCATCGGCGTCGCGCTTCTCAGCCAGAAAGCGCGTGTAAATCGATATGAATGTGATCGAAGCCGCGCCTCCGGCCACAATGTAGTTGAGAAAATCCGGCAGAGTGAACGCCGCGACGTAAGCGTCCGTGGGCCCGCCCGCCCCATACGCCCACGCGATGTACGCATCCCGGGCGTATCCAATCACGCGCGACAACATCACGGCCGTAATCAGCAGCAGGGTCGCCGAGAATGCCGTGTGCTGATGCGATGGCTGGAAAAAGCGCAGAAGCTTCGTCATGGAGACCCGATCGGAACGTTCAATCTTATCGGAATCTCAAGCCGTCAGACAGTGTGGGGCGGACACTCCTGTCCGCGTTTTTGACTTCCCCAGTACGACGCAGGCTTCTCCTTCGCGATTCACGGGCATTTCTCAGCCATCAATGTTGTGTCGCGGGCGAAACGTACACCTCGTCCGCCGATACCAGGTCCACATTCGACACTTCAGTCCTGAGTTTCACTTGCTGCAATCCCGCTTTCTTCGGCGGCTTGGCAAGAAATGTCAGGAGATACTGATGGCCCAGGCGGTGCGTCAAGTCGTCCAGGTAAGGAGCAAAAGATACCGGCGGCCCGTTGAACCCGATGTAATAGGATTCGCCTCCGGTTTTGTCCGCAACCTGTGCGAGATAGAGTTGGCCCCAATAGGTCTGCCAGTAGCTATGACCAAAATGGCCTACACCCGGGGTATAAATCGCAGATACGAGGATCCCGGCCCGCTGCGCGCCTTCGATTGCCTCATCCAGATACGGATCCACCATGTCGCCGCTGCCATAATATCGGTCGATTCCATCGGAGGCCATGATTACCTCTCGGCGGTCCGTGCTCTCCGGCCAGCGTTTGATTAGATCGGTCAGAGAAAAATACGGGCTGCCATTAGCCCCGCGGATTCCCATAGGCAGGCGCAATGCCTTCGCCGCTTGGGCGTGATCACTCGTCAGATTCTGTTCAACCCTGGCCATACCATTCTGCATGTAGGCAATCCCGATCTTGGTGGAGGATGGCTGTCCAGTGATGAACTTCCGAAGATCCTCCAATTGCGAGCCCAGATTGGAGTCGGATCCGTCATCCAGTAGAACGAAGAGCTCAAGCCCGGCGTGCTCTCCTTGGGCGGGAATCCATTCGGTCACGGTGTCACGATCCTTCCCCTCATAGACCATGACATCCTCGCGATTGACAATCGGTACCTCGGATCCGTGATGGGGCTCGACCGTGACCACCATGTGCGCCGGAACGCCGCTGGCGGCCGGAGCCTGCTGAGCCAAAAGGCTTCCGCCTCCGCATATCAAGCCCGCCAAACCCAACACTGCGCTGGCCATGAAACCATACTTGTCCATAATCGCTCCTTCCAAAGAACAGCCCTCGACCCAGAAATGTCGTGAGATCACAAAGGACATGTGCCAATCCTTTAGATGTTCCGGAGAGTCAAAAGGTGGGACATGCGCCGTGCCAGCCGAGGCCGCGGGTGGGGCGAGTATGGCGCAAAGCGCATGCAGGAAGCTCAAAACTTCGCTTTCGAGACGGATGTGATAATTCTGGTGCGATAATTCGGGAGTGGCCGACTCCACGACCATCTCAGCCCGTTCCGCGGTCCTGCGCCGATCCTTTCGCAAAGACTTCCCTTCGGCCGTCCGCGGCGAGGGCGTCCACCTCTGGGACTCCGTCGGCAATAAGTATCTCGATCTCGCGGGTTCTGCCGCAGTCAATTTCATTGGACACGGTGTGCCAGAAATTTCAGCAGCCATGGCGGAACAGGCGGCAAAGCTCGAATTCGTCCACACCAGCCAGTTCACCACCCTGGTCGCCGAAGAGTACGCCGAAGAATTGCTCGGGTTCGCCGGAGAGCATTTCCGCGGCGGCGCCGTCTACTTCACCTGCGGTGGCTCGGAATCGATCGAGACCGCGCTCAAGCTGGCCCGCCAATATCAGGTCGAAATCGGACAAGCCACGCGCCACCAGATCCTCAGCCGCCAGCAGAGCTATCACGGCTCGACGCTCGGCGCGTTGTCGGTATCGGGCAACAAGCGCCGCCGCGAAATGTATTTGCCCATGGTGCGGGAATTCCCGCACGTCGGCATGCCCTACTGCTACCGCTGCGCCTTCGATTGCACCGACGGCTGCCGCAACTGTGGCCAGCAATACGCCGCCGAACTGGAACGCGCCATCGAATCCACCCACGGCGAGGCAGCCGCATTCGTCTTCGAACCGGTCAGCGGCGCCACGCTCGGCGCGGTTGTTCCTCCGCCGGGATATTTGCAGGCCGTCGCTGAAATCTGCCGCCGTCACGGCGTGCTGCTCATCGCCGATGAAGTCATGACCGGCATGGGCCGCACCGGACGCAACTTCGCGGTGGAACATTGGAGTGTGACGCCCGATATTCTGGTCGCCGCCAAAGGACTCTCCAGCGGGTACGCCCCGCTCGGTGCCGTGCTAGCCAGCAAGAGAGTCGTTGACGCCATCGCCTCCGGTTCAGGCGCATTTCTGCACGGCTTCACCTACAACGCGCACCCCATTTCGCTCGCCGCCGGACGCGCGGTCCTGCGGTATCTGTACAAAGAAAAGTTAGTTGCAGCCGCCGATTCCAATTGTGCCGGTACGCCTGCCGCCCAATTCAAACAAAGCCTCGAAAGCCTGCGCCACGAAGAAGCAGTAGGAGACGTCCGCGGCATCGGCCTGCTCTGGGCCGTAGAATTTGTTGCCGACAAATCCAGCAAACGCCCGTTCCCACCCGAACAGAACTTCGCCGGACGCGTCGCCGCCGCAACCCTGAAGCGCGGCCTGCTCGTCTATCCCATGCAAGGCAGCGTCGATGGCATCAGTGGCGACCACCTTCTTCTAGCACCCCCGGCCATCATCGCCGCCCACCAGATTACGTGGGCCGAAGAACAGTTGCGTGCAGCTGTGCTAGAGGCGCTCGCTTCCCTTTAAGGTCGCCGTGGGCAACCGCACGCTCGGCAACAAACTATTTGCTCGTTAGTGCCAGCGCCGCAGCAGGAAGTATTCGTTGATCGGCCGGTCGTCGCTCAGAGCAGGCGTGGTGGGAGACTGCAGGATCATGGCCTCGATGGGGATCTCGCCCTGTAGCAGGCTCTCGAAGGCAGATAAGACTGCTTGACTGCCATTCGATGGCGGCGCCCATTCCGTGAGATCGGCGGCGGCGTCCACCGGCAGCCTGCGCTGTAGCTGTTCCGCCGTCCGGTTGGGCAGAGGCTGTTCGCTGGCCAGAAAGTGGAACCCCCAGTGGGTTCCGAACCGGGTTCCCCAGCGGAAGACACGGACGTAGGGGAACGAATTGTGGAGCGCCCGCGCGACAGCGGCCAGGTCTTCCTTGTCGCCGTTGGGCAGCCACTGCGCCAGAATGCCGCCCGGGCGCAACCGCTTGCGCGCGGCGGCATAAAACTCCTGCGAATAGAGCATGCTCGATCCCGCCGCTTCGACTGGAGGCGGAGGGTCAATCGTGATCAGGTCGTATTGCTGCGTGTTGCGCTCCAGGTAGCGGCGGCCGTCGTCGATCACGACATGCGCCAGCGGCGACTGCAAAAGCTCGGGGCCATTGCTGTGAAAGTATCCGAACAGTTTCGGCACGCTGGGCACAAGTTCCACCGCCGTCGCGTGGATCTTCCAGCTGAGCAGGGAGCGGAAAGTGGTTCCCATGCCAAAGCAGATATCAAGCGCGTCCTGGGGCGGACGTTCCAGGAAAGCCAACGGGAGATGCGCCATCACCTTGGTAATGGGAGACAGGGTCGTCATGCCATATCCGTTGACCAGGAGCTGCTTCTCCATCCCGCTTCCAGTGGCGATGACCGTGGCTGTCGAATCGCGTATCACCTGCCTGTGCGGGTACCTCTCATCGTAGCCCTTGCCAGCGAAGATCAGCAGCCCCGCCAGGGGCAGGAGCGCATAAGCGGCGCCCCGCGCGACTGCGGTCACTTGTGAGCCCGGACGCAGCGGCCTCAGGCCAACTACCACCCAGGGTAACGCCAGCACGATCAGCGCCCAGCGCTCGCTCACATAGGGCAACAAACCAAACCCCGCCAGCAATGGTCCGAGAAGGCATCCCAGAACATTGACCGCGTACGCACTTCCCGCCTTGCCGGGATCTCCGCCGGACTGACGGTCCACCAGCATTGGTGTAAGAAAGCCCAGCAGACCGGTGAAAGGCGCAAGGCCCAGCATTATTCTGGGCACATTGTCGAGCGCGACACTGGGGCTCGATGTAACCAGCGGAAACAACGCGCAGAGCGCCAGCAGCGTCCACAACACAGGGCTCTCCTGCCCCTGCCGCTGGCCCGCCTGCAGCGCGCTCCATCTGCGGTAGATGCGGGAACCGATGAAGGTTGCCGCAAGGTACACCGCCAGGATCAACGCGAAGGCGTAAACCACAGTGCCCAGGTAAGGCGTGAACTGGCGCACCCATACAACTTCCATTCCCATGCTGCTCAGCCCTGTCAGGAAGAGAAGCAGGAGCAGCGAGCCGCCGCCGGGTGCCGTTCTCCCGGCCGGCTCCGCCGCAGCCGGAACGGACTCAGCCACCGCAACTCTCGGGACTCGGCGCGAGAGCATTAAGGCCGAGAGAGCGATCAAAGAGTTGCACACGGTGCCCACGCTCAGAGTTCCGCGAAAGCCCAGCATTTCGATCAGAAAAAGCGGCAGAATCGTCCCCGCCACCGCGCCTGTGACGTTCGCCATGTAGAGATAACTGAACGAGCGCGCGGCCTCCCGAGGTAACGTCTGCCCAATCGCGCGCATCGCGACAGGAATGGTTGCGCCCATCAGCGCGCACCACGGAACCAGAGTGCAGCCGACCCACAGACCGGCAATACAGTAGTAGGCCCAAGAAGACGACACGCCGAGATTTTCCAGAATGCGCCGTCCCCAGGAAAGTTCGTAAGGAACCACGACCGCTGATACGCCAATCAGCAATTCAATGACCGCGTAAAAACGGAGCGCGTCAGAATGAAGCGCTGAAGTTTGAAGGTCCGCCCCCCGGGCTCGCAGCCACTTGCCGCTTGCCCACGAGCCCAGTCCCAGTCCCGCCATGAATACAGAAAGAACAATCGACACCATGGCAGTGGTGACGCCGAACTGCGCCATCGACAGGCGCAGCCACACCAATTCGTACAAAACACTGCAGAACCCCGAAATAAAGAAGAAGAAGAAATACCAGTTCACGAGGGGCCTCTTCGCGACTCAGGGCGTCGCAACCGGCGACTGGGGTCGGCCATGTTGACGTTCGGCATGGGGTCAATAGGAACACATCCATCTGAACGGGACAAGTAACTGTCCGGGGAATGACATGGGCTTGTAAGCGTCTGCCGGGAAACGACTTCACGGCTGATGTTCATTTGAGTTGCGATTGACCGCCGGTGCATTGTCGCCCAGCACCTTCCGCGGCAAAGTAGCTTGCAACTATGAGACATCGAACTGAGGAGGAAAGTATGGCAGCTGTTGGCGCTCGAACTTTTGGTTCCCAGGCTGGGTCTCAATCCATGACCGAATTCTGTGAACAGGTAAACCCGCGTGTGCTACTCGAGATGCGCCGCACGCGGCCCTTTCCGGACATGCTGCGGGTGCAGGAAAGCTGGGTGGCGGCGGCCGAAAAACGCGCGCTCCTGTGGCTGGCCGCACGCACCCCGGATCGCATCGGTCCAGACCACTTGACAGTGCTGGGCTTTGCAGCGCAGATCGGCGCGGGCGTGTGCTATGTCCTTGCGCTCCGGAACCGCTATGCGCTCCTCGGCGTGATCCTCTGCCTCGTGCTCAACTGGCTAGGCGACTCACTCGATGGCACACTCGCGCGGGTGCGGCAGCGCCAGCGTCCGCGTTACGGCTTCTACGTCGACCATATGGTCGATAGCTTTGGCGCCCTGGCCCTGATGGGTGGCCTGGCCCTCTCTGGGTACATGTATCCTTGGATCGCCATCGGCCTGCTCATCGCTTTTCTGATGCTCTCCATCCAGTCCTATCTGGCGACGCACGCTCTGGGCGAATTTCGCATCTCGTTCTGGCGCTTCGGGCCGACGGAGTTGCGCATCCTGCTAGCGGTCGGGAATCTGGCTCTCTTTTGGAAACCGGTAGTGCACATCTTTGGCGGGATCTATCGCCTCTTCGACGTGGGCGGAGCAATCGGCCTCGCTGGCATGGGACTGATGGTCGTTGTCTTCACCGTGCAGAACACCATCCGCCTCTATTGCGAGGAAAGGATCCCGCAATGACGATGACTCCAGGCGAGCACAATGTGCCACCCTCGACCCTAATGCGATGGTGCAAGTTCAACCTTGTCGGCGGAATTGGCATCGTGGTGCAGTTCGCCGCATTGTTTCTGTTGAAGAGCATGCTGCACTTGAACTATCTCTCGGCGACTGCGATCGCCGTGGAGGCCGCGGTGGTGCACAACTTCGTCTGGCACGAGCAGCTCACCTGGGCCGACAGAACGAAGCCGGATAGAAGGAAGTTTAACCGAATGCAGCCCCGCTGGCGTCGTTCGCTGTCCCGGCTCCTGCGCTTCAACCTCACTAATGGAGCCCTCTCCATCCTCGTCAACTTGGCGCTGATGAAAGCGATGGTCGGTCAAGCCCACATGAACTATCTGCTGGCCAACGCGATAGCCATCACGGCGTGCTCGCTCGGGAATTTCCTGGTGAGCGAGTGGTGGGTGTTCGAGCGAGGCTGACCGCTGAGTTTCACGGTGGGAAGTCAAAGCTTGCACTCGAAACGAAGTGTGGAGTAATGTCTCCCCCCTATGGTCCGAAACCGGCGGTTCGAATCCGAACCTTACATAGTGGCAGGAGCCGTCCCATAAGAACTACCCGCCTTTTTACCAGTGTTTGTGCGATCCTCGCGTGTGTTGGCGCCGCCGCGCCCGACGCAAGAAGCACTCCCACGCCGTGATCTATCAGTGAGCCTCACGCGATCTTCAGCACAACCTTCCCATAATTCTTTCCGTCCTGCAGCAGCTTGTAAGCTTCGACCGCCCGCTCCAGCGGGAAGAGGTGCCCGATCTGAGGGGTGAGCTTGCCCTCCGCAATCCACGCCGAGAGCTGCTTCCACGCTGGCTCCATAATCTCGCGCTTTTGCGAAAGGTAACTCAGCCACAATCCTTGCACGCTGGCTGACTTCGCATACATCGCTCGCAGGTCGAGTTGCGGCGCCTTGCCCGTCGCAGTTCCGTACTGAATAACGCGTCCAAAGTCGCGCACGCAGCGCAGGCTCTTGGCGGTATGCTCTCCGCCCAGCATTTCGAAGACGGCGTCCACGCCTTCTCCGTGAGTCAAATTCTTCACGGTCTCTTCATAGTCGTGCTGCTTGTAGTTGATCCCGTGCTGCAGGCCAAGTTCTTTCACGCGGGCGAGTTTTTCGTCCGCCGACGAAGTCCCATACATGTCGATGCCGAGCACGTGTCCGATCTGCACAGCCGCGGTACCCACGCCTCCGGCCACTGCATGAATGAGAACACGATGCTTCTTCCCCGCGGCTGCGGGTTGAGTCATGCCCGCCTGCCAGTATCCCAAGTAAGCAGTGAAGTAGTTGACCGGGAAGGCCGCTCCTTGTTCGTCGGTCCAGCGATCGGGAACCGTCCACACCATATTTTCGTAAGCGGTCGTCTTCTCGGCGAACGCGGCCCACTGCGCGTATCCCATCACGCGCCGTCCGCTGCTCTCTTCGATCCCGGCGAATTCGCGCCCCACCACCAGCGGCGGAGGCGGCGTCCCGGGATAGCCTCCTTTCGTAGTCATAACGTCGGCGAAGTTCAGCCCTCCAGCCCCGACGCGCACCAGCGTCTGGCCGGCCTTCGCTGTAGGTTCCGGAATGTCTTGGATGGAGAGCGCGTCAGGTCCGGACAAGCTGGTAAGCAGCAGAGCTTTCATAGAACAAAGGATAGCAGGACGGCCTCGGCACCACTCGCGACGCTTAGCATTTCGTGTTAGAAAGGAAATGGCCCGCCCTGCCGCTGTGCTGTGATCAGCAGTTCGCAATAGCTAATGTCTGATGCTTGCGACCAGTTGGAACTGGTCTCCGGTTCTTGCTCTGCAGGTAGGCCCGACGAAACTGCAGCCGCTAGACCCAAGACCTCAGACCCAAGACCTGAGGTCCGAAGTCCGAAGTCGGTTCCTCTCCCCGACGTTAACCCGCAGGTATATACTCTTGGCGTTGGCTTACTGATCGCCCGGCCGTGCCCCACTAAGCCGGGACGGGGCGTACATTTATCCCCTAATTCAAGCGCGCCCCGCATGAGAAAGCGAAGGGCCGATTCCCGTCCGGGGGCGGCGAGGAAGTGGCACGGGTGCATCGCCTAGTCGCAGGGACATATGGGCAACTTGCATCCGCGGGGAGGTCTACCGTGGATATCATTGTTGTACGTCTTCTTTTTTTCATCGTTGTAGCGGTTACCTGCTACATGATCGAGCCCTTCGGACAGACCCGCAATATCGACGCGGGCGTGGGTGCCTTGATCGGAGCGGCAATCGTCCTGTTCGAATGGAAGCTTCGCACCGTCAGCCTGAAGCGGCTCATCGGCGCCGCCATCGGAAGCTTCCTCGGCATCTGTGGCGCCTACCTTTTCGCTCTGGTCATCCGCAACAGCATTCCCGAAGGACATACCCAGAGCTTTCTGCAGATCCTGGTCATGCTGCTGATGGCCTACGTCGGCCTGATCGTGGGGGCCAATAAGGGCGATCTGCTGAACCTGGCGGCGCTAGGCGGGATCTTCGGCGGCGAGAAGACCGGCAAAAAAAGCTACAAAATTCTCGACACCAGCGTCATCATCGACGGGCGCATCGCCGACATTGCTGAGACCGGCTTCCTCGACGGCATCATCGTGACGCCGCAGTTCGTGCTGCGCGAGTTGCAACTCGTCGCTGATTCCGCCGACTCGCTGAAGCGCAACCGCGGCCGCCGCGGCCTCGACATCCTGCAGCGCCTGCAAAAAGTCGCCACCCTCACCATTCAGATCGTAGAAGACGATTTTCCTGCCATCCGCGAAGTTGACCTCAAACTGATCGAACTGGCCAAGCTCTACGAAGGCAAAATTATCACCAACGACTTCAACCTGAACAAGGTGGCACAGTTGCAGGGAGTCGAGGTGCTGAACATCAACGAACTGGCCAATTCGCTGAAGCCGATCGTGCTCCCCGGCGAAACCATGCGCGTCTTCATCCTGAAGGAGGGCAAGGAATACAACCAGGGCGTCGCCTATCTGGATGACGGCACCATGGTGGTCGTCGACAACGCCCGCAAGATGATTGGCAAGACCATCGACGTTTCGGTGACATCCGTGCTGCAGACGACGGCGGGCAAAATGATCTTCGGCAAATGGGATGAGCGCGCCGCCTACTCGCGGCAATCAGTATCCGTGCCGGTTTCTCCTCCGCCTGTGCCGGTTCCCGGGCCTGGTCCCACCGCGGTTGCCACACCCGCTACTTTGGAGACGAAGCAAGGTACCTCTTAGCCAGTCAGAGCCCCACCTCAGGTCGGGCCGTGAAGCATCGACGGGTAGCGCCGGCATCTTGCCGGCTGTCGCGAGGGCGTCACACCCCGGCGCGTCGGGCGAGACGACCGCCGGGCAGTCCGCCAGGCCGGCGACGTTACCGTTCTCCCCAACAACCGATTTGAACTCTCCCTTCGTCGCCTCGTATACTTACACCCCGCCATGAAGGTGATCGTGATTATTCCGGCTGCCGGCCTCGGGACGCGTATGGCTCCCATGCCCAGCGCCCTGGATGCGAAGACGAAGAAGCCCCATCCCTCCAAACAGTTCACCGAACTGGCAGGCACGCCCATCCTCATTCACACGCTCCGCAAGTTCGCTGCGGTCGATGCGGTCAGCGAAATCTGGATTGCCCTGCGCGAAAATGAAATCGAAGGATTCCGCGAACGTCTGGCCAAAGAAGCGAGCGATGTCCTGGAGAAGAAAAAGGTCGAACTGGTCACCGGCGGCGAGCACCGCCAGCAGTCGGTCGAGCAGGCGCTCAATGCGGTTTCCGCGGCCGCCGATGATGTGGTTCTGGTGCACGACGCCGTGCGCCCGCTTGTCACGCCGGAAATCATTGACGAAGTGATCGCAGCCGCGAAAAAGTATGGCGCCGCGATCGCTGGACTGCCCGCCGTGGACACCGTCAAGCAGGTGGAGCGCACCGCGGAAGGCGCCATCGTCAAAGGCACGATTCCCCGCGCCGGCGTGGTGCTGGCCCAGACCCCGCAGGGATTTCACTACAGCGTGATCAAAAAAGCATTCGACGAGGCTGCCGCCGACGGATTCATGGGCACCGACGAGGCATCGCTGACAGAACGTTCGGGACACGAAGTCGCCGTCGTGATGGGCTCCGCCAAAAACATCAAGATCACGACGCCGGCCGACATGGAACTGGCGGAGTTCTACCTGCAGACCTCTGCCGAACCGGCGCATCGGCGCTAACCACCTCATGCCCATGACCCACAACCCACGACCCACGAACCGCATCGGCTACGGCTTCGACTCGCACGAATTCCGCCCCGCCATTCCTCTCAAGATCGGCGGAATCACCCTGCCGCATGACAAAGGTTTAGGTGGACACTCCGACGGAGATGTCCTGCTGCACGCCATCACCGACGCTCTGCTCGGCGCTATCGCCGCTCCCGATATCGGTGCCTTGTTCCCGCCGTCCGACCCTCAATGGAAGGGCGCGGACTCGGTCATCTTCTTGCGAGAAGCGCTGAAACGGGTAAACGACGCGGGTTATCACGTGGCGAATGTCGATGCCAGCCTGATTCTGGCCGCACCAAAAATCGGACCCCGGGCCGCCGTCATTCGTACCAGCGTAGCGGAGTTACTCGGCGTGCACAGCGATTGCGTCGGCCTGAAGGCGAAAACGCCGGAGGGCCTCAACTTGGAGAATGCCGCTATCGCGCACGTGGTGGTGCTACTAGAGAAAGCCACGCGCCAGAGGCCGACCCGAAGAAAGAAAGCGCCTAAGAAAAAATAATCGTCACGGAATTGCATGCCCCGTCAATTTCTCCCGGCGTTGACCTGCAGCATCGATGAAGGCGCGGAAGATGGCGCGCGAAGCCGCATCCTCCTCCACCGAGCGCTCGGGATGCCACTGCACCGCCAGCACGAAATGATCCGGCGCGGTTCCCTCCACGGCCTCAATGATGCCATCGTCAGGACAGCGCGCGACAATGCGCAGCCCCTCTCCCAGCACGTCTGCGGCCTGATGATGAGAAGAGTTAACGGGTACTACGAGCGGACGTTGGACCTCTGACCGCTGACCTTCAGCGTTCACGATGTCCGCCAGCTTGGAACTCGGTTCGATCTCGACCGCGTGCGCGACCGCCACCTTTCTGCCAGCCTCGTGATTCACCTTCGCCCGCGTTTCTTCCGGCAGAAAGTCCGGGATGTGTTGGATAAGCGATCCGGAGCGGTACACGTTAAGAGTCTGCAAGCCGTAGCAGATGCCCAGCACCGGTTTGCGCAAGGTGTAGGCGTCCTGAAGCAAAAGCTCATCCACCGCGTCCCGTCGCGGATCCGCGGCTGCCGTATTCGTCGACCGTGCAGCATTGAACTTTGCCGGATCAACATCGGCCTTGCTGCCGGGCAGCAGCACTGCGTCACAGCGCTCCATCACTTTCTTGATTTCGGATGGGGTCTGATCGAGTCGAACGCGAACTGCCTCCCCGCCAGCCAGTTCGACTGCGCGCTCATACTGCGGAATCGCCCGCTCCGCATACTCAGAATCAGAGAAATGTGGCATAGGAATCGCAATGCGGGGCGCCATCCTCTAACCCAGCCTCTCGATCACTGAAAGGGTTTTACTCTGCCGGTAATGCCGGATTTCCATCACCAGCGCCAGCACGAAAATAATGCTTCCCGCGACCAGCGCCATGGGCAACGCGATCTGGCGGTAGGCGATCCGCATGTCCGGATGCATCCCCCGCAGCGCGGAAACTACCACGGTCCCGAGGATGGCTACCAGCAAGCCCACCGCAAAGCAGAGCAGCGTCCCAATAAACGTCACCACACACACGCGCACCACGATGCCATACCAGCGCGGTGAGCGCGATGAGCGTGCAGTTTCCATAAGGTCAGTATCCATTCTACTGGTTTGAACTCTACTTGATCCGCTTGGCGCGCCGTCCCCCGAATGCGTGGATGGTCCTGGTTCCACCCTCAACTTCACCGCCATGGACGACACCGCGCGGGATGTGGTATTCCTCTCCGGCCTTGATGGGTATTCTCTCCGAGCCGATGATCAATGTGTAGCACCCCTGCACCACGACCATGTATTCGTCGAACTCATGCACATGAGCCGCCGATGCCGCCGTCTCGCGACAAGTCCAGAATGCCATCTGGCTCCCCTCTGCACCATCAAACACATACCCTTCGACCCCTGGAGTTGCCTGGCTGCTGCTGGCAATCCGGTTGGCCCGCTGTTTCATGAACTCCGGGAATTCTTTCATGGCGACGAAATGCTCCCTGTCTTGGCGAAACCCGATCCATGCTAATCTAGGCCGCGTGTTATACGAAGGTCGGCTTGGCGCTCCAATATTTTCAGCCCGAAGACTCTCTGTGCCCCCCTATAATTTAAGTCCGCATCAAGTCCGGTGATCTCAGATGAGCGCCACACAACTCAGTTCATCGTTTCGGGTCACTCAGCGGAGAAGTTTGCGTCGTTCACGGTGGGTCGCCACTCTCTTCTTTTTCCTGACCTTCTCTTCTTTTCGAACGCTTCTGGCACAGGATAACCCGGCAATACCCACTCCTCCTCCGAAACCCGCTGACCGGATTGATCTCTCCGCCATTAGTTACCAGGGATTTTCGCGAACCGCGCGATTGAGCGACGACGAGAACCTATCCCTGCACTTTGTGGATGCGGATCATGTATTGCTCACGTTCGACCAGAAGAAACTGTTTAAACGGCTTCCCGACTGTCCCCCCGGCCACGACGACCGGCTGGTGCGCGCCGTCGTCCTGGAAATTTCAACCAGAAAGGTCCTCCAGGATGCAGTTTGGTACGTGCACGATCATCGGCGTTATCTTTGGTCTTTGGGTTCCGGAAAGTTCCTGCTTCGCAAGCTCAATAGCCTCTACATCGTGGATTCTGCTTTGCATGAACAATTGCTGATGGCTTCTCCTAAGGCCCTGGTGTGGGTGGCGGTCACGCCAGACAAGAAGCAGATCATCGTAGAAACTGCGGAAAACGCGCATCCAAGTTTCGGGAGAGACCCCGACGTCGGCACCCCACAGGCGCAAAAAGGAGCCGAGCCCCAATTCCTGCTCGAATTCCTGGATGTGAACACTCTAGTGCCCCAGCGGACGATTAAGTTAAGCGCGATGGTGAGCCTCGAAGGAACAAGTTCAGGCTACTCCGACACCGTTCATAAAGGCGATCTGTGGCTGATCCGTTTCGGCCCGACTCCGGGAGAACGCCATAACGTCGCTCGGGTCAGGTCGCAGACCGTCCCCCGCGTGTTTTACTCGAGCAACAATTCGCTTTTGGTCGGACGCAATCCTGCGCGCGGCAGCGACTACAGCGTCACGGCATTCACGGCGACCGGTCGGCGCTTGTGGCGGCACCGCTGGAATCAGTCACGCTATTTTCCCAGTATCTCGAGCACTGAGGACAACAGTCGCTTTGCCGTGAGCACCTTGACTCTTATCACACCGTCGAGTCCGCCGCCCGCCTACGACGACACAGTGGACATGACTGATGATCCTGTCCCAGATGGTCTCGCACAAACGGTCCAGGTCCTCGAAACCGCAAGCGGCACGCCGGTTCTATCCCTACCCGTGAGTCCCGCGGTGCAGAGTGGACAGAACGTTGCACTCTCCCCTGACGGCCGTCGCCTGGCGGTGCTTCGTGATTCCGCGCTCGAGTTCTACGACCTGCCGCCCGTGCCCGACGAAGAGTACGCCAAGTTCACTGCGCTCAAAGCCGACGTCCCGGGCTTGTACGTGCGTTCCTCGAAATCCGAGGCCGAGTCGCAGTTGGCAGCAGACAAGGGCCCGGGCAGTGATCCGGAAACAGTCCAAGCTTCTGACGACATTCTTCCCGCGCCCAAAGCCGCAGGACCAGACAGTCCCGATGACAGGCTCGTGGAGGAAGCGGTTAGTCGGAGTCCCAGTCGTGGAAATCAAGTCCACTCAACGCCCGGGCAACCCAATACTGTCAAAGCTCCTGAAGGAACGCGCGAGCCCGTGACCACCATTAAAGTCAACACCCGGGCCGTAGTCGTCGACGTGGTCGTCGCCGACGCAAACGGTCATCCGGTGAAGGGACTCCGTCAGCAGGACTTCCAGGTGATGGAAGATGGAAAACCCCAGGACGTACGTTCCTTCACCGAGGTCGCCGACGCTAAAGCCGCGCAGCCACCGGATTCCCCAAATCCGACCCCTCCGCTCAAACTGCCCACGAATGTTTTTACCAACAACACCCACTCTCCCGAGGCGGGTGCAGTGACTATGATCTTGCTCGACCTGCTGAATACCCCATCGGCGGACCAGCAGTATGCCCGGCAACAACTGCTCAAGTTCCTGAAGACCAAAAGCGAAAGCAGGCAGTTTGCCCTCTGCACTCTAACTTCCGACCGCGCCGCATATTTGCGCCTGCTGCAAGGCTTCACCTCCGACGAAAACGCCGTCCTCGCCGCCGTCAGCAGCAAGAAAGGGATGCCACGCCCGGTTTCCTGGCAAGCGGCCGCGACCGGAACGGGTAACGCAATCAACACAGTCAGAGAACTCGCGAAGGGTGACCCGACCAATAGTTTTCAGGGCCTGCTGCACGGCTTGGAACAGATGCAAACGGAACAGCAGGCGACTGATACCGATGCACGAGTGGAAATTACGATTGACGCCCTGATTCAGCTGGCGAGATATCTTTCCGGAATCCCTGGCCGGAAGAATGTCGTCTGGCTCTCGGGCTCGTTCCCGATTTCAATTTCTTCCGGGCCACGGTCGGAGCAACCCGCTCCAGAGAATCGCAACTACGCCAACCAAGTCAAACAGGCAACCAACTTGCTTGCCGAGGGACAAATCGCTGTGTATCCGGTCGACGTTAGGGGCCAACTGGCCGGCGGCATTAGCGCCGCGGACAATGTTGGCATCGCACCCGGAAGGACACCCACACTGCGAGCCGCTGGCGAACTCGGAGATGCCACGACTTCGCCAGGAGAAGTCTTTCAACAGCAGAGCCTGCAGGCGTTGGCGTCCGGAGCGGGGGCCAGGGACACCATGAATCAGTTTGCCCTTGAGACTGGAGGTATGGCGTTCTTCAACTCCAATGCCGTCGAGGATGCGATCTCCACGGCCACGGAACAAGGATCCAACTACTACTCGCTCTCCTACAGTCCCGCGAACAAGAACTACAACGGCAAATTCCGCCAAATTAAAGTGGCGCTGGCGCAAAAGGGATATCACCTGCATTATCGTCAAGGATACTTTGCGGAAGATTCCAGCGCCTCAACCAAGTACGGCGACGTCTCCCGCAACATCGGCATAGCCGCCATGCAGCACGGATCGCCGCAGTCGCGCCAGATCCACTTCGCGGTCCGCGTGGTACCCATGGGCGGCAAGAAACAGGTCGACGGCACGCAAGCCGGCAAGATCCTGCGAGCGTCGAGAAACATGCCGAGGTTGCCCGCCACCGTGGAAGTGCAACACTACGGCATCGACTACGCAGTGGACCCTTCGGACTTGCTTTTCCTCGCACAGCACGACGTGATTCACAGCACGTTGAACTTCATGATCGCAGCCTATGCCGACGATGGCACACAGCTCAGCGGCGTCTCCACGGTCTGGACAAGTGACCTGAATCCCACCCTCTACAGAGATGTGCTCAACGGAGGCGTCCGTGTCCACCAGGAAGTCGACGTGCCATCAGGAGCCGTATCCTTGCGACTCGGCCTACAAGACAAAATGACCAATCACCTGGGAACGATTGAACTCCCTTTGCCCGTGCCCCCACCTCCGGATGTGCCCCACATCGTCAGAAACCGTTTGCCCGAAATCGAACCCGATTGAGTAAAACACACGAAGCGCTCCAAGCCGCGGAGCGGCGAACAATGCAGCCCACGGCGCAAGCCGTGGGTGGCAAGTGGAAAGTTCGCCCCAAGGGGGCGAAAGAAAAGCTGCGACACCGACTCCGCAAGGACGGTACAGATTCCTCTCGCACACTTCAGCCCTGAGAGTGCCGCACTCTAGGCTCTTCAACAAACTGCAGAGCGAGCCACTCTTTCCAAAGCGAATAGACTTCTGCGACCCTCCTCGCAGCTCCTCTCAACCTGTTAAACTGGTAGTAGCCGTGATTAGCCAAAAGAGATACTTTCCGGCCAGCTCCGCAACACGACTTTTCCAATCGCGCTAAAGTCCTTATTCCACAGCATTTTACGACTAAGTGCTTTGCGCTCAAGATTTTGCAGACAGTGGCCCCTATTAATTCCTGCTAACTACAACGAAGCAAAGATGTTAGCCAAAAGGTATAGCAGGGTTTTTCCAGGTATATACCTGCCCCTGCGCAATCCCCACACGCTCTCTGCTCCCGCGTCCCCGCCCTGCCCCGGGATGACGCGTCCCCTGTGTGTAGAATAGGGCTGCAATGTCGCAGGCCGCCCCGGCAATCACGCGCAGCCCCGCCGAAGTCGTCCGGCTCACGCCTGTTTCGCAGGCATTGAACGGAATCTGCTACGCCGTCGCCGGCGAGGTCGCGGTCAACTCGTTTGACCTGGAGCGCATGGTCGCAGCCGTCCCCACCAAAGTCGCGGCCGCACTCGAGCGCAAGGCGTACTACTTTGTCCCGTTGACCGTGAGCCAGGGCGAGGAAACTGTCATCGCCGATCGTTACGACGTAGCGCTCAGCGACAATGCCGTATGCCATCGCAACCTGAACTTGGGCGACTCGCAGTGTGTGTTCATCTCGACGCGATTGATGGACGACAAGTTTTCCGTCGCCTTCGAGTTTTATATCAACGTCGGCCACGCCCTGGTCGAGCGCGCCGGTGTCTCGCGCGAGTTCAGCGAACTCGCGTGGGCCCAGGTGGAAGCGGGCATTCGTGGAGAGACTTCTCTCGACGCCTGGGAAGCGCGCAAACTGGCCACCGCGGCTGGCCCTGACAGCGAGCGCTTCAAGAACGAATATCTCGACGCGACGTTTTCCGACACGGTTTCCATCTATCTGCTGTCGCTGTATCTCGACGTCGACTACTACGATCTGCGGGAACGCGACTATCCGCTGCTGGCACCCTCCGCCCTGGCCGAGCGCCTCAGAAAAGTAGCGGAACTGTTTCCACCCAACACCGGATTCGAATTCGCCGTCCTCTACAAACGCCGCGGGTAAGCCGTAACGTCTGAGGTCCGAGGTCAGGTGTTACCATTATTTGTTCGACACCACAAAATTGACCGTGCTGACTTGATTCCCGCTTACGGTTACCGACTTTTCCCACGTCCTGGCTTCGGTGAAGACGGGGCGTTGCACGGTGTGTTCAGTTAGCACGTCGTAAGCTTGCTCTTTACCTGCCAGGCCCCAGCCTTCGTGCCAGGCCACGATCTGATAGGTTCCGGGCGGCACATCGGTAAACTCGAAGCGTCCGCTCTCATCGGTGACGGCATAGTAGGGATGCGGGACCACCATCATTTCGGCATTCATCCAGACGTGGCCGCCGTTGCAGCGCAGGTGGACCAGTCCCGGTGTGGACATGGTCCGCGAAGTGGGCCGGTCGGTGAAAGGAAATGGAAGGTTGAACGTGGCCGCGCCATCCATATGAATCGTGTGCAAGGTGGCGTCAGAGCTCACCATGCTGAGGCTGCCGTTCTCCGGCACCAGAAGAATGTGCGGAATGTAGTGGCAGTGCCTCTGGTCGAGGTGGCGACGCTGTTCCGGCAAGTCCATGGCTTTTCCGCTGGATACATTCTTCAGGTAGACGACGGTGTTCGCGATGCCGCCCTGCGGCCCGATGATCAGGCGCTCCAGGTCGACGCTCTTTTTGGACTCCGGATCGCAAATCTGCGGATCTTTGGTGATGGGGAAACCGAGGGCGTGCGGAACCGCTCCCGACCATTTCACAGTGCCGGAAATCGTGCCGCCGTCGGTGACAGTGACGACTTTATAGTCGCTCTGGGAAAAGGCCGGGGAAGTAGCGGCCAAAAAAAAGGTCAATAAGAAGTACCGTGAAACAACTCGGTTCATAGTAGTCCCCTAGATGCTCTGGCGACTCGGACGACCTTCCTTCAGCCCAAGCTCAAGATTTGCCCGCACCACTTGCTCCCGCTCCCACCGACTTACATCCCAACCTGCGGGAAAGTACTGCACAGGGCCCGGATGAATTCCGGGGCAGCACTTGTGTTGACAGGTCTTGCCTTACGGTTTCAACGGGGAGGCTGTCCCGAAGAGGGACGGTCTTGTGATTGAAATCACACTCAGAATGTACCTGCTGGCGGGGGGAGTCGAGATTACCAAGGTGGTGGGCCAAACAGGGGATAGCGAGCCTTGAGCGCCCACCGGAAAACCTGGGAGGTCGGAATTGCCTCAGGCGGGCCAACCACCCGGCTGGTCCTGCTTCAATAGTGCGGAACGCTCTGGACGGTTGGGGTTGGAGCGCACGAAGACCATCTGGCCCTTCATGGCCGCAACGAATCTGTCGGCCGAACTTCCCAGCAAGAACAACCGTTCCAGGTAGCCTGAATAGTATTCACCATTGACCGAGTAGGAGTAGTCGATGCGTGCGATGTAGAGGTTCTTGTAGCGTGTCCTGCGCTCTTCGACGCTTCCGAACTCCACGGTCCCCTGGTGAGTCCGCCAGCCGCGGGCTAACAGAGCTTTCACCTGGTTCCAGGCCAGACCCCGAATGATCAGCAAGATTACCGCGATGGTGAAGACAGCGGCGAAGATGTCGCCCCCGGAGGGTGTGTAAAGAGCCAATTGCCAAGCCTCTCAGACTTTAATGCCCGCCAGTAATAGGCATAGTCTCCAGAAAAAGCGACGCGCACTTGTTAGCAGGAGCGTGGAAAAAACCCTCATCGAAAACCCGCAAGCCAGCCTTTACAATCATCGGTCCATGACTGTGACGATGCGATCGTTTGCGAAGATTAACCTCGGGCTGCGCATTGGCGCGGCGCGGGACGACGGATTCCACGAATTGCTGACGGTGTATCAGACGATCGGGCTGCATGATGTGATTCAAGTGAGCGTAGAGCGCGGCAATGGAATCGAGATTCGGTGCGCGGATCCGCGCGTGCCGAAGGATGATGCCAATACCTGCTTCCGCATCGTTGAGAAGGCTATGGGGGCGTTGCGCGCGAAAGGACACGTGGCCGTCGAGATCGACAAGCGGTTGCCGGTACAGGGGGGGATGGGAGGAGCTTCGGCGAATGCCGTGGCCACCTTGCTTGGACTGGAGAGGGCGCTGAAGAAGGTTTTGCCGGCGGCGGAAAAGCTGCGCATTGCTGCAGAGATTGGATCGGATTTGCCGTTATTTCTGGTAGGCGGAACAGCACTCGGCGTGGGACGTGGAGAGCAGGTGTATCCGTTGCCGGATTTGCCGGCGACATCGTGCGTGGTAGTGACGCCGGAGGTGGGGGTGTCGACTCCGATGGCGTTTGCGGCGTGGGATCGATTGTGCGGAGGGGACGGGCAACAACCAGCCGAGCTGCGCTCGGCCGGACAGCCGGGGGCGGCTGTCCCCACACAAGCACGGAAATTGACGGTATCAAATGCGTCCGATAGAATGAATGAGCTTGGCCGGGTCTTGTCGGCGTGGCTGAGCAAGCCTTACTCCGGTGCTCCTTTTGGAAGGGGCCGGGCCGAGAATCCGCTTCTCGAGCTTGTCCGGGCCGGGATTGAAAACGACTTCGAACAGGTCGTCTTTCCTGAATATCCCGAGCTGAGTGATGGGAAGCGCGCGCTTTTGCGCGCAGGCGCAAAATATGCGTCCTTGTCGGGCTCCGGTTCCACGCTGTATGGGCTGTTTGCCTTGCGGGAGGCGGCCGTGCAGGCGACGGCTAAGCTCCGGAAGCAAGGCTGGGCGGCGCAGGCGACGGCGACGCTGCCCCGGCGGGCTTACTGGGAGCGGATTGTGGCGGGCTGAGCGGTTCAACTCAGCGCGGGCTGTGCTCCGGGGTCGCCGGGCTTTGCCCGGGCCTGGACAGCCGAGAGCTTGCCGAAGGGCGGCGGTCGCTACATGAACCGTGGTCGACGAAGAATTTTTGATTGTTGATTTTTGGTTGTTGATTGACAATTGGGATGCCCCGCTGGGGGTTCAATCCGCAATCGAAAGTCGACAATCAACGATTGGATTCACTGGGCCGTCGACTAATGGTAGGTCAAGTGCCTTTGGAGCACTTTGTCTAGGTTCGAATCCTAGCGGCCCAGCCAGACAAAAAACTCTTAGCTGTTAGCCTCTAGCTTGCCGATCTGGGGTTGGAGGTTTGGCTAAAAGCTTAAGAGCTAACAGCTAAAGGCTGAAACCCTATGGCTACTTTGGTGACGCCGACCGACAAGACCGTGGAGAAGAAAAGTCCGCCTGTGACCGACGAAAAGGGCGAGCGAAAGCAACGTCCGCGAGCGGACGAAAAGTTCAAGATCTTCAGCGGCACGGCGAACGAGCCTTTGGCCGATGAAGTCTGCAACTTCCTCGGCATGCAGCGCGGACAGGCGCAGGTGATTCGCTTCCGGGATGGCGAGTGTTACGTCCAGATCCAGGAGAACGTGCGGGGCGCTGATGTGTTCGTGATGCAGCCGACTTGCCGTCCGGTGGACGAGCACCTGATGGAGTTGCTGCTGATGATCGATGCGCTGAAGCGCGCTTCGGCGCGGCGCATCACGGCGGTGGTTCCGTACTTCGGCTACGCCAGGCAGGACCGCAAGGACAAGCCGCGCAGCCCGATTTCGTCGAAGCTGGTGGCCGATCTGCTGACTACGGCAGGCGCGCATCGGGCGTTGATTGTGGATTTGCATACGCCGCAGTTGCAGGGTTTTTTCAATATCCCGGTGGATCACCTGTTCGCTTCGCCGGTGCTGGTGGATCACTTCCGCAAACTGGCGCTACCGAATTTGACGGTGGTTTCGCCGGATGCGGGCGGCGTGGAGCGGGCGCGGTTTTTCGCGAAGAAAGTTGACGCGGCGCTGGCCATCGTCGACAAACGCCGCGTCGAGATGAATGTGGCCGAAGTGATGCACGTGATCGGCGACGTCGACGGCCGGACGTGCTTGATCATCGACGATTTGATCGATACGGCGGGAACGCTGGTAAAGACCGCGGCGGCTCTAATAGAGAACGGGGCGACTTCGGTTTACGCGTGCGCGTCGCATGCGGTGCTTTCCGGGCCGGCGGTCGAGAACATCAGGAACTCGGTGATCAAGGAAGTCGTGGTGACCAACACAATTCCGCTGACGGCCGAGGCGAATGCGGCGCGAACCGAAAAGGGAGGGAAGATCAGCGTCCTCTCGATTGCAGGATTGATTGGCCGGGCGATTCAGGCCAATCACGAAGAGACTTCAGTCAGCAAGTTATTCACTTAGAACCGCCGCATGGCAGCGGCAGAACTTTTCAGACAGGAATTGAAATTTATGGCAACTGCATTGGAACAAAACACACTCGAAGCGCAACCGCGGGAAGCGGGGACCAAGAACGACGCCCGCGCCGTGCGCCGTGGCGGAAAAATTCCAGCCGTGGTTTATGGAGCGGGGAAGGATTCGCTCTCCATCAGCGTGGATCCGCGGCACGTGCTGCGCATTCTGAACTCGGAGACCGGCCACAACACGATTTTCGACCTCGCCCTGAACGGTGGCGAGCGGAGCAAGGCCATGATCGTCGACTGGCAGTACGAGCCCATCAAAGGCAAGCTGCTGCACATTGACCTGAAACGCATTGCCCTGGATAAGGTGCTGAAGGTCAGCGTGCCCATCTTCCTAGTGGGAGAATCGGCCGGCGTGAAGCAGGAGGGCGGCATCATGGAACAGATGCTGCGCGAGGTCGAGATCGAGTGCTTGCCGGGAGACATTCCAAGCCACATTGATGCCGACGTCAGCCAGCTTACGTTTGGCAAGGTGCTGCGCGTTTCGGAGTTGCCGCTGTTGGAAAAGATCAAGTTTCTTACCGACCCGAATCAGCCCGTGGCGCACGTTACGTCGGTGAAGGAAGAAGTGGTGGCCACTCCTGACGCGGTTGCGGCAGAAGCGGCAGCTCCGGCCGAGCCCGAAGTCATCAAGAAGGGCAAACAGGAGACCGAGGAAGAGGGTGCCGAGGCTCCCGCGGCCAAGCCTGAGAAGGCAGAGAAGGCTGAGAAGAAGGAGAAGAAATAGCTTCGTGGGTCAAACTTGGTTTACGGCCGAGCTTCGCTCTGGCCGGACAGCCCCTTCGGCTGTGGTCAGGGCAGGCGAGGCGGCTGTCCCTACGTGGATTGGGATGGTGGCGTGAAACTGATCGTCGGTCTCGGCAATCCCGGTATCGAGTACCAGTTCACGCCGCATAATCTGGGCTTTTTGGCGATTGATCGAATCGCAGGAAACCTGGGAGTGGATGTCAGAAACCGGCAGTGCCGGGCGCTGACGGCGCGGGCGGTGATTGCGGATCAGCCGGTGCTGCTGGCCAAGCCAGAGACGTTCATGAATTTGAGTGGCGTCTCGGTGCGGGAGTTGGTGCAAGAGTACGAGGCGAAGCCGGAGTCGGACCTGATTGTGATTCAGGACGAACTGGATTTTGCTCTGGGCACGCTGCGCATTCATACGCGGCGCAGTTCGGCGGGGCACAACGGCATCGAGTCGATCATCGGGGCGTTGGGCACGCAGGATTTTCTGCGCATCCGGATCGGCGTGGCGCCGGATCGCAAGGTGGCAGACGGCCAGAGTTATTTGCTGGCTCCGCTGCGCAAGGCGGAGTTGCAGGTGGCGGGTGGGATTCTGGACACCGTCGAAGAAGCGGTGAAGGTGATTCTGAAAGAAGGTCCGGCGGCGGCGATGAACCGCTTCAACCGCAAGCCGGAAGACAACGGGAAAGATTAGCCACGGATTTGTGAAGAAAGACTTGTGGCCAAAGATTTGGAGAAGAGAATGAATCGCATCTATGAGTTGATGTTCATTGTTCGGCCGGATATGACGGAAGAGGATCTGGACAAACTGATTTCCACTCTGCAGTCGGTGGTGCCGGCCTCGGGCGGCAGCGTGCAGCGCGTCGACAAGATGGGCAAGCGCCGCTTGGCCTACACGGTCCGGCGTTTCCACGAAGGCATCTACGTCCTGATGGTCGTGGAAGGCGGGGGCGCGGTCATTCACGAACTGGAGCGCCGCCTGCGCGTGACCGAGCCGGTCATTAAGTTCCTCACTGTGCGTATTGATGAGGAGCAGAAGCGGCTGGACAAAATCAAGCAGTTACGGGACGCGCGCAAGAAAGTAAGCGCGCAGCCGGCCGCCCCGGCAGCGGCGGCGGAACCGGTTGTTCCGCCAGCAGAAACTCCAGCGACGGCGTAAGGGCAATTTTATTTGCAAAGGGATTTCCTTTGCGCTCTTCGCGCAGACCTTGGCGAACTTTGCGGTCAAGAGTTCTTGACCGCAGAGGACGCGAAGAAGTCGCAAAGACCGCGAAGAAATGCTGGCCGTGTTTCGCAGAAGTCACGGCAGAGAGAAGAGATTAGAGGAGACTTATGGCTGAAGAAACGAAAGCACCAGAGCAATCGGCACCGAGCGAGAGGCCGCGTTCCAGCGAAGGTTCCCGCTCGGGGGGAGATCGACCGCGGTTTGGCGGTGGTGGTGGTGGGCGCGGGCCCGGCGGTCCTCCGCGGGAAGGCGGCGGACGCAAGTTTTTCCGGCGCAAGAAAGTGTGCAAATTCTGCGTCGAGAAAATCGAGGATATCAACTACAAGGATTACCGCATGCTGGGGCAGTTCGTCGCCGAGAGCGGCAAGATCGTGCCGCGGCGTCTGACGGGCGTATGCGCGCCGCACCAGCACCGGCTGTCGGCCGCCATCAAGAAGGCCCGCAACATCGCACTGCTACCGTTTGCGGGACGGGCATCGTAGAAAATCAGCTTCTAGCTCCTAGCTTCTAGCCTCTAGCTAAACGGGGCGGGAAGTCTTGGTTGCCTAGAAGCTAGCAGCTAGGAGCTATCATGGAAGTCATTCTGAAAGAAGATGTAGCGAAACTCGGATCCCGCGGCGACGTGGTGAAGGTCGCGGAAGGATATGGACGGAATTATCTTTTGCCGCAGAAGCTGGCCATTCAGGCCAACGAGGGCAACAAGGCCGTCATCGTGCAGATGAAGGCCGCTTCGGTGCGGCGCTCCGCCAAGGAGAAGACGCAGGCCGAGGAACTGGCCAAACAGTTTGAGGGCGTCTCGGTGTCGTTCCAGCGGCGCTCGGGCGAGCACGATCAGCTCTTTGGTTCGGTGACATCAGGCGACCTGGCCGACGCGCTGACCAAGAAGGGCTTCAACATCGATCGCCGCAAGATCCAGTTGCACGAACCGCTGAAGACCATGGGCGAGTTCACCGTCCCCGTGAAGCTGCACAAGGATGTGACGGCGCACTTGAAGGTAGTCATCGAGAAGGAAGCAGTCGCGGAGTAGGATTTCCACCTTCTCAGGTTGAACCGCACTCCGCCAGGGCACAGGCCGATGGGAGGCAAGTGCACACGTGGTTTTCGTAATCTTCCTCTCCTGGGCCGTTCTGTTCGTGCCGCTGGCATGCTTCCTGGCCGCTGCGGCTGCAGAGATTCGATCCCCCAAAAGGGGTTCATATTTTTTCGTGCGAATGGCCGAGATCGCAGCGGGTGTGATTGCACTTTGCGCAATCACCAGAGTTGGCCAGGACGATGTAGTGAGCTGGAGGATGGTATGCTTCTCACTACTGCTGGGTGGCGTGACGCTAATTAGCGACTACTCGTCGCGGGGCGCTAGGTTCTGCGTGCTGTTTGCCAGCGCGACGCTCGCTTATCTGTGGTACTTCAAAGGCGCCTATCATGCTGAACAGTTTGCCTTTGCTGCATTCATTCTGTTCCTTCTGTTTGCCTCCGGGATCTACGGGGTATTTCGTTATGTTGTCCGTTAGCGGTCTAGGCCGTCAGGCGGCTTCGGCGACATCCAAACAGCTACGCCATACGCGCAAGTTGCATCTCCAATAGGGCACTTGTCTTGCCAAACCGGGAACTTGCATTGTGCCCCATTGTTCTGTTTCCCCCTAAATCTTTGCCCCTGAACCACCTAGGCCCCCCAAAAATCTCCTTCCAGCCTATAATTTCTGCTCACGGTTCCGCTGACAACCCGTCTATTCCTGTGCAAGCCCGGATACGGCAAATCCTGGGCGGCAGAGGACACGACGACACATGCCGGCAGGTGTACTGGCAATACCACTTGCGGTTGGCGAAGGGGCCCGCTCGAGAGAGAAAGCTGAGAGGGAGAGAGTCAGCGTTAACCAAGACCCCGCGCGGGGCCGCATGGCTGGGCAAGAACGCCGCATAGACGACACGATGCTGATCCGGGAGGCCCAGCGCGGGAACCGCGCCGCCTTCGAGGAACTGGTTCGTCACTACGATCAGGCGGTATTGCGGCTTGCTCTGCATCTTACCGGCACCGAGCAGGATGCCCAGGACGTCTACCAGGACGCCTTCCTCAAGGCCTTCAAGAACATCGGAAGTTTCCGGTTCGAGTGTTCCTTCTACACGTGGATTTACCGGATCGTGACCAATCTTTGCCTCGATCACTTGCGCAAAAGGAACGTGCGCAAAGAGGACGCACCGGTCGCGAAAGACGCCTCGGGCGGCGAGTACGATCTGCTCGACCAGGTGCCAGACGTGCGTGCGGGAGCGAATCCGGAGCGTGACTTGTTGCGCCGGCAGTTGGGCGCGCGCATCGCCGGAGCGCTGGAGAAGTTGACGCCGCGCGAGCGCATGGTGTTTGAGTTGAAGCATTACCACGGATTGAAGCTGCGCACCGTGGGTGAGATTTTGCAGACCACGGAAGAGACCGCCAAGAATACGCTCTTCCGCGCCACGCAGAAATTGCGCGGGGCGCTGGCGGATATGAGATAGGCATTGGGTCGTAGGTCTTGGGTCTTAGGCCCAACACCTAACCCCCAAGACCTGAGACCCGGCAGGGTGGAACTTATGAAATGTGAATGGGTTCGAGAAAATATCGTGCTCCAGGTTTATGGCGAGTTGGCGGATGACGCCCGCCACGAACTGGAGCAGCACGTGGCCCGCTGCGCCGACTGCGCAGCCGAACTGAAGGCGGAGCAGGAGTTTCACGCGCTGCTCGCGCAGGATCGCGCGGCCGATCCCACGCCCAATCTGGTGGCGGCTTCCCGCATGCGTCTGCAGGAAGCGCTGGAGACGGCCAAGCAGGGCAGCTTCTATAGCCGGCTGGCGTTCGATCCGGCGAACTGGCTGCGGCAAATGAGGTTCTCGCCTGCACTGGCATCGGCCATTTTGATTCTCGGGTTCGCCGGCGGAGTTACAGCCACTTACAAGCTCTACGGACCGCGACCTACGAATACAGCCGGGATTCAGAACACGGCGAACCCGACTGCTGTTCCCGCAGAGGCCTCGATTACGGGCATCAGTTCAATCGTGCAGGAGCCGGGCACGAATCAGATCAGCATCAAGTACAACACGGTGGCGACCCAGGAAGCGCAGGGCTCGCTGAACGACGAGAAGATCCAGCAGTTGCTGCTCTACGCGGCCCGCAACAACTACAACACCGGGGTGCGAGTGGACTCGGTCGACCTGCTGGCGCAGAAGAGCGGGGACATGCAGGTGCGCGAAGCGCTGATGTATGCGCTGCAGAATGACACGAATCCGGGAGTGCGGCTGAAGTCGCTGGACGCGCTGGGAAATTACGTCAAGAACGACACGAACGTGCGCGACGCCGTGCTGCGGGCGCTGGTGAACGATACGAATTCCGGGGTACGCATCGAAGCGCTACGGCTGATTGAGCCGGTGAAGGCCGACGGCAGCGTGCGCGGCGTACTAATGGCGCTGGCCGCAAAAGATCAGAGCACGTACATCAAATCGCAGGCCCGCACCATGCTGGCCCAGTTGCCGGAGATTGATTAGAAGTACCGATCGAAGAGACGTCGCTGACGTATGGCGAGAATTGAGGAGGCTATTTTGAAACGTGCGCTACAAATCGTCGGGCTGGCCGGTGTGCTGGCCCTGCTTGCGCCAGTGGTACTGGCGCAGGAAACACATGTATCCCGCGAAGGCGGAGCTTGGGGTCAGGAGATCACGGGCTCGCTGGCAGCGGTCAAGAACTTAAGAGTCAAAGTCGACATGGGCTCCGTAGTCGTACGTGGCGGGCAGCAGCAGGGCATCAATTATGTGGTTCATACTCATTTCGGCAATTCTTCCGAGCAGGACGCACGCCGCCAGTTCGAGCAGTACAAGGTCACCGCATACGTGAAAGGCGACACCGCCTGGATCGTGGGCGATTGGCAGGGAGGAAGACGGCCGCGCCACTTTTCCGGAGAATTTTCCGTGATGATTCCGCGCGAGATGGCGCTGGTTAAACTCGAAACCGAAGGCGGCAACGTGGATGCTTCGGGAGTGGTGGGCCGTGTGGAAGCGGAGAGCGGTGGCGGCAGCATGCGGCTCGATGACATCGGCGGAGGAGCCAGCGCCGAAACCGGAGGCGGGTCGATCCATGTAGGCACCGTCAGCGGCGACCTTGGCCTGCACACCGGCGGAGGTTCCATCGAGGTTCAGCATGCCAACGGCAGGGTCGTAGCAGAAACCGGCGGAGGCAGCGTCGAGATTCAGGCCGGGGCGCAAGGTGCGACCATTGAGACCGGTGGCGGCAGTGTGCAAGTGCGCCAATGCAATGGGAAGGTCAAGGTTTCAACCGGTGGCGGCAGCGTGGACCTGAGTGACGTTGGCGGTCCGGCGGAGATCGAAACCGGGGGCGGGAGCATCCGGCTGACCTCCGCTAAGGGACATGTTCACGCGGAGACCGGCGGTGGCGGCATTGAGCTTTATGGCGTGCCCTCGGCCAGCGCTGAAACGGGCGCGGGCGGGATCACGGTGAAGCTGGTGAATACGGGCGGCGAGCGTAACGATTCCGATCTGGAAACGGGCGCGGGCGACATCACGGTGTATATCGCCGCCGATGTAGCCATCGACGTGCGCGCCAGTGTGGATATGGGCAACGGACACCACATCACTTCCGATTTTCCCGATATCCGCATCGGCAGCGAAGGCGACAAGTGGGGCCCGAAGACGCTCACTGCCGAAGGCAAGCTGAATGGCGGCGGTCCTACGGTGAAGGTACATACCTCGTCTGGCGACATCTGCTTCAAGCGCGCCAGCCGTTGAAGCTTTGAAGACGCCCGCCCGGCGCGAGCCGGCGGGTTCAACGAAATTACGATTGAGAGATTTGGCCATGCGCAAATACGTTGTGGCAAGCATCGTGTTTTTGCCGTTGTTCCTCACTTTTTCGCACGCAGCGCAGAGTTGGTCCGTGGATCCGCCGGAGCAGCCGTTCGCGTTCTCCAGTGAAGACAGCGGCACCAGTTCGTATCTCGGGGTCGACATATCGGATGTGACCACCGAACGTCTGAGCGCCTTGAAGCTGAAAGAAGAAAAGGGCGTCGAGGTAACGATGGTCGACCAGGATGCTCCGGCGGGCAAGGCGGGGATCAAAGAGCACGACGTCATTCTGACCATGAATGGCGCGTCGATTGAAAGTGGGGCGCAGTTGCGCCGGATGATCCACGAGATGCCGCCCGGTCGCATCGTGACGTTTGGCTTGAGCCGTGACGGGCAGCCCATGACGGTGAAAGTGCAACTGGCCGACAAGCACCAAGAATTTTCCATGACGGGTCATAACATGAAGGATTTTCACGTCCAGATTCCCGACATTCATATTCCGGACATCGATATTCCGTCGATCAACATGGTTGTGGTGACCTCCTCGGCGCGCAGCGGTCTGACGGTGGAAAATATCACCCCGCAACTGGGAGAGTTCTTCGGTGTGAAGAATGGCAACGGCGTTCTGGTGCGCGCCGTCGAGAAAGGAAGCCGTGCGGAAAAGGCTGGCTTCCGAGCCGGAGACGTGATCGTGAAGGTCAACGACCAGCCAGTGCACGACACCGGCGATTTCACGCACGCGGTGCGGTCGCGCAACGGCGCGGCGGTCAGTGTGGGCGTGATGCGCGACAAGAAAGAGCAGAATCTGAATCTGGCTCTGCCCGACCGCAAGGAATCTGGCGAACTTCTGCAGGAAGAGGAAAGCCTCGAGGGTCCGCTGATCGACGCCGACTCCGCCGTCGAACTGAGCGAGTTGCAGCAGGAAGTTGCCAGGTTGCAGCCGCAGATGGAGCTGGCAACGGAAGACGCTCGCACATCGGTGAGGGAGCTTCGCAAGGACCTCTGCGGCCAACAGAAGAAAATGCGCCAGCACGCCGAGAAGCTGAAGAACCAATCTCAAGTCCAGCAGGAACAACTCAAGAAGGGCCAAGAAAGGCTGAAGATGCAGCTGGAGCTACTGCGCCAGGAACGGCGGGGACACGGGTTCGATATCTAGAGGCGCGGAGGATTCGCCCGTTACTGGCCGCTTGAAGTGGAAAGTGCAAGGCTGGCGAGACAGACGCGATTCCGTCCCGCCTGTTTCGCGGCGTAGAGTCCGCTGTCGGCTGCCCGGATCATTTCATCCCGGGTCTTGCCGTGAGCGGGAAAAGCTGCGATTCCGGCGCTGATGGTGATGGTTCGGGGGACTCCCGGGAACTGAAAGCTTTCTACCAACCGGCGCAATTTCTCGGCGATGGCAATCGCCTGCTTCGTAGTGATCTGAGTCAGCAAGATCGCGAATTCTTCTCCGCCGTATCGACAGACCACATCAATCTTGCGCAACTGCTGGTGGAAGAGCGAAGAAACCTGGCGCAGCACCTCGTCTCCCAGCAGGTGACCGAACTCATCGTTCAGCCTTTTGAACTGATCGATATCCGCCATAATCACAGCCATGCCGGTTCCATAGCGGCGGGCGCGCTCGATTTCCTCCATGATCCGCAGCTCGAAGAAGCGCCGATTAAAAATACCGGTCAGGCCATCCAGATATGCGAGTTGTTTAACCCGCTCCACGTAGTGCGCGTTCTGGATGGAATTGGCGCAAATATCGGCGACTGATTCGAGCGACTGCAGTTCGCTCTCGCGGAACGCGTTCCGCTGCGAGCTGTGCAGCGTGAGCACCCCGAGGGTCTGCCCAAACGAAATCAGCGGAATGCTCATTCGCGAGGCGGACTCTCTGAAAAGCCTGAGGGGCTCGGGCGTGGCGCTCAGATCCTTCTCGATGAGAGTGCCACTGCTTGAGATTACACGCGACCAGGGCTCCTGGCTGGCGGGGAAACGTCCGCCCGCAGGAGTGCAAGGTGTGAGCGTCCCTTGATGGGCCCGCATCACAAGGTCGCCTTCGTCCCGCAGGAGAAGCGATACATGCGACACTTGAAAGGCCTTCTGAATCACCGAACATACGCGGACCAGAAGATCCTCCAGTTCCATGACGGCTGTGCTTTGTTGCGCGATCGTATTGATCGCCTCCAACTGTCGCGCCCGCTGCCGTTCCAGCGAGTACAGGCGAGCATTCTGAAGCGCAATGGAGGCCTGCGTCGAAAACAAAGTCAGCAGCTCGATGGTTTCATGGTCGAAGTGATCGAGCCGGTCGCTCTGACAGTCGAGTACGCCCACGACCTCATCGCGTACCATGAGCGGAATCGCCAGCTCCGAGCGCGTGGACTGGGCTGCGCAGACATAGCGCGGGTCCTGGCTCACGTCGGGAGCGTAGACCGGTTGCTTCTTCAAGACCGCCGCTCCCGTGATCCCCTCGTGCCATCCCAAACAAATCGCGTCTTTGCCGGGATCCCAGCCGATCTGCGAACGGACGCACAGCTGCTCGGCCTCCCTGTCGAGCAGCAGGATGGCCACGTTCGGCAGATGAAAAAAGTCTCGCGCGATCGCCAGGATTCTCTGCAACACCTCGTCCAAATCGAAGGTGGAGAGCACGGCCTGGCCCGCGTCAAATAAGACCGCGAGTTTCGGCATGGTGGAACGAATTGTACGAAGGAGGATAGCGGTTACCAAGGTTCCGAAAGTAACCGGTCTTGAGAGGATGCGATCAGGCCATCCTCGAGGCTATCGCCACTTTCTTGCGGTGCGGATCAATCCGTATGCCACCACGCAAAACCAGAAGTCCAAAAGCATGCCCAAGTCCAATTGGAAAGGGCGGTGACGCGCCACCGGCGGCAACGACGGAACGAGGACGAAGTACACGACATTGCCCAATATGATCGCCAGCAA
This sequence comes from uncultured Acidobacteriaceae bacterium, assembly GCA_963791515.1. Lineage (GTDB taxonomy): Bacteria > Acidobacteriota > Terriglobia > Terriglobales > Acidobacteriaceae > Sulfotelmatobacter. The sequence goes on along the minus strand of CAWBSS010000025.1, from coordinate 124,122 downwards.
AGCCTGGAGAAAATTGACGAGCACAAATGGTTTAGACACCGCGTCTCTCCAACAAGTTTCGACCGGAAAAATCTACTGAGAGATCGTTCTCATTGGTCGCCGTCTCCATGGCGTCCCAAGCGGGCAGCCTTCCGCTCCTGCTACCATTCCTTTGCCGCGTCCACGGAACCCTAAGTATGCTCGAACTTTCCACCCCGGTCCAATATGTGAAGGGTGTTGGTCCGCGCATCGCGGAAGTCCTCGCCGCCAAGGGAATCCACACGGTCGACGACCTGCTTCATTATCTGCCTTTTCGCTATGAAGACCGGCTGAATCCACGCGGGATTTCCGAACTGCGCCCCGGCGAGATGGCGACAGTGGTCGGCGAAGTGCGAAACTCCGGGCTGTTCCGTACGCGGAGCATGCCGATTTTCCAGCTTACCGTTGGGCAAGGGCGGTCGCGCCTGCGCTGCCTCTGGTTCAATGCGACGTACCTGAAGGATAAGTTCACACCCGGGCAGATGATCGCACTGTACGGCAAGGTCGAGGAAGATGCACGCAGCCGCGAGCTGCAAATCATGCAACCGCAGTTCGAGATTCTGGGGGATTCCAGCGACGGCGAGAGCGGCGCGGAAAAGAAAGCGGTGGAGTCTCTGGAGATTGGCCGCATCGTTCCGATCTATGAGGCGATCGGTCGCCTTACCCCGCGCTGGTTTCGGCGTGCTATCCACACCGCGCTCGATAATCTGATACCCGATCTGGCGGAGCCAATTCCCGCCGCTGTACGCGCTCATCTTGGGCTGATTTCACCGCGCGCCGCGCTCTGGAACGTGCACTGGCCTGAGCCCGGAGAAAGTTTCGACAACCTGCATTCTTCCCGCACTCCCGCTCACATTCGGATGATCTTCGACGAACTGTTTTTTGTGGAGTTGGGGCTGGAGTTGAAGCGCCGGCAGCAGAAGGCGCAGACCGGAATCGCATTCCGGCTGGACGACGGAGTGAGGGCGGCAATTAAGAAGATTCTGCCATTTCATCCCACGCCTGCGCAGAAGCGGGTGCTGAAGGAGATTGCGGCAGACATGGAGAAGCCGTATCCCATGCGTCGTTTGCTGCAGGGCGACGTAGGATCGGGCAAAACCATTGTGGGCTTCGAGGCCGCCATCATCGCGATCGAGAACGGCTGCCAGGTGGCGCTGATGGCCCCTACCGAAATTCTTGCCCAGCAACATTATTTTTCCGCCAGGCGCATTCTGGAAAATGCTGGCTACCGCATCGTGCTTTTGACCGGCTCGCTCGAAGCCGACCGCAAGCGCGAAGTCCGTCGTCACATCTCGCAGGGCAATGCGCAACTCGTGATTGGTACGCACGCGCTGCTGGAAGAGAAAGTAGAGTTCGCCAAACTGGGCCTCGTCATTGTCGACGAGCAGCATCGTTTTGGGGTGTTGCAGCGGCTGAAACTGATGAAGAAGTCGGGAGATTCAGAGGGAAATGGTACTTCGGCGGCGCCCGCCGAGCCTGATGTTTTGGTCATGACGGCGACGCCCATTCCGCGCACGCTTGCGCTCACGCTCTACGGCGATCTCGATCTCAGTGTGCTCGACGAACTGCCGCCCGGGCGCACTCCGATCGCGACCCGCTGCGTCGCTGACGACCAGTCGCCGAAAGTGTGGGAGTTCGTCCGAAAACAAGTGGCTGCCGGGCACCAGGCCTACGTGGTCTATCCGGTGATCGCAGAGAATGAAGAGAGCGAACTCAAGGCCGCGATCAAGATGTACCGCGAGCTCAGCGGCAAGATTTTCGCCGATCTGAAAGTGGGACTTCTGCACGGCCGCCTCGACGCTGATCTGAAAGACCAGGTCATGCGCATGTTTCAGCGAGGCGAGTTGCAGATACTGGTCGCGACCACCGTCATCGAAGTCGGTGTGGATGTGCCCAACGCGACCGTGATGGTGATCGAGCATGCCGAGCGCTTTGGCCTGGCGCAGCTTCACCAGTTGCGTGGACGCATCGGCCGCGGCGCCGCTAAGTCGTATTGCATCCTGATGACCGGAGGGAAAGTGAGCGAAGAAGGCCAGCGGCGGCTCGATGCCATGGTGCGCACGAATGACGGTTTTCAGATCGCGGAACTCGACCTGGAACTACGCGGTCCTGGCGAATTCTTTGGCACGCGGCAGGCTGGGTTGCCCAGCTTTCGCGTGGCCAACCTCATTCGCGACGCCCAATTGCTTGAGGCCGCGAAGCGCGAAGCGGCCGCCGTAATTGCCGGACCGAACGCCGAAATCTCCGCCGAAGAAATCAGCCGGGCTCTCGTGCACATGCGGGCGCGCTGGCAGCACACGTATGGCTTGGTCGAAGTCGGCTGACGGATACGAGTTCAATTTCCGGGTTGTCGGCAATCCTAAGTCGACCTCACTGCCAGTGGCTGTTTCGCCCGTGGCCACGGCCCGAGCTGTTAGAATCGGAAAGAATGGCAGGGCCTTCCCAACTGATTCAGATCGAGCTTGGCGCTCCGCCGCGGATGCCCAAGCCGCGGTGGCTGCGGGCGAAAGCTCCCGTGGGCGACAACTTTCACAATCTGAAGAAACTGGCCCGCGGGCTGGGGCTGCACACGGTGTGTGAGTCGGCGCAGTGCCCGAACATCGGTGAATGCTGGAACCACAAGACCGCGACATTCATGCTGTTGGGGAATATTTGCACGCGGCGCTGCGGTTTCTGCGCAGTGCCCAAGGGGAGACCGGAGGCCATCGACCGGGACGAACCTCGCCGTGTGGCTGAGGCGGTAGCGACGCTGGGACTGAAACATGCAGTAGTGACGAGCGTGAACCGCGACGATGACAACATTGGCAGCGCCAGAATTTTTGCTGAGACCATTCGCGAGATTCGCGAGCTGACGCCCGATTGCCGCGTCGAAGTTCTCATCCCGGATTTTCAGGGCCTGGAAGAATCGTTGCGCATCGTGCTGGATGCCAAGCCGGACGTGCTCAACCACAACACCGAGACCGTGCCCCGGCTGTATCGCGCCGTTCGTTCTGGTGCCCGCTACGAACGCACTTTAACGTTGCTGGAGAATGCCAAGAAATTCTCTCCCGGCATGGTGACCAAGAGCGGCGTAATGGTTGGCTTGGGAGAGTCGTCGGAAGAACTGGTTGAAGTCTTCCGCGATCTTGGCACGCGCGGCGTCGACATACTCACGGTAGGGCAGTATTTGCGCCCGTCGAAGGATCATCTGCCGATTGCCCGCTTCTATGAGCCCGAAGAGTTTACCTATTTGCGGGAACAAGCTCTGCGCTTCGGTTTCCGCCATGTCGAGTCCGGACCGCTGGTGCGGTCCAGTTACCACGCGCACGAACACGCCGATGCCGCTGCGCTGCCGCGGGCGGTGTCGTAGTTTGCGACGGCGGAATTTCCCCGCCAAAATTCCCCTCTAACGAACAAGGTGCGCAGCGTTAGTATGCCCTTCGAAGAAGTCGGCCTCAGGAGGATGCGCCTCCGGGGCTAACCGCTCTTTTGGTTGTCCTTAGATTTTTCGACGGCCTGCTGGGCGCGCTGACAGGAATTGGGGCGGCGTGCTGCTCACGCCCATTCTGGCGCTGCTTTCACTTTGCCCCCCTTCGCTACGATCGTGATCGCGGTGGGCGATGAATCCTCTCCTGCCGCCAACGAAACGGGGATCCTCAGAAGACGTGCAGCTTGATGCTCAGGTACTTCTTCGGGTTTTCCCTAATACTCTTTACCAAATCGCGGCTCTCGATCAGCATCTGGCTGGCGTTGTTGTATAGAGTGTCGTCCTTGAAAAGCTTGCCGGCTGTGCCCTGGCCGGCTTCCAGTTCGGTGGTCAATTCCGAGAGTCTGCTGATCGTGTTATCCAGCTTCTTTGCCAATTCCTCATCCTTGGTCAGTTTGCCGAGCGTACCCTTGCCAGCATCGATGTCTTCGGTCAGCTTCTTCATGTTGGCAACGGTGTCATTGGCGTTGTTGTAGAACGACGGATCTTTCAGGAACTTTCCGGCCGTGCCCTTGCCCTGCTGGAGGTCGTCGATTACGCCATTCATCTTGTCGAGGGTGGCGATGAATTTTTCGTAGGCGTCATTGCGGCTTATCAGCCTTCCTAAGCTGCCCTCGCCGCTGCCCACCTGCTGCACGATCTGCTGAAATTCCGCAATGGTGGAGGAGAGGCGGTTGTAGAGGGTCGGATCGTAGATGAGTTTGCCCATTGATCCTTTGCCGCTTTCGGCGAAAGCCAAAATGCGGTCAGCGCGCTTTAAAAGGGCATCCATGTTCTCGAGAGTGCTCTGGCTGGCGCGCACTACTTGATTGAAGTCGGGATGCACCTGCGTGGGCAGCGTGTCTCCGTCCTGCGCCGCAGGACCGAGCGCCTGCAGGCTGTCGATATCGAGGAATGTTTCTCCTAACACTCCTGCGGTTTCGAGCGAAGTTACAGAATCGCGATGGATCGCATAACTGTATTTGGTGCTGACTTTCATCAACACCTTGACGGGAGTTTGCTGCTTGTCTTTGTCAGGTACGATAAGGATCTTGGTCACGTTGCCAATATCAACGCCGTTCAGACGCACGGGAGCGCCCTGGCGCAACCCTTGAGCGTTATCGAAATAAGATTTCAGAGTGATGCGAGAGGTGAAGAGGCCGGAGGTCCCGGACATCAGGAACAGCAGAAAAGCCAGCGTCACAGTGGCAACGATCACCGTGATCCCAACGCGCAGTTGCGACCACTTGAGCTGCTTCTGGCTAGGCAAATGAATTCCTCATGATGCCAGTCTGGATGGGATTATGCCGGTCGCGCGAACAGCTCGGGATCGCAATCGGCTCCTCGCTGAATGATAACAAAAACCTGAGCGAGGTCTAGGCGGGTTTCGTCCGCAGTGCCGGCATCAGCAGCAGGGCGAGCAGGTATGCGGCTGCTCCGCAGGCCAAAGTGACGGTTAATCCGAACTGGATGGCGATAACCATGGCCAATACTGATCCGAGCACGCTAGCCGCTGCGTTCATCGCCCAAGCCCATTCCACGGCACTATCGGAAGCGCCTTGCCCGGCGGGAAATTCTGGGGCGGGAAGAGCAGCGAGAGCGCGGAGGCCCGTCGGAAACGGCATTCCCATGACGAATCCCAAGGGAATGAGAAGGACGCCGCTCACCAGCAGGCGGTATCCGAAGTCCATCCCTACCAGCGCCGCCAAACGGCTGGGTAGGAAAAATACGTCGAAAAGAAGCGTCACGATTACCAGCACCAGGGGTACCCAGCCCAAGTTGGTGCCCGGCAGCCAGAGCCGCGAAAACAGGCTGCCCGCTCCGCTGGAAAGCATCAGCAGGAAAATCACCACCGTCAGGGCATAGGTGGGATGGCCGAGAAACAGCACGAAGCGCTGGATGAAGGCGATCTCGACCAGGATGTAGCCCAAACCTACCGCAACGAAATAAAGCAGAGGAAGCGGGGACTGGCGGCCAATCCGGCTTCTCCATGCGAGGGGCAGAACCAGAAATGCCAGCACCGCGATCAGAGAAATCACCAGAACGAGAAGAAGTACCAACACTCCCAGGTTTACTTTCCAGTCGATGCCTCCGCGCAAACCTTTTTCGCCGAGAATCTGTCCGGCCTTGAGGGTGAAGAAGAAGAAAGGGGCGTTGTCCGTGACGGGGGCGACGTTGTAGGCGTAGCCGCGCGCGAACGCGTAGGGATCATTGCTCGCGATCAGGTCGGAGAACGAATTCTGCCCGGGGTCCGACGGCAGATACAGCGGCTCGAGTTGCGGGTAGTTGTCGAGATGCGCGGTTACCGAAGCCTCTTCTGCCGGCGTGAATGGAGTCTTCTTCGCCAGCACCACGACCGGGATGCCGTCCTCATTGAGCGATCCTTGCGAAGCGATAATAAAATTGCCCGCGGGATTTGCTACCCCGAGGCGATGCAGCGCCTCCATAGCCACCGCAACCACGCGCAGGGCTTCACGCGGATGCCGAAATTCCCAGCGCGTGATGGCGATCATTCCATCCGGCCTGAGGTGAGCGAAATATTCGCCAAAGGCCTCGACGGTATACAAATTATTTTCGCTGAGCGCGAAGGCCCCGGCTGCGGTCGAAGCCCAGGTGTCGACCAACGTCATCTGCACCACATCGAATTGTTGCGGGGTAGAGCGCAGAAACGACCGGCCGTCATTGACCTGAATATGCACATCGGGCCGCTGGTAAAGATGCTGGGAATAGTCGGCGTAACGCTCGCGCATAATCGTGGTAGCGATGATGCGATTGATCTCGATCCCGGTTACGCTGGGACTGCCGTTGGCGATGGCGCGCAGGACGTCGACGCCGCCACCTGGCCCGATAATGGCGAACTCGCCGTGCGGACGCAAGACATTAGCCAGCGCCGGCGGCGCCGACATCAGGTCGTCCTCCCACTCCGTATCGTGCCAGCGCGCCACGTCCGCATTCATGATGTAGGTGGAAGCGTCGGCGTCGATGACTACTACTTTGGCCTGACCCTTGCGGTCGACTTCCACGCGCGAGAGCGCATTCCAGCGCGCAAACTCCACCTGGGCCGGATCGCGGAACATGCCCTTCGCGTAAACCACGTCGATCAGGCGTCCGGAGTAGTTCGCGCCGATCAGGGCCAGCAGCGCGACGGTCAGCAGGGCTGCGTTTCTGCGCAGCGAGCGGGGTTCGGCCCAAATCGTCCCGGAGGCGGCCATCGTGGCTCCGGCGACCAGAACGACGTTCGGTCCGCCTACCCAGTTCAGCAAGGGTACGACCGCCAGGCAGGCCAGCGCCCCACCGCAAAGGTCGGCGCCGTAAAGCCGCGGGATGCGCCGCGTCTCGCGCGCGAATACGACTGCGAACAGAAGTCCGGTGACGAAGAAGGGGACGGCAGCGGCCAGGTAAAGCGCCGTCAGCCGTCCGAAGTTTGCCCACGAAACCCGCAACGCGACCGGAACATGCAGGACGATCTCCAGCACCACGACCACGACTACCGAATTCGTCATGCACAGCCGCGCCGCGAGTGAGCGCGTGTCGGTTGCCGCGAGCCTGATCTTCAGAAGGTAAGCGGACACGCCCCCTGCGCCCAGCCCCAGTAGAGCAATCGAAATCGCGAGAAAAGCGAAGTGATAGAAGAGCACCACGGAGAATAGCCTAGTCAGAGCCAGTTCGAGCAAGAGCGCGGCGAAGCTGGTGAGCGCGAGGCCCGCCAGCAGAGTCTTTTCCGAGATTTCAGGCCTGCTCAACGTTGGGGTGGGAGTCGCGGTAATGACGGGCATATGGATAGGAGGCGACAGTCTAGCAGATGGTGGGCAGCGCGGGCGGCAGTCCGGATGGCGGGCGTCAGCTCTCGAGAATCACCTGTGCGATCGCCTGCTCCTCGGTATGCGATAGGGAGAGAGCCACATTTTTCACTCCGAGCTTCACCGCGAATTCTCCGGCCTTCCCGTGGAAGGCCATGGTCGGACGACCTCCGGGCATGCGGACCACCTCGCAATCGCGCCATCGAACCCCGTGATTCCAACCGGTGCCCAAAGCTTTCATGGCGGCTTCCTTGGCGGCGAAGCGTGCGGCATAGCGCTCGAAGCGATTCGCCTTCGAATCGCAATAGCGCATCTCTCCTGCGGTGAAGACGCGCTGCAGGAAACGCTGCCCGAAGCGCTCGATGGACTGGCGGATGCGGGGAACTTCGGCGATGTCGATGCCCGTACCGACGATCATGATCGGAATTGCCTTTGGCCAAGTGCTATGAGTACTGTCCTGAGCGCTTCCTCCTGGTCTGCGAAAACGGTCCGCAGATCCAGCAGCACTAGTCCTTGTTCGACGCGGGCAATGATTGGCGGATCGGACGCTCGCAGGCGAGCGGCCAACTCGTCGGCGCTGAGGCCGTCGCAACTCAAGGCCAGCAGACGGGTCGGCAGGACCGAAGACGGAGCGGCGCCGCCGCCGATTACCGATTCCCCATCGGTGACTTCGATGTTCAGTTTCGACGACCGGGCATGTGCCGCGAGCGACTCGGCGCGCTTGCCGATTTCCTCTTTCGCCAGGCGCATCATTTTCAACGTGGGAATGGCATCGTGGTCGCGCTTCACGTATGCAAGCAGCGTAGCCTCGAGGGCGGCGTAGGTGAGTTTGTCGACGCGCAGGGCGCGGAACAGGGAGTTGGCGCGCATGCGGGCGACCAGATCGGCACGGCCGCTGATTAATCCAGCTTGTGGCCCGCCTAGTAGTTTGTCGCCGCTGTAGGTCACAACGTCGACGCCGGCACGCAGGCTGTCGAGCACGCTGGGTTCGCCGCTGATGCCGAAACTCTGCAGGTCCACGAGTGCACCACTGCCTAGATCTTCCATTAAGGGCAGGGCACGCTGGCGCGCGAGCGTCACCAATTCGGCGGTGGATGCCTGCTCGGTGAAGCCGGTGATCTCGAAATTGGATCGATGCACGCGCAACAGGAGCCGCGTGTGCTCGGTTATGGCCTTTTCGTAGTCGGCAACGCGAGTGCGGTTGGTCGTGCCCACCTCGCGAAGAGTTGCGCCCGACTTTGTCATGACGTCCGGGATGCGGAAAGAGCCGCCGATCTCCACCAGTTCGCCACGAGAGACGATCACCTCGCCGCCTTCGGCCAGGGAGTTCAGCGCCAGCAGGACGGCAGCGGCATTGTTGTTTACGACGATCGTCGAAACAGAGCCGGAGGCTTCCGCCGGGCTTCGCCCCTTCGGCTCGCTGCGCTCGGTCAGGGCAGGCGGGACAGCCGAGGCGGCGATCTCACCAAGAAGGTTGCGAAACAGCCGATCGACGTGAACGTCGCGCTTGCCGCGGGCGCCGGCCTCGAGGTCGAACTCGAGATTTGAAAAGCGCCCGGCAGTTTCACCGATGTGCGCCAGCGCGGCTTCCGCGAGTGGAGCGCGGCCAAGGTTGGTGTGCAGAATGACGCCCGTCGCGTTGATCACCGGACGCAGCGAATGTCCGAGTGCCTGACGAAGATGTTCTTTGACAGCGTCGGCCAGTCCGTCGAGGGCAAGTCGCAGTGCGGGCGCGTCCAGGAGTCCTGAGGCGACTTCTTGCCGCCAACGCGCGAGCACAGCGCGTGCGGCATCGGTAACCGCGGCAGGTCCATGGCTAGCGGCGAGGGACGCCACGTTCGGCGTGCGAACCAACTCGTCCACCGACGGGAGTTCGCGAAAAAGCTCCGATTTCGCCGCGCTCTTCATCCCTGGATTATCCCATGAAAACGACGCCATGCCCGCGGTTCGCCCCGGACGCGGCTACAAAGTATGAAGATAGGCGAGCAGATCCTGAATATCCTGCGGGCTCAGCGTTTGGCTGTAGCCTGGCATTTCGTTGCGACCGAGCCGGATGATGTCGGTGACCCGCTCATCGTTAGCGGGCAGTCCGCTCAGAGAGAGATATTTGTTCCGAAAAACCCCCTTAAGTCCCGGGCCTTTCTTGCCTCGAGCGGAATATGGCTGATGGCACCGGTCACATTTCGAGTCGTAGATTTTGCGTCCGGCGGACTGCTGCGGGTTGAGGCCAAGTTCGGCATCCGATTTGCGGCGCTCGATGTCGCAAGCAGAGAAGGCAGCGAACGCCTGCAGAACAACCAGCGTTGCAAAGAAGAGGTTTGCGCGAGTACTTTTCAGGAACTGTCCCATCGAAACATTGTCTTTCAATTGCATCGACTATCCTCGAGGTTAGGCCACACGCGGCGCTACGAACCCCTTTACAATGATAGAGCTAAAGAGTAAAGCACAAAGCACAGTTTACTTGAGTCATGACAGTTGCGATCAAGCGGGTCTACCAGCCAGCATCGCGCAGCGACGGAGTGCGCGTACTCGTCGACCGGTTGTGGCCGCGAGGTCTCGCGAAGGTCGGCGCCGCGATCGACGAATGGCTGCGCGACCTTGCTCCTTCGGACGAACTACGCCGCTGGTATCACGCCCGCCCCGATCATTGGGCGAACTTTCGCAGGAAATATCTGCAAGAATTGTCTGAACCTGAGGCCGAAAAGGCGCTGCGCCAGCTGTACCACCTTGCCCACCAAAGAAAGCGCCTTACCCTGCTCTTCGCCTCGAAGAACGAGACGCACAATAACGCGGCCGTCCTCAAGGAACTGCTCGACGGGAGGCGAAAACCTCCGACCGGTACAGGTCCTGGGGCGGTCCCCGGCATGCGCAAGCGAGACGCCACCGTGCGGCGCAGATAGCGCATCGTTCGCCGAATCCTGCCAGCATGCTTCATTTAGAATCGTGCCGGATGAGATCTGTCTTTCAATGGAACCTTGGAACGCGCGCTCTGGAGCTCGGCAAGCGCACACTGATCATGGGCATCGTCAACGTCACCCCTAATTCGTTTTCTGACGGCGGTCAGTTTCTGGACCGGGATAAGGCCATAGAGCACGCAGAGCGATTGCTGGACGCAGGAGCCGACATCCTTGACATTGGCGGCGAGTCCACGCGTCCGGGAGCGCGCGTCGATGCCGGTGCTCCGAAGCTAGCTGAGACCAAGACGGCCGAGACAAAGAAAGGTCAGCCTGCGACTCTCAGGGCGGCCGTGGGGTCGCCTGCCGTGAGCGTAGAAGAAGAACTCAGGCGGGTGATTCCGGTCGTTGCCGCATTGAAGAAGAAGCATCCCACGGCAGTGCTCTCGGTAGACACCTACAAAGCGGACGTGGCTCGCGCGGCCGTGGACGCGGGAGCGGAGATCGTGAACGACGTCAGCGGATTTCGCTGGGACGCGCGAATGGCGAAGACTGTCGCTGAGCTCAAATGCGGAGCGGTTTTAATGCACATGCGCGGACGTCCGGAAGAGTGGCGCATGCTGCCGCCGCCCGGTGACATTGTGCTGCTGGTGAAACGGGAACTCAAGGAGTGGGCTGAGAAGGCGGTGCTGGCAGGGGTGCGGCGCGAGCGGATCGTGCTTGATCCCGGCTTCGGATTCGGAAAGAGCTTTGACGAGAATTATCCGTTGCTGGGGCGCTTCAATGAATTGCAGACCGCGGGATTCCCGCTCCTCGCGGGCACTTCGCGAAAATCTTTTATTGGGCGGACGCTGGCGAGAGAGGGGAAGGATGTTCCGCCCGAGGGCCGCCTTTACGGAACGCTTGCCACCCAGACTGCCCTGATATTGAAGGGCGCACACATTTTGCGGACCCATGACGTCAAGGCGGCGGTGGAAGCGGCACGAGTGGCAGATGCGATTTTGCAGGCGCGCTAGAGTCGTGCAGCTCGCGACAGCCGGCAAGTGCCGACGCTACTCGTTTTCGCCCTCGAAGAAGATTTCGCTTTCCCTAATGCGCGAGGCCAACGCTGCGGTCCCCACGAAGCCCCGCCGGCGCGATTTTTCAACTATCCAGATCAGTCAAACGCAGTAATTGCCTCTTGCTTTGTCGCTACCGTTTCCGAAGGTTGGAACCTCCGGGGAGCGGAGTGGCCGCAACCTCCTCCTCTCGCCGGTAGTCCAGAATGCGTGACGTCAAGGTGTGTGCGCCAACAATTCGTACGTCCGCAGTGGCTTCCATGCTGGTTTGCACCCACACTCCTCCGAGATCGGCAAATACCAGCTTGATGCGAACTTTTGTTAACCACCAAGAAGGCGTTTTTTCGGCCTCTCCCTGGATTTGGCGAACCAAGAATGAATGCTTGTCCACCCAGACTTGTCCCGAAATCAGGTCGTTCTCCGTTCGCTTCGGCTTCAATCCCAAGACGTAACAGGATTGTCCGTCTAGCGTCGCCTCGCCGATGTAGTTGAAAGCGTAATTATCGCTGCTGATGGCGCTGCTGGCTTTGTTGTCCTTGGAGGTTGCTGCGACTTCGTGGTCCAAAATACGGCGCACAAGTTGCGGCCCTCGGCTGCTGCCCGAGGACCTCTGAATCGCATAGCCTTTGGAGGCGGGTGGCCTGAAATTGATTTCTGCCACCACCTCGGAATCAGCCTTCGAATCCTTCGCGCCAAATAGGCGATACTCGCGAATGATCTGATACGAGGCTGGCGGGCGCACCGCCGCTTGCGCCTTTTGAACCGACTGAATGATCGCGTCAAGTGGCATGGTCCCCGAGGAGGTAATCTCCTGAGCGACTCCAAGGGAGCAAAGCAGCCCGATCAACGCTCCACTCGTCACCCATCGCTTCCTAATGGCCACTTTCCATGCCTCGCGATCTCTAAGATGCGGGAAGCACGTCCTGGGCCAAAAGAAAAGACTGCAAAAAGTAAGGATTACGCGCAAGAGCGATGGAAGATAGTGCAAATCCGCGGGTTGTTCGAGGACATTCTTCCTAGGCGGAATCCGGTAATTGGCGCGCCTTCAGACCGTATGCTCCTCGCGTCGAATGTGAGAGCGGGGAGGCGGTTGCGATTCAGTCGCCGTCCCTGAGCTTGGGTGGCTGGGTGGTTTCTGAGGGGTCTGAATTTCATTCATACGGAGCGGACGCCTATACACTCGAAAACCCACGAGGTTACCTTCGTAACTTCCTTTCAACTCCCAATCACGTTTTTAATAAAATTGCGCTCTCGCGTTGGAATCACGGACATGGGTAATTTGGTATTTTGCGTTATTGCGCAGCTGAATTTGGTATTCGGAGTGGCCGGACTGATCTGGCCGGACAAATTGATGCCATTCTTTGGCCTGTTGATGTTTCCGTGGCCAGCCACCTATCGAGCGATTCGTGTCAACGGCATCGTTGCCATCGGAGCGTACCTGCTAGTTCTCGGCAAACTACTTACAGTTGGCCTTTGAGTTCGACCGGAACGGGATTACCCTGACGGTCTCGCCTGTCAATACGGCAATGGCGATTTTTCACCACAAAGTGGGGCTGCTTGGCGCTCGCTTCTACATCTGCTGATAACTGATGTTGTTATCAGTCGTTACACCAACTACCCCGAACAGCCGGTGAACAAACCAATCCTAGAACGCCTTGCCTGAATCCAAAAGAATCGTCACCGGCCCCTCATTCACCAGTTCCACTTGCATCATTTCCTGGAAACGGCCGGTTTTGCAGCGCAAGCCTACGGCTCGGATGCGCTCGACAAAAAACTCATACAGCCGCCGAGCGTGATCTGGAGGAGCCGCGGCGTCGAACGATGGGCGCTTGCCGCGGCGAACATCGCCGTACAGAGTGAACTGCGAGACCGCGAGCACGCTGCCCCCCACATCTTGCACGCTGCGGTTCATCTTTCCGTGCTCGTCTTCGAAGATGCGGAGGCCGGCAATTTTTTCGGACAGATACGTCGCATCGGCCTCGGTGTCTTCTTGTCCCACGCCCAGCAGAACCAGCAAGCCCAGGCCGATCTCGCCGCTGATCTGTTCGTTGACCGTGACTTTGGCGCGGCTGACGCGCTGCACGACGGCACGCATACGACGTCCTCTCAGCGACCTGCGTCGTTCATGATCGATTCGTGGCCAGCGACGCATTGCCAACGGCCAGCCCGATAGGCGTAGACATCCGTGAAGCGCACGGTGACGACCGTCTTGCCCTGCGCATTCACGGCCGTCGCCAGTCCCCGGATGTAGCCGAAATCTCCGTGTACGTGCGCGCGTAAGTCCGACAGTTCATGATGGACGGGCGGATGTTCGGCGGCTTTGGCCAAAGTGGTGGCGCGGCTGGTGAGTTGGCCGTCGGGGCCGGCGTCTTCAAACTCGTCCGCCAAAATACAGGCGAGAGCGGCGACATCCCGTTGCTCCAAGGCGCGGGCCCAGTTCTGCTCGATCTGAGCCAGGGCGCTGCCGTCTTTCTGTTGGTTCGTGGGACACGGGAGCGCGGACGCCAAGGGACACAGCAACAACATCCACAACACATATCTCACACAAGACTCCTCACGTCCAGGCTCGGACGCCCTCATCATAAACCTGCCCAACGTTTGACCCCGGCAATGGCCAACCTTTAGGATTCAAGAGTGCAATCTCAAGTCAACCGAGGCTTTGCCGAAAGTGGCATGGCCCTTCCTTTACACTAATTCACCGGGACAATTACACTACACACTCGCCTTTTTTCGTATCGCAGTGCGTAAGACGTGGCAGAGTTGTGAAGGGCCCGAGCCCGGGCCAGCAGAAATATGAGCTGCGATTGCGCAACTGAAGAACCCGAATTCAAATCTAATCGAGGCAAGCGAGGAAAAACATGGCAGCCGTAGACGAGAAGGTAAAACAGATTATCGTGGAGCAGTTGGGAGTGGATGAGGGGGAAGTCACCTCCAGCGCGTCGTTCGTGGACGACCTGGGAGCGGACTCGCTGGACACCGTCGAACTGGTCATGGCTTTCGAAGAAGCCTTCGACATCGAGATCCCCGACGAAGACGCCGAGAAAATCCGCACGGTGCAGGACGCGGTGGACTACATCGGCAAGCACGCGAAAGCGGGGAAATAGTTGGGACGCAGGGTCGTAGTCACAGGCCTGGGCTTGATCTGTGGCGTGGGCAATACCACTGACGTGGTGTGGAAGGCCCTGCTTGCGGGCAAGAGCGGCGTCGGGCGCATCACCAGTTTCGACCCTACTGCTTTTGCCTGCCAGATTGCCGCCGAGGTCAAGAACTTCGACCCGCTGAACTTCATTGAAAAAAAAGAAGTCAAGAAAATGGGACGCTTCATTCATGTGGCAATCGCGGCCGCGGAGGAAGCGATGAAGATGTCGGAACTGAAGATTACTCCGGAGAACGACGAGCGGGTCGGCGTTCACATCGGGTCGGGGATCGGAGGGTTCGACATCATCGAACGCGAACACACCGCGCTGATGGAAGGAGGGCCCCGCAAGATTTCTCCATTCTTCATTCCGGCTGCGATCATCAATCTTGCAGCCGGGCAGGTCTCGATGCGCTACGGAGCCAAGGGACCGAACGAGGCGACCGCGACGGCCTGTACCACTAGCGCACATTCCATCGGAGATTCTTACCGCATCATCCAGCACAACGATGCCGACGTGATGATTGCCGGGGGAGCGGAGGCCGCAATCACTCCCATGGGCGTTGGCGGATTCGCCGCCATGCGCGCTCTGTCGACCCGCAACGACGCACCCGGGAAGGCCAGCCGTCCTTGGGATCGAGATCGCGACGGCTTCGTGATCGGCGAAGGCGCGGGCATCATGATCCTGGAAGAGCTGGAATTCGCCCGCAAGCGCGGCGCTCGCATCCTCGCGGAGATCGCGGGATACGGCATGAGTGGCGATGCTTACCACATGACGCAGCCTGCACCGGAGCACGAGGGCGGCTTTCGCGTAATGCGCAACGCCGTGCGCGATGCGGGCGTAACTCCCGACGTCGTCGGATATGTGAATGCCCATGGCACTTCAACGCCGATCGGCGATGCGCTCGAGGCGCACGCCATCCGCAACTTTTTTGGCGAGCGCAGAATCGCTGTAAGTTCCACCAAGTCGATGACCGGGCACCTGCTGGGCGGCGCCGGAGGACTGGAGGCGGGCATTACCGTGCTGGCATTACGCGATCAGATCCTGCCTCCGACGATCAACTTGGAGAATCCCGATCCCGATACCGCGGGCATGGATCTGGTGCCCAACCAGGCGCGCAAGGCGGAAATCGAATACGCCATGTCGAACTCGTTCGGCTTCGGCGGGACCAATGGAGCGCTGCTGTTCCGGCGCTGGAGCGAATAAATTCTCTCGTTGGGAATTTGCATTCTCCCCCTGTCCACTCTAAGTTCTTCATTTCACAAAAGTTCTGCTTCGTAATGTCCCGTCTCCAGTACTTTCCGAAAAAGTAACGACACTTTGGTACTTCGAACGTTGGTCCTTTGGGTCTTTTCAGTGATGGCGAGCGACCGCACAATGGGTTAGAAAGTGGAGTCTTCCCTCGACATGGATAAAGCTTTCGCCACAACCCTCGCCCTAGCCCCGTCCCGTACCGCCCGGAAGGCAGCCGCCCGTACCGCGCTGGTAGGCTTGAATGAATCGTCCCGGGCTCTGCTGACGGAATGCTTCCGCCAATTCAACATTGAAACCGTGGTCATGTCTTCCAATGCCGCCGAGCGCCTGCGCAAGGAAAAGTTCGAGGCTTGTGTCCTGAGCCTGGGCGACGGTGCCGACGCCGTGATGGAAGCGGCCCGCAGTTCCCCTTCGAATAGCCGTTGCGTGATTTATGGGCTGGGGGGCAACGCGCAGGAAGCGATGCGCTACTCCAAGTACGGCATCAACGCCATATTTAACGCCCCGCTGGAGCGGCCCGCTGCCCTGAAACTGGTGCGCGCCACGCGGATGCTCGTGCTGCATGAATTCCGGCGCTATGTGCGCATTCCGGTGATGACCGAGGTCTCTGTCGTCGGAGATGGCCGGCGGATCAGCGCGTCCAGCATCGAAATGAGTAGCGGAGGCATGTCCCTCAAGAGCTCCGACGAGCTTTCGATTGGAGTGAACGTGGAGGTGTCGTTTTCCCTCATGACCTTGCCCCGCGTCAACGTTCGCGGAGTAGTGAGCTGGCACAAGCCTAAATCGTTCGGAGTACGGTTCGATGCAGCCGACGAACGGCGCCAGAAAGTCAAGATTTGGATCGATTCCTACCTCGAGAACTGAGTAGCGGGTTACCTTTACAATAGCTGCGTGCCTGAAGTCAGCACTCGCGACGCGGCCGCGCCGACGCAACCTGCCCCTAGCGTCCGCCGCTTTACCCTTCGCCAGCGCATTGTCCTGCGCGTCATTATCTGGCTGGGATACGGGATCATCCGCCTGATCGGGCCAACCTTGCGCGTCTCGGTTTCCTACGAGGAAGGTGCGCAGAAGACGCTGGAACAGCGCCCGCTGATCGCCTCCTTTTGGCATTCCTGCATGATCCCGGCTACCTATATCTTCCGCGACATGGGCATCCGAGTGATGAGCAGCAACAGTTATGACGGCGAATACATGGGCCGGATCATTCACAAGTTCGGCTTCGTCGCCGTGAAGGGATCGAGCAGCCGCAACGCGGTGCGAGCTTTGCTCGGCCTGAGGCGAGCGCTCGAAGCAGGTTGGACCGTGGCGTTTACCCTGGATGGTCCCCGCGGTCCGCGGCACAAAGTGAAGCCCGGGCCGGTCGCGCTGGCACGATCGTCTGGCTCCGCTTTGACCATGTTCCACGCCGCCGTCGATCGGGCTTGGGTGCTGAACACGTGGGACCGCTTGATGATTCCGCTTCCCTTTTCGCGGGTGCTGGTGCGCGTCGGCAAACTGATCCGCGTGCCTGGTGACGCCACGGACGAAGACATCGAACGCTATACGGCTGAACTGCAAGCTTCGCTCGACCGAGTTTGCGAATTCGCCGAGGTCAACGCGAAACAGGTCGGTACGAGTGAGTTCCCCTACTACAAAGGGAGCTAAGGGATATTAGGGCGGATTCGGCGGCGATTGGAGATTGAGGATTGCTGATTGGGTCTGCGAATCAGCGATCTAACGACAATCTAAAATCAAATTCAGCAACTGCCTTATTCGAGAGTTGAGCCGAGCTGTTGGTATTTGTATTTCTTGCCGTCCCAATACACGACTGACGATGTCTGTTCGCCCTCGCCCGTTTCTTCCATGTAAATTCCGAGGATGGTTTTCTTCTTCATCGCAAGCCTTTTCACCGTCAGAGTTTTAAAGGGCAGATTGATAAGAAGGAACTTGGCCTTCGGGGTTTCGGAGCGCCATGCGTCTTTTTCTGCGCCATGAATGATGAGCAGGCTGACGCCGCGCCGCTGGGGTTCGTCGGAGGCGAAGGTGGAGGTGACTTTGACATCGCTATAGCCGAGAAAGCTGTCATAAGGGTCGGCGACGACGAAACTGTACTCGTCTTTGTCGGCCATGGGGTTCTTGCATTTGGCGGCCACCACGAGGTCTTCGGTGCCGTCGTTGTCAAGATCGGCGACAAACTGCGGCGGTCCCGCCAACAGAGAACAATTATCCCCAAACTGTTTGTGAATGAGATCGTCGGTCACGGCGGGGGACGGAGACTTTGCGTGGGCCGGAGGCGGAGGCGGCTGCTTCTTCGTCTGAGCGGCGGCGACCAGCAGAAAGGCAGCGAGCACTGGGAGGAGCAGCAATTTACGGAATGACATGCTTTTACTGTAGTCCGGTTTTGAGTGAGCGGGTAGAGACAGAGTAGTGACGGAGGTAACGGAAGATGGTGGTGAAGATTGTGAAGGACCGGAGCTGGAGCAAGGATTAATTTCTCTCGTGGCTTGCGCTGCTGCCTTTTCGGCGGCGACCGCCGCGGTTCCCCTCGCCGGATAGCCGAGCGGCTGTCGCTAGATGAGTCCAGTCAGGGTTGGAAGTGCTGCCAGCCGCGGGGTTCGAGTTCGTAGGCCAGCTTGGGGCGGGTACGGAGGAGGATCTTTGGCGCACGCGTGATATGGCCGATGTGGGTCAGGGCGACTCCGGCAATTTGGGCGGGAATCCGCTTGCCGGGCCGAGCCGTGAAAAGGAGTTCGTAGTCCTCGCCACCGTGCAGGGCGAGGTCGAGATCGACTTCACGGGGGGGCTTGCCGACGCGGGCGCGGGGAATGAGTGCGGCGTCGAGTTCGGCTCCCACGCCGCTTTCTTCACAGAGATGAGCCAGGTCGGTGGAGAGGCCGTCGCTGGTGTCAATCATGGCGGAGGCCAGGCCTTTTTCACGGAGAATGCGACCAAGTTCGATCCGGGGCTCGGGATAAAAATGGCGACGGTAGTTTCGGGGACTCAACTTCTTCTTAGGCTTGCAACTCATTCTGAGGACAGCGGCAGCCGAGCCCCCGAGTTCTCCGCTGATGAAGATGCGGTCGCCGGGCCCGGCGGTGGAGCGCAAAACAGACTTGCCTTTGGGCGCGGTGCCGATCACGATGATGTCGGCGAGGATTCCGTTGGGAGATTCGGCGGTGTCACCTCCGGCGAGGCTTACTCCGAATTTTTCCGCCAGACTGATCAGGCTACCCGCGAAGCGTCCGACCCAGGATTGAGGCAAGTCCCGGGGCAGGGCAAGAGAGAGGAAGGCCGCGACCGGCTCGCCGCCCATGGCGGCGATGTCGCTCAGTCCGCGAGTCAGGCAACGGTGGCCGACGGATTCAGGCGGGTGCCAGTCCCGGCGGAAGTGGATTCCTTCCAATGTGAAGTCGGTCGTAACCAGGGATTCTTGTCCTGGGAGCAGGCGCAGTACGGCGCAGTCGTCTCCGATGCCGGTGAAGACGCCGCGGTTCGAGGCGAGAGTGTACCCTCGCGTAGAGGATCTCGCCATGCGGCGAATCCGGGCAATCAGCGTTTTTTCGCGAAGCAGCACGAAGCCACCACTATAGCGGACGCCACCCATCTGATGCCGGGCTCGCAACGGGAGCCGCAAAACCTACAGTCGTTACACGGGGTCAATTTGGTATAGTTCGGCACCATGAGAATAGGATTCCTCTTCGCGTGCGTCGGGCTGATGTCGGCCCAGGCGATTGGCCAGTCGCCCAGTCGCGGCGGTCCATCGTCCCTGAGACCGTTGTGGTCCCCAGCGGCAATCTTCGGCTAAAAGGCTTCCTCTGGAGACCCGAAGGCTCCGCTCCCGCGCCTGCCATCCTACTCATGCATGGTTCTGGCAGCACCGATGCCGCGCCTACCGGCGAGTTGGCGATCACCGCGGCGGCCGATGGGCAACATTTTTGTGTATACAGACATCGCGGAATGGGCGGCCGACGTTTTCGGATTCCTGGGTGAGCATGTCAGGCGTTGAATGTGACTCGGCGACACCGATAGGGCCTCAGCCAGACCCATCAGTGGCAGATTCCAAACACGGCTATGCCGAACGCCCCCTGGTAACCTGTCCTACAGGAATCCGGTTACCCTGCCTTCCGTAACTGAGGATGGCCATGTGCGGCGTTGACAGGGGGAAACCAGTTTGTTACCGTTAACCAGTCATTCACAATAACCTTTTGGCTGAGCTAAGTTCTGCAAGCGGTTGGAATTGCAGACGAAGACAAATTTCAGGCTCTGGTCGCAGTTCCGGTAGGTATAGGGCGCGAGAAAATTTCCATTCCCAAGATGGGAGCGTAGCCCGAAAAAAGTCAGGTGGTCCGAACAGGCGTTCTGGCAACTAAGAAACTGGGCCTGGAGTTCCGGACCTGATGCTGCAAGACTTTAGAGGAGCGATTTGCAAAAGCGCTTTTACATCCTTTTCGTGGCTCGCGGGGACGACGGGCAGTTGCGTAAGATCTCCATCCCCGTGCATTACCTTTACGTATTCGTAGTGGGAGCCGCGATTGGATTTCTCAGCCTGACCGGCATTGCCAGCTCCTATACCCGCATGTTGCTGAAGGTTTCCCGCTATAACCAACTGCGGACGGAAAAAGATCAGCTCAAGGACAACTATTCGCGCCTGGAGCAGGTGGCCAAGGAGCGCGACGTGCAGGTGGCATCGCTGGGCTCGATCGCCGGGGAAGTTTCGGCCCTCTACGGGTTGAAGGCGCAGCCTACGCTAGTGACAGCGACCGCCGAGCAGATTCAGGATGCCGACGTAAGTTCGTCGCTGGACCAATTGCATGCCTTGCGGACTTCAGCTCTGACTGGGGCGACGATGGTCGGCCTGACCATGGGCCTGACGCGCAATGCCACGACGGCAGACTGGTTCAAGGCAAACTCTGCCCCCAACCTCTGGCCGGTGGAAGGCCAGGTGACGGGCAGCTTCGGAGAGCGGATTGATCCGTTCAACGGAGAAGGCGCCTTCCACAGCGGCGTGGATATTGGCAGCAGCTATGGCGCGCCGGTCATTGCGCCCGCGGACGGAAGGGTGACATTCAGCGAGATCATGGGTGGCTATGGCAAGGCGATTATGATTGATCACGGCAACGGCATCAGTACACGCTACGGACACCTTTCAGGGTACGCGGTTACGACTGGGCAGGCAGTGCATCGCGGTGACGTGATCGGCTATGTGGGAGAGAGCGGACGCTCGACCGGACCGCATCTTCACTACGAAGTCCGCATCAACGATACCCCGGTAAATCCTTATAAGTATCTCCGCATGACCGTCGCGCACAACGGCGGCTTCACCGCAGGAAGCTAAAAAGCTCTCAGCCATCAGCTTCAGCATTTCAGCAGCCTAGCTGGCGTGCCCTCCCGTCCGACATCGACTCAAATTGTTCTACGGTAGTTCCAAATCGATGGCGTAGATTTCGTGTGAGCTGGCGTCGCGCACCGCGAGCACGCTTCCGTCTGGCGCCAGACCCGACCAGGTTCCCCAAACACCTCCGAAGCGATGGAGTCCGTTCCAGGAAAGGAAGGGCGTGCAGCGTAGACACAAGTGCGGCACCCGGTGAAACCCTACAAACTGGGGCCGGGCGAAGAAGTGCCCAAGTCACAGGAGGCCGTGATCGCAGTGGCCACGGGCCGCCAGCGCGAGCGACTACGGTCGCTTCCGCCAGGCATTACTAAGCTGTTACCGGGGTAATGGATTACGGCAAACAGAGTGCGGAATCACGGTGCGAGTGGCGCTAACATGTAGGAACCTCTCCCCCCAATTCCGTGGCCGATCCGAAGCTACGTCTCAAGGACTACATGGAAAATTCGGAGTTAAAGCGGTTTGGCCGGTACGAGATCGTGGCTGAATTGGGCCGCGGAGCCATGGGTGTGGTGTACAAGGCCCGGGACCCGCAGATCGAACGTCTGGTCGCGGTGAAAACCGTTTCCATGTGGGGGCAGGATCGGGAAGAGGAAACCGAATTTCGCATGCGGTTTATGAATGAGGCGCAGGCCGCGGGACGTCTGCATCACGCCGCGATTGTTTCAATTTTTGACGTGGGGGAAAATCCCGAAAACCAGGACCCGTACATCGTGCTGGAGTACGTTGCGGGCGAGTCCCTGAATCGGGTTCTGGCGCGCGAGAAGAAGCTTCCGCTGCCGAAGGCCTTGCAACTTGCGGAAGAGATTGCCGAAGCGCTCGACTATGCTCACGCACAGGGCGTGGTCCATCGCGACATCAAGCCCGGAAACATTCTGGTGACGGAGGACGGCCACGCCAAAATCGTCGATTTCGGCATCGCGAAGCTGAACGTGGCCCACTTCACCCTGCCCGGGCGGGTGATGGGAACTCCCGCCTATATGGCACCGGAGCAACTGAGCGGCGAAGGAGTGGATGGGCGCTCGGATCTATTCTCGCTGGGCGTGATTTTGTATGCCATGGTCACGGGTCATTCTCCGTTTCAGGGAAACAGCGCGACCACGGTGTGCTTCAAGGTGGCAAACCGTGAGCCCGTGGCGGCGACCGCCTTTGACCTGACCTTGCCTCAGGAGCTGGATGGGGTGATCTCGCGTGCCATGGCGAAGGATCCGGAGCAGCGCTACCAGACTGGCGCAGCGTTCGCCGAGGATGTACGCCAGTTGCAACAAATATTCGAAGTGGGCTCGACCACGACGTCGCTGCGGGCAGTAATGTCGACCGGGAATAAATCCACGGGCACGCGCACCAGGAAAACTGGGCAGCGTCCCGCCGGGACGCATCCAGCGGCGGAGATGGATCGGGTAGAGAAGTTAGTCCGTAACGCGATTCAGAAGGCGCCGATCCGGAATCTGACATTGGGTGCGACCGCGCTGGTGCTCCTACTCATCGCCGGAATCCAGTCGAAGGTATTGGTGATTTCTCCAAAACTCGGAGTGAATGCGCTCAATGTGGCTGCCAGCACCCCGGCAGTTCCGAGGAAGGAAAGCATCCAGCCGAGTTCAGCACCGGCCAGTGAGCCGCCCAGCGCCGGGGTACTGCCCGCGGCTGCCAAGTCAAAGCTGCCGAAAGTTCGCCGCCCGGTTTCACCGCTTCCGGTCTCGACCACGGGGCCAGAAATCGTGGTGCCACTTTCGAATCTCGACGTAGCGGTGCGACACCAGTTCAAAGATGCCACTCTCTTTGTTTGGGTCGATGACCGGCTTGCGTTGACGCGACCCTTGCACGGAGGCCTCCAGAAACGGATGGTCGTGTTCAACGGAGTACGGGGCGTGGACGCGGAGACGCTGAGGATTCCTGCAGGAAGACATGCGCTTCGCGTGAGGGCATTATCGGCCGACGAGACGATTGATCTCTCCAAGACGGTTACGGCCGAATTCATCGGCGGCGGCGAGAAGTCTCTGCAGGTCACCTTCGACAAACACAATACGGCCATGCACTTGAGTTGGCAGTAGGCTACTGCCGCAATCCCATCCAGTTTTCCGAGACAACCAGCGAATTGCCAGGATTCTGCGGATCATATTTCACCGAAGTGGGCAGTCCGAGACGGCAGGAATGGAGATTGATCCAGTGCCGCAGGTAGGTGACATCCTGGGAACACTCGTAGGATACCCCAGCGACGTCGTACTTGTAGATCAACATGGTGGCAGCGTGATAGTTGTTGGCTGCGGCCAGTTCCTGCACATCAATCACAGTACCGTCGGTGATACGGCCTGTGCCCTCAAGCCACGCCCTGCGTTCGCGCTCCAGGTCGTCGGGCGTCTTGGGCTTGCGTCGCAGAAGCGCATACGCCGCGAGCAATGCGACGCCGCCCGTCACTAGCCCATAAAGTCGAAGTGAATCCATACCGGGGTGGGTTGAATCGGTGCCGTGTCGGCCGATCTCTCTATCAGCATAAGCCGAAAGCGAGATGCGTGGAAGTAGGGGGAAGGTTACGGAGGTGCCAAAGCTGTGAAGAATATGGAACTGGCTCGCGCTTCGAGAAGGCTTCCGGCTTGTTCTACAATCAGCCGGCTGGAATATTCGGTGGTGATGGAAGCGGAGTGCGAAATGAGATTTGCGGCCATTTTTCTCGTGGTGTCATTGGCAATGGCGGCAGCGATTGGGGGAACGCCATCGTCCACACGAAAAGCACCCGACAAAAAAGAGAGTCGCGATTGGCCGATTTATGGCGGGACGCCGGAGAATAATCATTTTTCCAGCCTGACGCAGATCAGTCGCAAGAACGTGAAGCGGCTCGGGGTCGCCTGGAGGTTTGACACGGAGGAGGCCGGCGGGCTGCAGACCAGTCCAATTGTGGTCGAGGGAATACTGTATGGGCTGACTCCATCGCAGAAAGTTTTTGCCTTGAATGCGGCTACCGGAAAGTTGCTGTGGAAATTTGACTCCGGAATTCCTGGGACGCAACCGGATAGGGGGCTGGCTTACTGGGTCGACGGCGAAGGCCTAAACAAAGACCGCCGGATTCTGGTCGCGGTGATGAACTTCGTTTATGCGCTCGATGCAACCACGGGCAAAGCCATTGCGAGTTTCGGAAGAGCCGGACGTATCGATTTGCGCGAAGATTTGGGGCGCGACCCGGCGCAGCAGTCCATTTATATGACCAGTCCGGCGGTGATTTACAAGGACCTGATGATCGTGGGAGGGCGTGAAGCGGAGACCTTGCCGGCGTCTCCCGGCGATGTGCGGGCTTATGACGTGCGCAGCGGAAAGTTGCGCTGGTCGTTTCATACGATTCCCCACCCGGGCGAGTTTGGCTACGACACCTGGCCGAAGGAGACGTGGAAAACGAGTGGCGCGGCCAATAACTGGACGGGGATGACCGTGGATACGGAGCGAGGGATCGTTTATGTTCCGACGGGTTCGGCGGCATTTGATTTCTTCGGGCAGGACCGGGTTGGCGATGATCTGTTTGCCAATTGCTTGATTGCTTTGAACGCCCAGACGGGCGAGCGCATCTGGCATTTTCAGGGAGTGAAGCACGATCTTTGGGACCGGGATTTCCCCGCTCCGCCGGTGCTTTTGACCGTGGAGCGCGAAGGCAAGAAAGTGGATGCAGTGGCGCAGACGACGAAGCAGGGCTTCGTGTTTCTGTTCGATCGCACAAACGGGAAGCCGCTGTTTCCGATTGAGTGCCGAAGCTATCCGCCGAGCGATGTACCGGGAGAAGTGGCTGCGGCGCAACAATGTCTGCCTGCGAAACCGGCGCCCTTTGCACGGCAACTACTCACCGAGAACCTTCTGAGCCAGCGCACGCCGGAGGCGCATCAGTGGGCGGTCGAGAAGTTCCGCAGCTTTCGCAGCGAAGGGCAGTTTGTTCCCTTCGGCGTGGGGAAAGATACGATCATATTTCCCGGATTCGATGGCGGGGCCGAGTGGGGCGGGGCTGCAGTCGACCCACAGACGGGAATTCTCTACGTCAACGCGAACGACTTGGCCTGGACGGGCGCGCTCGCGGAAAATACTGCTGAGAACAGTCCCAAAGCTCTGTACATGAGCCAGTGCGCAGTTTGCCACGGAGAAAAAATGGCGGGATCGCCGCCGTCGCTTCCTTCGCTCGTGGGTGTGGGCGATCGGCGGCCAGCGGCTGAGATTGCGGCGACCATCAGGAACGGCAAGGGACGGATGCCAGGCTTTCCCAATTTGGCCGACGATCAAGTCTTCGGCCTGTTGGCGTATTTGGTGGGAGGTGACAGTAAGGAAGTTGTGACACCTGAGCCGGTACCTGTGACCATGAAATATCACTTTACGGGATACCACAAGTTTCTGGACCCGGATGGATATCCCGCAGTTGCGCCGCCGTGGGGGACATTGAGCGCCATCAATCTCAATACCGGCGAATATGTGTGGAAGATTCCGCTGGGCGAATATCCAGAACTGGCCGCTAAAGGACAGAAAAACACGGGCACGGAGAACTATGGCGGGCCGATTGTAACCGCGGGTGGTCTGGTCTTTATCGGGGCGACGAACTTCGACAAGAAGTTTCGCGCGTTCGATAAGGCTACAGGGGCGCTGCTGTGGGAGACTACGCTGCCGTTTGCGGGGAATGCAACTCCAGCGACATATGAGGTGAACGGGCGGCAGTTTGTGGTTATCGCGGCGGGAGGAGGAAAAGATCTGAAGTCGAAGTCGGGCGGTGCTTACGTGGCGTTTGCCGTGAAGAAATGAGTGGCGAGGAGGCTACTTGGTTTGGCTGCAGACGTTCTTGCTGACTAGGGCGACGAAGTCGCCTTCGGGGTTCTTGCCGAACTGCTCGTCATGGGTGGCTTTCTTGCTGACCACGAAGCGCCCGCTGTGGTCGCGGGAGTAGAACCATTCTGTCGTAGGAGTGGCAGCGCCGCTGGCGCAATTGAAACGCACGCGCGCACGCATTTCGACGAAGGGTCCGCCTTGTGGAAGTTTTGCCGGTTCTTTGAATTCGACGCGAACCAGAGCGATCCTCTGATTGTTCTTGAGGATGCGGATGGAGCTCACGGACACTTTATCGCCGGCTTCAGTCTGGCCGATGGTGCGCCAGTCTCCGGCCGCGAAGACTACCAGGCTGACCACGAGCACGGGTGCCAGCACGACGGCGGCAAGAACGATGAGGGCTTTTTTCAACGCTGAGTTTTTTCCGAGCGCGAATTGCAACGAGACACTCTCGTCGAAAAAGGCGGTTCTGTCAACCAGTTAGGCAATTCCGCGCAGCCGGGGTTCAGCGCCTGTGCTAGGGTTATGGGCGCGGCGGGCAGTGCTGCGATTGTGTGATTTCTATGGAAACACTTCATTCTACGACGGTTATGTCACCTGTAGGACCATTGTTCATGGCTGCTTCCGATCTGGGATTGGTAGCGCTGGAGTTCGATGCGCGCCTTCCCGGCCAGCAGACAATTCGTCCAAATCCGCGCGATTTACGGGCGGAGAACAAGGGCGTGCGCTTCGAGGAATCTGTGAAGGTGATGCGGGCGTACGCGCGGGAACTGGAAGAATATTTCGCGGGCAAGAGGCGCGAGTTCAGCTTCGCGCTCGACCTGCGCGGCACAGACTTTCAGCTGGCATGCTGGCGAGCTCTGCTGGTCATTCCCTATGGCGAGACTCGCAGCTACGGCGATATTGCGCGTGCGGTGGACAAGCCTCAAGGTTTTCGCGCGGTGGGGATGGCGAACAACCGCAACCCGGTGGCGATTGTCGTCCCCTGCCATCGCGTGATCGGGTCGGACGGGACGCTGTGTGGTTACGGCGGTGGCCTCGACGTGAAGCGGAAGCTGCTGGAACTAGAAGGTGCGCTGACGGGAATTCTGGCGGCATAGGAAATGCTTGATTGTCGAATTGTGATTGTTGATTGAAAATCCGACGGTTTATGCGGAATAGGTTTTCAATCAACAATCAATAATCATCAATTGCATCCAACCACGACGCGTCTTTGACGACTCAACCCGTACTCGTCGAGCGTGCGTTTCTCCAGGCGCGACACGATCCAAGTGACGAGAGAGACAGAAAATACCATCATGGCCAGCATGATTAGCCCGCGCCGCTCAGTCATTCTCGAGTTGTTTGCCTCCGGATTGATCCCTCGGCAACAGCTCATGACCGGCTGCGCGCAGAACGTCGAGCGCCCAGATGAACTCTTCCTGGATCAGCACATAGTCCGTGTCGTAGGTAGAGATGGCGAAGATGGGAATATCGCTCCTTGAGAGCGGGTCGATGAAGGAAAGCAGTACACCGGTTTGCGAGAACGAGAACGGGCCTTCGAGTTTCAGGCAGACCCAGCGGTGCGGCGAATGCACATCCGCCGGAAGATTGGCGGCTGGGCAGACTACGGAGAGTTCGTCGGCGGTGCGGGTGATCGAGGTGAAGTCGCCCTTAGTCGCCCAATCGGGGACGGGCACGTCGGGGGCGAGGCGCACGATAGCATAGGGGCCAGGAAGCAAGCGAAATTTGAGTTCGTGGCGCTTTTCCACTACGCAGCGTCCTTGATTTCGACCTGCCCGGCATTGAACTCAGCGCCGCCGACGCTCTCGACCGTGCGCCACATAGAACGTTAACCCTCTACGGCTCTGTGCAGAGCGGCCCTCGCCAGAATGCGCGTGGAATCCAGCATGGGCAGCGGGGAGGATTCCGGAGTCATGAGCAGCGGAATTTCAGTGCAGGCCAGTGCTACGGCGTCGCAGCCGTCATCTTTCAGGCCGCGAATCACTTCTGTGAAATAGGCCTGAGTGCGAGGCAAGAGAGTTCCGTGGACCAGTTCGTCGAAGATGATCCGGTGGATGCGCTCGCGCTGGTCCGTACCCGGCACGCACTGCTCGATACCGGCGGCTTTCAGCGTGTCGCGGTAGACCGGGCCGTCCATCAGTGAGCGCGTACCGAGTATTCCGAGGCGTTTGTAACCGTGGCGCTTGGCTTCATTGGCGACTTCAACCGCGATGTGCAGCCAGGGGCGCGGAGAGCGGTGCTTAACCAAATCGAAAGCCTGGTGCACGGTGTTGACGGGAGCGATGAGGAAGTCGGCGCCGGCCTTGGCCAACTTTTCGGCGGAGGAGAGCATGAGTTCTGCGACGCCGGCCCAATCCTTTGCGTCAATGCGGTCCTTGTACAGGACGAAGGGATGGCCGTGCATCGATACTTCGGGATGATTGTAGGGACCGAGCAAGTCCGCGCCCTCTACGCAGATGGTGCGATAGCAGAGCGCGGCGCCTTCCGCGCTGGATGCGACGATGCCGATGTGTAACATCAGTAGCCTTTGGTGTTAGGCCTTAGGCCTTTGGTGTTCGGCAGCGGCTAGGATTGATTCCCGACCTCTGAAACCTAATCCTAGGACCTAGGACCTAAGACCTAACAGCGGTTCAGCTTTTGATTGTAGCTGGAGTGACCGCGTAGGGGCTCGCGTCGCGGTAACGCTTCTCGAATTCTTCGCGGGTGCAGATAGTTTTGACGTCGACGACTCGGTCGATAGAGAGGACGCCGTCGAGGTGATCGATTTCGTGCTGCAGGAGTTCGGAAAGATTGCGATCGTCACCCGCTTCGAATTCGAGGGTTTCGCCATTCAGAGTCTGATAGCGCACCGTCACTCGGCGGCGGCGTTCGACCTGCATGAAGATCGAGAGGAAACTCAGGCAGGCGTCCCAGACAATGATCTTTTCTTCGCTCGCTTCGATGATTTCCGGGTTAATCAGCGGCCAAGGCTCGGCTCGTGGGAGTTTGAGATAAATGACGCGCTGCAACTCGCCGAGTTGGGGAGCGGCGATGCCGCGGCCGAAGCCGGTAACGGAGCGCCAGTGAGCGAGCGTGTCGGCGAGGTCGTGGACCAGATCGTGGATCTCGCGGGCCGTCGGGTCTTCAACCCTGACGGACTTTTGCCTAAGGGCTGGGTTGCCGAGTTGGAGGACGGGGCGGAGGGACATGGACTTTTCTCAGTTGCCAGTTCTCAGTTAAGGCAAGATGCGGGGGATCGCCTGCGATTTTACATCATCCGTTGAGTGAGGACGGCCCGACGTGACTTTTTGGGTCGCTGCTCACCTTGCGGCGGCGGCGTCGAAAAGGCTCAGGAGCTCGAGCTTTTTTTCTGGGGGCAGGAAGGATGCTTCGAACGAGTTGCGAGCTAATTCGCGGAGGTGCTCGTCGGTGAATCCGAACGTTTCCTGGGCAAGCTGGTATTCCCGCGAAAGCGTGGTGCCGAACAATGCCGGGTCGTCGGTGTTCAGCGTGATCATAAGGCCCTGGTCGAAATAGTTCTTCGTGGGATGCTCGGCAATCGACTTGCACACCCCGGTGCGGAGGTTGCTGGTGATGCAGAGCTCGACCGGAATCTGACGCTGGGCGAGCTCTTCGATCAGGTCGGCGTCCTGGCCGGCAGTGAAGCCGTGACCAATCCGCTCGGCGTGCAGGTTCAGCGCTCCCCAGATGGATTCTGGTGGGCCGGTCTCGCCTGCGTGCGCTGTCAGGCGTAAATCATGGTCGGCGGCGTAGGCGTAGACGCTGCGGAAAAGTTCAGGAGGGGCTTTTTGTTCGTCGCCACCAATGCCGACCCCGACTACGTGGCGATCCCGGTAGCGCGCCGCGAGCTCGAAAACTTTTTGTGCTTCCTCTACTCCGAAGTGGCGGGTGGCGTCGAAGATCCAGAGCAGCGACACACCGAAATCGCGCGCGCCACGTGCGCGGCCGCGTTCGAGACCCTCGAAGATGGTGGCGAAGTCCTGTTTGCGATAGAGGCACACGCCTACCGCAACATAGGCCTCCACGTGCAACACGTTCTCTTCTTTCAACCTCTGCATCAGGCGGTAGGTTATGAGTTCGTAGTCGTCCGGGCCGCGCAGGTGCGCGCTGACTGCCTTGAAAGCCATCAGGAAACTTTGGAAATCGGTGTAGCCGTACAGGGTTTCGACCTCGGCGAGGGTGGCGTAGTCGCCGTGGAGTTTGCGGAGTTCGAGCAGAGTCGCGGGTTCGACCGCGCCCTCGAGGTGCAGATGCAGTTCCGCCTTGGGGAGTTGACGGATGAAAGCATTGGGCGGGCGGAGCGGTACGGAAGTCATCCGTCTGATTGTAGATTCTTGACGCAGGATTTGCGAGGGAGTCGCGATCTTCACACAGAGATTTTCCGTTACAATCCGGTGTTCTTATCTCAGGCCTAAGGAGAGCATATGAACAGGAAGCGGGCCCGCACGTCGCTGTTGGTGTGGGCACTACTAGCCGTGCCATTAGCCTTGTCTGGGGCGTCGTCTGCGCCGCAAGTGAGAACCGGTTCAGGCATGGTCGAGGGCAGAGAAGATGGGGAGGTCCACGCGTTTCTCGGAATTCCGTACGCCGCCTCGCCGGTGGGCGATCTGCGCTGGAAGCCGCCCTCAGCCGCGGCGAAATGGAGCGGCGTACGCAAGGCCACGGAGTTCGGCGCGCATTGTATGCAGGGAAAAGTGTTTGGCGACATGAACTTCCGCGATGCCGGAGGGAGCGAGGACTGCCTGTTTCTGAACGTGTGGGCCCCGGCGAAAACCTCGGCGGCGAACCTGCCGGTAATGGTTTGGATTTATGGCGGAGGCTTCGTCGCGGGGTCGACTTCCGAGGCGCGGCAGGATGGCACACCTCTAGCGCAGCAGGGCGTGATCGTGGTGAGCATGAATTATCGGTTGGGAGTTTTCGGATTTTTTGTGCATCCGGAACTTGTGAAGGAGTCGGGGCGGAATGCTGCCGGCAACTACGGCTTGCTCGATCAGGTGGCTGCGCTGCAGTGGGTACATGACAACATTGCTGCGTTCGGTGGCGATCCGGGGAATGTCACCATCTTCGGGGAGAGCGCCGGATCGTTTTCCGTGAGCGCGCAAATGGCCTCGCCCCTTGCCAAGGGCCTGTTCCAGAAGGCAATTGGAGAGAGCGGTGGAGCGTTCTTCAGCGGAGGTCTGTCGTTCGAGCCGCGGTCGGTGCGGGAAGAGCAAGACGCAAAGGCCGTCAGCACGAAACTGGGAGTGAGCACGCTGGCCGAGTTGCGGGCCGTCCCGGCGCAGAAACTGCTCGATGCCTTCGCGCCGCCACAGTCCCAAGGCTTTGATTTCGGCCCGGACGTGGACGGATATTTTCTGCCGGAACCGGTGCCCGCCGTCTTTGCGGCGGGAAAACAGAACGACGTGCCGCTGCTGGCGGGATGGAACCACGACGAAGGCAGCTTCGAGATTGCTTCCTCTCCGCAAAAGCCGACCGCTGACAGCCTGAAAGCTACGGCGCAAAAAGAGTTTGGCGAGAAGGCGGCAGAGTTCCTGCGGCTCTATCCCGCCGACACCGACCAACATGCGCTGCGTTCGGCGGAGGATTTCGCGGGGGACCGCTTTATCGCCTTCTCTACCTGGGAGTGGATGGAATCGCAGGCCAAGACCGGTAAACAGCCGATCTACCGTTTCCGCTTCGACCTCGGGCCTCCATCGGATCCGAAGGGCCCGCAGATGGGCGCGTATCACTCGTCGGAGATTGAGTATGTATTCGGACAACTCGATTCCAAAGCCGGGATCGCGTGGAGACCGGAGGACCGACACCTCAGCGCAGAGATGCAGAAGTATTGGGCGAACTTCGCGCGCAGCGGCGACCCGAATGGACCGGGATTGCCAAAGTGGTCCGTGTATTCAGCGGTGGACGGATGGCGGGTGATGTTTCTGGACGCGAAGTCTGCGGCGCACAAGGATGAGTTGCGGGATAGGTATGTGTTTCTGGCGGGGGCGTGGGCGAAGTAGGGGCGCCGACGCAAAATCGGAGTGCAGAGATCCTTCACTACGCAGGCCGATTCGCTTAGGCGAATCGGCCTGCTTCGTTCAGGATGACAACGCGCTTTTGATGACTGGGCGTTCTTGATGACAGTACGTTTTCGCTGACGGCTGAGGACTGACGGCCGACGGCTGAGAGCTGATGCTGAGAGCTGACAGCCTGAATTTCTTGACTGCTATTTCTTGGCGAACTCGCTGCGGTGGCGGCTGTAGAAGACATAGATAAGCAGGCCGAGGACCAGCCAGACGACAAAGCGCCGCCATGTAACCAGCGTAAGGCCGAACATCAGTCCGCCGCATAGAATCACCGAGATCAGCGGGAACCATGGAACAAAGGGCACGCGGAACGCACGCTTGCGGTCGGGTTGCTTGCGGCGAAGAAAGATGACTCCCAGCGAAACCAGCACGAAAGCAAACAACGTCCCAATGTTGGCAAGATCAGCGGCATCCGCAATATCCACCAGCCCGGCGGGGATGCCCACGGCAAAGCAGGCGATCCACGTGGACCAGTGCGGCGTCTTGTATTTCGGATGCACCGCCGAGAACAACTTCGGCAACAAGCCGTCGCGCGACATGGCGTACCAGATGCGTGCCTGCCCGTACTGAAAGACGAGCAAGGAAGAGATCATACCGGTCAGCGCTCCGATCACGATGACCGAGCGGAAGAACGGATGCACGCCCAGATACTTCATCGCGTAGGCAACGGGTGCTTCGGCGGCTTCACCGGAAACGAAGGTCGTGTACTTCATCATGCCGAGCAGCACGACGGCGACGCCGACGTAGAGCAGCGTACAGACGATCAGCGACATGATGATGCCGAAGGGCAAATCTTTTTGCGGATTGCGCGATTCCTCGGCGGCGGTGGAGACCGAATCGAATCCGATGTAGGTAAAGAAAACGATGGCGCCTCCGGTCACGATTCCGCCGAAGCCGGAAGGCGCGAAGGGCGTCCAGTTCGCGGGCTTCACCAGCATTCCACCGACTACCAGGAAGGTCAGGATGGCGCCGATCTTGACCGCGACCATGATGTTGTTGGTCTCCGCCGATTCCTTCACTCCGCGCACCAGCAGCAGCGTGAGAATGAAAACGATGAGGAAGCCGGGAAGATTGAAGTAGGCGCCCGTCCACTGCCCGCCGGCCCAGACCGGGCTCGCCCATTTGTCCGGCAAGTTGAGGCCGAACACCGCCAGTTGCGCTTTCGTATAACCGGCAAAGCCCACCGCGACCGCGACGTTCGAGACCACGTATTCGAGAATCAGGTCCCAGCCGATGATCCAGGCGAAAATTTCGCCGAGCGTGGCGTACGAGTACGTGTAGGCGCTGCCAGCAATCGGAATCATTGACGCCAGTTCGGCGTAGCACAATCCGGCAAAACTGCAGGCGATCGCGACCAGGAAAAACGAAATCGCAATGGAAGGCCCGGCCGGCGGGCGCCCGTGCATGAGCGCTCCCGCCGTGCTGCCGGTGCGCAGAAAATTCACGATCACGTCGAGAGCCTGCGCATGCCAGATGGAGGACGCCTGGAAATATTCTCCGGCGGCCGCCGTGCCGGTGAGCATAAAAATTCCGGAGCCGATGATCGCGCCGATGCCCAGCGCCGTCAGCGACCAGGGTCCGAGCGTCTTCTGCAGGCGCTGGCCCGGGTGCCTCCGATTCGGAGATCAGCTTGTCGATGGACTTGCAGCAGAAAATCTGTTTGTCGGAGGTACGGATGACTGCGGCGGGTTCCGTGGCTTGTGACAAGCGGTTGTGGTCTCCTGGAGAACGAGCTCTCAGCCAATATCACTCAGCAGTTCGCTGAACAACTCCACGTCGCTTCGCGACGGAGCGGGCGAGTCGCCCGCTCCCACACGAGTTCTGGGCTGCCTTTACCGCTTCGCCTGGCCGCGGGCCAATTTCTTGACCTTGGGCTTTTTCGATCCGCGCGCGTAGTCGCGGGGCTTGAGCGGCTTTTCCGCCTTGCGTTTCTTGCGGGCGGCGCGTTTGGCTTTCTTGCGTTCTTCTTTGGTTAATTTTGTCGTGTTTGCCATGAATGCTTTCTTCTTAGGATTTGTAATTTGGTAATTGCGTAATTTTGTATTTGCCCGAAAGAAGAAGGGAAATTACCAAATTACACAATTCCCCAATTACTTCAGGCCCGTTCCAGCTGGGCATACTTCTCCACCAGCTTCTTTAATCCGAAGCGAGGGAATTGTACCGTAATCTTAGCTTCTTCGCCTTCTCCTTCGCGCTGGTAGACCGTTCCTTCGCCATACTTGGGGTGGCGGACCTTCTGCCCCGGGCGGAATCCGCGCTTGCCGGTGGGCTCTTCGACGGGTGCCTTGGGGACGGTGAACTTCTTGCCGCGGCTGGCGAAGAATTCGGCGATGTTCTCGATTGAGTTGTAAGGGCGGGCTGGGGGCGTGGGCTTTTGCTGGCTTTGCGCTGCAGGCGCTCCGCGACTCTGCCAGACAGCGCTTTGGTCTTCGTCTTCGTACGAATAGTGAGTCGAAGTATGGTCGTCGCTGCGCGACTGCGCGGGCGAGTCGCCCGCTCCCACACGGTTCGTCCCCACACGAGCGGTGCTAGCACGCCTCGTTCCTAGCTCCTCTATCAGCGGCGCGGGTACTTCCTCTAGGAAACGCGACGGAACGCTAGCTTCGGGCAGATCGGTGCCGTATCTGCGGCGGTAAACGGCGCGCGTCAGGATAAGCTGATCCATTGCGCGGGTCATGCCGACGTAGCAGAGGCGGCGCTCCTCTTCGATGTCTTCGGGGACGAGCATGGTGCGGGAGTGCGGAAAGAGTCCTTCCTCGAGGCCGCTGAGGAAGATCAAGGGGAATTCCAGACCCTTGGCGGCGTGCAGGCTCATCAGTGTGATTTGGGCGCGCGCGTCGTAGTCGTCCGCGTCGGCGACCAGCGCGGCGTGATCCAGGAACTGGTCGAGGGTTTCGGCGCGGTCGCGCGAGTCCATGGCGGCATTGACCAGTTCGCGCAGGTTTTCGATGCGGGAGAAGGCCTCGGGAGTGTCTTCGTCTTCGAGCAGCTTGATGTAGCCGGTGCGATCGATGAGGAATTTGAGGAGGTCGGCGGTGCTGACGGTGGGCGCGGGGAAGGCATCGGGGGTCGGGCCGATCTGTGGATCCAGCGGCCTGTTGGTTGCTTCCTCCTCCGGTTGGTCGGCCGGCGGGACACCAGCGCTACTGTCGGCGGCGCCGAAGTCGAACGAGAAGTTTCCGAACTCAGCGGGATCGAACGCGGTGGCGTCTTCGGATTGTGCGCTGCCGGAGCCTTCGACTTCAAAGTGCTCGACCGCCTCCGTAAGGCTGCCCGCATTCGCGGGCGAGGGCACCCGCGCCACATTTTGCTGGAGTTGCTCTTCGAATGTTCCTGCCAGCATGGCGCGGGCATCCTCGATTAGCTGCTGGAAATTCTTGAGGGACAACAGGGCGCGCTGCGGCAGGAGTTGACGGCGAATAGCTTCGCCGATCGCACCCCATAGCGACAGGCCGGTCTCGAGCGCGAGGTGTTCCAGCAGGTCGATTGTGCCTTTCCCGATGCCGCGGGTAGGTGTATTGATGACACGCAGCAGCGAGATTGTGTCGTCTGGATTATGGATGACTTTCAGGTACGAGATCATATCTTTGATCTCGGAGCGCTCGTAGAACGAGAATCCGCCGACCACGTGATACTTCAAGCCATAGCGGCGCATGGCCTCTTCAAACAAACGCGATTGCGAATTGGTGCGGTAGAGCACTGCGGCGCGCGGAGTCTCGCCTTTCTCGGTCGCCTCGCGCAAATACTTGGCGATGTGGTCGGCGGCGAAGAGAGCTTCGTTCTCGCCGTCGGGGGCTTCGTAGTATCCGATCTTGGTGCCACCCTGGCGGGCGGTCCAGAGATTCTTGCCTTTGCGGCGGATGTTATTCGCGACTACGGCCGACGCCGCCTGCAGAATGTTCAGAGTCGAGCGGTAGTTCTGCTCAAGGCGGATGATTTTGGCCTCGGGGAAATCCTGCTCGAACTCAAGAATGTTGCGGATGTCGGCGCCGCGCCAGGAATAGATCGACTGGTCTTCGTCGCCGACCGCGCAGACGTTGTGGCGCCCTCCGGCGAGCATGCGCATGAGTTCGTACTGCGGGCGATTCGTGTCCTGGTACTCGTCGATGAGCAGATACTGGAAGCGGCGGTTGTAATAGTCGCGCACGTGCGCGGCCGATTTCAGCAGGCGAACCGCTTCAAGCAGCAAGTCGTCGAAGTCGAGGGCGTTAGCTTTGCGCAGTTCCTTGCGGTACTCCTCGTATAGATGCGCGATCTTCTCCGTCTTGGGATCGGCGGATTGCAGGTAGAGTTCCTGCGGATCGAGCATGTGATTCTTCGCCCAGGAGATGCGCCCTAGAACTGTGCGCGGCGTGAGTTGCTTGTCGTCGAGGCCGAGACGCTTCATCACCCCTTTGACCACGGCTTGCTGGTCGCTTTCGTCATAGATGACGAAGTTCTTGGTGTGACCGATCGGCGGCTGGCCGGGAGTAGCCGACGGGATGCGCATGGCTTCGATATCGCGCCGCAGAACGCGCACGCAGAACGAATGGAAGGTCGAGATGACGGGTTTGGCGATGCTCAGGCCGCCCACCAGCTTTTCGACGCGCTCCCCCATTTCGGCAGCGGCCTTGTTAGTGAAGGTCATCGCCAGGATGGACTCGGGCATCACTCCTTTGTGTTCGATCAGGTAGGCGATGCGGTAGGTGATGACGCGCGTTTTGCCGCTCCCGGCGCCGGCCAGGATCAGCACCGGGCCTTCGGTAGTTTCGACGGCTTCGCGCTGTTGCGGGTTCAGTTGGTCGAGAAAAGACAATGCGGAAGTGGCTCCAGAATCGCTGATTCAATTTTACAGGGGAATAGCAGTGGGCGGGATGCGCGCACCGATTTCAGGCTTCAAATGTCTGAAACGAAACGCCCACACTCCGCGAATCGCGCTAATTTTATTCGCAAGGCGATCGGACCTTTTCGTTCTTTCCACGAGTCGAGATGGGCGATGTCCCTGACGGCCAAGTTTCGCAGGAAGTGCGAAGCGCGGGTACGTCTCTTGCTGGGAGCGGGATGCGTCATCCGGCTCGGGAGAAACATCTATGAATCCGAAAACTTTCGTGGCGTTCGCGGTATTGATGATGGTGGCCGGCTTTGTGATCATGGACCAGCGAGATGCGCGAGCGGGAGAGGTGACCCCCGCGTCGGGCTACAAGGTGCTGGATCCAATTCGGCATGGCAATCTGACCGTGTTTCCCGTGGTTGCGGCGAAAAGCTATCCGACCGGGGAGTTCCTGACCTTGGATGAAGGGTTGCGGTCCGGGGAAGTCGTGGTCACCGAAGCGGGGAATGTGCAGGGGTTGATTCGGCGGCATCCCGCGCCTGCCATACGGAACGATGGAGCGCAGGTGAACCGGCTGGTGCTGGTGAACAATTCCAAGCGGCCGTTGTTATTGTTGGCCGGCGAGATCGTCACGGGCGGCAAGCAGGATCGAGTGATCGGCAAGGATCGCATTGTTCCGGCGGAAAGCGATCCGGTGGACTTGAGCGTGTTCTGCGTCGAGCCGGGGCGGTGGGTCGCGACGAGCAACAATTTCGGGGCGTCGGAGGCGATGTATGGGAAAGCTGCCGGCGGTCCGATACACGGCGGCGCGGTCCCGATGGCGATGATGGCGCAGCCGTCAGTGCGCGCGAAGGCCATGGCAGACAAGGACCAGAACCAGGTGTGGGCTGAGGTACGCAAACAGCAGGCGGCGATGGAGACGGTCGAGGTAGCGGCGGCCGCTCCTGAGGTAGCTACGGAGATTAGGAGTACGTCTTCGTATGCCAAGGTGAATGAAAACGAGGCAGTCAAGAAACAGGTGGACTCGGTCGCGAAGCCGATCGAACAGAATTATCAGAGCCTGATCCGGCAGCTGCGCGATCGCAATGCCGTTGGAGTCGTGGTGGCGGTGAACGGGCGCATCATCTGGGCCGATGTCTTTGCCAGCACGGATCTGCTGCAAAAGTACTGGCCGAAGCTGGTGCGCTCCTACGCTTCAGAGGCGGTGGTCACGCGGGCGAAAGAAGTTGAAGTAAGCGTGAGCCGGGCCCAGGACTTTCTGGGAAACATGGAAGGACGGCGGGAGATGATCGAAAGCGAGCCGGGGATCTATCGTCATACTGAAGTCAGCGGCGACGGATTCAAGGCCTTCTCGCTGACATCCCTGCTGCCGAAGACCGGATTCGACGTGCATGTGGCGAAGATGGCCGAGTGAGAAAAAAGTGGCTAGTGTTTGGTTTGGTGGGCTGGTTTTGGTTCACAAGCCACTAAACATGAATCACTAGCCACTTGCTTGCGACTTCTCTGAATCAATCAGTCTTGGTGGAGTTGTACCAATTCCTCCAGGCATTGGAGTCGTTGCCAAAATGCTGGTGGGTAATGTCTCCCAGCGCCTGGAAAGCCCAGGCATGCGTCTGGGCGTCGAGCGAAGGATCGTCGGAGTAGCTCAGCAATCGCGGCACGGCGGTCAGGCGCTGCTCGCGCGTGAACATGCCGGACTCCGCGAGACTACACGCGGCCCTCTCGCGCACACTGGGTGAGGGATCGTCGTGCATGATCTGCAGCAGGGGCTCGATGGTCTCCGTGGCACCGGCCAGAGCCAGGCCTTCGACGGCCCAGCGTCGCGAGTCCGCGTCGGCATCTTTCAGGTGAGCGGTTAAGAGTTGTACGACGCGGTCCGTTTCAACGCCGCGGTTCGCCATCAGGCCAAGCGCCCACAGCGCCCAAATCTTTCGAGCATGATCGGAAGACTCGGCGGTCCTCAGCACGTAGTCGAGACTGGTGGAGTTCTTGGCCAGCCCATAGGCCGCGAGTTCGACTTCAATGCCGGACTCGCGCACACGCATGTCACTGGAGTTCAGCGCGGCAGTAGTCAGCGTGGCAATCTGCGGGCTCCACTGTACTTTCCCCTGCCAGCGATCGACCCGGGATGAAATCTGATTCACGGCGCCTTCGCTATTCCCAACGGCGAGTTCGAGCAGAGCCTCGGCTTGCTTCTGCGGCTTCATGTGATCAAGTTGGCGGATGTCTTTGGCGGAAGTGGGCGAAGCTTCTCGCAAGGAAAAAAGATTCTCGAATCTTGACCAGGCTGCCTGAGCATTGCCGATGTTTCCCGCCAGAACGGCCGCCAGTACTCCGATCGCGGCGGCAAAAATGGGGCCAAAGCGCCGCGGGTTCGCGGGCTGCCTGACGGAACCCGGGATTGCTTTTGGCGCGCTTCCGGCAATGTCGGAGCCAGGGCCGAGCGTGCCATAGTCCGGCGTCGGCTGCAAGCGCGGATCGGCCATCGGCGCAGCTTCCAGCGACGCGTCTTGTCCCGAAAAACGTGGCTGCGATACGTCCATATCAAGAAGAGTCTAGGACTACCCTCGAAATAAGGTAAAGTTACTTCGGTTCGAATCCTACAGGGTTCGATGCAAAAACGCGGACCCACGAACTTGGGAAGGGGCCCCGGTAGGTGACATCCGCGATTCCATGGAATTACGAGGAGGATCGATGCTTACCAAGTCCAAGTGGTTGGTATCCGTAATCAGTGTGTCCCTGGCGGCGGTGGCTTTGGCCGCGGCTGGTCCGGGATACCATGTTGTAACGACTTACAAGGTGGGCGGCGACGGGGGCTGGGATTACTTGACCACCGACTCCGATGCGCGGCGCGTCTACATTTCTCGCGGCACCCACGTCATGGTGATCGATGCAGATTCAGGCAAGAGCGTCGGGGACATCGCCGATACCCCAGGCGTTCACGGCATCGCACTTGCGCCGGAACTCGGCCGCGGCTTTGTCAGCAATGGGCGGGAAGGAACGGTCAGCATTTTTGACATCAAGACGCTGGCGACCAGCAGCAAAGTAAAAGTAGGCGACAATCCCGATGCCATTCTCTACGATCCGGCGACCAAGCGGGTCTTCACCTTCAACGGACGCAGTCAGGATTCCACGGCGATCGATGCCGCCAGCGGAAAAGTGCTGGGAACGATCAAACTCGACGGCAAGCCGGAGTTCGCGGCTAGCGATGCCAAGGGCGAGATCTGGGTCAACATCGAAGACAAGAGCGAACTAGCGGCCATCGATCCCAACAAGCTGGAAGTAAAGGCGAAATGGCCACTGGCGCCCTGCACGGAGCCGAGCGGACTTGCGATCGATCGCAAGAACCGGCGTCTCTTCGTGGGCTGCGACAACAAAATGATGGCT
The DNA here is from genome assembly GCA_963791515.1 of uncultured Acidobacteriaceae bacterium. GTDB lineage: Bacteria > Acidobacteriota > Terriglobia > Terriglobales > Acidobacteriaceae > Sulfotelmatobacter. The sequence continues at coordinate 84,098 of CAWBSS010000025.1, read as the reverse complement.
GTCGTAGATGCGGACAGCGGCAAGGTCCTCGCCACTCCGGCCATCGGCGAGGGTGTGGACGCGACCACATTCGATCCTGAAACCGGCCTCGCTTTTGCCTCCTGTGGCGGCGACGGTGTACTCACGGTGGTGAAAGAGGAGTCAAAGGACAAGTTCAGCGTCGCCGAAAATGTGACGACCCAGAAGGGAGCGCGCACGCTGGCGCTCGATGCCAAGACGCACAACGTGTTCGTGGTAACGGCGCAGTTCGGACCCAGGCCGGCTCCAACGGCGGACAATCCACGTCCGCGGCCCCCGATTCTTCCGGACAGCTTCGTGGTGCTCGTGGTGGGAAAATAAAACAGTCCATTGCTACGTGGGGGGCCTTGCTCTGGCCCGGAAAGCGGGGCTCCCTCCGGACTGCCGCGTGGATCGCCCTTCACAAAACCGCCAATTCCGGCTACGATATCCCAACCCACTCTAATCGTACGACCGTTCGGTTGGAGCCCTAAGGCACTCGATCCGGACGCTCTTAGGCAATTATCCCGCTGAATCGAGCGTCGCGGCGTCCCATACTTGGGACGCGGCGGGATTTCTAAACAGAAGTTTGAACGGTTGAGGCCAAGTGAGATGACGATTTCCGATGAAAAGTTCTACCACGCGCAGATTACCAAGCGCGTCGATTTCGCTCCCGACCTGTGGATGTTCCGCATCCGCAGTGGAGGGGAGTTCAACTTTGTCCCGGGGCAGTACGCGACGCTGGGAGTCGAGGGAAATGGAAAGCCCATCGAGCGTCCATATTCGATCGCGTCGTCGCCTTCGGAGACTGAAGTGGAGTTTTTCTTCGAACTGGTGCCGGAAGGCGCGCTTACGCCGCTGCTGCACAAGATGCAGCCCGGCGACCCGTTGCTGATGCGCAAGGTGCCCAAGGGACGATTTTCGCTGGACACACAAAATGGACGGACGAATCATTTGTTGATCTCGACCGTGACCGGCGTGGCTCCATTTGTGAGCTATGTGCGCACGCTCTACAAAGAATGGAAAGAGGGCCGATTCGACGGAACCCACAAGCTGTTCCTGCTGAATGGCGCGAGTCGTCCCTGGGAATTCGGATATCTCGATGAACTGAACCATTTCGATAAAGAATTGCCGTGGTTCAAGTATGTGCCGACGGTCAGCCGGCCGTGGGATCACGAAGACTGGTCGGGTGAAATCGGGCGGGCGGACGACATTCTGCGCAAATACGCCGATCATTGGGAGCTCGATGCGAGCAACACCCTGGCTTACCTGTGCGGGCATCCGGAGATGATCGAGCACAGCAAGGCAATTCTGAAGCGGCGCGGATTCACAGATAAGGGAGCCGTCAAGGAAGAGGTTTATTGGATACCGGCCCACAAACAGCAGGCCGCCCGCTGAAGATCTACCTCTCCGCGGGCGCAAAGAAAACCAGGACTGCCAGTTCTTCTGCGATGTCGTAGAAGCGGTGCTCAACTTCCGTGGCGACGAAGAGCACGCTTCCGGCGGAAATTTCCCGGTCTTCGTCCCCAGCTCTGAAACGGGCTCTTCCGCGGAGCACATAGTACATCTCATCCTCATGATGCGGCCGTTGCGGGTCGCTGGCCCCGGCGGGCAGCACATAAAGTCCCGCGCTCATGGCCGGTACGCGGAGAAACTCCCGGTACAACTTGCCGCTTTGGGCTCGCTGCCGCTCAATCTCTGCGACGTTCGCGAACAGCGCCTTCATGCGAGGATTCCACCGAAAACAAGATCGGTGAATTGCGGAACCAGGTTGTGGGTTTGCAAATCGCCCTCCGGTTTATACCACTGATAAATCCAGTTGATCATGCCCAGCAGGGCGAAGGCGGCGGCACGCGGGCTGACGGCGTACTTTACCGGTCGCGCCCGTTGCACGTCAGTGATCAGGTCTTCGACAAAGTGAATGTATTCCTTCTTGCGGGTGTTGATGCGCTTGCGGAGCGCGGGCGGCAACGGATGATTTTCGTGCAGCATGACCGTGATTTCGCGGTCCCGTGGACTGAGCACGACTTCGATGTGCAGACGGATCAGCGCGCGCAGGCGATCCTCGGCACCGGAGATGCTGCGAACGGGACCGAGGACCCGCTCCTGGGTGATCTCCATGGCATGGTTCATGATTTCGAACAGGATTTCGTCTTTGCTCTGAAAGTGGTGGTAGAGGCCGCCCTTGCTGAGTTTGAGCGCAGCCGCGACGTCGTTCATGGACGTGGCGTCGTATCCGCGCTGCTGGAACAGGCGGGCGGCGGTGCGCAGGATCTCCTGCCGGGAATCAACCGGAGTCTCTCGAGCCATCGCTCGACATGGTAAACACTCGCGACACGGAATGCCAATGGCGCAGGAAACCCGCGATCTGGGCATTCGAACCTAGTCGCCGCAGCTGTACACTTCGGGAATGAAATTCTGCTCCTGGATAGGCGGCCTCACATACTTCGTCTTGTCGAGCGGTGGCAGTTTGAGGCGTTCCGGGGTTAGATCCCGATAAGGGATCAGGGACAACAGGTGGCGGATGAGGTTGAGCCGGGCGCACTTCTTGTTCTCCGCATTCACCACGTACCATGGCGCCTGCTTGATGTCGGTAACGGCAAACATCTCGTCCTTCGCTCGGGAGTATTCCGCCCAACGACGCCGCGATTCGAGATCCATCGGACTCAACTTCCAGCGCTTTGTGGGATCATTCATGCGGTCTTGAAAGCGGCGCTCCTGTTCTTCGTCGCTCACCGAGAACCAGTACTTGAGCAGGATGATGCCCGCGCGCACCAGCATCCGCTCGAATTCCGGACAGCTGTGCAGGAATTCCCGATATTCGGCCTTGGTACAGAATCCCATCACGCGCTCGACCCCGGCCCGGTTGTACCAACTGCGGTCGAACAGAACCATCTCGCCGGCGGCTGGCAGGTGCGCTACATAGCGCTGAAAATACCACTGACTCTTCTCCCGTTCAGTCGGCGTGCCCAACGCCACCACGCGGCAGATGCGGGGATTCAACGTCTGGGCGATCCGCTGGATGGCGCCTCCCTTTCCTGCGGCGTCCCGCCCTTCGAACAGAATCACCACCTTGAGACCCTGGTGCCGAATCCACTCATGGAGCTTCACCAGTTCGATTTGCAGCCGTCCCAATTCCTGGTCGTAGTCCCAATTCTTGCCCAAGCGTAGCGTTTTCGAGATCTTACCCGGGACTGAAGCTGCTTCCGTTTTCTTCGACGGCGGCGCCGGAATGCGTGGGATTTTCTCGCCGGCTGCAATGCGCTTCTCGGCCATTTTTCAAATGCCTCCATAGCTGTAACTGTATAGCTGTAACTCCAAGGGTACGCGCCCTCCATCCTACGCAGCACCAAAATGTTCCTCCGAAGTGGTCTTCTCCTCCCTTTTTGAACCTCGTAAGTGCAACAAACTGTACGAGATGGAGGGGCGCCCCACTTGCTGGCATAGAGTTCCGCGCAAGCAATCCCAGGTTTTACTCTTGACACTAGGGATCGAGCCCGGTAGCATCGTCCGGTAACCGACCGACCGGTCGGTTCCGACCGGGCTCCCATCCTTCCCCATTAGGGTATAGTTTGGGTCCCATCCCTAACAAGCAAGGGCTTCTTTCTCCCCTTGTGCAATGAGAGGAGCACGCTGGTGGTTACTATTTTTTATGAACGCGACGCCAAACCCGAGGCCCTGAAGGGCAAGACGATCGCCATCCTCGGCTACGGCAGCCAGGGGCACGCGCAGGCGCAAAATCTCCGCGACAGCGGGTACAACGTCATTATCGGGCTCGACCCGAACCGGCCAAGCGCGCAACAGGCGCGCTCCGATGGCATGGTCGTGGTAGCGCCGGATGAGGCCGCCAAGCGCGCCGATTGGATCCACATGCTCACCCCGGACGAAACCCAGGCGGCCGTCTATGACCAGTTCATCAAGCCCCATCTGCATCCAGGAAAAGTTCTCGGCTTCTCCCACGGCTTCAGCATTCATTTCAAGACCATCGTTCCGCCCAGCGACGTGGACGTGGTGATGATCGCTCCCAAGAGTCCCGGACACCTGGTGCGGCGCGTGTACAGCGAAGGGCGCGGCGTGCCGTCGCTGATCGCGATTCAGCAGGATGCCAGCAAGCACGCGCACGAACTCGCATTGGCTTATGCGCACGGCATCGGCTCGACGCGTGCGGGCGTTCTGCAAACGACTTTCAAGGAAGAGACCGAGAGCGACTTGTTCGGTGAACAGGCGGTGCTCTGTGGCGGACTGACGTCGCTGATTAAGAAAGGGTTCGAAACGTTGGTCGAGGCCGGCTACGCGCCTGAGATTGCCTACTTCGAGTGCCTGCACGAGACCAAGTTGATCGTCGACCTGATCTACGAGGGTGGCTTGGCCCGGATGCGCCATTCCATTTCGAATACGGCGGAATATGGCGATCTGACGCGCGGTGAGCAGGTTGTGGGCGATGCCACGCGCGCCGCGATGAAGAAGACTCTGGCCGACATTCAGAGCGGCGAGTTCGCGCGAGAATGGATTGCGGAGAACAAGAGCGGGTGCCACAAGTTCAACGCTCTGCGCGAGAAAGAAAAGCAGCATCCCATCGAGATCGTGGGTGCGCAACTGCGTGGCATGATGAGTTGGCTGCCGAAGGAAGGCAAGAAGCCGGCGGAAGCTCCCAAGGATCCCGCCAAACGGGTGGTGAATGCTTAAGGGAGCCGACATCGTTCTGCAGTGCCTGCGCGCCGAGGGGGTGGACCTGGTGTTTGGTTATCCCGGCGGCGCGATCATGCCGCTGTACGATGCGCTTGAGGGCAGCGGAGTGCGCCATATCCTCACGCGGCATGAGCAAGGCGCGGTTTTCGCGGCGGAGGGCTACGCGCGGGTCACGGGCCAAGTGGGCGTCGCCATGGCGACCAGCGGGCCCGGCGCGACGAATCTGGTCACAGGCATTGCCGACGCGAAGATGGATTCGGTTCCTCTGGTGTGCATTACCGGCCAGGTGCGCAGTGCTCTCATCGGAACCGATGCGTTTCAGGAGACAGACGTTTTTGGCGTGACGCTCTCGCTTACCAAATGGAGTCGCCTGGTTCGCACGATTGACGAGATTCCCGAGGCCATCGCCGAGGGGTTCTACTGGGCTCGCAGCGGGCGTCCCGGGCCGGTGGTGATCGATATCCCCACCGACTTGCTGAAGGCGAAGAAAGAGTTTTCCGGCCCGGTGAAGTTCACGCCCCACGCGCGGCCTGCCGATGCGAAAGCCGAAGGCGGCTTTACCGACACGATCGTGGCCCTGCTGCGGCAGTCTTCGAAGCCCGTCGCGCTGGTGGGCGCTGGGGCGAAATTGTCGGGAGCGATTCCGGAATTGCGGCGGCTGCTCGAAGATTTGAATGTTCCAACCTTTGCCACCGTCCACGGATTGGGCGCGGTTCCACCGCAGGCGCCGTATTACCTGGGCATGGTTGGCATGCACGGCACGCGCGCCGCAAATATGGCGCTGCACGAGACCGACCTGCTGATGGTATTCGGGGCGCGGCTCGATGACCGCGTGACCGGTGATCCGACGCGGTTTGCGCCTCATGCCAAGATCGTTCATTTTGAAATTGATCCGGCACAACTCGATCGCGTGCGTCCCTGCGATCTCCCGGTAATCGGGAATCTAGCGGATACGATTCCGGCATTCCAGGCGGAACTCCGGCGCCATCCTCTTCCTGACTTCAGCCAATGGCGGGCCGTCGCCTGCGGTGCCGAGCGGGCAGAACTGGATCCGCGCGGTTTGGCGCAGCCGACGATTCGCTTTCTCGACGAACTCTTCAGCCGGCTGCCGCAGGACAACGTGGTGCTCGCCGACGTCGGTCAGCACCAGATGTGGGCGGCGCAGCGCTACCGGTCTTCCTCGCCACGCGGATTCATTACGTCGGGCGGACTCGGAGCCATGGGCTTCGCTCTGCCAGCCGCGGTCGGCGTACAACTCGCGAAGCCGGACACTTGCGTGCTGTGTGTTTCCGGAGACGGCGGATTTCAGATGAACATCCAGGAACTGGCTACGGTTCACCGGCTCGGCCTGCCTGTGAAGATGGTGATCATCGACAACAAATATCTCGGCATGGTGCGGCAGTGGCAGCAGCTCTTTTATCAGCGCAACTACGCCGAGACGGACCTGAGCGACAATCCGGATTTCGTGGAGATCGCCAAGGCCTACAAGATTCACAGCTTTCGCCTGAACGAAGACGCCATGCGCGAATATCCCGTGTCGAGCGAGACCGGGGATCAGATCGACCGATTTCTGCGCTCGCTCGGAGCCGGAATTGCTGGTGTTTGATTGCGCTCCGGAGGCCAACGTTTTTCCCATGGTTCCGGCGGGCGCGGCGCTTTCGGAGATGTTGCTGGAAGAAGAACCGACGCAGTAGGACGCACAGCGGCGGGCAAGTTGCCCGCCGGACAGCCGGCGAGACCCTTCGACTTCGCTCAGGGCAAGCTACCGGCGCTACAGGGGGGGTGAGCACATGCAGACTTTTCACATTCGCTATCGCAATACGCAGGGGACGTTGATGCGCATTCTGAATGCGGCTTCGCGCCGGGCTCTCGATCTGCCTCTGGTGCAGGCCGAACCGGCCGAGCACGATCACCAGGTCGCGCTGGCGCTCGAAGTGAATCAGAAGCAAGTTGGCCAGCTTTACCGCGAATGGTATTCGATCGCGGATGTCATCAAGGTGAGTTCTGGGGCGTCGCACGCGACAGCGTGGACGGGACCGCATCCTCCGGCGGGAGTATCGATCGAAGAATCTCGTGCGGCCGCGCGCGCGTAGGTCGAGTTTGCAGTAGCTGGGCAAGCATGACGGCTCCTGGACAGCGTCATGCAACTGGGGAGCCTGCTGCCTAGCGGGTTCCCCAGTTTTCATTGGAACGCTTCGCGTTTCACATCTTCAGTGCGTGTCCTGTAATCTCTGACTATGGATCTCAAGCACATTAGCCGCGGAATTACCGACGGGCGCGACCGGGCCGGCGCGCGCTCCATGTTCAAGGCCATTGGATTCACCGATGCGGATCTCAGTCGTCCCCTGATCGGCGTGGCCAATACCTGGATCGAAACCATGCCTTGTAACTTTCATCTACGACGCTTGTCGGCCAAAGTGAAAGAAGGGATTCGCGAGGCCGGTGGCACGCCGATGGAGTTCAACACCATCGCGATCTCCGACGGCGAAACCATGGGCACGGAGGGCATGCGGGCGTCGCTGGTGAGCCGCGAACTGATCGCAGACTCGATCGAACTGGTTTGCCGCGGGCAGATGTTTGACGCGGTCGTGTGCGTGGTCGGCTGCGACAAGACGATTCCGGCGGCGGCGATGGCGCTGGCGCGCATGAACCTGCCGGGGATGGTGCTTTACGGCGGCACGATTGCGCCGGGCACTTATCGTGGAAAAGACGTGACTATTCAAGACGTCTACGAAGCGATCGGCGCGAACGTTGCGGGGAAGATCAGTGACGCAGAACTGCGCGAACTGGAAAATGTGGCGTGTCCCGGCGCGGGCGCATGCGGCGGGCAGTACACGGCGAACACCATGTCGACCGTAATGGAGATGATCGGACTTTCGCCGATGGGGTTCAACAGCGTGCCGGCGATGGATCCGCTGAAAGACGAGATTTCATTCGCGTGCGGCAAGGTCGTGATGAACGTGCTGCAAAAAGGCATTATGCCTCGCGACATTCTGACCCGCGAGGCGTTTGAGAATGCAATCGCGTCTGTCGCTGCGACCGGCGGTTCAACTAATGCGGTTCTTCACCTGCTGGCAATCGCGCGCGAAGCGGGCGTAGCACTGGAGATTGACGACTTTCAAACTGTGAGCGCTCGTACTCCTTTGCTCGCCGATCTCAAGCCTTCGGGGCGCTTTGTGGCGTCGGACATGCATCGCGCAGGCGGGATTCGTTTGCTGGCGCGGCGATTGCTGAACGGCAAGCATCTGCATCCGTCGGCGAGGACCGTTACCGGACTTACGATTGGCGCTGAGACCGAGAGCGCTGTCGAAACTCCGGGACAGGAAGTGATCGTTCCGTTGGACCGGCCTCTGAAGGCGACTGGCGGTCTCGTGATTCTCAAGGGGAATCTTGCGCCGGAAGGCTGCGTGGCTAAGATCAGCGGGCATGAACGGCTGGAACAGCGCGGGCCAGCGCGCGTGTTCGAGTCCGAGGAAGACGCGATGGCTGCGGTCACAGCCAAGAAGATTCAAGCTGGAGATGTCGTTGTGATCCGCAATGAAGGGCCGAAAGGTGGTCCTGGAATGCGTGAGATGCTGGGCGTGACTGCGGCGATTGTGGGCGAGGGACTCGGCGACTCCGTGGCTCTCTTGACGGACGGACGCTTCAGCGGCGCGACTCGCGGGCTGATGGCCGGACACGTTTCTCCGGAGGCAGCGCTGGGAGGTCCGATTGCTGGCGTGCGCGATGGGGACATCATTCGTTTCGATGTCGGCAAGCGCGTTCTGGAAGTCGAAGTCAGCGACGAAGTATTGCGTCAGCGGATGGCGCAATGGAAGGCGCCGCAGCCGCGTTATCCAACAGGCGTGTTCGCGAAATATGGAGCGCTGGTTTCGTCGGCGTCCGAGGGAGCGATCACGCGACCGCGATAGCACGGATCACGCGAGATTCCCGAATGAAGCTGCTGATCCGGGATCGATCTGCCTTGGAACGCAGGAAAGATTCCCGACATAGGTCCAACTAGTTCAAACCTCGCTATGACCCATGTCGGGACGTTTGTAAACGATTGCACGGTTGCCGAGCAACCGGCTTCACTTTACGTACACAAACGACGGAAACGACGGTATGCCGTTCGCGACGACTTCCAGCTCGCTGAGGCCCGGCTCCTGGCCGGCCGGAACGTCGAAATACGTGGAGACAAGATCATTCGACGCGACTGCCATGCTGCTGTGGTCGTGCGTGCGGCTGTAGCGCACGTGGCCGGTGCGGAGATTGGTGATGCGCACCAACGGATAGTTGGTCGCAGCCTGCACGTCGTCCCCGTACGCGGCGCCCTGAGACATGCCGTTGAACCGGAACCCATAGATTTGGTACGAGCCGCCGGGCTGGACCAAAAACGGAAAGGCGAGAACGACCGGCGCCCATTCGGGCTGGTAGCCTCCCCTGGGCGTGTAGAGTTCGATGTCGTCGGAGAAATCGGTTAGCAGGACCTGTCCGTTCGGAAGCATGAGCATGTTTCCGTAATACGATCCATCAATTGGCGCGTTGGGGGTTCCGGGAACGGCTGTCAGCTTTTTCCCATCCCATTCAAAGAAGGTGGAAGGAGGATCCCCGTAGCCGGGGCTCGCCATCATCAGCACTTTGCCGTTGATTTCGAGCGACGCTGGCCCATCCGCGATATCATTTCCGCCCGTGAAATTCGGACCGGGGGTCCACTTCCCGGTATTGGAGTTATAGATCGCGGTCTTGCCGTTGGCGAAGACAGGTGGAGTGCCGTCAGAAAGCTGACAAGTGTCCGATCCGGTGTAGAACACGGTACCGTCGGGACGCAGTACAGCCGGGCCTACCTCGGCCGTGGAGAAGTCTACTCCGCCGCAAGCCGCCGCGGAATCCCAGAGCTGCACGATCGTGCTGCCGGCGCTCGACCAGGAGCCCGTCCTGGGGTTATAGATTTCCGAATTCGTACCCGTGGGATCGTACGAGAAGACGTAGGCGTCGACCGTGAGTACCTTCTTGTTCGGAAGGAGCGTCCACCCCTCTTCGTCGTTCACGTCGAACTTTCCCGTCCCAGTCGGAGTCCAGGTCAAGGTCTTGGCATCGAGCAGAGCCTCGTCGGTGGTGCAGCAATCGGCCTGCATAAACGTTCCGTTTGCCAGCACGACGCTCTGGGCATCGCCAATGGTTTGTGCGGCAATTCCGCAACAGCCGCCAAAAAAGGTAGGAGGCGCTACGGACGTCCAACTGTTGGCAACAGGGTCGTAGATCGCGCCCAGAGCGGTCCAGACCGGATTAAAGAAGTTGTACTCTCCGCCCATGATGATGACCCTGCCGTCGGGCAGTACGGCGGAAGAATGATAGAGAGGGCTGTATCCAGCTGGCAATGAGGCGAGTTGGGTCCATGTTCCATTCGCATAGCTGCCAGCGTTATCGGGGGTCAATCGCCACCAATTCTGGCAGCCCCCTTCCTGCACGATAACAGTGCCATCGGTAAGCAGCAGCGGGTTGGCAGCGCCAGCGCAATTAACGGTGTCAATAAATGTAGGTTGGTTCGTAAGTGGGGTCCATGGCGAGTCTGCGCGGCGATTGTTGAGCCGAGACTGAGGCTGCGAGCGGGCGGCCTCCCTGTGCGGGATTGGTTTTATGCGCTGTGCGTCGGCAAAGCGGGACCAAGTCAGCAAGGCGATCACTGCGATTCCAAGCGCTAGAAAAGTTTTCATTCTCTTCGCCAGCATATTGACTCCTTGTACCGAATCTCTTTTTCTTGCAGTCCAAACGCCGCGCTAACTTACACCGCTCTACTGATCTCGTCAATGTGCAACTATTTTCATCCGGAACGCCCTCAACAGTGCGAGACTCGATTCAGATTACGACTCTACAACCGCGACTCCGTTATGTTTCTTGAGCGCTCTTCTTGTTTTCAAGCCGCAGCAAATTCATGCGCCCCGCGAGTTTGGTTCTCTTTAATGAACCCGGGCCATTGATCCTTCGCTGCCTAGAACCAGTCGCTGCGGTAGGCTATCCACCATGCGGCGAAAAGGATAGGAATGGTGGCGGCGCAGGCCCACCAGAACGGAAGCAGGAAATCAGCCAGCAGCCCGAGGAGCATGAAGACCGTCCAGAATATTTTTCTCTGCATCGGAACGATTGTAGGCTAAGCGTCTTTGCCCGCGTGTGGTAGAGCGCAGCTCATCAGAACCTGTCGAGCTTCGCTCGACCGTACAGCCGAGGGTGACTGTCCCCACATGGATGTTCTGGCAAAATGCTGACTTCCCGCGGCTTGCTCACATCTGGCGCTTGTGAAAAACTGATTGTTACCGTTTCTTGAATCTTATCCATGGCAGCAGGGCGCACATTATTCGAGAAGATTTGGGACGCACACCTGGTGGCGCAACCCGCGGGGCGATCGCCTATTTTGTATATAGACTTGCATCTGGTTCATGAGGTGACGTCGCCGCAGGCGTTTGACGGCCTGCGAGTTGCCGGGAGGAAGGTGCGGCAACCGGCGCGCACCGTGGCCACCGTGGATCACAATATTCCCACGGAACCGCGCGGGACTCCGATTACCGATCTGATTGCGGCGAAGCAGATTGCAGCGTTGCAGCAGAACTGCAAAGAGTTCGGCATCCGGCTCTTTGATATGGATTCGCCGGATCAGGGCATCGTTCATGTGATTGGTCCGGAGTTGGGGCTGACGCAGCCGGGCATGACAATTGTCTGCGGCGACAGCCATACCAGCACGCACGGAGCGTTTGGAGCGCTGGCGTTTGGCATTGGCACGTCGGAGGTGGAGCACGTGCTGGCGACGCAGTGCCTGGCGCAGCAGACGCCGAAGACGATGAAGATCGACGTGCACGGACGGCTGGCGGATGGCGTGACCGCGAAGGATCTGGCGCTGGGAATTATCGGGCAGATCGGGACTGACGGCGCGACTGGGCACGTGATCGAATACGCGGGGCCAGCGGTGCGGGCGCTCTCGATGGAAGGGCGCATGACGCTGTGCAACATGAGCATCGAGGCGGGAGCACGGGCTGGGATGGTGGCGCCCGATGAGACGACCCTCGCGTACGTGAAGGGGAAACGATTCGCTCCGCGGGATGCGGAATGGGAGAAGACGGTCGCGTACTGGCGGAGCCTGCCCACTGATGACGGCGCGGCTTTCGACAAGGTGGTGGAAATTGATGGAGCGCAGCTTTGTCCGTTCGTCACTTGGGGAACGAATCCGGGGATGGTTGCTCCGGTAACTGGTCGCGTGCCGGAGATCAAAGGATTGCAGGATGCGGACCGGCGCGCCACGGAACTCGCTCTGCGGTATATGGGGCTGGAGCCGGGAAAACGGATTGAGGATATCGGGATCGATCGCGTGTTCATCGGATCGTGCACGAACTCGCGGATTGAAGATTTGCGGGCGGCGGCGCGGGTGGCAAAAGGACATCACGTCAATGCGAAGGTGCGGGCGATGGTGGTGCCGGGATCGCAGACGGTGAAGCGGGTGGCCGAGCAGGAAGGGCTGCACCGGATTTTTCAGGATGCCGGATTTGAGTGGCGCGAGTCGGGATGCTCCATGTGTCTGGGAATGAATCCTGATATTTTGCAGCCGGGCGAGCGCTGCGCTTCGACGAGCAACCGCAATTTTGAGGGGCGGCAAGGGCGCGGCGGACGGACGCATCTGGTGAGTCCGATGATGGCGGCGGCCGCGGCGATTGCGGGACACTTTACCGACATTCGGAATTGGAAGTTTCAGTGATAGTGGAGCAGAAGAAGAGGTCGCGAATGCGGCAGAGAATCCCGCAGGGGCTGTACAGTTCGATGGGATTACCACGTTCCTCAGCGGCTAAAGCCATTGTTAATTTGGTCCCACTTACGGCTCGACTGAAGTCGCGCCCTTCCCAAAACGACTCCTTCCTGTCCCAACCCTACTCGCGTCCCGCCCAAAACCACTCGCTGGACAGGAAGGTCACGCGATGAAACCATTCACAGTGCATCGGGGCCGCGTGGCACCGCTCGACCGAGTCAACGTGGATACCGACCAGATCATCCCCAAGCAGTTTCTGAAGAGGATTGAGCGCACAGGCTTTGGCCAGTTTGTGTTTTATGACTGGAGGTTTGGCGCGGACGGAAAAAAGAATGCTGACTTCGTGCTGGATGAGCCGCGGTACGAGGGCGCAAGCATTCTGGTCGCGGGCAAGAATTTTGGTTGCGGATCGTCCCGCGAGCATGCGGTGTGGGCGCTGGCCGACTTCGGTTTCCGCGCGGTGATCTCGTCTTCCTTCGCAGACATTTTCGCCAATAACAGTACGAAGAATGGGTTTCTAGCCGTGCGACTGAGCGAGGGCGAAGTTGCGGAACTGATGCAGCGAGCGCAGCAGATTGACGACTACCAGGTCACAATCGACCTTGAGCAATGCGAAGTGCGCGACGATCAGGGATTCCGCGCGAAGTTCCCCATCGATGAATTCATACGCCATTGTCTGCTGAACGGGCTGGACGACATTGGGCTCACGCTCCAGCATGAGGCGGAGATTGCGGCGTATGAGACGAGGCATCCAGCGCCGACCGCGCTAACCGCGCCCTGACAGTCAACAGAAGTCAAAGCGAGTAAAGATTTGTAAAACCTTCGCCCCGGTCTTGACCTGCCACAGAGCCACAGTTGATGCTGGTTAAGCGCGGTTCTACCATAGCAACTGCGCTTTGGTTCCTACCTGAGCCACTCGATGGGGGGAGGCCCCTTGCAATCGAAAGTTTCTGCCTCCCCTGGGTAGAGTTTCCGCAACCGAGCCTACAATGCTTACGTCTAATACTTGTATCTCCTGCGGAGCCTGGGCCAAAGAGAACGGCAACGGACTAACCTGTGAACTATGACTGAACTCTCCGAAAGAAAATCCCGCGCGACTAAGGTTCGCTTTTCGCGCGCCATGACGCTCGTCGCGGTTGCCGCGGTTTGCGCGTTTTTCATCGGCTGCAGCAGCAGTGCCGACTCCAAACAGCAGAAAGCACAGGCTGCCGGGCCCCGTTCCGTTTCCGTGGCGACCGCGCAGGTGCAGCGGCAAGACGTCCCGGTCTACCTCACGGGCCTGGGAGCGGTCACAGCGTTTAACACCGCCAACCTCAAGAGCCGCGTCGATGGACAGATCATGAAGGTAAACTTCCTGGAGGGGCAAAGCGTCAAAGAGGGAGATCTGTTGATCGAGATTGACTCTCGTCCTTACCAGGTTCAACTGGAGCAGATGCAGGCGCAGTTATTCCGCGACCAGGCGCAGCTCCGGGACGCGCAGCTGAATCTGCAGCGTTACACGACCTTGATTCCCTCCGGCAGCATTGCCCAGCAGCAGGTCGACACCCAGAAGGCGCTGGTAGACCAACTCGAAGGCACAGTGCGAACCGATCAAGCGCAGATCGATAACGCCAAGTTGCAGATCGTCTACTGCCACATCACGGCTCCGTTCACCGGGCGCGTCGGACTGCGCCAAGTCGATCCGGGCAACATCGTTCACGCCTCAGATACGAATCCCATGCTGATTCTGACGCAGTTGCAGCCGATTGCCGTAATCTTCACGCTGACCGAGGACGTGCTGCCCACTGTCTCGCAACACATGAAGCAGGGTACGCTCGAGGTGGATGCTTTCAGCCGCGACGACCAAACCAAGCTGGCGACGGGCAAGTTGTTGACGATCGACAATCAGATTGATCCGACGACCGGCACGGCTAAGCTCAAGGCGGTCTTCAGCAATACAGACAACCAGCTCTGGCCGAACCAGTTTGTAAACGCGAATCTGCTGTTAGAGACGCGGAAGAACAGCACAGTCGTACCCACGGCAGCGATTCTGCGTGGTCCGCAGGGCACTTTCGTTTATGCTGTGAACCCCGACAAGACGGTGCAGGATCGTCCGGTAACGGTGTCGCTGACCCAGGGAGACACCACGGTGATCACAGCGGGACTCAATCCGGGCGACATGGTAGTGACCGATGGGCAGGACAAACTGCAAAGAGGCAGCCGAATTGAGCCGCGTAGCACGGGTCCGAGCGGCGGGCGGCATTCTTCTCCAGACAATGGCACGGCAAGCGAAGGTCCGGGTGTTCCAGGGTCATGAGTCCTTCACGATTATTCATTCTCCGGCCGGTCGCGACCACGCTGCTCATGGTCGGCGTGCTTCTGGTGGGCTGGGTTGCGTTCATGCAACTGCCTGTCTCGGCACTTCCCGAGGTCGACTATCCAACCATTCAAGTAGTGACGTTCTATCCAGGGGCTGATCCCGACGTGATGGCTTCGTCGGTAACGTCTCCTCTGGAGCGGCAATTCGGCCAGGTGCCCGGCCTGAGCCAGATGACATCAACCAGTTCGTTTGGCAGTTCCGTAATCACGCTGCAGTTCGGCCTCGATCAGAACATTGACGTGGAAGAGCAGCAGGTGCAGGCCGCGATTAACTCAGGCTCGACGTATTTACCGACGGACCTGCCCAATCCCCCGATCTACAACAAGGTCAATCCCGCGGACGCGCCGATTCTCACGCTGGCGCTGACTGCGGATTCCCTGCCTTTGTCGAAGGTGGAGGACCTTGCGGATACTTCCCTGGCGCAAAAGATTTCGCAACTGCCCGGCGTAGGCCTGGTCTCCATTAGCGGCGGGCAGAAGCCGGCGGTGCGCATTCAGGCCAACCCGACGGCGCTGGCTTCCTATGGACTCAGTCTGGAGGATCTGCGCGCAGCGCTGGCCCAGGCGAACGTGGATCAGGCCAAGGGCGTAATCGATGGCGTACGGCAGTCCTACACTATCGGGGCCAACGATCAGCTTTTTTCCAGCGTTCAGTACAAGCCGATCGTGGTCGCCTATCACAACAATGCGCCCGTGCGCCTGAGCGATGTCGCGAACGTCATCGACGGAACAGAGAATAACCGGCTCGCCGCGTGGATGAACCTGACGCCAGCCGTCATTGTCAACATCCAGCGCCAGCCGGGCGCCAACATCATCAGCGTGGTCGACCGGATCAAGAAGCTTTTGCCCCAGTTGCAGGCGTCGCTACCCTTGGCGGTAAAAGTGCAGATTCTCACCGACCGGACCACCACGATCCGCGCTTCGGTCAAGGACGTGGAATTTGAATTGATGCTGTCCATCGC
This sequence comes from uncultured Acidobacteriaceae bacterium, assembly GCA_963791515.1. Classification (GTDB taxonomy): domain Bacteria; phylum Acidobacteriota; class Terriglobia; order Terriglobales; family Acidobacteriaceae; genus Sulfotelmatobacter. The sequence continues at coordinate 68,321 of CAWBSS010000025.1, read as the reverse complement.
GTTAGTAGTGCTGGTCGTGTTCCTGTTCCTCAGGAATCTCGCGGCGACAGTGATTCCGAGCGTAGCGGTTCCGCTGTCGCTGATCGGGACCTTTGGCGTGATGTACCTGCTGGGCTACAGCCTCAACAATCTGACGCTCATGGCGCTGACCATCTCCACCGGCTTTGTGGTGGATGACGCCATCGTCATGATCGAGAACATCGACCGGTACCTGGAAGCGGGAGACTCACCCTTGGACGCCGCGTTGAAAGGAGCAGGCCAGATCGGGTTCACGATTGTGTCGCTGACCGTTTCACTGATTGCGGTGCTGATCCCGCTGCTGTTCATGGGCGACATTGTAGGACGGCTGTTCCGCGAGTTCGCGGTCACGTTGGCAGTGACGATTCTGGTTTCGGCGGGAGTTTCGCTGACGCTGACGCCCATGATGAGCGCCAAGCTGCTGAAGCATCGCAAGGAAGGCGAGAAGGGGCGCTTCTACGAGGTAACGGAGGATTATTACAACCGAATCATTGCGTTTTACGGACGCACGGTGAAAGTGGTGCTCAAGCACCAGACCTTGACCCTGCTGGTGACGTTCGGAACCCTGGTTCTTACACTGTTCCTATACGTGATCGTGCCCAAGGGATTTTTCCCGGTACAGGATACTGGAGTAATCCTGGGCGTGTCGGAAGCGCCTGATTTCATCTCCTTCGATGCTCTGTCGCAACAGCAGCAGGAACTGGCGAAAATTATTCTGCGGGACAAGGCTGTGGAAAGCCTGTCGTCGTTCATTGGCGTAGACGGCACGAACACGACGCCGAACGAAGGCCGGATTCAGATCAATTTGAAGCCGCGCGACCAGCGCTCCGACGACGCTTCCGCGATCATCCGCCGACTGCAGCCGGCACTGGCGACGGTGCAAGGCATTACTCTTTACATGCAACCGGTGCAGGATTTGACGGTAGAAGACCGCGTGAGCCGCACCCAGTTCCAGTATTCCATCGAAGATGCAGATGCGCAGGAACTGGCGCAGTGGACACCGAAACTCGTGGCCAAGCTGCGAACGTTGCCAGCGTTGACCGATGTGGCTACCGATCAGCTCAACAATGGGCTCAAGACGAACGTCACGATTGACCGGGACACCGCGTCGCGACTGGGAATTTTCCCGCAGGCCATCGACAACACGCTTTACGACGCGTTCGGACAGCGGCAGGTGTCGACCATCTTTACGCAGTTGAATCAATACCATGTGATCCTCGAGGTTCTGCCGAGTTTCGCGCAGACTCCCGATGCCCTGAAAGACATTTACATCCGCCCCAGCACCGTGACGCCAAACTCGGGCGCACCCACAGCCAACGGAGCGGCGGTGACCACCAGCGGCGCGCCGGTTCCAATCTCGACGTTCACGCGAATGCAGTCGAGCAACGCCTCTCTTGCGGTCAACCATCAGGGGCAGTTTCCGGTGGTGACGCTCTCGTTCAATCTTGCGCCGGGATCATCGCTGGGAGACGCAACCAAGGCGATTCAGCAAGCCGAGAAAGATATCCTGCTACCTCCCAGTATTCACGCCGCTTTTCAGGGGACGGCCGCGGCGTTTCAGAACTCGCTGGCATCCGAGCCCTATCTGATTCTGGCGGCCGTGATCACGGTTTACATTGTGCTCGGCGTTTTGTATGAGAGCTACATTCACCCCGTCACGATCCTTTCCACTTTGCCTTCGGCGGGCGTGGGCGCGATTCTGGCCCTGATGATCACGGGCAATGACTTAACTGTGGTGGCGCTGATCGGCATCATTCTTCTGATCGGCATTGTGAAGAAGAACGCCATCATGATGATTGACTTCGCGCTTGAGGCTGAACGCGAAGAACACAAGCCGCCCGAGGAAGCGATCTATCAGGCATGCCTGCTCCGTTTCCGGCCCATCATGATGACGACGATGGCGGCGCTGCTGGGCGGGCTGCCGCTGGCGCTGGGATCGGGGACAGGCGCCGAACTGCGCCGGCCCCTCGGCATCACGATCGTCGGCGGGTTGCTGCTCAGCCAGTTGCTAACCCTCTATACCACGCCGGTCGTCTATCTGTGGTTCGACCGGCTGGCACACAGGTTTTCGCGCTACAGAATCGGCAATCCTATCCCACAGGAGCCGATGTCGGCAGATTAGACATAGATTGAACAATGAGTATTTCGGCTCCATTTATCCGGCGTCCGATTGGCACGTCATTGTTGGCGGCGGCCCTCCTGCTCTCAGGAATCCTCGCCTTCAACTTCCTTCCGGTAGCTTCGCTACCAAGGGTGGACTTTCCTGTGATCGGCGTAGGCGCGGGCTTGCCGGGCGCGGACCCACAGACCATGGCGTCGGCCGTGGCAACGCCGCTGGAGCGTCAGTTCGGGCGCATCTCCGGCGTGAACCAGATGACTTCCTCGAGTCAACTGGGCTCAACGAGTATTACGCTGCAATTCGATTTGAACCGGGATATCAATGCCGCAGCGCGCGATGTGCAGGCCTCCATCAATGCCGCACGCAGCCAGCTCCCAGCGAACCTGCCCAGCAATCCAAGCTATCGCAAGGCGAATCCGGCGGACGCGCCCATTCTGATTCTTGCCTTGACATCGGACACCATGACGGTGCCGCAGATGTACGATGCCGCGGATTCGATTCTGGCGCAGAAACTCGCGCAGGTCGACGGCGTGGGCCAGGTCTTCGTGGGCGGAGCGGCGCAACCCGCCGTGCGCGCGGAAGTGAATCCAACGCTGCTCAACAAACTGGGGATCGGCCTTGACACGGTTCGCACCGCTCTCAACGCTGCGAATGCGAACCGGCCCAAGGGCCAGGTCTCCAACCGCACGACGTCGTACTCCTTTAGCGCCACCGATCAACTCTTCACCGCGGACCAGTACCGGCCCCTGATTGTTGCTTACAGCAACGGAGCGGCGGTGCGTCTGGGAGATGTGGCCGATGTAGAAGATTCCGTCTCCGATCGGCGCAACATCGGCCTGGCTAATGGCAAGCCTAGTGTACTCATCATCGTGTTCCGGCAGCCCGGAGCCAACATCATTGAGACGGTCGACCGAGTGCGGGCGCTGATGCCGTTTCTACAGTCCTCGATTTCTCCGGCGATCAACTTGACGATTGCGATGGACCGCACGGTGACGGTGCGCGCTTCTGTCAAGGACATCGAAACTACGCTGATCATTTCGGTCATTCTCGTGATTCTGGTGGTATTCGCGTTTCTGCGCACCGTGCGGGCCACCATTATTCCGAGTATTGCCGTGCCGCTTTCACTGGTCGGAACCTTCAGCGGAATGTACCTCTTGGGTTACAGTCTCGACAACCTGTCGTTGATGGCACTGGCGATTTCGACCGGCTTCGTGGTGGATGACGCCATCGTTGTGCTGGAGAACATCACGCGCTACGTCGAGCACGGCATGGAGGCAGTGCAGGCGGCGTTCAAGGGAGCGGCTGAAATTGGATTCACCGTGGTCTCGATGAGCACGTCGCTGGTGGCCGTGTTTATTCCGTTGCTGATGATGGGCGGCATCGTGGGGCGGCTGTTCCGTGAATTCGCAGTCACTTTGAGCATCGCGATCGCCGTTTCTCTGGTGGTCTCGTTGACCACCACGCCCACGATGTGCGCGAAGTTTTTGCGGCCGCCCAAGAACGAAAAGCGCAACTTGTTTTACCGCGGAAGCGAGTGGGTTTTCGATAATCTTCTGGCAACGTACAGTCACGCGCTGAAATGGGTGCTGGAGCACCAGCCGGTAACGCTGGTCGTCACCATCCTGGTGGCATGCCTCAGCGTCTTCCTGTACATCAAGGTTCCCAAGGGCTTCTTCCCGCAGCAAGACACGGGACGCATCATGGGCGGGGTGATGGCCGCGCAGGATATCTCGTTTCAGTCCATGAGCGACAAGATGCAAAGCTACGTGGACATCGTGATGAAAGATCCGGCGGTCGACTCTGTGGTTGGCTTTGCCGGCGGAAATACCGCCCAGAACCAGGGCCGGTTCTTCGTGATGCTGAAGCCGCTGGAACAACGCAATATTTGCCATACGCAGCATTTTTGGCAGCGCTGCCCGGCTGTGTCTGCGGACGATGTAATCAACCGGCTTCGCGGCAAGCTGGCGGTTGTGCCGGGCGCAACCCTGATTTTGCAGTCCGCGCAAGACCTCACCATTGGCGGACGTTTTGGCAATGCGCAGTATCAGTACACCCTGCAGAGCGCAAACCTCGATGACTTGAACAACTGGGCGCCGCGTTTGTTGCAGAAACTGAGAACCCTGCCTCAATTACGCGACCAGAATTCGGACCAGCAGGATAAGGGACTGCAGGCCAAGCTGGTCATTGACCGCGATACCGCCAGCCGCATGGGGATTACGCCACAGACTTTGGACAACGCTCTCTATGACGCATTCGGACAGCGGCAAGTGTCGACGATGTACCGGCCGCTCAACCAGTATCACGTGGTCATGGAGGTCGCGCCGCAATTCCAGCAGACTCCCGAGGCCTTGCAAAACATCTACCTGCGTTCCACCAACGGAACGCCCGTGCCACTGGCAGCGTTCACTCACTATGAGCCGTCGAATACCCCTTTAGCTGTGAATCACCAGGGACAGGTGCCATCGGTCACGATCTCATTCAACCTGGCGCCGGGAGTTTCTCTGGGCGAGGCTACGCAAGCGATTGAAGATGCGCAGCGCACCATCGGCTTTCCACCGACCGTTTCGGCCAGCTTTCAAGGGACGGCCGCAGCTTTTCAGGATTCACTTTCGAGCGAGCCGATCCTGATTCTGACCGCCTTGATAACGGTCTACATCGTGCTGGGTATGCTCTACGAAAGCTACATTCATCCCATCACGATTCTGTCTACTCTGCCATCGGCGGGCGTGGGGGCGCTCCTGGCGCTGCTTTTGACGCACAACGAACTGAATGTGATTGGAACCATCGGCATCATCCTGCTGATAGGTCTGGTGAAAAAGAACGCCATCATGATGATCGACGTGGCTCTTGACGTCGAACGCACACAGGGAAAGCAGCCGGTAGAAGCAATTTTCGACGCTTGTATCCTCCGTTTTCGGCCAATCATGATGACGACCATGGCGGCGCTGTTGGGTGGGCTTCCGCTGGCGTTGGGCACGGGGACTGGTTCCGAGCTGCATCGGCCGTTGGGAATCACAATCGTCGGCGGCCTGTTTGTGAGCCAGTTGTTGACGCTGTTCACCACACCGGTCGTTTACGTGTATATGGACCGATTAAGATTGGCTTTGGGGGGCGGCGAGGAGAGCGCTCGGCCTGAACCCTCGTCGTCTGGTGCTCCACGTCCGAGTCCCGCCCACTGAGTGGTTTTCATTGCCTTGGACCAACTGTGGAACTCTGCCAGCGTCGACCAGCCCTTCATTGAGAAGCAACAAATCGACTACACTGGGCAGGTTGGTGCAACCTTGCTGGAGAAATTCCGCATCGCACCAGCTAAACCAGCGTGCCGGATGCGCAAGGGACGGCTTGTCCCGTATGATAGAAGTCAACGGTAATACTGCTCGAGAGAGATACATTCGTCCCCGGCGTTACCGGGAGCCAGCGATTTTCCAGTTTTTCGTTTTCAACTTCCTCCAGGAGTCACGGATGCTAAAGAAAGCAGCGGCTCTGTTCCTTGTTTGCGCGAGCATGGTCATATGGGTTGGGTGCGGCACTACCAGCAGCCGTTATCTGTACGCGGCCATTCCCGCGTCCAATGAGATCGTTGTTTATCGCGAAGATCCCAACTCCGGCATACTTACGCAACTGGCGGGAAGTCCAATCACCGCAGGTCCAGCCGTATGGTCCATTGTGATCCATCCGTCAAATAAATTCTTGCTCGCCGCAAACGCGGGCGAGGGCGACGTTTCCTTGTTTACAATTTCGACCACTGGCGGGCTCAATGAGGTCACGCCCCGCACCGTCGTCGGTACGGCCCCCACCCTGCTTGCCATGGACTCCGCGGGTACCTTCCTGTACGTCGGCAACTCCGGTTCTTTGAACATTTCGGTGTTTGCCATCAATGCGGGCACTTCCCCGCCAACTCTGACCCAGGTTGCCGGCTCTCCCTTCTCGATTGGAATGAGTCCGATCAACATCCAAGTTTCGCCGTCGGGAGGATTTCTCTACGTGACCGGCACCGGGTCTCCCGGATTCATCGAAGCCTTCAGTCTCAATCAGGGAGTTCCGAGCGTGGTTTCGGGCACACCGTTCTCTACGGGAACGGGTCCTTACGGGCTGGCCGTTGCCTCCAGCGGAGGTTTTCTCTACACCGCAAACAAGCTGGACAACTCGATCTCGGAATTCACGATCAACTCGGACGGGTCGCTCGCGCAATTCTCGAATTCCCCGATTGGTGAGGGTGAGCAATACTCGGGGCCGATTGCGCTTTTGATCGACAAGTCTGGCAAGTATATGTACGTAGCCAATCAAGGCTCGACGAATCTTGCGGCGTACTCGATCGGTTCCGACGGCGCACTCACCCTACTGACAAATTCGCCATTTGCCACCAAAGCGCAGCCTAGTGTGATTGCCACTGACTCGGGCGGAAAATATCTGTTTGTCGGAAACCAATCGAGCCCTGTGGTTCAGTCTTTCAGTGTGGACACCAGCAGCGGAACGCTCACTTCGGTCAACACCTACTCCCTCCCGGGTACGCCGACTTCAATTGCGGTGACACCCTGATTTCTGATTGCGAAGCGTAGTGGACACAACCCTCCAAATCGAGCACGCCGCACACGCGTCGGAACGGTATGCCCAACGAGTGAACCGGGAATGGGTGCGGCTCCTCGACTTGCTGCAGATGAATGTTCGCTACGAGCGGTGCGTGGGAGTGGAACTCTTCACCGCGGACGGAAAGTGCATTCTCGATTTCCTCTCCGGATACTGTGTCCACAATGTCGGCCACAATCATCCGGATGTCGTGCGTGCACTGCAGTGCGAACTGGAACGGTGTGGTCCGGCAATGATTCAGACGCACGTTGCGGATCTTGCCGGGGAGCTGGCGGAGAAGTTGTGTGAGCGTGCCGGGGGCCGTTTGGCGAAGGCTTTCTTCGCTTCTTCAGGAAGCGAGGGCGTGGAAGCCGCCATCAAGTTCGCGCGGGCGCATACCCGACGCGCAGGAATACTCTCTGCCGAACATGCGTTCCACGGGTTAACCTGCGGGGCGCTCTCGCTGATGAGCGACAAGTTCTGGAGCGAAGGTTTTGGGCCACTTCTGCCGGAAACTGCTGCGGTCCCATTCGGCGACTTGGGAGCCTTGGAACGCGAGCTGAAGACCAAGCGCTTCGCGGCATTCATCGTTGAGCCCATTCAATCAGAGGCTGGGGTCTGCGTTCCGGATCGAGACTACCTGCGAACCGCAGAGTCGCTTTGCCGGCGCTATGGCACGCTGTTTGTGCTTGATGAAGTGCAGACCGGGATGTACCGAACCGGACCTTTTCTTGCCGCGCACCACTTCGGAGTTGAGCCTGACATGGTCGTCATGGCGAAAGCTCTGAGTGGGGGTCTGGTGCCCTGCGGCGCAGTGCTGATGTCGGATGCGGTGTGCAATTCGGTTTATTCGTCATTGCCACGGGCCTTCGTGCATACGTCCACTTTCAGCGAAAACAGCCTGGCCATGCGGGCCGCGCTTGCGACCCTGGAAGTTCTGGAGTGCGAAGAACTGGGCCAGCGCTCGATCGAAGCAGGCGATTATTTGCAGGCGCGGCTGACCGAAGCGCTCCGCGACTTTGAAATGGTAAAGGAAGTCCGCGGGATGGGATTGCTGATGGGCATTGAATTTCGAGCTCCCAGCCAGCTTCGCTTGCGCATTCCTTATCAGGCGTTTGGGGCCGTACATCCGGCCATGTTCGGCCAGATCGTGGTGATGCGTCTGTTTCGCGATTCCGGATTTCTGACGCAAATTTGCGGAAACGACTTTTCGGTGCTGAAGGTTGCTCCGCCATTGGTGGTAACCGACGCGCAACTCGACGCCTTCGTGCTGGCGATTCGAGACGTGGTCGAACTCGCTCATTCGCCCGGAGCTTTTTGGTCTGAAGCGCTAGGACTGGCGCGACGGGCTTTCCGCGGTTAGGCCTTAAACTGCGCTGCCGCAGCCTGATTTAACAAACGGGTGACAATTCCGCCGATAGCACTGAGACAATACACTAAAATACCACGTAACCCGCAGGTACAACCGCAAACAGCGCCGCATCATCTAAGCCAGCAAGCTTCGATGTCCGGCAGGTGATGGCGCTGACACTGTACCGGGACCAGGATCCATACAAATGAAAATCGCCAGCGCCGCGAGCGCCTTTCCCAAACATTACTACCCCCAGAAGTTCCTCTTGGAAAAACTTCAGGAATACTGGGGCGACCAACTGAGGAATCCGCAGATGCTTGCGCGGCTACACCGGAACGTCGCCGTGGAAGGCCGCTATCTCTCGATGCCTCCGGAGAAGTACTACGAGATCACCAACTGGGGCCAGGCGAATGACATCTGGATTCAGGTTGCTCAGGAACTGGGAGAACAAGCGCTGTGCCGCGCGCTGCACCATGCCGGGCTCGAACCGCGCGCACTGGGTGCATTGTTTTTTACGTCTGTCACCGGCATATCAAGCCCGTCAATCGACGCCCTGCTGATCAACCGCATGGGGCTGCCGGCAAACATCCGGCGTGTGCCAATTTTTGGATTGGGATGCGTCGCGGGGGCGGCAGGAATTGCCCGCGCGGCGGATTACGTGCGCGCCTATCCCTCGCAAGCGGCTGCGCTTGTGTCGGTGGAGCTTTGCTCCCTGACCATTCAACGCGATGATCTCTCCGTGGCGAATTTAATTTCTTCAGGACTGTTTGCGGATGGCTCGGCAGCGGTCATCGTTACCGGCGACGATCTGAATGCCGCAGGGCCCGAAATTCTGGCGACTCGATCCATCTTCTATCCCGATACCGAAGAGATGATGGGATGGAAAGTAACCGAGAAGGGCTTTCGCATTACGCTCTCTCCGGAAGTGCCGACGCTGATTCGCGAGCACCTGGGACACGACGTGGAAGCGTTCCTCGCCGACCACGGACACAAGCGCGGCGACATCGGAAGCTGGGTGCTGCACACCGGCGGTCCGAAGGTTCTGGAGGCGACGGCAGACGCACTTGATCTGCACAACGGGCAACTCGACGCCTCTTGGGATTGCCTGAAAAAAGTGGGGAACCTTTCCTCCGCGTCCGTCTTGGTAGTGCTGGAAGATGTCATGAAGAACCGGCGTCCAGAGCCGGGCACGCTGGGCGTGCTTGCAGCCATGGGGCCGGGATTTTGTTCCGAGCTTGTACTTCTACAGTGGTGAGGTTGGCGGTTGCTGAATTCGACTGATGTATTCGTAATTGGTGGTGGTCCCGCCGGACTGGCGGCGGCTATTGCGGCGCGGCAGCGGGGATTCCGCGTCCTCGTGGCCGATGGCGCGCAGATGCCGATTGACAAACCCTGCGGCGAAGGCCTGATGCCCGATGGTCTCGCGGCGCTTGAGAAGCTTGGGATCTCGGTCAACGCGGAGAACTCCTACCCTTTCCGCGGCATTCGTTTCCTGAGCGCCGGCCTTGCAGTCGATGCAGCGTTCCCCAATGGGGCCTCAGGTATGGGCGTGCGGCGAACCGTGTTGCACCGGCTGATCGCCGAGCGTGCCTCCAGTCTGGGAATCGACTTTTTGTGGCAGACCCCCGTGACGGGTATCTCCGCGGATGGAGTTCACCTGGGAAGCCGCCAGGTAAGCGCCCGATGGATCATTGGAGCCGACGGAAGCAGGTCGCGAGTGCGGCGCTGGGCCGAACTAGATGCTTTTCGAAGAAGAGATTGCCGCTACGCGTTTCGGCAACATTATCGCGTGGCGCCCTGGACGGACCGCATGGAACTCTATTGGGGCCGGCGTGGAGAAATCTACGTCACGCCGGTTTCGAAAGATCAAGTCTGCGTAGCGCTGATTTCTCGCGATCCCAAATTGCGCCTGACAGAGGCATTGCATCGATTCCCCGAATTGAAGTCCCGGCTGGAGGGTGCCGACGTTGCTTCTGCCGAGAAAGGCGCACTGACTGCCACCTGCAAGCTGAAGCGCGTAAGCCGCGGAAATGTTGCTCTGATCGGAGATGCGTCCGGCACTGTCGACGCCATCACGGGCGAGGGACTTTGCCTGGCTTTCAGCCAGGCAATGGTGTTGGCGGACTGCCTGCGGACGGGAGATCTGGCTCGTTATGAGCACGAACATCGCCGTCTTGCCCTGCGGCCGTTTCTGATGGCGCGATTAATGCTCACCCTCGATGGACGTCCCCGGCTGCAGCGTCGTACGCTGCAGGCTTTTCAGAAACGCCCGGACGTTTTCCGGCGGTTGCTGGAGTTGCATGTGGGAGTTCTGTCGCCCTTGCACCTTGCATTGGATGGTCTGACTTTAGGATGGGGGTTGTTAACCGCATAACGTCATGAATCAGACTGCTAAAGCTTGCAGGCGTGTTGGCTGGCGCAGATTTGGGTTGGCCGTTTCAACTCTATTGCCCGCCTTCGTCATCTCAGCGCCGGCTCAGGATAAAGCACTTCAGCTTGATCCCTCGCAAACCTCCGTCAAGTTCACTCTCGGCGACGTTCTTCACACCGTGCATGGATCGTTTCAGTTGAAGCGCGGCTCATTAGAGTTCGAGCCGTCATCAGGAAAAATCTCCGGCGAGATCGTGGTCGATGCTGGAAGCGGCGAGAGCGGCAGCGGCATGCGCGACCGCAAGATGAACAAAGAAATTCTGGAGAGTAACCGCTATCCCGAAATCGCTTTTCATCCGGACAGAATCGAAGGCCCCGTTGCGAGTCAGGGAAAGTCTTCCGTGCGGGTGCACGGCATGTTCAGCATTCACGGAGTGGACCGCGAGATCACGGTTCCGGCCGACGTGGAGATGTCTGCAGACCGTTGGACTGCGACGGTTCACTTCACGGTTCCCTATGCGAAGTGGGGTATGAAAAATCCGAGCACGTTGTTCCTGCGAGTCAACGATTCTGTAGAAATTGATCTGATGGCGACCGGTAACGTGTTGAAACCCTCGATCGCTAATTCGGTTCAGTAGCCATCCTGCGGGACGATGCCTTTCCCTTCCGTGCACTCATAGCAGCGGCCTGCCGCAAGATTCTTGTATTCGTCCGTTCGTCCGCTCGGCCAATCGATCACCGCGCGATCGATGCGGTCCCGCTTGTCCAGGCCAAAGGTCACGGGAAGTTCGGACTGCGACAGGTAGCTGGAACCCCCTTTTACCAGCCGAGACTGGGTCATATCGCCGGCAAAGACGCGCAGCCTCGCGCCGATCGCGTCACGGTTCGACTTGGTTCCCACGAGACGAAAACGGATGCTGCGGTTCCCCGTAAGCTGATCATTGCGATACAAATAGGCTGGTCCGTTGTTGGTGGTGATTAGCAGATCGAGATCGCCATCGCGATCAAAGTCCGCATACGCAAGCCCGCGGCCAACTTTCGGCTGATCAAAGCTCCCGCCAACTTCTGCCGCGACCTCGCTAAACATTCCCTTGCCACGATTGAGAAACAGCTGGGGCGGCTGCGCATATCCCACGTTGCCGCGAATGTTGCGCACCGTCTCGTCGATGTGTCCATTAGCCACGGCGAAGTCGAGCCAGCCATCCAGGTTCACATCCAGAAAGGCGCAGCCAAAACCGAGACTGTTCCTGGAGGCGATCCCCATTCCCGATTGCGGCGCGATGTCTTCGAAACTCTTGCCGCTCAGACGGTAGAGTCCGATCATTTCGTTGTCGAAGTTCGTGATGGCAACGCCAGGCGTGCCGGAATTATCGAAGTCCGCCACGTCGACTCCCATGCCCGCGCGGGCCTTCCCTTCACTGCTGAAAGCGAGCCCGGCCTCCACCGCGACATCCTTGAATGTGCCATTGTGCTGGTTGCGATAGAGCTTGTTGGGCTGGGTGTCGTTGGCCACGAGCAGGTCGGGCCAGCCATCGTGTTTGTCATCGAACAGAGCCACTCCCAGCGATTTGGAACTGCTTTCGAAGATTCCACTTGACGCCGTGACATCTTCGAACGTCCCATCGCCTCGGTTATGAAAGAGCCAGCAGGTGGCTCCGCGATACGCTTCGGGAGTGCAGTAGGATTTGTGCTTGCCGTCGAGGCTGCAGAACACGTCGTGCTCCGGCGACCACTTCACGTAGTTGCAGACAAAAAGATCGAGCAACCCATCGCGGTCATAGTCGAACCACAATGCCGAAGTGCTGAATCCCTCGCGCTTTCCCAGTCCGCTGCTGTTGGTCACATCGACAAACGTGCCTTTCCCGGTGTTGCGGAACAAGCGGTTCTGTCCCACGCAAGTGATCAGAATGTCAGGGAAGCCGTCGTTGTTGTAGTCGCCAACCGCCGCGCCCATGCCGTACATTTCGACGTCGAGCCCTGCGCGGGCAGTCACATCAGTGAAAGTGCCGTTGCCGTTGTTGTGATAGAGCCGCAGGGTAGTGCGACGCTTCTTGTGGCCCGGCCAGTCGGTACCGTTGATCAGTAGAATGTCCTGCCAGCCGTCGCGATCATAGTCAAAGAATGCGCACCCGGAACCGAGGGTTTCGGGCAGGAATTTGCCACCAAAGGCTCCGCTGTTGTGCTCGAACTGGATTCCCGCCTGGCTGGTCACATCGGTGAATCGAAAGCCCGGAAAGGCCGCTGCTCCACTCTGCCCCACGAGCAAATCCAGCCGCGACGACAACCGCGACCACGACGCCAGTCCTGCCATTCCCCGTAGGAACGACCTGCGATTCACGGAACGTTCACCAGTCCGGCGCGAATAGCGTACACCACCAGTTCCGCAGTCTTATGAATTCCCAGCGAGTTCATGATGTTTGCGCGGTGAACGGCGATGGTATTGGCGCTGAGATCGAGCGCCGTCGCAATCTCCTTGTTCGACTTGCCGTCGACGATCATCTGCAACACTTCCAGTTCACGCTGCGTGAGGGCGGCGCTACGCTCCCCCTTCAAAACCGAGCGCTGCTCGACCTTCGGATCAAATACGGTTTCCCCAGCGGCAACCTTGCGGATCGCTGCTCCGAGTTCCAGGTCCATAGCGTTCTTGAGAACGTATCCCTTGGCCCCGGCTTCGATCGCCTGCCGCACCCACGTGTTCTCCGAATGCATGCTGAGCATAAGAACCGCGGTATCCGGAGTGTCTTCCATGATCTGCCGCGTGGCTTGCAGGCCGTTCATACCCGGCAGGGCACAATCCATCACCACCACCTGAGGATGAAGTTTCTTGGCGATTTTGATGGACTCCTCGCCGGTGCCCGCTTCGCCTACAACTTCCATGTCGGATTCATCTTCCAGCATGCGACGGAAGCCGCGCCGCACCAGGCTGTGATCATCCACCAGCAACACTGTGATCTTCTTTTCCATAAGACTCTGCTTTCTCCCTCGGAACGTCCAGATGTACCAGCGTTCCACCGTCCGGTGGACGCGAAAAAACAATTTGCCCGCCCATCAGCTCAGAACGCTCCCGCATCGCTACCAAACCGATCCCACGCTTGTTCGGATGCTCCGCGAACCCGACTCCATGATCTTCCACTTCCAACTCAAGAGCATCCGGCAAAAAACGCAAACGCACCCACGCCTGCTTGGCCCCGGAGTGCCGCGCCACATTGTTCAGAGCTTCCTGCAGGATGCGGTAGACGTGCACCCCGGCGCCGCCATCCACTGGAAACGCCACACCCTGCTTCTCATAGGATATGGCAATTCCGGTTTGTCGTTCTATGGTAGGGATGTACCAGTCGAGCGTGCTCTCCAATCCGGCCTCGTCCAGCATCACGGGATGCAGTGCCTGCGACAAGCTGCGAACGCTCTCCAGCGTAGTCTGCACGATCTGGAGAACTTCGAGTAAATCAGCACGCAGCGAAGATCCCTCTGGCGCATGCGTCCCCGCGCGACGCAGCATCGACCCAACCGCAGTGAGGATCTGGCCGAATTCATCGTGCAGTTCGCGCGAGATATACCGCAGCGTAGATTCCTGAGTGGCAATCAGCTTCTGCGCTAGTTCGCTACGGCGCTCGGAAACCTCGGCGAGGCGCGCGAACAGTCGCCTGTTCCAGCGAATCACTGAAAGACCGTTTAGCAGGATCGCCAAGAGGGTTGCAGCCAGAAAAACATAGACCTGCCGCTGCACCCGGTCGTAAATCTGAACGATGCGCTGGCCGGCTTGCTCCTCATTCTCGCTGTTTTGCACCAGCAACCGGGCCACAGCCGTGCTCAGCGCCGCTTGCCGCTCCTGAAGTGACAACTGGATCTGCTCGCGCGCCTCTTTTTCCTTGCCGTCATGCGCGAGAGCGAAGACCCGGTCCACAGCATCCCAGAACTGGGTGAACGATCCTGTGAGAAACGCGCTCTGCTCAGGAGTTCGGCTGGCGGCGGCAAATCCCGCCTCCAGACGCATTGCATCGTCCAGATCAGTTCGAATCCGCTGGAACTGCGCGGACCACGCGGTCAGAGGATAGGGCTCGTCACTGCTCACCATGTCACGCATGGCTACGGCAAGCAAGTTGAGATCGTTCTGGATTCTCAGCAACTGCAGAGAATCTTTGCGATTGCGGTCCACCAGTTCGGTCTGCAACTTGCGCAAGCCGGTCACCTGCCACGTGATGTAGGCCGAATAAGCCACTACCGTGGACAGGGTAATGAACAGGCCCAGCAACAGGCCTAGGGTCGGGGAACGCTCCGGCGCAGACGGACGGGACACGCCCCGAGCATACAACGTCTGCGCGCGCCCTGTCACAGGCGCCGCTTGGTCGCTGGATGTGTGACAATGCAGTAATAGTGAAGCGAATCAGAGTCCTACGGAGTCAAACAGTAGAGTGAGTTCTCCCGCCAAAGAAGCCGCGAAGCCCCCGAAGATCCAGCGCCTGAAGGCCGTTTGGCCCGAAGTCTGGAAGTTGATGCGTCCGCGCCGCGCATTGCTCGCGCTCGGCTTCGTGCTGATGGTGATCAACAAGCTCGCGGGATTTGTGCTGCCGTATTCCTCGAAATTTCTGATTGACAATGTGGTGACTAAGCATCAGACCGGACTGCTGCGGCCTCTGGTTTTGTCGGTTTTATTGGCGACGCTCGTCCAGGGCGTCACTTCTTTTTCTCTGACCCAGTTGCTGTCGAAAGCGGCGCAGCGCCTCATCGCCGACCTTCGCCAGCAGGTGCAAGCGCACATCTCCCGCCTGCCCGTAGCTTTTTACGATGCCAACAAAACCGGCGCTCTGGTGTCACGCATCATGAGCGATGTAGAGGGCGTTCGCAATCTGCTGGGAACCGGCCTGGTGGACTTTGCCGGAGGGTTGGTCGCGGCCGGCATTGCGCTCGCTCTTCTGCTTCGCATCAGCGCGCCGCTCACGCTGATTGCCGTGGGATCCCTGGGCTGCTTTGCGCTCGCATTGAACAAGGCTTTCGCGACGATCCGCCCCATTTTCCGCGAACGCGGCAAGATCAATGCCGAAGTTACAGGACGCCTGACCGAGTCTCTGGGCGGCGTTCGGGTCATCAAGGGATATCACGCCGAAGAACGCGAAGAGAAGATTTTTGCGGGTGGCGTGCGCCGGCTGCTCGATAACGTCATGCGTACGTTGACCGCCACGTCGCTGATGGGCCTTTCCGCCAGCGTGCTGCTGGGAGTGGTCGGAGCCGCCACGATGTACGTGGGCGGGCGTCAGATGGTCGCCCACACTCTGACCGCGGGCAGTTATTTTTCCTACAACTTTTTGCTCGTTTTTTTGATCGCTCCCGTCATGCAGGTGGTGTCCATTGGCACTCAACTCACCGAGGCGTTGGCTGGTCTGGAGCGAACCCAGGAGATCATGGGCGAGCGGCCGGAGGATCAGGACCCGAAACGCTCCGTACAGCTTCGCGACATCGTGGGCACAGTCGAATTCGAAAATGTAACTTTCAGCTACGACGGAACCCACGATGTTCTGCGCAACATTTCTTTTCGCTCTGAGCCGGGAACGGTGACCGCGCTCGTCGGTTCGTCAGGTTCGGGAAAGTCGACGACGATTGGCTTGATCTCGGCTTTCTATGTGCCTTCGAAGGGCACGGTCCGCGTGGACGGAGTGGACTTGAGCACTGTGCGGCTCGATTCCTTCCGCACCCGCTTGGGAGTCGTATTACAGGAATCGTTTCTGTTCGATGGAACGATCCGTCAGAACGTCGCCTTCTCGAGACCAGAGGCCAGCGAGGAAGAAGTCATGCGCGCATGCCGGATCGCGCGCGTCGACGAGTTCGCCGAATCGTTTGCCGACAAGTACGACACGGTAGTGGGCGAGCGCGGCGTGAAACTGTCAGGCGGACAGCGGCAACGGATCTCGATTGCCCGCGCGATTCTGGCGGAGCCCCGCATCCTGATTCTGGACGAAGCCACTTCCAGTCTCGACTCGGAATCGGAGGAAATGATTCAGCAGGGCCTTTCCTATCTGATGCAGGGACGCACCACGTTTGTAATCGCGCACCGGCTGTCGACGATTCGCCGTGCCGACCAGATCATGGTGATGGAACAAGGCCAGATCATGGAGCGGGGCACGCACGCCCAGCTTTATGCCGCGCGCGGCCGCTACTATGACCTTTACACGCGCCAACACGGAGTCGAAGAAAATCTATTCCTGGCTCCCGGAGAAGGGGACGCCGTCGCCGTGAATGGCAACGGCACGGACACCAAGAACGGCGATGTAAAGGCAGGCGACGCTCTGCGCGTGCTGCGAGGAGAGATGCGCTAGCCCCCATGACGACAGCCCCCGCAGTTTCTGTCGACGCGCGGTACCGTCGCGATCCGCAGCGAAAATCTTTGCCGTCATTACCGCATGGGCGAGACGCTGATCCGCGCGGTCGATGGCGTCTCGCTCGAGGTTCGCGCTGGAGAGTTTGTCGCGCTTCTCGGGAGTTCCGGCTCGGGCAAGTCTTCCGTGCTGAACCTAATTGCCGGACTCGATCGCCCGACTTCGGGAAGCGTCATCGTTCAGGACCGTGATCTGGCAAAACTCTCGCGCGAAGACCTGGCCAAGTACCGGCTGCATGTTGTAGGCATGGTCTTTCAGTCGTTCAATCTGATTTCCAGCATGACGCTCGCGGAGAACGTGGAACTGCCGCTCCGTTTTGCGGAGGTCGATCGCAGCCAGCGTCAGAGTCTGGCTAGCGAAGCTTTGGAGCGAGTGGGTTTGCGGGCACGCATGAACCATCGTCCCAGCGAGCTTTCCGGCGGCGAACAGCAAAGAGCAGCTCTGGCGCGCGCCCTCATCAATCGTCCGCAGCTTCTGCTGGCCGACGAACCGACTGGCAATCTCGACAGCCACACGGGAATCGAAATCATGGACATGGTCCGCGAATTCAACCGTGAGTTGGGAATGACGGTCGTGATGGTGACGCACGAGCGTGCCCTGGCCGAGCGTTACGCGCAACGCATGATTTTCCTCGCGGACGGGAAGCTGATCGACGACCGGCCAAACGCGCCCACCGCCGGTGGTATTCGCGCTACCAGAAGAGGACAGCCGTGAAGATTTCAGATCTAACCGAACTCGCCCTGCGGAACCTGCGCGAGTCGTTGCTGCGAAATTCGCTGACCACGATCGGAATCTCGGTAGGCGTAGCGTCTCTCGTGGCCATGCTGTCACTTGGCATTGGTCTGCAACAATTAGCGTCGCGCCGGCTGGTGAAATCGGGACTCTTCGATACCGTCGTAGTTACTTCACGCCGCGATCTGCGCGGCATGGGCCGCGATCGTAGCGAAGAACGCAGCGCTCCTGCTCCCGGCGAAAGCCGCGTCCTTGACGAATCCGCGCGGCTGGAGATCGAGCATCTGCCCAACGTACTCGAAGCGTATCCTGATATCCGCTTCATTACGGAGCTGCGTTACGAAGACAAGCCGCATCTCACCATGATCTCGGCGCTGCCCTCATCCGCAAAATCCAACGATGCCTTCGAAGGCATGCAGGGTAGCTTTTTTTCTTCGGACACAGCGCCCGAAGTGGTTCTGCAAAAGACGTTTGCCGAGGAGTTGTTGGGGAAAATCCCCACTCGCGGGGTCGATGAGACCAACGTCGCCGATCTTGCCAAGCCCCTGCTGGGCAAGGAATTGACGATGCGCTACGCACAACGTGCGCCCAGTCCGGCGCAGCCGTCACCTCCCGGCGCGGGTGCGGCGAATTCCAGGGATAGCGATCTCGCTGGGGCCGCATATTCCGTCGTTTCGCGCGAACAGAAGCTCAAGATTGTCGGCGTCGCCGATCTCGACCCGGAGAGCATGCGCGGTCCAACCCGCGCCAAGGTATTCCTGCCGCTGAAGCTGGCCGAAAGTCTCCACGTGATGCAGCCCACCGATCTGCGTGAAATCTCGCGCGCCGCCAGCGATCAGCCGGTTTACTCCTCGGTCAGCGTGCGCGTGAAGAATCCGCTCAGGTCCAGGTCGTAGAGGATGCCATCAAGAAAATGGGATTTACCACATTTTCGACTCCTCGATGCGAGCCAGAGTTTGCGCACATTTTTCAGGGTGCTGGACTTGTTCCTGTTGATTTTCGGGAGCTTGGCGCTTGCAGTTGCATCGATCGGAATCGTCAACACACTGGTAATGGCCATTCTCGAACGCCGCCGCGAGATCGGCATCATGAAGGCTATCGGGGCTAGCGACGGGGATGTAAAGAAGCTCTTCTTCGCCGAGGCCGGCGCCATGGGAATCGTTGGTGGTATTGTCGGAGTCGCGCTCGGTTGGGCCATCGGTCGGATCATCAACTTGGGAACCAACGTCTACCTCAAGCGCGAGTCTCTTACTCCAGATAATTTCTGGGCGGTCCCGTGGTGGCTGGTCGCATTAGCGATCGGATTCTCGTTCTTCGTCAGTTTGATTTCGGGCTTGTATCCGGCGGGACGCGCCGCCAAACTGGATCCCGTGCAAGCGCTGCGCTACGAGTAAACTCACTCGCATGATTCGCGCCTTCAGGCTTATCTTCTTGTCCTTTTTGATAGCTGGCGCCTCTGCGACCGCTCAGAACCGCATCGACTGCAGCGCCCTGAACAGCCATATCCTCAAACAAGTGGTCCGCTTTTGCGTCTACTTACCCGCCGGCTACGATGCAGGCGCGACGCAGCACCCCCCAAAGCGATATCCCGTGCTTTATTTTCTGCACGGCCTGGGCGACAATGAGCAAACCCTCTTCAATAGCGGCGGCTGGACTTTGCTCGAGGATCTCCGCAACCAGCACAAGATGGGGGATTTCTTGATCGTCGCACCCGAAGGCAGGCGCAGCTTCTATATCAACTCCGCCGACGGCGCCGTGCGCTACAACGACTTTTTTCTGCAGGAGTTTCTGCCTCACATCGAGAGCAAATACCGGATCCGTCCTGGCCGCGCTGGGCGCGCCATTAGCGGGATCTCCATGGGTGGCTACGGTGCATTGCGCTTCGCTTTTACGCATCCTGAACTTTTTTCCGCCGTGAGCGCGCAGAGCGCCGCGCTCATCACCGAATCGCCGCAAGCCCTGGACTCCGCATCCCGAGCCGGAGCGCCTCTGGCGGGAGTGCTCGCCGCAGTGTTCGGCAAGCCGATCAACCTGCCCCACTGGAAGGACAACAGTCCATTTGTTCTAGCGAAGAGAAATAGCGAAGCTCTGCGAAAGCTCGCCATCTACTTCAACTGCGGCCAGGATGACAACTACGGCTTCGAAAAAGGAGCGGCCGCCTTGCATGACGAACTGCAAACAAAAGGCGTGAAGCACGAATATCACGTCTACCCCGGCGACCACAGTCTGACGTATTTTCTGTCGCACTTCGACGAGGTCATGGAATTTCATTCCAGAGCATTCGGCCTGCTTCCCAAGCCCTGAAATTCACCGCCCCTGTTGTAAACTAACCAGCAGCGACGGATCGCGCGTCTCGTCTGGTAACGATACGGAGAGGTGGCCGAGTGGTTGATGGCTCCGGTCTTGAAAACCGGCATACCCGAAAGGGTATCGGGGGTTCGAATCCCTCCCTCTCCGCCAGCAAGCCAGCAGCCATCGCCCTTGGAAGAGGAAGATCGGGACGCTGAAATCCGTACCCAGCGAAGGCAAGTCGGAGTTCAGCTGGCTGCCGTTCGAGTGTCGTAGCTGGGAGCTGATCAGGAATCCCTCGGGATCGGAAGACGCGGCGGTGCAGCCGAGGCGGTTGTCGGCGACATGTTCGGTAACGCCGTAAACCTGATGTTGGCGACCGGGGGATATCGCCCGGCTCAGCGACCGCGTTCAAGGATGCACCGGCACTTAGAAGTCCAAAGAAAAGCTTAATCAAAGCGATATCCGGGCTTAGGCGTGCAGCGGTAGACCCGCCCTCTGTCGAGATTGGCGCCGGCATCGCAGGTGGCCCAACTCAAGAGCAGTGGCGGTCCCAGTGGAAAAACGATGGTCTGCCCGTCGAGGTCCGCCTCAATGCTGATACTCTGTGCAGCGGACGGTAGGGTGAAGGACAGTCCGTCCCCGAAGATGGCCGGATATGACCAGTGTTCCACCTGACTCACCATGGGGCGAAAGACCTCGGCCTCCACCAGAAAAGTAGCGGTGTCGGACCAGTCACGCGCCGAGACCATGAGGATCTGGCCGCCCTGGGAGGAGTGGTCCGAGTCAATTCTTGTGAAGGGACAAGGGCCAGCAATGCACGACGCACGGACGTTGCGAAATTGATTGCCCACACCAGCATCCAAAGTAGCCGAACCGACGGCTGCCTTCCATTTACGGTCGGGTGAGCAGAGGCCCTGACCCTTGCAAGGCACGTTCCCACTGTTCTCAATCTGGAACGTCTTAGTTGCACTCCCCACATTCAGCTCAGTCATGGCGTTAATCGCATATCTTATCCGCACGTTGGCCACCTTAACTTGCGGTTGCGTCGCCGAAGCGGTTTTAGTGGACAGCGGAAGGAGATGGGCGACGTACAGCTTGTCTCCGACAAAATCGTTCAGGTCAAGCGGCTGGTATTGTGGGTGGCGAAACCCGAGAACAATGGCGCTGCCCCTGCGAATTGGTTTACGCAGCTTAAGAACGAAGAATCCCGAGGAGTCAGAAACGGCCTCGGACGAAGCGAGATCGCCAGCAGAAACTGCCACTCCCGGGATCGGCTGCTGTTTTCGGGGATCCGAATTCTGGACGAGGACGGCTCCCCGAAGCGAAATCGTCTTTTGTCTCTGCCAGCGGATGAGCGCCAGGATGCTGGCGGTAAGCAGAACGGCGACAAGCAACGCGGTCCAAGTCTCGATTTTGTGAAAACGAGTCATGTGCACATTATCAACGGGCATCTATATGATGACGGCTTAGCCTCGAACGTTTCCCCCAGGTGCGGCAGCGGCGGTTAACTTTAGTCCTTAAATGGATATTGTAAACATGGAAATTGTTATCCTTTATGCTTCGTCCGTAAATGGTATCGAGCTGAGTTGGGTTATTCTTCCTAAATTGCCATGATCAACGGAAACGTAAACGCATGACTGATGTCAAACCCCCTCTGGTTTCGCGCCGGCAGATCCTGCGTCAGGTTCTGGGGACGAGTATTTGCCTACCCTTTGCAGAGTTTCTGGCAGCCTCGTACACCGAGGCGCAAACCTCTGCTCCAATTGGCAGTGCCTCTGGGGCACCGGTTCTATCAGCCGAAGACGATCAGTTTCTGAACGATTTGGAGCACGCAAGTTTCCTTTTTTTCTGGGAACAAGGGAGCCCCAAAACCGGCATGGTCAAGGACCGCTGTAACGTTCACAACGACAACCAAGCACAGGCGGCCAGCATTGCAGCGACGGGCTTCGGTCTTACGGCTCTCTGCATTGGAGAACAGCGCGGTTTCATCTCCGCCGGAGATGCGCTCCAGAGGGTCTTCGCCACTCTGCGCTTTCTGTGGAGGAAGCTGCCCAACCACCGCGGTTTTTTTTACCACTTCGCCAACCCCGAAACCGGGGAACGCATGTTCGACTCCGAGGTGTCTTCAGTGGATACGGCTATTCTCCTGTGCGGGGTACTTACCTGCCGCCAGCACTTTCGCAATCCGGGAGTCGCACAACTTGCAAATCTGATTTTCAACCGCGTGGACTGGACCTGGCTCTCGGAAGACACGTCCTTGCTAACCCACGGATGGACTCCAGAGATTGGATTTCTTCCCTCTCGATGGGAATACTACAGCGAGCTGATGATGATGTATCTGCTGGGCATGGGGTCGTCCGCCTATCCCTTGAAGCAGGAAACCTGGAACGCATGGAAGCGTTTGACGTTTGAATATGAGGGCATGCGGTATATCGGGTCGTTTGCGCCACTCTTTGTACATCAGTACTCGCAGGCGTGGTTCGATTTTCGCGGCCAGCGCGACAAATACGCTGACTATTTTCAGAATTCGGTGACTGCCACTGAAGTCCATCGGCGTTTTTGCATTGAATTAGGCAAGCAGTACCCCGATTATAGCGAGGACCTGTGGGGAATTACCGCCTCCGACTCCCAGCACGGGTATGTCGCTTGGGGCGGGCCTCCCGCCATGGGACCAATTGATGGCACCGTTGTTCCGAGCGCAGCCGGGGGGGCGTTGCCCTTCCTGCCGGCAGCCACTATGCGTGTTTTGAATACCATCCGAAGCCGCTATCCCGCGGCTTGGACCAAGTACGGGTTCGTAAACGCCTTCAATCCCCTCAAGAACTGGTATGATTCCGATGTGATTGGCATTGACACTGGAATCATCTTGTTGATGGCTGAGAATCTGCGAAGCCGGTTTGTCTGGGACACCTTTATGAAGACCGCGGAAGCGCAGCGTGGAATGGAGCGAGCAGGGTTCCATAAATACTAGCGATCATCGCATCGAGTTGCACTTCCCGGGGTTTTCTCGTCGGACCAACCGTAAACACTGTTTCTTCATCCAACCGTCGCTTGATGGTGTCGATCAGCCAGCTTGGCTTGCCTGAAATTGATTCGGCTGTACTGAGAGTATCCGCCAGTTCGATTGACACCTGGGTCGCGTCGTTTTCAAATACCGGAGGTGATTCCTCTGGCTACCAAGTGTGGGGATCGCGTTTATGACCGGGGCACCTGAGTTCTGGGGCGGATGGCGGGAGCGCTTCTCGGCGCTCCGCAATGTTCCATCTGTTCTACGTTTTGTGTGGGAGTCCGGGCGCACAGTCGTCGTGCTTGGCCTCATCTGCCGAGTGATTGCCTCTCTTCTTCCGCCCGCACTGTTCTGGGTTTCTAAGCTCATTATCGACAATATCTTCCGCGTCCTCACTGCTCATCAGCCGGCCGGAGCGCGGCTGTGGTGGCTGGTCGGCGTGGAATTTGCCATCGCCGTGACCGCCGGCGTACTCGGCCGTGTGATCGATTACCTGGATGCTCTGCTCGCGGGCAGGTACACGCACCACGTGAGTGTTCGCGTCATGGAGCATGCCGCCGGGTTGGACCTCATGGCCTATGAGGATCCCGTTTTTTATGACCGCCTGGAGCGAGCCCGGGTTCAGGCTACCGACCGCCTGTTCATGATCCAGGCGATTGGACGCCTCATCCAGCAGGTGATTACCACGATTACATTGTCGATCTCGATCATGGTGTTTTCGCCCTGGCTTTTGCTCTTGCTGATCGTCGGTGTTATTCCGGCCTTCGTGGGAGAAACTCACTTTGCGTTCCTGGGATACGCCAAGAACTTTCGCCAGACTCCCATTCGGCGCCAACTCGACTACCTTCGCATTCTGGGGGGCAGCAAGGAAGCAGCCAAGGAATTGAAGCTGTTTGGCCTAAAAGACTTCCTAGCGGGGAGATTTAAAGGGCTTTCAACTCAGGTGTACGAAGAAGACGTTGCCCTAGCGCGCCGGAAGGTAACGACCGGTTCGGTCCTTTCCGCGATCGGCACTGCCGGCTACTACACGGCTTACGTATTCGCGGTTTGGCAGACGGTAATCGGAGTGTTCAGTTTCGGCACTCTAACCCTATTGGCGAACGCCATTCGTGAGGCGAGTTCCAACCTGCAGCAAACCTTTTCAACCCTGTCGACGATCGCCGATCAGGCCTTATTCCTCACCGACCTCATCGCATTTTTCGAGATGCGTCCCACAATCGAATCGAAGCCCAACGCTTTGCCGGCGCCGCGCCCTATCCAGCGCGGATTTGAATTTCGGAATGTTTCCTTCCGCTATCCCGGAAGTTCGCGCCTGGTTGTAAACGGATTGAATTTTCATCTGCGACCTGGCGAGCGGGTGGCGCTGATCGGTGAAAATGGGGAAGGCAAGACCACTATCGTCAAGCTGCTGACTCGCCTCTACGACCCGCTGGAAGGACAGGTGTTGCTGGACGGAGTTGACCTGCGCGAGTACAGCCTCGAAGATCTTTATCGCGAAATTGGCGTCATATTTCAGGACTTTATGCGCTACGAGATGACCGCACGAGAAAATATAGCGGTCGGCCGGATTGAGCTGATCGATAATCTGCCGTTGCTCCAGCAGTCTGCTCAGAAAAGCATGGCCGACGAGGTTGTGGGAAAACTTTCCTCCGGATACGAGCAGATGCTGGGCAGGCGCTTCGATGGCGGAGTCGATCTCTCTGGTGGCGAATGGCAAAAAGTGGCGCTGGCCCGAGCCTATCTGCGCGATGCGCAGGTATTGATCCTCGATGAGCCCACTTCGGCTCTGGACGCGCGCAGCGAGTATGAAGTGTTTCAGCGCTTTGCCGAATTGACCGCCGGGAAAATAGCCTTATTCATTTCGCACCGATTTTCGACCGTACGGATGGCCGATCGAATCGTAGTGCTGGAAAACGGACGCATCGCGGAAGAGGGCGACCATGATGCCTTGACGCAACTCGGCGGCCGCTACGCGGAAATGTTCGAGCTCCAGGCCGCCAGTTATCGGTGAAGGCGCTCCTATTTTAGATCGACGCAGATAGACTTACTCGGCAAGGATGGATTCATTAAGTATGGTTCCCAACCGTCAGACCCACGGCATCATCGGGGAAGAAGAGCAGCTGCATTCTTCCCCCGGCAATGGGGCAAAGGTTCGGACTATGCGCGTCGCAGCGTTAGAACTTGCCGCGCAGTTGGGATGGTTGCCTGGGGCCTCGTCGGATACTTTCTCGGTCCGGTGCCGAAAGGTCGCGGCCGATTTCAAGACCTTATTCTCAGGCGTGGATGCAGCCTTCGCCAAGCGTCCCAGTTCGGAAGATCTGCTCTGGCTCCGGGACAACGCGCCGCAACTAGCCTCAACCGTGCGCGAGGTTGCGACCGATCTTGGGCCTCTGACCCGCATTCCCCATGTCTCCAATAACAGCGAAATCCTGCCTCGAGTACTGGCTATAGCGGATGCTTTCTTCGAAGAAACCGACGCCACCTTTTCGGAGACGAGGTTCACAGAATTTTGTCTGGCCTTTGAGGAGACCTCGCCTCTCGAGTTTCACGAGGTGGGCTCCCTCGTACCATCGCTAAAGCTTGTTTTGCTCGAAAAGATCGCAGTCCGGGGCGGCCGCCTGATGAACGATCCGACGTCCACGCCCCGCGAGCGCATTTCCACGTGCATCCGCACCTTGGAAACGGTTAGCCAAGCTTCCTGGAAGAAGCTGCTTGAGAAGCTCATCCCTTTCGACAGAATATTGCGCCTGGATCCGGCTGGAGCCTATGCCGCGATGGACATTGAGAGCCGGAATGTGTATCGCGAAAAAGTGTCGAAGATCGCTAAGCGCTCCGATCGAACACAGCTGGAAGTCGCGGAGGAAGCGCTCGCTCTGGCTCGGCAGGCTCACGATAGAACATACAGCGACGCACGGATTAAATTGCGGGAATCTCACATTGGCTACTATCTCGTCGGCGAAGGAGCGACACTTCTCTGTCAGAGGGTCGGCTCGCACCCCACCTTTGGCGAACGCGGGCGGACGCTGTTACGTCAGCACCCGAATGAATTCCTCCTTTTGGGAATTGCGGTCCTCACGTTCGTCATCATCACTGGAGCCGTCTGGCTACTGACGGCTGCAAGTATTTCTCTGCTACTCGTCCTGCTCTCGATGTTGGTTTTGTTACTGCCAGGTTCTCAGGCGGCGGTTCAGGTCATGAACTATTTGACCACCAACTTGTTGCCCGTGGATTCGCTCTCCAAGCTGGATTTTTCGGAGGGCATTCCCGACGATTGCATGACGTTAGTTGCCATCCCAACGCTTCTGCTCAATGAAAAACAAGTGCGCGCCCTCGTGGAAAAATTAGAGGTACGTTTCCTTGGCAACCACGACCGCAACTTGCACTTTGCACTCGTCTCCGATCTGCCGGATACACCCAAGCCCGCGCCGGAAGACAGCGCGCTGGTGGAATTGTCTTTGACACTGATCCGCGAACTGAACGAACGATACTCCGGGAAGGGATATGGGCTCTTTTTTCCTTCTCCATCGCCATCGGGTATACAACCCGCGCGAGAGAGGATGGATGGGATGGGAGCGCAAACGCGGGAAACTGCTCGATCTAAATCGGCTGATGCGAGGGCAATACGACAGCTTTCCAGTGAAGGTCGGGGATCTTTCCATCCTGCCCAAGGTCCGCTTCGTAATCACGCTCGACTCCGACACCGAACTGCCGCGCGGATCGGCACATCGCCTGGTAGGAGCGATTGCACATCCTTTGAATCAGGCCATCGTCGACCCCGTCAATAACGTCGTCGTCGCCGGATACGGCATCTTGCAGCCTCGCGTCGACGTTAGTGTGCAGAGCACGGCACGATCGCGACTGGCGGCCATCTTCGCCGGCGAGACCGGCCTTGACCCTTACACCCGCGCCGTCTCCGATGTCTACCAGGATCTGTTCGGCGAAGGTACATTCACCGGAAAAGGGATTTACGAAGTCGATACGATGGCACGCGTTCTTGGCCGGCGGTTTCCTCGGAATGCCCTGCTAAGTCACGACCTGATCGAGGGAGCATACGCACGTGCCGGACTGGCCACCGACATCGTGGTAATCGAGGACTATCCTTCGCACTACAGCGCCTACAGTCGCCGCAAACACCGCTGGCTGCGGGGCGACTGGCAAATTGTGGAATGGCTGACGGACCGTGTGCCGGATGAATCGGGCGCGCGCGTTCCCAATCCGATCTCTTTGGTTTCGCGCTGGAAAATTTTCGACAACCTGCGTCGGAGCCTGGTCGAACCCGCAACTTTTGCGCTGTTTTTGTTTGGCTGGTTTGTGATGGACCACCCTCTTCTGTGGACCCTCGCCGCGATTGGCATTTTGTTCGTTCCCGCGTGGGTCGAGTTTGGCTTCGGGCTGACTCGCGCCATCGTGACGCGCCGAGGGAGAATCGCCCGTGACGCACTGAGCAACCTCTTTGCAACCAACTTTTCCGTCTTGCTTACGTTGACACTTCTGGCACACCAGATGATGTTGTCTCTCGACGCTGTCATGCGGGCGTTGGTCCGGCGTCTGGTTACGCGCGAGCGCCTGCTTGAGTGGGAAACGGCCGCCGAAACAGAACTTGGAGAGCGCCGCACTCAGATCGACCGGTACATCGACTGGATGCCTCTTCTGGCAGCCGGCCTGGGCCTGTTGATTTGGTTCACGCGCCCTCATTCGCTGCTGGCCGCGCTTCCCATTCTTGCGCTTTGGGCGGGCAGCAAAGGTTTCGTTCTCTGGCTCAATGCGTCTCCGATCGAATCGGTGCCCAGGATTACCGGCGGGGATGAATGGATGCTTCACAGGTCCGCCTTGTATATCTGGCGATACTTTGCAGAATTTTCTAACCAAGAGCACAACTGGCTCGTGCCGGATAACGTTGAGGACAAACCGCGCAAGGTGGCGGCCAGCGTATCCCCGACTAACGCAGGCCTTCTTCTGAACGCGAGGCAAGTCGCGAACGAACTTGGCTATATCACGGTCCCGGAGTTGGTGGAACTGACGCAGAAGACATTGGGCACCATAGCCCGCCTTTCCAAGTACCGCGGCCACCTAATGAACTGGTATGAAACCCGCACTCTCGAACCCAAGCCGCCATTTTTCGTTTCGTCGGTCGACAGCGGCAACCTGGTAGCCTCTCTTTGGACTCTGCACCAAGGATGCCTGGATGTCATGCGTCGGCCGCTTGCTTCAAGAACCCTGGCCGAGGGCGTGCTCGACCATCTCCGGGTCCTCGTCGAACTGCGGTCCCTTCCGAAGCGGGCATTGTCGCGCTGCGAAGCGGAGTTCCAAAACGAGGATTGGCTGACCTCTGTCTTGAATTTCCGGGAGGAAGTTCTGAACCCAAAGAACCTTCCGCCTGCGTCTGACATCTCGCCCGATATTGCATGGTTCCGCGAGCAAACACGCTTGCGAGTGCGGAAAGTCCACGAATTGGTGGAAGCGTATATGCCCTGGAAACTCCCTGATTTCGCAGCGCTGCGAAATGAACTGGAGCGGGGCGGAGCAATCATTGACGATGTCCCGTTGCAGCAACTGCCCGACTTGATTTTAGACCTCGAGAGGCGTCTCGGTCATACCCTTCGATCTGTTCGAAATGGGATTGGGACGGCAGGCGAGCGCCTCCTGCTCATGCTGGCGGAGGCGCTGCAGAATACACTCCGCTTGACCGAGCACCTGCGGCAAACAAGCGATCAGTCAAGCAGCCTGGCAAATGCCATGGACTTTACGTTCTTGCTGGATAGGCAGCGTCTGCTGCTCACGGTGGGCTTCGACACCCATTCCGAAGAACGACAACCCTACTGTTACAACTTGCTGGCCACCGAGCCGCGAACGGCGGTCTTCATTGCAATCGCGAAGGAAGATATCCCACAGGAGTGCTGGTTCCGGCTTGAGCGGCCGTTCACGCGCGATCACGGCCACCCCGTTTTGCTCTCGTGGACGGGAACCATGTTCGAGTACCTAATGCCTTCGATCTGGATGCGCTGTTATCCCAACACATTGCTCGACCGTGCGAGCGTGGCCGCCGTACGATCGCAACAGGCATACGCTGCCAGCAAAGGTATTCTCTGGGGCATTTCTGAGTCTGCCTGCTCGAAGCGCAATGAAGCAGGAGACTATCACTACGAAGCTTTCGGGGTGCCAAACCTGGCGCTGAAAACAACCGGACCAGGGCGGTTGGTCGTTTCACCGTACTCCACATTTCTAGCCTTGAATGTGGATCCTAAAGGCGCCCTTTCAAATCTGCGCCGGATGGATGCTCAGGGTTGGTTCGGCCCGTACGGATTCTATGAGGCAGCAGACTATACTCCCCCTCGCGGCCGCGCCCGGTACGATCTCGTCCAATCCTGGATGGTTCACCATCAGGGAATGAGTCTGCTTTCTTTGGCCAACTTTCTTTGCAACAACGTTATGCAGCGCTGGTTTCACTCCGACCGGCGAGTGCAGGCCACAGAACTCCTCTTGCAGGAGAAGCCAGTCTCCCACTGCGCGGTGCGGGAATTCAATGAGCAATAGCTCCCGCTGCCATGGAAGCGAATGCCTGCGCTGCCTTGGTACCTATTCATTCCGTTTTTCGAGATTCTGATTTAGGCCCGCCGTGTGAACATACTCCGCATATTTGTTAGTGACGACGTTCACTTTCCCGCGCAGTGCAAGGCAACGAACGAGCAGACTGGGCTACCGCCCGCAGATGCTCTTGGTGGTACGAATATCCGAATGCCGAATGAGCTTCTGTTGCCGGCGTCCAGCCATGAACGGCACGTTCGCCTGAAGGCATGGGTGCCGAGAGCCCGATTGCAGAATCGTCAGCCGCGGTGCATTACAATACATCCATTAAGCCCGAGTCGCAGTCTTACATATGAGGATGATACGGACGACGGAGCTTGGCGAAGCGCTCGTTAGTTTTGAGCCTCCGTTAGAGATCTGTTGCGCCACATTCAGTGCGCTTTGATCTCAAACCTTATGTGCTCCAGGCACTTTCGGATATTCGCCCCAGCCGCAATGTGTTTTCTATTTTTGGGGGCGGGCCATGGGCAGAACACGACGCTGATCAGTCTTGATCAGGCTATCGATCTGGCGCTGGCGCACAACCATTCCATAAGAGCCACTCGAACTCTGATTCTCCAGAATCAGGCCCAGGAGATCACTGCGAACCTCCGCCCAAATCCAACGTTCGGCGCTGACACCCAGTTCATCCCATTTTTCAGCCCGCAGGACTTTTCCGGCGAAAATCTCAACGAGACGCAGCAGTTCGATATCGGAATCGGGTATCTCTTCGAACGCGGTCACAAGCGGCAACGGCGGCTGCAGGCCGCTCGCGATCAGACAGCCGTCACTCGTGTTCAGGTCACCGACGCGGAGCGAACTCTGGCTTTTAACGTTGGCCAGCAGTTCGTCAGCGTTTTACTGGCGGAATCCACTCTTCAGTTCGCGCTTCAGGATCTGCAAAGCTTTCAGCAGACCGTTGACATTGGCGAGACGCAGTTCAAAGCTGGCTACATCGGCGAAGGCGACTATTTAAAGATCAAGATCCAACTCCTTCAGTTTCAGACTGACGTGTCCTCCGCCCGCCTGGCGAAAGTGCAGGCGCTGGTCGGACTGCGTGAATTCCTCGGGTACAACGCGGTACCGGCCGATTACGACGTGATTGGAGATCTGGCCTATCAGCCGATTCAGGCGAAAATGGAAGACTTGCAGATGAAGGCGCTGCACGAGCGCCCCGACTTCCGAGCTGCGGAATTGGGGGTCACGGCGGCGCAAAGCCAGATCTTGCTGGCCAAAGCCAACGCCAAAGTCGACGTAAACGGCACCTATGATTTCACCCACGTCTCCGGGGAGAACACCGCTTCCATCTTCGCTAATTTTGAGTTGCCCATCTTCAACCGCAATCAGGGAGAAATCGCGCGCACCGGTTATGCGCTCGCGCAAGCTCAGGAACAGCAGCAAGCGGCCAGCGACACCGTTCTCTCCGATGTCGCCAATGCCTACGAGGCGGTCAAAAGTAACGATGAAGTGGTGCAACTCTACACTTCCGGGTATCTTAAGCAGGCGCAGGATTCGCGCGATATCAGCGAGTATGCCTACAAACGCGGCGCTGCCAGCCTGTTGGATTTTCTCGACGCCGAGCGCAGTTATCGCGTGGTTCAGTTGGCCTATCGGCAGGCGCTGGCCTCTTACATGACCGCGTTGGAGCAGTTGAAGGAAGCGGTGGGGACGAGGAACCTTCCATGAGCATGCGCAAGCATCTTTTTGAACGGTTGGCAGCAGTGGCCGCCGTATCGGCGATCATGCTGGCGCTCGCTGCCTGCAATAGCTCAGGATCGAATGCCTCCGCGAACTCGGGCGGAGCGAAAAACTCAAACAATCCCGAACTGTTTACCATTCCGCAAGACCAGATGTCGCATGTGCAGGTACTGACCGTGCAGCCCACATCCCTGACTCGGTCTCTCCGGCTGACCGGAGCCGTGGCGTACAACAGTTTTCGCACGACCCCGGTCATTACACAGGTCAGTGGACCAGTCAGCAGGATCGTCGTCGTTCCCGGCCAGAAAGTAAATCAGGGCGACCCCATGCTGTTCGTGGCAAGTCCAGATTACTCGCAGCTCCGCACCAACTACCTGAAGGCCAAAGATGCTTACGCCCTGACACAAAAGGCCAACGCCCGTGCCCAGGACTTATTCCAGCATCACGCGATTGCGGAACAGAATGTGGAGCAGGCGCAGTCGGCCGAGATACAGGCCAGCGGCGACCTGGTGGCCGCGCAAGCGGCATTAAAAGTCATGGGAGTCACCGATCCCGACGCACTTGTCAAAGCTCCGCCTTCCTTTGAGGTTCCAGTAAAAGCTCCGATTGGTGGCTTAGTCGTTGAGCAGGATGTGTCTGCAGGTCAACTCATTCAGCCCGGCACCACGCAATGTTTCATGATTTCCGACGTCAGCACCGTCTGGGTGCTGGTCAATGTCTATCAGAAAGATTTGCCTTACGTGCGCGTTGGGGATCAGGTCTCGATTCAAACGGATACGTATCCTGAAGTGTTCCATGGACGTATTGCGTACGTGGCAGCTTCGCTGGATCCGAGCACGCGGACGCTGCAGGCGCGCATCGAGACTAACAATCCGGGCGAGAAACTCAAGAAAGACATGTACGTGGTAGCGACCGTCAATGCAGGCTCGATTGCAAATGTCATAGTTGTCCCGGATGCTGCCGTGCTTCGCGACACTGAGAACCAGCCTTTTGTTTATGCTGCGGCATCGTCGAACCAGTTTGGCAGACGCTCGGTGACCCTTGGGGAAAGTTTGAATGGGCAGACACAGATTACCAGCGGGCTGAAAGCGGGCGACCAAGTCATCGGAAATGGCAGCTTGTTCCTGCAGTTTGCGAATTCGCTGCAGCGCTAGGTGTGTGGGCAGACTTTGACAAGCATTTCAAGGAACTCTGGCAAGAATAGTATCCACGACATCTGAATGATCCACCGAATAGTCCAAGCGGCACTGCGGCAGCGGTTCCTGGTACTGATGCTGACCGCGTTCATCACGGTCGGCGGAATCCTGTCATTTCAGCGGATGCCGGTGGACGCCTATCCCGACCTCTCGCCTCCGCAAGTCGAGATCATCACCCAGTGGCCAGACCACGCAGCGGAAGAAGTCGAACGTTTGGTGACCCTTCCGCTTGAACTCCAGATGAACGGCGTTCCGCACACGGTGGTGATGCGTTCCATCTCGCTTTATGGGCTGTCCGATCTGATCCTGACCTTTGAGGAGAGAACAGACGATTACTTTGCGCGACAGATTGTTTTTGAGCGACTCTCTCAGGCCACACTGCCGACAGGCGTGACCCCGAGTCTTGCGCCCCTGTTCAGCCCCAGCGGCCTGGTGTATCGCTACGTGCTCGAAAGTCCTGACCGCAGCCCTCAGGAACTGAAGACGATCGAAAGTTGGGTGATTGAGCGATCGTATCGATCGGTCCACGGTGTAGCTGACGACTCAGGCTTCGGCGGAACCGTGATGCAATACCAGGTGCTGCTCGACCCGGCGCGCATCTACGGGTACCACCTGACGATTCCCCAAGTCACAGCCGCTCTGGCGGCCAACAACTCGAACGCCGGTGGCGGTTTTTATTCGCAGGGCGGACAGTTTTATTACGTTCGCGGGATCGGACTGGTACGGAACACCGATGACATTGGAAACATCGTAGTGGGCGCGAACAAGGGCGTGCCCATCCGAGTGCGTGATGTCGCGGATGTAACCATCGGGCATGCCCCCAGGCTCGGCGAATTCGGGTTCCAAAAGAATGACGATGCCGTCGAGGGCGTCATCCTCATGCTGCGTGGGGAACAGACGCAGAACGTCCTCAAGGGAGTGGAAGCCAAAACCGAAGAACTGAACCACCAGATCCTGCCGCCTGACGTCAAAATTCATCCTTACTACGACCGTAGCGAATTGGTAGACCTGACCACCGACACGGTAGAAGCGAATCTGCTTCGCGGTATGGTGCTGGTTTTGATCGTGCTGATCTTCTTCCTGGTCAGCTTCCGCGCCGCCGTCATTGTAGCCCTCACTATTCCCCTCTCGCTTTTGTTTGCCTTCATCGTGCTGCACGCGCACGACGTTGCCGCGAATTTGCTCTCCATCGGCGCCATCGATTTCGGTATTGTCATCGACGGCACGGTGGTGATGATTGAAAACATTTACCGCGAATTGGCGTTACGGGAGGGACAGCAGTACAACCTGAACGAAGTCATTCTCGCGGCTGCAAAAGATGTGGACCGGCCGATCTTCTATTCGGTGGCCGTCATCCTCGCCGGTTATCTGCCGATTTATGCGCTCAGCGGGCCCTCGGGGAAACTGTTTCATCCCATGGCTGAGACCATGTCCTTTGCCCTGGTCGGTGCGCTCATCTTGACGCTCACACTGATCCCCGTACTCGCCTCCTATTGGTTTAAGAAGGGCGTCCACGAGAAGCCGAATCGCGCATTCGAATGGATGAAGCGGAAATACGCCGTCCAGTTGGATTGGGTCCTGGATCGGCCCAAGACCACCATGGCAATTGCGGCTCTGATCTTCGGGGCGACCTTGCTGCTCGTGCCCTTCATTGGCGGCGAGTTCATGCCTCACCTCGATGAAGGCGCGCTTTGGGTGCGGGCCACCATGCCCTACACCATCTCTTTCGAAGAGGCCGGCAGCATTGCTCCGCAAATTCGCGACATTCTGATGTCTTACCCGCAGGTCACGGTGGTGGGTTCAGAGCTAGGACGCCCCGACGACGGCACCGATCCCACCGGCTTTTTTAACTGCGAATTTTACGTCGGCCTGAGGCCATACAAAGACAAGTCCTGGACCGGCGAGATCAGCGAGAAAAAACAGCTCATCGAAGCGATCAACAAGAAGCTCACTGCCTTTCCCGGCATTATTTTCAACTATACCCAGCCGGCAGAGGATGCCGTAGACGAAGCCCTGACCGGCCTCAAGAGTTCTTTGGCGGTCAAAATTTATGGGGAAGACCTGAACGTGTTGCAGGACAAAGCGATCCAGATCAAGAACACACTCTCCAATGTGCCCGGGTTCACCGAGCTCACGGTTGTGCGCGAACTCGGCCAGCCCAGCCTGCTGGTCGATGTCGATCGCGACAAGATCGCACGGTATGGGATCAATGTTGCAGACGTAGAAGCTGTAATTTCAGCCGCAGTGGGTGGACAGGCGGTCACCCAGGTCATTCAAGGAGAGAAGCTGTTCGATCTTGTGGTCCGCATGCAACCCCAGTTCCGCAGCAGCGCTCATGAGATCGGAAATCTTTTGGTCGGCACACCCGACGGTCAGCAGATCCCGCTCAGCCAACTTGCCAATATTACCCAGGGAAACGGTGCGTCCTTTATCTATCGCGAAAATAACTCTCGCTACATCGGCGTGCAATACAGTGTCGAGGGGCGTGATTTGGAGAGGGCGGTACGAGATGGCCAGGCCGCTGTCAAAAAGGCCGTGACCCTGCCGCAGGGCTACCGCATGGAATGGGGCGGCGAATACAGCCAGTTTCTTGAGGCCAAATCGCAGATGTACTTCATTGGCCCACTTGCAGTGGTCCTGATTTTCATGATCTTGTTCGCGCTTTACGGAAATTTCAAATTCCCCGTCACCATCGCCCTGGGCGTAATTATGACGGAACCGGTGGGAGCGCTGGTTGCGCTGAAGCTCACCCACACTCCCTTCAGCGTTTCCTCAGTCCTGGGTCTTCTGGCGTTGCTTGGGGTTTCAGTGGAGACTGCGGTCATCCTCGTTTCTTACATCAACAAGTTACGCCAGGAGGGAATGGAAATTCGCGCGGCCATTCGGGAAGCTTCGCTGCTTCGGCTCCGTCCCATCATGATGACCGCTCTCGTCGCCTGCCTTGGATTACTGCCCGCCGCTCTTTCCACTGGCATCGGATCCGATACGCAAAGACCGTTTGCCATCGTCATCGTGGCCGGCCTCATCTCCCGCCTCTTCATCGGATTCTTCGTCAATCCGGTGTTGTATGAAATGGTTGCGCGCGAAGGCGATGTGCTCCAGGTCTAGAGAACCCTCATCGAATGTGTCGCGCCCGGTACCGCAATCTCCGAGGCTGATGGCATCGAAATCGAGGGGTTGGAGTCAGACGTCAAACGCGCGGACGCGTGCACTTTCTGCAGCCTCAGTTAAGCAGGACACGAAACGAATACGCATACTTCCCTGGGCTTTGCTCCGGCAGTTGAATGTGCAGTCCGTCCTCTCGCTGGTCAAACGCAAGCTTCGAATCCGAACCGAGCAAGACAACGGATCCGATCTTTGCTCGATCCCCTAAGACCGTCCGGCCCAGCGAATGGATCACCGCCTCGCGATTGGAAGGCCACCCCATCTCGATCGCATAGAGCGTGTCGCCTTTCTGCGTGAAACGGAAATCTTCCGCGGCATACGCTTGGGTATCGGTATCGTGAAAGGAGCCTTCGGTCACCTGAGTGGGGCCTTCGCCGTATATCTTCCAGGCTCGAGTGCCATAGATCGCATCGCCATTGGTCTTGAGCCACGAGCCCACATCCCGCAGCACCTCCTGCACTTCTTCGG
Source organism: uncultured Acidobacteriaceae bacterium (assembly GCA_963791515.1). Classification (GTDB taxonomy): domain Bacteria; phylum Acidobacteriota; class Terriglobia; order Terriglobales; family Acidobacteriaceae; genus Sulfotelmatobacter. The sequence goes on along the minus strand of CAWBSS010000025.1, from coordinate 32,404 downwards.
GGATGGTGCCATCGGAACGCGGACCGATGTTCAACAGAAGATTGCCATTCTTGCTGACGATGTCAATCAACTGGTGAACCACAAACTGCGGCGACTTGAACGTATCGTTCTCAACGTAACCCCAGGACTTGTTGCTAATGGAAGTGTCGGTCTGCCAGTAGAGCGGCCGAATTCCCGAAAGCTGGCCGCGTTCTATGTCAAGCACCGCAGCCTGTTCGTGCATTGCATAATCCTTGTAGTTGATCACCCCTACCGGCCCGCCACGCTTCAAAGACTCGTTGTAATAGAACGATGCAAAGCGAGTGAGGTTCTCGCGAACGGACGGTTGGCCGATCCACCAGTCGAAATACATGATCTCCGGGTGGTACTTTTCGACGATTTCAGCCGACCGGGCGAGCCAATCGTCAGTCCAGGCCTTGGAGACATAGGTGAAATCGTTGGAAAGCGGCGTGCCTTGTTTGGCTTCGACCCACCGGTGCGCCGGCCCATAAAAATCCGCGTACTTCGGGTCGTTGATGTCGGACGGAATGCTGCGCCCGACTCCCAGAAAGAAGTTGTGCTCGACGCGATGCGACGACGCGCCCAGGTGCAACCCCTCGGCCCGGACTGCTTTCGCCAGGTCCCCCCACAAATCCCGATGCGGCCCCATTTTCGTAGAGGTCCAGTCCGAAACTCCGCAGTCATACATGGCGAAGCCATCGTGGTGCTCGAACACAGGAACTACATACTTCGCGCCTGACTCCTTGAAGAGGCGGGCCCACGCTGCAGGGTCGAACTTCTCCGCCCTGAACAAGGGGATGAAATCCTTATAGCCGAATTTGTCCTGCGCGCCATATTTGGCGATGTGGTGTTTGTATTCGTCCGAGCCTGCGACGTACATCAGCCGCGGGTACCATTCGTTGCTAAAGGCAGGAACGGAATAAACGCCCCAGTGGATGAAGATCCCGAACTTTGCGTCCCTATACCACTCGGGAACTTTGTAATTCTGGAGCGACTCCCAGTCGGGACGGAATGGCCCTTTGGCATTGCTGCGATCAACGCTTTCAAGAAGCGCCGCGCGCGCAGCCTCATATTTTGCGCTGGCCTTCTGCCAAGTTTGATCGATGGCAAGCGGGCTTTCGGAAGCGGTGGGAGCATCCGCGGACGCTGTCTGGGCGAATACCCCAGAGGGCAGCACAGCGATACAACTCCCCCCAATCAACAAACATAACCGTCCTACAATCCGTGGAACAAACATGGAATTCTGCCTTTCCTGCGGTCCCTCTGATTCAGCACCTAGAGTAGACAAATCCGTGTTCTTCCCGGTTGATAGGGAGTTCTCACGCAGAAGGGTTAGCGCGAACTGCGCACTCCGCCATACACTCCGCCCGCGCGTTGATGCGTCTCGGCGCAGACCTTACGAATTGGCTCTCATCTCGCTGGAAGTTCCCCCCGCTGCGGGAACGTAGCACTTCAGCGTGTAATCCATCACCATGCGATCGGCATTGAAGCGCCAGCCCAGCGTACGGATCGTCCGCTTCATGCGCTTGATCCACCCCCGCGGAAGACCATCGCGGTCGCGTTGATAATACAGTGGAATCACGTCCTCGCGGAGTGTTCGCAGCAGGTCTTCTCCGTCGCGGGCATCGTGAACGCTCATATTGGAATGCGTTCTGCCGGTTCCGATCGAGAACCCATTTCCGCCATCGAACGCCTCGGCCCACCAGCCATCCAGAATGGAGAGATTCAGGCCGCCGTTCAGCACCACTTTTTGGCCGCTCGTGCCAGAAGCCTCCAGCGGCCGGCGAGGATTGTTGAGCCAGACATCGACGCCCTGCACAAAGTGGCGCCCCACGTTGATGTCATAGTCCTCCACAAACACAAACTTGTCCCTGAACTTGGGATCCCGCATCAACTCAGCAATCTGCTGCAACACTCGCTTGCCGGGTTCGTCCAGTGGATGAGCCTTGCCGGCAAACACAAATTGCACCGGGCGGTTCGGGTCATTGACCATGGAAGCCAGCCGCTCAATGTCCGTCAGGATCAGATTGGCTCTCTTGTAGGTCGCAAAACGGCGGGCAAATCCGATGGTAAGAGCATCCGGGCTGAGCACGCGCTCCAGGCGCTGCAAGACCTCCGGCGATTCTCCCCGGCGCTCGGCCTGAGCGACTGCCCGCCGGCGCACGAACTCGATCAACTGCGACTTCAGGTTGAGGTGCGTCTCCCAAAGCTCGCCATCGTCCACGTTCTCGATCCCCAGCCAGATTTTGGCCTCGCTGCCCCGCTGGTGCCAGTCCGTTCCCAGATGGCGATCGTAGAGGCGGAACATTTGCGGGGCCAGCCACGTCGGAACGTGCACACCGTTGGTGATGTGTCCAATGGGAACGTCGTCTTCCAGTTTGTCACGGAATAACCCGGTCCACATCGCGCGCGACACTTCGGCATGCAGCGCCGAAACTGCATTGGCGCGTCGCGAGAGTCGCAGCGCCAGCACCGTCATGCAAAATAGTTCGTCCGCGTTGCTGGGATATTCACGGCCAAGTCCCAACAGGCTTTCCTTGGAGAGTCCAAGCGCTTCGCGAAGCGGTCCAATGTGCTCCTCGACCAGACCCGCGTCGAACCGGTCGTGCCCCGCCGGCACCGGAGTGTGCGTGGTGAACACCACTTCGCGGGAAATTCGCGGCACCGCTGCCTCAAACGAGATACCTTCCTCCTCCATCCTCATGCGAACCGCTTCCAGCACCGCAAACGCGCTGTGGCCTTCGTTCAGGTGAAGAACCCCTGGAGAAATCCCCAGCGCTTTCAGGGCTCGCAGGCCGCCCACGCCCAGCAGCAATTCCTGACGAATGCGGATGCGGAGGTCTCCGCCGTACAAGCGGGACGTAAGCTGGCGGTCCTCGGGAGCATTTCCCTCCACGTCGGAATCAAGCAGCAACAGATCCCGGCGTCCCACCTTCACGCGCCAGACTTTCGCTCGAATCCGGCCACTGCGCGTCTCGATTTCCACGACGACCGGCCGGCCGTCCTGCCCGATCGCTACCTCCATCGGCATTTGATTGACGTCGGTCTTGAGGTATTCTTCCCGCTGCCACCCGCCAACATCGAGCCGCTGCCGAAAATATCCCTGGCCATAGAACAAACCAATCCCCACCAGCGGAATGTCGAGATCCGACGCGCTTTTGATGTGATCTCCCGCCAGTACTCCCAGGCCGCCGGAATAGACCGGTAGGGACTCGTGCAGACCAAATTCCGCGGAGAAATATGCCACCGGGTGAGGTCGCAGCACGCCGGCGCGCTGCGCACCCCAAGTCCGATCGGCTTCCAGATATTCCAGCATGCGGCGATACGCGTAATTCACCCGGCTATGCAGCATGAGCTCCGCGGCCCGGGTTTCCAGCTTGGCGAGAGGAAGTTCGCTCAGCAGCGCAACCGGATTGTGATTGAGTTCGCTCCAGCGGGCCGGATCGAGATCGAGAAACAGGCTGGAAGAGTTGTGGTCCCAACTCCACCACAAATTACGCGCGAGTGTCCACAGCCGCTCCTGCAGCGGGGCGATGAAGCGATCGAGAGTCCGAGCTTCACTCACTACCGGAGCGACTTGGGTGGCAGCCTCCGTTAGCATGCGAACCTCGTTTTCGCTGAAAACGCGGGCTTCTATGGTTTGCACCACGAGAACACCCTGCAGCACACCCCGATCGATCAAGGGAACACCCAGGAACGACTGGTATGCATCCTCGCCCGCGTCCCGAAAGTACTTGAACCGAGGATGGTTTTTCACCTGTTGCACGACAACCGGCCGCACCAGTTCCGCCACCAGGCCGGTCAGTCCTTCATGGACCTCCATCCGCAGGCTACCGATACACTCCTTGCGAAGTCCGACGGTGGCAGCCAACACAAGATTAGCGCGATCCGGTTCCAGCAAGTACGCCGAGCACACATCGGTCCGAAACCTCTTGGCGATGAGCGCAACCACGTTCATCAGCGTTTCCGCGGGCTGGCCGCCATCTGCCGCGAGGTTTCCAATCTCTTCCAATGTCAGGACGTTCCTGACCTCGCTCAAACGCACGTCTTGCTCCTTCTCCTCCGCTACCTCGTCGTATCCGTCCAATCTAGTTCGCTAGCCTCCGTGGGTTCCTGGACCTCGATCTGCTCCACTACTGGATGAGTCGTAGTCGGCAGGGGTTTCTCTATTGTACGGGGTACGAAAGAAATCGTGCATGATGATCAGATTCTAAGCCGGGGATGCTGCCAGTCACCCCGACCTCAGTCGGATTCCTGCGCCGCAGGACCCTTAGGCCGAGATGACAGAAGCCAGGGAACCCCTCTTTGCGTGCACAGGAGGAACTATTTTCCCAGGATGGCAATGGCGTGGCTCACTCCCGTTCGCAATTCGGACCTTCGCCCCGGGCCTAGAATCCTGCTTCTGCCGGCGCTGCCTTCCACTCTCTCAGATATAGACCATACATGGCCGCGCATCCGATCAGCGGCACGGCTAGTCCTGCCTTGAGGGTACCGAAATGATTCGACGAAACGCCGACCAGCCAGGGAAGCAGCCCGCCTCCGATGTTTGACATCGTGAACATGAAAGACCCAATCCGCGACGACGCTGGCCCAAATTCCCGGGACAATAGCGAGATCGTAATGGGATAAACGTAAGAGAGGCCCAGTCCCGCGACGCCAGCACTCACCACCACCCCACGCAGGCCGTGCGACAAAACCAGGCCCGCCATACCCGCGCAAGCGACCAGCAACCCCCCCTGCACTAGTCGAATTTCGTCGGTCATTCGCAATAGCAGCGGCGCCAGCCATCTCCCCAGCATGAGCGCGGCGTAAAAGAACGAAGGAGTCATGAGCGCCAGGGCGGGCGTCAGACTTCCCAGACTCTTCGCATACGATGCGACCCATCCCCCGAAACCGTTCTCGATGCCGACATAGAGAAAAAACAGCGCGCCCAGGATAAGCACTGCGCCGTGCTTCCATTGAATTGCCACACCCTTGTTCTGACCAGCGCCCTTCGTCGCAGATGGTTCGACAATGTAAGCGGGCATGGCTGCGATCCCAATCGCCACCAGAAGCGCGAACCCCGCCACCGCCGCCAGGAAGAGCGGAATCTGACGGCTCTTCGCGGCCGCCGCCACCAGAAACGGGCACGCCACCGCACCCGCACTCCAGCAGAAGTTGAGCAGATTCAGCGTGGCGCTTCGCCGGCCAGGATTCACTTCCGCCACCAGCAAATTCGCCGCCGGAACTGCCAGCCCCAGACCGCCTCCATACGCCCCGATGCACAGGATCCCCATCGTCCTTGGACCGGCCAGCAGCAATGCCACGCCCGCACTCATGAGCAGAAGGCCAGCCTTGATGGCGAATCGAAATCCCCAACGAGAAACCAGCACGCCCGAAAGTGCCACCGCCAAAGTCGAAGCCAGATACTGGGCCGTAAACAGAGCGCCTGCCTGAGAATAGTTCAGCGACCAGCGCGCGGACAACGTCGGCAGCATGGGACCGAGAAGCACGGTAGCGATCCCAATCGGCACGAACGACGCGTAGGCAGCGAACGTTAGCGCTTTGGCGGAGATTGAGGCGTTTGGTGGGTCAGAGGGGGGCATGAATGGGCTGGCATGCAATGCGGCTACTATATCGGAACTGCGACTCTAGGAGGAGCCGGGCGCCTTCGCCGTAGATTCCCGCACCACCAGTTCAGGCTCGATCGCGATTTCGGAAGGATAATCTTTCTTCCCCTCAATTCGTTCCAGCAGGCTTTGCGCCGCCACCTCTCCCATTCGGTTTAACGGCTGTCGCACCGTAGTCAAACTCGGGGTATAAAATGCAGCACCCGGAATGTCATCGAACCCCATCACCGAGACATCCTGGGGGACGCGGAGTCCCTGTTCCTGCAGAGCTCGAATCGCGCCGATCGCCGACATGTCGTTGTAGGCAAACACCGCCGTAAACGGCTTGCCGCGCGCCAGCAGTTGCTTGGCAAACGGATAACCCAGCATGGGCGTCGGATCATCCGTGTCGATCTGCACGGTCAACTCCGGATCAATCTTCATCCCAATCTGTGCGGCCACCTCGCAGATCGCGTCCCATCGGTCCTTCGCATCCGAGCTCAGGAGATTTCCCTTCATGAAAGCGATGCGTTCGTGGGACAGATCCTTCAAGTGGTTCAGAGCCAGAACGGCCGCGCGTCCGTGATCGAGGACAATGTTCGTGACGCCCTTCAACTTCTTATGACCGGCAATGGCAATCGTGGGCAGAAGCGGCGCCTCCTGTACAGTCGTGTCCACCGTGATGATCCCCTCGACTCCCCGCTCCGACAGCATTTGAGAATATCGACTCAGCAACACGGGATCGTGCCGGTGAACCACCGTCAGAAAGAAATAATCGCGCTGCCTCAAATACTGCTCAATGCCGCTGATGATCGGCGAGCTGTAGGAGTCGCCAATCTCTTCCGCAATCACTCCGATGGTGTAGGTGCGCTTGTTGCGCAGAGTGCGGGCGAAAAAATTGGGCCGGTAGTTGAGTTCCTTGGCGGCCGCATGGATTCGGTTCTTGGTCTCTTGCGGAATGGAACGCGCCGACGGCGAATCGTTCAGAACCGCGGATACCGTGCCTGGAGTAAGTCCTATATGTTGGGCGACGGCCTTCAGCGTAATCACGGCTGGTTTTTGGCCAGGCGTCTTAATTTGCCCCATGATCGGTTAAATCGTTTTAGTTCAGAAACTCCAAAAACTTCCGCGCGAATTATCTTACCAAATGCCAAAGCTCGTCAGTGATTCGACGCACACCTGGATTTTTGGGATGCCCATTGTTTCCGCCCTTTAGGGCGCCCACTATGCCTTCGCGTAACGTTGGCTGTTCGGCTTCGATCCGCTCAAGGCAAAAAACAGAATGTACAGGTAACAGATGACCGGCAGAAAGAACGCATGATGAATGCCAATACGATCGGCAATCGCACCTTGCGCTACCGGGATAATGGCTCCGCCCACGATCGCCATGATCATGATTCCGGAACCGTCCCCCGTGAGCGGTCCCAGTTCGGCCACTCCCAACGTGAAGATGCTGGGGAACATGATCGAATTAAAGAAGCCGACCAGGATGATGCTATACATCGCAAAGTGTCCCGTGCTGAGCATCGAGATCGCGACCAGGGCCGCAGCGCATACCGCACAAATGCCAAGCAGGACGCGCGTTGTCGGAACCAGATGGCCCCCTCGAAGAACAAGGCCGATTCCGAGGACAGCGGCCACGACGGCGACCAGGGCAAAAAGCGGGCGGGCGGCAACCAAGACCGACACGATTGCCCAAAGGAAAGCTACGAAACTGATATGGCCAACCGGAGCGACGAGCTCATCAGCCCAAGTGTGCGCAACCCATGACGAGAACAGAAAGAGCAGAACGCCGCCAATCGACGCCAATCCCATGTAAGCCGCTTTTGCGCCGCTCAACAGTGCCGATCCGAAGAAACGGCCAACCATTGCACCACCCCAGTAAAGCGCGACGAAACCGGCGGCAACCTTCTCCGTTAGGCCGCCAATCTCTGGCTGGCCGAAGTAGTTCACCAGGAAACTTCCGATCGAGACTTCGCCGCCGACATAGACGAAGATCGCGATCGCGCCAAAGATCAGATTCGGATGGTTCCAGATCGAGTCGTTCACTTTCTCGCCCACTTTGTGCTGCGCGTGCTCGATCTTCGGAAGCTTGAAACTGCCGATCGCGATCGCCAGCAGCACCAGAGTGATGCCCAGCCCCACATAGGGCATCTTGACCGTCGCTGCCTCATGCAGTCGGTAGGCTTGCAGGGCGTCTGGCGCTAAGGCTCGTATGTCGCCGATTGACCTGGTTGTCGCGCTAAGAATCAGCAACCCGCCGAAGAACGGTGCCAGAAACGTTCCCAGTGAGTTGAACGCCTGCGTCAGATTCAGCCGGCTCGAAGCCGTCTCCGGCTTTCCCAGGACCGTTACGTACGGATTTGCCGCCACTTGCAGGCACGTGATCCCTGCGGCAAGAACGATCAACGCACCCAGAAATAATGGAAACGACGGAACACTAGCCGCCGGCACGAACAGAAACGCACCTAGCCCCATGGTGAGCAGACCAACCACCATTGAGCGCTGGTAGCCAACCCAGTCGATAAGCTTGGCCGAAGCAATGGAAAAAAGGAAATACGCCCCAAAAAACGCAAACTGAACCAGCATGACCTTGAAGTAGCTCAGGTCAAAAATCGATTTCAGGTGTGGAACCAGAATGTCGTTCAGGCAAGTAAGAAATCCCCACATGAAGAAAAGCGTGGTCACCGTAGCCAGCGGAGCGCCATAGCTTTGCCCCGTGCCCGGCGCCGTGGCTGTAGTAGCAGTAGAAGCATTGGGAGCCGCGATCGCCATGAGTGCAGTATCCACCTTCCAAAGTTAATCTGGGACCGCGCCATCATAGCATCGTCAGAGTGCGGTTTTACGCATTTTTCTTCCCGCCAGATCGGATCCGCACTCTACAAAATCGTTTCTCTAGCTTGACAATCGACCGCCCTTGCCGGAGACTGCACTGTCTCCACCGGTCGCGATCTCCACATCAGGCCACACTCATGCGCACAACTGTCATCTTCGCAGTCGCCGCCCTGTTTCTTCTGGTCAGCCAATCCGCACTCCTTGCCCAAGCCGGCATGTCATCCGTGCTTGTGTTCAGCGAATCAGGCTTTCCGACGGCCAACTCGGCCGCCCTCTCACCACAGCAACTGGCCGCAATTTTCCCAGGCGCTCAGTTAGCTGGCGCGGACCACCTTCCTGACGCCCTCGTCGCGCCCGCAACCCGCCTTCTGATTCTTCCCTACGGCTCAGCTTTTCCTGAGCGGCCATGGTCTGCCATCAAGCAGTTTCTCGACCGGGGAGGCAATCTTTTGGTTCTCGGCGGAATGCCCTTCACTCGCGCCGCCTATCCGCGATCCCAAAGGCTGGCATCTTCGTGACTACAGTGTCCGCTTCATCCGTCCCCTCATGATCGACCAATATCAGGACACTCCCGGCTCCGGGGGACTGCAGTTCCAGCCGAATCCCGAGCTCACTCTGCAGCTTCCCGCCTTCCAGTGGAAGCGAGCCTTCAGTCCCGTAATCCGGTTGAGCGCGGTGGATCTCTACCACCGCGGCGGTGCCGCCGGCTCCATCGACGCGCGTCTCGACTCTTTCGCCTGGGGCATCAAAAATGGCCGCAAGTTGTCGGCGCCCGTCCTCCAGGTCGATCACTACCGAAACGGTTTCGACGGCGGGCGCTGGATTTTCGTAAATGCCGAACTCTCTAGCGAGTTCTTCGACAACGCCAGCGTCCTGCAATCCCTTGCGCAACGGGCATTGCAGGGCGCTGAAGAATTCACGGTGCGCCCGGCGTTGCCGCTCTACCTCCCCGGCGAGCCCGTAGAACTGCAAGTGCAATGGCACGCAGCCGCGCAACCCAAGACACCCGTCTCCGTGAAGATCACTTCCTTCCCCGAGTCGCAGCCCGCGAATCGCTCGACCGTGACCGCAACGGCCAACGAACCCGTTGTGCTGCCCGCCCCCGAGGGCAAGGGACTCTACATCATCGACGCAGCAGTTACTGGAAGGCGACCGCGTCCGTGCGATCTATCATTCCGCCTTCTGGATCCGCGACGAATCCTATCTCCGCTCCGGTTCGCGTCTCGCCGTCAACCACGACTATTTCGAACTCGATGGCCGTCCCCTGGCCGTAGTGGGCACCACCTACATGTCCAGCGAAGTGCAGCGCCTCTATTTCGAGCATCCCAACGTGTACGTGTGGAATCAGGATCTGGCGCAGATTCACGACGCCGGACTGAACATGATCCGCACCGGCTGGTGGACCGGCTGGGATAAATTCTGCGACGAAAACGGTCAGCCCTATGAGCGCACGCTGCGCACGCTTGAGGCGTATCTCATGACCGCCCGCAAGCACGGCCTGCCGGTGCAGTTCAATTTCTTCGCCTTCCTGCCCGACGTTCTCGGAGGCACCAACGCCTTTCTCGATCCCGCGGCCATTCGCCGACAGCAGACTTTGATTTCGTCCGTCGTCGCGCGCTTTCACGACGTGCCTTTTCTTGCCTGGGATCTCATCAACGAGCCCAGTTTCTCGCAGCATCTCTGGAAGACGCGCCCCAACGGCGACCCCATTGAACTCGCAAGCTGGAATCATTGGTTGAGCGAACGCTATCCCGATCGCGCCCAACTCGCCGCGCTATGGAATGTGCCGCCCGATTCTGTCTCAGGAATGATCGCTCTTCCCACCGAAGATGAGTTCGTTCCCCGCGGCATGTACACCGGAACCACCTCGCTCCGGCTCCACGACTATTTCCTCTTCGCGCAAGAATCATTCGCCAAATGGGCGCGCACTATGCACGACACAATCCGCTCCGCCGGCTCTCAACAACTCGTAACCGTCGGCCAGGACGAGGGCGGTATTCAAGATCGCCTGTCCCCGGCCTTCTGGGGCCAGTCCGTCGACTTCACCACCAATCACTCCTGGTGGCAAAACGATTACATCCTCTGGGACTCGCTCGCCGCCAAGCAACCCGGAGAAGCCATGCTGATCCAGGAAACCGGTCTGCAACGTGAGTTGAATATCGACGAAATCGCAAGGCGCACACCCGAGAGCGAGGCCGCTCTCCTCGAACGAAAAATTGCCACATCTTTCATTCAGGGTTCCGGCGCAATCGAATGGCTTTGGAACACGAACTCCTACATGACCGAGAGCAACGAAACGCCAATCGGCGCAGTTCGCACCGACTACACCGAGAAACCGGAAGCCTCAGTCCTGCGGGCCTTCGCCCAATTCGCTCCGTCCCTGCAGGAGCATCTTCGCGATCCCCAGCAGCCGTCGATCGCAATCATTACATCGCAAGCCGCACAGTATTCAGCCCTCGCGGATTTCCAGTTGGCAGCGCAACAGGGTGCCGTGCGCGCCCTTGCCTATGACGTTCACCTGCCGCCTTACATGATCGCTGAAAATCAGATCGAGAAGTTAGGCTCCCCGAAGCTCGCCATCCTGCCTTCGCCTCAAGCGCTGAGCGAAACCGCATGGCGCGCTCTGTTGCAGTACGTTGAAGCGGGAGGCAATCTCCTCATCACCGGTCCGGTTGATCGCGACGAGCACTGGCAGATCGTCCACAGAGCTGTCGAACTAGGACTTCGATCCCACGTCGAACCGCTAACTTATCACGACGCCACGATTGGTCTAGGCGATCGATCGCTTCCTCTCTCATTCGATCAGCAGGATCAAAACTGGCTGGATTCCCTCCGCTTTGACGATGGCGCCACTTTCAAAGAAGTCCCTCACGGCAAAGGGCGTATCTTCTGGACGTCCTATCCGGTCGAACTCTCCGAAGATCTGCACTCAACCGACGACCTCTATGCCTACGTCGCCGCTCGCCTGAACATCACGCCAATGTTCACTCTGCAGTCTCCTCTCCCGCCCGGCGTCCTCGTATTTCCCACGGAGCTGGCAGACTCTGTGCTCTATGTCTTGCTCTCCGACTCCGCCAACGACGCCACGATCAACCTTCGCGACCAATCCAGCGGCGTGTCGCTAGCATTCTCCCTGCCCGCCGAACACGCCGCAATCGCAATGATTAGTAAAAAGGAAAAGAAGGTAGTCGCCAGATACGGCTTTTAGGGCCCTGAGCTTGTCGAAGGGGCGCCCCCGCTCCCGCGCCCCAAACCGAACCCGTCACTCCGACCGCAGCGCCCGCATCGGATCAATCGAAGCGGCCCGACGCGCAGGAAGCACGGCCGCGAGAACCATCAGACCCAGCTGGCGGGGCGGGGATTTTCAGAACAAGATTCGGCGACGTCACAAAAGGTCGCCATCGTCGACGAAGCTTTTGTTCAACACTACTACGGTGGGGACGTCGAAAAGGCGCTGCATGGGGTGTTTGTTTTCGGTGGGCGCAGTCGAGGAAAGCCGGAGATCCAGATTGTGGGTGTCATTCCCACCATTCGCGCGACCAGTGTCACCAGCGCGCCTGGGGTGCCGTTTCTGTATCTGCCCTACGAACAGAGCTACAGCCCGGACGATTCCGACCGGCGTAACCATCCAGCGAGCTTCTACATCAGCACGAGCAACGATCCTGTGCAGTTGGTGAGTGCAATTCGCTCCCTGGTCCGTGACATCGATCGCAACCTTCCGATCACCGGACTAGGAACCATGCTTCCGCCTGGGCTCGAGTTACGCCCGGCGACAGGCGGCCAATCAAATTGAGCCAACGATTGAGACCGTCGCTGAGAACATCCCCCTTCCCTGGAGTTACCGCCCCTTCCATCGCAACCGGAAGAAAAAAGATCGCTGAAGGCGAGTCGTCCATCAACCCATCATGGCGAACAATGCCCACAATCGTGAAACCCGCACCATTGATCTGGATTGCCTGATTGAGAATCGAAGGATCGCCACCAAAATGCGCGCGCCAATAATTCTCGCTCAACACGGCAACCGGTCTGCCCTCGTGATAAACGTCATCCGCAGGGGTCAGCAAGCGCCCGAGCACAGGCTGCACTCCGAGCAGAGCGAAATAGTTGCCGCTTACTAACTGCATTTTCACCTTATCGGCATCTTTGGCGGTGACGAGATTGGCAGCCATAACGGCTGACGCCGAGAGGCCCTCCAGCACGCTGTTGCCGTCTCGCAAGGCTTGAAACGCGGGGTAGGCAAAATACATCTCCGGATCGCCGCCATTAGTGTTCAGCGTTCCAGTCTCGAAGCGAGACTGTTCTTGCAGCAGCACCAGTTCGCTGGGCGCCCGCACCGGCATGGTCCGCAGCAGGACCTGGTTGAACACCGTAAAGATCGAGGTATTCACTCCCATTCCGAGCGCGAGCGTCAGGACAACCGTTAGCGTAAAGGCAGGCGACCTTCGCAACTGCCGCAGAGCGTATCGAAAGTCACGCAACAGGATCTGCATTGACGTCCCCTTTATGCGGACTCATCCGACCAATCGAAAGCAACCTCGTCGCCGACCGCATGCCGCACAACTCTTACCGGCTGCACATGCCGCTAGAGTGCTTATTGCACCGCACTGGCGCTCAACGTAAAGGACGGAGGCTACTTAGGAAACCTCTTGCTCTTTTGGCCGAGAAAACCTCTGTCGCAGCCTCCTCCACTCCTCGGTTGAAAAGAGACGCGGCCCCACTTCGATGAGGCGCGGCGTCATATTGAAGAGCGCCACGCGGTTCCATGGCCTGCCGTCACGCATCCGGAAGCCCTTTTCATTCAGGTCGCTCACAATGCTTGAATAAGGGAAGTCCTGCACCAGCAACTCCATCATCAGCATGAGCACCCTGTTCTCGGCGGGGTCGACCTCCAGGCGCTGGCAATCGTCCGAGATGCGCAGTCCATAGGGGATATCCTCGTCAAATGCGCCTTTGGTCGGAGTTTCCGACTCCGGGAGTTCGCGCCGCCATTCGAGCGACACCAATTGCCATCCCGCCGTCGTGCGCTGCCGGATGACCTCGGGACTAAACGGTCCGGAAATCACATCGCGAATCCGTTCAAAATGCGCCATGACAAGCCTCCGTGAGTTGTTCTCGGGATAAAACAATACGCAAATCACCTGCCAAAGTCTGGCTGCTGCGAATCTCTCAACTATGCTCCAGCGTTGAAATAGCCGCAGGCCGCGCATCCCTCAAACAGTCGGCTGTCCACTTTTGTAAATGACTGTTCGCTTCTGGACGTTATCGCTGGCATGAATCTCTGACGTCGTCCCGAAAGGAGTCTGTGCCGTAGCTCCATCGCGTCCGGAAAAGTGGAAGACACGACACAGTACCAGCCGCGAGGCGGCGAAAGAATGCAGCCCACGGCGCAAGCCGTGGGGTGGTAAGTGGGAAATCAGCAAGCCCCGCAGGGGCGACAGAAAAGCTATGACACAGACTCCGTTAGGCATAGCTGAAAGGCATCGAAAAATGATCCTGGACCGCGCCTATTGAGCGCGCCAGATCCAACTTTATGTGACATCTGACCTTGACCCCGAAATTCAAAGAGTAGATCATCGTCAAGGCGGAGGCGGTGTACGCAGAGACAGCGAACCAGGCTCTAACCCCTTTGTTCTCAATATTTTGACCTCTAAGTCCTAGCGGCTCAAGATTTTGCAAAGCATTTTTGCAAAACCCGCACCCAGCAAGGCATTCAGAGGGGTGGGGGAGGGGGGGTACCTCGCTACTCCAAATCTCTCCCGAACCGGAACTGGCCTGAAAGGCGTGAACTTAGCCTCGCGCAACCCTATTTTTTCAGCTGATTTCCACAGGTCGAGGACTGCTTGCGATTCTAATTAGATGTGCGCGACGGCTCTCTGCTCCGCCAACTGCTGCGCAAGAAAACCCAAGTACTCTTCCATGCCCTCGCCGGTTTTCGCCGAGAGACGAAAAATCTGCATTCCCGGACGCACGGACTGGATGCTCTTGCGCGCAGCCTCCCAGTCAAACTCCACCACATCCGCGAGCTCGTTCTTAGTAACGACAGCGACGTCTGCGCTGTTAAAGATTGTCGGATACTTCAGCGGCTTGTCTTCTCCCTCGGTCACTGACATCAACACCAGACGAAGATTCTCCCCCAGATCATAAGAGGACGGACAAACCAGGTTCCCCACGTTCTCGATAAACAGGAAATCCAGTTGATGCAGATCCCACTCCTGCAGCGCATTCTGCACCATCGCCGCTTCCAGATGGCAAAGCGTCCCGGTCGTGATCTGCTTCACCGGAGCTTTGCTGCGCGCCAGTCGCACCGCATCGTTCTCGGTCGCCAAGTCTCCGACCAGCGCGGCGACTCGATAACGAGGCTGCAGCTGCGTCAGCGTCTTCTCCAGAAAAGTCGTTTTGCCTGAGCCCGGACTCGAAACCAGGCTCACGACGAACACTCCCGCGGTGCGGAATTGCTCGCGCAAAGCGTGCGCGATCACGTCGTTCTGCTTCAACACATTCCTGCGCACTTCAACCAGACGTGGCTCGCTCATTCCTGCACCTCTTCTTCTTGCACTTCGAGCGCAAATACTTCGAGTTCCTTGCCTCGACGCACGTCCATCGTCGGCGCGCCGCATTCCGGACAAGCAAACAACTGCACCGACTGCAACTCCCGCTCCTGCTGGCACTGCGGGCAAAACACAATCACAGGAACATCCTCCACGATCAGTTGCGATCCCTGCAGCGGCGTGTCCTGGCATGCGACTTCGTAGGAGAACAGCAGCGCATCTTTGACCACGCCGGAAAGCGCGCCCAGCCTGAGATGCACTGCGCTGACCTGCACGCCGCGACGCCGCGATTCGTCCAACGCAGCGTCCACAATACCCATCGCAATCGACAGTTCGTGCATCCTCTCGCGTATTCTATACCCGCTTGCGAGAGCCTTGTGAGTTGCTCGCGGTTCCGAAAGCCTACAGAATCCTTGACCAGCGGCCCGTTTGCTTCACTTCGCAAGCTGGCCGATGAAGACTCCATAAGGTTCGAGCGTCACCACGTCTCCCTTCGCCGAAGACTTTCCGGTCACTGCCAGAGGCTTCGCCGAGGAGAACCCATTCTTGCTCATTTCAAAGTTCACCTTCTGCTCCGTGCCTGACATGTTCAGCGCCACCAGAACTGCCTGATCTTTGTATGCGCGCAAGTAGGAGAGTACGTTCTGATCGTTCTCATTGAGCGGAACATAGCTCCCGTCCAAAAGGGCCCTATTCGTGTGGCGCAGCTTGAGCACTCTCTTGTAGAACGCGAGCACCGACTCCGGATCTTTGGACTCGTCGGCGACGTTATGGGTCTTCGCAGTCGGAGGAACAGGAAGCCAAGGCGCAACTGTAGAAAAACCCGCATTGTCGCTCTCATCCCACTGCATCGGTGTACGCTCGCCGTCCCGTCCTTTTTCCTTAGGCCAACCGGTTCGCCCGATCGGATCCTTAACATCCTCCTTGCGAGTAGGCGGCGTTGTCTTCATCCCAATCTCCTCGCCGTAGTACATGATTGGCGTACCGCGAAGAGTCAGATACAGCCCGGCCATTAACTTCGCAATCTGATCGTTGTGCTGGCCATCGCCATAGCGGTCATAGGAGCGGATGATGTCGTGATTGCTGATGACGAACGTTGGCCATCCAGAGGCGGAATCGACCGCGGCAATCTGCTTCCGGAAGTCTGCGGGTGAGAGCTTGTTGACCGTGGTGAACAGAAAATCCATGGGCATCTGCAACTCGTCGTTGCCCTTGCCGTAGTAGAGATTCAGTTCCGCGATGTCAGCGGTCCAGGTCTCTCCGATGAGCACTCCGTTGTTTTCGTCAGTCACTTTGCGCAATCCGCGCAGCGCCTCATGTACTTCGGGCAGCTTGGTGTTGTATTTATTCTCCTCGAATGGATCGCCGAAGGCATTCTTGCCGGGCCGAACTGGGTTGTCGTGCAGGTTGGGATCTTCGAACAACGTGTCTACTGCATCCAGACGAAACCCCGAGACACCGTGCTTGTACCACCAGCGCGTCACCTCAAACATCGCATCCTTCACCGCCGGGTTGCGCCAGTTCAGGTCGGGCTGCTCGGCGTAAAAGAAGTGGTAGTAGTACTGGTTCGTCGTGGGATCAAACTTCCACGCCGATCCGCCAAAGGTGGACGTCCAATTGTTCGGCGGTTGTCCAGGGCCTTTCCCGTCGCGCCAGATGTACCAATCGCGATGTTCCGAGGTTCGAGACGACCTCGAATCCAGGAACCATTTGTGCTGATCCGAGCTATGGTTCACGACGAAGTCGAGAATGATGCGAATGCCGTGCTTCTTCGCCTCGCCCGCCAGCGCGTCGAAGTCCGCCAGCGTTCCGTACATGGGATCGATATTTTCGTAGTCGGAGACGTCGTAGCCGAAGTCCACTTGCGGTGACGGAAAGCAAGGCGAGATCCAGATCGCGTCGACGCCCAGATCCTTCAAGTAACCGAGCTTCGACGTAATACCCTTGAGGTCGCCGACTCCGTCATTGTTGCCGTCGGCAAAGCTGCGAGGATAAATCTCATAAAACACTGCATGCTGCCACCATTGATGGCCTTCCGCGTCTACGGGCTTGTTCGCAGTCTGTGCAGACGCAGGCAGCGACAGATATAGGAAGGCGCATACCAGAATCCAAGAGCACTTACGTTGCATAAGGATGACTCCTTGAAGGCTAATTCGAAATGTCGCAACCACACGGGATGCAATTGATTCGTTCCGTCGCTCACCAGGAAGAACCCGAACGAGAGTTGCGATTTTCCTGAGTGTAAACCTCTTCTGGCTCGGCCTGTCCAATCAGGAGCGCGAATTCGATCAGGGCCGCGCGAAGTGAATCACGAGTTTCTGCTGCAAGTAGGAGTCGGTTGCACCTTGGGGCATCTGGATTTCCAGCTTTCCGAACTTGGTAAGGACCGCGCCTTCCACGGACGAGATCTGGCTGGAATTCCAAACGCCCAACTCGTAGCGGCTTTCTGCGCGTCCTGAGACTTCCACAGTCAACTGGGTGTTCGACGCGTTCCAGGATTCAGAGAGGACGCGCAGTCCCCGACTTGCACTTCCCAGAGCCGGAAGATCGCTCGAGACCGCCAAGCCAAAATCGTTTTTTACGCGAATCACCAGTTTATTCGGTCCGCCATTAACCGGAAATCGCAGGGACAAATGCTGATCATTGTTGTTCGGCTGCAGCTTGAACGGCAAAGGCCGTCCGTTCATCTGGACGCTGACCACCTGTGTACGCAGGCTGAAAGCGGGAGAAAATTCGACCCAGCAATCGCCCGTCCCGGTTCGTTTGGTCTCGAGCTCCAGACTGTCAGCGGTCTTGCGATATTGAAAGTCCACACCGACTCCCGCGGTGCGGACATTGCGAATCGCGAACGACATCCAGTCCGATGGAACGTGCGGAGCAAGCGTGATTTGATGTTTTTCCGCATCGGTCTGAAGACCAAACATGCCGCGCAGGATCGGGCTGATAACCATAGCCGCAGACCAGATCTGGTGAGGCGAACTGGTTGCGAACGACTGGTAGTAGTCGCCTGAGAGAACTTCCGTGAAATGGCCGAGCGCGCCGTCGGCGCCGAGCAGGGCATTGGCCCGCAGATTGGAATAGGCGGGAAAGGCGCGATGGTAGCGGTATTCGGCCACGGAAGACCATCCAGTGAATAGCGGCCAGACCGAGCCAAAGTGATAGCCAGACCCGTCATAGACTTTTGAGTGCTGGGAGATGATCCGCATTCCCCAGTCAGTCTGGTGATCTTCCGCCGAGAGTTGCGTGATGGTCTGGTCCGCGTGGTCTGGGTCGGACAAACCAAACCACATGGGAACAGTCGTCAGCACACTCGCCTCATCCGCGCGCTGGTTGTCTGGTTTCAAGGCAAAGGCATAACTCTTCATCTCAGGAGACCAGAAGGCTCGATCGAGCGCGGGTTCGCTATGCTCGAACTCCGCCGCCAGTTGCTTGCTGACATCGTCCTTGCCGACGAGACGAGCTAGAGTGGAAAGCGCTCGCAGTGCCTCGACGGCAAGTCCAGCCTGGTAGTACTCGTTCTTGACTGGAAGCAGCGGTCCGCCTTCAATCCAACCATGACCGACACCCGCGTTCTGTGCGAAGCCTTGCGCATCATAGGTTGAGTGCAGAAACTGATAGGCGCGCCAGATGTTATCCCATTTGTCGCGCGCGAACGCCACGTCTCCACTCTGGATTGCATAATCATTCATGGCGATGATGAACAGCGGTGTCGCATCGGCGGAAACATAGGCGTAGGGATAATCCTTGAACCACGGCACCAGACTCGCGCTCTGCGAAATTTCGTGCGGGACCTTGCCGTCGTCTCGCTGATATTTGCTAATGAAATCGAGAGCCGTGCGGGTCGTGGAATAGTCTCCCTCGGCGTTGAGGGCAAATGAAGTCCACAAAGAATCCCGCCCGAAAAACCAGGCGAAGCCCGGACGCTGTCCCACTCCCGATGTCCGATATCCCGCAACCAGCCCGGTACCCAGATAGGGATTATTCACCATCCCTTGAATGGTGCTGATACGAGCCCAGTCGTAGGCCTGCTGCAGGGCGAGGTCCGGCAGTTCGAGGCTCACGGTTTTGTCGAGATAAGCGCGGTAGTAATCCGACGACTCGCGCACGGAGTCTGCGTAAGAAGTCAGCAAGCGCTGGTAGGTTTTCTCGGCGTCATCGCGGCCTGTCACCGAGGCGGCGATCACCAGCACCTTGGTCTCTTTTCCCTTCTGCGTTACCCCCAACCGTAGAGAGTTCTGATCCGACGCCGAATAGTTCGTCTGGTAGGAAAGTCGGGCGTCCGCGCCGGTTGGCGACCCAACCAAGGCAGCATACTTGCGCGCTTCTTCGCCAAACACGAAGGCTCGTTGCTTCACGTCCCATTCCACAAACGTCCCGCCCAGCGCAGCGGGCCATTCCAGTTGGAAGTCGCCGGCGAATGCGGCTTCCACTTCCAACGGCTGCTCCGTCTCGATGTCGAGCAGAATGACCGCGCCCGCTTCGTTTATCGGGACGCACATGGTTTCGCGCACGCGGAAGGAATCGCCGGCGTACAAAATAGATGCTGACTCGGGCCGAACCGTCAGCGTGCGTGCAAGGCTGTCTGCGGGCAGCGCCCGATCGCCGACGTGGAAAGTCAGGTGGAAGTCACGAAAGATCTTGAGGGGATAGACCCAGGCTTCGAATCGTCCCGCTTCGTTGCCAAACAATCCCGCCCGAGTACCGACGACGGGAAGGAACTCCCAGGTCCGAATCGTCCGTGATAACTCCCGCGACAATTCCGGCGCTTGAGCGGGTTGCTGGGCAATAGAAATACCGCCGCACACCAGCCAGATTCCCAACAGGCAAACGCCGCGTGCAATGCGGGATGCCAAGCCGAAACACCGGACACAAACGAAGTATGGATTCATTGCGGTCCTCTTTTTAGGCGGAACTTGACGTGGCCGGAACTTGCAAAGTCGCGGTACCCTGAATATAAGAAGTAGGGGCGAATTTTAGCACGAGCCGAGTGGGCCAGGTAGCGACCTCTTGTTCCCTTCACGCCGCGCTTTTCTGAAATCTCTCAGCCGTTCGGCACTTGTGCTTTCGCTGGAAAGCGTGCTGGCAATGGCTCGTCCGCGCTGGCTGCGAGCGAGCCCCGGACTGCCGCAGAAAGCGACTCTTCCAAAAGACGAATCGCCAGCGCAGAGCGGCGATCTGGGCGTCAGCTTCGTCGATATTGGGCGCGAGTCCGGGCTGAACGCCAAGACGATTTTTGGTGGCGAGCACAAAAACAAGTATCTGCTCGAAACCACGGGCTGCGGCGTTGCTTTCTACGATTACGACAACGATGGGTGGCTCGACATTTTTCTGGTGAATGGGACGCAGCTGGAAGGTTTTCCGGCGGGGAGGGAACCGACTTCGCATCTTTTTCGCAATAATCGTGATGGCACTTTCACCGACGTCACCGCGAAGGCCGGAGTTGCGCATTCGGGATGGGGACAGGGCGTTTGCGTCGGCGACTATGACAACGACGGCTGGGACGATCTGTTCGTCACCTATTTCGGCAAGAACGTTCTGTATCACAACAACGGCGACGACACGTTCACCGACGTCAGCCAGAAGGCCGGCGTGGCGGGCAAGGGCACGCGATGGAACACGGGCTGCGCTTTTGTCGACTATGATCGGGACGGGCGCCTCGATCTATTCGTCGCCAACTACATTGATCTCGATCTGGCAACGGCGCCGGTGCCTGAATCGGGCCCGTGCCTCTACAAGAGTGTGATGGTCGCGTGCGGACCCCCAGGGTTGCAGGGCGGCAAGAACATCCTCTACCACAACAACGGCGATGGGACATTCACCGATGTTTCCGAGGCGTCGGGGATTCTGAGTGCGAACGGCACGTATGGCCTGGGCGTGCTCACTGCGGATTTCGACAACGACGGATGGCCTGATATTTATGTCGCCAACGATTCCACCGCCAGCGCGCTCTACCAGAACAAGAAGAACGGTAAATTCCAGGACATCGCCATTGAAGCCGGATGTGCGCTCAGCCCCGATGGCAAACCGCAGGCAGGCATGGGCGTCTCGGCTGCGGACTATGATCTGGACGGCAACCTCGATCTGGTGAAAACCAACTTCGCGGGCGATACCCCATCTCTCTACCACAATCTAGGCGGCGCGAACTTCGAAGATGCCACTTTCACCGCCGGACTGGGTGCACACACGCAATATCTGGGTTGGGGCTGTGGGTTCTTCGACATGGACAACGATGGCTGGGCGGACATTCTGATTTGCAACGGGCATGTCTACCCGGAAGTCGAGCAACTGAAGACGGAAGCTGGTTATGCCCAGCGCAAGTTGCTCTATCAGAACCTGCATAATGGGCATTTCGCGGATATTTCACTACAAGCGGGGCCGGGCATCTCCGAGCCAAGCCCGTCGCGGGGCGCTGCCTTCGGCGATTTCGACAACGACGGCGATATCGACGTGGTGGTCAACACCGTCAACGACTATCCGCAGCTGCTTCGTTGTGATTTAAAGCTCGAACACAACTGGATCAAGGTTCGCACGATCGGAACGAAATCCAACCGGAGCGGAATTGGCGCGCGACTGATGTGTGTGACGCATCCGCCTGGGGAGACGAAGGCGCATCAGCAGATCGACGAAGTGCGGAGCGGCGGCGGTTACTTTTCGCAGAATGATCTGCGCGTTCACTTCGGCCTGGGGAAGGCGGAGAAGGTCGATGTGCTCGAGATTCACTGGCCCAGCGGGCAGGTCGATACGCTGAGAGACATCAAGGCGAATCAGGTGATCTTCGTCAAGGAAGGCGCAGGGATTACCCGCACGATGCAGTTCCCGAAAAATCCGAAGGCTGGCAAATAGGTTACTGCGACTTCTTTGTATCCGCTTCTACGGCAGCGCCTGAGCCCTCTTGGAGAGTGTGAATCTGATCCACGGGCAGATTCGCAAAGCGCTCGGTCAGGCCGCTCAGCCAACGAATTTCAACCCATTCGATCTTCGCTGCCGAGCCCAGGCCGAAGTGAACCCGGATATCGCTGTTGGAGATGTAACTGGAACCGCTGCGGACTTCATCCACGAGGATGCGCGTCGCTGTTTTCACGCGAATTCGCGCGCCGATGCCGTCGCGATTCGATTTCGTGCCGAGGGTGTGAATGGCGATCCAATGATTCGCGTTGCGAACTTGATTCACTAACAGACTAGGCTCCGCATTCATGTTGCTCACCACAATCGAAATCTTGCCATCGTTCCAAAGGTCGCCAACCGCGAGCCCGCGCGAAGACGCCGCAGCCGTGATTCCCGGGCCGGCAGAGGCGGAAATGTCGCTGAATGTGCCGTCTGCATTGTTGTGATAAAGAATTCTGGGTTCCTTGTAGCTGCTGCCCAGATGCTGGCTGTCGACTTCGGGATAAACGTGGCCATTCACCAGAATCAAGTCGGGCCAACCGTCGTTGTCCACGTCGAAAAACATAGTTCCCCAGCCCAGGTATTGCGTGTAGAGGCCCAGACCTGCGGCAGGGGTCGCGTCCGTGAAGGTGCCGTCGCCGCCATTTTTGTAAAGCGTGGAAGTGTCGTCGGAAAAATTCGTTTTGAAGATGTCGAGGTGGCCGTCGCCGTTATAGTCGGCGACGGTCGAGCCCATGCCGGCCTGCTCGCGCCCGTCTTCGTTGAAGGCGGCGCCGGACGTGACAGCTACGTCGGTGAACGTTCCGTCGTGGTTGTTGCGATAGAGAATGCTGGGCGTGCTGTCGCAGGCTATGAAAATGTCGGGCCATCCGTCTTCATCGAAATCGAGCGTGGAGACGCTGAAGGCGTAGTGGCCATCGGTGCGGTCGATGTGGGCTTTGGTGGTGACATCTTCAAACGTGCCGTCGCCACGGTTGTGGTAGAGGATGTTCTTTGCTCCGGCCAGACCGCGCGGGCCGCACATGACCGGAACGCCTTTCCAGATGCAGGTGGGACGTTCGCCGGGCGCCGGCGCTGTCGCCAGATCGAAGTCCACGTAATTCGCCACCACCAGATCGAGACGGCCGTCGCGGTCGTAGTCGACGAAGGCGCAGCCGGTGCCCCACGCCTTGCCCGATCCAGCGACGCCGGCTTTCTCGGCGACCTCGGTGAAGACTCCGTTCTGATTGTGGTAGAGGCGGTTCTTGCCGTAGTAGGTGATGTAGAGGTCTTCCCATCCGTCGTTGTCATAGTCGCCGACGCAAACGCCCTGGCCCCAGCCGGTCGCGGTGAGGCCTGATTTGGCGGTGACGTCGGTGAAGGTGCCGTCATGATTGTTGCGATACAGGCGATTGCTGGGGCCTTGTCCGGCGGGAAAGCCTTCGAGCTTGGTGCCATTCACGAGAAAGATGTCGGGCCATCCGTCGTTGTCGTAGTCGAAGATGGCGACGCCGGTTCCGGTGGTTTCGATGATGTATTTCTTGGTGTCCAGGCCACCAAAGATGTTCTGCGCGGTCAGGCCGGCTTTCTCGGCGATATCGGTGAAGGTCGCGATGAGAGCGGGCGGAGGCGTGGCCGGCTTGGCTGGTTGCGCGCTCAGTGTCGACGCTAGAAGCAGAAAACAGCCGCGGGTCAGCGCGCTGCAAATTCTATCGATCGCAAAGGGAGACGGAATCTGAACTGGCATGGGCCCTATCCGATGTTAGGGTCGGCTTTGGCGGGGGTCAAGCTGGGCTTGCGCTGTGTGCGGCAGGCCCGGCTTCACCAACGTGAAACTCACGCACGAGAGGCAAGGAACGCGGATCGACGAAGTGCTCGTCTCCGGAGTCGCTTGGCCGTCGGGATCTAGTGAGCGCACGCGATTACCATTTGCGTAACATCTCCCTTACCCTCATTGACCCGCAAGCTGCCCGCCTTCGCAGGGTGTCCACGTCGGGGCGTGTAACCAAGGTTGCCATCGACACGCGGACGCGAGAGAGCGAAAACAAAGGGCATGAGGAAAGCTTGGCTGCTATTTTGCCTGCTTCTGGCCGGTTGCGCGGCGAAGAAGCAGCCGGTTGCGGCGAGCCCGCCTCCAATACGGAGCCAGCTGCCGCCACCCACCGCCGAACTCATCGAACACTGTGTAGTAGTCAAGCAGGAAAATGCCAACACCGTGACCTGCAGTTGTCTGCCCGTGGCCACCGTGATCGATTCAAAAACGCGGCACACCACGCTAGTTTGTAAGGCAATGAAAGAAGAAAAATGAGACCGGGGTAACCGGCATGAAGTAGAGGATGCAAGAGCCTGTGCAGCGATGCTAGCTGACGTTCCAGTGGCTGAAAGTCCCATCGGTGGAAGCGCTCAGTTGCCACCGTAGTTATACCCGACGACGAGAAGGGCGACCGACTCGCCGGAAGCTCGGGAGTAAAAGTCCCCGTTGGCTGGGGGAAATCCTGGTCAGATCCGTACAGGGGGGCGAGCAACTCGACAGGCCGCAGCGAAGCAGCGAACCGGTGTAGCCGCGAAACCATCCCCCATCGGAAACGGATGATGGGAATTTCGGGAGAGCCGAGCCTTTAGGCTCTCGCGAAGGCCAATGTCATCGGTGAAGGAACTGAGCGAGTGCAACTGATGAACTCCCCGCGGTCATAGAGGGCGGCATGTCGAGAAGGAAGGTTCAGTGAAAGCACGGAACCACTCACTGGTCGCCTAGGCGGAAACGCACAGCGAGGGCATCAGGTATAAGCCGCAAGGCGGCGAAATCAGGATGTGCCTATGAGTGGGGCGGATGGGGCCGATTAAGCGAAGATGGACCGGGATAGCATAACCCGGTCCGGAGCGAGGGCCCCTGGGGTAGAGCGGTTGGGACCGCTCGCACGGAGGTGCCTTACCCGCGCATCGTCCCTGACTCAGAGCAGGGAGTACACGGTGAAAGCAGGGGCACGAAGGACGAAGGCAAACCGGTGGTTGGGCAGGCCTCGTCTGAAATTCCGGCCTTGAAGCCGTACTGGGGAAAACCCGCCGTACGGAATTTTAGGGGAGGCAATGGAAACGTCGGCATCATTCGAAGCCCGGTCCGCGCCATCGCCTTACCCGACTACGAGAAAGGAGTAGCGATCCGCTCGGCCTCGAGTCTTGCGCTGCTACTGCGAGGGACCCAGCGAAGCGTAGACAGAGGATAGGCGGGGTGGGTATTCAGCTCCGAAAAGATGCAATCCGGACGCCGACGTCTTTGTAATGCACGGAAGGCAACATGAACAGGCGCGATAGCGCGAGCTCCTGCTCAGTCCGGCGTAGTCGAAGACCCCAGACACGCCTAGAAACTTCATGCACGAGAACCGGGAGACCTCGCAGACGCCTGCGGCAAAAGTGAGTCGCAGGACGGCGGGAGAAGGCTTAGGCCACACGGCCCGCATGTACGTCTGCGAGGAGTCGGACAGCGGCATAGTACCGATGAATCATTCGAACAAAGACGGAAAGCACGTCGGCGGAGAGTGAGGAGGGAAGGCTGCTGATCAAGGAGAACACTCTCCACTCGACACGTACCCGACATAGAGCGGGACTGCGCGTGTCCCACGGGTGGGCGAGTGTGCGGAAAAGCAGCACGCTTGGCCGTTATTCATCTGCGATAAGAGCCGCATGCGCTAATGAGCGCTCGTGCGGATCCGCGCGGGGGGCGATCAGCAATGGTCGTCCCTACCGCGACCGCATCGTGCCGCCACAGGGGTCTTGAGTGAAATGGCCTGGTTTCGACAATCGCGGAAAGCGATTCCCAGCTTGAAACGAGCACCCGTTTCATTCATACCGGAGTGCGATCATGGGATCAACCTGGGTGGCCCGCCGCGCAGGGATAAAACTCGCCGCAGCCGCGACGGCAGCCAGCAACAGCGCAACGGTCAAAAGAGTCAGAGGATCAGAAGGCCGCACGCCATAAAGCAAGCTCGAGATCAACCGAGCCAGGAAAAGAGCGGCCGCAATCCCGGCGACTATTCCGACCAGGACGGGACGCATCCCTTGTCCAACGATTTGGCGAAAGACGTCACCATGCCGGGCACCAAGTGCCAATCGGACACCGATCTCGTGGGTACGTTGACTCACCGAGAAGGAAATCACTGCGTAAATTCCGACTGCTGCCAGTAGAGCTGCAATCATCGCAAATGCTGTCAAGACGACCGCAATGCCCCGCAAGTCGGCCGAGTCGGACGCGCGCGCCTCCTCCATGGTTTGAATCTCGAAGACGGGCACGTTCGGATCGAACTGCGCGACCTCCGCTCGAATCGACTTGATTGAAGCGGCCGGATCATTCGAGGTTCGAACCACGAAATTCATCCACTTACTTATTTCAGGAACATAAAACTGCGGCATTGGTTTTTCCGAATTCCACCACCGGACGTCGCCGACTACACCAACGACCTCGAACCACTTGGGCGGAACCGTGGCTGTAAATCGCCGTCCGACCGGATCCTGTCCGGGCCAGAGGACGCGTGCCATCGCTGTATCGATAATGGCTACCCTGGGTTCGCCTGAATAATCCGACGGACTGAAGCCTCTGCCGCGAAGCATAGGAACCTGTAGTACCCGAAAAAGGTCGGAAGTCGCGGAACGTTCTATTGCGACTGGCGCCTCAGCTATCGAAGAAGTCGTCACCGGTTTGCCCTCGGGAACGACTCTTTCACCGCTACAACATTCGTAAAATGCGGCGCTTCTTATGCCGGGAAGAGATTGAACGCGTTCCAGGGTGTGTTGATAAAATGCGGTGCGCTGCACGTCCTTTGGATATTTCGATTCGGCAAGCGTCATCTGCATCGTCACGACGTTTCGGGGATTGAAGCCCGGATCGGTCTGCAAAATCGCCACCAGGCTACGGATCAGCAGCCCACCGCCCACCAGAAGGACGAGGGCTAGGGCCACCTCACAACTCACGAGTCCGTCGCGCAAACGGCGAGCTGCAAGGCCACCGCCAGTTCCTCGGCATCCTTCCTTCAGTGCCTGATCAACGTTTGTGTTCGTGGCATGGAGTGCTGGGGCGACGCCAAAAACGATCCCGCTTATAACCGAAATCACGGCGGCAAACGCGAGAACCCAGGAGTTGATCGCAATTGGATTGGTTTGCGGAATGGAGCCTTGCGGACTGAATGAAACCAGCGAGTCCTTCAACCAGATAGAAAGTAAGATGCCAGCCGCACCCCCTGCCAAGCCAAGAAGAACGCTCTCGGTCAGCAACTGGCGAATCACGCGCCACCGTCCGGCACCAACCGCCAGTCGAATGGCAATCTCCCGGTAGCGACCTGTCGTCTGCGCCAGAAGCATGTTTGCGACGTTCGCGCAGGCAATCAACAACAGAAACCCTACGGCGCCAAGCAAGATGACTAATACTCGACGCGTGCCGTGTTCGACCTCTTCATGCAGAGGTCGCACGAAGATGTCTGTGCCGGCCTCAATTTCCGGATATTGCTCGGCTAGTCGACGGGCGATGGTTGACATTTGTGCCTGGGCTTGCGCAGGCGTGACACCGGGTTTCAGTCTGCCGATGACCCACATCAACTGGTTTCCCCGGTCTTTCTGAAGTTGCTCAATCGGCACGGGCGCATATATCTCCGGATCGGTGATGCCCCAAATCTGCGGAAAGCGAAATTCCTCGGGCATGATCCCGATGATCGTGAATTTTTCGCCGTCCAGGGTGAGAGTCTTTCCCAAGCTCGTTAGAGTGCTACCGGGCCCCCAAGTCCAGAATCCCTTACCAACTACCACTACATTGTTTTTACCGAGTTGATCTTCGCCGGGCAGGAAAGTGCGACCCTTCGCGACGCTGACTCCCAGGACTTTGAAGAAATCGGGCGTGACCTGGATTCCGTAGAGATGCTCCGCTCCGCCCGTTGCCGTGAGGGCTGGATCGTAGATCGCTCCGGCCGCAAGCGCGGAAAAGACATTCGACTGCTTCGACCAATCGAGGAACTCAGGGCCGGAGACTGTCCCGCTGTTGGAGTGCTGGTCCTTTCGCCAAAGCATGACCAACTGCTCGGGGTGTTCGAATGGAAGAGGACGAAGTACCACCGCATACAAGATACTGAAGATTGCGGTGGTGGCGCCGATGCCAAGCGCGAGGGTGAGAACTGCAATGGCAGTGAAGCCCGGTTTCTTGCGCAGTGTGCGACAACCCTGACGCAGGTCCTGAAGCAAGCTGTCCATGTCCGCCGCTCCCGATCAACGACGATCAATGAAGGCCAAACACCATAGGATAGCAATTTTCATGCCTCTCAGCGATGTCGGCAACTGCTTCGAATCACGGGACAAGCCGGCCCGGCTTGTCCCGCAGACCGTTCGATATCGGAATAAAGTGTCCGCGATTGAACAGTGAGAACTGGAAAAGGTCAATAGCTGTTGTAACATCGCGGTTACAGTGCGCCGGGGTAAACCGGCATGAAGTAGAGGATGCAAGAGCCTTACGAGAAAGGAGTAGCGATCCGCTCGGCCTCGAGTCTTGCGCTGCTACTGCGAGGGACCCAGCGAAGCGTAGACAGAGGATAGGCGGGGTGGGTATTCAGCTCCGAAAAGATGCAATCCGGACGCCGACGTCTTTGTAATGCACGGAAGGCAACATGAACAGGCGCGATAGCGCGAGCTCCTGCTCAGTCCGGCGTAGTCGAAGACCCCAGACACGCCTAGAAACTTCATGCACGAGAACCGGGAGACCTCGCAGACGCCTGCGGCAAAAGTGAGTCGCAGGACGGCGGGAGAAGGCTTAGGCCACACGGCCCGCATGTACGTCTGCGAGGAGTCGGACAGCGGCATAGTACCGATGAATCATTCGAACAAAGACGGAAAGCACGTCGGCGGAGAGTGAGGAGGGAAGGCTGCTGATCAAGGAGAACACTCTCCACTCGACACGTACCCGACATAGAGCGGGACTGCGCGTGTCCCACGGGTGGGCGAGTGTGCGGAAAAGCAGCACGCTTGGCCGTTATTCATCTGCGATAAGAGCCGCATGCGCTAATGAGCGCTCGTGCGGATCCGCGCGGGGGGCGATCAGCAATGGTCGTCCCTACCGCGACCTCACTGACTTGTTCACCACGCTCAACGAGTTTTCAAGGCGGCGGAAGTTGAGGTCACTTGCTGTCCGGTTTGGCGCCGGGCAGGCGTTTCCTCAGGAATGCGACTTGTCCTGTGTGATGCGCTTCGTGCTCGCAGACGTGGAACCACTTGCAATAGTTGTTGGTCGGACCCCAAGGCCAGTCTTTATCGACGGCCATAAACCAGGCGTCATCGCGCTTGCCGAACTCTGCCAGCGTCTTCGCTCGCGTTTCCTGGAGGATGTTCAGGTAATAGTCCCGGTCGTGACCTTTGATCGTTTTCCGGCCAAGGTCTCCCAGATTCATCGCTGGATCCCATTGCTTCTTGACGGAATCGGGCCAACTGTCCCACTTCCTGCCTTCGAAGGTATTGAGCTGGTAGTAGGTCTCAGTCGCCGCGAGGTGGAGCATCAAGGCGCCAATGGCGTTAGCGTTCGGGTCGATGAGGTAGTCCAGGTCAGCCGTCGTCAGGTTCTTCGTGGCACTGATCACGCCGTTAGCCTCACGCATCCACGTCAGCAGGGAGACGAACGTTCCGACCTGCGGGCTGTATCCCGACCTCGGTCCAAGGACGTTCAGATTCGAATCGCTTGCGTGGACGGCCTGGGGCAGCGAGAGCGCTCCAAATAGAGTTGAGAGTCCGGCGGTAAGAGCGGCTGAACCTTGTAGAAAGCTTCTCCGATTGGAAAAGCATGGGCTGGCGAGAGGATTCTTGTGTGCTGGCATCGCTGCCTCCTTCGGTACTGATGTCTAGGGGCCAGTGCTTCGTGAAGGCTTCCACAGAGTCGAACCTCCAGTGGCACGACGGTCCGAAAGGCCACCAATAAAACACGAGAATCCTAGGGGCGCCTAACCGGGAAAGTCAAACGCTCTGATCAGGGATTCAATGACTCGTGGTTCCGAACAAACGGGACTTGAGGCAGTTCGTCTCAAGTGATGTAAAATCCCCATAACGCTCATCGACCCGGTCCTGTGTCCTAATACCTGATTTCAACAGCCCTGGGGCGTTTTCTAAGAGCTTCACCGCAAAGAATCGCGAAGCATCCCCGGAGTACGCTAAGCCGGAGTACACTAACTAAGAACGGTAGACAGAACTTATGCGCCCTTACTTACTGATTGGTTGTGTCGGCGCTTCGGCTACGCCCACGTACTTGTCGGCGGCGCCGTAGTAGAACAGAAATCGATTACCCAGCTTAAGCATGCCTTCCACGAACACTACGTTGGGAACCTGGCCAACTTTTTCCCAATCCTTCTCTGGAAAAAATACCGGCTCATCACTCCTCCAGAGCAACTTACGCGGATCGTTGCGGTCGAAGATCGCAACCCCGGCGCGATACACCAGTTTGTCGTCTGCGCCGTTGTAGATCAGAACGATTCCTTTCGGAGTAACGATGGGAGCGGGGCCCGGTTCGGCAACCCGCGAATCAAAGCGGCCGGGCCTCACGGGCAATACGGGAACCTGAGTGGCTTCCGTCCAGTGAAGCAAATCGGTGGAGGACGCCAGACCTGCCTGATCATTATTGTCGGCAGTGGTGCCCAGAAAGTACATCCAGTATCTCCCGCCGATCTTTTCCGGAACGATGGCACCCGATTTCGTCCACTTCACATTCCAGTTCCCTTTGTAGGCTGGAATGATGACGCCTTTGCGATCCCAATGAATAAGATCGGTTGAAGTCGCCAGGCAGAGCTGCGCGTCCTTCTTGTTGAAGCCCGTGTAGGTCAGGTAGTAGGTGTCGCCGAATTGAACGAGGCGCGGGTCCTCGACGCCGCCGTCTTTCTCGTATGCTTGCGTGGGGCTTAGAACCGGTTCGTCTCGACGCATGAAATGGATTCCGTCGGCGCTCTCGGCGTATCCCACCCGTGACGTGCCTAGCTTGTCCTGGGCGCGGTAGAGCATGACGAACTTGTCGCCGCTGGGATTTCTTCTAACGACGACTGCCGGGTTGAAGGTCCCCGCCACCTCCCAGCCATTGCCGCGCGGAGCAATCACGGGAGTGTCGGACACCCGATGCCACGCGCCGAATGGAACACTTCCGCCGTCCTGCGCTGTCAGAGCAGCCAGCAACGCAAGCAGCAGTAAGGCTCTTGAGGGAATCAAGCGGACCATCTGCAGCACTCCTTGTCGACGCCGGTGGATCCTGCTGGCAGCAAAAAACGGCAGGGCCGACCCCCTGCCGTTTTTGAAATCTCGCGTTTGGGCTACTTCTTGTTCACAGACTTCTTCAGTTCGGCCCCAGGGCTAAACTTCGCGACTTTGCGGGCAGCGATCTTGATCGTAGCGCCGGTTTGTGGGTTGCGCCCGTTGCGCGCTTTTCTCTGCGACACCGAGAAGGTGCCGAAGCCTATCAAAGCCACCCGATCCCCTTTGCGGAGGGCAGATGTAATGCTGTCCACGGCGGTATCAATGGCAGTCGTGGCCTGCGCTTTGCTGATTTCACATGCGCCTGAGATCTTGTCAACCAGATCGGCCTTATTCATGAGATTCTCCTCGCAGGTCTCTTTTCATGCCCAGCCTGGACCGGCGAAAAAACTGGTTGTGGCTGAGTTGGGAAACCTGACCGTTTTGTATTCTCCTCCCTCTGCGGCGAAAGTCAACTGTGAAAATCCGCGCCGGAAGCCTGTTTCGCACTCCTTAGGGCCGAATTGGGGCTACTCGGGCGGCTTTCCAGTCGTGTCGGAGGGTTTTTCCTACGTCCTCCACAGGGCACAGCCTTGGTTCACAGGATGTACACAGGCAGACGGGCTTTCCGGCTTGCGCGGAACCGGTCCTCGGGTGCAAAGTCGAGAGAGAGGAATGCGTTCGATGAAGGAAGGGTTCCAGGTGGTCAAGGCTCCCGCGGAAATTTGCCCGCTCTGCGAGGGCACAGGATGGAAAACCGTGGCGGCCGGCGATGGCGGCAGCACTAACGATCGGCGTGTCACTCGCTGCGACTGCCGGTTGCGGGCGCGAGGACAATCCCTGTTGACTGCCGCTCGCATTCCGCGCCGCTATGAGCACTGTGAGCTCTCCAACTACGATACCGACTTTCCCGGCGCCCATCCTTCGCTGGAGGACGCTCACTTTATTGCGTCTGGCTTCGCGAAAAAATGCGATCCTCGCGGCGACAAGGGCCTTTTGATCATTGGCAAGATCGGAACCGGCAAGACCCACTTGGCCGTGGGAATCATCAAGGAGCTGATCGTCAACCGGGGCATCCCCTGCCTGTTTTACGACTATCGCGAGCTGCTGAAAGAAATCCAGAACTCCTACAACTCGACCGTGCAGACCACCGAACTGGACGTGCTTCGTCCGGTGTTCGAAACTGACGTTCTGGTGCTCGACGAACTGGGAGCCGTGAAACCGACGGAGTGGGTGTGGGACACGGTCAGCTTAATCCTAAACACACGTTATAACGACAACCGCACCACGATCATCACCACCAATTTTGACGATCAACCGGCGGCGGGCGCTACCGGT
>CAWBSS010000024.1:0-16729 GCA_963791515.1 uncultured Acidobacteriaceae bacterium | reverse complement strand
GCTGTACGATTGGGCGATCTCGTTTGAAACTCGAGTCCGCGAGCTGCTCCTCGCGGGAGAGTACAAGCCGCTCGTGAATTACGAGGATCAGCTCGGCAGTGAAGCGGAACTAGCAGTGCCCACGCCGGACCATTATGTGCCGCTGCTTTACGTTGCCGGCACTCGCACACCATCCGAGCCGCTCACATTTCCTGTTGAGGGCGTAGATGGCGGTTCGGTCTCGATGCTCGCAGTGCAAGTGGGCTGATTAAAACTGGGGAACACCCTGCCCGCAACGCGAAAGTGGTCCAGAAACGGGCATCGGGGAGATCAATGGATGATCTCCTCCAAGCCGACTTCTGGCCCTGCTGGGAAAGCGCTACGATCCCCAAGTGTCCCCTGTCGGGAAACAACCAGTACCAGCGACAAACGACGAACGCAGTCTTCGTGCTTAACCCAATCGCGCTCAAATGCTGGCCAAATTGCCGTGCACCAGACGTTGCCTGCGGCTCAAGCCTCCGACTTACGCTTGCGCCGGCGCGGGAAGAACACTAGGATGACCCATCCGACCAGGGCGCCATTCCCTGCTGTAAACAACGCAGAGAGAATGGGATTCTTGTTGAGCGTTTCCAGGACGTTGACCGTCGAAACGTCTTTTCCAGACTTAAGCACGCGTCCCTTGCCCGAAGCATTGATTTCCAGCTGATGTTGGTTGATGCCGAAGGACAGCACAGTCAGAGGAGACTGCTTTGCACCGCGCGCTTCGAAACCGGGTGGTTCGGGCACACCGGTCTTCGGGTTCAGGGAACTGATGGCAATGGTCTGCGTCGTAAACTCATCGCTGGCAGAGGATCCGAATTCCAGCAGAGGCAGCGCCGAGCTCTTCGTCCTCCAGGTGCTCGACCGCTCATCGAGATTTTGCCAATGAAAGCGAAAGTGCGCCTTGGGCGGGACCAAAATCCTGATGGGTAGAAATCCCTGCGTGCGTTGCTTCCAATCGCCGATGGACAATTCGATTCTGCAGGGAGATAGTCCGTTCTGAAGTGCGCCTTGCGACGTGAGTGTAACCACCGCACCCGTACCGCTAAAACTGCTACCGAAGCTGCGATAGCCACTGCTGATGTCACTACCGCTCTGCGAAAACTCGACGCTTGTGAGGTTGCCCCCGGCAGGCTCGACCTTCAATTTCGTGGCGCAAGCTGTACTGGCGGCGTCGCTGGTCAAGTAGGTGATTACGCCGGGTGATGGAGGTGCTGAGAGTCCGAGTAACTTGAAGGCCTGCAGCGTCTGGTCGGACAGTTGACCCTCATCGAAGAAGGCGTCCAGAACCACTCGTTCGGCTTCGGTGGTCGGAGCAGACATGAACGAGAATGGACCGCCGGTTACCGAGCCTGGGCCCGTGAGGATTAGGATTTCATCGCGGGCCCGAACCGTCACCGGGAATTGTCCACTCACCTCTCCCACAGGCAGGTTTACGAGCTTGCCATCGACCACGCCCGCCACTACCAGGCATACCAGCGCGAATACTTTCTTGGCCCACTTGCTCCGCCAGATCGGCGGCGCCTGTTTGCCTGGCGTAGGGTTCTGGGTGACTTTTGAAGCCTGTTGCACCCGCCTGCTGCGTGATTGATGCGGATCGGGCACGGCTCACTCGACGGCAACAATGGTTTCCGACAGCGCGGTGACAAAATCGCCACCGTGGTTCTTACGCAACCACGCGCGCACCTGCAAAACGTGTTGCCCATTGGGAGCGAGAAGCCACTGTTGTAGCTCCGGAGAAAAGTTCTTCACAGCTTCCCCCGGCTTGATACTTCCATCCCAGTCGCCGTTCTTGATGTGATTTTGGGCAATGCTTCCCATCGACTTGCTGCCCACCGCGGCCGCCAAAATCTCACCAGTGTTGGACTTCGCCAGCCGGACGAAGGAGACCTCGGTGTCGTCGAAATCAGAGATAGAGTGATAGCTGAATTGCGCCTTTTGATGCTGGTCTAGTCGGATGCTGCCGGGCGTGAAGTTCACCTGATCGATACCGATGGAGCCGACCGCCTTGGGTCCGGCCGCGATTCCGTGGATATGTACATGGGAGGGCGAGATCAGCCCAGCACTGTCATCCAGCGTCTGCACGAGGTACTGCGAAACCTGCAGTTCGTCTCCGACCGAGGGTGGGATTTGGAGTTTGGTCACCCAGTGGCCTTTTTTTCCTTCGAGGCGATAAATGAGCGGCTTCTCCCCTTCCGGCGCGATCACCACCAGTAGCAGGCTGTCCTGTTCCAGCACGTAGTCAATCGCGACCGGCCAATTACCCCGGGAGAAACCCATCACGGCAAATGAGCTCATGCTGAACAGCGGCGGCAATTGAGGGCCCTGCTTGTCGAGCAGGTCAGAACGAGCTTCGGATGAACCTTTTGGCGTGCCTCCGAAGCCCAGGTGACAGTCCGACATGGGGAACTGAGGCGCGATGATAGTTCGAGACGGCTCATTTCCTCCGGTGTTACCCGTCGTTTGTTGGTCGCGCGAAGGGGAGGTGAAGGTCTGCTTTTGTCCCATGGTTTCCTGTGCGAATGAAAGCGTCAGCAGCGTGGGCAACAGGCTGCACAAAAGGTTCCTAGCTATTCTGGTCGAGCGATGGTAGCTTCCATGTTCCGATGGCTGGCCCGGATAATGTCTGAAAGAGTAGCGCCTCATGCTAAACCTCCTGCAACTACCTGCGATCTGGTCTTTAACTCTGCTGGTGTTGGGCAAGCATAGAATGAAATCCTCTCAAGTGACAAATCGGCGTAGGATTTTTTTGGAAACCGTTTCTGACGTGACAACGTCCAACCGGAGCTCGTCGAGCGACTCGCGCCTGAGCGCCGAATCGCACTGCGCGATCGCCCTGCGAGAATTCGTCCGGCAGCGGGCCGGGAATAGCGAGATGATCATGACTTGCCGAAACTGCCGACGCGAGAATGGGTCAGCAAGATGAACCTCTGCTTTGGCGCGGTCGCCGCCCCAGAAACGGGCTTCCGTGAAGTCATGACCAGGATTCCGGACCGTTCGTCGGCAACTCTTCCTTTACCGGATTAGGTAAGAGTTGCCCGTGATCCAGGCGCCGGAGACCCTGCTACAATCTCGCGGATTAGATTGGGGAGGATCTGCATGAAACGTCCATCGCTCGGGTCGATCCTCTGCGGGTTGATTCCGTTCGCTGCCACCTGCTTTTCGGTTGCTCTATGGGACCGTGTGTATCCCATGGTTTTCGGCCTTCCCTTTAACTTCTTCTGGCTGATTCTGTGGCTTCTGCTCACGCCTGTCTGCATGTGGGAGGCATATCGGCTGGAAGCCTCACGGTCACCCGACACTGATCGCGAAGAAGGTGGTATCGATTGAACCCGAGCGTCGCGGCGCTGACGGTGATCTGCGTTATTGTGGCCGTGGGCTCGCTTGTCGGCCTCCTTGCCCGATTTCACCACAGGATGGACCTGGAACAATGGACGGTCGGCGGAAGAGGCTTTGGCGTTGTGCTGGTTTGGCTCCTCATGGCCGGCGAGATCTACACCACTTTCACCTTTCTCGGGGCCAGCGGCTGGGCCTATTCGCGGGGTGCTCCCATCTTGTTCAATCTCGGGCAGGCACCCTTAATTTATGTAACTTCGTTCTACATCCTTCCGCTCATTTGGGAAGCGGGTCGAAAGTACAGGCTCCAGACGCAAGCCGACTTCTTCCAGGTGCGCTACGCCAGCACATATTTGGCTGCCTTTGTGGCCTTGGTGGGCGTTCTGTCGCTCATACCCTATTTGCAATTGCAGCTCACTGGTTTGGGGCTCATCGTGGAAGTTGCGAGCTTCGGAGGAATCCACCGCACGCCGGCTATGATTATCGGCTTCGCCCTGGTTGCGGCATTCGTATTGGCGAGCGGAGTGCGAGGAGTGGCGTGGGTCAGCATCATAAAGGATCTCCTGTTGTTATGCGCCGCCGTTGTTGTAGGAATCGCCGTGCCGCGTATTTATTTCGGGGGTATTGGTCCCATGTTCTCGGCTCTCGCGCATGCGAAACCCAATCACCTCGTAATGCCGGGAGCCACGAAGAACCTGGGACACGCGTGGTACATCTCAACGGTGTTGCTGACTTCGGTGACCTTCTATATGTGGCCGCAATATTTCGCAGCCAGCTTCACCGCGCGGAGCGGCAAAGTCTTGCGTCGCAATGCCGTCATTATGCCGCTTTACTCGATTACGACGCCGCTGATGCTGTTCGTAGGGCTTAGCGCAGTTCTGGTCTTGCCCGGCCTGTCCAACGGCGATCTCTCATTGCTGATGATGGTGCGAAAGACCTTCCCGGCTTGGTTCCTGGGCGTTGTCGGCGGCGCTGGCGCCCTGACCGCCATGGTGCCGGCCGCAATTCAACTGCTTACTGGCGCCACCTTATATGCCAAGAATCTCTTCCGGCCTATCCTAGCGCCTGGCATGA
Organism: uncultured Acidobacteriaceae bacterium; assembly: GCA_963791515.1. GTDB lineage: Bacteria > Acidobacteriota > Terriglobia > Terriglobales > Acidobacteriaceae > Sulfotelmatobacter. The sequence goes on along the minus strand of CAWBSS010000024.1, from coordinate 12,301 downwards.
CCGAGCAGCAGGTTGCGAAGCTCGCCAAAATCATGGTGTTGGTTCTCACATCGGGAGCACTCTCTCTTGCCATCTACAGCTCAGCCAGTTTGGTTTCTATGCTGCTGCTGGGATTCGCCGGGGTGGCGCAGCTCTTTCCCGGGGTTGTACTCGGCCTGTTTTCGAGACGAGTGACCACTTCCGGCGTTTTTGCGGGAATGGCCACCGGCCTCTCTATTGCCGTGTTCCTGATGTTGACTGGGCGCGATCCTTATATGGGTGTGAATGCCGGCTTCATCGCGCTATGTTGCAATTTTGTGGTGACTGGAGTGGTGAGCCTGCTTACTACAGTGCACGTCTCCGGATTTGAAGAAATACTTCCGGCGCTGGCCGCTTCACGCGGCGGGAATAGTACAAGAATCCCGTAGCCAGCGGCTCCTGGGAGACGGTTCTTCTCGACTCAGAGGTTTGCCTGGCGGTGTTCCGATAACTTCAGGATAGCTAACCGGAAGCTATCCGGAAACGCTCTTGGAGGAGATGTCCCCCAAGCCGACTTCTGGACAACTTCGGACCCACATCCGGACAGCAAGCGTGCAGCGTACAGCCGTTCTTCGGCTCGAAGTTTCGCTGCATTTGGTCAACACTAACCGAGATGCAATCGACGAGCGAGAACGACTTCGAGTGTTGTTGAGAGGACAAGGGTGAACACGCAGTGGGACAATGCTTCCGAATTGACGTGATCCGCACCATAGGAGTAGCGTGGCATGCCACAAACAACTAAGTCACATTTTCAAAGCGCCGGACTATGGCAAGGATTTCCGGTTCCTGCAGAATGCGGTTGGATTCTTTGGCAGCCAGCAGGACGACCTGAATGAGTTCATGGTTCGCCACGATTCCCCGCTCTGATAGATAAAAGATAACGTTCGAACTGCCCGACATAGGCCCAATCTCAATTTCCTGATCTCGTCCGATGAGGCCTGGCAGGCACTCCTGAATAGACGTGGTCGGTCAGCCAGCGATCACCCTTCTTCTGGGCTTTGATGATGGCCGCCGCATGGACGCCGGTTGCAGTGCGGAAGGCATCGCGTCCGATCACCGGAGTATTCGCTGGAACCGGAACGGATGTCGCGGCCGAAACCAGGTCCACATACCCCTGCAGAGAGGTGAGGACATCATCCCTCATGCCGAGAAGGTTAAGATTAACCAGCAACTGTTCCATGGGCGTGTTTCCCACGCGCTCGCCAATTCCGAGCGCGGTGCCGTGCACACGTGATGCCCCCGCCTCAATGGCGGCCAGCGTGTTCGCCAAATCAAGGCCACGGTCGCGGTGACCGTGCCAGTCGATTCCGAGGTCGGCCCCAGTCTCAGCCAGGAACTTCTTAACCCAAGACACCAAGTTCCAGACTGCCTCCGGAGTCGCAGCGCCACAAGTGTCGCAGAGACATAGCCGCTTAGCTCCAGCTTCGATGGCTTCGGCAAACAGGATACGCAGATGCTCTGGCGAAGATCGTACGGTGTCCTCGGTCACGTACATCACGTCGAGGCCTTCCTTCACGGCAAAGCGGATCGCTTCCCGAGTGTGGCGCAGGATTTGATCGAGGGTCCATTCTTCCGCGTACTGCCGGATGGGACTGCTGCCGATAAACAAACAAGCCTCAATCGGCACGCCCGTCAGTTGCGATGCCTCCGCTATGGGACGAATGTCCACCATCATGGTGCGGGCGGCGCAGTTGGGGCGTATGCGCATCCGCTGGTCGGAGATCTCGCGGCAGAGTGCGAGTACGGCTTCGCGCTGGCGTGCGCCCGCTCCGGGCAGCCCGACGTCGACGGTTTCAATTCCGAGATTCTCCATGAGATGGAGAATCTCGACTTTCGCCGCCGCTGGCGGATCGGTAACGGAAGGGCTCTGCAGACCGTCGCGCAGCGTCTCATCGTCGAGCATGACGTGCGCCGGCCAGGAAGTAGTCCGCGGGCCCGCGCTTGCCCAGTCGAAGATGAGGCCGTTTCCCACCGAGATTCCCATGCCGTATTCTCCCGTTTAACTTCGGGCTTCGGATGCCGTCGGGCGCAACTTGCCGAACTCACCCGCTCGCCTCAAAAGCTCTTCTGCTCCGGCATTGTCACCCTGCGCACGACGGATCACCGAAAGGTGGAACAGACTGCTGAGTTCGTGAACCCCCTCTTCCAGGCTCCGTTCGAATTCCCGGCGAGCGATCTCGGTCGCGCCTTCGCGCTCGTGAATCACGCCCAGGTGATAGTGGGCCATTACGTATTCGGGTGTGAGGGTCGCCGAAAGCTCAAAGTGCTCGCGGGCCTCTGCGAGTTGTCCCTGGTGAAACAGCGCCAGCGCAAGCCGGTAGTGGGCGGCGTTGTAGTTGGGATTAATGTCGAGACAGCGGCGGAAGGCGGCCGCTGCCTCCGGCATGTTGCCGCGGTGGTAGTAGGCGACCCCGAGATCGTAATAGGCCAACACAAATGTCGTCGAGGCCGTCACCGCCCGGCGATAGTGTTCGATGGCCAGGTCGAGCAGACCTTCGTGGAACAGAAGGTTTCCGAGCTGGTGGTTGCCCAGGACGTGGTCGGGCTCGGCGTCGAGCAAGTGCTGGAGCTCCTGCCGCGCCTCCCGCCCCCGTCCGTCGCGTTCATGCACCAGGGCCAAGAGAAGCCGCTGGTCAATGGAAGCGTCGCGGAGAAAACGTCCGCACTCGGCGCAGAACTTGTCTGCCGTGGCGCCCAGGTGACCGCAGCGGGGACAACGTACAGGGCCATCAGTCGCTTCTGACATACGATCCTCCTTATGTGTGCGTCACTCAAAGCGTGTGGGGTCGAGCGCACAATCCAGGCAGAGACGGTGCGCCGGGGAGAATCCCTCTTTCTTGAAGAAAGCGAGAAGATCAAAATCATCCCACGATACTTCAGTGCGCAGCGTCGTGACCCGGAGAGCGGATAGATTCAGCCGCAACTGCCGCAGTAAGGCTTTGCCTACGTGCTGGCCGCGGTTTGCCGGGTCCACGCCGATGGCATCCAGCGAGGCAGTGGGCTCGCTGACTCCGTACTCGCCATAGTAAAGCGATGCGATGGCGAATCCGACGACGTGCCCATCCACTTCCGCGGCCAGCGAGACTTGCAGCGCCGCTTGTTTCACCGCCCGTTCCAACATCAGTTCGAAATAGCGAGGACGCCGCCGGCCGCTGGCTGCTGCGTCAATCGCAACCACCGCCTCCAGGTCATGCTCGTTCATAAGGCGCACCAGGATGCTGTCCGTTTCCAGGATTCCCGGTTCTTCCAGAGATTCGGTACTCATATGAAGCTCCTCCCTCAAACACTGCCGAGCGACTGTCCGCCATCGACGCGAAGGATCTGCCCCGTGATCTGCTGCGCTCCGGGTCCGCAAAGAAACGTGACGGCGGCGGCCACGTCCGCAGGTTCGACGTATCTTCCCACCAGACTTTCCGCCAAGGCAGCGTCACGGACCGCTTGCGGCAGGCTGTCAGTGAGCGGTGTGCGCACCCATCCCGGCTCGACGACGTTGATGAGCATCCCCAGGCGAGCAACCTCACGCGCAACTGTCTTGGCTAAAGCGATCAAACCAGCCTTGCTTGCCGAATACGCCGAAGTGCCGAACTTTCCGCGCGAACCATTGATAGAGCCAATGAGCACGATTCGTCCGCCTTTGCCAGCTCGCATCACCGGGATGGCATGGCGCAGCAAAAGGAAAGCTCCGCGCAAGTTCACGCTTTGCACAAAATCCCAGTCCTCCACAGCAAGCTTCCATAGAACCGCTTCGCGGGAAACTCCTGCTCCATGAACGACCAGATCGAGGTGCCCGTAAATATGGAGTACCTCCGCGATGGCCGAAGCCACTGAACTGTCGTCCCGCACATCACAAGACTGGAAGGGCGCAGCCGACTTTGCCGGACGCGACACATCCAACGAAACGGCGCAGGCTCCCTGCTCCTCCAAGCCAGCAATGATGGCGGACCCGATTGCGCCGGATCCACCGGTCACGACCGCAATCTTGTTTTCAAGAGTGCGCGTCATGCCACGACCTCGGTGCGCCGTGCCAGTACACGATGGCGGTACGCACCCCAGAGCGCGGCCCCGATCGCTCCAGCATAGATCGAGTCTGAGTGAGTACGCACGCGCATGGCAAGCTTTTCTTCGGCGATCTTCTCTTCCAATGCGCGGCACAGCCCAATATCCGCCGCCAGTCCACCTGTGATCGCCACGTCACCGCAGGCATCGATCGAGCGCAGAAGCTTCGTGTAACGCCCCGCCATCGACAGATGAATTCCTTTCAGAATGTCGCCGCGCGAAATGCCACGGCTCACCATGTTGATCACGTCGGTCTCGGCCAGCACGGCGCAGATGCTGCTGACCAGTTCCGGATTCTTTGCGTCGCAGGACAAAGGCCCGACGTCCTCCAACATGATGCCAAGGTAGCGGGCAACGTTCTCGAGAAACTGTCCGGAACCGGAGGCGCACTGGCTGGTCATGCGGTATGCCATTACGCGGCTGCGCTCGTCGACCCGCATGGCACGTGCGTGCAGGGCCCCGATGTCGATCACGGCGCCTGTGCCGGGCATCAGGAATACTGCTCCTCGCGCGTGCGTCGTCATTCCGTAGAAGTGACCACGACGGAAATCCACCAACTCGCCTTCCCCGGTGCTGGCGGTATAAGCGATCTCGTTCTGGCGCACTCCAGCCGCTTCCAGAGAAGACGTCATAGCCTTCCCGAATCACCTTCGCGCAGGTCGCGGCGGCGGATGCGCTCGTTGTGCAGAGCCAGCACGCTCGCAGCTCCGTCTCCAGCAACCCGCACCAGCGCAAACTTGACGGCACTCGAGCCCACGTCGACGCCCGCGGCGAGGATGCTCTCTCCAGCCTTCATGCCGCATTCCTTCCGTCGGCCGCGCGCTGCGCGAATAACGCCGCCCCCAGGGCCCCGGTGTAGATGGACTCCGGAGAGATATTTAGGGTTCGCACACCATAGTTTTGCTGGACCAAGCCTTGCAGGGCGGAAACTGCAGCGGGGTTACGGGCCACTCCCCCGGTAAACGTGAATTCGTCGGAAATTCCTCCGGAACGCGCCAGAAGCGACATCGCCCGCAACATGATCGCGCGGTGCAGACCCGCCAGAATGTCCGACCGCTTCTGCCCCAGAGACAGCCGATCCCGCAGCTCGGCTCCGGCAAAGACCGTGCACGTGCTGTTGATCTTTACACTGCAAGTGCTCTCCTGTGCCAGCCTGCCGAGTTCATGCAGGCCGAGGTTCAGTTCGTCGGCGATATAGCCCAAGTAGCGGCCACATCCCGCCGCGCACCGGTCATTCATCTGGAAACTGGTGACGATGCCGTTGCGATCCACCTGAATCGCCTTGGTGTCCTGGCCGCCAATGTCGAGCACCGTGCGCGTTCCGGCGAACATGGCATGGGCGCCCAGGCCGTGGCATAGGATCTCGCTGCGGATCTGTTCTTTCGGGAACGGAAGCCGTTGCCGGCCATAGCCCGTACCGACCATTCCAAGCACCCGGAGCTCGAGCGATCTCACCGACTCAACGGCAGAGCGCAGTCTTGCTTCCCGTTCGCGGATGTCCGCCGGTGCAGTGGCCAGCGTCTGCTCGAGTGCCGGCCCGGCGTGCCGTTCAAATGCCCCGTCACCTGCCGCATTCTCGACCTCCAGGATGGCGGCGTCGAACAGGCCACACAGGACGTCGAAGGAAGCGTGCTTCGCATCGCTGAACTGCTCCGCGAACTGCATGTAGTCGGCTGCGGCCAGATCGCGGAAGAAATCGCTTTTCCGCACTGCCAATTCGCTGAAATGGCCGGGAACACGCGACCGCATCCCTTGGCAGATACGATTGAGCATTTCCTTGACTGCTTCACGGTTGGGCGCGTACCGGGGCGCATCGGCACAACGGTGCAGCGCCGACTCCAGCAACTCCAACTGTTCCAGATGTTGCTGCTGGCGGAAATTTCGCACCAGCGATCCAATAAACTTGCTTTCAATTCCCGAGAGTTCCGGATCGGCCGCCATGGCATGCCGCACCAGTTCAAATCTTGATTGCACGAGCGCTTCGTCGCGAACGATCTGGGAAGCGACTTCATAGTTGCTGCGGGTGTTGGTGATGCCGCGGCCAAGGACCCGGCCGGTTCGATCAAGCGCGATGGCCTTCGTCGTGGTCGAGCCCAGGTCAATACCGAGCAGAACCTCCACGCTCATGCCGTCACCCCGGCTCCTCGCCTTTGTGCGAGCATCTGCACGTAGCTCTCGATGCGGTTCTTGATGTTGGCCGGCGAAAAATATCGCGGATCCACGAGATCGCTCTCGATGAATCCGCCGGGCACACCCGTCCGCTGCTCGAGTTGCCGCAGCATCAGCAACTGGCCGACACTGAACGAGTTGCAACTCTTGACACTGTTGATCATGAAGCCGTCAGCGCGGTATTCGCGGATGTAGCGCTCCAGCAGATCGACGCGTGCCGGCAGCCCGAGGTTGGTGTAGCAACCCAGGCAGTATTCAGCCAGGCTTTCGAGCGGGCGGTTGGGGTCGTGGCGGAAACCGCGATCGTAGAGTCCACCCACTTTGGTATAGCTGCTGGCAACTACGACAGCGCCTTCGTCGTAGAACATCTTCCAGAACTCGCGGAAGCTCGTCCAGTTGGGCGGGCCTTCCACTACCAGGCGATAGCGCTGGCGCTCCATCGTGCCCTCGGGAGTGACAGGACCAAGTCCAAGCCTGATCCGTTCCGCAATCTCTTCGCGCAGCACGCGGTAATACTCGACTCCCTCGCTCGTGCCTCGGAAGGCGGTGAATATCGGGCCGATGTAGTACACGCCGCCGAAGTAGGCATCAATCGGCGAGGGCTCGTTCTTCGCGCTCTCCAGCACCCACACGAAATCGTCCTCTGCCTTGGCGGAAAGAGCCAGCATCTCGGAAAGTCGAGCCTCATCGTAGCGCCGGCCGCTGACTTGCTCCAGTTTCGGGATCACCTCGGTGCGCAACTGCTGCACGACGTAGTCGACATGGTGCGGTTCAATGCGTCCGTTGGCCAGGTACGGCACGTGCAGCATGGCCACCGGGCATTGATACTCCTGGCGCAGGAGTTCGAACCACTTGAGAAACGTGAAGCATCCCGTGTAGGAGAGCAGCAGCAGGTCGGGATTGGGGAGTTTCACGCCGGTGGGACCCACGTTGCCCGACTTCAGCATGCCGATATCGCATTTCACATAGGTGCAGACATCCTCGCTGTGCCCTTGCTTCTCCGCTTCCGCAATGTAGTTGGCGGAAAGCTTGCGCATGCCGGACTGCAGCGCGTTGATCTCCGGCAGGATCGGCAGCAGATCGAAGGACCGCAGCAGTTCGGTCAAATTGCCGGGAACAAACGTGGAGACGACTCGCCTTCCCTCTTCACGCGCCCGTCCCAGAGATTCGTAGTAGTCCCCGATGAGTTGCTTCTGCAGGACCATGCTCTGCTCTTTCTGCACGGTCGATGCCTTCACAGCGTCTGCGCTCATGCCTCGCTCCACAGCCGGATGGAATCCGAGAAGGTGCCAGCCTGTTCCCGGATGACGGCAAATTGTCCCGTATCCTCGGAGTACTTGAACTGGGTGTGGGGAATGTGTTCGCGCTCCAGGGCGGCGACCAGCATGGGTTGCTCCAGCAGTGCGGGATCGCAAAAACTCGGAGCGCAAAAAATGACGCCATCCGCGTGATTCTGCCGCACGGCATCGACCAGCCACCGGCCGCGTTGCCCATCGGGCGCATAGCAGGAGGCCGTCGCCACGCTTTGCGTCAGGTAAGCCTGCGCCAGGTTTTCGATCGCGTCACCCTCCTCGGGCACCTCGCCCGTGAACCAGCGCAAACCCAGCAGCAGGTCGTCGTCCACGATCCAACAGCCCGCGCGTTCCAGAGTGACGAGCAACGCCAGCGGAGGCTGTTCACAGAACATGCCCGTCAGCACGACTCGGCTGCGATCCTCAGGAACAGCCGATCCCTGCGAGGCCATCTCGAGGTAGCGACGCACCATCGTGGTGTGCTCCTCCGGCGGCAGCACACTGCCGGCGCGCAGTACGGCATAGACCTGCGCGATGGGATAGAGCCACGGCGATTCGCTGCGCGCCTGGTAGAGTTCCCGGATCGCGCGGCGGTTCTCGTTGTAGATCCGGATGCTGTTTCGGAGATTCTGATCGGAGATCTGCCTGCCCGCCAACCGCGCCATGTCCTCGCGGATCGCCGTCAATTCCCGCCGCCAGAATTCACCTCCAACGCGGGCATCGTAGTTCTGGGGAAGATCGACATAGCGCACGTAACGTCCGGGAAAAAGCATCGTCCACATGCCGCTCAGGTTGCGGATGACATCACAGATCGAAGGGAACAACATGCCGTCCAGCACATCGAGCCGTCCCGATAATGCCAGCTCGATCGTGCTAGCGAGGAATGTGGCAGATGTAACTCTGGAAGTAGGCGTCGCCACGGATGATTTCCAGCCGGTCGCCTCCGCCGAAGATGCCGACCGGCAACATTCCAGCCGCATGAATCAGTTCTCGTGGGACATAAATTGGCATATACCCGATCGCTCTGCGCCCGGGCGCGCAGGATTTCCATTCCGCGACTGCCTTGTAGTCAACGTCTTCGTACAAGGTCTGGGCGCGGCTGAGGATCTGCTCGAGCTCAGGATTCACGCGAGCGCTCCTCTCTTGCTCCCAACGCGGCTCACGTTTTTCCATAAAGGCGCGGAGTCCTTCCACGGCGTCGGACTCCGCCATGAGTTCGTCAAGGTACATGCGCTCAAGTTGCGGCAGGTCTTCCTGCAGTGCCCGCCGCAGCGGGAGGCGGGCAGCGCGTACGCCGTAGCGCAGCGCGACCGGCGAACGAGCCAGAAAGTGGTCGCGAATCCACGTTTCGACCGTCGCTTCCAGCTGTCCTTGCGGCGCGGTTCGCACGATCAATCCCGCTCCCGCAGCTTGGGCGGCGCTCCATGCAGTTCCGGTCAACACGAGTTCCGCGGCACGACTCGCGCCAATCCGGACCGGTAATAGCACAGCCGCCGCGGGCGGGAAAACTGCCAGCTTGATTTCGGGACAAGCGAACTGCGGCGCCTTCCTCCGCGACAATGAAGTCGCAAGCCAGGGCCAGCTCAAACCCTCCGCCCAGGCACTGCCCGCGCACGGCCGCAACGGTGACCGCCGGCAGTTCCAGCAATTGCCCAAGCAGTCCGCTGAACCGCGGCAACATGGTCCTGACATGCTCGGGCAGGTGCTCCTGTACGCTGGCGCCAAGACTGAAATGAGGGCCTTCCGCAGTGAGAATCATCACCTTGAGTTGTGGTCGATTCCGCAGTTCCTCGAAGGCCGCGGCCAAAGCTGCCATCATTGCCTGGTCGACGATGTTGGCCTTGGGCGCAGCCAATGCGACGCGGGCGACTTGGCCATCGTGTTCGAAGGAGAGTTTCAGGCTGCTCATTGTCCTGCCTTCGTCGTTTCCGGAACTGCCCAGGGGGCAATTTCCGCGATCAACTCCTCGCTCCAGCGCGCGCCTTCTGCCAGACGCTGACGCAACCGGACGAAGTCCACCTCGCGTTGCTGCCGGGTGCCGTAGTGGAAAGCGCGAAAACCGGCATTGGCCTCCGTCATCATGTTCAGCGCCAACCAGGCGCGGTTGGTTTCGCGGTTGCGGTCCCAATGTTCCAGTTTGTGTTTCCTCACACTCTCGACAGTCTTCGTCAGGCAATCAGGCATGGTGTGCAGCAGCTTCGTGCAGAGTCCCTCGACCGCTTCATCCAGCAATGAAAGATCAATGGTGCCTCTGGACATCAGAGCTTTTCCCGCGTCTCGGGCTTCTGCCGTCTTCCAATCTCCGAACACCAGCCGGCCAAATTCGTCGTACTCCCGATCGGTCACGACCAGCGGGTTGGACATATATTTGCCGTCAACCTTGAGTGCCGGAACGATCTGCGTGAGCCCTCCCAGACGATAGAAGCGGTGCGCGCTCCACGGCTCGCACAGCGTGGCGCTGAGCATGGCGTGCTCTATGCCCACGAACAGCGGCAGGAAGTCGGTGCTGCCGCCATCGGGCGCGGAACCGTGCCTCGGTCCGGCCTGGCCGAATACGGCAAGGTCGCTGGCTACGGAAAAGTCGCAGGCCATTCCAATCTCTTGCCCACCGCCGACCCGCATGCCGTTCACGCGGCAGATCACCGGCTTGTCGCAACTCAGGACGGCGCTGACCATATCATTGAACAAGCGCATGTATTGCCGGTACTCGCCTGGGGCCCCGGCATAAATCTCCGCATACTCGCGCGTATTGCCGCCAGTGCAGAAGGCCTGCGTGCCCGCGCCCGTGAGTACGACAGCAACCGCTGCGCGATCATTGCTGGCTTCGCGCAACGCGAGGATCACTTCCTTGATCGAGGTCGTGGTGTAGCTGTTCAGCTCGCGCGGATTGTTCAGAGTGATCCACACATTGTGCAGCCCGCTCACGCTCGTGCCGTCGCGATCGCGTGCGGGCCTGCGCTCCAACAGAATTTCGCTGGGGGAAAGCGGTTCGACCAGGTTGTGATCTTTCATGGCTTTGTTCCTTGTTGTATGCCCCGCGACTGCGGTACCAGCACCGCTCGCCTCCGGAGTTGGTGATGATGGACTGCCTCGAGAACTTGCTGGGCCTCCTCGAGTGGGTGCATTTCGACAAAAGGCTGAATGTGAATTTTTCCTTCGAGCACCATGGCCAGCGCGTTCGGGTACTGATCGGGAGGGCATCCCCAATTTCCGCGAGCGGTAGCATCGAAGGCCATCAAATTGGACAGACGCACTTCAACTTTCTGCGCGGTGTACCCAACGATCGCCAGGTGAGCACCCGGGTCGAGCAGGCTGAACGCAGTCTGCTGGCCGGCGGCCGTCCCGCTGGTTTCGAAGATCTTGAGGCCGATCCCGTGCCGGCCGCTCTGCCTGGCGAAAGACCGCACGGTCGACTTCACATCTGCACACTCGCGGGCGTTCAGTGCCAGTGCAGCACCGTGCGCCGAGGCAAGCTCCAGCCGGTCCGCGTCAACATCGATTGCCACCACTGCTGCGCCAAGCGCAGCGGCAATTTGCACTCCGAACCCCCCGATCCCACCGACTCCGACGAACACCGCGACTTCGTCGGCGCTAAGACCGGAACGGCGAATTGCCTCATACGGAGTCGTGACTGCGTCCGCGACGACCGACAGCATCGCCAGGGTGAGTCCCTTGGGAAGTTCTTCAGGTACCGGGCACAGGCCACGTGCCGGTACCCGTACGTGGGTCGCAAATCCTCCATCGGCATCATTGCCCGGCATGAACTGTTTGCGGCAGATGGTCGGACGCCCGCTGCGGCAGGCATCGCAATCGCCGCACGAAATTACAGCAGGCACAATGACCGAGCGCCCGATCCAATTTCCAGCGCGCTCCCCGGCCAGCACGACACGGCCGGCGATTTCATGTCCCAGGATCAACGGCAGCGCGTGGCGGGTGGGAATGCCCTCGTAAGCAAATCCAATGTCAGTATGGCAAACACCGCAGCCGACTACCTCGATTATTACCTCGTCAGCTGAGAGTTCTGCCGGAGCCGTTTCGGCCCACTCGAATTGGGCCTTCGCAACCAACTTCAGCCCCTTGCTCGTAGCGGGGGCCGAGCATGCGCGTTGCGCGGGCAGGACCGTCGTCATCGGAAGCCTCCTCACCCACAATTCGAACGACCGTTCGAAAACAATGAGCCAAGGCTATCATCGTTCGGGGAGCCAGGAAGTGATGGAAATCACATCGGCCTGTGATCTGATGGCGGGAGAGCGTGTCGAAGCTGCATCCTTCCATGCTCGTGGATTCTCGGGATTCAGAAAAATCCAACAACCTGCCGGATCACCGATTTCCTTGAATGCCGAGGTGAAGGCATTCGAATAGGCTCCGCATGGTTCGGGGGCTGAAACTCCTCGTGCTGCGGATTGAAGTACACTTTGTGAATTCTGCGCGCTAAGTGTCTCGCGACCTGCAGATTACTTTCGATGAATGCTCGGTGGGTCGTCAGCTTTAGCCCCTCTGCTCATAGTTGTTAGTCCGCCAACTCTCGACTTGCTTTCACATCAGCTCAAAGTTTTGCTGCGTCCGGTCGACACCTACTGAGATGCCGTCGATGAGCGAGAACGACTTCGGGTGTTTCGCGAGCACGGGCGTAAACATGCCATTGAGGGCGATGTTTTATTGCAAATGCATCATTGCCGGCTTGGGCATTGCTTCTAGGATTCCCCGCAGGAGCCCACGTCGATGGTTCGTCTGCTTGGACAGGCATGCAGTCCAGAAACGGGCTT
>CAWBSS010000023.1:0-28528 GCA_963791515.1 uncultured Acidobacteriaceae bacterium | reverse complement strand
GACGGCCCGCTCCCAGAAACTGGATTCGATTTCTGCACCGCTCACGGAAGGGATTGGTCCTTGTCCGGCTTCGGCGGCTCTCGGCGAACGCGCTAGCTTGGAATACTGCAGCAAAGGCAGAAACGGCAGCATCAGCAGAAATACCACGCCCATCACCCAAAACGCCTCGACAAACGCGAGCATGGCAGCGTGCTGTTGCACCATTCCGTAGATTGCGCCCAGGGCCTTGCGCGATGCCGTAACCCCGTCGATGCCGTGCGCGTAGAAATTCGCTCGCAAGCCCTGCAGCAGCCTTGCGGTCTGCGCACTGCCGGCGGTGACGTTCGCGATCAGATGGTTCTGATGAACCTGCGTGCGCCGCGCCAGAAAAGTGGTCATGAGGGCGATGCCGAAGCTGCCGCCAATGTTCCGCATGAGATTAAAGATGCTGGTCGCGTTCCCCATTTTCTCCGGCGAAATGCGGGACATGGCCAGCGACATGAGCGGAATGAAGAGAAAACTAAGTGCAACTCCCTGCAAGACCTGCGCCCAGAAAATGTCCCAGAACCCGGCATACAAATTGAGCCCCGAGAGCTGAAACATAGTGACAGAACCCAGCACCATGCCCACCACCAGCAGCCGCCGCGGATCCGTCTTGGTAGTCAAATGTCCCGCCAACGGCGTGAAGATCAGCGCCCCAATACCCCGGGGAGAAAGCGCCAGCCCTGAGTTGTACGCGGGATATCCCATCAGCGTCTGCAAATACAGCGGCAGCAACACCAGGCTGGCGTAGAGAACAAAGCCGAGCATACTGATCAGAAACACGCCGGCGCTGAACGATCGATTCCTGAGCACACGCAAATCCACCACGGGATGATCGGTCACCAGCTCGCGGACGATCAGAGAGACTAGTCCAATCACGCACAGTGCGCCGAACGTGCGAATGTATTGCGACGAAAACCAATCCTTGCGCTGGCCCGTATCCAGCACAATCTGCAGCGAACCGATCCCGAGCGCCAGAAAACCGATTCCCCAAAGATCCACTCGGGCGCCGCTGCGCTTCACGTAATGCGGATCGAATACAAACTTGTTCATCAGGAACAAAGAAAGAGCCGCCGATCGGCAGGTTCAGATAAAAGATCCAGCGCCAGGAATAATTGTCGGTGATCCATCCGCCCAACGTAGGCCCCAGAATCGGTGCCAGCAGAATGCCGATGCCAAAAGCCGCCATGGCATGACCATGCCGTTCCTTGGGAAAAGTTTCCAGAAGAATCGCCTGGGCCAGCGGTTGCAGTCCGCCGCCCGTCAGCCCTTGCAGCACGCGAAAAACAATCAACTGCGTAAGCGAAGTGGCCAGGCCACAACACAGCGACGTCACCGTGAACCCGGCGACGCAGGTCAGCAGCAACCGCTTCCGGCCCATGTGGTTTGCCAGCCAGCCGGAAATCGGCAACACAATGGCGTTCGAAACCAGGTACGACGTGACTACCCACGTACCTTCCTCGTTGGTCGAAGCCAGATTGCCGGCAATGTGCGGAATCGAGACGTTGACGACCGTGGTATCGAGCACTTCCATGAAGGTCGCCAGCATCACGGAGAACGTGACGACCCACGGGTTCACATAACGTTGTGGACTGGCATCCACTCGAACCTGTCCCTGTCGGCGGAAGAGATCCGCATCTCGAACGATTTACTATGAAGGGAAGAGTGAAACCGCGCCGTGACACCGGTCACATGGGGCTGTGAGGGATTTCTGAGGGATTTCAAATAGTTGCGGGTAAATAAGCGGCGCGGATCAAGGCTCCGCGCCATTCTTTTCGCCGGCTGGCAATTTCATTGTTGCTGAGTTTCTTTATTGCAGATGATTCAGACGCGAAGGAGTAGCATCCGCCGTGCTGCTGTCGGCGCGCGGAGTCATCGAGACTACGTTGTACTCGCGCTCTTTACTGTCGAGATCTTCCACGCGTAACAACATTTTGTCCTTCTGCAAGCGGAATTGCGCCGGCTCGCCCAGCGGCAGAAGCACGGGATGCTTCTCATCGCGCGGACGGATGCGGTAAATCACTCTCTCAGCCTGCAGAACATACTCCTGACAAAGAAGTTCCTGAGTCTTCTTGCTGCCGGAATTAGTGCCCGGCATTTCGCCAGCGAAACTCGTTGCGTCCTTCTCAGCCACGCCGCACTGCACGGAATCCATCTGCAGGAGCCTTCCGCTCTGATAAGCCTTGGGATCCTTGGCATAAGCTGCCGAAGCCAGGCCCAGGATGACACACAGCGTCAACTTAGATCGCATACACGCACCCCCAGGAAAATAGTGAGCCCCATGAGTTGAGCTGGCAGACAGTCTCTCGGCCACTATGTATTTTTCTATGGGCCGGAAAGAGAAGACAGGTCACCGGAGTGATAGCCCTGAAGTTACTTTCGAAGGGTGCACAGAGGTGTCCATTCTCCTGGACGTCATCCAGAGCGAAGCCGTTCTGCCGGCGGAGGGAACGCCTGTCCTGAGCGAAGCCAAGGACCTATATACTCCGGCGCCCGCCCAGCTTCTCCGCTGCGCTCAGAACAACAACATGGTGAAACACAACTCCCATGCCCCTCCGCGAGTCCCTCCAATCCATGGTCGCGGACCGCGTGCGCGCACTCCTGCATGGTTGGGAAGACACAACACTGACAAACGACCTGCAGCGAATTCCCCACGTCGCCTCAGCCCGCAAGCCACATTCCTAGGCTAGAATCGAGCCACACGCGGATCTGGCGGGTCTTCCCCTGCGCATCGATCTGCCCTGAGGTGACCTCATGCGCTTGAAGCCTTTTCTGCTCGACGCCTGGCTCGACACCTACGAACACGGCATCGAATTCAATCTTGCCGCTAGCACCGGCCCCACCTGGACCGTCAACGAACTCCTCGACCTGGGCGGCGAAGAGTCTCGCCAGCGTTACCTGAATCACAAAGTGGTGTACGGCCGTCCCGCGGGCGCCGACAGTTTGCGCGAAGCGATCGCCGAGATGCAGGGCGTCAGTGTCGACCACGTGCAGGTGGTCACCGGCGCCTCGGAAGCCCTGGTCGTGCTCATGTGGCTTGCCGCCGAGCCCGGAGCCAACGTCATCCTGCCGCTGCCCGGCTTCGCGACGTTCTCGGCGCTTCCCGAGTCGCTCGGCCTTGAGCTGCGCTACTACCGCGTGCGTCGGGAAAACAGCTTCCGCATCGATGTGGACGAGATCAAACGTCTGGCCGATTCGAAGACCAAGCTGATCCTGGTAAACAGCCCGCATCACCCGACCGGCGCCACCATCAGCGACTCCGAGATGGAGGCTCTGCACGAGTTCACCTCCCAGCATGGCATCCAACTGATTAGCGACGAGGTCATGCACCCGATCTATCACGGACGCGAAACGAAGTCCGCCGCGCGCCTCCCGCATGCCACCGTGATCAACGATCTATCAAAGGCTTTCCCGCTCGCAGGAACACGCGTTGGATGGATGATCGAGCGCGACGCCAAGCGCCGCGAGCAATACTGGACCGCCCGCTCCTATTTCTCGGTCTGCAACAGCACTCCGGGAGAAATCCTCGCCGAGATCGCGATCCGCAACCACTCCACCGTTCTCGGGAAGACGCAGGAAACTGCCAGCCAGAATCTGCAGCAACTGGATCGCTTCATGGCTTCGCATCGCGACGTTCTCGGCTGGATCCGCCCGCAAGGCGGAATGACGGCCTTCCCGTGGTTTCTAAGCGGCGAAGACACGCGCCCCTTCTGCCAGGCCGCAACCGAGCGCGGAATTCTGTTGGCACCGGGAGATTGTTTCGACGTGCCCTCCCATTTCCGCCTGGGCTTTGCCGCGTCCGCTGACAACTTTCCCCGAGCGCTCGGCCGCATGGAAGAGTGCGTGAAGAGTTGGTCTGCGAAGAGGGTTACCGCGTAGGGCATCTGCCAGAAATTTCGCGGAGAGACGCGGCTTGCCGTGTCTCGCGGATCGGAAGGAAATGCAGACGGGGTAAGCCCTGTCTCTACCATGGGACCATCGGTTGTTATCCTGAGAGTTTGTGACTTTTTTGAATTTATGACCAGTTTGTCGTCGGAATTATTTTGTTTGCCACATCGATTTTTGACGACATCAAAAAGTCACAGACTCTGAGCGCAGCCGAAGCGGATCTCGCGCACACCCCGGCGCGGACGAGGAAGAAGCCGAATCCGTTAGCGCTCGGTTACCTCTTCCAACGTCTGAAAGAATGCGGGATAAGAGATCGCGGCTGACTCCGCTCCCCGAATCAGCGTTTCGCCGCGGGCTCGTAAGCCGGCAACCGCGAAGGCCATGGCGATGCGGTGATCGCCGAAAGAATCGAGTTCGGCACCGTGAAGAGTCTGGCCTCCGGGAATCCTGAGCCCGTCTTCACGCTCTTCCACCTGCGCGCCCATAAGGCGCAGGTTGGTAGCCACGGCTGCGATGCGGTCCGATTCCTTCACGCGCAATTCCTTGGCATCCCGCACTTCAATTCCCTGCTCCGTGTATGCAGCGATCGCCGCCAGCACGGGGATCTCATCAATCAGCGCGGCCGAATCTGCGCCGGCAATCGTCGATCCCTTGAGCGTGCCGCCTTCGATCTGCAGCGTTCCCGCGATTTCGCCGTGAATCTCATCCAGTTGCGTCACCGAAATGCGCAGTCCCATTTGCATCAGTAGGTCGAGCAAGCGGGCGCGCGTCGGATTCATCAACAGGCTCGGGATGGTCAATGCCGATCCCGGAAACAACGCTGCCGCGCACAGAAAAAATGCCGCGCTCGACAGGTCGCCCGGAATACGGGCTTCAATGCCCCGCAACCGCTGTCCCCCGCGAATGCGCACTTCACTTCCCTGCCCGCTGCTTCTGCGATTGAGTTGCGCCCCAAACGCCCGCAGCGCCACTTCGCCGTGATCGCGGGTGCGCATCGGTTCTTCGATCCGGGTCTCGCCCTCCGCGAATAATCCCGCAAACAGCAGACAGGATTTCACCTGTGCGCTGGCCACCGGCATTTTGTAGTCGATGGCTTTCAGCGCCGCGCCCGTAATGCGCAACGGCGGCTTCCCCTCTTGCGATGCAATCTGTGCGCCCATGGCGGAAAGCGGCGTGATGACGCGCTCCATGGGACGCCGGGAGAGCGACTCGTCGCCCACCATTTCGCTGCTGAATTTCTGCCCCGCCACAATCCCGCTCAACATGCGCATCGTAGAACCCGAGTTGCCGCAATCGAGCGCGCTGGCGGGTGCGGCCAGCGCCAAGCCGCGTCCCTTCACTTCGATGGTATTGTCCGCGCCGTCTTTGCGCTCCCACACAACTCCGAGCGAGCGCATGCAGCCAAGCGTGCTGGCGCAGTCCGCTCCGGTGGAATAATTCTCCAGGCGCGATGCCCCCTCGGCGATTCCTGCCAGCATGGCGTAGCGATGAGAAATGGATTTGTCTCCCGGCAGCCGCACAGTGCCGCGCACGTTGCGCGCCGGACGCACCATTACCTCGGACTCATTTTTCATTCTGAGATCAATATAGCGGATTGAGGTTAGGGAAACTGCGGACCTGTCGCCAAATTTAGATTGCAGATTTCAGATTGCTGACTGAAAAACGATCTTCCGATTGCGACTGTTTTCAATCAGCAATCTGAAATCAACAATTCCCTAGGCCATCGCCTTGGCTTCAGCCGTGACCGCTTTCAGAATGTCGGCCGGCACTTCTTTCAACGTCACGCCGAACTCGAACATCGGCGTCTCAGTCCCGCGCCCCCAGCGCGCCATTTCCCAGTGCGCGCGCACGAACTTCACCTCCGCATGCGCAGTCAAATCGAGCAACAGCGGCGACTCTTCGCAATAAAACTTCTGGGGAAACGCAGCAATCGACTTCGCGCCCCACGTTGCGCCATCCGCCGAACCGTAGATGCTGAGGTCGAGCGACTCTTGCTCAATGATCTTTGTGATCGCCAGCGTCACCAGGAACACCCGATTGGAAGCGCCACTCACATCCACGCTGGGCCCATCGCCCTTGGCGCTGGCAACCGTTTTCGCAGGAACCAAAACCATATCCGAAGTCGTCATTGCGAGAGGATTGTAACAAATTGCAGGAGGACGGGGGCTAGCAGGAACGCCATCTGCGAGCCAAGAAACAGGAAGCTATCTTCATAAATGGTTTTGGGAAGGGCGCGGCTTCAGCCGTGCCGCTCGGAATCGCAGATGATGCAGGCTTTAGCCCCTGTAGGGACTCGGTCGATGAACAGACGGCTTCCATTCAAACCCAACAGTTCACGAATGTCGAGGGTCGTCGAGCGCTGGCCGTACCGGACGACCTTCTTCTGCATCGACCGCAATCCGCTTCGACTTGCGATAGACGTTGACTACCGCCAAAGTCCAGAAAGGAACTAGGTCGACCCCCGGCACAAGCTTGGCGAAAAACGATGGCAGAAATTCCCAGTGCCATCCCAACAGGTGAACCATCAAAGCCCCTACCCCGAAGTCCAGCACGTCCTCGGCGGGTGACAGCGCCCCTTCGACGAATAGCGGGAAAACAGCAATCTGCACCGCATCCGCAACGATCGCCAGGATCATAGCCGCTCGAAAACGCGGCCCCGCTGAAATCGTGATCGTATCGTCACTCATGGCAACGCAGATTCCGTCCTGCTCTATTCTAAAGGATCGTTAGACCCCGCCGCTTGCGTAAGCGCCCGGAAACGCGGGAAAAGAATGGCTCCTCAGGTAGGACTCGAACCTACAACCCTTCGGTTAACAGCCGAATGCTCTGCCATTGAGCTACTGAGGAGTGTCGTGGCCGGGCGCTGAGGGCTCGACCTTGATTATCAGCATCATCATAGCATTTCGGGCGCGGTCCTGAAAACATTCCAACTCTGGTACGCTAGCTGTTTTATGCATTCACCGCAATTGTTCGAGGCGCTTATGCGTTTGTTCTCTGCTCTCTCCTTCATTTTTCTGGTGGCTGCCGCGGTTTATGCGGGGCAGGATTCCAAATCCTCCACTCCTTCGGCTCCTCCCACGGCTGCGGAGAAGCCTATCGTCGACATGTTTCACGGCACAAAAGTTCTCGACAACTACCGCTGGCTGGAGGATGGCAAAAATCCGGAGACGCAGAAGTGGGTCGGAGCAGGAGATGGCCTACACCCGCGGGATGCTTGACCGCCTCGCCGGACGCGACGCGATCCACAAGCGTCTGACCGATTTGCTCTCGATCGGCAGCGTCACGCCGCCGATGATCGCCGGCCGCCATTATTTCTACACCAAGCGCGAGGGCATGCAGAACCAGCCTGTCCTTTATGTGCGCGAGGGGCTCACAGGCCCCGACCGCGTGCTGGTCGACGCCAACCAACTCGCCGCCGACGGCACCATCGCGCTCGACTGGTTTCAGCCCAGCGAAAACGGAAAGTACGTCGCCTACGGCACTTCGCCCAGCGGTTCGGAGATGAGCACCCTGCACATCATCGAAACCAAAACCGGCACCCTGCTTCCCGACACCATCGAGCGCACGCGCGCCGCGTCCGATCGCCTGGAAGCTCGACAACTCCGGCTTCTACTACACGCGCTATCCGAAAAAAGGAGACGTGCCCGACGGCCAGGAAATGTACAACCGCCACGTCTTCTATCACGAACTGTCCAACGATCCCGAGGCACGACGACCAACTTATTTTCGGCCAAGGCCGCGATCCGGAAGACTGGCCGAGCGTATCTCTTTCCAACGACGGCCGCTGGCTGCTGATCAACGTCTCGCAAGGCTGGACCAAGTCCGAGCTTTTTCTGATGGACGTGAAGGCGGGCACTCCGCCCACGCGCATCACCACCGGAAAGAATTTCCTCTACGGCGCCGAGGTCTACAACGACAAGCTCTTCATCACCACCAACGAAGACGCGCCGCGCTATCGCATCTTCGTGGCCGACGTCGGCAACTACGATCGCGAAGCCTGGAAGGAACTGATCCCGCAGACCGACGCCGTGCTGCAGGGCGCCGCCGTCTTCGGCGGCAAACTCTTCGCCCAGTACGAACAAAACGCCAGCTCGCAGCTCAAGATTTTCGATCTCGACGGCAAGAAACTCAACGACCTCACCCTTCCCGCCATCGGCACCGTCTTCGGATCGGGCGGCCGCTGGGATCGCGACGAACTTTTCTACGGCTTCCAGTCGTTTACTTTTGCTCCATCGATTTACCGCTACGACCTGAAAGACGGTTCCACCTCGCTCTGGACCAAGGTCGACGCCCCCTCGATCGATCCCGCCGCCTACGAAGTCAAGCAGGAATGGTTCAACTCCAAAGACGGCACGCGCGTCCCCATGTTCGTCGTACACAAAAAAGGCATTCAGAAAAACGCGAAGAATCCCACGCTGCTCACCGCCTATGGCGGCTTCAACGTGAGCCTGACGCCCACCTTCAGCCGCACCGCCTATCTCTGGATGGAGCACGGCGGCATCTACGCCGTCGCCAACCTGCGCGGCGGCGCCGAGTTCGGCGAAGACTGGCACCGCGCCGGCATGCTCGACAAAAAGCAAAACGTGTTCGACGACATGATCGCCGCCGCCGAACACCTCATCGCCGAAAAATATACCGACCGCAATCACCTCGCCATCCAGGGCGGCTCCAACGGAGGCCTGCTCATGGGCGCCATGATCACGCAGCGTCCCGACCTGTTCCGCGCCGTCGTCTGCCAGGTCCCGCTGCTCGACATGCTGCACTACCAGGATTTCCAGATCGCGAAATTATGGATCCCCGAGTACGGCACGTCCGAAAACGCGGAGCAGTTCAAGTGGCTCTACGCCTACTCCCCCTATCACCACGTCAAAGCAGGCGCGGAGTATCCCGCAATCCTATTCATGACCGCCGACACCGACACCCGAGTCGACCCCATGCACGCGAAAAAGATGGCGGCCGAGATGCAGGCCGAAGCGAAGAATGGGACGAGCCGCACGCGGCCGATTTTGCTGCGCATTGAAAGCAAAGCCGGGCCATGGCGCAGGCAAACCGGTGACCAAGCAGATCGAGGAATTTACGGATGTTTATTCGTTCTTGTTTTGGCAACTGGGGGTGAAACCGTAGGAGAAGAATCGTCTTCATCGGATTGGTTGAATGAGAAAACCTCCTGAAAAGTATTGGGCTCTCTTCAAGGTGGCGCACGAGAGGATATGGCGGGTGGCCCACTCTAACGTAATACGACATTCAAGATCAAAAACCCCACTCTATCTCGCCAAAAAGCGGCGAGATAGAGTGGGGCACCCAGATTCGTTCTTTACTCGGTTTCGTTCTTACCCAGTTTTGTTCTTACCCACCTCCGTTTAGGGACTAGTTCATTTCTGTCGAGGCTCTCTAACCAGATTCCTACTCTCGAGGGTGCCCCGTTCAAGCTTCGCTTGAGCGGGGCTTTTCTGTTACAGCTCGCATCTTCAGCGTCAGAAAGATTCCCGCACGTTCCCGCTGCCGCGCCGTCCACTGGGACTCAATTTCGACTACGCCAGTTTGCCCAGTCGCATAATGGAGGAAGCTGCTCCAAGGCCAGTCTTCGGGCCGTCCGACCAGTCCACGCTTCACGGGATTATGGTGGATGTAGCGCAGCTTCTCGACAAACTTGCTCTCGCTCCACACATTGAAATCGTAATAGCGGGCTTGCCAGAATGAATCCGCAGCCCGCAGGGCCAGCCTGCGCGCTACTCCCTGTTTCAAGGACTTCATGGCCTGAGCCAGGTTGCTGTGCTCAGGCTCGTTCATCAGAAGGTGAACGTGCTCGGGCATGACCACGTATCCGTAAACGCAAAGTCCGTAGTGTTGTCGAACGCGTTCCAGCGCCGAGACGAATGTCGCGCAAGCCTGGGCACTCAGGAAGTGTGGACGGCGGTGATAACAACTAAAAGTGAGGAAGTGAACCTGCCGAGACTCGTGGAATCGTTTCAATCCCCAGGGCATGGGGGAATGCTAGTTCCGGGAATGCGAATCAGTCTGTGACGGATGAACATCAAAAGCCCCGCCCAAGCCAAGCTTCGGCGGGGCACCCTTGGCAGTAGTAGAGCGGTTAACATGGGCTACCTGCCCGATTCATTTCTGAATGGCTTATCCAGTTTTCTTTAACTCCGCCAACTGTCCTTTCAAGTTGGCGACGGTGTCTTTGGCATGGCCGATCCGCTGTTGAACTTTGCCCGCCTTCTTTTCGGATTTTCCTTCCGCTTTCAAATCGCGGTTATTCGTGACTTTTCCGACCTCCTCCTTGATTGCTCCCTTCACTTCGTGGAAGCTGCCCCTGAGTTTATCTTTCGTACCGGTCTTCATATTCCTCCTTCGCCCTCGCAAAGCGTGGATTGCGGTTCTTCTGAGCCGCTTTGAGGGCTGTCAGGTTTTTATATCTCTTGCCTCTCTGAGGTCTGTGCAGAATTGAACATTTCTGCGATGGGCCCGACCTTCATCTCGAAAACGAGCATAGGAGGGTTGAAGATCCTTCGGAGTTTCTGCCGCGTGGCGATTTCCACAGATTTCCTCTCCTCATGTCCACTTAACCTTGACTGAGAATTTCCATTCCCAAATACTCAGCTCACGAGCCAACAACAAGTCCGTACCAGTAACTCCTTGGGGCTCAAGATTTTGCCCCTAACCTGTTGCAGCTCATGGATTAAATCTCGAAATTCCGCTAACTCAATGATTCCAATAGATCACCGGGGAGGGGGGTACAGGGAGGGTGGTACAGACCGGGCGCATGCCTGACAAAACAGACCGGGGGACATTCCTGACACTGTCGAGCGGAAGTGATCGAGAAAGCGTAGATCGCAATTGTTGCCGCGGGGGGCGAACATTTTGCATACTCGGGGCTTCGTTGGGTGATGACCTCGCGTCGCCGATCCCTTTTATTTCAGTGGTTTGCGAGGTTGGCACCGATCATGCTGCGTTCATTTAAGAGACGAAGGGGGACCATGATGAGAAGTGCGCGGCGAGGAACAGATCGGTGGCTGGGGATGCTGCTCGTGTTTTCCACTTTGCTGCTCACTCCGGCGATCTATGCTGGGAATCGGGTGATGGGGGAAATTAAATTTGAAGGGAAATCCAATGTCGAAAAGACTTCCGGCGTTTGGGTGGATGGACAGTACGTAGGCTATCTAAAGGAACTCAAGGGGTCGAAGAAGGTTCTGCTGCTACCGGGCAAACACTTGATTACGGTGCGCCAAGACGGCTATCAGGACTTTAGCGAGCGAGTTGCTGTGCAGCCGGGCGTGAAGCAGGTGGTTCGTGTGGCCATGGAGAAGGCTCCTACGGGAGCGCTGCCGGCGGTGACGGCAACCGTGAAGATTACGGTCAATCCGCCGAGAGCAGCGGTTTTCCTGGACGGGCTGTTCGTGGGACACGTGGGCGAGTTTGAGGGCATGGGTCGCGGGATGCTGGTTGCGCCCGGTGCACATAAGATCAGAGTCGCGCTTCCCGGCTATCAGACCTTCGAGACGGAGATCAACGCGCTGCCCAAACAGAAGGTGGAAGTCAAGACGGATCTGATTAAGAACGACGCTGCGGTGGCGGATCCGTTGCTGAAGCCGGAAGTAAACAACACGGCAGCGACACCTCCTCCTGATCCAGCCACCCCGCCCCAGCGTTGACAGCCAGTGCCGGCGCTCAATCGGCTTTGCGCCAGGTTGCGTCGCGGTCGTAGCGGGTCAATTTTTTCGCAATCTCGGCAGCCCGGGGACCGAGATCTTTTTCGTAGACAATTCCGTCTTGACTCACCACGAAGGTCATCACTCCCGAGGAGCGATACTCCGCTGGATAGGCGACGAAGGCGAAGCCGCGGGTCATCTTTCCGTCGACGATGTAGCTGTGGGCAGAGCCGTGGCCTTCCCCTTTCAGGATCTGAAAATAATAACCCTGGAAGGGCTGGTGCTCCTGATCGGCAGCTTCCCCATAGCCTTCCTGCGCAGCCGCAGCTACCAGGGGACCGATGGGGCTGGCAGGTTCGTCGGACGAGGCTTGCCAGTAAAGACCGTTATGCTTGCCGGGATCGCTGTAGAGCTTCTGCGCGTATTGATTCTTGTCGCCGTCGTGGGGCTCCGCGTAATATTCTTTTTGCGCATCCACCAGCTCCCGACAGACCGCGATTGCGGAAAGTTCGTTTTTCCCAATCCTGCGATACAGAATTTCCTGTTTGCCCGCCGCGGTATCGAAATACCATGAGCTGCCCTGATGCACGAGCGGGATGGGCGTGGGCCAGTTTTCGGCGCCGATGTAAAGAGTGGTAGTGCCATCGGGCTCGATGACCAAACGATGCATCTGGCGATATTTCTGCACGAACTGATTTCTATCGTTCTGGTCTTCGGCGTCGTCGCCGGAAGAAATGATGTCCTTGGCATTCGATCCCAGAACTTTCAACAATGCCGGCTGATCATTCTTCTGAACGGCTTCGACTAAGGTCTGGGCGGCGTCGGAAGCGGAGGAAAACGACTGTTGTCCCGACTGGAGTTCGCCGGATTTGCGGCGTGGCGATATTTGTCCGCTCGATTCTTGTCCGCGCGAGGCAGATTTTTGCGGGGCAGACTGCCCTGCTGCCAAGTTTGAAAAAAGTCCCAACGCAGCGAGGGTGCCGACGGCCACCAAGAATCGAATGCCCCCGGGATATCTTTTAGAACTCCTTGCTTGCAACGTCATAACTTTCTTGTCCTTTCCGGCGCGCGTCAAATCGGAATTAAAGTTGTGCTAGTTGGCTACGCGGTTTAGTGCCTGCCGCCACCGTGCGAGCCACCACCCTGCGAGCTACCACCGCCGCGCGTACCGCCGCCGCGCGCGCCACCACCGCCAACACTGGATTTTCCGCGGGACGAATAGCCGCGCGCTTCTCCGCCGCGGCTGTATCCGCTTAAGGCTCCGGAGCGCGTACCGGCATTACCTCTGGCTGTGGGTGCACGATAGCCACCGGCCCGTCCAGGTCCGGCGAATCCTCCGGCGCGGCCGGGAGCGGCAAAACCTCGGGCAGTGCGGTCACCCCGACCGTAAGGCGCGTAGCCGCGGTAATTGCCGCGGAAATAGGCATTGCGGTCATAGAAGGCACGGCTGTGGAATCCGTAACGGCCGCCGCCATACATCAGGCCCCGGTGGTACCAATCCACCCCCCAGCCACGCCAGCCCCAGCCAAATCCGAAGAAGGGACCAATGCCAAAACCGGTGCCGAAAGAAAGATACGGGCCCCCGACGCCCCACCATGGATAGAAGCCGGGCCACAGTCCAACCGGATAGCCGTAGATCAACTCGGGATTATATTCCGGAACGTAGACGACATCCGGATCCGCCGGTTGAATGACGACCTGCTGTCCTTGATTCGCCACGGTCTGCTGCGGCGTCGTTTTCAAATGACCTGCGTCTTCCGCTTTCCTGCGCATGAACTGAACGGCTTCCATGACGTCGGCTTGCTGGTTGTAATTGGCGTCGCCAAGTTCGGAGGTCCAAGAAAGATCTTTGTCCAAATTCGCCAGGACCGAGGGGAACTGGGTCAGAGCCTTGACGCTCGGATCCCAATCCTGCTGGTCCACTGCGTCGCCCAACTCCTTGCCTTTCAGATTAGGATTCTGTTGAAGGAAGCGTTGTGCTTCGACGATCTGCGTCGGATAGGCAGAGGCGGCAAGAATCTGCGCCACCAGAGCGTCGGGATACAACGCGATGGGAGCGACTAACTGCTGTAACTGTTCGGGACTCAAGGTCGCCGACTGCGCCCGTGCCGGGCCCGGCGGAGGTCCCTGATCGGGCGGGGCGCCTTGGTCTTGCTGCGGCCCTTGATCCTGCGGCGGTCCTTGGTCTTGGGGCTGATCATTTTGGGGCCGATCCTGCTGGGGCGGCCGCCCTGGGTCTTGCTGCTGCTCTTGCATGGCAAGGGCCTGCAATGAGCCAACGCTCACTGCCAGTGCAAGCACGCTGGCAGCAGCGCCGGTAAAAATAGTCCTGAACAATTCCAATTTCACTATGAACCTCCAGTTCGTGCCTGGGTCGAGAGTAATGCTTATCTTTTTAGATGTGCGGACACAACTACTGATGCAGTATTGCGCACAGGGTTTGCGAGAAAAGTTCGTCCAAGTCCAAGCCGACGGGCTTCACTCCGAGAACGAAATCAGAATTCCCACCCTGCCTCTCCGAAGAGCGGAGAGACCAGGATGGGCAACCCAGATCGGGAGTTTTTCCCGGGTGGCGGGGATTGTGCGTGCGATCGCAGGCATGCGTGATCGAGGTCACGAACTTTCTGCTTCGCTTTCAATCCAAACGACATAAGCACATCATTTCACTGCGGGTGCTTGCTTCTTGGCATTGATTCTCGCGGAGCTAGTAGATTCTCAGTAATGATTGAGCGCTCGCAGCTCAATAGAATGACGCGACACTCATGAAGCGCACCCCGAGCACGCGGATCGCTTTTCTGTTTCTGCTGCTGGCGGCGGCAATGCCGGCATGGGGCGTCGAGCACCCGGGCATTCTCCTCAAGGACGCCGATTGTTCCTCCTGTCACGCGAAGAAAATCAGCGGAGCGTCCGTGCACTCTGCGATGGCGACTTCGTGCACCGTTTGTCATGTGTCGAAAACTCAGGGCGACATGACGACCATCAACCTGGCGATGCCGAAGGAGCAGATCTGCTTTGCCTGCCACGAGAAATCCGCGGAGTTGCAGCAGCATGTGCCCCTCGTGAAAAGACCCTGCGTGGACTGTCACGATGCCCACAGCAGCGATCAACGCATGTTGTTGCGAGAGGTGGCAGGGCCGCCACTTTCGGCACACAAGTAATTGAGGCTCCCTGCTGTTTTCACTCCTGGGAATGTTTTGCGGTGAAGACTCTGGTTCGCATGTACCGACCACCATTTCGCGCCGTGAACTCTTGCCTCAGGAAAGTAACGTGAAACGAGCACGGAGATTCCGACCCAATCGGTCTCAGTCGTCGACGAAAACGCAGCACTTAAGGCGGCGCAGACGCACGTTGATTTTGGGCGGTTCACACCTCCCTGCCAACGTCCCTGTCCCCAAGAACAAAGGCACGACCTAAAGAAGCAGGAGTGCGTCGGCGCCTCTCGGGCCAAGCTCGCATGCCACAACCTCAGAATTCGAAGCGCAAGGCGAACTGCATGAAGCGAGGCCCGATGGCTTATTCGGATGTCTGAAACTCCATGTTCTCGTCGACCGAAAGCTGCGCGGGCGTGCCGGAGGTGTTGTCACCGGAACGGGTAGCGATTACACGAAAGCCACTGGAACTGATCTGGACCTCGTAGGTGTAAGGGGGACGCTGCCGGGCAACATTCGTGTAGTTCGTCGAGATCAGATCGTCGAAGGAGGCATACTTGCCCTCGCTGGCGAAGTACCGGCGCTCGGCCGAGGCGATGCTAACCAGATCGCTCCTTACGCCGGTGATGTTGATGGCGGCCTTCGGGTTGTTCGCTCCGGCGGCAGCAGAAGAGCTCTGCGCCTGCTTGGAATAAATGTACATCCCGATGGCCATTACAATGACCACGCTGAGAAATCCGAACAGGCGGCTCATGTGTACCCCCGAGGCAATTGCACCGCGAAACGGGACTGCTGACAAGTAACCAGAGGGCAGCGACCTGCTACGGCGGCGGGCTTCCGCCGACACCAGTACCCGATCAAGTTCACGATTGAAACGATTCACTTACATCCGCCCGCACCTGATCTGAGATCCGCGGGCGAAAATAGCGTGTGGACGGCGCAGCATCGCCAGAAAGCTCATTGAGGGGTTATCAGCGCTGTCGCCCTGGTTTCGCCAACTACACTAAAAGCTGCGTGCTACTTCTTGCTGTTTGATTTCCTTTTTCTTTTCTCCATCTCGGCCTGCATTGTCGCTGTCATGCGGTCCCAGGTCGGCTGGAGCTGTTGCGGGTCGCGGATGCAGCTGAGGAAAAGAAGCCGGAGGTCCCCGGGAATAGGCTGTCCACCAAACTGGTGGTACTCCTCGGGCAACGGTGGACCCCCAAGAGTTCCCGCCGGAGGGACCACGGCCGGGAGTTGGAATGCATACATGCTGCCGCCCGCCAGAGGTTCGTGTGGAAAGCGCAGGAGCCAAAGGCAGTTGTGACCGTCCTCAATCAGGTTCGCGGAGACCACGGCCCACTGGCCGCCATCCTCTGGAGCGGGCTCCTGGCAGTTCCAGAACTGCGCTTCGGGGACGTACACTCTGGGGTCCGAAAACCCGTACTCATCGACCAAGAGGCGTTTCAGACCGTGCTGCTGTGCGAAGTCCTCCACTTCGGGAAGAGCCTGGTTCCAGTCGAGATTGGAATCGCTTACCAGAGCATAGCCGGGGCGGCCGGCGCTCAAAGAGTTCAAGAAAGGAAGATAGTAGGGGTACGCGCGCACGGCTGTTACCACGGACGCAAGAGCCAACGCTACCGTGAGCCAGACGACGGCGCGGGCGGCAGGCCAACCCGAGCGTCGCAGCGACTCCAGCGTGCGCGGAAGTGGCGCCAGCATCAGCACCAGCAGTGCCAAGGGAACTGAGAAGTGGCGGATGCTGAACTGCATTCGGCTCAGTACGCAGGCTCCGGTAAAGACTGCGAGGGAGACCCACACTGCTCGCCAGTGCAACTCCAGGCCTTCAGGTACTACTGCGAGTCGCACCGGGCGCAGCTTTGCAACGAGGCTGACCATCAGCGCGAGAAGGAGCAAAAGGAGGAAGGCCAGGGGGGACTTCAGCAAGAACAAGACCGGAAAGTAAAACCACACGCCATGCGGATATGCATGACCCAGAATGAAGGCGGGCGGCTTCCCGGTAATGGCGAACAACGCTAGGCCGCGCAGGTAGATCCACGGTGGCATCAGAATTCTGCGAAGGAGCAGTGCCCCGGTATTGTGTCCAAGGAAACCCAGGGAGTCAGTTGGCTCATTCCACGAGAGGACAAAATAGACGGCATAAACCACCAGTGCGGCAAATAATGTGCCCTTTGTGAGACTCCACCATCTGATACGCCGCCAGGCCCGGAGTTCCGCCTTGTCTGCCGGCTGTTCCGGGGCCGGACGCCAGCGGAGGCTAAGGACAAATGCGGCGAAACAAAAGAACAGAAGTCCGGCAGAAAACTTGGAGAGCAGCGCCCCGCCGAAGGCAAGGCCGAACCTCAGCATCGTCCCGTGCGACGGGGACCGCCACATGCTGGCAAAGGCCCACAATGTCAGGACGGCAAACAAGGTGATTGCCATGTCGGTTAAGACCAGAGGCCCGAACGCGAGCATGACAGGCATAGTGGCATACGCGCAAAGGCAGAGCAGCCCACCCCATGGATCACCCAGGCGTGAGCCATAGGCAAAGAGCACGATCCCCAGAACCAACGTCAGAAACAACATGGGTAGCCGTGCCCAGAAGACTGTCGCGACAGGGTCATTCCACCGGGTGATCAGCCAGTGGCCGAAGACCCATTCACCGAAGAACTGTTTAAACAGTCCAAGACTGAACGTCCACGATACCTGGGAATAGTCGGCCTGCACACCGCGAACGACCAGCGGCAGCGCGGCCAGCACCTTCGCCAACGGGGGGTGTTCCTCGTTCATCCGCATGTCTAGCTTCTGCAGATAGCTCACACCCGCCCCGATGTGCGCTACTTCATCAATGGTGACGGATTCGCGTCGCGCAGCCCCGCCTGCAAGCAGAGCCATAAGGCCAAGGAGCAAAACCACGCCGCCTGGAACAATTCTTGATGACTGTGTCTTCAATTCGTGTCAACCAGATCAGAGAACAATTGCAAAGGCCAGAACTCCAAACGAGCTTCGCTGAGTCACAATGACGCATACCAAGTAACTCGCAGACTGCAACAATTTTTGCCTCGTAGGTCCATTCCAACTTCACAATCCGCGTTCAGAACCCACAAATCATAGCTCGACACCTGCAGACCAGGACGCTTACGTCCCTGTTGTTGGCGAAACATCGCCTCTCTGACAATGTCGGCAGTGTCAAGCAGTTTTTGCGCGCACTAACCCCGTGCACTCCGAAGAGTGCGCCATTTCCCTCTCGTTGAAGCGTGCTGTGCCAACCCAAGGCTCGCTCACAATCAGTATTCAGGTCAGGAACTCAGTCCGACCCATGCATCTCTTCGGTCACAACCCTCGATGATGATTGCTACTGGAAAGGAGTTTTTCAACATCAGCCACGCCTGTTTTCGACAACAATCAGTTCCAGCTCAAGCAGCTAGTCCGGCAGCTCGATTCGGTCGGAGTGCTTCCTGTCGCGCTCGTGCTCTTCCGCCAAAACTTTTTCAAGCCACTTTGCTTGCTTTTCTGCAACCCGCTTATCTACCGATTGTGGGTTGTGGCCGATGAAGAACTCCTCGCCGCAACCGTCACACCTGAGTGTTCCCATCTCTTGGAAGCCTATCGTTTTCTCGCGGCTACCCTTTTTTATTGCTACCGCCCGCATGTTCTGATTTTAGATCAGTTGGCAATTCTTTTGGCAGATAGCTCCATGGTGGTCCGCTTCGTGAGTGTAAACGCTGATTTCGGCAGTTGACTTGGCTTACGCTCGGTCTTCCGCCTCAGCCAACGACGCTAATGTCACATCGCGGTTTCAGTCATAGACCCGGTTCGTGAGCGAAATTTTCGTCACCCATGCCTCCGGCAGCGTCGGATGCGTAAAATAAGGGAGAGACGCCGCAGGGAATTGAGCGACACAGGAGAGCGAGTGGCCATGGAAACGCCGAACGAACACAATCCCAAGTCAAATCCGACCGAGGCAGAAGCGCATATTAGAAGTGCTCACCAGATTCTCAAGGCGCTGCAAAAGAAGATCGGGGAGCATCCAGAAATCGGCGCGGCCATCACGAAACTGGAGATGGCGCTGAATGATCTGGCAGTACAGACTGGCGGACTGCTGTAGCGGAAGGGGCGGGATAAACGCATCTGAGGCGGTCAGCGGATTGCCGTTGATAAATCGCCTTTTCACGCATTGCCCTTTCTACACGACGGCAAAGGATCCTGACCTTGCGCTCCGCACGGATCCTGTGACATCCAACCTTGCGGTCCACAGGCCAAAGAGAAGAACATGATCAAGGCCGATGCGGTACCGCAGGCAGCGACAAAGGCCGCAAGTCATTTGTTATCAAGATTTTGACTCTAAGTTATTTGCTGTCAGGATTTTGCACACTATGGTTTGCAGAACCCGCGCCAGGCAAGGCCTTCGGAGGGACAGGGGCAGGGGGCTAGCCCTCAACCCGAGTCGTCTGCAATGAAAGCTCTTTTATTCATTCAAGTCGAACCCGCCCATCCAAGTATTTTTTCAGGAGATATCCACAGGTCGAGCCGATGAACGCGAATCGATTCTTTGCCCGATCAGGGAAAGCGACTTCCCATGCCCCTTTAATAGGTTTGACCCTTTGTACCCAACGTGTTATAAATCTCCGTTTTGCGCTGGTATGGTGGGACTCGAGTCTTACTTCTCCTGTCCGCTTTTTTGGGTTGATCCCGGCGCGAAATCCGACGCGGCCAAGCTCAACACTCCTTCAGGTCTTGCGGTGGAAGCGTGTTCGGAATTCCGGAAACCTTATTTGAGGCTCGATGGGGCGTGCGTACCATTGCACTGCCGGATTGCGAGCGTCGATGCCGCTTCCGGAAGGCAGTGCCTAAACACGTTTGTAATCCTTATAACCGGCTTCTTTCGGAGGACTCATTTATGCGTACCTGGCTCGCCACTGCTGCGTTTTTCACACGCCGCATGGGCACGAAACTTTTGGCCGTAGCAGCGCTGCTTACCGTCGGCGCGGCCACCGCTTTTGCTCAACCTGCTGGCGAAACGGTTGGCGGCGAAGCTTCCCTGAAGCTGCCTGATCTCTCGCAGGTCACCTTCCTGAATGGCGCCATCGATGGCCATAAACTACTGCTGATCGGAATCCTGTTCTGCCTGTTTGGGCTCAGCTTTGGCATGACGATCTATATGCGGTTGAAGAACCTGCCAGTGCACCGCGCCATGCGCGAGATCTCGGAGCTCATCTACGAGACCTGCAAGACCTATCTGCTGACGCAAGGCAAATTCATCCTCTTTCTGTGGGCGTTCATTGCGGTCATTATTGCGGCTTACTTCGGGTGGCTGTCGCCGGTGCCGGGAAAGTCGGTGGGGCTGACGCTTCCTATTATTCTTGGGTTCAGTCTGGTGGGGATCGCGGGCAGCTACGGCGTGGCCTGGTTTGGCATCCGGGTGAATACGTTCGCCAACTCGCGGACGGCTTTCGCTTCCCTTCCCGGCAAGCCGTATCCGGTGTATCAGATTCCGCTCGAGGCTGGCATGAGCATTGGCATGATGCTCATCAGTGTGGAACTGCTGATCATGCTGTTCATTCTGCTGTTCATTCCGGGCGACTATGCCGGACCGTGCT
This sequence comes from uncultured Acidobacteriaceae bacterium, assembly GCA_963791515.1. GTDB lineage: Bacteria > Acidobacteriota > Terriglobia > Terriglobales > Acidobacteriaceae > Sulfotelmatobacter. Next base: position 8,236 of record CAWBSS010000023.1, on the reverse strand, counting down.
TCATCGGTTTTGCCATTGGCGAGTCGCTGGGGGCGGCGGCGCTGCGGATTGCGGGCGGCATCTTCACCAAGATCGCCGACATCGGTTCGGATCTGATGAAGATCGTGTTCAAGATCAAGGAAGACGACGCGCGCAATCCTGGCGTGATTGCCGACTGCACGGGCGACAACGCGGGCGACTCAGTTGGACCGTCGGCGGATGGCTTTGAAACGTACGGTGTGACGGGCGTGGCGCTGATCACGTTCATTCTGCTGGGTGTGAAAGAACCGAACGTGCAGGTGCAGTTGCTGGTGTGGATCTTCGTGATGCGCGTGATGATGCTGGTGTCGAGCGCGTTGTCGTACTTCCTGAACGCGGCGATTGCCAAGGCGAAGTATGGCTCGGCGAACGAGATGAACTTCGAAGCGCCGCTGACGTCGCTGGTGTGGCTGACTTCGATTATCTCGATCGGCATCACCTACGTGATTTCCTACTTCATCATTCCGGAACTCGGCAGCGATGGCACGCAGTGGTGGAAGCTGGCCACGATTATTTCCTGCGGCACGCTGGCGGGCGCGGTGATTCCGGAACTGGTGAAAGTGTTCACGTCGACGGAGTCGCGGCATGTAAGAGAAGTCGTGATCTCGGCGCAGGAAGGCGGAGCGTCGCTCGGCATCCTGTCGGGATTCGTGGCTGGGCAATTTCTCCGGGTTACTATCTCGGCCTGGCGATGATGTTTCTGATGGCGATTGCCTATTACATGAGCACGATGGGCCTGGCGCTGGCGGCGGGAATGCTGGCTCCGGCGGTGTTCGCGTTTGGACTGGTGGCCTTCGGATTCCTGGGCATGGGGCCGGTCACTATCGCCGTGGATTCCTACGGTCCGGTGACCGACAATGCGCAATCGGTATACGAACTTTCGCTGATTGAGGCAGTACCGAACGTACAAGCGGAAATCAAGAAAGACTTCAACATGAACGTGGATTTTGAGCGCGCCAAGCACTTGCTCGAGGCCAATGACGGAGCTGGAAACACGTTCAAGGCGACAGCGAAACCGGTGCTGATTGGCACGGCCGTGGTGGGCGCGACGACCATGATTTTCTCCATCATCATGGCGCTGACCAATGGATTGACCGACACCGAGAACGTGGCCAAGCTGTCGCTGTTGTACGCGCCGTTTTTCCTGGGTTTGATCACGGGCGGAGCGATGATTTACTGGTTCACCGGCGCGTCTACGCAGGCCGTAACTACGGGAGCTTATCGAGCCGTCGAGTTCATCAAAGCCAACATCAAACTCGAAGGCGTGGAGAAGGCTTCGGTTTCCGACAGCAAGAAGGTGGTTGCGATCTGCACGAAGTATGCGCAGAAGGGGATGTTGAACATCTTTATTGCGGTGTTCTTCGGGACGCTGGCATTCGCCTTCGTCGATCCATTCTTCTTCGTGGGCTATCTCATTTCGATTGCGATCTTCGGCCTCTATCAGGCGATCTTCATGGCCAACGCAGGCGCCGCGTGGGACAACGCCAAGAAGATTGTGGAAGTCGAGATGAAGCAGAAGGGGACGCCGCTGCACGATGCGACGGTGATCGGCGATACCGTAGGTGATCCGTTCAAGGACACATCGTCGGTGGCGCTGAATCCGGTCATCAAGTTCACGACGCTGTTCGGACTGCTGGCGGTGGAACTCGCGGTGAAGCTGGCATATGAACAGGGCACGACTTTGACTCGAGCGCTGGCGCTGGCGTTCTTCGTGGTCTCATTCTCGTTTGTATACCGTTCGTTCTACGGAATGCGAATCAAGGCGGGCGCAGAGTAGGAGACGCTGAGGTAAACATCAACGCCATCCGGAGCAATCCGGATGGCGTTTTCGTTTGGGAATTGCCGCTGCCGGAAAATGGGCGCGCTCACAAAGACTGCTTCATTTTCGATTTCACGCCGTGCGCCAGCTTTTCAATCTGCTCAACTTTCTTGAGGTCGTCCATGGACATGACATCCTGGCTCGAGGTCTCAAGGGATTGTTTCAGTTCGGCGGTGAGCTGAAACATTTTTTCGGTGTCACGCTTGATCTCCGCCTGGCGCTGCAGGTTAGCAGCCTTGGCCTGCTGTTTTTGAACGACATCGCCTGATGTGACGGGCACGTTTCCCATGCCGGGACCCTGGGAGACGGCGGGCGGAAGGTGGATCTGCTGCGCGAACGCGAGATTGGCCGCACCCAGTAGGGCGAAAAGTACCAAGGCGAGTGAACTTGCCTTGAGCATGAGGAACCTCCTTCTACTAAGACCCAGGCGACTTCGAAGCACCGGAAGGCTGGACCTTACCCCGGCATTATGGCGCGAACGGAGCGAACAGACAATGGGGATTCCGCGGAGGGCGAGGGCTTCAATCGTGCGTTGCCGCGGGAAAAACCTCTGACTCATTTTCCTTTTGCGGAGTCAGGGCCTCAATCTTGCTTGCTCACGGGTCTGGCAGCTGCCTGGCAGGACTTTAGCGGCGATCCCAATTGAGTTCGCGGCGATCGCGATTCACGTCGCGGTACTGGCGGCGCAGTTCGCGGCGCTCTTGGCGAGAGGCGGCGGGTAGGCTTTTCGATGAACCGGAACGGCTGCGCAAGTTGGCTGCACGGCAACAGCAAGAGCTCTTAATTCGGGCCTTTCATTTTGTCTTTGACGCTGTGGGCTAGTTTCTCGATCTCCTCGGCCTTCTTGATGACGTCGAGCGAGAGAACGTTTTCGTCCGATTTATCCACGGACTCCTTTAGCTCGATCGACAACTTCAGCAACTTGTCAGTGTCGTGCCTGAGGGCGGCGACGCGTTCCTTGGCGGCTTTCTTAGCCATATCGCTGGTGATTCGGGAGTGTGCTTCATCTTCATCCGCCGTGGGTGTAGTGATGTCTCCCCGGGGAGACGGGGGCGGCGCAGGAGCTACCCTCTGAGCACAGATGGGGAGAGCCCACAGATAAAGGAACAACATCCACACGAGAAGTCGGGGTTGCACGGAAACCTCGCAGAGAGTCAAGCAGCACTGCTCTGGGAAAATTATACTTCCGCAGAAGCCGGAGCCGAGGTGTCTGAGGGAGGAGAACGGGACACCTGATAGACCTCGATGCGGTCCGGACGACTCCGTATCATGTGCCTTGCGGATTTTGCGACAAAGCGGTGAGGGTGTGGTTTCCCTGAGCAAATGCAGATTTCGCTGCGTCAGGGTCAGCCGGAAAGTAACCAGTCTCCAGCAGCGCTGTGCTGGAGACTGGCCACTTCAAAGGCTTACAGAGCGCTCATGTTGGCCAGGAATTCGCTGTTTCCTCTGGTCTTGCTGAGTTTGTCGATCAGCAATTCCATCGCTTCCACCGGGGAGAGCGGGTTCAGAACCTTGCGCAGAACCCAGATGCGGGACAGATCTTCCTTGGGGATGAGCAACTCTTCCTTACGGGTGCCGGAGCGCTGAATGTCGATGGCTGGGAAGACACGCTTGTCGACCAGTTTGCGCTCGAGGATGATTTCCGAATTGCCGGTGCCTTTGAACTCTTCGAAGATGACGTCGTCCATACGGGAACCGGTGTCGATGAGGGCTGTGGCAATAATGGTGAGCGAGCCGCCTTCTTCGATGTTGCGGGCGGAGCCGAAGAAACGTTTCGGGCGCTGCAAAGCGTTGGAATCCACGCCGCCGGAGAGGACTTTGCCGGAGGGCGGAACGATGGTGTTATACGCGCGGGCGAGACGGGTGATGGAATCGAGCAGAATCACGACGTCGCGCTTGTGCTCGACGAGGCGCTTGGCTTTTTCGATCACCATTTCCGCGACTTGGACGTGGCGTGCGGCGGGCTCGTCGAAGGTTGACGAAATGACTTCGCCTTTGACCGAACGCTGCATGTCGGTGACTTCTTCGGGGCGCTCATCGATGAGCAGGACCATCAGCACAACTTCCGGGTGATTCGCGGTAATGGAGTTGGCGACGTTTTGCAGCAGCATGGTTTTGCCGGCGCGGGGCGGAGAGACGATCAAGCCGCGCTGTCCCTTGCCGAGGGGCGTGAGCAAGTCCATGACGCGGGCGCTGGAATTCTCGCGCGTGGTCTCGAGCTTGAGGCGCTCCTGCGGATACAGCGGCGTCAGGTTATCGAACAGGATCTTGTTGCGGGCTTCATCGGGAGATTCGAAGTTAACGGCCTCGATCTTCACCAGCGCGAAATATTTTTCGCCTTCGTGAGGAGGGCGCACCTGGCCGCTGATGGTGTCGCCAGTCTTGAGGTCAAACTTGCGGATTTGGGAGGGCGACACGTAGATGTCGTCGGGGCCCGGAAGGTAATTGTAGTCGGGAGAGCGCAGGAAGCCGTAGCCGTCGGGCAGGATTTCGAGGACGCCTTCGGCGAAGATGTGGCCTTCTTTTTCGCTCTGCGCCTGCAGGATCTTGAAGATGAGGTCCTGCTTGCGCATACCGCTGGCACCGGGAAGATCCAAGGTCCTTGCGATCTTGGTCAACTCAGTGATGTTTTTTTCTTTCAGTTCAGCAATGGTCATGATTCACCTGAACCCGCGCACTAGAACGTATTCGTTAGTGTCTGCGGGAGATTTTTTAAAGGAAGGGGACGCAGGGAAGACGCAAGTACTACCAGGCAGGAAGGCGGGGCTGGGTTAAGCAGCCCGCCGTTGTGCCTCAGCAAAATTCTCTGGTTCCGACAAAACTTCTTGCCGCTCCGAGTCAGCGATCCGGTCCAATACACCGTTCATCGTTTCCTGGATTCTCGTGCTGGGCCGATGGAACTTACGCGTGGCCTTGGAAGCAAGCTGACAAAGCATATAACGGTTGCGTAGAGTCTGTAAAGCATCAAACACACGATCAGAGCGCATGTGCTTTCTATCTCCTTACTTTATGATTGTGGCCTTCCGCATTCGTCCTTTGCCGTGGAGGGTGACCGGAACCCCAGAGTGCGCCCTAAGTCACTGATTCCTATTAGGTTGTAAAGGAGTTAGCGTAAAAACTCACTTTTTGAATAGATGCGCGACAGGACACTGAAGATGCTCGATTTTCTGGGCCCGGATTCCTACGCGCAAACAACTCAATAAGCCCAGTAGATTCCTATGTGTCCCGGGAACTGGCTAATGTAACTGCAAGGGGCGAAGAGGTCAAGTATTTATTTGTCAAGAGCAGAAGACGAGGCCGCTCCTCTGAGCAAGGCAGATGCCTCCTCGGAGACACCCAACCCTCCATAGCCTATTCGAATCAGCTAGTTAGCTGCTCTGACCGACGCCGGCGCGGTTCAAATCGCCAGCGGAAATGCTGTGCGAGTCGCCGGGTCAACGAGTGTAACGGTGATGTCACGCCAACCGCAATCTGTACGGTTCTGCTGTTCCACGAAATCCTGCATAATCGAGCAGGTGATCTGATCCTATGCCGAAGGCTGGAGGACTTTCAAAATGAGAATCCGCATTGGACACATCCTACTGCTGGCCGCAATGGCTGTTGTAGCTCCCCCAATTGTTGGTGGCCAAGTCGTGGAAGGCTCAATCAGTGACGATAAGGGCATTGAGAACGAGGTTCGAAGGCTGAATGCCGAAGAGGTTCAGGCGTTCATCCATAACGACTCGAAAGCGATGGCGCATTTGTGGTCAGATGATTTTGTGGTCACAAATCCGCTCAACAGGTTCGTAACGAAGCAGCAGGTCCTTGGGATGGTTGACTCTGGTTTCTTAGCAATACCTTCTTACGACCGGCAAATCGAATACGTCCATGTCTATGGCGACGTGGTGATTGTTGCTGGGAGTGAAACTGTGATGTGGGGCGGAAAAATGCCGAACGTAGGGAAAACCGAGCACCTCCGCTTTACGGGTGTTTGGATGAGACGTGCCGGTGTATTGCAGGAGGTCGCTCGCCACGCAAATGTCGTGCCTCCAAGCCCGGGGACACAAGGTCGTCCAGGACCTGCGAGCCAAGGGCCGGGCCGTGCCCGACGAGATCCTCGCCCACATCTCCCCGGCCCACTCAGAGAACATCAACTTCTTCGGCGTCATCACCGTCGATGTCGAAGCCGAGCTCGCCAAGCTCGGCCCCGCCGGGTGGCGGCCCCTGCGCCCGGTCGTCCCGGACTTGAACACGCTGCTGTAACCAGGCCGGTGGTACCTCAGCCGCTTGGGTGGTGTCCTATGTACTCGCAGCCGGGCTTGGGCGGTGAACCGCCTGCGTGCAGCTTGGCAAGCGTCACCAGCGCGGAGCATCGAGACTCCGGCTCGACGATGGCGTGGGCGATGCGGGGTCTGTCAAGTGCAGCGGGCCGGCCACGGCGGCGAACGCATCGTGCGCTACCGGCCAGGAGATCCCGGCGTGCCGGGCCGCCTCCGCCGGGGGTGATCCCGCGCTCGGTGACCTCGGCGCCGGCCTGCTCCCGCAGCCGCGTCGTGATCCGGCACCGCGGCGGCACGGCAGGCACCTACTCGGTGAACGTGTTGCGCGGGCATTCGGGGTTGCCGCACTTGCGCCGCACCTTGACCCATCGCAGGTCCACCGGATCGGCCGCCCGGCGCACATCCCGCGGCCGGGGCTCCCGTCTGCACTCCCGCCACTCTCGCATCCCGGCATCGCCCCAGCTCACATGGCGTGTCGCAACCTCCCGCTCAGCGCGGCATTTCCCTCATTTGACCGGGATGGCCTCCTTGGAGGCTCTCAGGATGGCGATCGGCCCCCTGGTGTTCAGGGGCCGACCGCCCGGTGGTGGCGCTGACGTTCTCCGGGGTCTGGCCGCTCTAGGCCTTGGACAGCCGCGACCGGATCTGCTCCGCCGGGTGCTCAGGGGGCAGGGCGGCAAGGACGCCCACCTCGACGCCGCCGCCTCGCGTGATGGTCGGGCAGTGCTCCGCCATGGACACCGCTGCCTGAAGATCGTCAGCGGCGACGATCGCGTAGCCGCCGAGCTGAGTGGACTGCCCGGCCTCACCGAGCGCTGTGGCCGGCTCAAAGACCGGCCAGCCGGGGTCGACGACGCTGGGGGCGATGACCTCGTTGATGAACGCTCCCCACGCCGCCAGGCCATCGGGGTCAGCGGCGGCGTCGTAATCCTTCGCGGAGCGGTAGCTGAAGATGAACTGTGGCATCGGACCGGGTCCTTTCTGTTCGTGCCGGCGCGGCGCCGGCGTTAATGTCCGTCACCCATGCAGACACCGGCTCGCGACCGGAGGGGGCGGCCGGCCCGCGGAAGTCTGCGGCACAATGGCGGCGTGACTGCCGACCTCCTGGCCCGGGCGCAGGGCGGGGATGCTGACGCGTTCGGTGAGCTTGTCGGGCCGCACCGGCGTGAGCTTGAAGTGCATTGCTACCGGATCCTCGGCTCCGCCAGCGACGCCGAGGACGTCCTCCAGGAAGCCTTGCTGGCGGCCTGGCAGGGCCTGGGCAGCTTCGAGGGCCGGGCCTCGGTCCGCACCTGGCTGTACCGGATCGCCACGACCCGCAGCCTGAACGCGCTGCGCTCGGCACGGCGGCGCCCCCAGACCGGCTGGCCGCCGCCCGGCATCGACGCGCCCGAGCCGACCCGGCTAGGCGAGACACCGTGGCTGGAACCCTACCCCGACAACCCCCTTCAGGGGCTCCCGGACGCCGCGGCTGGCCCCGAAGCCAGGTATGAGGCCAGGGAGGCGATCTCGCTGGCCTTCATCACCGCCTTGCAGATGCTGCCGCCACGCCAGCGCGCGGCCCTGATCTTGCGCGACGTCCTTGACTTCACGGCCCGCGAGGTGGCGCACATGCTCGGCACGACCGAGGAGTCGGATCGGGTAGGGGGCGGGGTCGCCCCGCCCCCTCCCACACCACCGGACATGCGGGCCCGCATCCGGCGGTTCGTCAAGCCGTCGGATTGAGACGCTGCCAGGTCTGGCTGAGGGTCTTCAGGCCGAGGCGGTTCCAGTAGGAGTTGGGCAGGGACACCTGGAGGATCTTGGACCCCGAAACCCGCCAGTATCCCTTGCTGCTACCCGCCCATTTGCGGGCGCTGCTCTCAGAGATACCGCGTATCCGCAGGTTGTGCCGCTTGGCGGCGGTGGTCTTCCATTCCTTCCAGCGCACCTGCCGCAGGCGGCGGCGCAGCCATCCATCCAGGCTGCCGAACGTCGGTCCGGCGTCCGCGAGCCAGAAGTAGGCCATCCAGCCGGTGGTGAACCGGTTGAGCCTGCCGATGCGGTAGTCCATCGACACCCGCCAGCTTCGCCCGGTCAAGACCCGCAGCTGATCCTTCAGCCGCTTGATCGCCTTCGCGGCGACCTGGATCTTGACCCG
>CAWBSS010000022.1:0-54455 GCA_963791515.1 uncultured Acidobacteriaceae bacterium | reverse complement strand
GCCTCCGTGCAAATGTGCCCTCCCGCACGCGCGGTAGGTGAGTTGAGGAGTATGAAGCATGTCCCAGCCTATGGTAGTTCCACGCAGAAACACTCCGGAAGTAGCGAGTCCCGAAACGAAGCGTTCCCTCACACCGGCTGTCGTCAACTCGGAACAGCTGAGCATCCGAAGCGACTTGGGTGTCGAATTTCACTCTGATCAAATGCAATCGGCAAGTCAGATGATCAGTTCTTGCAATGAGACCCTGGAATGGCTCACTGCTGCCGAAGCGGCTCGGTACCTGAAAGTAAAGAGCCGCACATTGTTGTTCTGGGTGCGTCTTGGCAGAGTCAAAGGTTACCCACTTTCTGGCACTCAGCGCCGCACTTGGCGGTTCCTTAAGGTTGACCTTGACGATACAATCGTCCGGAACAGCCAGTGCGCTGCAAAGGAGAGATCCGATGCAGCGTAGTCACTATCAACACGGGTCGGTCATTCTCGACCCACGAACAACAACTTGGTTCTTCAGGTATCGCTTGGAGGGCCGTCAAAAGTCTGTACGTCTCGGAAAGTTTGCAACCAAGAGCGCGGCGTTGCAGGCTGCCGAGCCGGTTCGGACACGAATCAACAGCACTCGTGAGGAAGAAAAGCCTCTCGTTGCTGCTTTATGGAAGATGTACCAACAGGAGAAAATGCCGCGAAAGCAGGCAACGTGCTTGGCATACAGCTGCTGGATGCGGAATCACATCCTTCCGCGCTGGGGCGAGATACCCATCACGGGACTTCAGCCTCGCGTCGTTGAGTTGTGGTTGAAAGGGCTGACTCTTGCGCCCAAGAGCAGAGTCCACATCCGATGCTTATTGTCACAGTTGTACGACTATGCGCAGTGGGCCGGAATCGTGCCACCTACCGAACGTAATCCGATTTCGCTGGTAAGAATCGAGCACGCCACGCGGCGACGGAAGCCTCGCAGCCTGACGGTAGAAGAGTTCCATCGAATTCTCGATCATTTGAAGGAACCTCTTCGCTCAATGTCAATTCTCGCGGTAAGTCTTGGACTTCGCGCAAGTGAGGTTTTGGGTTTGCAGTGGAAACACGTGGATTGGCTGAATCACAGGCTGGCCATCGAGCAGCGTATTTACAGGCAACAGGTTGACAGTACAAAAACCACGGGCTCCTCTGCAGAATTGCACGTGGATGCATCCGTCCTTCAGTTATTGAAGGACTGGCGTCAGATCAGCCAGTTTCGAGGAGAAGAAGATTGGATGTTTGCCAGTCCTATTAAGCTGGGCCGACTGCCAATTAGCTATCCCTGGTTCTGGCGGAGCTTCAATGACGCCGCTATCAAAGCCGGAGTGGGTCCACTCGGGACTCATACGCTTCGGCACACATACCGCTCATGGATAGACTCAGTAGGAACTGCAGTGGCGGTGCAACAGAAGCTGATGCGCCATTCCGACATCAGAACCACCATGAACGTATACGGTGATGTTGTGGATGATCGAACCAAGGAAGCACATGGCAAAGTAGCAGCCCTGGTCTTCGGAGATCGGAGCCCGCGACAACAAGCTGGAAAAGAGCAGGATTCAACGGCTAGCTGTAAATTGGGTTCTGCAGTGTATTCTGACTAGCGTTGTGTAACTGTTGTGCGGCCCACCCTAAGTCATTGAAAATATGGCGGAGAGAGTGGGATTCGAACCCACGTTACCCTTTCGAGTAAACACGCTTTCCAAGCGTGCGCCTTCAGCCACTCGGCCATCTCTCCGGCGAGAATCGGTTGGAGGAACGACTCTTACAGAAGTTTCCCACTCCGCCGCGAATCCTGGCGATCGCGCGGCTCTTTATGTTCTTTTCAATTCTATGGGTGAAGTCGTGGAAACCGCAACTTGAAAGGATAAGCTCTAGAGTTGGAAACTGCGCGTCGTGCCGCCTTCGTCGAATCTGACCGTCCTGCTCTCGATCACGCTTGGGGAAGAGAGGTGGAGGCTAGGAGAGTTTTTCCGGAGAATCTGCGCTCACCGCAGATACTGAAGCAGCCGTGGAAGGGGAGCCAGAGGCCGACGCACCAGCCGACGCGGCTTTCGCGGCATTGCCGTTGGCAGCCGACACCGGCAGCGGGGGCACTTTCGTATTGTCGACTACATGATGATTCAGACAATAGAGCGCCAGTTCCAAACGGTCCGCCACTCCAAGTTTGTCGTACACTTTGCGCAAATAATTCTTCACAACCTGTTCCGTAGTGCCCACCCGCAACGCAATCTCTTTGTTCTTCATGCCCTGGGTCACGCACGAAACGATCAGCATTTCCTTGGGCGTCAATTGCACCTTCGGACGCGATCCCGTCGGCCGGTTATTCTGGTTGCGATAAGCTTCCATCACCCAGCGCACGCCCTGACTGTCGAGCCAGGTCTCGCCAGCTACCACCTTGCGCAGGCACTCCACCAACAGCTCAGGCTCCACTTCACGGGAAACAATGCCATGTGCGCCCCGGCGGAATAATTCCAAGGTCAAATCTTCATCGGCGCCAGGAGTCACCACCACGACACGCAACGGGGGATTCTGGCGAAGCAGATTGGCCACTGCTTCCACTGGATTCGGCGTAAGGGCAGCCTCGAAAATCAGCACGTCCGCGGAAAATTTCGCCACCGCAGATTGCGTTTGCGCCAGCGTCTCCGCCTGCCCAACTACGCGAATGTCATCTTCGAGCGCGAAGACCTTGCGCAAGCCGGCGCGGAAGATGGCCTGCGTATCGGCCACGATCACTCGGACGAACTGGCCATTGCCGCCGTCTTCGCCTGCTCCGAGTTTTTCTTCCCCGCTCACCGGAATGGTCGCCATTCAGTTCCCTGCGCCTACGCTCGTTCGAAATGGTATTCGTCAATCACTACGCCCACGGCGCGCCGGCCTCGATCCTCGAAGCTGCGCACCACCCGGCCCCGGCAGTCGATCTGCACATTCCGCCGCACGCCCACGACCTCGGCCGGCAACAGAATCGTGAAGTCCACCATCGATCCCACCGCGACGTCGTTGTCCATCGCAAATAGCACACCGTTGGCAGAGATGTTCTCCGTCTCTGCCGAATACGCGCTGCCCTGCGTTTTTACCGACGCGGCAAGATGCAGCGGAAAGCGCGGCGCACTCTGCATATCTTCGTAGTGCCCCGTGCTCGCCTGTTTCTCGGTCATCGGTGCTGTGCCTTCGGCTGCCACGCTGAGAAGAACCTTCCTTCCGGCCGCGTCGTTTCCGCTTTCCGGACTTTCATCCAACTCACAGGCAGCGTACACCCGCAAATCCGGCAAACAAAGTTACCGAAGTCATGGAACAAATGGGGTTAACTGCTTTTCTTTGAAGGAATTAGGGGGATTGAGAAGAATGGATTCGAGCCTGAGACACCGTGTCCGAACCCGTCAATTTCCGGTGAAAACCGGATCAATTCCCGGTGACTGCCGGACAGCGGCGCCGGGGAGAAATCGGCATCGCTCAGTGCTGAATGCCCAGTGCTGAATGCTCTCTTAAAACTTCGTCACTTCCGTAAAGTTGAACTCCTTCACCTTCATTGCCGGAACCACCATGTCAAACGACTCTTCTCCGCTCGACCGGCCGGGCACGCTCATGGCTTCCACATTCGACAGCATGTGAATCAGACTCTCATTGAAGCGGAAATTGCGGACACCGCTCTGCACCTGCCCGTTCTCCACATAGAACGTACCGTCGCGCGTCATTCCCGTAAGCATTTTTTCGAAGGGCTCCACTTCGCGGATGTACCAAAGACGCGTCACCAGCACCCCACGTTCCGTCGAAGCAGTCATCTGCTCGACCGTCTGCGGATTGTGCACAGCAGCGAATACAATATTCAGTGGCATCTCCCCCATTTCGTTCGGCAACGCGAAGCCGTGGCCAGTCGCTGCAATTGACCCCACCTTGTCCTTGTACTCCGACCGCTTCATCCTCTCCGCAGTCGCTCTCGCGTAAACAACACGCTTCACGATTCCGTTTTCAATCAGCCCCACTCTCTGCCGTTGCACCCCTTCTCCATCGAACGGACAGCCTGTCTGCAGAGGATGCGCCACATCGTCCCAGATCGTAATGTTGTCGCCGAACAGCTTCGTGCCGATTCGGCCCGTGAGAAACGAGCGCTGGTCAAGAATCGCCATGCCCGAGTAATCCCAGAACATGAATCCCACAATGTCGAGCACCGCCGCAGGCTCCAGGATCACCGTATACTTCCCCGCCGGAATTTCGCGCGGACGCGCCGAATCCAGTGCTTTCTGCGCCGCGATCTCGGCCAACGCCAGCGGATCCAGATTCGCCACATCCGGCGAATTCGCCTTTTGCCAGCCGGACGAATCGCCCCCTAACATGGTGATCGAAACCTCAGCCGATGTCTGCCCATGCCAGTTGCTCAATCCGCGAGAATTGAATACGCCTTCGAAAGATTCCCCGCTGGAGAAAACTCCAGCGGTCGTGAGGCCATGCCTCTCTGCCACACCCACAATTTTCTTGACGCCCTCAGCCCGCGGTTCAGGAGTGATGCCAGCAGTCGTTTCGAAATGCCGCGACGGAACAGTTCGCGTGGCGACGGGCGACTCGCCCGTCCGGCCCGCGCCCGAACTGCCAGCCGCATCCCGTGCATCGGGCATCGGCAAAAGATCAGGATCAGGATGCTGCACCTTCGCCAGACTCTCCGAAGCCCGCACGACTTGCCGCAAACTCTCCTCATCAAACTTGTTGGTAAAAGCTCGCGCCGTCTTTCCGCCAAACACGGTGCGCACCGAGACCACATGATTCTCCTCGGCTACGTTCTGATGAATCGTGTTATTGGCGAAGCGAGTAAGCGCAAACTGCCCGCCCGAGAAGAGCACCTCGACCTCATCCGCGGTCGAGAGTTTCTTGATTCGATTAAAAATGTCGCCGGCTTGGTTCTGGGTCAGCATCAGACTTATTCTTGCAGTTCTCCGTGACTCAGTGTCTCCGTGGTGAACTAGCTTCCCTTAAACGCACTCCCCACCTTGATCCCCCGAAACCGCGACGGCGCCGCCCCGTGTCCAGTCCCCATCACCTGCTGCGGCTGCCCTTTCCCGCAGTTCGGAGTTCCCCACAGTGTCCACTCATCACGCGAGCAAATCGCATCCAGCGAATTCCAGAACTCCGTCGTGATTCCCGAGTACGATGGATTCTTCACCATGCGGACCCGCTTGCCGTTCTTGATCTCCCATCCGATCTCGCAACCGAATTGAAAGTTGTAGCGCTTGTCGTCAATCGACCACGAGCGGTTGGTCTGCATAAGGATGCCGTGGTCGGTAGCCGCGATCAATTGCTCCAGGCTTAGAGGCTCCCTCCCCGGCAGCAGGCTGATGTTCGTCATCCGGATCATCGGCAGCCGGTTCCATCCCTCGGCGCGCAGCGTCCCCCCCGACCGATTCTCGCCGATGGTGTGCGCCGTCTCCCGCGAACTGAGATAGCCCGTGAACAACCCGTCGGTGATGATCGGCGTGCACTGCGCCGGCACTCCTTCGTCATCAAAGCCGAAAGTTCCCAGCCCCGGACCATGCTCCTGACGCGCATCAGCGACCACATTCACCAGTTCACTCCCATAGCGCAACTTCCGGAGCTTATCGATGGTCAGAAACGACGTCCCCGCAAAATTCGCTTCCATCCCCAGCACGCGATCCAGTTCAATCGGATGTCCGACCGACTCATGAATCTGCAGTCCGAGCTGGGAGCTGTCGAGAATGATGTCGAATGTTCCTTCCGGACATTGATCGGCGTGATGCAGCGCGACCGCCTCTTCCGCGATGCGCCGCGCGTTCTCCACTAGTTTCAACTCCTCGATCAATTCATATCCTTTGTTTTGCCACTGCCCCCCATAAGAATTGGGATACGACCGCTTCTGAATCTCGTTCCCGGCAAACGCGTACGCGGCATATCCCGCGCCCGTCGAAAGCTTGGTCTGGTGAATGTCCGCGCCCTCCGACGACACAAACCACTGCTCTTCGCGGTTAAAGTTCAGGTTCGCCTCCGCCAAAGTAATTCCAGCAACCGAACGTAACTCCGCGTCAATCTTTAACAGCAGCCCAATGTTTTGTTCGACGGAGACGGTGAACGGATCAACTTTATACGGCGTGCTCCACTCCGCAACTGCAGGCTTTTCCGGGGCAAGACGCACATCGTTCTGCTTGACTCGCGCTGAGGCGCGAGCGATGTCCACTGCCCTGGCAGCAGTCGCCTCGACAGCGCTACGCCCCAGTTCCGCAGACGCAGCGAATCCCCAGGCCCCATCGGCTATCGCCCGTACACTCATGCCCACCGACTCTGCATCGGAAGCGCTCCCCAGTTTGCCGTTCTTTGTCGTGAGCGCGCGACTACGCTGCGCCACAATTCGTACATCCGCGTAGCTCGTCCCTCGCTGCGCAGCAATGTTCAAAGCCCAATTGGCGACGTGCTTCATCGGAAGGATTTCAATCTAACACACGAACCCGTGCAGTCATGCCCTCGCCACCGAAGAGAGATCCACCTACAGACTGTTACTCGCCGCACGCTCGCCTGTGATTGCGGTCACTGTTCGTTCTTCTCTTGGGCCATCCAATAGGAACGATTAGCACTACGTCAGCGGACCACTCCGCCGTCGAAGGAGCCATTATTATGAGCCTTTTTATTTCGGACGACCGCGCCCGCACTTTAGTCGAGAGTTTTGAGCAGGACACCACCGAACATGTCAGCGCGCCCCCGACGGACACACAAGCCACCAAGAAAGCCGACTTAGCCGGCCCTGGTATCGGCGACTACAACGAACTTGAGAAGATCCTGCCCGGGGACTACAACCCGCTGTTGACCCCGAAAGAAACCCAGCAGGCAATTTTTCAAGTGAAGCGTTATATCGAAGACAATCTATGTAAGGAACTCAGCCTGATGATGGTTGAGGTCCCGCTGATCGTTGACGCGGAAAGCGGCGTCAACGAC
Source organism: uncultured Acidobacteriaceae bacterium (assembly GCA_963791515.1). GTDB lineage: Bacteria > Acidobacteriota > Terriglobia > Terriglobales > Acidobacteriaceae > Sulfotelmatobacter. Next base: position 47,516 of record CAWBSS010000022.1, on the reverse strand, counting down.
ATGCTCGACCGCGACGGTTCCCGCACTCCCATTCAGTTCCACATCTCCAACGACCGCGACAAACATCCTATCGACGCCCAGGTCGTACAGGCCGCTACCAAATGGAAGAGGATGGCCCTCAAGCAGTTCGAGTGCCGCCCCGGAGAAGGCATTTGCACCGACATGCGCGCTGTACGCAAAGACTACTTCCTCGACCACGACCACTCCGCCTATGTCGACCAGTGGGATTGGGAGCGCTTCATCACCGCCGAGCAGCGCAATCTGGAATTCCTCAAGAGCGTCGTGCGGAAAATCTGGAAGGTCCTGGTCGGCGCCGAGAGGTTTGCTCAGGACATGTTCCCTGACTTGCGCCGGCCACGCTATCCCAACCTCCCCGAGGAACTCACGTTCCTTCACGCCGAAGAACTGCTCGCGATGTATCCCGATCTTCCGCGCAAACGCCGCGAAACGGTCATCCTGCAAAAGTATCCGGCTGTATTCATCATCGGCATCGGCTGGCCTCTGCTTGACGGTCTCCCTCACGAGAATCGCGCCGCCGATTACGACGACTGGGTTACCGACACCAGCAAGCAGACTCTGCGCGATACGCACGGATTGAACGGCGACATCCTGGTCTGGAACCACGTCACCCAGCGCCGCCACGAACTGAGTTCGATGGGTATCCGCGTCAACGCCGAAACCCTCCGCCGCCAACTCGAGATGTCGAACCTCCTCGACAATCTCAAATTCCCCTATCACCAGGGCATCATCAACAACGAGTTGCCGCTCTCTATCGGCGGCGGCATCGGCCAGTCGAGAACTCTAATGCTCCTGCTACGCAAAGCTCACCTCGGCGAAGTAAGCGTGACCGTTTGGCCCAGGGTGTTAAAAGAAATGTGCGCGAAGAAGAACATCTTCGTCCTCGAATAATGTTCGGAGTTTAGTAGGGGGTGGAGTTTGGCAGTAAATGGAAAGGGGCGGCGCCAACCGCCCTCTTTCAGCCGGTACGCTGTCGCCGTCGACAACACTGCGCAGGCAACAATTTAGCCGCTGTTCGTTTATGTCCCGCAGGTAGTCGCGGGGTGCATGAATTGTCCCGGTTCAATTAGGCTTGATGTCGTGCTCGGATTTCGGTTCCGGGGCGGGCCGCCATGGATTGGGGTTGGCGGAGGCTTTGGGGTTGACACCGAAATCCCACACGTAGAGGTTCATGCCTTCTTTACCCGGTGCTCCTTCTTGGCTCATCATTTCGACGAGGACATATTCTCCGGGCGGCAGACTTTCGGTAGGGGTGAGTTTCAGCCAGCCTCCGCTGACGCGGGTGATGGTGGTTTTCACCAGGTGCTGCTCCTGGATGATTTTGCCGGTGACTTGGCGCTTCACGTCGCCGAGGATGCGTTTGCCGCCTTTGACCTCGGTGCGTACGATGCGGAAACGGTCAAAGGGCACGATGGCCTGCTGCGGCTGCTGAGGTTGTTGGGGACCTGGTGCGGCGCGGGTGGAACCTTTCGCGGCGGCCGGATCGGGGTGGTCGGGGGCCGCGTCCACGTTGATGTAGAGCGAAGGAACATCGACGTGAGACTGCACAGGCGCGTGGGTGCCTTCGAGTTCGATGACTTGCTTGAGGCCGGCCACGGGATTGATGGCGCCACGGAAAATGTTGGCTTTGGTGTTGCGGTTGACGTCGCCGGCGGTCTGTTGAATTTCTACAATTTGGGGCTCGCCCTGAAAACTGTCGAGCAGGAATACTCCTGAGTCTTCGGGCAGGCGGAGTCCGGGAGCGACTTGCGGGAGTTGCGCTTCCTCGCGGTCACGATCCTGTTCGAGTTCCTTGTCCAGTTGCGCGGCTTCGGGAACGGACGCTCCGGCGGCGCGGTCTTTTTCGTACTTCTCGGTTGCGGGCCAGTCGACCAGTGACTCGGGGAGCTCCTCCCACTCATTGCGTTCGGCGCTCAGGTAGCGCACGCGGTTACCTTTGACCTCATATTTCGTGACCAGTTGGTAAGAGCCGTCTTTGAGTATGAGGCGGCGAGCCAGATCCTGGGCGGGGGAGACCACGGGAAAGACGAGCAAGAGTATGAGGACGCCGGAGAGCAGCGCACGTTCGAAGGCAGGCCGAAGACCGCGTAGAAGTCTCAGGAACATGTTTTCTAATTATCGTCTTTAATTGCCGTCCGCAGGGGACGATGAGTCGAATCGTTGTTTGAGGGATCACCCTGATCCACAGTGGGGCGGTCATTGTAGTATGCTGTTGCTCGCGAACGGCAACGCTGCAAACAATGAAACGTACTTTTCTCTTATCAGCTCTCTCTTCTTTATTGTGCATGGCGGCCGCAGCGGGCCAAGCGGGTCCGGCGCCAGCTGCGTCCCCAGCCAATGGGCAGTATTCGGCGCAGGTCAGGGCTGCTTCAGGGGCATCCGCGCAGAATGCTCAGCCGGTTTCGTACGCGTCGATAACTCAGTTGAATGGGCTGCTGGCGCAACTGGAAGAGAGTTCAAAGAGAACGCAGGCCGATCTGGCGAAGTTGCGCATTGAGCGCTGGAAGACGGACGGCGGCTCGAAGAAGCAGATGCTGGCGAACGTGGATTCCATTCAGCGCAACCTGCAGGGCGCGCTGCCGGACATTATCGCGCAATTGCGTGTGCAGCCCGAAGATCTGCCGACGACTTTCAAACTCTACCGCAACCTCGATGCTTTGTATGACGTAGTGGGGAGCGTGGCGGAGGGGGCCGGCAGCCTTCGGATCGAAAGACGACTGCAGGCGCTCTCGAATGATCTGAATACCTTTGAAAGCACACGTAAGCAATTGGCACAGCGGATTGAAAGTTTGTCGTCGGCCAAGGAAGCCGAGATCGTGCGGCTGCGCGAGGACTTGAAGGCGGCGCAGACGGCGATTCCGGTAGCTCCGCCGAAAAAGATTGTTGTGGACGATAACGAGCCGCCGAAGAAGCCGGCAGTGAAGAAGAAGAAGCCGGCGGCGAAGCCGGCGACGCCGTCCACGGCCACGCCGGCGGCTGGTCAGACGCCGCCCGCGCCGCAGCCAGCGAAACCGCAGTAAATCAAAACCTCGAATCTGTTACTCTTCCCACCGCATCTAGTTTGCACCTGATTGTGCCGCGGCCTGTGGTCTTAGGTCGGACGGCTTAGGTCCAGCATTTATGAATTCGCACGGCAGCATTGTCGGGACGGTGTTCGGACTCATCATCATTTGGGTGGTGCTGCTGGATGCGTTTGAGACGGTGGTATTGCCGCGGCGGGTGACGCGGCACTTTAAGCTGACGGCTTGGTTCTACCGGCGGACGTGGATTCCGTGGCGAGGAATTGCGCGGCGTATCAAGACAGCGTCGCGGCAGCAGAATTTCCTGGGATACTTTGGACCGCTATCGCTGATCCTGCTGCTGGAATTCTGGGCCGCGGGGCTGATTTTAGGGTTTGCTCTGCTGCAGTACGGCATCGGTGGACACGAACAGCTGAATCAAGAGCCGCTGACGTTCGGCCGGATTCATTTATCACAGCGGAGAGACTTTTTTCACGCTGGGGTACGGCGACATTGTGCCGACTTCGGGCGGGGCGCGGGCGCTTTCGGTGCATCGAAGCGGGGATGGGCTTCGCGTTTCTGGGCGTGGTGATTGGATACATTCCGGTGGTGTACGCGTCGTTCTCGCGGCGGGAGATCCAGATTTCGATGCTGGACGCGCGGGCTGGGTCGCCTCCGTCGGCGGTGGAGTTGCTGGTGAGGCTGGCCGGGAGGTCGGAAGATCCGGGAGTGGATCAGAAAGTTCTCGACGAAGTGTTGCGCGAATGGGAGCGCTGGGCGGGAGAGTTGCTGGAGAGCCAGATTTCGTATCCGGTGCTGAGTTTTTTTCGTTCCCAGCACAGTAACCAGTCGTGGGTGGGAGCACTGACGACCATACTCGACGTGACTTCGCTGGTGCTGACTGGGATTGAAGGAGTGCAACCGGGGCAGGCCAAACTTACGTTCGCAATGGCGAGGCATGCAGCGGTGGATCTGGCGCAGGTGGTGAATGCGAGATACGATCCGGGCGCGGCGGAGCGGCTGACAGAGGCGGAAATGATCGCATTGCGCGAGGCGCTGGCGGCGGCGGGATTGCGGCTGCGGAGTGACGAATATGCCCGGGACAAACTCGCGAAACTGCGGTCGATGTATGAACCGTATGTGCATTCGACGGCGCGCAACCTGATGCTGTCGCTGCCGGCGTGGAGGTATGCGGAGAAGACGCGGGACAACTGGCAGGCGGGGCCGTGGGACCGGCTGATCCAGGCACGGGGGCTGGGGGCGTTGGGGGGAAAGCCAGAGGGGCAAGCGCAAGTGCAGGCGGGCGAGGACCACTTCTGAGATTGGCGGAGAAACCAGCTCGCTACATCGTTTGTGGTCGCAGCGGCCAGACGCAGCAAGCTTCGTCTCCCGGATGGGGTGCGTGCTAACATCCTTTTTCCCGGATTTCGAATGAAACATACTGGCGAGAACGTGGTGCGCATTGAGGCCGAAGCCTTGCGCGCGCTGGCGGACCGGATTGGCGGGCCAATGGCGGGGGCGTTTGAGCGCGCGGTGGAGTTGCTGTTTTGCTGCGCCGGGCGCGTGGTGGTTACGGGCATGGGCAAGAGCGGGTTGATCGCGCGCAAGATTGCGGCGACGTTGAGTTCAACGGGGACTCCGGCTTTGTATTTGCATCCGGTGGAGGCGCTGCACGGGGATCTGGGCATGGTGGTGCGGGGGGATGTGGTGCTGGCGCTTTCGGCCAGCGGGGAGACGGAAGAGATTCTGCAGTTACTGGCGACAATCAAGCGGTTGCGGGTGCCGCTGATTGCGATGACGGGGGATGAGATTGGCGAAAATCCCCACCCCTTCGACAAGCTCAGGGCAGGCTCTTGCCGCAAAGAACGCGGTAAGGATGGGGCACCCGACGCTTTGTTGGGTGCAAACGAAGACGAAAAATCAAAAGCAACGGACAGGAGTGTCCGCTCCACACAGGCGGTCTCCCCACGGGCCACTTCGACTTTGGCGGCGGCGGCGGATGTGGCGCTGGATTGTTCGATTGCGCAGGAGGCTTGCGCGCTTGGGCTCGCTCCGACGGCTTCGACGACTACTATGCTGGCGCTGGGGGATGCTCTCGCGGTTACGCTCAGTGAGCGGCGCGGATTCAAGGAAGAAGACTTTGCCAACTTGCATCCTGGAGGAAAGCTGGGGAAGCGGTTGGCGCGGGTGGAGTCTTTGATGCACTCGGGCGACGCGCTGCCGCGGGTTACCCCGCAGACGAAAATGCCGGACGTGATTTATGAGATGTCGCGCAAGAAGCTGGGCGTGACGGCTGTGGTCGAGGGCGAGAGGCTGGTCGGCATTGTCAGCGATGGGGATTTGCGGCGGTTGCTGGAGAAGCGCGGGAAAGATGTGATGGATCTGACCGCGGGCGAGGCGATGACGAAGGATCCGAAGACGATTACGGCTGGAGAATTTGCGGCGACGGCTCTGGCCCTGATGGAAGAGAAGAAGATCACGTCACTGATGGTGGTCGACGGAAGCGGGAAGCTCGAAGGGATTGTGCATCTGCACGATCTGTGGAGTACAGAGTTAGTGTAAGAATTGAGTAATTGAGCAAATTGAGCAATCGGGTAATTTGGTAATTGAAAACCAGATGCTTTGCTGCTTTTCAATTGTCAAATTACCCAATTACTCCAATGGGGAAGGTGTTCCATGTATCACTACGATCCCAAGACCGCCTTGGAAGAACTAAATGAAGATGCGACGCTGCCGAACCCGGTGCATGTCCGGGACATGATTCTGCGCAAGAAGCTGACGGCGGACAAGTCGCTGGAGTTGAACCGCTTGTTCGTCGAGTATCAGAAGTTCTTCGGTGAGGCGCAGAAACTGGGGAAAGAGATTCTGCGGCAGTTGGCGGGGTAAGCCTCCAGCTCAGATGGGGACTCGGTCGAGCGGGACGATGAATTGAATGCCAATCCGAAGACTTAGATCCGGGTAAGGAGATTGCAGCGTAGCTATACGGATGAAGGGCGAGTCGACCCTCACACCCCGCCCGTCTCAGCATTTACGATGTTCTAGGAGCTCAAGCTCATGGCTTCAACAATGGCGAAATCCCGCTGCCGCCCGTAGAATAGCCAATTCCACCTCCACAGGACTCCTTCACTATGCATCGTTGGTCTGAACTTTTTATTCCTACACTGCGCGAGGCGCCGGCGGATGCCGAGGTCGCAAGCCACAAGTTTCTGGTGCGCGCGGGGTACATCCGTCAACTCGCGGCCGGAATTTATTCGTATCTTTTTCTCGGGAACCGATCATTCAACAAAATCATGGAGATCGTGCGCGAGGAGATGGACCGCATCGGGCAGGAGTTTTATTTGCCGGCACTGCATCCGCGGGAGATCTGGGAGGCCAGCGGGCGCTGGGGGCTGATGGGGGACAACCTGTTTCGGTTGAAAGACCGCAAGGGCGCGGACATGTGTCTGGGCATGACGGAAGAAGAAGTCATGACCGAAATTGCGCGCAAGGAACTGCGGAGTTACAAGCAACTGCCGCAGATCTGGTATCAGATTGCGCCGAAGTTTCGGGATGAGCCGCGGCCAAGGTCCGGTCTGTTGCGGGTGCGGCAGTTCATGATGAAGGACGCGTATTCGTTCGACATTGACGCGGCGGGGCTGGATGTTTCTTACAAGAAGCATTACGAGACTTACTGCCGCATTTTTGACCGGTGCGGGTTGAAGTACATGGTGGTGGAGGCGGATTCGGGGGCAATGGGCGGGAAGGAGTCGCACGAGTTCATGGTGCGGACTCCGGCGGGGGAGGATCAGATTGTGAGCTGCGATGGATGCAAATACGCAGCGAACATGGAGAAGGCGACATCGAAGCTGGAGGCGTGGGGAGATCTCGCGCCGGAAGGCGATGGGAAGCCGCTGGAAGTGCATACTCCGGGGCAGAAGACGATTGAGGATGTCGCGAAATTTCTGGGAGTGTCACCGAAGAACAAGATTAAGACTCTGGCCTACATGGCAGAAGAGAAAGATGAAAAGACGGGCAAGACGAAGTTACGCGGAACTGTGGTGCTGATGCGCGGAGATCATCAGCTGAACGAGGCCAAGCTGAACGGGGCGGTGGGCGGGGCAACGCGGCCGATGGACGAGAACGAGATCAAGGCGCTGTTCAAGTCTCCGGCGGGATATTTGGGTCCAATGGGAATTGAGTGGGCGCGCGATCGGAAGAAAGATGCAGATAAAGCGGTGCTGTTTGTCGACAAGGCGCTCGAAGGGCGCGTGAACCTGATTGGCGGCGCGAATAAAGAGGACTATCACCTGAAGAACATCACGCCGGGGAAGGATTTTCATCCGACGGCGTACGTGGATTTGCGGGCGGTGACGGCGGGTGAGGCTTGTCCGAATTGCGGGAGCGTACTGCGGATCGACACGGCGGTGGAGATTGGACACATCTTCAAGCTGGGGTATCGATATTCGGAGTCGATGGGGGCGCGGGTTCTGGATAAGAACGGCAAGGAAGTGATGCCGATCATGGGGTGCTATGGGATTGGGATCGAGCGCATTCTGACGGCGGCGGTGGAGCAGGGCAATGATGAGAACGGGTTCTGGCTGCCACCGACGATTGCGCCGTTTGAGATTGTGGTTGCGCCGGTCAATATAAAAGATGAGACTGTGCGGTCGGCGGCGGAAGACATTGCGAAGCGGCTGGAAGGGGCTGGATTCGATGTGATTCTCGACGACCGGGACGAACGGCCGGGAGTCAAGTTCAAGGATGCCGACTTGGTCGGTATCCCCTTTAGAATCACGGTCGGAAAGAAGGTTACCGAAGGTACCGTGGAAGTCGTTCTGCGCTCGACTCGCGAAGTGCGCGATGTTAGGATCACCGCGATTGTGGAATCTCTTGAGGAGTTGCTCCGCCGGGCGGGATGAAGTGGTTCTGGCCCCAAGCAGAGCAGATCGTGGGACATGGGAACATTCAAAGCCGTTGCCGGGTTTCTAGTCATCATTGGCGCGATCTATGCCGGATTTCAGATTATTCCGCCGGAACTGACCAACTATTCGTTTCAGGACGACTTGCGGAATGTGGCGATAGTGGGGGGTGCCAATCCACGCACCACGGAGCAGGATTTGATGGACGCTGTCATCAAGAGAGCGCAGGAACATCAGATTGCGCTGACTCCCGAGCAGGTGACGGTGCAGCGAATCGGAACGCCGGGAATGAACGCAGTGTATGTGGCGGTGGACTACAGCGTTCCCGTCAGTCTACCGGGTTATTCCTTCAATCTTCATTTCAATCCAACGAGCGGAAACAAGGGCTTCTAGAGCTGCATCACGCCGGCATCTCGCTAACGCTAAGCAGCAAGTCCCAGGCGGAGCAGGTCGTAGTGGTTAGCAAAGTCGAAATCATCCTCGGGTTAATTCTGCTTGCATTGCTCGTCGGTACTCGCGGGCAATTCGCTCGTGTGAACTGGCGTATTACCAACTGCAAGAAGAATTGAGAGATATCGCATCGTTGAGCGCCGCGCGGATCGGGAGGGCGGCTCCACGTTCCGATGATGAGCTGCGGGAAGCTGTCATACGAAAAGTCGGGGAGCACGACATTTCGCTGGCGCCGCGCCAGGTGACAGTGCGGCGTTCAGGTACGACGGAAGTCCCCGTGGTTTACCTGGCAGCGGACTACAGAGCCCGAGTGGATCTGCCAGGGTATTCTCTCCTTCTGCATTTCAGACCGACAAGCCAGAGTAACTGATACAGCGCGGCGGAAGACTCGCGGCTCAAGCGCACATTGATGATGAGGGCGCCAATCGTGGCGCTGGAAGCGCTGCGCCTTCCAAAATCTGATGCGTGCAATGACGTTCGTAACTTGTCACAAGGTTACGCAGAACCCTAACATCGGCGTGAGAAAAGAGTTTTTTCGCGATAGCTGTGTGGCCGGATTCCAGAAGTTTTCTTGGAGAAGTCATGGCGATAAAAGTTCGAGTGCTCCTTAGTTCGGTTCTGTTCGTGACAGCGATGTGGCTGGTCAGCTGCGGACATTACACGTGCGGCGTTACGTTTGGAAGTTCTACGTGCACGCCAGCGAGCGGAGGCGTCTCACAGGGCGGCACTGGCGGCAGCAGCAGTACGGCTGCGGCGTTTCTGTATGTTGCTGTGGGGGGCGGAGTCGACGGAATCGCCTATAACCCCACCGCGAAGACGTTTTTGGAAATTGCGAATTTCGTTTCGCCGACGACCGCCAACAGCTCCGCTTTTAACATGGTCGTCGCGCAGAAGACATACCTCTACACTTCGACCCCAGCGACCGGCCAGATCTATGGGTGGTCAATCGGAGCCAGCGGTTTTCTGACGGCGATAACCGGCAGCCCGTTCACTGCCCCCTACCTCGTGGGAAGCGTACCGTCAGGAACGGGAGGCATGATCGTGAATCCGGCAGGCACGCTGCTATTCGTGGCGAGCCCGACGGGGAATTTGATCTACGCCTATCAGATCGGCAGTGGGGGAGCTTTGAGTCTCGTCAATCCGTCGGGGTTTTCGATTCCATTTGTGCCCGGAAACCTGGGTATGGATGGATTGGGAAAGTATCTTTACGTCGGAAACATTGTGACGGGCAGTAGCTCGAATCAGGTCGCGGCATTCAGCATCGGCAGCACCGGTTCGCTAACGGCAGTGTCGGGGAGTCCTTTCTCGTACCCGATGTCGCTGATGCAAGGGGACGCGTCCGGCAACTATCTGATTGGCGTAACTCAGATTTCCGGCGACAATCACCTGTACGTGTTCAACATTCAGCAATCGGGGGCAAATGCGGGTGCGATTAGTCCAGTGTCCGGATCGCCATTCGCGACGGTCTATGCGCCATTCCGTATCGCCGCTCAGCCCAGCACGGGAGGGAATCTGGTTTACTCCTTCAGCGTGAACAACACCACGTTCACGAGCAATCCAACCGAAGGCTACCAGCTGAATGCAACAAGCGGTCAGCTCACGGTTGTTGCAGGCTCACCGTTCACGGCAGCGACCGGCGACTGGGGCCAGTTTGACGAGAGCGGATCACTGCTATTCGTTTTCGACTCTTACAAGACGGTGATGTACGGCGAAAACGTGGGCTCCAACGGCGCTTTGACGGAAACGTTATCCGTGGGTTTCTTTGACGATCCCTGGGCAGTTACGGACTCGCAGTAGGGGACAGTGGCGACGGTTATCGGTGACCAGTCTTGTTAACAGCTTGGAGACTCGCATGTACTGCGGGTCTCTTTTCGTTTTTGCGATAGCGGTACAATAAGGACATCCCTTGCCTCGCTGCGTCGTCGTGGACCGGTCAACTCAGGGGGAATTGGGAATTCCGAGCCAAAAGTGGACGATACAAACCTTTTTGGGCGTCCCGACGTCTGAGAGAGTGAGGAATCGTTTCATCGGTACACCATTCACGCCAGCGAAGGTTCTCGAACCATGACCATCAAGATCAAAATTCCGAAGGGAAGAGGGGAAAATGGAGGCAACCTATTCCGCTGGCTGCCCCGCGACCCGGTGCTGCGTGCGGCGCTGGTGGCGTTCGTGATTCTTGCGGTGTCGTTTACGGTTTTGTTTTCTTACTTTTACATCAAGTACGACCGGATCATCGAGAAGCGGTTCCGCTCCCCCGTATTCGCCAATTCGGCGAAGATTTACGCGCTGCCGAGGACGGTGCGGGATGGCGAAACGATCGAACCACGTGACATCGCAACGGACCTGCGGCGTGCCGGGTATGCGGATACTGATAAGGAAGGGCAGTCCAACCTGGGTACTTTTCGCCTGCTGAAGGATGGGATCGAGATCAGCCCGGGACCGGAGTCGTACCACAGCCCGGAACCGGCGCGCATCAGCGTTCACGACGGGAAGGTGGATGAGATCAGCAGCAATGGCGCCGACCTGTCAGCGTACGAACTGGAGCCGCAACTGGTGACCGCTCTATTCGACGCGGAGCAGCGCTCGAAGCGCCAAGTCGTGAAGTACGACGACATTCCTCCCATGATGGTGCAGGCGGTGCTGGCGATTGAAGACCGCCGCTTCTTTGAGCACAGCGGAGTGAATTTTCTGCGCACGGCTCAGGCCGTTTGGGGCGATGTAGTTCACCAGCGACGCGAGCAGGGCGGGTCCACCCTCACCCAGCAACTGGCTCGGGGTTTTTTCCTGACTCCGGAAAAAACGATTAAGCGCAAGTTGACCGAGATGCTGATTGCGGAGGAACTGGAACAGAAGTTCACGAAGCTGCAGATTTTCGACTTCTATGCGAACTGGGTGGACCTGGGCCAGAGAGGATCGTTTTCGATCAGCGGTTTCGCCGAGGCGTCGAAGGCATATTTCAACAAAGAACTGAAAGACATTACTCTGCCCGAGGCGGCCCTGCTGGCGGGATTGATTCAGCGTCCCAGTTATCTGTCGCCGTACCGGCATCCGGAGCGCGCCATGGAGCGCCGGAATCTGGTGCTGGAATCGATGGTGGAGACGCACGCGATCACCCGCGAGCAAGCCGATAAAGCCAAGGCTGCGCCGCTGAAACTGGCGCCGCCCAACGTGGAAGCCAGCGACGCGCCCTACTACGTGGACATGGTGCGGGACACGCTGATCAGCAAGTTCAATGAGAATGAGTTGAACGACCAGTCGTACCGCATTTATACAACGCTCGATCCTGAACTGCAGAGAGCTGCTGCGCAGGCGGTGGAGAGTGGCATCAAACTGGTGGATGAACAGGTCAAGAAGTTACGGACCAAGAAAGTGAAGGTAGGCAAGAAGACGGAAACGAAGGTATTGCCGGGGCCGCAGGCGCAAGTCGCGCTGGTGGTGCTGGATCCCCACACGGGCGCGGTGCTGGCTTTGGTGGGAGGGCGGGACTACGGCTGGAGCCAGTTGAATCACGCGGTGGCGAAGCGGCCAACGGGATCGATCTTCAAGCCGTTTGTGTATGCCGCCGCGATGAACAGCGCGCTGGATGGCTCGCAGACCGTGCTGACTCCGGCGTCGACAGTGACGGATGCTCCCTCGACCTTTGCCTATGGCGACCAGATCTATGAGCCGCGCAACTACAAAGAGGAGTATCACGGCGACGTATCGTTGCGGTACGCGCTGGCGATGTCGCTGAACAATGCGACGGTGAAGGTGGCGGAACAGGTCGGCTACGACAAGGTAGCAAACCTGGCGCGGACAGCGGGGATTACGTCAGTGAAAGCGACCCCCGCGATGGCACTGGGGTCGTATGATGCTTCGCCGTTGGACATGGCGGGCGCATACACGACCTTCGCGAACAATGGAGTGCGGCTGTCGCCCATCCTGCTGCGCTCGGTGCGCAATGGCAAGGGCGATGTGATCGCGAACTATAACACCGACCAGCGGCAGGTGCTCGACCCGCGAATCTCCTATGTCATGACCAACATGATGGAGGGCGTGATCAACAACGGGCTGGGGTTTTCGGCGGTACGAGGGCGAGGGTTTACGGCTCCGGCGGCGGGAAAGACCGGTAGTTCGCACGATGGCTGGTTCGCGGGCTACACCTCGAATTTGTTGTGCATTGTTTGGGTGGGATATGACGACTACAGCGATCTGCGCCTTGCCGGCGGAGTGACGGCTGCGCCTATCTGGACGGAGTTCATGAAGAGGGCGGCTGCCCTGCCGCAGTATTCCGAGATGAAAGGGTTCCAGCAGCCGACGGGCGTGGTGGATGTGCAACTGGATAAGATTACGAACCGCCTGGCGACTCCAACCTGCCCGGATGATTATGTTTCCGCTTTCGTGGCCGGGACGGAGCCGCGCGAAACCTGCGACGCGCAAGAGGGAATGAAAGGATTCTTCTCCCGCATTTTTGGGGGTGGGAACAAACCACTACCTGCGCAGGGCCAGACCGATGCGTCGATTCAGTTGGACCCGAATAATCCTCAGGATCCTAAGAAAAAGAAGGGACTCTTCGGCAAGATCGCCGGGATCTTTAAGGACGACAAAACGTCGTCGCCTCCGGCGTCGAAACCAGCAGACAGCGGGCAGACCGGGCCCCACTGAGAGGGTATTCGGCTGGGTGTCTGGTCTTGGGCCGTGCGATTTCCGAGTGGCCCCCCAGATCCCCCCAGACCCCGCCCTTGACCCTAGCGCAAAATCCTTCGCCGACTGCCCAAAACTGTGCCAGAATGAGTCCACTAGCTGGGGGTAGCCTATGTCGTCCTGCCCGAGAGTTTTGCTGGTTCCCTTCTCGCTTCTCACCGTTTGTGTCTGTGCCCTGTCGAGCGTGTCGTGGGGACAGGCTTCTCACACTGAACAAGTTCAGATTAAACCGCCGCTGCTGCGGACGATCGATCCTCCAGCGCCGGATGCCACAGCGGCCGATCTGGAGTCCCGGGCGGAGCAATTGCGCGCGGTGAAACTTTACCTGGACGCGCTCGACTACTATCGCGCGGCTCTAGCCAAGAAACCGAACTCCGCCAGTTTGCTAAACAAGATCGGAATCACCGAGTTGATGATGCAGCGCTATCGCGAGGCGAAGAAGTCGTTTGATCAATCCATCAAACTCGACCGCAAGTTTGCCGATGCCTACAACAATCGGGGAGTAGTGTTGTACGAGGAGCGGAAATACGGCGCGGCGATCAAGGAATACCGGAGGGCCATCGCGATTGACGGCAACTCGGCGTCGTTCTTCAGCAATCTGGGAGCGGCGCTTTTCGCCAAGAAGGAATTCGAGCCTGCGGTCCTCGCCTATCAACATGCGGTGGAACTCGATCCCGATGTATTTGAGCGGACCTCGCGCGGAGGAGTGCAGGCGCAGTTGCCCAGCCCGGGCGACCGCGCGCGCTACAACTACACCGTGGCGAAACTCTACGCCAAGATGGGCTACTCGGACCGGTCGCTCGAATATCTGAAGAAGGCTCTGGAAGAGGGATACAAGGATTTCAACAACGTGTATAAGGATGCGGAGTTCGCCGGGTTGCGAAAAGATAAGCGCTTTACCGAACTGATGGCCGCGAAGCCCACAGCGTTGCGAGAATAGAACCTGGGCAGTCTTCGACAACACTTGAGCCGGACTACAGCGGCATATTGCCTGCCTGCTTATACGACCGCCGGAATCTTCTCCGCGGCATTCTCACTTAACTCTCCATGCTTCGTCTAATGGGAGAGGACTCAACCCACAATGCGGCTTAAGCCACGGTTCGCGAGCGTACTGCTTGTTGTGTTTTTTTGCCTGCCTTCGTTCTGCGCCGATGCCTGGATGTTTCGCGCAAATGCGCAGCACACTGGAGTCTATGAGGCGCCCGGGGTTCCAAAGTTCAGCAACGTCAAATGGAAATTTCACACCGGCGGTATGCTGATTGGCTCTCCAGCCTTGAAGGATGGAAAGATTTATGTCGGCAGCACCGACGGGAATTTTTATGCCTTGGAAGTGGAATCGGGCACGCTGCAATGGAAATTTGAAGTCAAGAGCCGCGTTCCGTCGTCTCCCGCAGTGTCGGAGGGAATTGTCTACTTCGGAGCTTACGATGGGAACTTCTATGCGGTCGATGCTTCCACAGGAGGGTTGAAGTGGAAATTCCAGACCGGAGGGGAAAGACGATTCGCGGGCAAGCACTTGCACGGGGTGCAACCGGCCGCTGAGACCATGCCAGATCCGTTTGACTGTTATCTTTCGTCGCCCGTTTTCTGGAACGGAGCGGTTTACTTTGGCAGTGGCGACGGGAACGTTTACTCGCTCAATGCAGCGTCGGGCGCGCTGAATTGGAAATTCAAGACCGGAGATGTGGTGCATGCGTCTCCGGCCATTGCCGATGGCACGGTGTTCATTGGCAGTTGGGACAGTTACTTCTATGCCATCGACGCATTGACCGGGCGGGAAAAATGGCGGTTCAAGACGGGAGAAGATCCGGACACGCACAATCAGGTCGGTATTCAGTCCTCCGCGGCAGTGGTGGACGGGATGGTTTATTTCGGATGCCGCGATTCGCATCTTTACGCGCTGGACGCGAACACCGGGCAGAAGAAATGGGCGTTTGGGACCGACGGTTCGTGGGTAGTGGCGTCGCCGGCGGTGAGAGACGGCAAAGTGTACTTTGCAACTTCAGACTCAAGCCTGTTGTATGAGCTTGATGCCAGGTCGGGCGCTGTGCTGCGTTCGGTGGGAATGAACCATTGGTATCTATATTCGTCGCCGGCCCTCGCGGGCAACCGGCTGTACGTCGGGTCTACGCAAGGAAAGCTGGTGGCGATTGATCTGGCCGGGTTTAAACCGGCATGGAGCTTTGAAACCGAAGGGATGAAGACACACGGGCCCGCCTACACGAAGCCAGACGGAACACCGAACAGCGACGTAATCTATCGATCTGATTTCTACGATGATATGGTCGGCGGGGTCGACAGAACGATGAGCATGGGGGCCATTCTTTCGTCTCCGATCATTGTGGGCAATGTCGTCTACGTGGCTAGCTCCGATGGAAATCTTTATGCGTTGCGGTAGAGTCAGGTTTCGCAGAGTTCGCGGCGATTGCATGTTGTGCGCGGGAGTTTTACAAAGCTTTACAAAAATAGACGGAGCTTGGGCGGATTTGGGTGTTTAATTTTTTTTACATACTCCTGAAAACAACAGGGTGAGTAGGGAGAAACGGTAGCCCATCGGATGCTGACCCGAGCACGCCCCAAGCAAGCATCCGGTGGGTTTTTGTTTGGGGGCTGTCAGCTTTGAGTAGAGTGGCTTCTCCGTTGTTTCTTGCCAAGAGTCTTAATTCATGCGGGAGTGTTCTCGTTAGCGCGATTTTGGTTCCCGCTGACGGCTGATAGCTGACAGCTGATAGCTTCTTCCCGGACTTCTTTCGCCGATGTAGTCCTCCACAACCTTCTTCCATTTGCCTTGCGCCTTGAGGATGAATTCGACGGCGTCACGGAGGGCGCCTTCGCCGCCGGCATGGGGGGTGATGTAGTGCGCTTCCTGTTTCACTTCGGTGCGGGCGTTTTGCACAGCGATGGCGAGGCCTCCAGCGCGCATGGCGGGAAGGTCGATGACATCATCGCCGACGAAAGCCGCTTCTTCCGGCTTTAGGCCCTCCTGCTTGATGACTTCTTCGAAGCAGGCGCGCTTGTCTTGAATGCCCTGATGCACGTGCTCGAGCTTCAGATCGCGGGCGCGGAGGGCGACCGTTTCCGAAATGCGCGTGGTAATCAGCCCGGTCTTGATGCCGGCGAGGCGCGCGAGCGAAATCGCAGCGCCGTCGTGGGCGTGGAAGCCTTTCACTTCGATCTGGCGCTGAGCGCTCTGCGCTGCGGATGGCCGGGATGCCCCTTGCTCCGAGTCGTCGGGCAAAAAGAAGAGCTTGCCGTCGGTGAGCACGCCGTCGACGTCGAAGAGGAGGAGTTTGATTTTGCGCGCGCGGGCCTGGGCGGAGAGTGGTTTGGGCATCAGCGGGATTCTAGCATCCGAGCTTTTATCTCTCGGTCCCTTGCCATAAGCTTTCGGGTGTTGGCTCGATCGTCCTTCCTGCGTTCACGTTGAAGGGCGGCTACGAGCGATGGCTTGCCCGGGAGAGAGGCGCGAAGAGCCTCGATCAGCGCAAAGCCTGACAAGCCGTCCAACAAAGGGTTTCTCGGCTTGCCCGTCGACGATTGGGCTTGTCGCTTCTGGACTGGGGCGACGCGGCGGGTTTGGATTGCTTTCTGAGGAATCTTATTGGATTTCATTGCGTTCCCTTTCCTTCGGAAGCGGTGCTCCAACACTAGCTGGTAAGGTCGCAGAGCAAGCTACTGCGCCAGGGCTCTTTCCTTAAATACGGGATTCTACCTGGCTCGCTCCGTTGCAGGCGAACATTTTACGAAACTACGATTTCGGGCTAGAATATCCCGATGCCGCCCCTTCCTGACTCGCTGACTTGGGCTCACCCTGTCGTGGCGGAGTGGTTTGTGCGCAAGTTTGGCACTCCCACGGAACCCCAGGAGCAGGGGTGGCCGCACATTCTGGCGGGGCGGACCACGCTGATTTCGGCGCCGACCGGATCGGGCAAAACTCTCGCTGCATTTCTCGCTTGTATTGACCGACTGGTGCGCAAGGCGCTGGCCGGGGATCTGACCGACCGCACGGAAGTGCTTTACGTTTCGCCGCTCAAGGCGCTGGGCAACGACATTCAGAAAAATCTCGAAGGGCCTCTGGGGGAGATTCTTGCGCTGGCGGGTGAGCGTGGGTTACTGATGCCGGAGATTCGCACGGCGGTGCGCACCGGCGATACGCTGGCGCACGAGCGGCGGAGCATGCTGAAGCGGCCTCCTCACATTCTGGTGACGACGCCGGAGTCGCTTTACATCCTGCTTACCGCGGACAAGAGCCGCGCGATTCTGCGCGACGTTGAGACCGTGATTGTCGACGAGATTCATGCGGTCGCGGACGACAAGCGCGGGGCGCATCTGACGTTATCGCTGGAGCGGTTGGAGGCGCTGTCTCACAGGCCGCCGGTTCGCATTGGGCTGTCGGCAACGCAGAAGCCGATTGAAGAAGTTGCGCACTTTTTGACTGGAAGCGGACGAGCGGATCCGGTGATCGTCGACATTGGGCACAAGCGGAAGCTGGATCTGGGAATCGAAGTGCCTCCGATGCCTTTGGGGCCGGTGGCGTCGAATGAGATGTGGGACACGATTTACGACCGGCTGGTGGCGTTGGTGGCCGAGCATCGGTCGACGCTGGTGTTTGTGAATACGCGGAGGATGGCGGAGCGGTTGTGTCATGAGTTGGGCGAGCGCATCGGCGAAGAAAATGTTGCGGCACATCATGGCAGCTTGTCACGCAAGCTGCGGCTGGCGGCGGAGAAGAAACTGAAAGAGGGACAGGTGCGGGTGCTGGTGGCAACCGCCTCGCTCGAGCTGGGAATTGATGTAGGTACTGTCGATCTGGCGGTGCAGATTAATTCGCCGCGGTCGATTGCGGTGGCGCTGCAGCGAGTGGGGCGGTCGGGACACTGGCGGGGCGCGGTTCCGAAGGGACGATTTTTTGCGACGACGCGCGACGATCTGATGGAATGCGCGGCGCTGGTGCGGGCGATCCGCCAGGGGGATCTGGACCGGCTGATCATTCCGGAATCTCCGCTGGATGTGCTGGCGCAGCAGATTGTGGCGACTTGTGCTGCTGGGCAAAACTCGACGGCTTCGTCTGCTGCTAGCGATGGATGGGACGAGGATGAACTCTTCGCTTTGGTGCGGCGGGCTTATCCGTATCGCGGGCTGACGCGGGACACGTTCGACTCGATTCTCGAGATGCTGTCCGAAGGGATTGCGGCGCGGCGCGGGCGGTATGGGGCGTATGTGCATCGCGATCGCGTGAATGGGAAGTTGCGGGCGCGGCGTGGGGCGCGGCTGGCCGCCATCACCAGCGGCGGAGCGATTCCTGACAACTCGTTGTATACGGTGGTCGCCGAACCCGACGGCGTGGTCGTGGGTACCGTGGATGAAGACTTTGCGGTGGAGAGCAACCGCGGCGACATCATGTTGTTGGGGAACACATCCTGGATGATTCATCGCATTGAGACCAATGCCGGGCGGATGCTGGTGCAGGACGCGCACGGAGCGCCGCCGAGCGTTCCGTTCTGGCGTGGCGAGGCTCCGGCGCGGACGCAGGAACTGTCGCTGCATGTGGGCGAACTGCGGGAAAAAATCAGCGAGAAGCTATCGAGCACTTCGCCGGTGGGATTTTCGGCGACGCAGCCGGAAGTCGCTGCGGCTGTGACCTGGCTGAAGGAAGAGTGTGGACTGGATGATTCGGGCGCGGAGCAGATGATTGAGTACGTGCTGCAGGGGCGCGCCGTGCTGGGAGCGGTGCCGACGCAGACAACCGTAATTGCTGAGCGTTTCTTCGATGAGGGCGGCGGGATGCAGTTGGTGATTCACGCGCCGTTCGGCGGGAGGATCAACAAAGCTTGGGGGCTTTCGCTGCGCAAACGTTTCTGCGTAGGGTTCAATTTTGAATTGCAGGCGGCTGCGACCGACAACGGACTGAACATTGCGCTCGCCGAGCAGCACAGTTTTCCGCTGGGCGATGTGTTTCATTTCTTGCAAGCGGATACGGTCCAGCCGATTCTCGAGCAGGCTGCGCTGGATTCTCCGATCTTTGCCACACGCTGGCGCTGGGATGCGAACCGGGCGCTGGCGCTGCTGCGTTTTCAGAATGGCAAGAAAGTGCCGCCGCAGATTCAGCGCATGCGGTCGGACGATCTGCTGGCGTCGGTGTTTCCAGACGCGGCGGCTTGCTTCGAAAATATCGAGGGCGAGAGGAAGATTCCGGATCATCCGCTAGTGGGCGAAGTGATGAAAGACGTGCTGACGGAAGCCATGGATGTGGAGGGATTGAAGTGCCTGCTGCGGGGAATGGCTTCGGGTGAAATTCGCGTGATCGCGGTGGACACGCCGGTGCCGTCGCAGTTCTCGCATGAGATTCTGAATGCGAATCCGTATGCCTATCTCGATGACGCGCCGCTGGAGGAGCGGCGGGCGCGGGCGGTAAACATGCGGCGGGTGCTGCCGGAGTCGGTGCTGCAGGAAGTCGGGGGCCTGGACCCGGGTGCGATTGCGCAGGTGCGGGAAGAGGCTTGGCCGGATGTGCGCGATGCGGATGAATTGCATGATGTGCTGCATACGCTGGTGGCACTGCCGGAAGATCTTGGATCAGCGGAGAACGGTCGAACTTCGTTCGAGACAGCCGTGAGCGGCTGTCCCCACATGGTAGCTGATCGCAGCCAATGGACTGGATACTTCGAACGTCTGGTGAACGAGGGTCGGGCTGGAGTGGCTGTCGTCCCCGAGGGGGAGACGCCCTCGGGACAGCCGGCGGGACGCCGGCGCTACTGGGTTTCTGCTGAGCGGGCCCGCAGTTTTTCAGCGCTATTTCCTTCGGCGGCGTATGAGCATAGGTTGGCTGACGTTGAGACTGGGAAGAACTCTCGGGATGATGCTTTGCTCACCCTGGTGACTGGATGGATGTCGCACCTGGGGCCCGCGACGGCATCCCAACTCGGGGCTGAGTTGGGGCTGGCCGCTTCTGATATTGAGCAAGCGCTGCTGCGGATGGAAGCTAGCGGGACGGTTCTGCGGGGAAACTTCACGGGATCTGCCGCGCGGGCGGGGGCGCCCGCGCCACACGAACCGGAAACGGAGTGGTGCGAACGGCGGTTGCTGGCGCGGATTCATCGGTTGACGGTCGGAATGTTGCGTAAACAGATTGAGCCGGTTACGGCGGCGGCGTTCATGCGCTGGCTGATGCGGTGGCAGCATGTGACTCCGGGAACGCAGGTCGCGGGAGAGCGCGGGACGCTCGAAGTGCTACAGCAGTTGCAGGGATTCGAGATTCCGGCGAACGCGTGGGAGAGGCAGGTGCTGGCGCGGCGGATTGTGGACTACGATTCGAAGTGGCTGGATCAGCTCTGTCTGACCGGAGCGGTAGGGTGGGGAAGATTGTCGCCGCATCCGGCGACGATTGATGCCGGCGGGACGGCGAATGGGAATGCTGCGTCCAAGGGAGAAGCGACGGCGCCGCGGCAGCGGCGGGTGATTCCGACCAGCGTTGCGCCAATTACTTTTTTTGTGCGCGAGGAGGCGGACTGGATGATTCCTCGGCACGCGGCCGGTGATGAAGCCGAGGCACGCGGGCTGAGCCATGGGGCGCAATTGGTGCTCGAGTTTCTGCGGCAGCGCGGAGCTTCGTTCTTTGCCGACATTGTCCGCGGCACGGGCAAGCTCAAAGCAGAGATCGAGACTGGACTTTGGGAATTGGTCGCGGCGGGACTGGTGACCGCCGATGGTTTCGACAATCTGAGGGCGCTGATTGATCCCAAGCGGCGCGCGGGGCAGGGCCGCGGACGCAGCACGCGTCCGCGGCACAGTTCCGGGCGCTGGGCGCTGCTGCATGCGGATGTGGCTGCGGAGAGAAACCGGGCGGTCGAGGCGGCGTGTTGGATGCTGCTGCGGCGTTATGGAATTGTGATTCGCGATCTGCTGGCGCGGGAGTCCAATTTGCCGCCCTGGCGCGAGTTGTCGATGGCATTCCGGCGGCTCGAAGATCGTGGGGAGATTCGCGGAGGGCGGTTTGTGGATGGGTTCCTGGGCGAACAATTCGCTCTGCCGGTCGCAGTCGAATCGGTGCGGGGGATGCGGGGACTGCCCTTAAGCGGAGAGACGGTGACGCTGTCGGCGGCCGATCCCTTGAACTTGGTTGGGATTCTGGTGCCGGGGGAGAGAGTGCCGGCGATTTCCGGGAGGACGGTCAGCTATCGGGATGGGATCGCGGTTTCCGGTTCGGAGCAAATTGCGTCGAGCGAAAGCGCGCCGAGCGAGGCTGCGCAGAGCGCGTAACCTGAGTGGCAGGGTCCCGATGCATTAGAGTTCAATTACGGCACGGCTACCGTGCCCTTCCTGTTCTAACCGATGAACTCCTAAACCCTGCCCGGTAGCCCTTCCCTTCTTCATTCTCCAGTCTTGGCCTTGAAATGCCGGAAACAGAAAAAAGTCAGAAGCTCGATGAGGGGGTCCCCCGAGCTTCTGACGGCGATCTCGGCTAGAAATGCTTGAAAGCGCTTCCCCCGTCGCTTTTTGCCAAGAATCCGCGCTTTGCTATAGTGCATGCCGGATTCCAAATTCCTGAGGCGGAGGTGATCATTCCAAGCAATGTGGCGTAATCCTTGTATTTACAGCTTGTTAGCAGCATTCCTGCTCGGGACGAGCAGGCCCCGCGCCCTCACAGGGGATCCGCCAAAACCTATCTGATCAGATAGTCTTACTAGCCGTTCGGATATTGGAAATGAATCGCGCCCGACATGCATTTCTCCCCGCGCTGTGATAAGAAGTTCTGCACGGAGTGGGAGACCCCGATTGCGCCCTAGACTCTTGGTGATCGCCGGACCCTCAAAAGACGCGACCATTCCCTTACCAGACGGGGAAGCCACACTGGGCCGCGATCCTGCAAACGCGGTGGCAGTCGCCGATGCGTCGGTTTCGCGAAAACACTGTTTACTACGAAGAGAAGAAGACGGCCGCTTTCAGATCAAGGACCTCGACAGCCGCAACGGGACTTTGGTGAATGGCCGGGCGGTGAAGGAACAGTGGCTGCGGCACGGAGACGAGATCGCGACCGGCGATTCGGTATTTTTATTTCTGGTGGAAGATCAGGACCAAGCCGTTCCCGCCAGCCGTGTTGAGTTCGATGACAGCAACTCCACGGCTGAGACGAAGCTCATTCATCCCAGAGAAGTGGTCTACCTGCAGCCGGACCGGCTGCAGCGAGAGCTGCCGGCGACGTCGCAGCTAGCGCGCAATCTGGGCGCACTGCTCAAGATCAGCCGCGTCGTGCATGCCATCCGCGATCTGGAGGAATTGCAGGCGCAGTTGCTGGATCTGATTTTTGAAGTGGTGCCGGCGGGCCGAGGCGCGATTCTTCTGGCGGAGGGCGCAGGGCAGGAGTTCAACTGTCTGTATGCGCGGACGCGGCACGCGGGACAGCCCCAGTTGGTGCGCGTCAGCCGCACGATTGCGCGCCAGGTGATGACGGAAAATGTCGCGATTCTGGGAGTGGACGTGCCCGCCAGTGGCACGCTGCGTGACGTCGAAAGCCTGGTGCTCTCCGAAGTGCGAACCCTGTTGTGCGTGCCTCTGACTGTGTTCCAGCGGGTGATTGGATGCATTTACCTTGACAGCACCAATGCTGCTGACCGGTTTCAGGAAGAACACCTGGAACTATTGACAGCGATCGCCGGAGTTTCCGCGGTGGCGCTGGACAACGCGCGCCGACTGCAATGGCTCGAGCAGGAAAACCAGCGGCTCACCACGGAAGTCAGGCAGGAACAGAGCCTGGTGGGAGAAGGCGCGCGGATCAAGGAGATTTTTCAGTTTCTGGCGAGGGTCGCGCCCACCGAATCGACTGTATTGATCGAGGGCGAAAGCGGAACCGGCAAAGAGCTGGTCGCCCGGGCGTTGCATCGCAACAGCCACCGGGGTAATAAACCATTCGTGGCAATCAACTGCGCGGCGATTCCGGAGTCTTTGCTGGAGAGCGATTTGTTTGGGCATGAGCGCGGCGCATTCACGGGTGCGGCGGTGCAAAAGAAGGGACGGCTGGAAGTTGCCGATGGCGGCGTGGTATTTCTCGACGAGATCGGGGAATTGGCTCCCGCACTGCAGGTCAAGCTGCTGCGCGTCTTGCAGGAGCGCGAATTCGAACGTGTGGGTGGGACGCATGCCATCAAGGTCGACATCCGATTGATCGCTGCCACCAATCGCGACTTGAACGAAGCGGTGCGCAGCGGGGAGTTCCGCCAGGATCTGTATTACCGGCTTGGCAGTGGTCAAGCTGACCATGCCTCCGCTGCGGGAACGCAGAGAAGACATTCCGATGCTGACGCGGCATTTTTTGCAGAAGTATGCCAAGCGGTGCAAGGTGAAGGCGAAGCCGGTGTCGCGCGAAGCCATGGCGGCACTGGTGACCTACGAGTGGCCGGGCAACGTGCGCGAATTGGAGAATGCGGTCGAGCGGGCGCTGGTGATGGGATCGTCGGACGCGGTCCAGTTGGAGGATTTGCCGGAATCATTATTGGAGCAGGCGCCGGCAGCCGAGACCCATGAGGGCAAGTATCACGCCGGCGTGAAACAATGGAAGAAGCAATTGATTCTTGATGCGGTCGAACAGACGCGGGGAAATTACGTGGAGGCGGCCGGGATTCTCGGGGTGCATCCGAATTACCTGCACCGGCTGATCCGGAACCTGGGATTGAAAGAGGCGCTGCATGATTTGTTGCGCGAGCGCAGCAAGTTTTCGGCGTAGAGGCCCAAAATCTCAAGGCAGGGCCAACTGCAGGAGGCGGGAGGGATCGAGATAGATGCCCTGCCAGCGAACGGCGACGTGAAGATGAGGGCCGGTGGCGCGTCCTGTGCCCCCGCTCAGGCCAATCTCCTGGCCTCGCTTCACCGAGTCTCCTTCCTTCACTTTGAATTCGGAAAGATGGAAGTACAGGGTGAGAAGTCCCTGGCCGTGGTCGATTACTACGCAGTTGCCTTCGAAATACAGGAAGCGCGCCAGCAGCACGGTGCCCTGATTCATCGCCGCGACCGGGGAACCGGTGGGAACGCGGAAGTCGAGGCCGTAATGTGGGCGCTGCGCCTTGCCGTTGAAGATTCGTTGCGAACCGTAGACGTCGGAGATGGCGGCGTCAGCGGGAGCGGTGAATTTGCCGTCCCACTCACGGGCTGGGGTGACGCGGTTCAGGTAGTCGTCTTTTATCTTTACGCCTTCTGCAATTTGCTGTTGCTGCTCAGGGGATGGCTCGGTGAATTTCTTTTCGACAGTAAGTTCCACTTTAATCTGCGGATACTGGGCGCGGGCGACGACGAACGTGCGCGTGATGGTCATGCCCGTAGAAGTCAGCGGAGTTTTGCTTGCGGCGCGTTCGGCAGATAGTTCGAGCGGGTACTTGCCGGGAGTGGTCTCGAAGCTTACGCCTGCTAAGGTGAACCACGTTTTTGTGGAGGCATCGTAACTGAAGGTGAGCTGATGGCCGAGCCATTTGCCGGAGAGGGAGTCGAGTTTGGCTGGTGGCTTCACCTGAAACAGAACCGGAGCGCCATTGACCAAGCGGATCGGCTGGGCGTGGACGGTCCACGTGGCAGCGGAAGCGGGCTGCGCAGTGGCGAGCAAGACAGCGCAGATTGCTGTGACTAAGTCAGAGCATGTGTAGGGCCTCCGGGCCGCGCCCGGGCGAGACAACCGAGGCGGCTGTCTCCGCATGAGTTTTCTGCGATTTGGGAACTTCACTTCATCAGCGTAGCACTTCGGGGAATTGCGTCGCTATAATCCCGGCATGCTGACTCGGGTTCTCACTGGCTTGGCGTTTGGCCTGCTGTGTGGGTTGAGCTTGGCGCAGACGGCGGCCCAAGCGCTACATGCGGATCGGGTTGTGGTCCTCAAGCAGGAACGGACGCTGCAACTACTCAGCCAGGGGAGAGTGATCAAGACGTACAAGGTCGCATTGGGCGGAGATCCCCTTGGACCGAAGAGGCGGCAGGGCGATCACAAGACTCCCGAAGGACTCTATTTGCTTGACTCCCGCAACGCGCATAGCCAGTTTTACAAGTCGATCCATATTTCGTATCCGAGCGCAGGCGACCGCGCGACAGCGCGCCAGAAAGGCGTGTCGCCAGGTGAGGGAGTGTTTGTGCATGGCCTGCCGAACGGTTACGGATGGATGGGAGCGTCGCACCGACTGAAGGACTGGACGGACGGGTGCGTCGCGGTTACCAATCAAGAGATCGACGAGATATGGCAAGCGGTGGCGGATGGGACGCCGATTGAGATCCGACCCTAGGGACGGATCTCGACTCACCCAAATCTGTAGAGAGAATTGGTGGACCTGGCCGGGATCGAACCGGCGACCTCTTCCATGCCATGGAAGCGCGCTCCCAGCTGCGCCACAGGCCCACTATTGAGGACACGACTACGAGCTGTCCGTGGCGGACAACTTCAAGTATTCTCGCTGACCCCACGCAGATAGTCAACGCGGAGGATTTCTTCCGTGCTTTCCACAGGGCACTTCTGCCATAATTGATCGTGCACCCCACCTGCACCATTTTTCAAAAACAATTTAAAGCGAGGAAGAGATGCCAGCGAAGTACATCTTTGTGACGGGCGGAGTTGTGTCTTCACTCGGCAAGGGATTGGCCGCGGCTTCCATCGGTTGCCTGCTGGAGAGCCGGGGCTTGAAGGTCAACCTGATGAAGTTTGATCCGTATCTGAACGTGGATCCGGGAACGATGTCGCCGTTTCAGCACGGCGAGGTCTTCGTCACCGACGACGGCGCCGAGACCGACCTGGACCTGGGCCACTACGAGCGCTTCACGCACGCCAAGCTTTCTCGCGACAATAACTGGACGACCGGCAGGCTCTACGAGCAGATCATCGCCAAGGAGCGGCGCGGCGATTATCTGGGCAAGACCGTGCAGGTGATCCCGCACGTCACCAACGAGATCAAGGCCGCGATGAAGAAGGTTGCGCAGGACGTGGATATCGCGATCGTAGAGATTGGCGGGACGGTGGGCGACATCGAGTCGCTGCCGTTCATGGAAGCGATCCGGCAAATGCGGCAGGAACTGGGCCGCGAGCACACTTTATTCGTGCACGTGACGCTGGTGCCGTTTATTGCGGCGGCGCAGGAGCTCAAGACCAAGCCGACGCAGCACTCGGTGAAAGAACTGCTCAGCATCGGAATTCAGCCGGACATTTTGCTGTGCCGCACCGACCGTTTTCTCGCCAAGGATATCAAGTCGAAGATTGCGCTGTTCTGCAACGTTGCGGATGAGGCGGTGATCACGGCAAAGGATGTGGCTTCCGTCTATGAAGTGCCGCTGGTCTTCGCCAATGAAGGCGTCGACACGCTCGTGCTGAAGCTCTTGCACATGGAAGCGAAGGACCGTGATTTGTCGAAGTGGGAGGAAATTGTCCACCGCGTCTATAACCCGAAGGACACGGTCACGATCGGCATCGTGGGCAAATACGTCGAGTACGAAGACTCGTACAAATCGCTGAAGGAAGCGCTGGTACATGGAGCGCTGGCTCACAACCTGAAGCTGCACATCAACTGGATCGAGGCCGAGGGCCTGGAAAGCGCGGACGGCGACAAAAGTTACGAGACGCAACTGGAAGGATATGACGGACTTCTGGTTCCCGGTGGATTTGGCAAGCGCGGCATCGAAGGGATGTTGCTCGCGATCCGGTACGCGCGAGAGAAAAAAGTTCCGTACTTCGGGATTTGCCTGGGCATGCAGACGGCATGCATCGAATTTGCTCGCAACGTGGTGGGGCTGGCAGAGGCGAACTCAAGCGAGTTCGATCCGGCGACGCCCCATCGCGTGATCTACAAACTGCGCGAGTTGCGCGGAGTAGAGGAACTGGGCGGCACGATGCGGTTGGGGGCTTGGACCTGCAAGATAGAGCCCAACACGCTGGCCCACAAGATCTACGGGAAGCTGGAGATCAGCGAGCGGCACCGGCATCGCTACGAGTTCAATCGCGAGTACGAGGAGCCTATGGTCGCGGCCGGACTGCGAATCTCGGGGTCGACGCCGGATGGAACGTACGTGGAGATGGTGGAACTGCCCGACCATCCGCATTTCATTGGCTGCCAGTTTCATCCGGAGTTCAAGTCGAAACCGCTGGAGCCGCATCCGCTGTTCAGCACGTTTGTGGGGGCGGCATATGAGTATGGGGTAAAGCGGAGAGCGGAGAAGGAAGCCACAAGCGTTGAAATGTTCCATCGGCCAGAACGTGTGAGGATTTGAAATTTTCTCGAGAGCAGATGCCGCACACAAGCGTCGAAATTCGGACCGTTACCGGATCAGGTGGCGGAGATTCCCAACTCTCTGCGGCTTGGCACCGAAGTCAGGCTTGACGGAACAAAGGCCATCGTGAGGCCATGAGCATGTCCTTCCAAGTCGGCGACATTCACATCGGATCCGGCGATCTGTTCCTGATCGCCGGGCCATGCGTGATTGAGAGCGAAGAGCACGCGATCCGAATGGCGGAAATCATCAAGGGTGTGACGCGAGCGCTGGAGTTTCCTTTCATTTTCAAGGCGAGTTACGACAAGGCGAACCGCACTTCGATCCGCAGCTTTCGCGGTCCCGGACTGAAGGAGGGCCTGAGCATTCTGAAGAAGATTAAAATGGAACTCAATGTGCCGGTTCTGACCGATGTGCACGAGACGGCAGATGTAGGGAAGGTCGCCGAAGTGGCGGATGTTTTGCAGATTCCGGCGTTTCTCAGCCGGCAGACCGATCTGGTCGTCGCCGCCGCGCTCAGCGGACGGCCGGTGAACATCAAGAAGGGCCAATTCAATTCGCCGTGGGATATGCGGCATGCGGTGGAGAAATGCCGCGACGCCGGCAATACCCAAGTCTTCCTGACTGAGCGCGGTGCGAGTTTCGGCTACAACAACCTCGTGGTCGATATGCGATCGCTGGCCATCATGCGCAAGTTTGCGCCGGTGGTTTTCGATGCGACCCATTCGGTGCAGTTGCCTTCGTCGCAATCCGATGGGAATGGCCCGGCGGTGAGCGGCGGACAGCCCGAGTTCATTCCGCTGCTGGCGCGGGCTGCGGTGGCGGCGGGCGTGGACGGAGTGTTTATGGAAGTCCATGACAATCCGAAGGAAGCGAAGTCGGATGGCGCCAACGCCCTGGAGTCAACCAAGCTGCGCGCAGTGCTCAAGGAGTTACAGGCGGTGAGGAAGGCGCTGGCCGAAGCGCGTGCCACGCCTTAGACGAATTGCATTGCGACGAAAAGAGAAGCTGGATCCTTGCTTGCGCAGAGCCCGCAACTGGCGCCGGCTTTGGAGGTCCGAACTCTCAAGTCCAACTCTATTCCTTCAACGTCCCACGCTGCGCAATCCCAATATTGTCTCGGCTGGAGTTCTTCACAACGTACATCATCCCATCCGCCTGCCGGATCACATCATGAGCCGTGCGCGCATCGTGCGGATACGTGGCCAGCCCGATCGAAGCCCGCACGTTCAGATTCAGCCCTTCTTCGCGGCAAAAACTGCTGGCCCGCAAGGCGTCGCGTAGCCGTTTTGCCACCACCAGCGCCTGATCTTTTCCCGTCTGCGGCAGCATCACCACAAACTCATCTCCCCCATAGCGAAACGCAAAATCAATCAACCGCAACTGCGCCTTGATCAAATACCCGATCTCCGCCAGCAGTTTGCTCCCAATCAAATGCCCGTGCGTGTCGTTGACCGCCTTGAAGTGATCCAAATCGATAAACAGAATACTGAATTCGTAACCAAATCGCGACGACCGGTAGACCTCGGTGTCCAGCGTCTTATACAGATGCCGCGCGTTATACAGACCCGTGCAGTCGTCCGTGATCGTCAGTTCCTGAATCTTCTCCACCCAGCGCGCGTTCTCAATGGCAATCGCCGCGTAGTCGCACAGCGACTGCAGAAAGAACAGCTCCGAATCCTTAAACCGCTCCATGTCCACATTGACCAGTTGGATCACGCCCAGCACGCGCAGCTTCGATCGCAGCGGCACGCAAATCATCGATCGCGTCTCCCACTTGGTGGCGTCGTCCACGCGGCTGGCAAAAAACGGATCTGTGCTCACATCCGGCACCACCCGCGCCTCCCCGTGTTTTGCCACCCACCCGGCAATCCCCTCGCCCACTTTTAACCGAACACTTCTCAGCGCCTCAGCCTTGTCCCCTACCGCGATGGCAAAGTAGAGTTCGTCGTGTCCTTCGTCCACCATCAGCAGCGACCACGTATCGGGGCGAAAATATTCCGCCATCTTATCCATGATGGTCTGCAGAATGGAGTCGAGATCCAGCGACGACGTCAGCGCCTTCGCTACGTCGTGAAAGATCGTCAGTTCCTGATTCTGCCGCGTCAATTGAGTGCCGGCCTCAGGCATGCAGAAATTCCGTTGTTCCTCGCTAGACGGGTGGTGTTCAAAAATTATATTCGTCACTTTCGTGCACCCGCAATGACCGTTGGTAACCAGTACCCGTAAAGCCAACCACATCAGAGCTTTCCGGCCCCCAGCACAGCACCTGTGGCGCGGGCGCCCCCGCCCGCGGCCTTTGACTTTGTTCTTGATTTTCCCTGACCTCTGACCGAGCTTTTGATTCCCCGGCGAAGGAGCGGGTAGCGTTTGCGTGAGAAATAGACTTTCGAAGACGCGGTGAAGCAAAGCTCCGGACCCTTATCCGCGAAGCGGCGTAAGAATGCAGCCCACAGCTTGCCCTGAGCTTGCCGAAGGGGCGTAAGCCGTGGGTGGGCAAGTGCGAGAATGAGCGAGCCCCAGCGGAGCGAAAGAGTAGTCTCACCACGGACGGGTAGCCCTCCCAAAACCCGGGACTCCCACTTTCTGGTTCCTTCGAAAGGCGGGGATCTTCCGTCGACTCCTCCACCATCCTGCAGCGCGGGCAAAAGAACCTCGAGTTGGCGTACTCTTAGAAAGAGTGAGCATGAATAATGAATAACAACAAACTCAGACCCCCCACCCTGCCGTTCGCTCTCTTAGCTGTCGCGCTATCGATCTCGGCCTTTTCGCAAACCACCACCACGCCATCCCCCGATCCCAAGTCGATCCCCGCCGTCGATGGCGCAATCGGCCCCTGCTCCGCGGATTTCACCGTCACCGACGCTGCCGCTTCCCCAGTCTACGCCGCCAAGATCAAGGTCCACATCGCCTACGGATTCATGAACGCCCGTAAGCTCGACCTGGAGGTCGGCACCAACTCCGACGGCAAAGCCCGCTTCACCGGCCTCCCCGACCGCCTCAAGCACGGCCTCTACTTCGAAGCCTCCGAAGGCGATCGCACCGCCGAAGCTTTCGACGATCCCGTCAAAACCTGCAAAGCGCAATTCACCGTCGCCCTGCACAAGACGCCGTAATAGTTTGCAAAAAGGAACTGCTTTTGGGTGGCAGATGTTCGGGTGGTTCAAAGAGGACGCAGCCTTGGCTTCCCGCTGGAAGCGGCTGAGCGCCTGTGCGTCGTGGGCGAGTTCGTCGGGAACGAACGTCAGGGCGACGTGGCGACCAAGCTTCAGGTCTTCCGCCTCATACACAACCCCATGCCCCCGCCGCCGGCGGCCTCTTGGTGACGTCTGCGGATTCGTCTATTTCCACTTGTCAGGCTGTAGCCTCCACACATCGGTCGGAAAACCGACGCAGCCGTTTGGGGGCCGCAGGCCGGACTTCACGCGCACACGCCCTCGATCTATAACTCGTCCTCCTTGGTGGCGAATGCACCACTCCAGTTCTGACTTGAAGCCTTGGCACGATCCCACATTGAAGGCATCCCGCAAAGCTATGAGCAAATCGTCATCCGCTCCCGAATGACAGCCAAACAGAATAATGGTTGGCGTTGTGTTATCTGTGCGCTTGAATCGGTTTCTGAGTGGCTGGATAGTGCTGGCTTTGATTGCGGCATCTAGATTCGCCTCAGAGATTTGTTGATTGCTGGCCGCCGTGATGCTTCCGTCCTTTTGCATCGTGCCACCAAATGCGAGCACCTTCTGGTTCGCATGGCCGATCAATCCTAGCGAGTCAATGGAGTTGGAGGGCGTTGCGGCAATGGCTTTTAGGAATTCATCGAAACCGGCTACGCCGGTTCCACCGCCGGAATTGGTAGCTGTCTGGCGGAAGTCGAGGCTGCTTGGCATCCACTGCAAGCTGTTCGCAATCTCTTCCTGATCAGACGTATACGGTCGCATGAAATCGGTACCAAAGAGGAGCAGTGACATAAGTTTTAAGATCTCCACCCGCAACGCAGGGATTCTACTACGACGGGCTATCCTCCGGGCTTTCCTACCCTCGTCATCACCGCGATTACACTCATCTCCCCACGATCAAGGGAATCTGAGTGTAAAGGCCTGATTTGTTCAGTTAAGCGAGTGAGGCTGATTTGTGTTCTGTTTTGAACAGTTCCCGAAGCGGTTTACCTGCGATACTCCGTTGAGAGTGTGCCGGATAACGCGAGGCAGGATGACTGAGAACCCCAAGAGCGTAGCGACCATACTGGAGCGAGAACTCGAACCTACGATCAAAGAATGGCTGAGGATGGTGAATCTCGTTCCGGGCCTCACCTGCATTCCGCTCAGCGATGACGACCGCGTGCATCATCTGCCAAAGCTGTTCCATGACTTGGCTTGCCGCCTACGCCTTGCCAAAGGTGTCCATCTTCCCATCTCGAACGACGCTGCTGTGCATGGACAGGCGCGGCGACTCCAAGGCTACTCTCCCGGAATGCTCGTCGATGAGTCGAGGTTGTTCCAAGTGGTCACATTCCGAGCATTACATCTTCACCAAAGCGAACTCGATCAGGGCCAACTGCTGGCGGACGTAATGGTCATCGCAGACGAGGTGGATTTGCAGCTCATGCAAGCCGTGCGCTGCTGGGAAACGCCCGTCGCCTGAGCGCGACACTTTAATCCGATGCGAGCAAGCGTCGGTCACGATGAGGCTCTGTGCGGGGCTGTCCCGTGGTGAGTTCGCACTTCTTGCCCGGTCCCGCGCCACATGTGGGGCAACGAACAGCCTGTACCTGTTTGAGAGTAGGCTTCTTGGCCTTCATCGCTATTGATGGTGCAGCAATTCTCATCAGTAGAATGGTCATTTTTGCACAGAAACTCGGAGAATTGGCGAGAAATCCCCATTTCACTTATTGACCGTTCTTTGAGAGTTCCAAGAAGCCGTCTCCCTCGGTAGTTTCGATCCAGCGACGAATCTGGCTAACAACGTCAGCGAACCAACCGGGATCATGGAGCTTGCGAGCGAACATCTGCATTCCAAGCTCGCGAGAGCGGAAATGCTCTGAATCTATGCTGTGCTCCAAAATGAGCTTCAAGAGAAGCGTGTTGCCAGCCTGCGCTTCCGCAACGCTGGAAACGGCGATGAGCCACGTGCCCTGAGAAGTCTCAATCCTGCTCAAGTGAAGCGGTAGTTCCTCGGGTTGAATGCTCATTTCCGCAGTATTCCACACTCCACCGCAAACTGGCGCAAGGGTAACCGTTGAAATATCCCCATAGCTCTCATCATGGTCAAAACGTGTAAGGCCTGGTTACGTAAACTATGCCCCACTCCGCACTCATACAGTCGGTTCCCATTCACAGCCGATTGCTGCCGGTTGGCCGATATCGGCGTTTCTCAAATCAGCGGAACTTAAGCGGTGGGGGTATCATTGGTCGTGCCAATGGAAGAGCTTGTGCGTGATCTTCCACTCTCCATTACACTTGAGCAAAGTAAATACATCGGAAGCTCGGGCATTGGCGCCGGCCAACTTGCCCGACCATCGTTGCACTTCCAAATGCACGACAGCGATGCTCTCGATGATTTCGATGCGTGCAAATCGCGGATTGATATTGGGTGCCGGTCCGTTTGCGGTGATCCACTGGAAAACGTGCTCCACGGAGCCACTATATTCGACTCCCTGACAGTAGCCGGAGATGGTTGCGGAAGGATGAAAAGCAGGGCGCATGAGTTCGCCATCGCCCGCGCGAGCGCCCGCAATGTAGCAGTGCATGGTTCGGGTAATGGCGTCATGTTCGACGAGGTAAGCGTTGGCGGCAGATTTGAGCTGAGGAAGGCTCTCGGCTCTATCGTTCGAGATTTCGCGCGGACACCTCGTGCGTAAGCGGCTCCATGCCTCTATCTCGTGCCGGTAGGCGAAGACGGTGTCCTGCTTTTCGTGCTCGCGGCGGTGGACTGGAAGTCCCTCGCTCGCCTCCCAGCGCCTTACAGTGCGTTCACTCCGGTCCAGGTAGGCAGCTATCTGCTTCCAGGAGTCTAGAGTTTTCTGTGGGGTGTTCCGCTCAGGCATCCCCAAAACCCCCGCGGAAGACTATACCAGAGCTTACGCCGCTAAACTCGCGGTCTCAAGCGTGTGCCAATGAAATGCTTTCTGGATGATCTTCCACCCACCCGGCGTTTTGAGAAGCGTGAACAGATCAGACATACGGACGTCCGAGCCCGCTAAGTTTCCCGACCAGCCAGCGACTTCAAGACGAACTACGGCGATCGAACCGAGGATGTCGACGCTGACCACCCGGGGCTCAATTCTCGGAGCGGGACCGTTCTTGTCGATCCAGTCGAACAAAAATTGGGTTCCAATCGCCAGTTGTTCCCCAGCGTAGCCGAAGAACGACGCGTCCGGGTGGAAGGCAGGACGCATCAGCTCGCTCTTGCCCTGTTTGCTTCCGTCAATATACATCTGCATGGTCTTGACGATTCCGTCATATTCAGTGAGGTATTCGCTCTTGGTCATACGGGAGACAGTAGGATCGAAGAGTGCTGGGCGTCAATAGCCAAACGTGGCCAAAGTCGGTCGAGAAAGCATTATCTCTTGATGCTGCCTGGATGGTCGGCCACACCGAGGCTATGGGAGCCAGCAGGAGGCATTCTCCTCAAGTGGTGCAAAATCGCCATAGCATTTATTGACCCCATCGAGGGGTTTTGCGTGTCAAGGCCCTGTTAACAGCAACTATCCCCTCCCGTGTTTATAAAACCAGTTTTCGTCCACGGCGGATTACCTCCTCGCCCGTCGCTCGGGAGTAATCCTGGGCTGCGATTTCACAAGGCAGGCGGTTCAGCCGACAAGCGGTCGCGCGCTCCTCGGGACACACAGCATCAGCAGCCCTCCTGCAAGTGCTGAGACCATCATCAGGGCCAGGCCGTACGAAAATGATCCCGTTCGAGTGTTCAGATAACCGAACAGATGAGGGCCGGCAAAGCCTGCTGCGCTGCCCACAGTGTTGACCATGCCCACTGCAGCCGCTGCGGCCGACTGGCTCAGGATCTCGGTCGGGATCGCCCAGAACGTCGGGAGATGGGCAAAGGCTATGCACACCATGGTGAACAATACGATTGTGAGTGCAATTGAGCGGGGTTGACTGATCAGGCCCATCAATCCGGTTGCAGCGATAAACATCGGGACCGCGGAGTGCCAACGTCTTTCAAGTTCCTTATCGGAGTGCCAACCGTTGACCTGCATCGCGATGAAGGTCGCCAGATACGGCACAGCGCCGAGCCAGCCGACCCGCACGTCCGAAAATCCGGACTGGCGTTTCAGCATGGTCGGGAACCAGAAAGCAAAGCTGTAAAACACAAGATAATTGAGAAAGGATAGCCCGGCCAGCAGCAGAATTGTGCGAGACTTGAGCGCTTGCCACATCGTAATCGCTTGTGCGCTGATATGCTTTTCTCCCTGCAGTTCTTGCGCAATCCATTGCCGTTGCTCGGGAGCGAGCCAGGTCGCTTCGCCAGGCCAATCCGTCAGAACGAAATACGCAACCGCGCCTAACAGGATGGCCGGCATTCCCTCCAGAACGAACAGCCAGCGCCAGCCTTCGACGGCGAACCATGTGTGGCCGAGAATCCAGCCTGCGATTGGCGAGCCGATGACGAACGACATTGGAATTGCCGCCATGAAGTTGCTCGTCGCCTTCGCGCGGTCCTCGCGCTTGAACCAGTGGCTCAGATAGACGATCACGCCGGGGAAAAAACCGGCCTCCGCCGCGCCTAATACGAAACGCGCAAAATAAAGCTGCTTTGGGGTGTGCACCAGTGCTGTCAGCGCAGTCAGCGATCCCCATGCAATCATGGTCATGGAAATCATCCGTCGCGCGCTCCAGCGCTCCACCAGCAGGGCGCCGGGAATCTGCAAAGCCACATAGCTGATGAAGAAGATGCCCATTCCCATGCCCAGCACGTGGTCGCTGAATCCTAAGTCGCGAGACATGCCGAGCGCGGCATAGGCCACGCTAGTGCGGTCAAGATAATTAACGATGTAAAGGATGAAAAGAAATGGAAGCAACCGCATGGCAATGCGGTGCCGTGTGCGGTCCACAAACTCAACCGCAGCGGGCGCGATCGCGCCTGATTGAACTACGGCCACTCAGCTGTCTCCGACGGAGCAAGTTTGGACCGGCGGAGTATACCGGAATCGCCACAATTAGGGAATTGATACTGACAGGTTCGCCTGTCAAGAAGTCCGTAAAACGGCCGGATCAGGGTTTGAGCCCTCTTCACGCCGCCAAATAAAGCCCTTCATGGAGAACGCA
Source organism: uncultured Acidobacteriaceae bacterium (assembly GCA_963791515.1). GTDB lineage: Bacteria > Acidobacteriota > Terriglobia > Terriglobales > Acidobacteriaceae > Sulfotelmatobacter. The sequence goes on along the minus strand of CAWBSS010000022.1, from coordinate 11,960 downwards.
CGCGCTCACCAGAAACATCAACACTTGCTCATTGGCAACGCGTGCGCCCTCATGCATTGTGTGCAAGCTGTCCAGGAGACCTTCGATTTCTCTCTGATCGGAGTTACGGAATCGAGGAAAGAACCGGCCCGCGCGGAAGGTGCCTTGCACAAACGGAAGTAATCAGGTCCGGCGGTCGATGGAAGGGGGATGGTTGAACTGGTACACTACCGCTGCCAAAAAGGAGAGACCACACTTGAGAGCGTCCACGCTTTATCGAATCGCCGCTGTTCTTATGCTGCTTTTTGACGTCGGACATACCGTTGGTTTTCGTCAGTCCGATCCCAAATGGGGAGTGGACACGCTTCTTGCCTCAATGCGGTCAATTCACTTCCACGTCCAGGGGTTTAGCCGGACTTATTGGGATTTATTTGTTGGGGCCGGACTCTTTGTCACCGTGTTTCTTTTACTCGCGGCGGTATTAGCGTGGCAGCTAGGTGGACTTCCGGCAGAGACTTTGGCGCTCATGCGTGCTACTGCTTGGACGCTCGCCTTGTGCTTTCTCGCCATGACGATTTTGAGCTGGCGATACTTCTTCATCTTGCCGATTGTCTTCTTGACCGTGATTTCTGTGTGTTTGATTGCGGCGGCAGGGCTTTCAGCCAGGCCAATCTGACTCCCCGCACGTTACCTCTACCTTGGACTCTTGGCGGTGGCGCGCGTCCACTTCTTGTCCTATGATGTTCTCGTAATCATACGGGCGAAAGATGCTCCTCCTGGCAGGATAACGTGGGCGAATTCGGAGATAAATTCCGCAAGGCGCGCGAGAAGAAGGAAATCTCCCTCGATGACGTTTCCAACGTCACCAAAATTGGCTCGCGCATGCTTCGCGCCATCGAAGAAGAGCATTTCGACCAGCTCCCCGGCGGCGTCTTCAACAAGGGATTCATCCGCGCTTACGCCAAGCATCTCGGACTGAACGACGAAGAAGCCGTCACCGACTATCTCGCCTGCCTCCGCCAGGCGCAGATCGACGCCCACGAGGTCTGGGAACCGGAACGTCCCGCGCAAGCACGCCCCGCCGCGCCAGAAAAGCGCCCCCAGGTCGAGCCCAACAAGCCTGCCGTGAAATCGCAATCTTCAGTGCAGGTAGAGGAACTCCCCGAACTGCAACTGCCCCGCGCCGAGCACGTACGCCCTCCACGAAAAAATTTTGCCGTTAAGTCCGACCGCGAAGTTCCGTGGAGCATCCTTGCCATCGCCGCCGTCGTGATCGTCCTGGGAGTCATCCTTTGGACACGCCACTCCCACAACACCAGCGCCGCAGCCGCCAATTCATCTCCACCAAAGCCCTCGCAGTCCGCATCCGCAGCGGTCACCACCTCCACCCCAGTGCCCAGGAATCAGCCGTCCCTTACCCAGCCCGCCACCAGCCCGGCGACTCTGGCAGACCCATCCACTCCGAATTCCCAGCCCACTCAACCCCCTCGGTCGGCCACGGCCACTCATCCACCCACTTCAGCGCCGGCAACTCCGCCTCCCTCCGATGCCGACGACAATAATGATGTGACCGTTCGACCCCTCGCAAAAAATCCGCCGCCTTCCGCAAAACCAACCGCCCCCCTTACCTTGGTGATCCGTGCCACAGAAACCTCCTGGATCTCCGTCCTCGCGGATGGCCAAACCGTCAGCCAGGAAACACTCATCGCCCCCGCTCATGCCTCCGTCCGCGCCACCCGCGAAATCGTCGCCAGGATCGGCAACGCCGCCGGAGTCACTTTCCTCTGGAATGGCCAGGAAATTCCCGCCGATGGCGCCGAAGCGGAAGTAAAAACCTTCGTCTTCGATTCCAACGGCATGCGCGTCATCCCTTCAACGCCGGCTCCTGCTCCGGACCGCTAGCCCACCTGTCGCCCCGTCGCCAAGAGCCGCGTTTGCGCACCAAATCCCTTTGGTGGAGGAGCGACTCGCGAGACGGGTGGGAACCTGCGGGCGGGGTCACGCGTGGAAACGCCCCGGCACATCAACCCAGCGCCCGGTCTTCGAACCGGTGACCCGGATTCGGTAATTCAGTGCAGCGTGCGGCGTCAATGTTCGCCCGACCTGACGTACATCGTGGTCAAATGTGATCAGAACTCCGTCGGCGCGAGTTCTATCATTCAGGTAGAGGAAGTTGCACAGTGAACGCTCATGCGGACAACGTTAACAGTCACGATGCTGCTGCTCACTGCCCTCACCTCCGTTACATTTGCGCAAGGCCGTCCGAACCCGGCGTCCCCCGACCAGCTCACCTTCATTGTTGAGAATATGGAGAGAGCCCAGTCTGAAGTCAGTATTCCCAGTCACGTGGTCCGCGATTACCGGCTGAGTCGCCCCAATAGTGCCAAGGTCGATTCTTATGTCACAGCGGAAGTCGATTTTCGTCCGCCCGGCAACTACACCATCCAGAAACGCTCCGGCAGCAGCATCGGCGAGGTAGTAGTCAAACGCATCTTAAAGGGTGAGGTCGAGATAGCCGTTTCCCTTGAGAAGTCGGCTGCGGCTGCCGTGACTCGGAAGAATTACGTTTTCAGTTACCTCGGAGACACCGTCCTCGAAGGTCATTCCTACTACCTTTTGCGTCTTGATCCAAAGCGTAAACAACCGGAGCTGATCTCAGGACAAGCGTGGGTCGATCAACATTCATTCTTGATTCGCCGTATTGAGGGCAAGATCGCCAAGTCGCCCACTTGGTGGGTGAAAAAGATACATATAGAATTCGACTTCGCCACGACGCAACGCATGTGGGTACTAAGCAGCATGGAGGCGGTCGCGGATGTGCGCTGCCTGGGCCCACAAAAGTTGACATCCCACGTTCTCGATTATGGGACCGCCAGCTTGGTGGCTGCCAAAATCGGAGACGAAGTTCGTCCGCCAGTTGCGGGTCCCTCGCCCCTTGTTACGGTCGCCTTTCCGGATATCGAGCCGGAGCACGAATAAAAGCCGCGGAGCTCCCCATCGAAGAAACGGAACGAGCCCCTACGCCGCGGGATTTCCATCGCAGAAAAAACTGCGTTAGCCCCACCTCCCTCCCGCTGAACCACCCGTTCCTTCCGTCCACCTCCCCAATTCCGCTATTGAATTCATTTCCGGGCATTTAAGGTCAAAACCGTTGCATGCTGGAGGGCAGCTCTGATAGCCTTTTATAGGACTTCTTCTCGATGCGTCGCCCCGCTGCGGCCGCGTGGATTTCCGGTCCCCCCAGACAGAGAGTCATAGTTTTTCTGCACGCGATGTGCACAAGGAGAAACACAACTTGGCATCAAAGAACCGTTATTTATTCACCTCCGAATCCGTGACCGAAGGCCATCCCGATAAGATCGCCGACCAGATTTCCGACGCCATTCTCGACGCCTGCCTCGCCGAAGATTCCACCAGCCGCGTCGCCTGCGAAACCCTCACCGCTACCGGCCTCGTCGTCATCGCCGGAGAAATCACCACCAAAGCCTACGTCGATTTCCAAACCGTCGTCCGCGGCACCGTCGCCTCCATCGGCTACGACAACGCCCTCTACGGCTTCGACGCCAACACCTGCGCCGTAATCTCCAGCATCAACAAACAGTCCGGCGACATCGCCATGGGCGTAGACACCGGCGGCGCCGGCGACCAGGGAATGATGTTTGGGTATGCGGTGGATGAGAATTTGGAGTTGATGCCGACTCCGATTTCGTTGGCGCACAAGCTGACGATGCGGCTCTCGCAGGTTCGCAAGAACGGAACACTTCCCTTCCTTCGTCCGGATGGAAAATCACAAGTTACAGTTGAATATGATGGGAAGGGGAAGGTGCTGCGGGTGGATGCTGTCGTGATATCGACGCAGCACTCGGAGACTATCGCCAACGACGAATTGAGGGCGGGGATTCTGAAGCATGTGATTCAGGCGGTAATTCCGGCGCAGTTGCTCGACGAGGATACGAAGTATCACATCAATCCTACGGGACGGTTTGTGATTGGCGGGCCCATGGGCGACACCGGGCTGACCGGACGCAAGATTATTGTGGACACTTACGGCGGGATGGGACGGCACGGGGGCGGGGCATTCAGCGGAAAAGATCCGACGAAGGTGGACCGGTCGGCGGCTTATATGGCGAGGCACATTGCGAAGAATGTGGTCGCGGGCGGGCTGGCAGGGCGCTGCGAAGTGCAACTGGCGTATGCGATCGGCGTGGCCGATCCGGTCAGTGTGCTGGTCGAGACGTTTGGGACTGCGAAGGTGGATCCGGAAATCATCCCAGATTTGATTCGCGCGCACTTCAAGCTTACGCCGCGCGGGATCATCGAATCGCTGAACCTGCGGCGGCCGATTTACAGGAAGACCGCGGCTTACGGTCACTTCGGGCGCAGCGATCCCGACTTCACGTGGGAGGGCACCCACAAAGCAGCGAAGCTGGCCAGCGATGCCGGATTGCGGGAGCCTGTAGGTCACGCGGTTCGCAAATAGTTTTCTCTGCGACGTCCGCGGCATTCCTGGCGACCCGTGCGGTTCACGGCTTTTGCAGAAAGATGCCGGAACTTTACCGCGAAGTTCGCAGAGATAAGGTCCGCGAAGGACGCTAAGAAGAGCGAACCAAAGTGCCATGCCGGGAGTCGGCCGAAAGGCGGATGCCAAATGGGCAATGAGGCATCCTGACCGGACCCGCAACTTCGTGTATTCTTGCGAAAAGCAGTACTAGGGTTCGAATCATTCATCGGTAATCAACTTAATTTTTCTGCGCTTTCAGCGCGCCACATAGGAGAAGCATGTCAACAGCAGCAGTGAATTGCGACATTAAGAACGTAGAACTGGCCGATTTGGGAAAGAAGCGCATTGAGTGGGCGAACCAGTCCATGAAAGTGCTGCAGATTATCCGCAAGGAGTTCATCAAGAACCAACCGTTGAAGGGCATCCGGGTTTCGGCTTGCCTGCACGTGACGGCCGAGACGGCGAATCTGGCGATCTGCCTGCGGGATGGCGGAGCCGACGTGGTGCTATGCGCCTCGAATCCTCTGTCCACACAGGATGACGTGGCGGCCAGCCTGGTACGCGACCACAACATTCCCGTCTACGCCATCAAGGGCGAGGACAACGACACCTACTACAACCACATTCTGGCCGCGATCGATCACAAGCCACACATCACGATGGACGATGGCGCCGACCTGGTGTCGATCCTGCACACCAAGCGCACCGACGCTCTCGAAGACGTGATTGGCGGAACGGAAGAGACCACCACCGGAGTGATCCGCTTGCGCGCCATGGCGAAGGAAGGCGTGCTGAAGTTTCCCATCGTTGCGGTGAACGACGCGGACACCAAGCATTTGTTCGACAACCGCTACGGCACGGGACAGTCGACGATCGACGGCATTATCCGCTCCACGAATTTTCTGCTGGCGGGATCGAAGTTCGTGGTGGCGGGCTATGGCTGGTGCGGCCGGGGATTGGCCAGCCGCGCGCGCGGCGCCGGGGCGGAAGTGTTCGTTACCGAAGTCGATCCGACGAAAGCGCTCGAGGCCGTCATGGACGGCTTCCGGGTGATGTCGATGACCGAAGCGGCGAAGCTGGGCGACGTGTTCTGCACCGTGACCGGCAACAAGAGCGTGCTCACGAAAGAGCACTTCGACCTGATGAAGGACGGGGCGATCATTTCCAATTCGGGGCACTTCAACGTCGAGATCGACATCCCTGCGCTGGAGAAGATGTCGTCCTCGAAGCGCACCACGCGCACGTTCGTGGAAGAGTACTCCCTGAAGGATGGTCGCAAGATCAACCTGCTGGGCGAAGGTCGCCTGATCAACCTGGCCGCGGCGGAAGGGCATCCCGCCTCCGTCATGGATATGTCCTTTGCCGACCAGGCGCTCTCGGTCGAGTACATGGTGCGGAGCCACAAGAAGCTGGAAAAGACGGTTTACCGCGTCCCCGACGAACTCGACAAGCGCGTCGCCAAGCTGAAGCTGGAGTCGATGGGGATTAAGATCGATCGGCTGACGCCGGAGCAGGAAGAGTATTTGGCGGGGTGGAGCGAGGGAACGTAGGAAGCTGTCAGCTCTCAGCTTTCAGCCATCAGTTAAGATCGGGTGCCCCATCCTTGTCGCGTTCTTTGCGACAGGGTGGGGCTTTTTGACTTTCTACAAGCCGCCCCGCCCGTCACTTCTTCGGGAAGTTCGGGTCGTTCTTGATCTCGCGAATCTGCTGGATGTGCCTTTCGGCGTGCGTGGAGATCTCCAGCATCCACTGCCAGCAATCGATCACCTCTCCATAGTCCCCAAAGCTGTGCGCCCGCAAGTCGTCGTTGGTCGTCTTGATGTATTCGATCATGGTGGCGCGCAGCGCCTGAAACTTCCCCATGGCCTCGCCCAGGTTCTTGTAGGTATCGACTTTCTCGTGCCCACCGCCGGTCTTGGTATGCACCACGCGATCAATGCCGTACCACATAATGTCGGCGTCAGTCGCCGACGATTTCTTCTCCTTCATATCCGGCGCCGCCTTCAGCGCTTTCTGGATCTCCCGCCAATAGTCCGGTTCGGCCACCGCCAGATGCGAAACAACTTCCCGGATGCTCCAGCGGTCCGGCGATGCTTTGTACTCCAGTTGCGCCGGCGATAACCCGCGCACCTGCTCGGCCACCATTTGGGTAGTCATCTCGAAGTGAACAAGCAGGTGTTCGCGGTCCGTATCGGACATTGGGGCGGCGAACAGGGGGCCAGCGAATATGGGCGCGGCGAACAGACACACCGTCAGCGCCAGAATCAGCAGCGAACCTCGCAGCGTATTCCTTCGAAGCATGTTCATTCGGAGCAGGTTCAATCGCAGTATGTTCATAGGGATGGGCATGGTAGTAACCGGCGTCTCCTAAACTACATCGCTTGGACGGTCGGAGGAGAGTTAGGTCACCAGACCCCGGAAGTATCGGGCCACAGTCTTTTTCGTTGTCATCCTGAAGGAGCGCGCTCTTTGCGCGCCTGAAGGACCTGAGCGAGCCGCGCGATGCGTCGCGATCTTTGCGACGCAATAACTCGCGCGTTTGGCTCGCATCAAGATTGGAGTTCCGCCCTCCTACCCCTTCCGTGCCCCTCCCTCGCCATCCTCGTGCCCTTTGCATTCCTCCGCCCCCAGGTGTAAAAAGGACGCCGACTATGAGGGGGTCATGGCGACGCATCGCCATGACCCTTTTTCTGCTCTATAAGGACGGAATCGGCACATGGCAATACCCCGCTCGTCAGGAATTGATCGACATCCTCAAAGCCTTTGGCAAGACGCCGGAAGAGTACGTGAAGAGCCGTTCAAAGCTATCAGCCACTTCCGAAGCGGGAGTGTTCGCAACACCGACGGACGCAGTATCCTGAGAAACGGGAATGGGTGGCCCAGGTTCTTGATCCCGCCGACATCACCAACACAGTGGGTGGCGGGTGGCCCGGGCTTTTTGGTGCTTTTTTTCTCGTCGTTCCGAGCTGTGGGTGCCCAGTCGTTGCGCTTTTTGCAAGGGCGGGTACGATGCTGCCGAGAACATGGGTGATTTCTCCAGACTCATGCTTCTCGGGACTCATGCTTTCGTGGTTCTTACCCTTGCAGAGAACGCAACGGGCACCCGCGCGATTTAGAAGGCGTGCGAAAAAGAATCAAATCCCTCGTAGCCCCGTCCGTCAGCGCTAAGAGTTCCTGCGTGTGGTACCGGGAGTTTCGTTACCTCACTGGCTCGCAAGATGATTTTTTCGGCCGTGCTTGCGCCGTAGGCGGCCACTAGTGGCCTGTCGCAGTGAGTTCGTTACTGCGGACGCGGCGGGTGGGGTCGGAGTATTTCCACTGGATGGGCCGAGCATTGGCGGAATAGGCATTGATGTAGCGGCGGAGTTTGCGAGCCAAGTCGGGAACCGAGGTGAAGATGCCCCGTGCGATGACCTCGCGTTCGATCTTGGCGAACCAGATCTCGACCTGATTGAGCCAGGACGAGTAAGTGGGCGTGAAGTGAAACCGGACTCGCGGATGTTGTTGGAGGAACTGGCGGACCGCTTGAGTTTTGTGCGCGGAGAGATTGTCGAGGATGATGTGAATCTGTTGCCGAGGCGGGCACAAGGATACGACCTCTTGCAAAAAGGCGACGAACTCGCGGCTGGTATGGCGGGCAGCGGTTTTGCCGTGGACGCGACCGGTGGCGGTATTCAGCGCTGCATATAAGGAGAGCGTGCCGTGGCGGTAGTACTCGAAGCCGTGCCGTTCGGCGCGTCCCGGCGAGAGCGGCAGGACGGGATCGAGACGGTCCAAGGCTTGAATGGCGGTCTTCTCATCGACGCAGAACACGGCGGCGTGCTGCGGCGGGCGCAGATAGAGGCCGAGGATGTCAGCGGCTTTGCTTTCGAATTCAGGATCGTCGCTGGCCATGTAGCGTTCGAGGCGGTGCGGTTTCAGGCCCGCTTCTTGCCAAACGCGATGCACAGCGTCTTTGCTGACGCCGAGCGCAGAGGCCAGCTTGCGGCAACTCCAGTGCGTAGAACCGTCGCTAGGTTTTCTCCGCGTGGCCGACAGGATGCGGGCGCGCAGAGCCGGAGTCAACACACTGGGCTTCTGGCCGGGATGATAGGTGTCCAGTCCCTCCAGTCCGTATCGCCGGAAGCGTTGCTTCCAGCGAACGATGGTGGGCGCCGTGGTCTGGAGCTGTCGCTTAATCGCGTTGAAGGACGAGCCTTCTGCCAGCATGAGGATCAACTTGGCGCGAAACACGTATCCGGCCGGCAGAGAACGGGACTGGGCGATGCTACTTAGATCGGACTGCTGTTGCTTGGTGAGCAAGATTTCGCTGCCAGTAGCCATGACAGCTTTGATGCTAACAGTCTAGTAATGGTTACTCTGCGACAGGTCACTAGGGTTCGCTTCCATCCAGCGATCTGCCCTCGCCAAAACTCCGTTTCTCGGCCCACCGGATCCTTGGCGTACGACTGGTGAAAGGCTTTTAGCCAGAACCCGCCGCTCCTTACCAACTCCTCCGAAGTAGCTCGGACGAGTGTGGTCAGTATGAAATTGGCTCTGTTTCGGTGATCATACTCTGCCAATTCATCGAGTCTCTTGGCGAGTTCGAGAGGCGCGCGAAACGAAATGACAACCGTCTCGGCGTCTTCCCCAGGCGTGGGCCCAATGGCCTTTCGACGACCTACCTTCATAAGTAAGCCTCCTATCATCTATTGCATATTATGAATATCGATTGTATACACAAATATCATCAGTTCTTCGCACAGTTTGCGAAGGGCGGGGGGTCGGAGTGTTTGCGCGACACGGTCCGATTCACGCGGACTGCCAACACCTTCCGCGATTCTCGAAAGGCAGAGGGATCAGAATCCTGTCGCTGGGCGAGTCAAGGACAGCAGATTCCTCCCTTCGGTCGGAATGACAAGTGGACTGATAGACCGGGGACAACGGGACGTTCCCTTGTGAAAATGGCTAGAAACATGTGGTCTGTCCTCATGTTGTGCCGCCATGTTTCCCATTCGAATGAAGTACGGTCTGTAGCAGCGAGGCGGTTTCCGGTGTGAGTTCCCTCATCGTCTGAAGCTGCTGTCCGTTCGTGCGGTCGGGGTCGGGAAGATTGAGTCTGTCTTTCACGGAATGGAAGCGCAGGCGAGCGGCGAGTACCCAGGACTGAAGACCTGGGCTATTATCTGTCGCCGCTTCGCGGCTTGGTCTTTTCGCGCTTGGCGACTCGGGCTCCCTCTGCGGCTGAAGCCGGGCGCGAAATTCGGGCGATTGCGGCACGACTGAAAGAGGCTGCGGTCCCGCGAGCAACGGCGACCACAGGGGGCTGAAGCCCACGGTGATTCCCTATGCTTTACGCGGCCCTGGAAGGGCCGCTCTTCCACGGTGATGCACACACTTCTTGTTTTCCCGCAACCGCTGGAAGGCGGGGGGCACAACACCGAGAACCCTAGTCTTCGGGAGAATTTCCCTGAGGCGTCCTCGGGAGCGCTTGGCGGGGTAGGGATCTTTCGACTGCGCATGCCGATTCGCTTGGCTCATCGGCATGCTTCGCTCAAGATGACAGGTAGGTTTTCTTTTGCGGCTGAATACGACGGTTCCACGCCAGCAGGCGTACTGCGAAAAAGTGATCCGTGTTTGGCCGGTCGCACTTGCCGACTCGGTCCCTCAGCGGCTAAAGCCGGGTTCCTGAACTCGGCGTGATGCGGTACGACTGGAAGTCGTACGCTTGCCGGTTGGTTCCGTTTTCGGCGGGTTACCCGGGACTGAAGCCGAACCCACAGCTTGCGCCGTGGGCTGCATTCTTGGGCCGCTTCGCGGCTTGGTCAGTTCGCGTTTGGCGACTCGGGCTCCCTCTGCGGCTGAAGCCGGGCGCGAGATTCGGGCGATTGCGGCACGACTGGAAGAGGCTGCGGTCCTGCGAGCAACGGCGACCACAGGGGCTGAAGCCCACGGTGGTTCCACATGCGTTACGCGGCCCTGGAAGGGCCGCTCTTCCACGGTGATGCACACACTTCTAGTTTTCCCGCAACCTCTGGAAGGGGGGGCACAACACCGAGAACCCTAGTCTTCGGGAGAATTTCCCTGAGGCGTCCTCGGGAGCGCTGGGCGGGGTAGGAATCTTTCGACTGCGTATGCCGATTCGCTTCGCTCGTCGGCATGCTTCGCTCAAGATGACAGGGACAGCAGATTCCTCCGGGCTGAAAAACGCCCGTTCGGAATGACAAGACCTAATGACAAAACTTTATGATGAAAGGCGCCCGTTCGGAATGCCAAGACTGATGAGGAATGAGTTGGGTGCATTCCCGAAATGGAAATCTGGGAAGATTTATTTGCTGTGAGGGACTACTTTGGGCTGAGTGGGCATTGTTTTAATGGGGGTAGAAATAGGCGCGGCCCTTGCGGGTCGCGTTTTTCGTTTGCGGTGAATTGTCGGAGAGGTGGCGCGGAAATCCCCACTTCTCGCGCAAAGGACACGCGAGAAATGGGGTACCCGGCGAGCAATGGCGACCACAGGGGCTGAAGCCCACGCTGATTCCACATGCTTTACGTTGCCCTGGAAGGACCGCTCTTCCACGGTGATGCACACACTTCTAGTTTTCCCGCAACCGCTGGAAGGCGGGGGGCACAACACCGAGAACCCTGGTCTTCGGGAGAATTCCCTGAGGCGTCCTCGGGAGCGCTGGGCGGGGTAGGGATCTTTCGACTGCGTATGCCGATTCGCTTCGCTCGTCGGCATGCTTCGCTCAAGATGACAGGCAGGTTTTCTTTTGCGGCTGAATACGACGGTTCCGCGCCAGCAGGCGTACTGCGAAAAAGTGATCCGTGTTTGGCCGGTCGCACTTGCCGACTCGGTCCCCCAGCGGCTAAAGCCGGGTTCCTGAACTCGGCGTGATGCGGTACGACTGGAAGTCGTACCCTTCCCGGTTGGTTCCGTTTTCGGCGGGTTACCCGGGACTGAAGCCGAACCCACAGCTTGCGCCGTGGACTGCATTCTTGCGCCGCTTCGCGGCTTGGTTGTTTTCACTTCGTTGATCACGCGGCCCTGAAGGGCCGCTCTTCCACCTGTCCCCACATTCCGCACCAAATTCTCCAGGACAGGAACCGCCCTATTCGTAGCGCAATGCCTCAATAGGATCGAGACGTGAGGCGCGTATTGCTGGAATCATGCCGCTGACCAGTCCCACCAGCGCGAGGATTGCGGTAGAAACCGATATGCTGACTGGTGAAATGATGAGTCGAATGTCGCCCGCCTCCCCGTGCTGGGCAAGCGCACTGTAAAAGGTGAGAGTCCCCACAGAAAGGGAAATAATGTAGGCGAGCACAATTCCTAAAAGGCCGCCCAAAAAAGTAATCGCGAGCGCCTCGGACAAGAACTGCACGAGGATATCGAAGCGGCGAGCACCCAACGCCTTCTCCACCCCGATCTCACGCGTTCGCTGGGTTACGCTCACCAGCATGATGTTCATGAGTCCCACGCCGCCGATGCCAAGAGTCAGAG
>CAWBSS010000021.1:0-209409 GCA_963791515.1 uncultured Acidobacteriaceae bacterium | reverse complement strand
CCTGAACTAGTTGTCGCGGCTCCAGACGCGTGCACGGACTTCCAGTTCACAGTCGTCACGGAATTGGACGCGCTGTGGCTCAGTCAACGTCGCTGCGTCGAGGAGCTACTCGCGTTCGCCCTTGAAGTTCGTGTAGACGCTTTCGGGGAGGCGGCTGATGCGACAGTCCAATCTCCCGACAGCCAAGCCGCAGCAGAGGCGGCATGAGGATTCTGGTCGTTGACGACGACAATGAGAATTCCCATGCCCCACCCTAATCGTGCGCTGCCCATAGGGAGCCTAACCAGTAACGCACCTCCTTCATTCCACGGTTGAGATGTGTGTTGGAATAGTCAGTTATGGCGATCTCTGCCGTCCCAAAATCGACACCCGCACCGTCACAATTGCAGTCCTCCACGGAACTCCGAGTGCGCAGTGTTTTGGTCAACTCGATTCGGATTGGTAAGAGGATGCGCCCAATTGGTGATATTTCATCGCTCATTGAGAGCATCCGGGAAGTAGGTCTTCTCAATCCGATTTCCGTGTCACGGGACAAGTGGCTCATTTCGGGTCTGCACCGATTGGAAGCCTTCAAGACGCTCGGTCGCCGACACATCCCAGCTTTCATTCTTTCGGTCAGCCCGCAGGAAGCGCAAATCGCGGAGATTGATGAGAATCTTGCCCGGAATGATCTGAGCCTGCTGGATCGCGCCGAGCACATCTATCGCAGAAAGCAGTTGTACGAGGAACTGCACCCAGAACGGCGGCACGGCGGCAATCGCGGAAACCAGTACACAGGCGGCAAAAAGTGCCAAGATGTCAACCTGCAATTTTGCCAAACAGCTGCGGTGGTGTGCGGGCAGTCGTCAACTACCATTCATCGCCTCGTTCGGATTGCCAGGCTGCTGACGGCTGAGACCAAACAACGTCTGCGCGGCACCGGCTGGGCAAACAATCAAGAGATTTTGATGAAGTTGTGCAAACTCACGCCCGACATGCAGCACGACGTTGCCGGTAAGGTCGCGAACGGTGAGTCAAACCAGATTTCCGACGCCCTATCGAAGGTTCACCGAGACAGGTTGAGAGCCATGGGGTGTGTCGTGCCGCTCGAAGGCCAGGACTGCGTCGTGGATGTAAATCTGCTTGCCTCGAACCTACTACGGGAAATCGAGTCTGCTGTCAAAGAATGGAAACTTAAGAGGGTCGTCGAATCCCGTACTCGTTGAACCCGACTATTCGCAGACAGCTGATCTCCACGCTGAAAAATGCGGCGACAACCGTGGTGAAGGTTGAGCAGCAACTTTCCAAAGATTTTCACGAGTTCCCGACAAATGGAAAGCTTATCAGCGGAAGATACGGGAGCAGATGGCTCTCACCCCGGAGCCTGATGAGCATTTGAAGCGGGAGGCTGCCAGTTCGTTCGCCAACGCCGAGGTTCGGGAAATTGCGAAGGAGCAGGCGGCTGGCATCATCTTGAAGTACGAGTGGTTGGGGAATCTTGGATGCTCCGACTTCGCATTTGGACTTTTCTGCAAGCACCCGGTGACGGGGATGGAGTATCACGCCGGGGTCGCATGCTTCGGGCGTACAGCCGGGAGCAACGTCACCCGTTCCATCTGCGGGGAAGAGTACGCCGAACGGGCGATCATTCTAGTTCGCGGCGCCTGCGTCCACTGGGCTCACAAACATTCGGCGAGTTGGTTGATTACGCGGGCGTGTGAATTGATGGTGGCAAAAGGCTACAACATTTTCATCGGCTACTCGGATGAAAGTGCGGGGGAGGTTGGTACGATCTACCAAAGCTGCGGGTGGACCTACTTCGGAAAAACTAAAGCCAGAACTAAATACAGAACTCCGGACGGAAAAATCCGAGACGATCGCCAAGTCCATGGCTTGACTCGTGACCGCGCGGGCGGAACCATGAAGTACAAGCGGACGCGGGCTGAGCAGAAGGAATTGCTCCTAAAAGAGAGTTGCGAGTTCTTCAACGACGATGGGCGTAAGCATCGTTACGTCGGGTTCTACGGCAACAAGCGCGACAAGCGCATGCTGCGACGCGCTCTGAAATGGGCGATCCTTCCCTACCCTAAACGTCAGCAGATCTCTGACGTAACCATTGAGACGCAGCAAACAGGCTTCGGTTTGCCGATTCCTCATCCTCACTCTCAGGAAAATCTTCATCCGGGCGCATGAAGCCTTGAGCTCCTGGAGGGTCAGCCCGTGGACTTGGGCGTCCGTTAGCCGCTCACCGCTCCCACATCTCAGTCCGGAATGCAGTCACCACTAACTTGGCTGAGGTGACTGTTCCCTTTGAGCCAGGTCCCATGGCCGCGCAGCCCCTGAGCCGCCCGCCGCGCGATCTATTTTCCCCCGGCGACAAACAGCCCGTCGTCTCCCACCCCAGCCCGGAGTGGAGTCACCACTAACCCGGCTGAAGTGACCGTTGTTGTCGGTTTGCCCATTCCTTTAGACCGCGCCCCCAACTTAGCCTCTCCGGCTTGTCCTGGCCTGCGCAAGCTCGATCTTCTTGAGGATTCAGCTAAGAAAGCTCGCAAACCAAGTATTGGTGTATAAGAGGCCGAAAAAAGAGGCCTTTCCTGCAAGCTAGATTTTCTTGCGCATTAAGCTCAGAAAGTTCGCAAGACCCAGTATTGGATATTGAGAGGCCTCGGAAACAGGCCTTTCTGGAGGATAAAAGTGAGTAAAAAGTCAGACAATCGAGTATCAACTCTTATACAGGCCCGAAAAGGAGGCCTTTCACAAATGACCTACGAATATCGTTGTGCAGAAACCGTCTTAACCCGCGATGCCCTGTTGGCGACCTTGGTTTTCCTCTATCAGCCCACCAATGAGATGGAGCGGCACTCCCTCCAGAAGTTCGCCATAGCGTCCTGTGACTCTTGGAGCGACATGCATGGAGACGAGGCGTGCTGGCTGTGGCTTGCGGACCGGATGAAATGGAATCCAAAGCGAAAACGCCTCAAGACCCGAGACTTGGGGTTGCTTGCCGAGAAGATTGAGAACGACATCGACACCATGCCAGCACTGATTCCTGAGGGGGAACGCCCTGCTGTTGGGATCCCTTCCAAGACGAAGAAGGGCGTTATCTGTGTATACACTTGCACCGTGGGATCGCTGACCCGCGATGCTCTGGCATCGACGCTGTCTTTCATTCTTCAACCCGACGACGCAATCGAAGATCGGCAAATCAAGTGTTTTGCCGACGCCGTTTGCCGAGTTTGGACAGCGATGGAGGGTGATGAGGAATGCTGGCAAACCTATGCGGGTTGGTTAAGAACCCGAGTGCACCTTGGAAAACTTCCTACATGCACCGACCTTGGCTCATTGGCTCAGAAGATGGAAGAGCACTTGGCGGTCGTGCAAGTCCTAAAGGTCTCCAAAACCCTCGCAAAGCCTGCCGACGACGTTACCCAGACCGCCGCGTAACTTCTGCCCTGCCGAACGGACTACCGTTCGGTGGGGGTAGGCCTTGCGCCCGGTCCTGGAGCCAAACGCGAACCAGCGCTCGACACAGAGACGCCCTGGGAAACCAACCCTTCCGCTAGCAACCTCAAAATCTTCGCTACCAGCCCCTTATATAGGAGTGCCCAACGTAACGCCGGCGAGCAACCGCTAGCTGGAGCCGCGGGGGACTTCGATATTCACATCATTTGCAAAGCAGGAGCACACATGGCACACGATCGTAACGAAAACCAGCCCGAGAATCGTCCGATTCACGGCGTCAGTACGGCCCAAGGGCAAGGATCCGAGGCCGACAAAACCAATCCTTCGAAAATCACTTCGCCAGCCAGAGTGGCCGCCAACCGACGTAACGCCCAAAAGTCCACTGGGCCCAGAACGTCGGAAGGCAAGGCCCGTAGCCGTTGGAACGCTGTGCAGCACGGACTGTTGGCAAAACGTCTGTTTACGGGAGATGAATCGGATCGCTCGTCATTCGACCATCTGCTTGAGAGCTTGAGGGAAGATTGGCAGCCCGATGGAACCCTCGAGGAGATCTTGCTCGAAAAGATCGCCATCGGCTATTACAAGCTACACGTGGTGTACGGTTATGAAGCTGAATATGCTCGGAGGTCGGGGGAATTTTTCCTCACAATTGATCGCACGGGACGGTACGCAACCTCAATCAATCGCCAGTTGACGCAGGACGTAAACCAGTTTGAGCGGCTGCAGAGACAGCGTAAAGGCGAGTTCGTGCCAGCCCCGATCAGTATCGATCTGATTGTTAGTAGTCTCGACGAAGGGGCACTGGCCGATACGTTGCAGACGGTCAAGGACTCCTCGGTAACGGCCTCGCCTGTTTCGATGGGTTCCGATGTTCCACACCTTTCAAGGGCTGCCGATGAATCTCAGTTTGTAGGCCCGCACGATCTCGCCCGAGATCGAACGACGTCCTCTGACCCACTCGCTGCGGCAGAACTGTCATCGGCAGGGAGCACCACACCCCAACTCACGGCGGGTCACGTTCACTTGGAGGGAGAACCCCCGTTGGTGACAATCTCAGAAGCGGCTGAGGACGCTTCGAGGACGGCCGAAGTTCCCACGTCACCGCAAACGCAAGATGAGTGAGCGGTGGCTCAAGAAGTTTGGCTCGAATTTACCAAACGAACCCAATGGTTCGAGAACGTCGGCTCGAATTGCGAAACGAACCCAACGCTTGAGATCGTCGGCTCGAATTACCAAACGAACCCAAGGCTCGAGAATGTAGGCTCAAATTACGAAACGAACCCACGAAGGCCCGACCTTTCCTCTCAACGCCATCGCTCGACAGCATTCCACCACACCAGTCGCAGCCATTCGTCCAGGCAAGTTTTGGCCCACTGCCGGTCGGTCCACCAGCGGGTGCCGAATTGTGTATCGTCGCGAGCCGCCGCCACGGAAAAGGACTTCCCGTGAACCTCGTGGCGGAAGATGCTGAGAGAGCGGCGAGTGTGGTAGTCCGATGTGACGATCAGGACTCGTGTGCCTTCTTCGCCCGCCAGGCATTTTTCCACGTCGTGCGATTCCTCCCGGGTCGAGAGCCCCTCAATCGAACAAATCTGGACCGAGGCAGCCTGAGGTAGATCCTCAATGTATTTCTTGGCCAACTGGACTTGAGTAAACTCATAGATCCTGGAAGCCGCGGGAACGTCCATCACCACCCGGCGCCCATAGCCCTGATCCAGAAGCTGCAGGGCGCGAGCGGGACGACGATCGCTCTCGCCTGCAAGTACCAAAATCACGTCCGACGGCTGTGGAGCTTCCACCACGAGGAACCTCCCTGCATTCGCCGCGAAAGCCACGAGCACCGCGGCCAATGCAACTGCAAGGATCCAGATATGTCTTGCCCCGCTCGTCTTTCTCGTCAATCTCTCAATCCCTGGGCAGCGCCCGAATTGGCTTTTCGCCCTTTAATGACACTTGCCGCGAAAACTGTTCAATTCCGTATCTAAAACTGAGGCGCTTTTATGTTACCCATCTACGATTCGTTTTCGGAAAATTTCATGACGACCCCCATGTGGATGATGTTGCTTCCCGCGACACAGCTTGGAAGGCATACAACGAGGAGCATGGGGGGCCGGGCGGCAGGACGCAACTGAGATTTGAAGGCCCGCGGATTCCTGCACACCCGTGGCTAGAACTTGCACTACAATTAACCACTAACCACTGTTCTTCAGTACTCCGACAGTTCCTTCATCGCCAGGAATAGATCGTTGGGTTGAGGGAGGATCGCGTCTTCCAGGATGGGCTGGTAGGCAACGAACACGTCTTTGGCAGCTACGCGGCGAACCGGGGCGTCGAGCTGGTCGAAGAGCTGGTCGGCGATGCGGGCCGCAATTTCGGCGCCGTAACCCCAGCTCAGCGTGTCTTCGTAAGCCACCAGCGCGCGATTCGTCTTGGCGACCGATGCGGCGATCGTCTCCCAGTCGAATGGATTCAGGCAGCGCAGGTCGATCAGTTCGACCTTCACGCCTTGCTCGCGCTCAAGCTTCTGGACCGCCTGCAGAGCGCGCGGCACGACGGCGCCATAGGTGATCACAGTCAGGTCGGTGCCGGAATGGACGACCTTCGCCTTGCCGAACGGAATCATGTAGTCCGGGCCGGGATAAGCAGCGCGGCCAAAAGATTCGCGATAGAGGCGCTTGTGTTCGAGAAACAGAACCGGATCGTCGCAGCGGATCGCCGTGCGCAATAATCCCGCGGCATCTTGCGAGTTCGACGGGAAGACCACGCGGAGACCGGGAATGTGGGTGAAAGCGCTCTCGCCGCATTGCGAGTGGTAGATGGCGCCGCCAGTCAGGTATCCGCCAATCGCGACGCGAATCACTACCGGGCAGGAGAATCCATTGTTGGAGCGCCAGCGGATCACACTGAGTTCGTCGCGAATCTGCATCATCGCGGGCCAGATGTAGTCGAAGAACTGAATTTCGACGACCGGCTTGAGGCCGCGGGTGGCCATGCCAGTGGCGCGCCCCACGATGGCGGCCTCGGCGAGTGGAGCATTGAAGACACGGTCGTTGCCGAACTCGCATTGCAGGCCAAAGGTAAGCTTGAAGACTCCGCCTTTGCCTTTCACTAGCTTGCGCTTCAAGTACTCGTCGCGGCTGCAGTCGGCCACGTCTTCGCCGAAGATCACGATGCGCTCGTCGCGCTTCATTTCGTCGCGCAGCGTAGTGGTGATCAGATCGGCCATGGTCTTGCCGGCCGGCTTCTTGCCGTCGGCTGGGACTTCCGGCGCCACAGGCTGCGTGTCGAACGTGGACGATGCGGGATCGAGATCGGGCGAATACACAAACTTCATGATGCTTTCGGGAGCGGGCGGAAGCGCTCCGAGCGCCGAGTCGACTGCCACCTGCAACTCGGCTTCGACTTCCTTCTCGAGCTGGTTGATGCCCTTCTCGTCGAGAATGCCCTCCCGCAACAGGAACATTTGCGTGCGCGTGACCGGATCACGCTGAGCGTCCCGTTCGCGCTCGGCGTCGGGACGGTATAGGCGCTCATCGTCCGACAGAGAATGCGAATACGGACGGATGACATGCGCATGGACGAAGGCTGGGCCGTGTCCTTCACGGCAGTAGCGCGTAGCACGCTGGAATGCGGCATAGCTGGCCACGGGATCGGTACCGTCGACTTCTTCGAAATGGAAGTTGGGGAATCCGGAAACCAGGCGCGAAATGCTTCCGCCCGCGGTCTGGACCTCCACCGGCACCGAAATTGCGTACCCATTGTCTTCCACGCAGAAAATTACCGGCAGCTTTCCCAGTGCAACGGCATTCATGGCCTCCCAGAATTCACCTTCGCTGGAAGTGCCGTCGCCGAGAGAAACATAAGTGACTTCATCGCCCTGGAAGCTGACGTTCTTGAACTGACGGTAGTCTGCGAAATTGGAGGCTGGAACCTCCGCGGCCTTGGGATGCCGTGTCAAGTAGCGTCCGGCCTCGGAGCAGCCGACGGCCTGTAGAATCTGCGAACCTGTCGGCGAAGACTGAGTCACGATGTGAAGGTTGGGATAGCTCCAGTGCGAGGGCATCTGGCGTCCGCCAGAACTGGGGTCATCGGCCGCCCCAACGCCCTGCAGAAACATGTCGTAAGGCTTGACCCCCAGCGCCAGACACAGTGCGCGATCCCGATAATACGGGTAGAACCAGTCATAGCCCGCTTTGAGTGCCAGGCCAGCGGCTACGCCAATGCCCTCATGCCCTGCCCCGGACATCTGGAAATAGATCTTTCTGCTGACGCTTGAGCAGGATTTCCCGGTCGTCAATCCGTCGAGAGGTGTAGATAATGCGGTAGGCCTGGATGAGCTGCTCGCGCGTAAGTCCTTCATACAGCTTGGTCTTCTTCGCGCCGTTGGCCGTTAGGGCCAGCTTGGGATCAGTCTTTGTCGTGGCCATCCGGTTCTTGGGTCCTGCTTCAAATTAGATTCCCGGCAGCCGTATTGGGATTCCACGCGGCTGCCGGAACCTGTTGGATTGTAAATGGTAACTGGGGGTTGGAAAAGCACGGAAGTTATCGGTTTCGGAGGCTGCGGTCGGACCACGTGACCAATGGCACAGCCGACAGTGACGCGAATCATAGCCCGGCGCTTGGCGGATGTTTTACAGTGCCTTCCACGAGCACGTTGTCTTAGCCCTCCCCGTCGAACGAGCTCATAGTAACCTCGCAGTTCCACCGACCGCAGTCGCTGGGACTGCGAGTTTTTTGGGCGCTTTTGCGGGCCTAGGATGCGTCCTTACGACGACGATCGCTGGGAAGGCTTCGCAGGTACTCGCGAATCTGGTTTCACGACTTTCCGGCAGGCTCGAGTATGGGCGTCGCCGACGCACTTGCAGCGCCCTGCCCGAAGTAGCGCCGCTGAAAGTAAAGTGAAACGTTCACCAGGCCGATGAGCGCTGGAACCTCTACCAGGGGCCCGATGACCGCTGCAAAGGCTGCGCCGGAGTTGATTCCAAAGACCGCCACAGCGACCGCGATGGCGAGTTCGAAATTGTTGCTGGCCGCCGTAAACGACAAGGTCGCAGTCTTCGAATAATCCGCCCCCAGCTTGCGTCCCATGTAGAACGACACCAGGAACATCACGACAAAATAAATCAGCAGTGGAATGGCGATGCGCACCACGTCGAAAGGCAGTCGCACGATGTACCCGCCCTTCAGTGAGAACATCACCACGATGGTGAACAGGAGTGCGATCAGCGTGACAGGGCTGATGTGCGGTAGGAAGCTTTTCTCATACCACTGCTTCCCGCGTGCGCGCACCAGCGCGAAGCGCGTGATCATCCCGGCGAGGAAGGGGATCCCGAGATAAATGAAGACGCTTCTGGCGATGTCGCGAATCGACACATTCACCACGGAACCGTGCAATCCAAACCACTCCGGCAACTTGGTGACAAAGAGCCATGCATACACCGAATAGAACAGCACCTGGAAGACGGAGTTAAAGGCGACCAGGCCGGCCGCATATTCGGTGTCGCCCTTAGCCAGTTCGTTCCACACGATCACCATGGCAATGCAGCGCGCCAACCCAATCATGATGAGGCCTGCCATGTATTCCGGGTAACCGCGCAAGAAAATGATTGCCAGAGCGAACATCAGCAGTGGGCCAATCACCCAGTTCTGCACCAGCGAGAGGACGAGGATTTTCTTGTTGCGGAAGACCTCGCCCAGTTCTTCATATCGGACCTTGGCCAGGGGAGGGTACATCATCAGGATGAGACCCACGGCGATGGGAATCGAGGTGGTGCCCACACTGAAGCGATTCAGAAAAGGCACAATTCCGGGCAGTGCCCAGCCGGCCGCCACGCCAATCAGCATGGCGATGAAAATCCATAGCGTCAGGAACCGATCCAAAAAGCCAAGACGCGACATTACATTGGTGTTCATTTGCTTCCGAGCCTCATCCACAGCACGTATCCCGGCAGCGCCGGGCACGCGGATTGAAGTTCATTGCAACCCGATGTTGTCGATTGCTTTCTTGAGCGACAACCGGTCCAGCGTAGTGAGCGGGAGGCTAAGGAACAGGCTGATTCTTCGGTCCAACAGAAAAAAAGCCTCGCGGAAAGCCTTCTCCACCTGCTCCCCTGTTCCCTGCACTGCGGCGGGATCGGGAATACCCCAATGGGCGGTCATCGGTTGGCCCGGCCACACCGGGCAGACTTCGTTGGCGGCATTGTCACAGACGGTGAAAACGAAATCGAGCCGGGGAGCATCAGGCTTGGCGAACTCGTCCCAGCTCTTGCTGCGAAGGCCTAGTGTCGGGAGATGAGCCGCTTCCAGTTGCCGCAGCGCCTCGGGACGAACCGCTCCCGTGGGATGGCTGCCCGCGCTGTAGGCGGTGAAATGAGGCTGGCCTTTCTGATTCGTGATTGCCTCTGCCATGATGGAACGCGCCGAGTTCCCAGTGCACAGAAACAGGACGTTGTAATGTCCTTGCATCCCCATCCTCCCGATTCCGCTCAATGGCAGCACGTCGGACCACAGCACGCTTCGTGTGTGTGACTGGGTTTCAGGGCGCGGAGGAAGGCGCTCATAAACTTTCCGTCCACCTGCGCGGCGACGACGTCCAAATCCATTCGCTGACCCGAGAGAAATTCGAGCGCATCTTCCGCCCTATAAATACGGGTGGGCTCGATGTCAATCTGTTCGAAGCCCGCCGCCGCCAGCTTACTGCGGTATTCGTTCTCTTCCAGTGCGCCGGCGATGCAACCGACCCATGCCAGGACACTCTGGCGGATCTCAGGCAACATTTCTCCGCGAGTGACGACATCGGACACGGCGAAGCGCCCGCCCGGCTTTAGGACCCGGAAGGCCTCGCGCAGGACTTTGTCTTTGTCGGCGGAAAGATTAATCACACAGTTGGAGATGATCACGTCGACCGAGTTGTCGGGCAACGGGATATTCTCGATCTCGCCTTTCAGGAACTCGACATTCTCAATGCCAGCCTTGCGCTTGTTTTCGTTGGCCAGCGCGAGCATTTCGTCGGTCATATCGAGACCGTAGGCTTTCCCGGCGGCGCCGACGCGACGCGCGGAAAGCAGCACGTCGATGCCCCCGCCGGAGCCGAGATCGAGGACGATCTCGCCGGGGTTCAACTTGGCGAGCGCAGTGGGATTGCCGCAGCCGAGCGAGGCCAGCAACGCCTCTTCCGGGATCTGTCCGGCCTGCGAAGCGTCATAGAGGTTGGTAGTGATGGGATCGCAGCAATTAGTGGCCGGAGTGGCCCCGCAGCAGGAACTGCCTCCAGACTTCACCCGCAAAGCGGCTTCGCCGTATTTCTGTTTGACGACTTCCTTAATATCGGTGGTCTCAGTAGTGCTCATGAAGGCGCTCCTATTTGCAGATTTGTACGATCTGTTCCGGTTTGACAGCCTTATTGCGCGTGCAGCACTCGGCATAGAGGAACTGCAACAATTCCTGCAGCGCGCCGGTATTTGCGGTGTAACGAAGAAAAGTACTCTCCCGCTGCACTTCGACCAGGCCTTCGGTCCGCAGCTTGTCCAAATGATGTGAGAGGGTCGAGTTGGGGATTTCGAGTTCGGCTTGAATGTCGCTGACGACAAGTCCTTCGGGATGCGCCGTGAGCAGCAACTGCATGATGCGCAGGCGAGGCTCTGTTCCCATGGCGGAGAACATGTCGGCGTACTTGGCGACGCGCTCGGCGACCTTGCTGGGGGAAGGAACTTTGGTAGTTGCTGCCATATTTCGATATTACTAGAAATATAGGTGGTGTCAAGGGACAGAAGCAGACGAGCTTTGCTCGGTCTTTCCGGGTCAAAGACCCGGAACCACACACCCCTTTGTGCTGACGGCTGAGCTCTGAGTGCTTTATTCTGGAAGCAGATGATTCGGACCCGCCGCGCTTTCGACCCGCACTCGATCAAACTGGTGATCTTCGACCTGGACGGCACGCTGATTGACTCGCGCCTGGACCTGGTGCATTCGGTGAACGCGGCGCTTCGCCATATCGGACGGCCGGAGTTACCCGACGACGTCATCGCCAGTTACGTGGGCGATGGCGCGCCCATTCTGATTCAGCGGGCGCTCGGAGGCGAAAAGGTCGACGAGGCCTTGATTCGCAAGGGGCTGGAGTTTTTTCTGTCTTACTATCGGGAGCACAAGCTCGACCATACGACTGTCTATCCGGGCATTGCCGAGGCTCTCGCAGCGATTCAGAGTTCAGGGAACGGGACGCCGCGCAAGATGGCCGTGCTCACGAACAAGCCTGTAATTCCCTCGCGGGCGATTGTCGAGGCGCTCGGGCTGGGACCGTTCTTCACGCAGGTTTACGGCGGCAACAGTTTTGCTACGAAGAAGCCCGATCCCGAGGGCGCGTGCAAATTGCTGGAGGAGAGCGGCGTGCGTCCGGAACAGGCCGTGATCGTGGGCGACTCCCACGTCGACATTGAGACCGGCCGCAACGCGGGATTGTGGACGGTCGGCGTTTCTTATGGATTTGCGCCGCACACCCTTGAGGGCGTCATGCCTGACCTGTCGATTGACATGCCGAGAGAACTGGCTGAAGTGTTCCGTTAGGTCGTCCACGATTTCAAGGTTTCCAGCCTCCAAAGTAACTTTCGATGCCTCCTCCGCACGAGTAAAACAAAGAGTTAGACGAAGGGGAGCGAGTTTATGGCTTGGCTGGAGCGGTTTGCCTTCGCCGTCCTGATCACCGTCAGCACGCTTTCGGCGTCTGGTTTTGCGCAGGAAGTCCCTACCCTCAGCATTTCCCCGGGAAAAGCCACGATGCTGCAAGGAGAGACACGCACGTTCCGGGCAGTCGGGAAAGACGGCAGGATGCGCCACAACGTTCGCTGGAGTGTTTCTCCGGAACACGCGGCCAAACTCACCACGAGTGGCGACGAAGCGGTGGTGCAGGCGGAGGCAGAGTCGACCAGTCTGACATTGACCGCATACGCGGAAGGCGACTCCGCGCAAGCGACGGTTGACATAGGTTCGAGCCCTACGCTGCCGGCGGGGACGCTGTTATGGACAGTTGCTCCTTTGCCGGGGTGCAAGAGCAAGAAGTTGAGTCAAGCGGTGCCAAGCGCGACCGGGCCCGACCTCTACGATGAGGAAGAATGTCCGCAGGGTGCGTTTGTTCGCGCGCTGACTGCCGACGGCCGCGAGCTGTGGCGCCGGCAGATCACGGGCGCCGGTGGAGTTCTTGAGAGCAAACCCGTAACGCAAGCACCGGCAGATACCGGTCAGCATCTGAGCCCGCATCGCGCTTCAGTATGCGATGCAGTTTCATCCGGCATGACCAAGGGCGAAGTCTCGAAGGTCGTGAATGGGCATCACCTGAATGTGGACAAGAAACAGTGGCAGAGCGACAACTGGGATTTCGAGGAAGAAGGCTCTCGCTGCACGATTTCATTTGACGCCAACACAGCGACCGTGGTCAAAAAGAGGAAGACCGTCGTCACGGACTAACGAGGAACCGGACTAGTTGGCCGCCAAGAAGAACGGAGTTCCTAACTCAGGATTTACTCCCGCCGAACTGCGCAAGCTGCGCAGCTTGAAAAATCCCTACGGCATTCAGAAGTTTCTCGATGACATGCCCTATCACCTGGAAGACACGGCGTGGTCGCCGCGGAAGGTGCTGGCCGAAGAAACCGCGCACTGCCTGGAGGGCGCTATTTTCGCGGCGGCGGCATTGCGGGCGAACGGATATCCTCCGCTGCTGCTGGATTTCGAAGCCGAGCACGACACCGACCACGTGATCGCCATTTACCGCGAGGACGGCTGCTGGGGCGCGGTGGCCAAGTCGAATTACACCGGATGCCGCTGGCGCGAACCGGTCTATCGCACGCTGCGGGAGCTGGCGCTGAGCTATTTCAACGCCTACTTCAACCTGCGGCGCGAGCGCACGCTGCGGCGCTATTCGGTTCCGGTCAACCTGAAGCGCTTCGACCGGCAGAACTGGATGACCACCGACCAGCCCGTGTGGTTTATCGTCTATCACCTGTTCGACATCAAGCACTATTCGCTGCTGACGAAGGCGCAAGAGAAACGACTGCATCGCGTCGACGAGCGCCTTTTCCAGGCAGAGTGTCTGGGGAAAGCCCATAAGGAGAGAGACTGAATTCACAGCGTCCCGAAAGTTCCGGGGACTCTGCGGGAAAGCAATCTCGCCCCATCCGCCAGCGAGAGTCAGCCGCTCCCGTAGCAGTCCGAATAACCAACAGCGGCACACCCTTCACCCGGAATGCAGATGCATTCTAGCGAAACTTCTTTTGCTCTAATGCGTTAAGGTAGATTATGCGAGTGCGGAAGCTGGGCTTATTCCTTCTTCTTTCTTGCCTGTGGGCGTCCGGTCAGCAGGCTCAGCAGACCTCGGCTTCCCCCAGCACGCCCTCCCCGCCTGGCTCAGATTTAGGGACATCCGGTCCTGAAGGCGGGGCCTCGACTCGGGGCGAGTCCAAAGCGACTTCTCCACCCGATCTGACTCCAGATGCCGACGGCTCGCTTTCGCAGAAGCAGATGCGGGGCTTGTTTCGCGTCGTCGCCGACAAAGATGCGGAGAATAACAAGAAATTACGCGACTACACCTACATCGAGCGCGAGGTGCAGAACAAACTCGACAGCAAGGGGCAGACTAAGTCCGCCGAGGTAAAGACTTACGAGATTCTCGAGATTTACGGCGAGCAGATCCAGCGCCTGATTGCGAAAGATGACAAACCGCTTGAATCTGAAGAATCGGCAAAGGAAGAAGAAAAGATCCAGAAGATCATCAACAAGCGCAAGAACGAATCGGAAAACGATCGCAAGAAGCGCGCGGAAAAAGAGCAGAAAGATCGCGAGGACGGCCGCAAGTTCGTAACCGAAATCGCCGATGCCTACGACTTCAAGTTGGTAGGGACAGAACTGGTGGACGGTCACGACACGTGGGCGATTGATGGTGAGCCGCGTCCGGGTTTTGTGCCGCACATGAAGGAGTCGAAGTTTCTCTCCAAGTTTCACGGGCGCGTGTGGATCGACAAGGGCGATCTGCAACTCGCCAAGATGGAAGTGGAATGTTTGGATACGATTTCCTGGGGAGTGTTTCTGGCGCGCTTCCACAAGGGTTCTCGCTTCATGCTGGAGCAGACGCGGGTGAACGACGAAGTCTGGCTGCCGCTCCACTTGACGGCGAAGGTCGACGTACGGCTTGCCCTGCTCAAGAACTTCAACGTGGACGTGGAACAGAGTTTCCGCGACTACAGGAAATTTCGCACCTCGGCGAGAATTGTGGGCATGGGAGAAGTGCAAGAGCGGAAGTAGACCAGGAATCGCAACAGAAACCTCACCCTCTCCCTAAACAAGAAGCTGAGCAGGTAGTGTCTTAACCACTGTGTTGTTCGGTTGAAAATTGGGCATCGGATTGCGCTCGCGGGCACGGCTCGCCCGCCTTATCAAGTTCATCGAAAACCTCGATAGCGATCTTCAGTTCCTTGATCCGCAGCTGCGCCTTCGTAATCGTCCTTCCAAGAATTTATCGGGATTGCCAACTTTAGCCGTGACAAGTCTTTTAGGCGCGCGGAACTTCTACTTGAGGTAGAAATAAATGTCAGCTAGTACACTTCGGCTCGATCTCCGCTAAGTACTCGGTCGCAGTTATGGAACTGGAACTGAAACCAGTACCTAGAGAGTCCCACAGTTCCTGAACCACGCGCGAGCCAAGATACACCTCGGCTATTTGCCCCGCTCGTGCCAGGGCCCACAGCGCGTTATCGCGACTCTTCATTTCTGCAAAAGCCAATGCGAATCTTTTCTCCACAAGCTTGTACTTCATATCATCCTCCCCTGAACGATTGCTAAACTGCTAGGCGCGGCGTAGTATTGCCGCGTCTTCAATGCGCTTCCCCCGCAAAGGAGAAAAAGCAATGGCTAGCGTTGGAGATGTTTTTAAATCGGGAGACGACGTTCCAGACTCTGGTATTTACAAGGTTATTCACGATCCAATCCATGCTCAGGAGCACGAGGTAACTTGCGTATACGGAAAAAAATTCCCGCCATGCCGGGGATGCCCACATCCTCGATTTGTGCTCACTAGGGCGGCACAGCATATAGACACTCACGAACACTTCAAGTCGCGCTAGGTTCTGGACCGCCAATGCGGCCGTTGCGCGGTATTCTCCGGAGGATTTGGAGCAGCTAATCATCAGTACTGAATCCTCCAGTACTTGCTCGTCCAGTAAGGCTAGAGAGGATGTTCGCTATCGTTCCTCGACTTAAACTCGACAATCACGTGCATGGGTGATCTCCTTTTTGTCCGGCAACGCAGTATTTACACGACTAGCTGAGCAATCCATTCTGCACCCCTAACCTCTCGGGCTTATAATGCGGAGTCCCAAGGGGCACAGGTTCGCGACGCGGTGCTGGCGTGCATGGATCGATGCTCCTAGGGCAGAACTCCAATTTCGATCTCATCCCTGAGGCACAGAATGTCTTCTCTTACCCGTCGTGATCTGCTTCGCTCCAGCCTTGCACTCTCCGCCTCGACGCTCGTCGCGGGTTCAGTGGGCCGCGCCCATGCGTTGCTTGCAGGCTATCCCGGCGTAGCTTCGGCAGAGGCTCTGGCCGCGGTTGCTCCTCGGGAGCATCTGCTGTTCGACTTTGGCTGGAAGTTTTTTCAGGGACACGGGGCCGACCCGCTGCGCGATCTGGGATTTGGCAAGGGCCAGGGGGATTTCGCCAAGACCGGCGAGCTCGAGTTTGCCGGAGAGAAGTTTGACGACTCCAAATGGCGAGCCCTGAACCTTCCTCACGACTGGGCGGTCGAGTTGCCCTTTGTGCGCGATGAAGAGCTGCAAAGCCACGGCTACAAGCCGCTCGGCCGACGCTATCCCGAGACCAGTGTGGGCTGGTACCGGCGCGTTTTCGATGTTCCCAAAGAAGATGCCGGCCGGCGCGTGGTGCTGGAGTTTGACGGCGCCTTCCGCAGTGCGCTCGTGTTCCTGAACGGCTGTTTCATGGGACGCAATGACAACGGCTACGCTCCTTTCCGCTTTGACCTGACCGACTTTCTGAACTTCGGGGGAAAAAACTACCTGGTCGTGCGCATGGACGCCAGCTTTGGCGATGGCTGGTTCTATGAAGGGGCCGGCATCTATCGGCACGTGTGGCTGACCAAGACCGACGCGCTTCACGTCGGACATTGGGACAGCTACGTTCGCACTGCCGTGAAAGGCAGCGCGGCGACTTTGAGTCTGGAGACGGTGGTGCAGAATGAAGGCCGGCAACCGGAGAATTGCCGCGTACGCTGGCAGATTTTCGATGCGGGCGGCAAAGTGGTTGCTGCGGCGGAGACGGCACCGCAGTCCGTAGCTCCAGACGGCTCTACAAGTTTCACTGCGACCGCAAACTTGACGAATCCCGCACTGTGGTCACCGGAGGCACCCAACCTTTACTCAGCGGTCGTCACGGTTGAGTCCGGCGGGAAGGCACGCGACGCCGAGCGTGCGAATTTCGGCGTGCGCACTGCGGTTTTCGATGCGGACAAGGGATTCTTCCTCAATGGGAAATCGGTGAAGATCAAAGGCACATGCAATCATCAGGACCACGCCGGAGTGGGGGCGGCGCTACCTGACCGGCTGCAGTGGTACCGGCTTGCAGTACTGAAAGATATGGGCGGTAATGCCGTGCGAACATCGCACAACATGCCTACGCCGGAGTGGGTGGAAGCCTGCGACCGCCTCGGCATGATGATGATGTGCGAAACGCGCATGATGAGTTCCAACGCGGAAGGCTTGGCGCAGCTTGAGTTGATGGTGAAGCGGTACCGGAATTCTCCCGCGATTATCCTCTGGTCAGTAGGCAACGAAGAGTGGGTACTGGAGGACCGTCCTCAGGGCGAACGCATCGTTGCCGACATGGTGGCGCGGTCGCATGAACTCGATCCGACGCGGCTGGTCACGGCGGCCGTGAACGCGAAGTTTGATTCAACTTTCTCCAATCCGTTGGATGTTCAGGGCTTCAATTACAACTTGCAGGCGCCGGACGGCTGGCACAAAGCAAATCCGAAACGGCTCACCGTGGGCACGGAAACTGCCAGCACCGTTTCCACTCGCGGCATCTATTCGACTGACAAGTTGCGCAACTGGGTGAGCGCATACGACCTGAACCATACCTCCTGGTCCGAACTGGCGGAGGAGTGGTGGAAGTTTTACGCCGCGCGGGAATGGCTGTCCGGAGGATTTGCCTGGACCGGCTTCGACTATCGCGGAGAGCCCACGCCCTACGGCTGGCCTTCCATCAACTCGCAGTTTGGCATCGTCGACATGTGCGGTTTTCCCAAAGATAACTTTTATTACTACAAGGCGTGGTGGGGCTCGGAGCCCGTGCTGCATCTGTTTCCCCACTGGAATTGGGAACAGCGCGAGGGCGAACCGATCTCAGTGTGGGTTCACTCGAACCTTGATTCTGTGGAACTTTTCCTGAATGGCAAGAGCCAGGGCTCACAGAGAGTGCTGCCCCTGACGCACCTGGAGTGGAAGGTGAAGTACGAACCGGGTGTGCTGGAGGCGCGCGGCAGCAAGGACGGCAAAGTCGTGCTGGTGGAGAAGCGCGAAACCACCGGCGCGCCGGAGTCGATCCGTGTGACAGCCGATCGAACCGAGATTAGAGCTGACGGCGAGGACGTCGCCATCCTGCGCGTAGAAGTGCTCGACAAGGAAGGACGCCCGATCCCCACGGCAGATAACATCATCACCTTCAAAGTGAATGGCGAGGGCGCGCTCATCGGTGTGGGCAACGGAGATCCGAATTGCCAGGAATCCGACAAGGAACCCAAGCGCAGCCTCTTCAACGGCCTGGCTCAAGTGATTGTGCAGGCCAGCAAGACTCCGGGGACGATCAAAATTGAGGCTTACACCGAAGATTGGCCGCCGCCGAAGCTGCCCGCCGTCCACGTAAGCATTACAACCAAGAAGGTAGATCTGCGACCGACGGTGAAGTAGAGGGTTTCGCGGCGGTTTGACTCCGATTCGTGGTCGACTCTACGCAATATTATTTTCCTTCTGGGGCGCTTGCAGCCGGAGGCGCCCTCTTCTCCCGTTTCACTACCGCGTTATAATGAAAAGATTGTCTAGCGGCCAAATCGGCCTCTGTGGGGGTGAGTCGGACCACCCGAGCTTCGCTCCGCAGGACAGCCGAGGGCCGCGGTCCCCACATGGTCATGGCCGGTTCACACCGGCAGTAGCTAAGTGCCGAGAGCTAACTGCTAAGAGCGTCTTCTATGGATTTCAAACTCGTTTCTGATTACAAGCCGCAGGGAGACCAGGGGCGCGCGATCGAGGCGTTGCTGCGGGGAGTGTACGACCGCGAGCAGCATCAGGTTTTGCTCGGCGTCACGGGCTCGGGCAAGACGTTCACCATGGCCAAGGTGATTGAGGCGGTGAACCGTCCCGCGCTGGTCATGGCGCATAACAAAACGCTGGCAGCACAGCTTTATCACGAGTTCAAGAACTTTTTCCCGCACAACGCCGTCGAATATTTCGTTTCGTATTACGACTACTACCAGCCGGAGGCCTACGTCCCGGCCGCCGATCTCTATATCGAAAAAGAAGCGACAATTAACGACGAACTCGACAAGCTGCGCCTCTCGGCCACCAGGTCGCTCTTTGAACGGCGCGACGCGCTGATCGTGGCTTCCGTGAGCTGCATTTACGGCCTCGGTTCCCCGGAAGCGTACTACGGCATGATGATGTTTCTGGAGCAGGGCCAGAAGATCAAGCGCGAGGACGTCACGCGCCGACTGGTCGACATTCTCTACGAGCGCACCAACGGAGATTTTCGCCGTGGAACGTTTCGTGTGCGCGGCGATGTGATCGAAGTCTTCCCTACCTACGACGACATGGCGTACCGCATCGAGCTATGGGGCGATGAAATCTCGTCGCTAACGCAAGTTGATCCCCTGTTTGGCACCGTGAAGCAGAAATACATGCGGCTGCCAATTTATCCCAAGACGCATTATGTAATGAAGGAAGAGACACGGGCGTCGGCCGTGGATTCGATCAAGAAAGAACTGGCGTGGTGGGAAGTCGAGATGGAGAAGCAAGGGCGCCTGGTAGAGGCGCAGCGCATTCATCAGCGCACCATGTTTGATCTGGAAATGATCAGGGCCATGGGCTATTGCCATGGGATCGAAAATTATTCCCGACATTTCACGGGGCGGCTGCCGGGCGAGCCTCCGCCAACGCTACTGGATTATTTTCCGCGCGATTTTCTGTTGTTCATCGACGAATCCCATCAGACCGTGCCGCAATTGCGCGGGATGTACGCGGGCGACCGCTCCCGCAAGGAAACTCTAGTCGAGTACGGCTTTCGCATGCCGTCCGCTTTGGACAACCGCCCGCTCACATTTGCGGAATTTGAGCACCGCACCAATCAACTGGTGTACGTTTCGGCAACTCCGGGGCCGTATGAGCTGACGAAGTCGGCGGGCGTGGTGGTG
This sequence comes from uncultured Acidobacteriaceae bacterium, assembly GCA_963791515.1. Classification (GTDB taxonomy): domain Bacteria; phylum Acidobacteriota; class Terriglobia; order Terriglobales; family Acidobacteriaceae; genus Sulfotelmatobacter. Next base: position 189,503 of record CAWBSS010000021.1, on the reverse strand, counting down.
GAACAGATCATCCGGCCGACGGGGTTGATAGATCCCGAGGTCGAAGTACGTCCGGTGAAGGGGCAGATTGACGATCTGCTGCACGAGATTCGCTCACGGGTGGAGCTCGGCCAGCGAGTGCTGGTGACGACGTTGACCAAACGCATGTCCGAGGACCTGGCCGAGTACTACGCCGAAGTCGGCGTGAAGTGCCGCTACATGCATTCGGAGATCGAAACCCTGGAGCGGGTGAAGATTCTGCGCGACCTGCGCAAAGGCGAGTTTGATGTATTGATCGGCATCAATCTGCTGCGCGAGGGACTGGATCTTCCGGAAGTATCGCTGGTGGCAATTCTGGACGCGGACAAGGAAGGATTTCTACGGTCCACGGGGTCGCTGATCCAGACCATTGGCCGCTGCGCACGGCATCTGAACGGGAGGGCCCTTCTTTATGCCGACCGGATGACCGATTCGATGAAGCGCGCGATGGATGAGACCTTGCGGCGGCGAGCCATTCAGACGGCATATAACGAAGAGAATGGGATCACGCCCGAATCAATCGTGCGCCCGCTGGACATGACGCTGGCCGGGATCGTCGCCGCCGATTATGCTGACCTGACTGCGGGAGAAACCGAGGGCATGCCCGAGTTCAGAACGCAGGAAGAAGTGGATACCTACATCGGCAAACTCGAAAGCGACATGCGCGAAGCGGCGAAGAAGTTTGAATTCGAGAAGGCGGCGAAGCTAAGGGACACGATCAAAGAATTGCGGACGAAAGAGTTTCTGTTTGCGTAAGGCTTCGCCTGAGTTCTATCTCCGCCCGCTTTGGCATCGAGCTTTAGCGGCTATATTCTGAATTGAATGAGCACCGGTTCGTGTTGAACTGCATCGAGGAGCGCGCCGAAGCGCTTTCGGGCAGTGGTCACGGTAATAGGTCTCATATCCATCTGATCGGCAACACTGGGCAAATGCCGCAGTGGTTCGGGGCGCCTGGAACGCGTCGCAACCCGCATTGCGCCCTCGTACTCTGGCGCTGCCGGGCTTTGCCCGGCTGGACAGCCGAAGGCGGCTGTCCCCACATGGTTCGTCTTAGGAATTACACTGATTTCGTGTTACACTTTTTTCGTGCCATCCAAAACACAACTCCGCAATGTCACCGTGACCTTAGAAGAGGACGTGGCCCGGTGGGCCCGCATCGAGGCGGCGCGGCGGGATACTAGTGTTTCCCGGCTGCTGGGGGAACTGCTGAAGGAACGCATGACCGCGCAGGACGGCTATGAGCGGGCGATGCGGAGGGCGTTGGGACGCAAGCCTTTTCTTCGGACCACCGGCCGGTACCTGACGCGCGAGGAAGCGCATGACCGCTCCCGTCTTCGTTGATTCCAACATATTCCTTTACGCGGTGGACGACGCCGACGCGCGCAAGCAGCGGCTTGCCAGGGATTGGCGCGCCGAACTGTGGAAGAACCGGCTGGGACGGGTAAGCTTTCAGGTGCTGAACGAGTTTTATGTCAATGCGGTGCTCAAGCATGCTGCCAGCGACGAAGCTCGAGCGGAAGTTCGCGACCTGCTGGCGTGGAATCCTGTGGTCGTGGACGCGGCCGTGATTGAGCGCGGCTGGAAGCTGCAAGACCGGTATCAGCTTTCGTTTTGGGACTCGTTAATCGTCGCAGCGGCCAAGACTGCGTCGTGCGGATTTCTTCTCACCGAGGATTTGCAAGACGGACAGAAGTTGGACGGAGTGGAAGTGGTGAATCCGTTTCTGCACGGGCCTGCGTCGGTGCTGTGAGTTTGCTTTCGTCCGGTGGAGCTTCATTCATCCGGAAAGGGGCTGCCGGGCTTTTGCCCGGCTGGACAGCCGAAGGCGGCTGTCCGCACATCGGCCTAGACGCTGCTTACCGCCCGTACGCCGCGCTGGCCGCCAGCGGTTTGCGGTGGAACGTGTAGCCGTCGAACGTTTCGGAGCGGAAGTTCAGGTTGGGGGCGCAGAGCTTTTCAGTCTGGCTAAGGAAAAGGTATCCGCCGGGCTCGAGATAAAGATGCAAGCGCTCCAGGAGCGCGGTGCGCTGGGCCCGCGAAAGATGCGGCAGCACATCCATGCAGAAAATGCAGTCGAAGCGGCCAATGTAGACCGGCTTGGTCAGATTCATGGTGTTGAAAGTGACCAGGCTGCGCAGGCGGGGCTTGACCAGCAGGTACGCGCCGTTGGTACCGTTCGTCGAGCCATTGCCCGATCCGTTGCTGGTTGGATTTTGCGGGGCTTCCTGAGCACCGTTCTGACCCCCGTTGGGGCTTCCGATTTTCGAGAAGCAGGCGCGGATCGCCGCCGGAGGCAAGCCCGTCAGAGCGGACTGCGGGTAGAGCCCGCGCTCGGCGACTCCAATCGCGGAAGGCAACAGGTCGCTGCCGACAATGTGAATCGACCAGTCTTTCATGCTCTGCCCCGGGGCGGACGGGAGACAATTCTCCGCGATGCCGCCATTCCGGGTGACCGCGCTTTTTTCCCGGGCGTCCCGGCCGCCGTTCCCGTTGCTCGAACCATTGCCGCAGCCGTTTGCGTTTCCGGCGGGGAGAGCGTCGCACAACGCCATCGCAATCGAGTACGCTTCTTCGCCCGTGGAGCAACCCGCACTCCAGATGCGAAGCGTGCAAAATCCATCGTCCGATTTCCGGGTATAGAGTTGAGGGATCACCTGCCGGGCCAGCGCATTCATCGCCCCGGGATGCCGGAAGAAACCGGTATTGACGTTGAGCACGCCATCCAGGAACGTGGGCAGAGTTGAAGGATCCTGATCCGAAGCCCGCAGGCGGTCCATCAACGAGGCAGCAGATTCCAGTTCCTGACTGTCCAGATACTCGGCCACGTGTGCGGCCAGAGCGCTGTTGGGACAGTCGAGCAGGATTCCCGTCTGGCGCTCGACCAGCAGGCGCAGTTCGGAAAGTTCGTGCTCGAGAATCGTTACGCCCGCCATCAATCTATGCATATTTCCTTCCCCCGAAGGGTGCGCAAACATTCCTGCGCCGAAGAGTATGAAACCGGCGCTGTACGAGGGGAGGGTGAGTTCTCATACGTTAGTCGCCAGCGGCTGTGGCCGCATACGACTTGCCTGAATCTCGTTCTGCCTGCCGCGCCACCACATTCATTTCCTTTTCCAGCGACGAGAAACGCTGCATGATCTCGTGGATGCGAAGCGTCATGTTGCGAATCGTTTCGATCTGAGCGCGAGTCTGGGCGGAGAGGCTGCCGGGCTCCAGCAGCAGCAGATCCGAGTTTCCCAGCACCGACGTGAGAGCATTATTCAGATTGTGACGCATTTCCAGCATGTAACGGCCGAGCGTAGCCTGACGATCGAGGGCAGTGCAGGCGAGCTCGGCAGCGCGAGCGCGCGATTCCGCCCGCGAACGATGCACCGCCTCGCTGGCGGCCAGAACTAGGGTTTCGAGCCAGTGTTCCGTGCGCCGCAGCACAGAAATTCGGGGCCAACGCTCGTGCACCAACTGCGCGGTGGGACTGTCCTGGCAGACGCAGAAAATCGGTTGACCGGTGGAATGCAGGGGCTCCAGCACCACCGAGAGAAGCTCGCGCCGCAACTCCCCAACGACCGCAACATCAAACACATCCACCGCGAACCGCGGCCACAAGTCGCCGCTGAGCATTGTGAACGCGGGCGCATTGCGTTCCATCTGCCAGCGGGCAGCGATGCGCCGTGAAAAATCGACTTCGTCGGAGATGATCAGTACGGTCGGCGCTTCCACTTGCACTGTCCTCTTTGCCTTGAGCCCGGCGCTTCGGTTTATCCCGGTCGATAGCTAGCGTAACCACGGAACGGTTCAGCTCTTCTTACCCGGCTCCGACTCGGAGTCCGAATCCCATCCGGGCGTACTTGAAATTTCGAACTCAGGAGCATCTGAATTCGGGGTGGCAGGTTCCGCCTTCGCCTCCGCGGCAGAGGCCGGCGCCGCGGCAGCCTTTCTCGATGGTCTGGACGCGCCCGCAGCTGCGGCTGACGCAACCGCTTTTGTCGTAACGGGTGCGGCCTTGCTTGCACCGGAAGGTCTCACCGCGGGCCTGGCTGTGGGCGCAGGCTTCGGCTTGGCTTCGGCTTGGGCTTCCGGTTCGGTAGCCTTGCCGCGGCCGAGAGCTTGGTCGACTGAAGCGCGTAGATCGACCAGCATGCGCAACGGTGATCCTGAAGAGTACTCGGCCTGAAACATGACCTTCCACGACTGGCAGATCATGCGCAGGCGAATGATCGGTTCCTGCGCGGAGAACTGGGCGCGCCGGCAATCGATGGTCACGATGTCCTTGTCCTCGAGTTCGGTCAAGCCTTCGAGAATGGTGTTGAGATCGCCCAACATGAGGCGAAAAAAAGACCGCCGCATCAGGTATCCAAAGCGGGTGAAAGCAACCAGGGCGACCGGCAGATAGAACAAGTCCCCTGCCAGGCCCTTGGCCTTTCGTCCCTGTTCCAGAACGCCGCCATGAAGAAGCTCATCGAGCGAACGGCAGTGTCGTGCCCCCTCCAGCACACGATCCAGGGCGTTCAACCAAACCGGCGGCTTGAGTTCCACCTCGCCTAAGACCGGCTCCAGCGTCTGCGCCACATAGGCGAGATCCACTTCCGCGTCATTCACGCCGGAGGGCGCCAGTTGGCTGAAATACTGCACCAGCAGAAAATCAATCTTGTCCCGCATGGCGTCGGTTTTGCCCGCCTTCGCCAGAAAGTGTTGCACCAGGCTCAACACTCCCTCCTGACCCACCAAAGAACTAGTTTGCAGGAACTGGCGCAATTGGTGCACCTGGATGTGTTGGTCCATTTCGTCCAGCCAACGGTTGGCCTCTTCGACCGTTTCCTTACCGGGCGTGTCGACGCCGGCTTCGAGATCGGGGCACGGCTTCACGTCGACGGCGAACTCCCGCGCGAGTTCGAAATAAATGGGGTATAAGCAGCAGGCGGATTTCCATTGGGCTGCAAGATTCTGTACGGGTGTCGAAGGATTCATGATTTCACGATCCAGTTGGGCACTTCTTCTCGAAAACGGGCGGCCACCACGGTTTTGTCAGGGTGATACTGCACCGCGACGACGGACGCGGTTACATCGAACGAACCGTCGGAGTTTCGCAGGCGAAGGTCATCGCCGAACTCCAACCCCATGTTGCACTCGAAAAGAACTTCCCGTGGAGTGCCAAATTCGATCACTATACTTTCGCTGAAGGGAGCGGCGGCGGCGGCGCTGCCCGGCATGATCCGGGCCAGTTGAAATCGCATCCGGACGGGCGAAGCGTCTGGGAAAAAACGAGCAAGCCCCGCCACTGTGCTGGCGTTCTGCGCGTTGCGTGCCGTTGCTGTGGCTTGTTGCGCCAAGCGATGAAAATCCCCTAACCAAGCTCGCTCTGCCCGATTCCAAGGCGGTCAGGTTCCCTCTTCCCGGCTAGAAAGAGTTATGGGGAGCCAGAATCCGCGGTTCAGAAAAGGAGGAGCAACACAGCAGCCATCGCTGAGAACGGAAGGATTAGCACTGAAGTGAATGCATTTTCAGCGGCTTAGGCGCTCGTTCCGGTGCGCTGGACGGCGTTGGAGAGGATTGGCGTCTCAGCATGAGACCCGAGTCTCAAATCAGTGGTTAGGAATTAGTTGTCAGTGACTGGTCAAGTCTCTCAGCTTCTCTTTTGAAGGTCTGGCTGACGGCGCTTACTAGCCCACCAAACCGCTAATCACTAGCCACTGACTCCCTTCACTGCAGCGTCTGACTCGACGAGCCAGAACCCGATGAACCCATACCAATGTTGTATCTTTTCAGCTTGCGGTATAGCGTTGCGCGGCTGATGCCCAGCATGCGTCCGGCGAGGGCTTTGTCTCCTTTGACCTGCTGGAAGACGCGCTGGATGGTGGCGCGTTCTATGTCTTCGAGATCGGTGGTGGACAACGGAGCACGCGACGATTCGGGCACGGCTGGCCCCACGCCAAGATCAGGATTCGGCACGGGCGCCCCTTCTACAGGCGCAGCCGCCGTTCCTCCCGTGGCGGTAGCGCCAGAAGCAATGGCGGGGGGAAGGTCGCCGAGGTCGATGATCTGTCCGTTGCCCAGCGCGACCGCGCGCTCCACACAGTTTTCCAATTCGCGCACGTTTCCGGGCCAATCGTATTGCATCAGAGCCCTCATCGCGGCATTCGTAACATGCAACTCCGAACCCGGGGCATAGCGTTCGAGGAACCAGTGCACGAGCATGGGAGTGTCGCTGCGGCGCTCGCGCAATGCGGGAACATACAGCGTAACTACATTCAGGCGGAAGTATAGGTCTTTGCGGAAGGTTCCGTTTTTGTAGGCGGCTTCGAGATCGCGGTTGGTGGCCGCGATGACGCGGACGTCCACCTTCATCCTCTGGTTACTGCCCACCGGGCGAACTTCTTTTTCCTGCAACACCCGCAGCAGCTTGGCCTGCAATTCCAAAGGCAGTTCGCCGACTTCGTCCAGGAAGATGGTGCCGCCATCGGCGGCTTGGAATAGTCCTTGCTTCGATTTCAGCGCTCCGGTAAAGGCTCCCTTTTCGTAACCAAAGAGCTCGCTTTCTATCAGCGTGGGCACGAGCGATCCACAATCGACGGCGACAAAAGGGCGGCCGCCAAAGGCGCCGCGGAAATGCATGGCGCGAGCCACCAGTTCCTTGCCGGTTCCGCTTTCTCCATAGATGAGTACCGGGGTCCGTGTGTCCTTCAGGCGCGCGACCATGCGCAGCACTTCCTGGATCCGCGCCGAGGAGCCGACGATGCCATGCACCGCGGTTTCCGAATCCATACGCTGGCGCAGAAATTCGTTTTCCTCCACCAGTCGAACTTTATCCGCCATCCGTCGCAGGAACAGGCGCAGCTCTTCCAGCGGAGAGAAGGGCTTGGTGATGTAGTCGTAGGCTCCAAGCTTCATGGCCTGCACGGCGGTTTCGATGGACCCGTGTCCGGTCATGAGCGCGATCTCCGTGCGAGGCAGAAGTTTCTTTACCTTTTCCAGGAACTCAAGACCGGACATGTGCGGCATCACCATGTCGCTCAAGACCATGTGTACGGACTGCTCTTCCAGAAGTGCCAGCGCGGACTCCCCGCTCTCCGCTTCCAGGCAGACAAAGCCAAGGGCTTCGCCGACGGTGACGCAGAGTTTGCGGATACTCTGCTCGTCGTCGACGATCAGCAGGCGAATACGAAAATCTTCTTTGCTCCCCGGGCTATTCACTCGGCCTTCCCAAAAGTCTTCGAAACCACATCGATAAACTGTTGCACGCGGAAAGGTTTTTCCACGCAGGGGGCGCCGGTTTGATGCAAGGTGGCGACCGTCTCCTCGTTGGCAATGTCGCCGGTAATGAAGATGATTCGCGAAGCCAGATCGGGTCGGTGGCGGGCGACCCAGGCGTGCACCTGGCCTCCGTCCACTCCGCCGGGCGTACGCATGTCGGAGACCACCCCGAGAAATGCTCCGTTTTCCAGCAAGCGAAGAGCATCCACGCCGGACTCACAGCAGACCACTGGATATCCGCTACGCTCCAGAGCGGCTTGCACGTAGGCCATGACGGCAGGCTCATCTTCGATCAGCAGCACGGGCAAAGGTTGAGGTGTTAGAGCTGGTAGGCTCATGGTTGTATCACTCCTGCCGCCACGCTCAAAGAGGCTGTGTGGGGCGTTGCGGGCAAGCGGACAATGAATGTGGCGCCATGGCCGCCCGCGTTGTTGTGACAAAGAATTTCGCCGCCGTGTTCTTTCAAAATGCCGTAGCAGATGCTGAGGCCTAAACCGGTGCCCTTCCCGATCTCTTTCGTGGTGAAAAACGGGTCGAAAATTTTATCCGGATCGGAGATTCCGTTGCCGTTGTCGCGGAACGAAACTTCGACGGAGTCGCCGGCTTTGGTTGACATGATCTCGATGCGCGCGGGCCGGCCCACTTCGTGGACGGCGTCGTAAGCATTATTCAGAATGTTGAGAAAAACCTGCTGCAACTGGTGCGCATCGCCCATGACCTCAGGCAGTCCCTCATCGAGATGTTCCACGATGTCGACCCCGTGGCTGTTGAAGTCATACGAACGCAACTGCACGGTTCGGCGCAGGATCGAATTCAATTGCACGGCGTTGCGTTGGGGCGGCATTTGGCGGGCAAAGCTGAGCAGGTTCTGCACGATCTGCTTGGTGCGCTGCGCCTCTTGCAGAATCACACGTATATCCTTGCGGGCAGTTTCGGGCAGCTCGGGATTCTCCATCAGCAGGTCGGCGAAGCCGAGAATCGCGGTGAGCGGGTTGTTGACCTCATGGGCAACGCCAGAGACGAGCTGTCCGACCGCAGCCATTTTTTCGGTGTGTACTAATTTGTCGCGCAGTACGGCGGAGTCTGTTATGTCCGTAAGCACCAAAACAACGCTGGTAACCGTCCCCTGCTCATCGCGCATGGGACTGAGATTGGTCGAGAACTTACCGGCAGCGCCGTGGCCCCGGACGATCTGCAATTCCAGGTTGTCGACCTGCTGGCTGTTCAGAGTGCTCTGCAGCGCTTCCGCCAGCGGACGGACAAAGCCGGGGGCGGCTAGGTCGAGAAGTGGACGTCCCAGCAAGTCCCGCTGCTCGAATCCCGCGTCGTTCCAGCGGCGATTGGCATAGCTGATCAGACCGGCCGTGTCCACCACCAGAATCAGGCTCTGCGTATTGCTGAGAATCTTGCTGGAAAAATCACGCTCCCGGTGCAGTTCGGACTGGTAGGTGCGCAGACCGGTCACATCGAGCATCAATCCCCGCATTTGCAACAACCGGCCCACATTGTCGTACAGGCCGAAGGCGTTGATGAGGACGTGAATGGAAGACCCGTCCTTGCGCCGGAGAGTCGCCTCGAAATTGCGCAGGTGTCCATTCTCTTTCATCACTTCGGCGTACTGTTCACGCTGCTCCGTTGACAAATAAAGTTGGGTGGGAATGTCAATTTGCAGCAGTTCGTCTCGGCTGGCATATCCCAGCATCCGCACCATGGCATCATTGACTTCGATGAAGCGCCCGCCCGGCGTGCTGAAGAACAGGCCTTCCTGAATATTGTCGAACAGTTCCCGGTAACGGCGCTCGGCCTCGCGCCGGTCGGAAATGTCTTTCAAAACGTGAATGGTTTGCAGGCCTTCGTCGGATGGCCCATGCACGCGCGAGGTCGAGACCAGATACGTCCGATCGAATACCGGGTGCGCGAATTCGTCCGAATCGTCGGCCATCGCGCGGCAGAACGGACACGAGTAGGACGCAGTGTCGCTGGTCAGGGCCATGAGAGACCGCATATTCACGCCGATTAATTCTGTTGCCGGCACGCCGATCATCGCGGCCAGCGACCGATTTACGCGCAGAACCTTGTCGCTCTGGTCATGCACCACGATGAAGTCGGTGATGGCGTCGAAGATCTCCATCCAATGGCGATTCGCCTGCTCGATCCGCGTAAACAGACGCGCGTTCCCCAAGGCCATCGCGGCGTGACCCGCCATGGTTTCCAGAAAGACCCGATCTTCCTGTTCCAAAGGAGCGGAACGTCCTGAAAGACAGAGCAGTCCGGCCAATTCCCCATTCGCGCCAGCCAACCGCACCAGCGTGCAATCCGACCAGTGCAGGCTGGACGCCGTCTCCGCGCCGAGCATCTCTTCCGCGGAACTGTGCACCACGGTCTCCGTGCGGCGATTCACAAACTCACCCAGAGCCGTACTCAGCGCGCGATCTAGCCCGCGCTCCAGGACCGGACCGGGTTGAGACTTCACCGCAGGATTTTCCGTCGGCAGGTTTCGTCGATTTTCCTCAGACGACACAGACTGATGGTCCTCAACGAGGCCCGGAATTGCCGGCGATGCGAGCGCGTGAGAAATCTCTATTGAAGGCTTCTCCAGGTTTTGCAACGCTGCCACTTGCCAGTGTCCCTCCTGCCACACGACGAGCAAGCCGGCGCGCGAACCCGTGAGTTCCGTAGTCCGGCCAACAAACCGGCGAGCGAACTCGGGCAAGTGCAGCGCCCCGTCAATCTCTCGGGCCAGTTCGATCAAGGCCTCGGCGCGGCGCCGGTGTCGCTCCGAAAGATGCAAATTGCTGGCCACTTCCAGCACGACCGCTGCCTGATTCGACAACGCACGGGCGCGACGAATATCCTCCTGCGAGATTCCGGTGCCGTCGAGCCGGTCGAGAACCCCAAACATCCCCAGCACCCGCCCGCTCGTGCCCAGCAGCGGCACCGCCAGGAATTGGTGGATCTTATATTTCGTCACCGCGTCCAAGTTGATTCCCGGAGTCCGGCTGGCCTCGTCGGTCCAGAAGACTTCCTTGGCGCGTAGAGCGCGGGAGGCCACGCCTTCGGGAATCGGCACTTCTAAGCGCCGTGGTTCCCCTTTTTCGACTCCGTAGCGAACCCAAAACTGGCCGTCTTCGAGCAGTGCAATCACACAGCGCCCGAAACCAAGAAAATCGGAGGCGCGTATGACGAACGCCTGCAGAAAATGATCGAGATCGCTGCTGGAACTGAGTTCGGAAGAAATCTCAAGTAACTGGTGGAGTTCGTGCGCCTGCGCATGAGCTGTGGCATGCAGTTCCGCATGGGCCACGGCGACCGCGCCGAAACCCGCAATCGCCGCCACCAGCGCTTTTTCTTCACCGGTGAAAACACCCTCCGGGCGCGGGTAGATCAAGATTGCGCCCTGAGTGCGCGACGTGCGGAACGGGGCGGCGATCAGCATTCCCGGTGAAACCAGATTGCCCAGCGAGTGCACATTGGCGCCGATGGAAAGAGTAAGGGGCTCTCCGGCGGCCACCGCGCGCTGCGCCAAGTCTGCCGCGAAGCGCAGCGTCTGCCGGTCGTGCCGCGCACGCGCCGAAGTCGCCAGTTGCGGAGTCTCCGCCGACACCGCCTTCAATTCAAAAGGTCCCTCGCGGCGCAGCAAAACGCAAACCAGCCGGGTGCGCAGCAGCAGGCGCAAGCGGTCCGCCAGGGCTTCGATTACCGCGGAGACATCGGGGGCTCCATGCAGGACATGGGCAACATCCGCCAGGATTTCGGCGCGACGATACTCCTCTCGCGAAGCCTCGCTCAATCGCGCCGCTTCCAGCAGGCTCCCCAGTTGGCCGGCCAGGATCGTGGCCTTGGCAGCAAGATCTTCGTTGAAGAAGTCGTCGTTGGAATCGTGCAAGAACGTAGCGGCTCCGATGACCTCGTTGAAAACCATCAGCGGTGCAGCCATGAGTGAGCGCGCCTCAAATTCCGCCGCAGCGGGAAAGGCCGCAGACGTCACGTGATTGGCGACAATCGTTCGCCGCTGCCGCACGGCTTCGGCAGTCACGGCACTCTGGTCCGGACGAAGCCGGATCCCGACAAAGCGCTCGGCCAGTTTTCCATCCGCTTGTTCGCCTACCAGTTCGTCGGCGAAGTGACAGCGCCAGAAATAAACGCCGGACGCTTGAAAAAATTCTCGTGTCACCTGGCAGAAAAACTGGATCAGGGACTGAGCCCCGGACCGTTCGCTCGCTTTGGCGGCAATGCGGAGCAGCAACTTCTGGAAGCCCTCATCGGATCCCGGGGCAAAACTGTTTTCCGGGGGAATGATCGGACTGCCACCAGAAATGCGGAGTCCTGCACCGAAATCAGTGGAATAGTATTCTTGATTCACAAGTGCTTGAATCTATTGGGAAACTACCTTTCATCTCAATTTGAGTCAAGAGAAATGGGTGATGGGGTGCCTTCGTGTGAAATCCCGAGACTGAGGTGAGATTCTGTCTCAGAGTGAGAAATAGCCGTGAATGCAGCCGGAATGAGACGGCCCTAACCCAAAGCCTCGTCTCGGAACTCCCTCCTCAATCTATCAACTATCTTCTTTACTTATAGATACACGGCATTACTTTCGTTTTTTCAAGAAGGTTGGGGTGGCCCGGCCCTTGCACGCTTGGGGTCACCAGCTTCTTGCAGGCGAGGAGGAATTGTGTCTCACCGAGGTGTGGCAGCCCTGTTGGTCCTGACATTCGCAGTCACCGCTGGTGCGGGGCATTTGGGAGCGCAACAAGCCCAGAGCGAAGAAATTGTCCGCCGGGCAAAGAGCAAGGTGCAACCAGCATATCCGGATTTGGCGCGAAGGATGAATCTCGTGGGTACGGTCAAGATTGAGGTTGTGGTGGCGCCGAATGGCTCGGTGAAGGGTGCCCGCGTGGTGGGTGGTCACCCGGTTCTGGCCACTGCGGCGCTGGATGCCGCCAAGAAATGGCGCTTTGAGCCGGCATCGGCAGAAAGCTCGGGAGTAATCGATTTCAAGTTTGAGCCGCGGTAGCCGCCTGGCCGCGGAGGAGAAACGGCATGACGATTGGTAAAAAGCTCTACTTGAGTTTCGGATTCATCCTCGGGATGGTCCTTTTGCTGTTCTTCGTGAACTGGGCCGCGGTGCGGCGCGAACACGCGGCTAAAGACGCCGCAGCCGCATCGCTGAAACTCGCCGACACGACCAACTCGGTTCGCTTCCAGATGATGCAGAATCGTCTGTACCTGAGCAACTACCTATTAAGCGGCGACACGCGCGAAGTGGATCGCATGAACGAGGGCCTGCGAACTCTGAACGAGAAATTGGAAGAGGGCAAGAACATGGCCAGTTCCGACCAGGTGAAGGGCGCTCTGGCCAAGGTTCAGCAGTTGGAACAAGCTTGGGGTAAGGAGTTTGCCCAGCCCCTGATCGAAAAGCGCAAAGATGTTGACTCCGGCAATGCCACGGTCGCCGAACTGCAAATCTACTACCTGCAAAAGGACGCTTCCTCGTGGGTGAAAAATTCCACCGAGGCGCTCGAGGTCGCCGATGGCGAGAATCGCAAATTGGTCGAGGAGCGCCGCAGTTCGGATGAGACCGCTGCCACCGGAACCATCATCGTGTCGCTGGTTTTTACCCTCGTGGCTCTCGCGGTCGGCGCGGTCATCGCCTACGGGACCGCCAAGGGGATTACTCGGCCGCTCACTAACCTGATGAATGTGGCGCGGGGAATCGGCAATACCGGCGACCTGGAGCACAACATTGACCTGGGCCGAGACGATGAAATCGGCGAACTAGCCCGCACCTTCCACAAAATGGTCACTTACCTCAAGGAGATGGCGGGCGTATCCGAATCCATCGCCGGAGGCGACCTGACCCTGGAGGTGAAACCGCGTTCCGCTCACGACACGCTGGGCAACGCCTTCGCCCGCATGGTCGAGGGTCTGGCCGGGCTGGTGCGCAGCGTTCGCGACGCCTCGTCCCAGGTGGCCAGCGCCTCCAACCAGGTGGCGGGAGCGTCCGACGACGCGGCCAAGATCGGACTGCAGGCGTCCTCCGCCATCGATGAAGTCACCAGCACCATGCATGAGATGAGCGTCAACGTGCAGAACATGGTAAAGAGCACGCAAGTCCAAGCTTCGAGCGTCAGTGAGACTTCCGCCTCCATCGATCAGATGGTGGCCTCGATTCAGCGCGTCGCCGACACGGCGAAGGTGTTGCTCGACATCTCCAACCGTTCGCGCGAGGAGGTTCACAACGGCATCGGCACCATGGAGAAGGCCACCGACGGCCTGAATCGCATCAACACCACCATCACCTCTTCGGGCGAGATCATTGGCGCCCTGGGACAACGCGCCGACGACATCGGCAAGATCATCGAAGTGATCGACGATCTCGCCGAGCAGACCAACCTGCTGGCCTTGAACGCCGCCATCGAAGCGGCGCGCGCCGGAGAACACGGCTTGGGATTTGCCGTGGTCGCCGACGAAGTGCGCAAGCTGGCCGAGAAATCGGCGCAGTCCACTAAGGAGATCTCGGAACTGATCCAGAGCATTCAGAAGGAAGCCCGCAAGGCGGTCGAGAACATGGACCGCTCCACCAGCATCGTGAACGAGGGACTGGAACTGGGCGGAGAGCTGAACGCCGCCCTGCGCAAGATTTCCAATGTGGTCACCGAGGTCTACAAGTTCGCGCAGGAAATTGGCGCGGCCACCAACGAACAATCGCACGGCTCGTCGCAGATCGCACGCGCCACCACGCGGCTGAACGAAATCACCCACGAAATCAACTCGGCAGTCGAGGAGCAAGCTTCGGGAGCGCAAGCCGTGGTTAAGGCCATGGAACGCATGCGCGAACTGGTGCAGCAATCCACCTCCGGTTCGACCGAACTGGCAGCCTCGTCCGAGCAGATGTCGAAGATGTCTCGTGGACTGCTGGAATTCATCGACCGCTTTGCTCTGGCGGAGGCTTCGCGGCCGCAAGCCGCCGCAGAAACTCCCGCTCGCAACGCCCGCCGTGCCGCGGCGGGAGCGCAGTTCTAAGGGCCGCAGGCCGAGGAGCCTGAAACCAGAGCTTGAAACTATGAGCCGTGAACTCCATATCGTGGGCTTCAAGGTAGGCCGTGAGACCTACGGTGTTCCCATCACTTCCCTGCACGAAATCGTGCGTGTACCCGAGATTACTGCCGTGCCCGACGCTCCCGACTATCTGGAGGGCGTAATCAACCTGCGCGGCAAGATCGTTTCCGTCATGGACTTGCGCAAGCGTTTCGGAGAAAAACAGGCCACGCTGCGCAAGCAGAACCGCATCCTGGTGGTCGAGCATGCGGGCCGGCTCGCGGGACTGATTGTGGATTCGGCCTCCGAAGTCCTGAAGATTCCCAGCGACGCCGTGGAAGCTCCGCCGGCAGTCTTTCAGGAAGGCGGCTTGAACTGCGTCACGGGACTGGGCAAGGTCGGAGGACGCCTGGTGGTGCTGCTCGACATGAGCAAACTGCTGGCTCCCGGCAGCCTGCAGTTCAAGACTGAGACCAACGAAAAAAAAGCGGCAGTCAAGGCCGAGGTGCGGGGCGCCGCGGCACGGTAAGTACGATGAGCAGTTGCGGTTTTTGAATTCAGCGTCAGGCGAGAACGAGAAAGCGCATGAGCACATCCGGAGCCGCACCTGCTCCCATACTGACGGAAGCGGAATTGAAGTTGTTGCAGGCGCTCGTCTACCAGGAGTGCGGCATGCACTTCGATGAGCGCCGCACCCACTTTCTGCAGGACCGGCTGCTTCGCCGCCTGAAGGAGTGCCGGCTCGACTCCTTTTATGCCTACTACCGCTTGCTGATCAGCAACTACGGCAAGGACGAACTGGCCAAGCTGCTGGAGAACCTGACGGTCAACGAGACCAGCTTCTTCCGCCACAAGGCACAACTGGATTTGTTTCAGAAAACCGTGCTGGAGGAGTTGTTCAAGCACAAGAGTTCGCGGCGCGAGTACTCGATTCGCATCTGGAGTGCGGGGTGTTCCACCGGCCAGGAAGCCTACACGCTGGCCATGCTGGTCACCGACGCGCTGGCCTATTACTACCTGCGTAATCCCCTGCCCGTGGAGTTGCCGCTGCCCAAACCGCTGGTGCCGCCCCCGTGGCGGGTGGAAGTCCTGGCCAGCGACATTAGCTACTCCGTATTGCGGACGGGGCAGGACGGCGCCTACAGCGAGAACCAGATGGCGATGGTCGATTACGGCTACCGCCTGCGCTACTTCGACAAAGTGGGCGAACGCTATGCCATCAAGAAGCCGCTGAAAGAGATGGTGCACTTCGACTTTCACAATCTGAAGACGGAGTACCTGCCGCAGCGCAACGATGTGATCTTCTGCCGCAACGTGATGATGTACTTCGATGAGGCCGAGCAGAAGCGCCTGATCGAGAAGTTCTACCGCTGCCTGAACGCCGGCGGATATCTGTTCGTGGGACATGCGGAGAGCCTCCTGGGCCTGACCAAGAAGTTCCAGATGGTCCACAAGGACAGCGGGACGGCGTACCAGCGGCTTGAGGTGAGAGAGTGACGAATTCCCCCGATGAGCGTGGCGCGGAACTGCGGGAGCTCTTCTTCGAGACCTCGCAGGAACTACTGCAGGCGCTGAATGATGAAGCACTGAAGCTGGAGAAAAAGCCCGGCGACGAGGAAATCGTGCGCGTAATCCGGCGCACGGTACATACCTTGAAAGGCGACTCCGCGGCGTGCGGACTGCGCGAGTTGAGCGAACTGGCGCACCAGTTTGAGGATGCCCTGTCCCTCGAAGGTACGGCGACTCAAACGGCCGTGGCGGAGATCGCTTTCGCCGCCGCCGACGTTTTTGCCGAGATGATTGCGGCGTACCACAACGGCAGCAAGTTGCCCTCCACGAAAAATCTCAGCAAGAATATCCAGGAACTGACGGCCGCGCCGGCATCCGGAAAAACCCGGCGGACAAAGAAATCGGCGGTCAAAACATTCGCAGCCAAGACACCGGCACCCCGAGCGTCTCATAAGGCGGCCGCGCAGTGGACGGAATACGAAAAGCTGGCTATGACCCAGGCCCAGGCCGACGGCCAGGATGTGTATCACGTGGTGGTGAAGATCGACCCACATTGCGCCATGCCGATTGCGGGGCGGCAGCTGGTGCACAACGCCATCGGGGTCATGGGCCCGATTCTCGCGGTGCGGCCCGATGCCAAGTCGCCCGCAGCCTCCAAGCAGGTGGAGTTCGTGCTGGCCAGCGTGCAGACGGCGGAGCAGATTGCCGCCAAGTGCAAGATTCCGACGATCACGGCCGAGGTCACGGTCGAGTTGATCTTGGATGCGGCAGCGGCGGTGAAGAAGCCGCTGAGCGAGAGCACGTGCGAAGTTCCGGCCGGGGCCCCTACCGCGGAGACGCCGGCGACGGAAGAGGCTTCCGTGGACGCTTCAGCTGCGACGGCAGCGCCCGAGCCGGCCGGGGCGCCCAGCATGCTGGAAAATATTCTGCGCGTGGATGCGGGCCGCATCGACAACGTGCTCAACCTGGTAGGCGAGTTGATCATCGGCAAGTCGATGTTGCAACAGGCGCTAAACGAATTCTCCAAACGCTTTCCGAAAGAGGCGTTACGCGGCAAGTTTGCCGATGCCATGGCCTTTCAGGCCCGAGTGCTCAACGATCTGCAGCGCTCGGTCATGACGATTCGCATGGTGCCGGTCGATCAGTTGTTCCGGCGCTTCCCCCGCATGGTGCGCGATGTGTCGCGGCAATGCGGGCGCGAAGTCGAGCTTGATATTAGCGGGCAGGACACCGATCTCGACAAAGGAATTCTCGATGCCATCGCTGAGCCCCTCACCCATCTCGTGCGCAACGCTGTGAGTCACGGCATTGAGCCTGCCGAAGAGCGCCGCAAACTGGGCAAGGCGCCGCAAGGGGTCATCCGGCTGAACGCGTATCACCAGGGCAATCAGGTCATCGTCGAAGTCACCGACGACGGCCGTGGGATCGACGTACAAAAGATTCGCGCCAAGGCCGTTGAGCTGGGGATGGCGACGGCCGAGGAAGTCGCTCGGCTTACCGACACGGAAGTCTTCGACTTCATTTTCCGTCCCGGCTTCAGCACTGCCGACGAGGTCACCGAAGTCTCCGGACGCGGCGTTGGCATGGACGTGGTTCAGAATGTGCTGCACCGGCTGAAGGCCTCCATCAGCGTGGAGACTCGCCCTGGGAAAGGTACAACCTTCCGGATGAAGCTCCCGCTGACTCTGGCCATCATCAAAGCGCTGCTGTTCTGGGTCGAGCAGCGGTTATATGCCATCCCGCTGAACGCGGTGCTTGAGATTGCGCGAACCTTCGAAACGGAAGTGCATCAAGTGGACAATTACGAGGTGCTGCAGTTGCGCAACCAGGTGCTGCCGCTGCTGCGGTTGGGCCGCCCGGTGGCCGACGGAGATCGAAAATCCAAGCTCTTTGTGCTCATCATTACTGCAGGAGAGAGGAAATACGGCTTGATTGTCGATGCGCTGGAAGGCGAAGAAGAATTGGTAATCAAAGCGCTGGACGACCAGACATTCTCGACCGATCTGGTCTCGGGCGCCTCCATTCTGGGCGACGGCCGCGTGGTGCTGATTCTGAACTTGCCGGCCGTAGTGGAGCATGTGGCGCGCTGGCGCCCGCAGGAAACTGGACAATCGAATTCCGGTTTGTTGCTGACGTCCACGGACCGCATGCGGCTTGCCTTGAGCCCGGCCGTGGGAGGCCAGGCATGAAGAAGAATCCGATACGCGTGCTCGTGGTCGACGATTCGGCGCTGATGCGCAAGCTGATTCCGCAGATGCTGGCCGCCGACGAATCCATCGAAGTCGTCGGAACAGCGATGGATGGTTCCTTCTGCCTGAAAAAAATCGAAGAGTTGAAGCCCGGCGTGGTCACGCTGGATCTGGAAATGCCGGGCATGAACGGAATCGAAGCGCTGAAGGAAATCATGCGGCGGCAGCCGCTGCCGGTAATCGTGTTCAGTTCCCACAGCACCGAAGGCGCCTCGGTCACCATGAAGGCGCTGGGGCTGGGTGCATTCGATTTCGTAACCAAGCCCAAAGACGCCACCGCACACATGGCGGAAACCGCCCGGGAATTGATTGCCAAAGTGAAGGCTGCGGCCGAGTGCAAACTGAAGCCGCGCCTGCTGCACGGAGTTCCTCGCAAGCCCGAAAAACAGCCGGTATCGTCCGCACCTCCGAACAAGGTGGTCGCCATCGGCGTCTCCACCGGCGGTCCCCAGGCATTGGAATATGTGTTGTCGCAATTGCCCGGAGACTTTCCCGGAACCATTACCGTGGTGCAGCACATGCCGGAGGGATTCACCGACATGTTTGCCCGCCGGTTGGACGAAGTCTGCCCCTTGCGGGTGAAAGAGGCGCAGTCCGGGGATGTGTTACAGCCAGGCCGCGTGCTGATCTGTCCCGGAAGCCGCCACATGAAAGTGAAACGGCTGCCTCTGGGAGATGTCGTAGTGCTTTGCGACGAGCCACGGGTGAACGGGCACCGCCCCAGCGCGGATGTGCTCTTGCGCAGCGTGGCCGAAGAATTCAAGACGCATGCGGTCGGAGTACTGATGACCGGCATGGGCGATGACGGCGCCGAGGGGTTGGGAGCGGTGAAAAAAGAAGGCGGCATGACCATCGCGCAGAGCGAAGAGTCTTGCGTGGTCTACGGCATGCCCAAAGCGGCGATCGAACGAGGATACGCCATGCGCGTGATCGGATTGGATGGAATGGGGGCGACACTGCAGACCATTTGCGGACGGAACACGGGATCCAGCATAGGACCGACCGGCCGGGCAGTGCGCGCCGGAAACTAAGATCGGGCACGTACCCGTGACCAGCGTGATCTGGTGCGGGACGAGTCGGACGTGATATGCAGTAGAAAGGGAGGTCTGTATGGAGCAGTTTGCACCCGTGAAACGCAGCAAGGACGGGCAGCCGGTCCGCTACTTGATCGTGGACGACTCCGTGTTTGCCCGCAAGAATCTGGCCCGCATGATCGAAACCTTCGGCGGGCAGGTGGCGGCTGAGGCCGGGGACGGCTTGACTGCCATCAGCGAGTTCGACCGCACGCATCCTGACATCGTGCTCATGGATATCACCATGCCGCAGATGGAAGGGATCGAGGCTGCCGAACGGATTGTCCAACAGCATCCGGAAGCGCGCATCGTGATGGTTTCCTCGGTGGGATATCAGGAAAACATCGTCGCGGCGCTGCAACGGGGGGCGCGCCATTTCGTGCAGAAGCCGGTGAAGCCGGAAGTGCTCTACGAAGTGATCAAGTACGTCCTGGGCGATGACGGCGCCGTGGCGTCCGCGGCCGGAGCGGGAGTCTAACTCGATGAAGATGGAACTGATCCAGCCTTTCATCAATGCGGCGGACGCCGTGTTGTCGCAAGGTTTGCAGGGCACCACCAAGGTGGCGAACCTTACCATGGAAGAGGATGCCTACCGCCGCAAGGGTGTGGCGGGCATGATCGCGCTGACGGGTGACATCGAGGGCCGGATCATACTCGACCTCGAACCGCAGACGGCAGTCAAGGTCGCCAGCCACTACGCCGGCGCCGAACTGCCCGAGTCGGACGCGCTGATCAAGGAAACCATCTTCGAACTTGCGAACCAAGTCGTGGGTAACGCCATCTCTGCGCTCAACGACCAGGGCTTCCATTTCCGCGTACATCCCCCGCTGCTTCTCACTGCTCAAGAGGGCGACAAGACCAGCGAAGACACGGAAGCGCTGATGATCTGCTTCGAAACCTCCCTCGGCGATGTCTTCATGAATGTAGCGCTGCGCTACAACAAGAAGCGGATGGCCGATCATGCGGCATTAGGCGCCTGATGCCAGTCACTGCCAAGTCGTTGCTGATGCGTCTGCGCACGGTTCCATTGTGCGCCATCTGTAACCTCGGTCAAGGTTGTTCGTCACAGGGGAGGGATTTTTTGTTGTGGAGGACTGTGGAAAACGACTGGTGCATTCGGGCAAACCGGAGGGAGCCTCGCCTTAGGTTAGCGCATATGCGACCGTACCGTCGGAGTCCTGGGCGGGATCGGCGAACCTTCTCAACTCGGGATATTTCTGAACCAGCGTTGGCGGGGCTGCCACTCGCTTGCCGGTCACCATCGCCTTCAGCTCCAGGGCATTGACGCCGGCCTTGCTCTCGAAGTGGTTATTCGTAATCACGTACGTCGTCTCCGCCTTCGCGGCGACGTTTTCGATTCGTTCCTTCCAGCCTGCCAGTTCCCTTTCGTTATAGAGATAGTTGTAGCGGTCGTCGCGGTTGTCGGAATCGAACCACTGATCGTAGTTGCGTCCGTGCAGACGGATATAGGCAATGGGCGCGGTGACGTGTTCGGTGGGGGCGAGCGAGCGTCCGAGGACCGGCTGATCGATATTGCAGAAGGCGACACTCTTTTGCGCGAAAGCCGCCAGCGTCTCGGCATTATCCCAACTGGAGTCGCGCACTTCCACCACGCGCGGATATTCGATGAACTGTCGCAGCAAGCGGTCGAGATATTCCCGGTTCAATGAAGTGTTCTTGAACGACAGAGGAAACTGAATGAGCAGCGCCCCCAGGCGTCCCTCGTTGGCGAGGACGTCTAAGCCTTCGCGAGTGCGGGCTTCGTCGTCGTCGGTCGGGCGAATGGTGGCGGCAGATGTAGGCCCCATCACCGCGACGGGCGAGTGCGTAAAGGCGCGATAAAGCTTCGCAGTGAACAGGAAGCCGGGATTCACCGCCGCGATCTTGCGGCACCAGAGCTTGGCCAGTTGTGCCTTGATCGGGCCGTAGAACGATGTATTGATCTCCGTGGTATCGAAAAAGCGCGCCAGGTATTCCAGCGGATGCAGCTTGCGGTGCTGCATTCCCGAAGGATAAAAGACGCCCTCCCAGTCCTTGTAAGACCAGCCAGCCGTACCGAAGCGAGTCTGTTTCATAGCTTTTCTGTCGCCCCTCCGGGGCTTGCTGATTTCCCACTTACCACCCACGGCTTGCGCCGTGGGCTGCATTCTTTCGCCGCTTCGCGGCTGGTACTGTGTCGTGTCTTCCACTTTTCCAGACGCGATGGAGCTACTACACAGACTCCGAAGCGGACGCGGTTCGGGCGGGTTTGGGGCAAACGGACTTGTGCTCTGGATCCCATGAGTGGGAACCGCGGACGGTGGGGCAGCCCAAGAGTAGCACACAGCCACTTCCGGCAAGGAAACCAGCGATCCAGGGGCGTTAAGCCTATCGCGGTGGAGTTTCCTGCGCCGACAAGGCTTGGTTTAGCTGGCTGGCCAACAGAGCTGCCTGTGCGTTGGAGATTTTGATCTGACCGTCCAGCCGGAGAGTCAAATTCCCAACGCCCGCGTCCTGGAATCTGGCGCTTTGGACTACGGCGGAATTCTGCACCGCTGGTGGAAGTGTAATCTTGAAATCCGACCCGGATTGCGCCGCGGTAAGAACGGACTGTATGACCGTATCGCGCAAATCCTCGCCCAGAGAACCGGAGCGCAGCGCCTCGCCCATCATGCCGGTCGCATCGATGCGCCCGAACGAGGCCGCCATCTTCAATGTGCTCGGTTTTTCCACCGCGGCAGTCAACTTGATCTCAACCGTCCCCTCCCCTTCCGCCAATTCGTTCGAGGTTTGCTGACCAAACATCTGAGAGCAGGTCCAGCGCTCAAAGTGCAATTGCACCACCAGAACGCTTGCAGGAGTCGAAGGCGTGAGTGTTGCCCGCCGAATCGCGACTCGTTGCCCGCAGCTCTCCGAGGTGTCGAGCTGGGTCCGAAGGAGTTCAGTAATATTTTGTTGCAGGTCGGACAGATCAGCGGTCAGCTGAAGGTTAAATGTGCGCAGGTCGCCCTGCGCCTCGATCTGCGCGAGCGCACCCGAAACCGGGACCGCGATCGTCCGATTTGCAATGTTGACCGGATGATTCACCGCGGGAAGAGTGAAAGCCAGATCCTGGCCATTGGCCAGCGTGATGCTCATTTCCCTTCCGAGCGCAAGTTGTTGGTCGTAGAAATCCGTCAACGCCTTGTCGAGACTCTCGGCGTGCGCCGCAACTTCAGCGCCGGCAGCCTTGCCATCCACACTCTGACCCAGCCTCTTCGCTTCTTGTTCAAGCTCAGAGTCCGCTTTTGCCAGTCTCTTGGCGATATCTTTAAGTCCAGACTTCTGCGCAGCGGAGAATCCTTGTTGAAACTTTTTGTTCTCGCTCCGTGCCGTCTCAAGTGCTTGATCCAGAGCCTCCCGATGGGCAGATTCCGCCGTTCCATTTTCCTTGTGCAACTCCTGTAGAAACACTTGGAGTTCGGCTTTAGCGGCCTCCGTACTTTTCACCAGGGTCTGAAACTCCGCAGCCTGCGGGCTGGTTGCCTGCAGTGCCATCGCCTGGTGAAAGTCCTTTAGACTGTCCTCTTCTTTGACTCCGCTCGGGCGGCTATTTCCGGAAAGGCCTCCGCCTGCCATTCCCCCGCTGCCGTGGCGCTGGGCAGTCGCCGCCAGCGGATACGCCAGCAAGACAGATCCCAGAATCAGCGCTTTGGCTGCAGAGAAAGAAATCCCTCTCCGAATCATGACGAAGAACTCCGAAACTACCGCAGGGCTTTGTAGCGAAAATGCCAGTATGGAAGGAACACCGGTAACGCGCGTCAAACGGGCCAAAACCGGCGCCTGACCAAAATGGCGACGCCGCTTTAGCTTGAAGCATACGCTGGAAAAAAGCCACAACATTTACAGTTCTTTGCAAAGCGGGAAAGGTAGTCTAGTCGAGAATGGCGGCGGCGTGCCAATCAGGCGGGTCTCACTCTCACTCCAACGACAACACCACCCAGTACACGCCCGTGGGATACGTGTCAGTCCGTCCGTAACAAGCGCCGATTGAAAAGCTGTGCAGATTGCGGCTCGCGATGGCGTGGGACGTTCCGGTGGGCAACGTTTCCGGATGCAGGCTGGTGTAGGTGAGAACGGTGAAGCGTTGGGCAAGCTTACGAACGGAGGAGGTTCCGAGCTTGTCGGCCTGCGCCATGGAACAGGCAGCGTCGTCGGCAACGGGCAGATCGAGACGTGGCAGTTCATGCTGGCGGGCCTGGTGACGCCTCTGGTTCACGGCCGCGGCGATGCGCTCTTTCACTTCCGCTGCAGAATAGTTGGGGAGGGCATATCCGAAGTCCTGCACGATGTACAGCCGGTCTCCGCTACGAACCACGCCCAGCCCGACCACGTTATAGGACGGGTTGAGGAGGTTCGCGCGATGCGGGGGTGAAAGCATCAGATGCTGATGTCCATGCTCCGCGTCATAGTCGAGCGCAACGTTTTCTGCCTCCTGTTCAAGCTGGAGTTGAGTGGTGGCGGCCAAACGTTGGGGGAGGGAGGGCTCACCGTCAAATTGATGCGAAAGTCGCCGCGCTTCCAGCATGGCCTGCGCGTGAATGCGGGCCGCTTGCGAAAGTCCTGCGTCCATCGTGAGCGGAGGCGCTCCGGTTTTCTGGCGCGACTGGTTGGCTAATACAAGCAACTGCTGTTCAGTCTGAAGATCATCGTCAAATGGAATGTCGGGAGCCTTAGCGGCGGCGGGCTTCAGAGTGGCTTGCTGGGCTGGTTGGCCTGCGGCTCGGGGTCCTTCTGCCGGGGAAGCCATCAAGCGATTCGCGGGCTGTACAGTGGCGGCGCCCACGCTGAGCAGGAACGCTAACAACAATCTGGTGGCTCTATCCATCTATCTGGCCTGTCCAACGAGATCCTGGGAGGGATCGAGTTTCAGCTCAAACTACTTATCGGCTCAAGAGGTGCTCAGACTTAATTTGCTGCTGGTGCTAGGCTAGAAGCCGGACCTGAGGGTGAGAAGTTACCTGTGTCTATGGAACTAGGGATCAGTGGGGGCATTGGCCTGTTGTTTGGCGTCCTGCTTGCATGGCTGGCGGTGCGTTCGCGCACGGCCGCGCTACAGGCTCGTTTATCATTGACAGAGAAGGAATTAGCGGCTGCAAAGGCCGATCTGGCGCGGCTTTTGCAGGATCAGCGCAACCTGGTGGAGAGCCGCGCCAGATTAGAATCCGCTCTGGAATCGGAACGAAAGGCCAGCAACGAGAAGATCGAATTGCTGACGAAAGCTGGCGATCGCGCCGCCGCAGACTTGCAAAACGCCTTCAAAGCCCTGGCCGCGGATGCCCTGAAGAGCAATAATTCTTCGTTCTTACAGATCGCGCAGGAAACGCTGAAGCGTTTTCAGAGCGAGGCCAAAGGCGATCTCGACGCCCGTCAGAAAGCGGTCGCCGATCTCGTCACGCCGGTGCGCGAGTCGCTGAGCAAGGTAGACGCGCAGATTCAGCAGATGGAAGTCGCGCGCGGCGAGGCGTATGGCGATCTCAAGGCCCAGGTTCAATCCCTGATCACCACGCAAAAAGAATTGCAATCGGAAACCGGCAATCTGGTGCGTGCCCTGCGTACTCCGAACGTGCGCGGACGCTGGGGCGAAATCCAACTGCGGCGCGTGGTCGAGATTGCGGGCATGTTGTCCTATTGCGACTTCGCCGAACAGGAAACGGTGACCAGCGAAAGCGGCCGTCTCCGCCCCGATCTGGTCGTGAAGTTGCCCGGTGGCAAACAGGTCGTGGTCGACGCGAAAACGCCTCTGCAAGCTTTCCTTGACGCCTTCGAAACCACCGATGAAGAAGTGCGGCGTTCCTGCCTCGCCAATCACGCGCGCCAAGTGCGCGACCACATGAAGACGCTGAGCGGCAAGAATTATTGGGAGCAATTCGAGGCCACGCCGGAGTTCGTGGTGATGTTCCTGCCGGGCGAAACATTTTTCAGCGCCGCGCTGGAGCAGGATCCCGGCCTGATCGAACAGGGCGTTCTGCAGCGCGTGATTCCGGCATCGCCAACCACATTAATCGCGCTGCTGAAGGCCGTCGCCTACGGATGGAACCAGGAGAAACTGGCGCGCAACGCGCAACAGATCAGCGTTCTAGGCAAAGAACTCCACGACCGCCTGCGAAAACTCGCAGGACACATCACCGGCGTCGGCACCAACCTAGACCGCGCGGTCGAAGCCTACAACCAGGCCGTCGGATCGCTGGAAAACCGCGTGCTCGTTTCCGCGCGCAAGTTTGCGGAGCTGGGAGCAGCGGTCGCCGAAGACATTCCGGAACTGCAGCCCATTGAAACAACGTCCCGTGCGCTGTCCTTTGAGTGGGATGATGACCCTCCAGAGACTTCCAAGAACAGCGCAAAAGCGGGCTAGCGCCGAGGACTTCGAGCCGCGGGCAACTTGATACCGAATCCCACAGAAACATCCAAAAATGCATAGTTGCTGTTCAAAAATGCATCTATAATTTTGGAAGTAGTGTTATCTGTGGGACTTAGCGTCTGAGAAATGAGGCTCGACGTGGCAGCGAAGTTGCTCATTGAGGATCAATGGGATGTCGCTCCCACGCCTCCACAGCCTCCTAAGGGTCCGGGGCCAGTACCGAAAACCATGAATCGGGAAAGCCAAGCTCGATTTGTAGCCGTCCTGTTGTTTCTGCTGACCGTGGCTGCGGTGGTCTTTGCCGGCTTCAATTTTCAGAAGGAACGCGACTCTGCCGTTCCCGACGATGGCGTCTGGTGGGTGGAGCATGGCGGCCGCCTGGTGGCCGACCGCGTCGATCCCGCAGGACCGGGAGCGAAAGCCGGCATCAAGCCCGAAGATCAGTTGGTTTCCGTCAATGGTCAGGAAATTAAAAGCACTCCAGGATTGGTGCGCCAGCTCTACAACACCGGCGTCTGGTCCAAGGCTACCTACTCGCTGATCCGCCAGTCAGTCACGCTGGATTCCAACGTCATCCTGATTCCCGCGGATCGATCCCTGAATAATTGGCTGCGCCTGATTGCCTTGATTTATCTGGGTATCGGCATCTACGTTTTGCTGCGTCGCTGGACCGCACCCGGCTCCACGCACTTCTACGTTTTTTGCCTTATATCTTTCATCGCATATTCGTTCAAGTACACCGGCAAGCTGAACGACTTTGATTGGACGATTTACTGGAGCAACATCGTCGCCTGGGTCTTGCAGCCCGCCCTGTTCCTGCACTTCGTGCTGACGTTTCCCGAGAAGAGGCAATTCGTTCGTCAGCGCCCCTGGCTGCTGGCCTTGGCATACTTGCCCGGCGCCGCGCTTCTGGGAAGGCACATCATGGCCTTGCGCCTGGCGCAGGCGAGTGGGCACCTGCGCTGGGATATGGACCGCCAGGAAATGGCCTACGGAGCGGTGCTGTTTGTCGCCGCGGCTGGGGTCCTCTGGTACAGCTACCGTCTGGCGAGCACGACGATCCTGCGCCAGCAACTGAAATGGGTAACGCGGGGCACCATTCTCGCCATTGTTCCTTACACGCTGTTCTACGTCGTTCCCTACCTGATGGGTTCGCTCCCTGCCACGGGGATGAAGTTGTCGGTGCTGTCGCTGGGATTGCTGCCGCTTACCTTCGGCTACGCCATCTTCCGCTACCGCCTGATGGACGTTGACCTGATCTTCAAGCGTGGCGTGGTTTACACCCTGGCAGCCGCGGCTGTCGTGGGAATGTATTTTGGGCTGGTCGCGGGAGTCGCCACGCTGGTCCAGATGCGGCAGCCGGGCACGGGACGGATGGGCCTGATCCTGGCAGTGGTCGTAACCGCGCTGCTGTTTGATCCGGTGCGCAAGTGGATTCAGGACCGCGTCGACCAGTTCTTCTACCGCACCGTGTATGACTACCGGCGAACCTTGATTGAATTTGGCCGTGAGCTGGGTTCTGAAACGGATTTGAACGCGCTGCTCTCGTCAGTATCGGACCGCCTGTCGCGCACCCTGGCCGTGGACCGCATCGCGATCTTCTTGCGCGCTGGCGAAGAGGCCGATCAATTCGTCCTCTCCAAGTCCGTTGGCATGAATCCCATCGGTAAGCTCGACCTGACATTCCTGAGCGCGCCCCGCCCCGAACCGGCGGGACACATGTTCTTCGAGAACACGCACCAGGTGCCGCGCGAAACCGCGGGATCGCAGGACGCCATTGCCCGCCTCGATCTGAACTACTACATCCCCTGCCGCGCGCAGCAGAAAACCGTCGCCGTGCTGGGCTTGGGAAAGACCACCAAGGGCGACTACCTCTCCAGCGAAGACATGGAGTTGCTCGAGACCCTCGGCGGCTATCTCGGCATCGCCATCCAGAACGGCCGCCTCTACGCTTCGCTGCAGCAGAAGGTGGCGGAGTACGAGCGCCTCAAGGACTTCAACGAAAATATCGTCGAATCCATCAACGTCGGCGTCATGGCGCTCGACATGGAAGACCGCATCGAGAGCTGGAACGCGCAGATGGAAGTGATGTATGCGCTACCGCGGTGGCAGACCCTCACGCAACCCGTGCAGAGCGTCTTCCCGCCGGAATTCGTCGAGGAGTTCTACCGCGTACGGCAGAACGCCGGCATTAACAACCTGTACAAGTTCCGTCTGCAGACTCCGGCGGGTGAGACGCGAACGGTCAATGTGGCCATTGCACCGCTGGTGACGCGCACGTTCCAGGTGATCGGGCGCCTCGTCATCATGGATGACATCACCGAACGCGTGGAGCTCGAGGGCCAGCTTTCGCAAGCTGACAAACTCTCATCCATCGGTCTGCTGGCAGCCGGTGTGGCGCACGAGGTAAACACGCCTCTGGCCGTGATTTCGTCGTACACCCAAATGCTCGCCAAGCAACTGCAGGGCGACCCCCAGAAGTCGGGATTGCTCGAGAAGATCACGCGGCAAACCTTCCGCGCTTCGGAAATCGTCAGCAACCTGCTGAACTTCTCGCGGACCAGCGGAACCGAGTTCGCCGATGTCGACATTAACAAGGTCATCACCGACACGCTCGCGCTTCTCGAGCACCAGTTCAAAATTGCCAAGGTTCAAGTGCACTCGGAGTTGACCACAGGAATTTCCGCCATTCAGGGAAATCCCGGAAGACTGCAGCAGGTCTTCCTCAACCTGTTCCTCAACGCCAAGGACGCCATGCCGGGAGGCGGCACGCTGAACGTGGCCACCACCAATGGCGACATGGTCAGCGTACGAGTGTCCGACACCGGATCGGGCATCGCACCCGAACATATCCAACGCATATACGATCCCTTCTTCACGACCAAGACGGCCCCCAAAGAGGGTCAAAAGCGCGGCACTGGCCTGGGACTTTCGGTCACCTACGGCATCATCCAGGAGCATGCCGGCAAAATACGCGTAGAAAGTAATCCGGGGGCCGGGACGACCTTTGCCCTGGACTTTCCCCTGAGCAGGAAGGCTGTTCATGTCTGAAGCAGCAGTCATCGAGCGCGGAACGATGAACGGCGATCCTTCGCCAACCGGTTCAGTGCTCATCATTGACGACGAGGCCGAGATTCGCGAATCTTTGCAGACTCTGCTCGAGATGGAAGGGTTCGAAGTCGAGACCGCAGTCACCGGGGAAGACGGCCTCTCGCAAATGGCGGACCACCCGTTTGATTTGGTGCTGCTCGATCTGACTCTGCCCGGCCGCAATGGGATGGAAATTCTTTCCGAGATTCGTTCCCACGACTCGCGTCTGCCCGTCATTATGATTACCGCCTATGGCACGGTCGAAAACGCCGTGCGCGCCATGCAGTCGGGCGCTGCAAATTTCGTGCAGAAGCCGTGGGACAACGAAAAACTTCTCGCCGATGTGCGCGCCGCAGTCGGCTGGCGCCGGGCGGAAGAAGAAAATGTCCAGCTCAAACGCGCTCTCAAACAACGCTACAACTTCGAGAATATCGTGGGCAAGAGCGAGCCCATGTTGAAGATTTTCGATCTGGTCGCGCAGGTGGCCAACAGCCGCTCCACCGTGCTGTTGCAGGGGGAGAGCGGCACCGGCAAAGAAGTGATCGCAAAAGCCATCCACCTGAACTCGCCGCGCCGCGACAGACCCTTCGTTCCGGTCAACACCGGCTCCATGCCCACGGATTTGCTGGAATCCACCCTCTTCGGCCACCTCAAGGGAGCGTTCACCAGCGCCATCGCTTCGAAAAAGGGCTTGTTCGAGGTAGCGGACAAAGGCACGCTGTTTCTCGACGAAATCGCCACCATGGGTCTGGAGACACAGGCCAAGATCTTGCGCGTACTGCAGGACCGCCGGTTCATGCACCTGGGCGGAATTCAGGAAATTCAGGTGGATGTGCGCATCATCGCTGCCACCAACATCGACTTGCGCCATATGGTGCGCGAAGGCCGGTTCCGCGAAGACCTCTTCTATCGCCTGAACGTCATCACCGTCGAACTTCCCCCGCTGCGCCAGCGCAAGGAAGACATTCCGCTGCTGGTGGAATTTTTCCTGAAGAAGTACGCCGAAGAGAACGGCCGCCCCGCGCCGCGCATCACTCCCGAAGCGCTGCGTCCGCTGATGGCCTACTCCTGGCCGGGCAACGTGCGTGAACTGGAGAATGTCATTGAACGCGCCGTCGTGCTCTCTTCCGGGCCGGAGATCAGCATGGACCTGCTTCCCGACTCCATGATGGGACGCGGCTCTTCGCTCACGCTGCACGACCCACCGTCGGACGCATCGTTATTTGAAATTGTCGAAGACGTCGAGCGCCGCGTCATCACCGACATGCTCGAACGCTGCAACTGGAACCAAACCGAGGCCGCCGAGCGCTTCCACGTCCCGCTCTCCACACTCAACCAGAAAATCCGCCGCCTGAATATCGAAATCAAAAAGAAGGGCCGAGGATAGAAGTAGCTCTCAGCTCTCAGCTCTCAGCTCTCAGCTCTCAGCTCTCAGCTCTCAGCTCTCAGCTCTCAGCTCTCAGCTCTCAGCTCTCTGCCAGACTCAACTCCCCGCCGCGTCGTTCGATCAGCTGACGGCTGATAGCTGACAGCTTTCTCTGTTATAGTTCGGTCAAGCCAGTGCTTCGCGCCCGCGACGTCCCGGCTCTTCCGAATCGCATGGAACTAACCTCGCCCACGGAGTTCGCCAAGCAGAAAGTCCTGGCGGTTCAGGATTACACCGTGATGACGGCGCGGTCCGTGGCTAACCTGTTTCGCAAACCTGTCTATTTCGCGGATATGGTCCAGCAGGCTGACCTGATCGGTGTGGGATCCCTGCCCATCGTCGTCCTGACGGGTTTCTTCACGGGCGCCGTGCTGGCGGTGCAGAGCGCGAACACGTTGCAGCGATTCGGTTCGATCACTCTAATCGGCCAGTTGGTGTCGCTCTCCATGGTGCGCGAATTAGGCCCAGTGCTCACCGGCTTGATGGTCGCGGGGCGAAACGCATCAGGGATGGCCAGTGAACTCGGGTCCATGGTGGTGACCGAGCAGATCGAGGCCATGCGCGCCTTGGGCACCGATCCCATGAAAAAGCTGGTTGCGCCCCGCGTCGTCTCCACGGTTTTCATGTTGTTTTTCCTGACCATCCTCTCGGACTTCGTCGGCCTGGCCGGCGGATTGTTTGTATCCAAAATTCTCCTGAACCTCGACTCCCGCCAGTACTGGAGCAACGCCTGGCAGGCGCTGGTGTTTGAGGATGTCTTCATGGGGCTGGTCAAGCCGCTCCTGTTCGGCTTCATCATCGCCACCGTGGGTTGCTTCTATGGAATGACGGCCCGCGGAGGCACGCAAGGAGTAGGCCGGGCCACCACGCAGGCCGTAGTGGCCGCCTCGGTTTTGATCGTCGTGCTCGACCTGTTTGTCACGCAATTCCTGATGAACGTGTTGTCGTATAACTAGCCGCATGTCCGCACCAACCTTGCCTCTCGACTCCGCCTCCACGACAAGCCAGGAATCGTCCCCCCACGCCATCGAATTCCAGGATGTGCATCTTGAGTTCGAGGAGAATCAGGTGTTGCGCGGAGTATCGTTTTGCCTGCCGTTCGGTGAGACGAAAGCCTTGTTCGGCGTAGCGGGATCCGGCAAGAGTACGATCCTGAAACTCGCCTTGGGCCTGCTCAAGCCCGACTCCGGCCGAATCCTGGTGCTGGGCAACGACGTGACCCAGACGCGCGAGCAAGATCTATTCGCTCTGCGCGCCAAAATCGGGATGGTGTTTCAGGAAGGCGCTCTATTCGACTCGCTCACCGTGCGCGAGAACGTAGGCTACCGACTGATCGAGGAACGTGGCTTTGATGACCCCGACATCGAAGCCCGCGTGCGGGAGGCGCTCCGCTTTGTCGAGTTGGAACATACCATCGACAAGTTTCCTTCAGAGCTTTCTGGGGGCATGCGGCGCCGCGTGGCCATCGCGCGGGCCATTATTACCGCGCCTGAAGTGCTCCTCTACGACTCGCCTACCGGCGGTCTCGATCCGGTCACTTCCAACACAATCATCGAACTGATCATGAAGCAGCGCGACGTCTATAAGACCAGTTCGCTGCTCGTGAGTCATCACCTGCAGGACGCCTTCATCATGGCCACGCACCAGTTCGACAACCAGACCAACCAGATGCGCTCCCTTCCGCGCGGGCAATTTTGTGACGTGCCCATGAGTTTTCTTATGCTCCGCGATGGCAAAGTCATCTTCGACGGTGACGTTCGCGAACTGACGCACAGCAAAGACGAGTACATCCAGGAATACATCTCGTAGGGAAATTGAGAAATTGGGTAATTCTAGTAATTGAGTAAATCAAGTGCCGAAGTTGGTTTTCAACCGCTCAATTACTGAATTCACCAATTTCCCAATTCTCGACGCTTATTTCGGCGCCGCCAGGTTCTTCCCTGCCTGCAGGAAGGCATCCACGTTGCTCTTATCGATCAGGCCCGAACCCGTATCTACGAAGCTCGGAATCGGCGCAAAGCTGTCCTTTGACCAGTCCGCGTCCAAAGCCGACGGCTTGTGATGATAGAGAGTGTCGAGCATCTGCATGCCGACGAAGGCCATGGTGTAGGGTTTCTGCGCGATGGTGGCCGCAATCACGCCCTTCTGGATCCAGTCGAGGGTCTCCGGATCAGTGTCCATCGCGATCACTACTTTTCCCGTCACGTGATAGCTGTTGAGCACGCCCGCTACTTCTTTGCCCGATTGCGCTTCCAGACATACAAAGCCGTCGACCTTGTCGCGCTCCTTGCCTACGATCTGCGTGGTCGTATCGAATGCGATGCGGGGATCGCCCTGGATATCGACCACACGAGTAATCTTGATCCCCGGCGTCCGGGCCAGCGACTCTTTGTAGCCGCGCAGCCGTTCCTGCAGATTCGACTGATCCGGCATGGTGAAGACCACGACATTGCCTTTGCCTTTGAGTTCCTGCGCCAGTCGCTGCCCGCCGGTGACTCCCGCCTGATAGTTATTGGTTCCGATGAAAAACAGGCGCTTGCTCGACGGTGCATCCGAGTCGATTGTGATTACCGGCACCCCCGCGGCCACGGCCTTGTCAATGCTGTCCTTGAGCAGTGCCGGGTCGGTTACGGCAAGTAAAATGCCAGTGGCCTTCTTCTGCACAGCCTGATCCACCGCGTCGCGTTCCGCCTTCGGATCATAATTCTGTGGTCCCATGAAATCGGAGCGCACTTTCATCTGCGCGGCGGCATTCGAAAATCCCGCACCGGCGGTCTTCCAGTAAGGAACCTGCAAATTTGCCGATACCAGAACGAAGTATTCGTCGGAGTCATGAGCACCACCACAACTCAGTATCAAAACCAACAGGACTGCGAGGGCGGCGGAGTGGAGAATCCTACGCGAGAGAAGCATCGCATCCTCCTTTCAAACGATCCACATCCTGGAACAGATAGAGTCTTGCCGATGAGAACGTTCAGCGACAGGATTGTAAATGAGCGGTCAAGCGAAGGCCAGAAATCAGCGCGGCGGGTTGTCGGGAATACCCGAGTTCACAGCCGCTACTCCTTCGATACGACCGGCCTGAGCAGAGAGGCAAGCACGGAAATCTCCCGGTTTCCTTGGCAGCACCGTCCTCCGCGACAACTTCTAATTGAAGAGGTGAACGAAGCATTTCCAAGCCGCGTAGCGGCGAAAGAATGCAGCCCACAGCGTGCCCTGAGCCTGCCGAAGGGGCGAAAGCCGTGGATCGCGAGTGGAAAATGGACAAGCCCCCTAAAGGGGCGAAGAACAGCTACGACACAGACCCCGCAGGGACGGCACAGGCTCCCATGCACACCCGGTCACTAGTCGCCGATGCCTTCGACCAACTGCGGAGTTTCTTGCAAGGTGTGAAGACAGGCGATCAGAGCCCATTGTTTTGCAGCGGGATGCCACGAGCAACTACGCCCTAATCCCTACACTCCCACCGGGAACGGCTTTGTGTGCGTGGTCGCCCTCACCGAGGCGCCTCCAAACCGGCCCTGCAGCAATGACATCAACCCTGTGTACCAGTACCCCACGACGAACAATAGCAGAAACGGCACCGTGATGTAATTTTCGTTCTCCACGGCATAGTACACCGTGAGCGCGAAGTAGGTGCCGATCACCAACTCCAGCCACGGAACCCATCCCAGCCGCTTGCGGTACTTCTTGGCCCCCACTTTGTCTTGCTTCGAGATGACACTGTACTTCGGAGTTCGTGCGAACGCGCTTTCCTTGCCGATGAGCGCCTCGATGACCGCTTTGGTGTTGGTGACGGTCAGCCCTATTCCCAGTGCCATCAGAAACGGCAGATACAACAACGCCCGCGGCCAGCTTCGGGGAAACAGTTCGCGCTGCGAAACCAGGTAGAAGCTTGAAATCGAGAACGTCGACGCCATGAACAGCGGCACGTCGATGTACAGCATCTGAAACCAGCCCTGGTAGAAGCGAATGACCATGGCCGGAAGCAGCAACACCGAAAGCATAATCATCAGCGGGTAGCTCAGATTCGCCGTCAGGTGATACCACGCCTCGATCTTGGTGTGCAGCGGAACATCGCTGCGCAGCACCCGTGGCAGAATCTTTTTCCCTGTCTGAATCAATCCTTTGGCCCAGCGCGCCTGCTGCGTCTTAAAGGCAGTCATCTCCACCGGCAGTTCGGCAGGGCATTCCACATCCTGCAAATAGATGAATTTCCATCCCTTGAGCTGGGCGCGATACGAGAGGTCGGTATCTTCGGTCAACGTGTCGTGCTGCCAGCCTCCGGCTTCCTCGATCGCCGCGCGCCGCCACATCCCGGCGGTGCCATTGAAGTTGAAGAACAGTCCCGTGCGCGCGCGCCCCGAGTGCTCCAGCACAAAATGCCCATCCAGCAGGATGGCCTCTACTTCGGTCAAGAACGAATAATGGCGATTGAGGTGCGTCCAGCGCGTCTGCACCATCCCAATCTTGGGATCGGTAAAGTGATGGATGGTCCGCATCAGAAAATCTTCCGGCGGAGTGAAGTCGGCGTCGAAAATGGCAATGAACTCGCCCTTCGCCGTCTTCATCCCTTCAGCCAGCGCCCCGGCCTTGAAGCCCGCGCGGTTCGTCCGGTGAAGGTAGCTGATGGGATTGCCCAGCGCCGCGTACCGCTCGACCAGATCGCGAGCCACCTCGACAGTCTCGTCGGTGGAATCGTCGAGCACCTGGATGTCGAGCTTTCCCTGCGGATATTTCAGCTTGCAGATCGACTCCAGCAGCCGTTCCACGACGTACTGCTCATTGAAAATGGGCAGCTGCACCGTGACCCGCGGCAGCCCTTCAAAATACGCCGCCGGCTCGGTCGTGCGCTTTTTCCGGTGCTTGTAATAGAGATACACAAGGATGTAGCGATGCATTCCATAGCCCGCCAGCAGAATCAAGACGATGAAATACGGAATCAGCAGCGCCACATCAAATGCGTTGGCACGGTACAGCCCGCGAAACGTAGTATCCAGAAAATGCTGCCGGATGTAAGGCAGCACCCCCTTGGGGGCGGCCCACACCGCCAGCGTCGCGGTCAAGATGAGATCAGAAATCAACAAGGCGTCCCGTTGAAAACTTCTATTTTACCGGATCGGGACTCCTAGGCGGGTGCCCCACCCTTCCTGGTGATGGTCTGCGGGCCTTCCGACAGGGCGCGCTCAATTTCCAAAGGTATATACTCGGCCTTCAACACAGGACGTTGCCCATAGCGCTTCCCTCAGCTACAAATAGAACCACTCATGGAATCCAGACCAGCGCAGGATGTGGACCGCGCATCAGCATCCGGTCGGCTCAACAATGTCTGGACGCGCCTCCGTACGTCGCCGCGTTGGATGGTCGCGATTGCCTTACTTCTCCGCGTCACCTGGATCGTCATCGGCCATACCTACAAGTTCAAAAGCTCGGACGACAGCTTCGGCTTTGGCTGGGAGATGGGCCGGATCGGCGCGTCGCTGGCTTCCGGACACGGCTTCAGCAGTCCGTTCGGTCCGTCGACCGGACCCACCGCGTGGGAGCCTCCGCTATACCCGTATCTAACCGCGGGCGTCTTTCTGGTTTTCGGAATTTATTCAAAAGCATCGGCATTCGTGCTGCTAACGATGAACAGCGTCTTCTCGGCACTGACCTGCGTCCCGATTTTTCGCATTGCGCGCAGGATCTTTTCCGAGAGGGTCGCGGTCGGCTCGGCGTGGGCCTGGGCCCTGCTGCCCAACGTCCTGTTCTGGTGCACCCGAGCGGTCTGGGAGACGAGCCTGGCGGCGCTGCTGCTGTCTACGATCTTCTGGCTGGCTCTGACTCTGGAAGATCGCGACGGCTGGATGCCTTGGCTTCAGTTCGGATTGCTCTGGGGCATCACCGCATTGAGCAGTACGTCATTGCTATCATTTCTGCCGGCCGCGGGATTGTGGGCCTGGCACCGCCGCGCGAAAAGCGGCAAGCAATCGTTAGCCGGCGTGGTGCTCGCCTCTGTAGTTTTCCTGGCATGCATCACGCCCTGGCTGGTCCGCAACTATGAGACATTCGGCAAGTTCATTTTCATTCGCGACAATTTTGGCGCCGAACTCCGCCTGGGGAACGGTCCCGGCGCCGACGGCACGCTGATGCTGTATCTGGATCCGCCGCATGACCCCTACGCGATGCGGCAGTTTCAGACGATGGGCGAACTGCCCTACATCGCCATGCGCAAGCGGCAGGCCGTCGATTACATCACGGCGGACTATGGGCGGTTCGCCGGCCTCTGCGCCAAGCGGTTCATCTATTACTGGGCTGGACCGCCCAAAGCGACGCAGCCGTGGTGGATGAGCGACGCCAAGAACTCGCTCTTCTTAGCCTCGTCCGTGCTGATGTTCTGGGGATTGGCGCGCGCAGTGAGGTTGCACAAACCGGGCGCGTGGCTGGTGTTCTGGCTGATTCTGCTCTATCCGGCGATCTACTACATCGTCTACCCCGGTCCGCGCTACCGGCATCCCATTGAGCCGGAGATGGCCATCCTTGCCGTGTTCCTGCTGACCGAGGCAGGAAAGAAAACTAGTGCCCGTTGTCCAGATCAATCTTCAGAACGTGAATCTGCTTGAGTTTGCTGTCGAGACTGCCGGTGACCGCAACTCGCTGTCCCTCGTAGCCATGCACCAGATCGGATCGGTCGAGACGATACACATCGTTGCCCGACCGACAGGACGAGATAGCCGCCCAGATGCTCGATGCAATACACCGAGCAGGTGTTCGACGTCCCACCCATCGACTTCGACTTGAGCATCTCCTGATGAGACCGCGTAAGCGAGTGCACGTTCAAGGCACACTGGCTGTCGGACACTTCTCCGTGAAACACGTGCGCGTTCTGCCCATAGGCAGCACTCGCCAGCGCCATCGCTGCTGCTGCACAGCAAATCATGATGCGAAATCTGGACGCATTCATAGACACTCCCCTGCCCCATTGCTTCACGGCAGCACGGTAACCTTCATGTGCATGCCTTCGTGGTCTTCGCTACAAATTACCGTGCAAACCACTTCGTACGCGCCCGGCTCATTGGGAACAGTGAGGAGGAATTCCTGCTTCCCGGGCTTGAAAAGCAGGTCCCACCCGTCCACCTTGGTCCGGTCCTTGGCTCGCAGCAGGGTGAAGCCATGAATCGAACCATCGCGATTCCACGATTTGCCTCTATGCGCCGTCACCCGCAGAAGCACCTGCTCGCCTGCTTTGACCGTGATCTCCGGAGTACGCTGGCCGGCGATCTTGTAGCGGCTGTCGCTATCGGCGGTGATCTCGATGACACGGGCTTGCGCGCTGGCGCGAGGCAATCCGACCAGTAAAGCGCTTGCCGCCGCAGCCCACACCAACATATGACGAATCCTGGAAAGTTTTGTCATTGGCTCGGGGGCGGTAGTCTTCGTGGTTACTGGGTCATGTAGAACAGGATCAGACGCCGGTCTTCGTCGGTGATTGTGGCCCGAACCCGCATGTGGCGGAGCACGGTCGCCATCATGCGCGGCGGAAATTTCTGCGGAGCGGCGTGACAGCGGCCGCAGTTAGCGCGAAAGCGCCGCTCACCTTGGAATCGCATGCTGTCCGCATCGGTACCATGCACCACCAGCGCACCGGCTCCATCCTTCCCGCTCGACGGCGGTCCGGCGAAAACGGAAGATGCGAGCGCGAGACTGCAGAAAAGGACCACAAGCCAACTCTTCCGGTGGACGTTCATCTTCATGGCGCCCCCACGCGGCCAAGCGGAACGAGAAACCGATAAGCGAACCCAAAGCTCCATTGGTTGAAATTCCCGGCCGAACTGAATTGGCGCCCGTAACTGGCGATGCCTTTCAGACCATCGCGCAGGAAGTAATTGACTCCAAAATCGGCTTCGCGGGTATTCGCGCCCGGAAGGCCAAACTCCTCGGCGCCATCAGGGCCGATCTCGCCGGTGTAAAACTGCTGGGCGCGGGCGACGACTTCGGTGCGCCGCATTGCCTTCTGCCAGAAATGCGCCTGGCTGAGCCGGTACGCGCCTTCGATCCAGTACCCACTGCCTTCAAACGAGTGGGCGAATTCGGAGTGCAGGTTCAATGGAACCTTCGCCGACTGCCAGCCCATGTGGAAGCCGAAGGCGTTCCTGCGGTCGTCCTGCAAGGTCTTCTGCCATGAACCGCCAACTTCGAGGCGCTGCCCGGGAAAGAAGAAGCCCATGCGTCCACCGACGTGGCGTTCGGAATCCACGCTGCCGATGCTAATGCTGGTAACGGAAACGTAGATGGCATAGTTCATGTTGGCTTTGGCGTTGACCGGGAAACCGCCGCGGAACATTGCGCCGTCGCTGGAGGCAGTGTTGATCGGAAGAATCAGAGGATCGGGCTGCAAAGCGCGAATCCACACGGGATAGAGACGCTCGTTAAAGATTCCAAAAGGCGTGAGGAAGCGGCCCGCGGTGATGGTGATATAAGGGCTGGCAATGTAGTCGATCTGCGCATAGTCGACGTGCTTGTCGACGGGTCCACCGTAAGGTCCGCCGCCGGGCGGACGCTGAAACTCTCCCTCGAATTCCGCACGCGATTCGACCAGCCAGCGGTCCCCCAAAGGTACGAGGAGAACGGGATTGATTTGGGTGTCGATCAGATTTTGCCCGGCCGTGACGAAGCTGAACGCACCGGCACTGCCGCTGAGGATCGGGACTGGTTTTTCGGCATCCGGGGTCTGGGCGGCGATCCAAGTCGGGAGCAAGAGCAGAAGAA
Organism: uncultured Acidobacteriaceae bacterium; assembly: GCA_963791515.1. Classification (GTDB taxonomy): domain Bacteria; phylum Acidobacteriota; class Terriglobia; order Terriglobales; family Acidobacteriaceae; genus Sulfotelmatobacter. Next base: position 150,725 of record CAWBSS010000021.1, on the reverse strand, counting down.
ACAATGCGAGGCCCGACAGAGCAATTCTCTGCCGCTGCCGGAACGCGGTTTTTCTATATATAGGCGACAGAAGGAACCCCAGTGAAGCTCGTGATGCGATTGTCTTTCAGTGGCATGGGAAGGGGAACATCACCGAGGTAACTTTCGTATCCGATGGTGGGAACGAGGGTAGTGGGCTACTTTGCTTTGAAAGTAGCCCACTACCGGAACGAGCCTTTTTCAGGATGCCCTCTCACGAATTCCGAACTACCCCGTCTAACGTATTGAAACGGAGGAGCCATGAACCGCCATCGCCAATCTGCCACCTGGTTAGGAGCTGTCCTGGGAACTGTCTGTGCCCTGCTGATCCTTGCCCTCGGAGCGCATGCGTCCGACCATCGCGGCGCGCTGACCGAGGAGTTCCATCAGACCTATCCCTTGACGGCCGATGGCCGGATTGAACTCGACAACATCAACGGCGATGTCCACATCTCCAGTTGGGACCAGAACCAGGTGAAAGTGGATGCGGTGAAGTACGCCGACACGAAAGAACAGCTGGATGAGGCGAAGATCGAGATCGATTCGAGGAACGACGCTCTCTCGATTCGAACCAAGTACCCCGACCACGACAAGAACTGGAATTGGGGCTCTCACCATAGCGCTGCCAGTGTTGAGTACAGATTGACGGTGCCGCGCACGGCCCGACTGGATGAAATCAAGCTGATTAATGGCTCGCTCGACATCACCGGCGTGAGCGGGGAAGTGAGAGCCTCGTGCATCAACGGGCGGCTGGAAGCGCATAATCTGGCGGGGCGCGCCCGGTTGTCGACGATCAATGGAAGACTGGATGCTAGGTTCGACCAGATTGCCGGGCCTTCGGTGGAGTTGAGTTCGGTGAACGGCTCGGTAGACCTGACCATCCCATCCGACGCGAAGGCGGAACTCGAAGCCAGCACGGTTTCTGGTGGAATCAACAACGATTTTGGGCTGCATGTGAACCATCACCAGTTCGTCGGCCACGATCTGCGGGGAGAACTGGGCAGCGGCGGAACTCACATCAAGCTGGGAAACGTGAACGGCAGAATTGAGATCCATCACGCACAGGATGGCCGGGCACTGAGCCCAGCGAAGGACCTGAGCCATCACGATGACGATGATGACAGCATTTAACGATCGCGCCTGAGCGATTAATAGATCGTGTAACCCGGAAGTGGCGTGCGCAGGTCGGGCTTCGAGGCCATGAGCAGCAAAGCGCCCTCCCGCTTGAAGGCTCGCAGATCCTCGAGAGTATTGAACGATTTGGTTTTGTAGTCATCCGGAGTGGGCGTATCGTCAGGAATGCGGCGCGCCTGCACGTCTTCGAATGCGTGCTTTTTAAGCAGTTCGACATATTCGGCGGCCGACCGCACTTGTACCGGGACATTGAGCCTGTCGACCCACTGCAAAGAATAGGAATTGTCTTTGTAGAGATTGATGAGAATAAACACTCTCCCCCGCGGCGCCATCACGCGGAATAATTCCATCAGTGCGCGATCCTGGTCGGGATAGTAGTAGAAAGACTCCACCGACAAGACTTTGTCGAAGAAATTTTCCTCCCAGGGAATCTGCTGCGCCGATCCCCAGACGTAAAGAATGTTTTCGAAGTCTTTCGAGGCTTCGCGGGCCTGGCGCACCATTTCGTCGGACACGTCGAGGCCGACGACTTGCCCGAATCCCTCGGGGCCTTCGCCCACAAGCCGTGCCAGCAGGCGCGTAGCCCATCCGGAGCCGCAACCAAGATCGAGCACGCGCTCGCCGGGACGGAGATTCATCAATCGAATCGTCTTCTCGGTAATATCGAGATGATGGCGCTCCATCTTCGCGCCTTCGCCCGCAGCGGCCCAGCGGTTGAATTCGTGCTGCAGTTTGTCGTCGGGAGTTTGAGGTTTGTCGGACATGGGCTTTTTAATTGTAGCCCAGGCATCTCGCCGGCTGTCGTGGGGGCGTCCCCGCCTCGCAGCGGCGGCGAGGCACCGCCACGACGGCCGCCGCAGGCTACCCGGAGCGAAGTCGCAGGGACGGAGGCGCTACGTCTATGCTACAGTTTTCCTCTTCATGGCGACACGCCCTGACAATCCATTGCCGGACTCCGAACCCGGCTCGCTCTACTGCCCGAATTGTGCGGAAGAGGTTACGGATCCGCTGACCTGCGGCGACTGCTCTTCTGTGATCTGCCGGCGTTGCGGCACGGCGCTCGAATCGTCCGACGAACTGGGAATCGGATAAATGGAGCCCGTCCCGGTCTTGCCCGCCACCGAAGTGCCGTTGTCTGGCTCAAAACCGTCTGACGCAAAGCCCACGCTGGTTCGCGGACTCGGGTTGCTTGACTCGGTGCTGCTGCTGGTCAGCGGCATCATCGGGTCGTCGATTTTTCTGACAGCGAAAGATATTGCCTCACCTTTGCCGCAACCCCTGCTGTTCCTGCTGGTGTGGGCATTGGGAGCACTGATCTCGCTTTGCGCCTGTTTCGCTTTTGCAGAGTTAGGTTCGATGTTTCCCGATTCTGGCGGACAGTATATCTATCTGCGCGAGGCATACGGCGACCTGATCGCATTTCTCTACGGCTGGATGCTGTTCAGCGTCGCCAATGGGGGGACGATTGCTGCTCTTTCGGTGGCATCGGCGGCCTATGTCGGGCAGGTTTTTCCAGTTGTGTCCCAGGATCACGTGGCGGTTGCATTCGCCGGCATCGCGGTAACGCGCGCTCATTTGCTGGGGTTGGTGCTGATCGCGGTACTAACTTACGTGAACGTCGTGGGACTGCGCTGGGGCACGCTGCTGCAAAACGTTTCCACCTGGACGAAGTTCACGGCCATGGCGGCGTTCGTGATTTTGGGATTCGCCGTGGGCAAAGGCAACTGGTCCAACTTTCACTCGCACGGTGTCAGCCTGACGATGGGGCTGGGACCCGCGCAGTTGATCTCGGCGCTAGGAGTGGGACTGATCGCGGTGTTCTGGGCCTACGACGGATGGGTGTACATCACATGGGTTGCCGGCGAAGTGAAAGAACCGCGACGGAACGTGCCTCTGGCCATGGTGTTGGGCGTCATCGCGGTCGGAGTGATTTACATCGCGATGAACTTGACTTACATGTACGCGCTGCCGCTGAAGGAGATCGCCGCCCATGAGACGATTGCGCATGCGGCGGCCGCGGCGTTGTTCTCCCCGCGGGCCGCTGTGTGGCTGTCGCTGATGATCGCGATTTCCTGTTTCAGCGCGGCGGCGACATGCACACTCTCGGGCGCGCGAGTGTATCTCGCCATGGCGCAGGATGGCGTCTTCTTCAAGCGCATGGCGGTAATCCATCCCAAGTGGCGAACGCCGGCTTTCAGCCTGATTGGACAGGGCATCTGGGCCGCGGCACTCACACTCAGCGGGCGCTACGACCAGCTCTACACCTATGTGATTTACGGCATGGTGCTGTCGTACACGCTGACGGTGATCGGGATGTTCCTGTTGCGCTGGAAGCGGCCGGACATTCCGCGTCCTTACCGTTGCACCGGATATCCGTGGCTGCCCGCCATCTACGTGCTGATCGGCACTGCGTGGACGCTGAACACGATCATCACGCGGCCCACCCAGGCGTTCTGGGGAACGGCGATCGTGCTGATCGGGGTGCCGGGATATTTGTATTGGAAGCGCAGAAACCTTACACCGGCGTCGCCGTCTTCCTCGGCGGATTGAAGAAAGGCGGCGTGGTCACCTTCACGTTGGTCTTGAGGCGCATGGCCTCGATCGTGATTTCCATCTGGAGCGAGCTTCCCGGCTTTGCATACTCGGTCTCGACGCTGGCCAGCGCGATCAGCTTTTTCAGGATTGGCGACCAGCTTGTAGTCGTCGCCTTGCCGGCCTGCTTCTCTCCCGAATACACGGGGACGGCGACACGCGAGGCCTGCGCGGGCGCTGCTGGAGTGAGGCCGTAGCGCTCGTAGAGTTGCTCGACGTCGGTCCAATCGACCTCGAGGCCCACAAACTGGCGGGGCACACCCTTCTTCGCGTCATGCTGGAGCGCGCGTTTGCCAATGAAGTTTTCTTTCTCGAGGTGAACCATCTTTCCGAAGCCCAGTTCGTAGGGCGAGAACTTCTGCGATGGAATCATCGCCTTCTTGGAACTGGTGTAATCGACTTCGATGAGCAGCAGGCCCGCTTCGACACGAGCAACATCCAGCGCCAGCATACCCGCGGCGTGCAGATCGAACTGCTTGCCTTTTTCCGCGAGCGCATCCCAAACCTTCACCGCGTCATTCCATGGCATCCAGATCTCGAATCCGAGATCGCCGGTGTAGCCGGTTCGCGAAATGTCCACCGGCACTCCAGCGATTTTGCCGCGGGTAACACGGAAGTATTTCAGGTTGGCGATATCGGCTTCGGCAACGGCCTTCAGCAACTTGGCTGAGGTCGGACCTTGCAGGGCAAGCGCCGCCACTTTCTCGGAAATGTCTTCGATCTGCACATCCATGTTCAGGCCGTTCTGGCGAAACCAGCGCAGGCTGGGATCAGCGGCCGTCCAGCGATAGACGTTTTCTTCCAGACGAGAGATGGTGCCGTCGTCGATGACCTTGCCCTCTTCGTCGCACCAGCAGCAATAAATAACCTGTCCCACTTTCACTTTGTTGATATCCCGGGTGATTACGCGGTTCACCAGCCGGGTCGCATCTCTACCGGTGACCAGATACTTGTAGAGCGGCGAGATATCGATGAGCGCAGCCGCGTTGCGAATGGCGTTGTACTCGTGCTCGTGATGGACTTCGTAGACGCTGACGGTATAGTAGCCGGACCACTCGCGGTAGTTCAGGCTGTGGCACAGGGGGAACGTTCTCTGGTGAAATGCAGTTCCGATGGGCAAAGTGGCCTCGACTTCGACTTGGAAGATTGCCGAATCCGGATTATATGCACGCGTGCGCGCGCGCAGCAACCTTGCAGACAAAACCCCCGCTTCCCGATAGAATGTCGATTCATCTTTCGATTGGCTATGCGCACATTCATGCCCAAGTCATGCAGTATCCTCAGAAGCTGGACCCTCCTTCCCAGCGGACTCTAATCCGCCCGCTGAAAATCGCGGCTCCGTTTGTTCTCGACAGAAGAAGCTAAGTGCTAAAGGCTAAGAGCTCATGGCTAACACATACGACGTAATCGTCATCGGCGGCGGCCACAACGGTCTGGTCAACGCTGCCTATCTGGCACGCGCCGGCAAGAAGGTGTTGGTGCTTGAACGGCGTCATGTGCTGGGCGGCGCTGCCTGCACGGAAGAAATTGTGCCGGGATTTAAGTTCTCCGTCTGCTCTTACGTGGTGTCGCTGCTGAGGCCGGAGATTATTCGCGACCTCGATCTTCCCCGCCACGGTCTGGAAATTCTTCCGCTCGACGGCACCTTCACGCCCATGCCCAGCGGCGACTACCTGTGGCGCGTGAACGATCATGGCAAGACTCACCGCGAGATTGCCCGCCACTCGCGGGTGGACGCCGAAGCCTACGACGAGTTCGGCAAGGCGATGCAGGCGATGTGCCGGTTCGTGAAACCGATTCTCAGTATGGTGCCGCCGGACCCGACCACGCTGAATCCACGCGAACTGATGAAGCTGTTGTTCATCGGGCGGCGCTTCCAGGGCATGTCGAGCTACGACAAGTACAACCAGGTGCAGTTGATGACCATGAGCGCCATTGATTTTCTCGATCAATGGTTTGAGACCGACGTGCTCAAAGCCACGATGTCGGCCTCGGGCATCATCGGAACATTCCTGGGCGTGCGCTCTCCGGGGACGGCGTACGTGTTGCTGCATCACTACATGGGAGAGATCGACGGCGCGTTTCGCGCCTGGGGATTTGCGCGCGGGGGCACGGGGGCGATTTCGAATGCGATCGCCGATGCGGCCCGAGAGGCCGGCGTCGAGATCCGCACCCAGTCGGGGATTTCACAGATCATCGTAAAGAACGGGAAGGCGAAGGGGGTAGTTCTCGCCAACGGCGATGAAATCCACGCGGACGTGGTTTCTTCCAGCGTCGATCCGCGGCTCACCTTCACCAAGTTTATGGGCTCCGAACATCTTCCCGGCGACTTTTTAGAAGAAATCAATCGCTATAAGTTTCGCGGCTCTTCGGGCAAGGTCAACATGGCGCTGGATGGGCTGCCGGAATTCAAATGCATGCCGGGACCGGGCGCGCATCTGCGCGGCGCGATTTCCATCTCGCCTTCCGTCGAGTACATGGAGCGGGCGTACGACGACGCGAAGTACGGAAACTTCTCGCGGCGGCCATACATCGACATGGTCATCCCTTCGCTGACCGATCCTTCCGTTGCGCCTCCGGGAAAGCATGTCATGTCGTGCTTCGTGCAGTATGCGCCCTACAAGCTGCGGCCGGGGCTGAACTGGGATGACCAGAAGGAAGCTTTCGGCGACACCGTAGTGAACACGATTGCCGAATACGCACCGAACATCAAAGACATCATCTTGCATAAGCAAGTCATCACGCCCCTGGATCTGGAACGCGAGTGGGGGCTGACCGAGGGGAACATTTTCCAGGGCGAGCTTTCGCTCGAGCAGCTTTTCTTCCTGCGCCCAGTGCCGGGCTGGGCACAATACCGTACGCCCATCAAGAACCTGTATATGTGCGGGTCGGCGACGCATCCGGGGGGCGGAATCATGGGCGCGAACGGCCGATTAGCAGCGCTGGAAATTCTAAAAGACATCAAGGGAGCGGCATAGAACATGTCTCAGCGGCGCGATGTCGTCATCGTTGGCGGCGGACACAACGGGCTGATCACCGCGTTCTATCTTGCCAAGGCAGGATACAAACCGCTTGTGCTCGAGCGCGGAGCTCAGGTCGGCGGAGCCGCGGTTACCGATGAGTTTCATCCCGGGTTTCGTTGTTCGACCCTGGCACACACGGCCGGGCCGATCCAACCGCAAATCGTGCTCGACATGCAACTGGAAAAGCACGGGCTCCGGTGGATCACGCCCGAAGTTTGCGTGACGGCGCTGTCCCCCGATGGACGCGCGCTTTCCCTGTATCAGGATACAAACAAATCGGCGCAGGAAATCGCGGCGTTCTCGCAGAAAGATGCCGCGAAGTATTCCGAATTCCAGCAATCGCTGGGGAAGATTGCCAAGGTCATCGGCGAAGCATTGGCGACTACTCCGCCCGACATCGACCATCCCAGCCGCGGCGATTTGTGGAGCATGCTACAGACCGGGCGTGCGATCCGCAAGTTGGGAAAGAAAGATATGTTTCGGTTACTGCGCTGGGGACCGATGGCCGTGGCCGATCTAGCGTCGGAATATTTTGAAACGGAACTGTTGCGGGCTGTGATCGCGGCTCGCGGCGTCTTTGGAACATTTCTTGGGCCGTGGTCGGCGGGGAGCGCGCTGGTGTTGCTGATCCGCGCGGCGGGAGATGCTCATCCCGCGGGCTCGGCGTCCTTGGCTGCGGGAGGCATGGGCGCAGTTACGCAAGCCATGGCATCGGCGGCCAAGGGTGCGGGCGCGGAGATTCGCACCGGGGCTGAGGTTATTGAGATTCGGGTCCAGGACGGCACAGCGACGGGCGTGCTGCTTTCGACGGGCGAAGAGATTCAGGCGAAGGCGATCATCTCCAACGCCGACCCGAAACGGACCCTGCTCAAGCTGACCGATCCGACGCACCTTTCGCCGGATTTCGTACAGAAGTTGCAGCATTATCGCGGGAACGGAACGGTCGCGAAGGTGAACCTGGCACTCGCTGGGCTGCCGAAGTTTACGGCGCTCGAGAAGGGCAACGCCAGCGCGCTCAAGGGGCGCATTCACATTGGCAATGAGATTGACTATCTGGAGCGCGCTTTCGACGAATCGAAGTACGGGAACTTCTCGCGCCAGCCATATCTCGAAGCTACGATCCCGTCGCTGACTGACCCCACGCTTGCGCCCGACGGCAAGCACGTGATGTCAGTTTATATGCAGTACGCGCCATATAAGCTGAAGGGCGATTGGGAAGAACAGCGCAAGGCGCTCGGCCAGACGGTGGTGCAGACTCTCGCTCAATATGCGCCCAACCTACCGGAACTGATTCTGACGCACCAGATCATTACACCGCGTGACCTGGAAGAAGTTTACGGGTTGACCGGCGGGCAGATTTTTCACGGGGACCTTGCGCTCGACCAGTTCTTTACCATGCGCCCGCTGCTGGATTGGGCGCGCTACAAGACTCCGATTCAGAATTTGTACTTGTGCGGGAGCGGGACGCATCCCGGGGCAGGGCTCACCGGAGGGTCAGGCGCGAATGCCGCACGGGAAATCTTGAAATCAATTAAGAGGTGAACAAGACATGGCCGGCATTCCGAAGTTGCCGCGAGAGGTATTGGCCCTTGCCAAATTCCGCTTTGGAATGTTTCTCTTCCAACGGACCGCCTTTGTGGTTTTCTTGGCTGTCTTCTTTGGCCTACACATCTTCGGGCAATCCCCCGCGCCCTCACTGACTTCATCAGACCTCCTGCCTGAGTCGGGTTTTCTTTCACCACGCAAATACACAAATGCATTCTTCGGGTTTTCCTTGCCTCTGCCTCAAGATGCAGCTGTGCGCGAAAAGACCCTCTCACTGAATCGAGGAATGCGGGATCATCTTCTGCTTGGCTTCCATTCTTCAAATGAAGACTTGATCAGCTTCACCATCACGGCGAGAGAACTATCCGGCCGAGCTGAGAGGGAAGCCAGGAAGAGCGCCGACGGATTGAACATGTCGAACCCTAAGGAAACGAAGATTGGAGATAAAACGTTCTGGAGAAGCGAGTCTCCGAAGAAGATCGGCGATCGTAACATGCAGACTCTGATTTTGTCCACGGCCCTGAACAACTATGTGCTGCAATTCGAAGTCATCTCGTTCAATCCGGAAATCACTAAGGAGCTTGAGCGGAATATAGAGCAACTTACATTTTTTGAACCATCGAAGGCGAAAGAGATCGCGGGGACTAACAGCAAGCCTTACCTTCCAGGGACGCGACAGTTTCCCACAAGCCGGATTGCCCAATTGAGCGCCGGGTCGGTCTCCGGAAACGCGTACCATAACGCAGAACTGGGGTTTCGGTACGAATTTCCGCAGGGCTGGGTACTACTGAGCAAGGCGAATGAAGAAAGAATGGCTGACACCGGGCACCAATTCATGTGGGGCAATTCTCCAGCCACCCAACAAGAGCATGAGGCGGCCGATCAATGCGCGAAAAACCTGTTATTTGTACGGCGCAATCTAGAAGCCTCCAAGAATGGGCAGTTTAACCCCATCGTGCTTCTGGTCGTCGCGGATCCGGAGTGCGCTCCTGGCTCCATCTTCCCTAAGACGGTCGACGACCGCAAGGCCGTTCAGGAAATAGGAAGGCAGTTTATGGAGTACTTTCGAACGGCTGCCATGTCGTCGACTGGCCCGGCTCGGGTTCGTGCTTTCAATAATGCCGGCCGGATAATGGTAGATATTTCGCAGTCCTTCACGGTGAGCGCTCCCGCGCAGCCCACGCCGACCACCATTCTTTCCTCGACAGTACTCATGCAGGCTGGCGAGTATTGGCTCATGTGGATGTTTGCGGCGGGCGACAAAGGAGAATTGGAGGAACTGCGAAATACGAAAATCTTCTTCGACGATCCCGCCCTACCAACTACTGATCAGAAGGCCCGGTAACTGTCCTATGACTAGCCAACCATGAAAAATTCCGCAATCCTGCTCGTCAGTTGTCCCGACGCAAAAGGCGAGGTCGCAACCATTGCCGACTTCATCTACCGGCACAACGGCAACATCCTTCATGCCGACGAGCACGCCGACGAAGAGTCCGGGCTCTTCCTGATGCGGGTGGAGTTCGATCCCAAAGACTTCGACATCGACCTTTCTCAAAACGATCTGGCTGATTTCGGCAAGCACTTCTCGCCTGTCGCCGAGTCGTTCCAGATGAAGTGGCGACTGGCGCAGTCGTCTCACCGGCAGCGCATGATCATCCTGGTTTCCAAGTACGATCACTGCCTGATCGATCTGCTTTATCGCCACAAGAGCGGAGAACTCGCCTGCGACATTCCGCTGATCATCTCCAATCATCCCGATAACCAGGCGATTGCCGACTTCTTTAAGATTCCTTACGCGATTGTCCCAGCTATGAAGGACAACAAACGCCAAACCGAAGCGACGATCCACGCGCTGATTGACGAGCATAAACCGGATTTCATGGTGCTGGCGCGCTACATGCAGATTCTTTCCAACGAATTCGTGAACCGATACCCGCAGCGCATTATCAATATCCACCATTCTTTCCTGCCAGCCTTTGTCGGAGGACGTCCGTACCACCAAGCCTTCGAGCGCGGCGTTAAACTCATCGGCGCAACCAGCCACTACGTCACCGAAGTGCTCGACGACGGACCCATTATCGAGCAGGACGTGGTTCGGGTGTCTCATCGCGACACGGTTGAAGACCTCATCCGCAAAGGCCGCGATCTGGAAAAGGTCGTGCTCTCACGCGCCGTGCGCTGGCATGTCGAGAACCGCGTACTGCTTTATGGCAACAAGACAGTCGTCTTCTGAACTGTCTTTCTGAACGATCTCCCGTCGATCATCCAACCTGAAAAGCTGACTGCGCGAAAGGTCATGTCCTTCCGGGGAGCCCAACTCCAGCCGCAACAATGACCGCTCCGGTAGTAACTTGCACCGAAAGTTACTTTTCATTTTTACTTAAGACATCGTAAAGATTTAGCGAGAATTTCTGCGCTCGGGGGCATGTTTGGCCGAGGATCTTCGGTTTGAATTGGCTATTTTGGCGACTGTCCAGGGCTTCTACCAGAAGCTCATGCGGAATGCGCTCGGCGGGGACGTGCCCATTCCGAGCGGTCTCGATGAGGACGCGCTTCGCCATTCCGAGCGCGAATTGCCGACCACGCTGTCCCGAATGTACCGCTGGCTGCACTTGCTGGATATGGCGATCACGCCGGCTATGGTGCGGCAGGCGCTGACTCCGGAAACGGATTCTGAAGTGGCCGAGGCTCTGCTGCGGTACTTTGTGCGGCGGCGCGAACCCAGCGACGTCAACCGCGACAAGACTGATCTGATTGCGACGTTCCTCTACCGTCATCCTCGCGTGCCGGGGCAGTGGCAGCAAAGCGGCTACGGACTGGACGGTGCACTGCCACTTTCGCCCTTTGAAATCGCACTGATCGAGATCCTGGCCGATACCGATGTCCCGTCGCTGCCCGAAGAGCATGTGCAATTGCTGCGCCGCTTTGATCCGCTACGCGAAGAGATTGCCCGCTTCCGGGACTTCAACTCATTGATCGATTCCGGCATCATCGGGCGCGTGCGAGAGCTGAAGCAGTGGCTGGATGCGTCGTTTTATCATCCTGGAGTTCTGGCCACGGTTTCTGCTTACAATGCGACTTTCGGTAAGAAGTTTGACGAACTCTTCGTCAAGGCGCTGGACGAGATCAAAACCTTCGGACAGGCGCTGGAAGAAATGGGCGGAACGATTCTCACCACGGTCGACGGGGTAGAAGTCACGGTGGACCATGTGGCGGCGATTCAAGAGCAGCAACTGCTGCAGGCCGACTACGGCAGCGCATTTGAGAAGTTTCGCCGGGTTTCGAAGCTGAAAAAGGAACTGGACCGTCGTCCGCCGATCCGCCGCGCGCTGCTGACGCCGACTTCGCAGACATCGCGCGCCGCAGGCGGTGCAGCGGCGGCGCCCAAGACTGCCAAAGCAGCTGCGACGAAAGCTCCTGCGCCGGTTCCGGTGTTCCAGCCGCCCGTGGTTACCGCGCAGCAACTGTCAGCGGAGGAAGGCAAACTGCGGCGCGTCGAGGAATCCATTCGGGTGTTTGTGCGCGTCGCCGATCCGAAATACCGCCAAGTTGTGCCCATGCGATTCTTCAATTTGACATTAACGACGCCGGAAGCCGACGCATACGGTGCCCCGTTTCTGGAAGAAAAAAACCTGCGCGCGGACGTGGCCCGCACTCTGATCCGGATGGTCTCGCTCTCCGCGCGCATCAGCACCGAACTGGAAGAATTGAAGCGCAGCCAGAAGATGTCATCTCTATGGAAGCTGCACGCCGACTCCGTGGTCGTGTTGCTGGATATGGCCAGTACTTCCACAGAGGATGCGGGCAGCGTGGCGAAGATGGCCGAGCAGAGCGGCTCGGACACAGCCGCCCGAGCGATCCACGAGTCCGTCCAAAAGCTGCGCAACCAGGCCGATGTCGCGGTGAGGACCCTCGCCAACGTGAGCTAGAACACTCACTTTTTCCAACCTCATCGCCAGATCCCGAACAGCGCAGTCCCTTGCATGGATCCGCCACCAATCTGATCATCCAAAAAAAGACGAGCGATATCTGCTCGTCTTTGCGGATGGCTGGCAGCTACTGGCTGAGAGCTCAGTTGATATCGAACTGCTGCTGATGCACCGCCGGATCGCTCTTCACGATGATGGTGCGCTTCGTCAATTCTTCCATCTCGTTCAGCAAGCGGCCATTGTTGGACTTCAACTCCTTGGCCACATCGGGATGCACGCGCAACATGACGTCCTCGTGTTCGAGGTGCTTGGCGATCTTCCGCATCTCCACGTAAATCTCATTGCAAACCGTGGTGACGGACTTCACGTATCCGGTCGACTCACAGTACGGGCAAGGCGCGCCGATGGTGCGTTCGAGCGATTGCTTCACACGCTTGCGGGTGATGGCGACCAGTCCGAAGTCGTTAAATTGCAGGGTCTTTGAGGGCGCGCGGTCGTGGCGGAGTTCTTCTTCCAGAGCCTGCATCACGCGCTGGCGGTTGCGGCGCTCATCCATGTCGATGAAATCGATGATGATGATGCCACCGAGATCGCGCAGCCGGATCTGGCGCACGATTTCCTTGATCGCGTCCACGTTGGTCTTGACGATGGTGTCTTCCAGACGCGCGGTCTTGCCCACATACTTGCCGGTGTTGATGTCGATCGCGACCAGCGCTTCGGTCTGGTTGATGACGATGTAGCCGCCGCTCTTGAGCCAAACTTTTGACTTGAGCGCCTTGTTCATTTCTTCGGCAAGGCCGAATTGCTCGAACAGGGGCGTCTCCTTGGTGTAGAGCTTCACCCGCTTGACGATCGCGGGCTGAAAGCGGTTGAAAAAGCGCAGCACGCGCTCGTACTCCGGTTCCGTGTCGACCCAGATCACGCTGAAGTCGGAAGTGACCTGGTCGCGCAGCACACGCTCCACCACGTTGAGATCGTGATAAATGAGCGCGGGCGGCTTGGAACTCTCGGCGCGATTCTTGATGTCCTGCCACAAGCCCTTGAGGAAGCGGATGTCGGCGCGGAGTTCTTCTTCGCTGGCGCTCTGCGCGGCGGTGCGGACGATGAAGCCTCCGTGGCCGTTCTCGCGCTCGCTCAGAATAATTCGCTTCAGGCGCTGACGCTCTTCCTCGGAGGAAATTTTGCGCGACACGCCGGTGTGGTTCACCGTGGGCATGTAGACCAGGAATCGCCCCGGCAGCGCGATGTGGCTGGTGATGCGCGCGCCTTTCTTGCCGATGGGTTCTTTGGCGATCTGGACCAGGATTTCCTGTCCTTCCTTGAGCAAGTCGCTGATCAGGGGGACAGGCGAATTTTCGCGGCGACGGAAACGGCGTCCGCCTCCACCGCGGCGTTGGTGGTCGCGCGGGCCACCCTGGCGGTCGCGGTCGTAACCGGGACGCGGACGCTGGGTGCGTTGCGTATAACCTGCAGTCCCCGCCGGGGCACGAACTTCCACTCGGGCATCGACGGAGCCGTTGCCGCGGGCCTCGGCGTCGAGGATGGCCTCCGCCTCGGCCTGCGCTTCTTCGAGTTCCAATTCCTCAGTGTCTTCCTCGCCTTCCGCAGGAGCAGCTTCGGCGGGATGCGCCTCGCCGGATTCAGCGATCGATGCCATGTGTATTTCGGACACGGCTTCGCGTGCATCGCCGTTCAGGTGCGCGGGCTGACCTGCCGCCCGAGTCTCCTCTTCGAATTCTTCATAACCGTCATCGGAGGAAGCTTCGTAATGGACCGCGTCCGCCTCTTCTTCGTCGATAGTCTCTTCTTCCATGGTGCCAGGGGCGGCGAACACTGGGGTTTGCTCCACGCGCGACGAACGCACCGGCTGATCGATTGGCTCGGGCACGGCCCCGACTCGGTCGTTCTCTTCTTTGCGGACTTCTGCTTCGCTCACTTCTTCTTCAATCGTGACGCGTGACTCTCCGGGCCATCCGAGAGTGGGTATGCTCGCGGCTTCGGGACGGCGGAATTCCTGATTCCAGTCGGTCGACGTCGAGGCTGACTCCGCGTGCTCTTCGTGGTTTGCCCGAATGTCTTCGTGTTCCTCATGGAGAGGCTCGGCTACCGACTCGGCAGCGGCGAAGATGGGCTCATCCTCCGGGAATGTCGCGGCCAGAGGCGCGACGGATGCCGCGCTTTCAGTCGTGCCTTCAGCGATCGCCTCCCGAACTGGCGGCTGCTGCGCGGGCGACTGCTGCGCCCAGCGCTGGTATTTGGAAATCGATTCTCCGGGCAGAAGGATTGGCTGGTATCCAGCGGGCGGGCCCGAGGGCTGGGTTCTGCCGGAATCCGTACGGGAGGCAGACTCGGAAGGGCGCGCGAAGCGCGGCTCAGGTCCGCGCTCCGAAGCTCGATCTGGAGTTCGCTCCGCACCTCGATCTGATCCACGATCACGGCCATCGCTCCGGCCATCACGACGTCCGCCACGACGGCGGCGGCGTCCACGCCAGTTTCCGCGGTCGCGGTTTGGCGAATCTCCCCCTGGTTCTGGGTCCCCACCAGCCGACACCGTCGGTTGCGCGTCACTCTGATCTTCTGCCTCGACTGACCCTTCATCCGATTCCGGCTGCAGATCGGTTTCCGACGCGTCTGCAGCCTCCGGCGCTTCGATCGCGTCCGGCGCGGCCTCCGTCCGGGCCGATTGCTGCCGCAGATCCTGCACGCCGCGGCTCGCGGGAACGACGTCAGTCAAATCGTCGTCATGCTCTTCCAACTCCATAAAGTCGGAGACGTAGAGGAACGCGTCGCGCTCCAGGCCGATGTCGACAAAGGCCGACTGCATGCCGGGCAGGACGCGCGTGACGCGGCCTTTGTAGATGGACCCGGCTAATGTGTATTCGTTCTCGCGTTCAAGATAGACTTCCGCGAGCAGATCGTCTTCCACCAGACCCACTTTGGTTTCGTGAGGGGTGGAAGAGACAAATAATTCCTTGTTCATCGAGGACTCCGGTCCCGCCCGACTTAATTAAGAAGTCGGCGGGCTTCACCGGGGTGGAGTCAGGGAAGGTGCGGGAGGATTGAGCGTCGCGATGCCGCCCCGAACCGGGGACAGACTAGGCCAGAGAGCTCTTCTCTGAGCCGAGTCCGCTGCGCAAGCTTGGGAATCTTTTGCACTTATCGCTTAACTTCTGCCGGGGTTTGTGACCGCACTCTCAGACCCATTGGGGTCGGGGGGCCGTTCCCTGCCCGGCTGACTTCTCAACTTCAATCCTGCCCGGCCTTCTACTGCTCGACTGGCCGGTGAAATACCCCCTTTACGCGAGGGCGATCGATATTCTTGGGGCTGCGCCTCCAAGCGCAGCAAACTGCTTCCTGCCGTCTTCCCCGTTCCTGAACCCGTTGCTTCTGAATCTTGTTCGTCCTAACTGGCTCACCCAGCTAGTTCACGAAGCGGCGCATACGAACATTCATAACCATCCCCAGCGCCAGGAACATGAACAACACGGAAGACCCACCATAACTCATCAACGGCAGGGGTATTCCAGTGACCGGCATAAAGCCAACCACCATGCCGACATTGACCAGGATATGGAAGCTAAGCACAGCCACCACACCCATTACCACGAACGTCCCAGCGCGGTCGGGCGCTGTTTGCGCGTTCTGAGTCAAACGCATCAGCACAATGAAGTATAGCAGCAGAACCCCGAGCGCGCCTACGAATCCATGTTCCTCCGCGAAGGCGGCGAAAATGAAGTCCGTTTGCGGAACCGGCAGGAAAGCACCGTGTGTTTGCGAGCCTTTCCCGCCCCAAAGGCCTCCGGAGCCCACGGCAATCTTGGATTGCTCAACTTGGTACCCCGAGCCCTGGGGATCCAGTTCGGGATCGATGAAGCTGGTCAAACGCTGCTTCTGATAGGACTTGAGCACGTGCACCCGAGGCGTATAGAAGACCGCCCCGATGCCGATTACCGCCAGCAGGGCTACGATCAGCCCCTGCTTCCACTGCAACCCTCCCAGGAACACGCCAATGACGGCGATTGGGAGATAGGTGAGCGCGGTGCCCAAGTCTGGTTGGGCCAGAACCATCAGCATGGGAATACCGACGATGGCCCCAGCCTTCACAAAATCGGACCAGGAGAGCTCCCGCTGGCGCATGTCGGCAAAATACTTGGCGACGGCGAGGATGAGGATGAGCTTAACCCATTCCGATGGTTGGAAGTGGTTCCCGCCCGGCATTTTGATCCAGCGCCGCGCGCCCAGATACTTCTGTCCGAAAACCAGCACCGCCATCAAGGCGCCGACGGCAGCGAAGTAGAACCAGTGGATCTGATCGAGGAGCGCCTGGTAGTTGACCAGGCTCATCAGGAACATCGCCCCCACGCCGGCCATTACCCAGTAAACCTGACGCACATGTGCGCCCGCGAACTTTGTATGGGTAGTGGCGCTCTGGATTTCCATTATGCCCATGCCGCAAATGACGAGCACGAAGCCCAGCAGGACCCAGTCGAAGTCGCGATATGAAACGTAGCGTGACATAAAGACAGCTTCTAGCTTTTAACCTTTCGCTTTGCCGTTGAGGGATCGACCAACTGCTGGAATCACCCCTGCGGCAGAAAAGTCATTGATGCATTCCCGGCGCAGCGATAGCGGCTGCGAGCGGCTTCTTGGGCAGGTCGAGAACAAACCGGCCACCTTCGAGTTTCTCTTTTTCTCCGTCAGAATCGGGCGCTGTCCACAGTCCGCCGATATCAACCGTTCCGTCGCTCTTCGGCTTCTCCACCATCTTCGTGGGCGTGCGGCGCTGCTTGTCGACGTAGGCCTTGATCACCTGAGTCGCGAGGCGTGCCGCCAACTTGCCGTGTTCGCCGCCTTGGAACAGTACACAGACAACAATGTCAGGATTGCGCCGTGGCGTAAATCCCACGAACCACCCGTTCTGCGCCAGATCTTCGCTGTTCTTGAACCTCGCCCGGGTAGCCAGCGACACAATCTGTGCCGACCCCGTCTTGCCCGCAATGTCAATTCCCGGAATATGGGCGGAAGGAGCGGTTCCCTCCGGCAGCAGAACCCGCGACATCGCGTCGGTGATGAAGTTCCACCCATTCGGGTCAATCGGAACGTTCTTCACTTCCGTATAGTGCTGGGCCTCAACGTAGCCCGGCGGCATATCCGTCGGATTGATGACGTGGGGCACGACCAAGCGCCCACCCATGGAGATCGCGCTGACGGCGCGCAACAACTGCACCGGCGTGATGGCGACTGCGCCCTGTCCGATGCCGACCGAGATCGTTTCCCCGGCAAACCACTTCTGTTTGAAATTCCTGATCTTCCATTCTTCCGAAGGCATGACGCCGCTCACTTCGTTCGGCAGATCAATTCCCGTCTTTTGCCCCAATCCAAGATCGGTGGCGTATTCCGCAATGCGGTCGATACCCAGTTTTTCCGCGAGCGTGTAGAAGAAAACGTCACAGGATTGGTAGATCGCTTTCTCGAGAGTGACCTCTCCGTGGCCGCCTTTCACCCAGCAGCCGAAGCGGCGGCCGTAAAACTCCGCGCCTCCGGTGCAGTTGACATGGAGCGTCTGAGCAATCCCCTCCTGCCAGCCGGCAACCGACATGATGATCTTGAACGTGGACCCGGGCGCAAGCTGCGCCTGAATGGCCTTGTTCAGCAGCGGCTTGTCAGGATCCGTGACCAGCTTGTTCCATTGGTCGCGCGACACATGCACGGCAAAATCGTTGGGATCAAATGCCGGCCCACTCACCATGGCGAGAATCTCGCCCGTGCGCGGGTCCATGGCAACGATGGCTCCATTCTTTCCTGCCAGGGCCTCTTCGGCAGCGATTTGCAAATCGATGTCAACCGTCAGCCGGAGCTGTTTGCCGGGGACAGCTTCGGTCTCGCCCAGCCGTCCCACTTCGCGGCCGTGGCTGTCGACCAGAGCTTGGCGCGATCCGTTCTGGCCCATCAGCATCGTGTTGTACTGGCGTTCCACCCCGGAAATCCCGACCACGTCCCCCGCGTTGTAGAGCTCGAACTGCGGCTGGTTCAGCATGTCTTCACTGACTTCGCCGACGTAGCCGATCAGGTGCGCCATAAACCCGTTGCGGGGATACAGGCGGCGGTGCGCCATGATCGTGTCCAGCTCCGGCAACTCATTGCGATGCGCTTCAATGAACTGTAATTCGTCAGGAGTGATGTCTTCCTTCAGGAAAATTGGCTGGTATTGCGGCATCGACGCAAAGCGCCGTACGCGAGCCCGCACCTCGTTGGGATCAAGGTGCAGCCCCTGGGCAATCAAATCCGCATCGGCAGCCAGGTCGCGCGAGGAGTCCCGCAGCAGGAGAGCGGAAAAGGACGGATAGTTATCGACAATCGTGCGCCCTTCGCGATCGAGGATCTTGCCGCGAGGCGCGAGCACGGGCACGTTGCGAATGCGGTTTTTTTCGGCAGCCAGCGAGTAAAAGTCGCTCTGCATCACCTGCAGGCGCCACAGCCCGTAGGCGAGCACCAGAAAGATGCCGAGGATAATGTACTGCGCCGCCGTGAGACGGATCGCGGAAACTTTTTCGTCGCGGCCGAACATCAGTTCTCAGTTCTCAGTTCTCAGTTCTCAGTTGCGGCTTATCAAATCCTGCGGCGTTCGCCGAGTGAGCAGAAAACTGCGGGTGCAATGCTGTAATTCAATTCTAATCCCAACCGGGCAGCCAGTTCTTGGTCAAGTAGTAACGTAAGTCACACCCCGCTTCCCTGAGAACTGAGAACTGACTTACGTTCTCTGCTTAAACTTATCGAGCACGAAGTACAAGATCACTCCCAGGAATGCGTTCGCCAAGCCGGCAAGAATGCCATGAGGCCAACTCCAGGTCTGGGTCATGTTGACCAGTCCACGGGCTACAGTGAAGTAGACGGCAGCATGCACCAGATAAAACCCAAGCGTCACCAGAAAGCGGGCGCCGGCGTTTTCCACGTCGAGTTTCACACCCAACGACGAAGCTCCGTAGCCCACTACGGTCTTGGCGATTCCGTAGATTCCGATCGGATTGTGGCCCAGCATGTCCTGCGCCAAGCCGATGAAGGCTCCGGTAAGCAGACCCGAAATCGGATTGCGACGCGCCATGGCAAAAAAAATCGTAACCAGCAGGGGCAGGTCGACGTAAACCGCGAAACGAGGAAACCGCAGCGGCACAAAAGCCTGCACAAAGAGCGCCAACAAGGGAACGCCGATCGTTACCGGGATACTGAACCGGTAGACCTCAACCTGCTCCCCAGATGTGTAGGTTATGGGCACGCTATTGTGGATTATTCTCGTCGGCAGGCGGCTGGGAATTGGCCTGGGGTGGCGTGGATGGCTTGGCCGGTTTCGGCTGCGCGCTCGGTGGATTGGTCTGGGAAGGGTCCGGTTCCGCTCCCGTCGTCGGGACGCCGGCACCATCCGTTGTCTTCGGCACGGTGGACGGCGACTCCGCTGGCAGGATTGACTGCCCCGCCGACGAAGGGCTGTCAACAATGCTGGTGCCAGATGGATTCTTGCCGGACTTCGCAACCGCTGTGGCAGGCGACCCGGCGACTCCGGCTTTGACGGTGGTGGCTGGCTTGGCCGTTCCTGCCAATCCCTGCGGCTTCGCCACGTTTCCGATTGGCTGCTTCCTTTCGGACTTGGGTTGCGTTGCCGCAGCGCCTGCGCCACTGTTCGCTGGAACAGTTGCGGCGGGGTTCGCATCGGCGGCTGGCTTGTCGGGCACGGACGGTAAACGTTGCGCCAGGATGTCCGAAGCCCGCATTCGAACGGCATCCTCTTCGGTAGCCTGCCGTTCCTGTTTCTCCACCAGCACCATCACTTCTTCCAGCTGGCTAAGGTCGGCGGCCGGCTTGATTTTGATATTCAGAAACAAATCCCGGCCGCTTCCCACCTTGGTCACCGTTCCCACAGGCAATCCCTTGGGGAAAATCTGGTCCCCCCCACTGGTCAGCACGGTTTCACCGACCGGAACTTGCTCATCGCTCATCACACGTTCCAGCACGACCTCGCCATTCGCGGTGCCACGGAGCACGCCTTGCAACCGCGTCTTCTCGAGGAGGGCACCCACGCCGCTGCTTTCATCGCTGATCAACAACACTTGCGCAACCGAGGGGTAGACCAGCAACACCTTGCCAACGATTCCGGCAACCGTCATTACGGCCATGTCGCGTTTGATGCCGGCATTCTCTCCTTTATCGATATAGATGATGCGGGAGTGGTCGCTGCCGCTGGAGCCAATCACCTGTGCGGCCACGGTGCGGGAGATGAACTGTTCTTTGAAGGCCAGCAGGGTCTGCAGGCGCCGCGCCTGGGCAGCATCTTCGGCCAGGCGCACTTGCTCCAACCTCATGTGTTCGATTTGCTCCTTGAGCTGGCGGTTCTCGGCGCGTACTCCGCGCAGATAAAAGTAGTTGTGCCAGAGATTGCCGCTGCTGTTCTGGACCCAGACCAGACTGCGCTCGAACGGGGTGACGGCGCCCACCGCCCAAATGCGGATCAGGCGAGTTTTTTCCTCATCGCCGCCGCTTTTTTTGACCTGCATCGCCAACCCAAGTACTTGTAGAAATAGAACTCCCACAAGAATGATCAGGTTACGGTAGCGGCCAATCACAGATTCCATAACGTCAGTTGTAAGTACCGAGATGAAGCATCACCATGTAGAAGGTAATGGCAGACGCTCGCAACCAGGTACTGGCTGCAAGAACACAGTTGCTCTTCGTCTGCATGGACTGGAAACACTCTCTTGCTGTTGTGCGTGAATCGGTACTCGCAACTCGGTACTCGAGACTTGCGACTACTCGATCGAAATTTTTCTCAGCAGCTTGAAATCGCTGAGCATTTTGCCCGTGCCCAGCACCACGCTGCACAACGGGTCGTCGGCGATTGAAACTGGCAGTCCGGTTTCTTCGCGGATACGCTTGTCGAGGTTCTTGAGCAGTGCGCCGCCGCCGGTGAGCACGATGCCGCGGTCACTGATGTCGGCCGAGAGCTCAGGGGGCGTCCGCTCCAGCGCCACGCGGATGGCGTTCATGATGGTCGAAACGCACTCGCTGAGCGCCTCGCGGATTTCGCCGTCATCGACCGTGATCGTCTTGGGCACGCCCTCGATGAGGTTGCGGCCCTTGATTTCCATGGTCATCGGCTTGTCGAGTTGGTGCGCCGAGCCGATTTCCATCTTGATCTGCTCGGCAGTGCGCTCACCGATCAGCAAGTTGTATTTCCGCTTCAGATAGTTCATGACGGCTTCGTCCATCTGGTTGCCTGCCATGCGCACGGAACGCGAATACACAATGCCGCTCAGCGAAATCACCGCGATGTCAGTGGTGCCACCGCCGATGTCGACCACCATGTTGCCGCTGGGCTCGGTGATGGGCAGTCCCGCGCCGATGGCCGCCACCATGGCCTGCTCCACCAGATGCACTTCACTGGCCTTGGCACGGTACGCGGAATCCATGACCGCGCGCTTTTCCACCTGTGTGATCTCTGACGGCACACCAATCACGATGCGCGGATGCACCAGCATCTTGCGGTTATGCGCCTTCTGGATGAAGTAGTTCAGCATCTTCTCGGTAACTTTGAAATCGGCGATCACGCCGTCTTTCATGGGCTTGATGGCGACGATGTTGCCGGGCGTGCGGCCCAGCATCTCTTTCGCCTCTTTACCGACTGCCTCAACTTCGCCCGTGTTCTTGTTGATGGCGACGATCGAGGGCTCGTTGACCACAATGCCCTTGCCACGCGCATACACAAGTGTGTTGGCAGTGCCGAGATCGATGGCCAGATCGCTGGAGAATATGCTGAACAGCGACCGGAGGTTGTGACCGCGCGTCGGGCCTGAATGAAATCCGTTGTTTGACATGAAGAAATGTTCTCGCGTTTTTCGACGTGCTGCTCTTCCGGGGCTATCCCCGGGATTTCTATTTTATCTGTCGGGTGCTGGCTGTCTTTATTCTACGGGATACCCGGCAACCCTGCCCCAACCGAAAGTTCCCTGCCCCAAAGGTCCTGCCCAAAAGCCTGACCTTACTGGATAATGATCTTCTGCTGCTGCGTATTGACCCCGCCCTGCGCCGTTTGGGCCGTCACCGTAATCACGGCTTCTCCGGTGGGCAGCGGGGGTGTGAAGTAATGAAACCCGCCGTCCGGGCTGAGCATCGGAACCTCACTCCCATTCACCATGACCCGCGCTCCGGTCTGGGTCTTGCCCGTCACTTCAATCACATGCCCATGCTGAATGAAGGGATTCAGTTCCAGTTCAATGGCCTCGGTCTGCTTGCCTTTGGAAATAATCGTGAAGCGGTTTTTCTCGCTCTCGACCGACTCTTTCCCTGCCGTGTCATAGGACTGCACCATCCAGTAATAGGCGCCTTCTCCCAGGCTGGTCACGGTGACAGCGGCTGTATTGACTTTCTTGTCAACTAGTGTAGAAGAAAAATAAGGGTTGCGGGAGAGGCGCAGACGGTAACCAACTGCATTCGCCATCGGCGTCCAGGAAAATGCCACATCCTTCGTAGCCTCACCCGCGGAAAACAGCGGCGCCATGTTCGCAGGCGCGATCGGCGTGGGCGGACCAATCTCCTTGGCTTTTTCGAGATGCGATAGCTGCCCCCGGAAGCTCACTTTCTCCCAGTTGGCAAGTTTCACGATTTCGCCATTGCGCGTAACTTCGCCCGTTCCTTTTTTCATCAGGATTTCGTGCTGGTCCGCATTGGGATCGTTGTGCACCTGGGCCGCCGATTCTGGAGACAGCGAAGCCGTCGCACCCGCCACAATCACTTGCGACCGCGAACCCTGGCTGTAGGTCGCAGTCGAGAGGTCCACCGTTCCTGTGCTGACCGCCACTGCCACGTGGGTCTGCTGCTGGTCGTTGGCAGAGTTCTCCTCGATCACGATCAGCGAATCCTGTTTCACGGTGTAACTGGTGCCGTCGTTGAAGACAACCTTCGCCATACCTTCCGAACCTGTCTGGACAACGTCGCCTTTTTCCAATGGGATGCTGTAGTCGGCCTTCACCCAGCTGTTGCCGTTGCCCTTCTTCACTCTCACCGTGCCATCGAGGGCCGTGAAGTGCGCCTGCTGCGCCGTCAAAATTCCCGAACCGGTTACCGGAGCCATACCGGCCACACGTTCCAGCAGATTGCTGCCTACGTGTTCCCCCGCCTTCAGGCTGTTCTCAGTGAATTGCGGAAAGGCCACGCGCACAACAATGAAGAATACCGCGAGGGCTGCCATGATCAGCAGGGCAACGCTGCGGTATGTGACGGTCGTCCACGCGACGTGGATTCCCGATTTGCGATTCGCAGAAGACACTTGGCCCGAGAAACCTCAGTAAATATGCGGTAGATAAAACGTTAGCACAAGCAAAACACAGGAAAAAACAGGTAATCACTTTGGGACGTTACCGAAGTGCCAAACCGAACGCGAGCCCAGATCGACCTTCTTCCCGCGCAATTGGGGAACCCCTGTCAATTCTCATGACACGTTGCCTCCCGGTCGGATATTCTTGATGGCCGAAATGGTCATTGGCTCTCCTGCCATCTCGACTCCCGCCACTAAGCGTCGATCGCGCTTCGCCGATGGCATGACTGTGATCTGGGCAATCACCCTCGCCAAACTGGTCTTTCACATCTATTTCAACAACCGTTATGGCTATTTTCGTGACGAGTTCGACTACATGTCGTGCGGCGACCATCTGGCTTGGGGATACGTCGACCAGCCTCCGCTCATTCCCTTTCTGATTCACCTCTGCCGCGCCGCGCTGGGAGACTCCCTGCGCAGCATTCGTTTCATCCCTGCGCTAGCCTCGTCGTTGCTCGTGGTGCAGACGGCGGTCTTGGCTCGCGAACTCGGAGGACGCCGCTACGCTGTCCTGCTCAGCTCCGTCTGCGCTGTCATCGTGCCGCAGTATCTCTCCAACGGCAGCCTGCTCGGCACGAACTCTCTTGAGCCCAACCTGTGGATGGGTTGCGCTTACTTCGTTATCCTCGCCATCAAGAGAGACGATCCAAGGTACTGGCTGTGGTTCGGCATGATCGCCGGCCTCGGCCTGGAGGAGAAGTATTCCATCGCCGTCTTTGGGCTGGGAATCGTCGTCGGCCTGCTGCTGACCGAGCAGCGCCGCGTGTTTTTCGACAAGTGGATCTGGATGGGCGGACTCACAGCTTTTCTGGTCTTTCTGCCCAACCTGCTGTGGAATATCCACTACGACTGGCCGTTCGTGCAGTTGATGCGCGCCATCCGCGCCGAGGGTCGCGACGTTGTGTTGGGCCCATCTCAATTTTTCTTTCAGCAAGTGCTCGTCACCAATCCCTTGGTCGCGCCCATCTGGCTGAGCGGGTTGTTCGCCCTGCTTTTCTCCGCGCGGCTCCGGCCGTATCGCGTACTAGGTTGGAGCTATCTGGCGTCTTACACGACCTTCCTCCTGCTTCACGGCAAGAATTACTACCTCGCCCCGATTTACCCGATGTTGCTGGCGGCGGGGGCGGTAGTGATTGAACATTCGCTGGACCGTCCCGAAAGTACGAAGCCACGCCTCCAGTGGTTGAAGCCAGCTATTGTGATCATCCTGCTGGCCAGCGGATTACACCTTATGCCCATCGTCGTGCCGGTTCTCTCGCCCAACCATTTCCTCACCTACACCAAATCTCTTCCGTTCAAGCTCCCGGTGAATGAGTACTCCCATACGCGCGCGGCGCTGCCGCAGTGGTACTCCGACCAGTTTGGCTGGAAAGAGATCGCGGACGAGGCTGAGGTTGCCTGGAACCGCATCCCGGTGGAGCAGCGTTCCGATTGCGGCATCTTCGCGCAAGATTATGGCCAGGCCGGGGCGATAGATTTCTTCGGCCGGCCGCACGGGTTACCTCCAGCGCTCAGCGGCGACCGCACATATTTTCTCTGGGGACCGCGCGGCTATTCCGGCAACTGCATGATCGTGCTCGGCGACAGCAGAGAACGACTGGAACAACTTTTCGAACAGGTCGAATACGTGGGCACGTCGGCCGACAATCCCTGGGCGCTTGAGACGGGGATCGGCGTCGACATCTGCCGAAGACCCAAGTTCGGCGCCTTGAGCAACATCTGGCCGAAGATCAGACACTGGCGCTAGCCTGAGGTCCGCCCTTCCCTTGCCGCACCTTCCTCGCCGGCTGTAGCATCAATAGTTCGGCGGGCACTCATAAGGAGAAATCATGGCAACTGATACTTTGACCACCCCGGCCACTCTCAGCTACGGCAAGACCAAAGTTTTCAAGAATTTTATTGACGGCGAGTGGGTCGAGGCCTCGACCGGGGAGACCTTCGAAAATCGCAACCCTGCCGACACCCGTGACCTGGTCGGCATCTTCCAGAAGTCCGCCAAGGCCGACGTGGACACCGCCGTCGCCGCCGCCAAGCGCGCCTTCACCAAGTGGCGACTCGTTCCCGCGCCGCGCCGCGCTGAGATCGTTTTCCGCGCTGCCGAGATCCTGATCGAACGCAAGGAAGAGTATGCCCGGGAAATGACCCGCGAAATGGGCAAGGTTCTGGCCGAGACACGGGGCGACGTGCAGGAAGCCATTGACGCTGCCTACTACAACGCCGGCGAAGGCCGCCGCCTCTTTGGTCCCACTGTGCCCTCGGAAATGCCCAACAAGTTCGCCATGGCCGTGCGGCAGCCTATTGGCGTGTGCGGCATGATCACCCCGTGGAACTTCCCCATGGCGATTTCTTCCTGGAAGCTTCTGCCGGCCATCGTCTGCGGCAACACCTGCGTCATCAAGCCCGCGCAGGACACGCCGCTCTCCACGTTTAACCTGGTGCGCGCTCTCACCGACGCAGGCCTGCCCAAGGGCGTCATCAACATCGTCAGCGGTTTTGGCGCTGACGTAGGCACTCCGCTCGCGGAGCATGCCGACGTTCGCGCGATTTCGCTGACCGGATCGTCTGCTGTGGGTCGCATCATAGGGGGCATCGCGGCGAAAAGTTTCAAGCACTGCTCGCTCGAACTGGGCGGCAAGAATCCCATGATCGTTCTCGACGACGCCAACCTTGACCTCGCTATCGAAGGCGGCCTCTGGGGAGGCTTTGGCACGACCGGCCAGCGCTGCACCGCGACCAGCCGGATCATCGTGCAGAAAGGCGTCTACCGTGAGTTCGTCGAACGCTACGTGGATCGCGCGAAGAAGCTGAAAGTTGGCAATGGCCTGGATGAAACGGTACAGATGGGGCCTGCCGTCAACGAGAAACAGCTGCAGACCGACCTCAGCTACGTCGAGATCGGCAGGAACGAAGGCGCGAAGATGGTCTGCGGCGGCAATCGCCTCGACCAGGGTGAATACCAGTACGGCTGGTTCATGGAACCGACTGTATTCACCGACGTCGACCCCAAGATGCGGATCGCGCAGGAAGAAATTTTCGGGCCCGTGGTTTCGATCATTCCCTGCGACGATCTTGAAGATGCCATTGAAATCGCCAACGGCATCGAGTACGGCCTGTCGTCCGCCCTCTACACCAAGGACGTCAACAAGGCCTTCTCCGCGATTCGCGACCTGTATGCCGGCATCACCTACATCAACGCACCCACCATCGGCGCCGAGGTGCACCTGCCCTTCGGTGGGACCAAGGCGACGGGCAACGGCCACCGCGAGGGCGGCATCGGCGCCATCGACTTTTACACGGAGTGGAAGTCGGTTTACGTCGATTATTCGGACAAGCTACAGAAAGCACAGATCGACCGCGAAGACTAACCATTTGCCACAGCGGGCATTGGGTCACAGAGAAGCGATACTCCGTGTCACCCCGTGCCCTCTGTGGTTAAGGTTTCTTGTGTTCGTTATTTCTCTGCGTTTGCGGCCTGCGGTGCAGTTAGAATTTGATGGATGCCTATCATTCAAGCCCGCGGAATTACCGCCGCCTCCAGACTCGATAACGTTCGCTATGCCATTCGCGACTTGGCATGCGTCGCCGACGAAGTTATCCAGCAGGGACACAAAGTCCTCCCGCTCAATGTCGGCGATCCCCTGAGCTTCGATTTCCAGACGCCGCCCCACATCATCGAGGCCGTGTACAAGGCCATGCGCGACGGCAAGAATGGATACGCGCCATCTCCCGGAGTTCCTGAAGCAATCGAAGCTATTCGCAGCGAGGCCGAGCGCAAAGGCATCACGACGGTGCGCGATGTTTTCGTGACGTCTGGCGTGAGCGAAACGGTCGACCTCTGCATCTCCGCTCTGGTCAATCCCGGCGAAAACGTCCTAACTCCGAGCCCCGACTATCCGCTCTATTCGGCGGTGCTGTGCAAGCTGGGCATCGGGCTCAACGCCTACGACCTGAATGAAGACGACGGATGGCAGCCCGAACTCGTCGATATCGAGCGCAAGCTCACCCCGCGCACTCGCGGCATCGTTCTGATTAACCCCAACAACCCTACGGGGTCGCTTTGCACGCGGCAGATGCTCGAGCGAATTGCGGATCTCGCGCGCCGCCACAATCTGATCGTCTTCTCGGACGAAATCTACGACAAGCTCATCCTCGACGGCACGCCGCATATCGCCTTTGCCTCGGTCGCGCCCGACGTACCGTGCGTGACCTTCGGCGGCATGTCGAAGAATTATCTCGTCCCCGGTTGGCGCATCGGATGGGGCATCGTCTCCGGCGAAGCCGCTGCGGTAAAGACCTACACCGAGGGCGTGCACCGTCTGCTGCGAGCGCGTCTCTGCGCCAACCATCCCGAGCAGTACGCGATCAAGCCCGCGCTGGAAGGGCCGCAGGACCATCTCGCTGAAGTGCAGCGCAAACTGCGCTCCCGGCGCGACCTTACGCAGAAATGGTGCGAGGCGACGCCGCGCGTGAGTTGCGTCGCTCCACGCGGTGCGTTCTACGCCTACCCGCGCATCGACATCCCGGAGAGCGACGAGATCTTCGTAAAGGAACTCATCCGCCAGAAACATGTCATGGTTGTGCATGGCTCCGGTTTCGGCCAAAAACCGGGCACGCAGCATTTCCGGATTGTGTTCCTGCCGGACGAAGCGACGCTGACGAAAGCCTACGCGGGAATCGCAGAGTTCATTCGCGAGCGGTATGGGAAGGCCTGAGTCCGCGAAGAATATGGCCTAGAGGTTTTACGAATGAAGCGATATTCCGTCCTGACGTTTGCCGCGTGCGTAGCCTTAGTAATGACGTGGTTCGGGGAGTACGCTCTGACGGCGGACGCATTGAACTATGCCGACAAGTACTCTCTGCAGAATCGAAAACCAGCGTCCGGCAGCACTGATCAAATACTTGAAGTTGTGCAGAACGAAAATGCCATTGAAGTCACGACCGTTGCCCAAGGAAGGCGAACCACCAACCGGTATCCCTTGAATGGTTCTGAGGGCGACTCTGCGAGTCCATCTGGCGTTCCCGGGAAGTACGAGGCGCAACTGAAGGGAAAGCAACTCGTTTTGGAATCCACCGTCATTACTCACGCACAGCCCGCAGCTTCCCCCGTACGTATGCACACGAGAGAACGCTGGCAACTCTCGGCGGATTCGAAGACGTTAACGATTCAAACCGACGTGGATTTTCCCGATTTTCCCGCAGATATCTCAGCCGCGGTTAGCGGGAGCACTTCGGGCAAGGAAAAGTACGAGCGAGTCGAGTAGATTTCAGTAACGGCACCGCGGGCACGCGCCGGGCACAGTCTTCGAACTCCTCACCAAACACCGGTCGCAGCTTCCCGACCCAATGCCGACGACTATGGTATGATGACCATGATCGAAAGGACATCCCATGAAGACGATGGCGGCCGGCGAGTTCAAAGTCCATTGCCTGAAAGTGATGGATGAAGTTCAATCCAAGCGCGAAGCCGTCGTTATCACGAAGCGCGGCAAGCCGGTTGCGAAACTCGTCCCTGTCGACAGCAAAAAAGACGACATCTATGGCTTTTTCGTGGGGAAGGGCACCATCAAAGGCGACGTCGTCGCCCCCGCGTTCACTCCTGAAGAGTGGGGTGATCTTTATTGATTCTCCTCGACACGCACGTGGTGGTCTGGCTCGGCCTTAATCCAGACCGAATCTCGAAAAACGCAAAAGCGGCGATCGATCATGCGCGTCAGAACGCCAGCGCCTTGGCAATTTCCGATATGACACTCCTCGAGTTGACCCGCATCTCCAATCTGGGCCGGCTCGATTTTCGCGCAAACCTCGAATCGTTTCTGTCGGAAGTAGAGCGTAAATTCAAAGTCCTACCCATGACAGGCCGCATTTGCATGCAGGCACTTGCGCTGCCCGCCTCTTATCCCAAGGATCCTTCCGATCGCATCATTGGCGCCACTGCCCTGGTCGAAGGTCTGTCCCTGCTCACGTCCGACCGCGAAATCCGCAAGTCGCGGGCGGTTCCGACGATCTGGTAACTCGCACACAGTCCTCAATAAAACCCGGGGATGACCGCTGGCACGCGCCGGGCATAGCCTTCGAACTCGTCCCCAAACGCGGCGCGCAACAGCTTCTCTTCGCTGCGCACACGGATCACCAAGCCCAACACGAAAATAACGACTGCTATAGGCAGAGCGATCCAATGTTCCATGGCTAGGCCTGTGGCGATCAGCATGCCGAGCATACCCGTGTAAATCGGATTTCGAACGTAGGCGTAAGGCCCCGACGTAATCAGCTTGTGTTCTTCGACCAGGCGCGCGCGAAGTGCCCACTGCTTGCCCAGCGTGCGGATCGCGGATTCGATCAGCCAGCCTGATCCGGCTGCGATGGCCACGGTCACTACAGAAAACACGACCCCAACGACTCCAGAGAGGAATGCGACTGGCGGCAGGAATGGCTTCCGCGGAGGCTGGAACCACACCAGAAAAAATCCACACATTTGCAGCACGATGCCGAGGGAAGCTTGCCTGTCCCGTTTGGCCTCGGGTGCTCTCGGAGGCCGTTTGCGCAGCAGGAAGATGCCGACGAACACCAACCAGCAAAGGATCACACCGGCAAGGGTTGCGAGCGCGCGCGGAGTTGGGCTCGGCATGTTTTCCCTCCTCTTGAACACAATCTACCAGTTTCCGCGCCCTTGGACTTTGCCGACGAATCTGTTTAAATCGTGAGGAAGGGCAACGATCAGCGGCGTGCTGGTGTTCCTACAACTGTGGTCGACATTCATTCTCACATCCTTCCTGAGGTAGACGACGGCCCCAAATCGTGGGACGTCTCGGTCGCAATGTGCCGCACGGCGGCGGCCGACGGCATCACTCACATGGTCGCCACTCCCCACGCCAATGATCGTTATCACTACGATCGCGAATACTTGCGGGGGCTTGTTGCCCATCTGCAGCAGTTAGTCGGCGACAGGCCCGCACTCAGCCTGGGTTGCGACTTTCACCTGTCCTACGACAACCTGCAGGACGCTCTGGCCAATCCCACCCGGTACGTCATCGAGGGCTCGCACTATTTGCTGGTCGAGTTCAGCAACTACAGTGTCCCGCAGCAGACCACGGATACGTTCCTCGAGCTGGGGAACCGTGGAATCACGCCGATCATCACCCATCCCGAGCGCAACCCCATTCTGCGCGAGAACCTGCAGCGGGTGGCGGAATGGGCCGATCAGGGCTGCGTTATTCAGATGACGGGCTCGGCGCTGACTGGATTCTGGGGCGAACGCACGCGCCGCGCCGCGCTATGGCTGCTCGAGCACCAGGCCGTACACGTGCTCGCTACCGATGCGCATGACACGGAAAAGCGTGTCCCCGTTCTTTCCACTGCGCGCGATGCCGCCGGCGAAATCTGCGGCGAAGAAGTTGCCCAGGCCATGGTCGAAGGGAATCCCCGCGCCATCATCACCAATCAGCCACTGCCCTACTTCCCGCGGCCGGTGCTGACGAGCTACCGGAAGAACTAGCAATCGCGGTCAGCATTCAGCCAGTTGAGGGCTGTACCAACAAAAAGCAAAACAGTGCGGATCAGCCTACGATGTCCGTTTGTTTGTGTTGGTTGAATGCGGAATGCTGAATGTGAGTGCTGGCAGTCACTGCGGGCGGGAAGCATCACTCTGGTGGGAACTCGGAGCGGGCGCGGGATCCGTTGTCGGGGGCGCACTGTGCGACGTCGTAGGCATCGACTCCGCCCGTGGAGCATCCGGCACGGTGGTCATCGCGCTCTCAGGATTCAGAAGATGGTCCTTGCTCGGCCCCAAACCCAGCTTGATCAGCGCCCGCGAGTCGGGCACTGTCTTGCTCTGCCATCCTTGGTCGGCCTGATAGCGGCGCATGGCCTCTTCGCTGGCCTGGTTCCATGTGCCCGTAGCTTCCCCGCTGAGGTAATGTTCGCGGATCAGGGCTTCCTGAATGGCTTGGGCTCTCTCGGAATCGATTTTTTGCTGGCCGCGGGTACGCTTTGACTTCCTTCGGGAGGTGCGTTTTCCCGTCGACGCCGTGTAGGTCTTGTTCCCGGATTTCGTCGCGCCGGCCGATGTCGAAGCCGCCTTTGCGCCGGTTTTGTGATGTCTGTGGGCGGTGGACTTTGTGGTTGCAGGCTTCTTCGCCGCAGCATCGCTGGTTGAACTTTGGCGAGCGGCCGCCGCACCGCATGCGCACATCACCACCAGAGCACACACGGTGACGAATCGTGCTCTCCGGATTTCAGTCCAAACCGCCAATGCGGAACCTTCCCCTTAAGAAATCTGCACGGACCCAAACACCTGCAAAATGAAAAGCCCATCCGGACGCTGGCACTGTAATCATCCTCGATAGGAGGCTACAGTGCCAGTTCCCGTTGGGCCTTCGAAGTTACGGAAGTGTACCGGCCAGGAAGATCGTCCCATCCTGCCGCGACGAACCCCGCGACCGCACCAGGAACACAACGTCCTGCCCGCTCTTCAGGCTCGTCTCGATCTTGGCGAATTCTTCCTCGCTGTTGACCGGCTGCTTATTCACTTCCAGGATGATGTCCCCGCGTCCCAGATTCACGTCTTCGGCAAAGGAACCGGGCTTCACGTCCTGCACGATCACGCCCTTGCCTGCGGCCATGTCCAGCCGGTCAGCCATCTCGGGCGTCACCTTGCGAACGGTCATGCCGAATTTGCTCTGCTTGGGAGTGCTTTCGTCGCCGTTCTCTTGATCGTCCCCCAGCCGCGCGGCAAACAGCTTGGCGCGATCCGCAATGGTCACCGTAGTTTCCTGCGATTTGCCGTTGCGCAGGAAGCTCAGATTCACCTTCGACGCTGGCTTGCGCGAGGCGATGTCGGCCACCAGTTCGGAGCCCTTGCTGACTTTCTTGCCATCCACGCTGGTGATCGTGTCGCCGACTTTCAACCCAGCCTGGTCGGCTGGACTGCCCGCCACCACGCTGGAGACGGTGACGCCGCTTCCCGACCCGTACACGCGCGCAATCGCCGGATTCTCCACCGCGTCAAACATGATGCCAATCGAACCGCGCGAAACCTTGTGCTCCGGGCCAGTCAGCTGGTTGTAAACATCGACCACGGTTTTCGACGGCAGCGCAAAACCCACGCCCGCGTAGGCGTTGGTCTCGCTCAAAATCGCCGTATTGATGCCGATCACCTCGCCGTTCATATTCACCAGCGGTCCGCCCGAGTTGCCCGGATTGATCGCCGCATCGGTTTGAATGAAAGTTTGGAACTGACGGCCGGGCACAATGTCACGGCCTTTGGCCGAAACGATTCCCGCCGTCACCGTCTCCGACAATCCAAACGGGCTGCCCACGGCCAAGACCCAGTCACCCACCTGCATGCTGTCGGAGTTGCCCATCTTCGCGGCCGGCAGCGCGCGGTCCATGTCGACCTTGATCACGGCCAGGTCCGTCTCCTGATCGGTGCCGATAACCTTGGCGTCGTGCTGCACGCCCGGCGGATCATCTTCGAATCGGACCCGAATGCGGTCCGCCTTTTCGACTACGTGCCGGTTGGTCACGATGAATCCCTTGGGATCGACGATTACACCGGAACCCAGCGAGCGCTCGCGGATCGCGCCATCGCCGGGGCCCCCCGGGCCAGCCTGGCCGCCGGGACCACCGAAGAAGTGGTTGAAAAAGTCGTCCATCCCGCCACCACTGTCATCGTCGTCGGGATTCTGTCCCCGGCGCCGGTGCACGTTCTTAATGGTCGATTCCGTATTGATATTGACCACGCTCGGTTCCAACTGTTTCGCGATCTGCGAAAAAGTGTTCGACATCTGCTGCGGGGAAGGCAGAGTGAGCGGTGTCGCATCACTCTTTTGCCCTTCTTTCCCCTTGACCCCGTAGGAAATCACCGTCCCGATCAGAATACCGACCGACAGCGTCGCCAGAATACTGAGGGTATAAGCCCAGCGATGAGCCTTCATGCGCATCCACATAGCGCCCGAATCCATATGTCTACTTGCCTCCGAAACTGTTTAAACCCTTATAGTATACCCATTGGAAACAATGCGGCCGGGCTGCGCGTCCGGGGCGATGCCTACACTGAGGGCTTCCAGTATTAGACGCATAAACCTTCGAAACCGTTTTGTGCTTCTATTGGGTAAAGTATTGTTTGCGGATACCTTAGCAGGACTGGGCAATCACTTCGCCTCGTACACCGTTTTCCCGCCTACCACCGTACGCAGCACCTTGGTCGCCAGTATCTTCTCTGGCGAGGCCGAGGTCACATCGCGATCGAGGACCACAAAATCCGCCAGCATTCCCGCCACCAGCTTGCCCTTTTCTTTCTCCTCGAACTCGGCAAAGGCCGAACCCGTGGTATAGGCGGCGATTGCCTGATCGATGGTGAGCCGCTGCTCGGGGAAATATTCCTGCTTGCCACTCTCGCTCTGGCGCGTGACGGCTGCGTAAAGCCCGCGGAATGGCGTGACCGGTTCCACCGGATAATCCGTGCCAAAGGCCAGCGTCACGCCCTTATTCAGAAAAGCCAGCCAGGCATATGAAGTTGCCGCCCGCTTCGGTCCCAAGCGGTCCTGGGCCCAGCGCATGTCGGTCAGCAGATGACTGGGCTGCATCGACGCGATAACTTTCAGCGCCTTAAACTGAGCGACCTGTGCCGGTGTTGTGACCTGCGCGTGTTCGATTCGCAGGCGAAATTCGTCGCCTCCATTGGGCGCTCTGACGTGAGCCTCGCGCGCCGCCTTCTCGGCTCCGGCAAAGGCGTCAAGTGCCATCTGCAC
Organism: uncultured Acidobacteriaceae bacterium; assembly: GCA_963791515.1. GTDB lineage: Bacteria > Acidobacteriota > Terriglobia > Terriglobales > Acidobacteriaceae > Sulfotelmatobacter. The sequence continues at coordinate 116,374 of CAWBSS010000021.1, read as the reverse complement.
GCCTTGGTCGCCAATCGCGTGAAAGCCGATCTGGAAGCCTGCCAGCACGCGCTCCCTGGTCATGTCATTCAACTTGGTGGCATCGTATCGCGGCAGGCCGGAGTTCTTCGCATCATCCGCATAAGGCTGCAGCAGCGCCGCCGTATGCGATCCCAGAGAGCCATCCATGAAACCCTTCAGCATCCCGGTGTGCAGCATTAAGTCCGACTGCGGATGCGATTCGCGCTTCCGGCTCAACTCCTCCACGGGATCGTCAAACGGCAGCCATTCCGTGATGCGCGCGGTCAGCTTGCTCTCTTTTTCCAGTTCCTCGTAGATCTGAAAATTTTCCCAGACCGGCGAATAATCCTGCGCGGAAGTCACTCCGTGCTCGGCGAGATCGGCGAGAGCAAGTTCCAGGCCTTCCCGACGAAGCCGGTGCGTTGGCTTGGGAATCACTTCCAGAACCGCGGCCTGCGCGGTTTCTCGCAAAATCCCCGTAGGCTCGCCGTTCTCGTTCCGGTCAATCCGGCCGCCTTGTGGATTGCGGCTGGCCAGCGTGATGCTGCCCAACTGCAACGCTCGAGTATTGGCCACGGCGATGTGCCCGTCGATTCGTACTAAGAACACGGGGTGTCCGTCCGACACTTCGTCCAGATCCCAGCGCGTCGGCGTCACTTTTACCGGCCAAAGCGTCTCGTCCCAACCGGATCCCAGAATCCAATCTCCAGCTTTCGACTCTGCAACCTTCTTGTCTACTCGCGAGCGCAGTTCGTCCAGAGACTGCACGCCAGTCAAATCGACGCTCAGCTTCGTAGTTCCCGCATCGTCAAGATGGAGATGAGCGTCGTTGAATCCGGGCATGACGAAATGTCCACCCAGGTCGACCACCTGCGTCTGCGGCCCTTTCAGCTTTTTTATGTCGAGAGTCTTACCCACAGCCTGAATGCGATCGCCGCGCACCGCAATGGCTTCCTCGCGCACAATCGAACTGAACTGCGCGTTGGCGGGCACGCCCGTATAGACATTCGCGTGCTCGAAAATGATGTCCGCCTTCGGCTTGGCATCGGGCGTTGCGTCGCCGGACGGGTTCTGCGACATGCATGGCCCAGCGAGCAAGGCGAGCGCACACAGCACGAAAGCTGATGACAGCAATCCCATTGCGCAAGGCACAAATCGGCTCGGGGAGGCCAGGAGTCGCCTCGGAATGGGCGCGGCTTCAGCCGTGCCGTTGAGCCCCATAAAAAATGTGGGCTTCAGCCCCTGAGGTAATCGGCCATCCCGCCGTATCAGCATCATGAAGCCTCCCCTGACATCAGACTTGTTCCCCCACCCCAGCCAGCGCGAGCATCGTCAGCAAAATCCGCTTCAACCCCAGCTCGCGCCCGTTGGAATCAAACCACTCCTGCAAAGTGTGTGCCCCGCCTCCCGACCCGCCGCCGCCGATGGCGATCGCTTCCTGCCCCAGCGAAAGGGGAACGTTCGCATCGGTCGACGCCCGCTGTACCTGCGCCGCGTTGGACAGTTGTGCATCCACCGCGCGCACGACCTGCAATATCCGCGCTCCCGGCCGCAACTCGCCCGCGGGGCGGTTCCCGATCACCACCACCTCGCAACTCACCCCGGCCGGCCGCCTCTGCACCGAAGATCTCATCTCGGCGGCAACGGTTTCGTCTTCGACCGCGCGGTTCAGCGCCAGGCGCAGCGACTGCTCCAACCGCTCCATCTCCGTCATCGACGTCGAGCGAATATCCACCTTCATGCTGGCCGACTCGGGAATCGAATTCACCGAGGTCCCGCCGCGAATCACTCCAATGTTGAACGTGGTCTTGGGCGTGCTCGGAACCGACGTCGCTGCAAAGGTTTCGATCGCCTTGGCGAGAATCACAATCGGATTGGGCGCGCCAAAATCGCTCCACGAGTGCCCGCCCGGCCCGCGCACGATCACTTCAAACCGCCGGCTGCCCAGCGCTTCGGCCACAATCGTGTCCGCGCCGGCGCCGTCGAGCACCAGGCTGTAGGCAATTGAATCCTTCCAGCGTGGCGTCGAAAAAATGTGCCGCATGCCGCGCAGGTCGCCTTCGCCCTCTTCTCCAACATTTCCGATAAACACAAACGGCAGCGCGTGCCGGATGCGAACGGTGCGCAGCAGCGCCGCAATTCCCAGCAGCGCCGCCACGCCCGCGCCATTGTCGGAAACTCCCGGCCCGTAGATGCGGCTTCCCTGCTGACGAATGTTCAGCGGCGTGTTCGCCGGAAATACGGTATCAATGTGGGCGCTCAGCGCCACATAGCGCCGGCCAAATCCGGGATGCGTGCCGAACACGTTCCCCACGTCGTCGATGCGAACATCGTCCAACCCGATTTCGCGGAAGCGCTCCGCCAGCCACGCCCCGCGCGCCGACTCGCCAAACGGAGGCGCCGCGATCCGAGCCATTTCCATCTGCCAGTGCGCCAGTTGCGGTTCCTGGGTGCGAAACCAGTTGAATGCCGAACGTACCTCCGGCGACGCCGCCAGGCGCGCCACTTCCTGCTGCACCGAGGGCGCAAGGTCCGGCAAATCCGGGCGCGGGGGAGTTGGGCTCATGACAGGTATTGCGTAAGTTTACAACGCATGGCACCCGAATAGGGATTGCCTAAGGCGTTACGGAAGATAGGCCACGCACATCGTGGATGTGACTTTGGGAACGTCCTATAGCGCTAGAACTTCCGCATATTTCACTTCGGGTGTGACTTGAGCGCGTGTGAAGATCCGGTTCGGCGCTCGACGGCCGCCACCAGACTCTTTGTCGTCGGCGCTTCGATTCTGTGCCGGGCAGCGCCGCGCAGAATTGGTCCCGCGATCGCGTCCAGTTCAGGGGCGTTGCCCCGCTCAACGTCTTTCTGCATGGAACTGCGCATATTCGCCGGCATCTTCATCATCGCCGCAATGACGGACTCTGCATTCACTTTGGCGCCCTCCGCCAAGGCAACTGCGCACGCTTCCCGCACGCAAGATTCCAGTTGGTGCTTCCAGTCTGGATCGGCGATGACCGCTCCCGTCGTTCGATCCGCAACGGTCGTAGTCAGCGCGAACGGGGCGAGGAACACAATCTTGCCCCACATGAGCGTTTGCTCGTCCTCAATGAACCGGCATTCGAACCCCATTTTCTGAAGCTGGTCGAGAGTTGCGCCGAGCAGACTCCGTCCAGCCGAAGACACATTCAATCGGGCAAAAGGAGTGCGATGCACGATGTGTCCGGGCGCGATGCGCTCGGTCTCGCCGGCAATCGTCGCCGCAATGACTTTCTCGGCGCCATACTTTGCGCGCAGCACCGCAAGATGGTCGATGCCATTCAGCAGGGGAACGATCGCTCCCACCAAGTCCGGCTTCGTGAAAGAAGCCAGTGCTGCGTCCAGTTGCGTGGCTTTGACGGCAATCCAGAGGACGTCGGCGGGCGGAACTTCCGCTGCCCGCGAAACCCGCACGCTGAAGTTTCCAAACGCACTTTCCAGATGAAGTTGGTCAGGATATTGAGCGAGTGACTCGTGCCTCACCACCACAGTGACCAAAGCGCCCGATCGCGCCAGGCATGCGGCGATCAGTCCGCCAACTCCACCCGCGCCGAGAATCGCGTGTTGCATGGGGGTCACGCGCGTCACTTCTTCTGCGCCGCAGCCGGCACGCACTCCAGAATCTCTGCCTCGCTCAGCGTGTGATCGCTCTGCTTGGCGCGCTGATAGATGCGATCCACTACCCTCTCAGTCACCGGAATGCCGTGCCGCTCCAGCCACCACAGCACATTCGATTTTCCGCTCATCGGACCAATGTCGATGATCTGCTCCAGCCCGAACACATGCGATGGCACTCCCGAATACACAGTGTTGGCCAAAATCACATCGTCCTTGTGATACGCCTTAATGATTGCGGATGCGTGCACACCCGTCGCCGTACGAAACGCATCGTCACCCACTACGGGATAATTCGCCGGAATCGGCACGCCCGTCGCACGCGACACGGCCTGGCAATACTGCTTTAATTTGGTCAGGTTCTGCTCATCCCAGGGCGCAATGCCCATCAGCTTGAGGTTCACCAGCATCTGATCAACCTGTGTATTGCCGACGCGCTCTCCCAGGCCAAGGGCGCATGCGTGCACGCAATCTGCGCCGGCGATGATCGCCGCCATCGAATTCGCAATCGCCAGGCCGCGGTCGCTGTGTCCGTGCCAGTCCACACGAATCTTCTCGCCCGAAGGCTTCACCACTTCCGCAATCACAAACCGCACCAGCGCCAGCGCACCCATGGGCGTGGCGTGCCCCGCCGTATCGCAGATGCAAATCGCCCGAGCGCCGCAGTTGATCGCGGTCGCATAGAGCCGTTTGATCGTCTCCGGATCGCACCGGCTGGTGTCTTCCGTGACGTACATGACGTCGAGCCCAAGCGAGACCGCATAGCGCACGGCCTTTTCCGTGGTATGCAGGAGAAAATCGTCGGTCCATCCTTCCGTGAATCTCCGAATCGGGCTGGATCCAATGAAGGTCGCAGCCTCGATGGGCAGCCCCGTCTGCTGCACGATCTCGGCAATCGGGCGGATGTCATTCTCGTGCGTCCGCGCTGCGCAGTTGGCCCGAATCTTCATCTTTTGCGCAACCATCTCGCGCGCCAAAGCAGTCACGGCCTCAACCGCGCGCGGTCCCGCTCCCGGCAGTCCCAGCGCCAAAGAATGAATTCCCAGCGCCTCCATCAGATGAAGGATCTCAATCTTTTCTGCAATCGAGGGATCGCGCACCGAAGGCGACTGCAGCCCATCGCGCAAGGTCTCGTCGTTGATCAACACCGGCCCCGCCGGCTTCAGCCCTGGAGGGTGGTTCTTGTTCCAGTCATAGATGAGGTCGGGAGTGTGCATGCAAAAAAGCTTCTAGCTCCTAAGCTTCTAGCTCTTAGCAGGTTCATGTGGGGACAGCCGCCCTCGGCTGTCCGGCCGAGCAAGGCTCAGCCATTTTTCTGGATCCCCAGATGGAAATCGTCCTACGGGCCTGTAGCTAGCAGCTAGAAGCTAGAAGCTCCCTCACTTCTCCTTCGGCGGCAGGGTTAGCCCGAATACCGAAATCATCCCCTGCCCCGCGACATTAATCTTGCTTTCTCCTGGAGTCGGCAGATAAAGAGCCTTGCAGTTTTCGCAGCGATACACTTCGGCCTTCGGGCCCCAGGCCTTCTCGACGTCGCCGCACTCGCGCTCGACCACGTCGGTCATGTAGAACCAGAGCTTCAAGTGCCCGCCACAGAATTTGCCCTTCTCATTTTTCTCGTTGCAGGCGCGCTGCCCAGCCTTCTTGATCTTGACTTTATGGTGGGGAAGTTGCGGAATATTCTGCGCGCCAGAAGCGGTCAGTTCGCCAGTCGCCAAAGCACGTACCCCTCGTTCGAGCGGCCCAAAACGCCGCCAGATTCGGCCCTACGCGGTCATTGTAACCGAAACCTTGCAGGCGAAACACGTGCAGCGGCAACGCCGAATTTGCCGGCGCTGCGCGGTCAGAACTCGCGCTTCGGCTTGGCCTGATCGGCGCCCACTCGCCCTGCCTCGATCTCAGCCACGTAATAGTTCTCTCCCTTGATCGGCGCGCGTGCAATCCGCCGCAGGATGGCAATCTGTCCTATATGCGACAGCGCATCGGCAACCGGCCCTTGAAACAATTTTTCCAGCGGAACCTGCGCCGGCTCACTCGAGGCCAGGAAGTCGTCAAATTTCTTGAGCGCAGTGAAAAATCTCTCAACCTCCTGCTCCCACGGCAATGGTTGCGAATCCTGCCACTTCTGCTGGCCCATGGCAATCGACAATGCCCAGTCAAACAGATCTCCCAAATGCGCCAGAATCTGCCCCGGCGTACGCACTCCCTCGCCGGCCTGAAACTCGGCGAAGCCCTCCGGTGCGTGCCGCACGGCTTTCCCGCCGCGATAGGCCAGCGTGGCCAGGGTGTGCCGCAACAGTTCCCGCTTGGGATCGGCGGCCGAGTTGGAATGAGTATTACTGCTCATGGCGACAAGACTACACTGGACTGCAGGAGACGAAAAGCATGGCGAAAGAAGTAAGAACTGATTCGCCCCAGGCAGGCTCAGTCCCAGCAGGTTCGGCCACACCCGGTTCCATGAGCCGCGACAACGCCGAGCATTATCGTTGGGGAGTCGATTGCGACGGCTGGCATCTCGTGAAAGATTCGCAACTGAGCGTGATCGAAGAGTTCATGCCCCCGGGCGCGGCCGAGATTCGCCACCACCACGAGCGCTCCCAGCAATTCTTCTACATCCTGACCGGCGAGGTTTTGATGGAAATCGACGGCCAGAACATGCTGATCCCCGCAGGAAGTGGAGTCCGAATCCTGCCCGGAACACGACATCAGATCCGCAATCCGTCCTCCGGCCCCGTGCGTTTTCTGGTCATCTCGCAACCTCCCAGCCACGGCGACCGCATCGACGAATAGCTCACGTAGGGACACTCGCCCTTCGGCAGGCAGCGAGCCGAAGGGGCGCAGCCCGGCCACGCCTAGTCACAACTGCTTCCGGCGAACCACCCCCGCCGCTCGCAGCGCCCCCCGCAGCCGCGTTCCCCAGCCGCGTGCGAACTGCATATCCAGAAATCCTTCCATCTGCCGCCGGAAGCTCTCCCCGTACCCGTGCCACCAGACTTTTTTCATCCCCGGCATGCGGTCCATATCCAGATACTTCACCCTCACCATTTCGTCCAGCCCGAAGCGCCCGTGAGTGCGGCCCACGCCGCTGGCCTTCACGCCGCCGTGCGGAGCCTCGCTGATTCCGAAACACGAAATCACGTCATTCACCATGACGGTGCCCGCATGGATGCGCCGTGCCAGCCGCTCACCGCGCTTACGATCGCGAGTCCACACGCTTGCCGCCAGCCCGTATTCGGAGTCGTTCGCCAGCCGCACCGCTTCGTCATCGTCTGCGCACGCCATCACCGGCAGCACGGGACCGAAAGTTTCTTCCCGCATGATCCGCATCTCTTGCGTCACGTCGGCCAGCACGGTGGGAGCATAGAAATTTATCCCCAGTTGCGGCAAGCGCGTCCCGCCTGCCAGAACCCGCGCCCCACGCGCCTTCGCATCTTCCACGTGCGATTCCACAATCCGCACCTGCCGCTCCCGGATCATCGGCCCCACATCGGTGTGCGAATCCATGCCATTGCCCACACGCAACTGCTTCGTCTTCTCCGCGCACGCCTTGGCAAAGGATTCGTACAAGCCGCGATGCACGTAGCAGCGCTCGACGGACAGGCACGCCTGACCCGCATTGACGAATGCTCCCCACACTGCCGCGCTCGAAGCCACGTCCACATCGGCATCATCGAGCACCAGCATCGGGTCCTTCCCGCCAAGCTCGAGCACCACTGGAAGCAGGCGCTCCGCCGCCGCGGCCGCGATTCGCTTTCCGGTCGCAACGCTACCAGTGAACACCAGCTTGTCGATCGGCGAACGCAGCAGCGCCGCCCCCGCCGGGCCCTCGCCCACCACCACCTGAAACACATCCTCGGGCACACCCGCAGCGTGCAGCAACGATGCCAACTCCAGCGCCACCAGCGGCGTCAACTCCGACGGCTTCAGCACTACGGCATTGCCCGCCACCAGCGCAGCCAAGGTTTCCGTGGCGGGAATCGAAAACGGATAATTCCACGGTGAGATGATTCCGATCACGCCATGGGGTTCGCGCACCAACCATCCGCTCTTTAGCTTAGTGACCAGATTCCCATGTGGCACGGGCTCATCGCGCAGCAGTCCCCAGGCGTTGTCGATCAGAAATCGCGCCGCATCCAACACCACCAGTACTTCGGTGACGAGCGCTTCCACCACAGGTTTGCCCACTTCGCGCGTGATGGCCGTCGCCACCTCGGATTTCTTCGCATACAGCTTCCCTTGAAACTCGCGCAGCACGGCAATCCGCCGTCGCAGTCCCAACTCAGCCCACGCCGCCTGTGCCGCGCGCGCCCGCGCCACGGCAGCCTCGACCTCGCCTTCGCCCGCACACTCCAGTTCGCGCAAAACTTCACCCGTCGCCGGATTCACCGACGCAACCTTGCGCGCCGCGATTTGCAGATCAGTAGCCATAAACAAATCTTAGTCCGTAGAGGCGCAGCTTGGTACGTAATCTAGCCCGAGAGCCTAATGCATCCCTGGATACTTGCCCAAATAAATCAGTATGAAGTCCAGCGTATCCCCCACCCCATGCGCGATGACCGGCACCGCAAGATTCCGCCCGCAAGCCAAATACAACACTCCGAGTAGCAGACCGTCCCACACATTTTCCATCATGCCTGTCGCTCCCTGGTCGAGGTGGCCACATCCAAAAACAACGCTGACCACGATCAAGCTCAGCACCCATGCCGCTTTCGTTTCGCGAAACACTCCGGCCACGCGATTCATCAGGTAGCCGCGATAAACGATCTCCTCTCCCAAGGCGCCCAGCGTCCAGACCAGAACCAGGTAAATCAGGAATACTTTCAGATTGCCAGTCATGTTGGCGAAGTCAGACAAATCCGGCATCTTCCCCAACCACCGCGCCAGAAGCGGCTGGGTAACAAACAACTCCAGCGCCTCCATGCAGACTCCAGCCGCAATTCCGGCCGGAAGCGCTTTCCCCCAACTGCGCGGCGGCGCGAAGCCAACGTCTTTCCATCTGATCCCGCGCAGCCGCAGAGAAACCCATCCGAGCAAGAACAGGAAGGGGGTTTTGCTGATGTAAATGTGATGCTGCACATCGGCATAAAACAGCCCCGCGACAATGGCAAACTCCGCCACTGCCAGCCACACGCTGTTCCGTAACCGCTGCTGGAGGGCTTGTAGTTCCGGCATGAAGCCTCCGCTTACCTAGTACTCAACACCGACGAGATACAATCCACTCGCGGGCGCGGTCGCTCCGGCCGCCGACCGGTTCCGCGCCTCGAGAATGCGCGCCACATCCTCAACCTGCAACGTCCCCTTGCCCACGAGAATGAACGTGCCCACCAGATTCCTCACCATGTGGTGCAGAAACCCCGAGCCCCGAACGGTGTAGACCAGTTCTTCTCCCAGGCGCTCCCACGACGATGAAAATATATTCCGGACATTCGACACCACCGCCTCCTCGCGCCCGCGCTCCGGATCTACTGCCGCGAACGAAGTGAAATCATGCTCCCCACCCACCAGAGTCGCCGACCGTGCCATCTCCTCCTCCGCCAGCCGGTACGGATAATGCCACACATACCGCGCCAGAAACGGCGGACAGATCGATTCCCGATAAATTCGATAGCGATAAGTCTTCGCCCGTGCCGAATGCCGCGCGTGGAAATTCGCCGGCGCTTCCATCACCTCCAGCACGCGCACCGACGCCGGCAAAATATCATTCATCGCCTTCACAAAATTCCCCGTAGGGACGGAAGACTCCGTGACAAATGTCATGACCTGCGCGAGAGCATGCACTCCTGCGTCGGTCCGCCCCGATCCCTGCGGCAATACCTTTTCTCCGGTAATCCGTCCAATGGCTGAGGCAAGTGTGCCCTGCACCGTGGCGGCATCGGGCTGCACCTGCCAGCCGGAAAACTCTGCCCCGTCATAGGAGAGAATCACTTTGAGATTACGCATGCGGCGTTCTTTCGAGTCCCAGGTCGCGATTGAATCATCGAACCAGTTTCCGGCTTTGCCAGCAATTTACCAGTTCCATAAGCGCGGCGTAACTCTGACCGCATTCCGGTCAGATATACTGAATGGTTTCCGCGGAATCCCGGTCTCCAGGGTGGATATCTCTCCATCTCTACGTCCCAGGAAACACCGAGAGTAGGAAACAAGGACGAGGATAGGCGCGGCTGCCGACAAGGTCGATTTTCTCGCAGCTTTCCGGAACCTTCCAGCGGTCCTTTGCGTACCAATTGTTTGAGCAGAACTTTATTTCGGGCAGTTTGGCAGTGTCACGAACCTGAACATTTCTTGCACCACGGTCTTAATCTGTTAGTTCTTAAACGAACGGAGATGAGTAGATGCCATTCGCACGTTTAGCCTCGACCATACGGCTCGCCGCCGCCGCAAGCCTATTCGCAACCCTGACCCTCGCGTGCTGGGGCCAAGAACCGCCTGCGGCTCCGACCTCGCAGAATACGCCGGAAGCGCGGCCCGTGCCGACGCTGAATTATGCCCAGCCTGTGTCGCATTTTCCTAATCCGGTTGGCCCTTACACGCCACGTCATCTGGCTGCGCCAAATTTAGCCAACACCGGGCGCATCGATGCTCTCATGCACGACGGAAAGCTCTATCTTTCATTGAATGACGCGATTGCCCTGGCTCTCGAGAACAATCTCGATATCGCCATCGCGCGCTACAACCTGAACATCGCCGACACCGACGTGCTGCGGGCCAAAGCTGGCGCTCAGATTCTCGGTGTACCTGTCGGCGTCGTGCAGAATACGCCCGGTAGCGGCGTGGGCGGAATCGGAGGGCAGGTCGGCTCCGGTACTGGTGGGACCACTCTCGGCGCGGGCGGTGCGGGTGCGGGCGCCGGCGGTTTGGTAAGTTCGACCGCAGGCGGCCTTTTCGGGCCGCTCATCACCAGTTTTGACCCGATCATCACCGGTACCTTCCAGAACGATCACGCCAATTTCATTCCGACGAGTCCGTTCTCCGGAACGCTGCAGAGAACCACCACCGCAAATTTCTCCTACATCCAGGGCTTTCAATGGGGAACCAACCTCTTGGTAGGTTTCAACAATACCCGGACCACAACCAACAGTGGCTTCCAGACTGTCAGTCCAGCTCTGAACTCCGGTTTCCAATTCCGGCTAACCCAGCATCTGCTTCAGGGCTTTGGCTTCGCCGCGAACAATCGCTTCATCCGCATCGCCAAGAACAATCGTGAACTGTCCGACGTGGCGTTCCGGTTGCAAATCATCACCAGCGTTGATCAGATTGAGAATATGTATTGGGATCTGGTCTTTGCCTACGAGAATCTACGGGTGAAAGAAGAGTCACTGACTTTTTCCCAGAAGACGTTCTCCGACACCAAGAAACAGGTCGAAATCGGCAGTCTCGCGCCGATTGAAGCCGTGCGCGCGCAAAGCACTGTGGCCGCGGACCAGCAGGCCCTGACGGTTGCTAAGACCAATCTTCAGTTGCAGCAGTTGGTTATGAAGAACGCACTCAGCCGGACTCTCCATGATCCCGCGCTCGCTGGAGCTGACGTGATTCCGACTTCCACGATGGAAGTTCCGGAAACCGAACAAATTCAGCCCACCGAGGACTTGGTCAACGACGCTCTCCGCCATCGGGCCGAACTCGTCGAATCCCGCATCCAGTTAAGGAGCCAGGAATTCAGCAACAAGGCCTTGCGCAGCTCTTTGCTCCCTACCCTGGACGTGTTTGCCTATTATGGTGGCTCCGGCTTGGGCGGGTCTCAGAATCCGGCAAACGAATGCCAAAGCCCCGATCAGGCATATTGCGCCACCGCCACCCCAGACCCAACGCTAGGGCAGTCCCCTCTCGCTCCCTCTACAAGCTACGGTTCGACCCTGAACCAACTCGTCAACTCTACCGCGCCCGACAAAGGCATGGGCTTGCAGCTCAACATCCCATTGCGCAACCGCGCCGCCCAAGCCGTGCAGATCCGCTCCGAACTGGAATACCGGCAGAGTCAGATGGCCCTGCAGCAAACCGAAAACCGAGTCAGCATCGAAGTCCGGCAAGCCCAGTTTGCTGTCGAGCAAAATCAGGCCAGCGTAGCTTCGGCCAAAGCCGCCATGCAATATGCCCAACAGTCTCTTGATGCCGAGCAAAAGAAATATCAGTTCGGCACCTCAACCACCACGGCGGTTCTGCAAACCCGAAGCGCTTTGGCCACGGCGGAATCCACCCTGATGTCGGCGATGGCTGCCTACGAAAAGTCGCGAGTCGAACTCGACCGCGCTGTCGGCATTTTGCTCGACCACAACGGCATCAGCATCGACGATGCCGCTCGTGGCCAGGTCACGCGCATGCCTAACGTTCCCTACGTTGCCCCGCGCAAGGAACTGCCCGCGACAACGCCAGTGATTCAGCAGACAACGCCACCCGCTCAACCCTAGTCAACACAGCCCCTCGTGGCGCCGCTATTCCTGACCGATAGCGGCGCCATTTTCGTTTTCCTCCTCACAATTCTTTACAATCCTTGGCCCTTCCCGCGAAACTTGTCCCGCTAAGATGAAGTGACCTATTTTTGCGTCTTGCATCCAACATTGCATTATCAGAATTCTCATCGTGAAAGAATGCGAGCCGCTTTTATGCAAGGAGAAGACTCATGCGTTTACCGCGTTTGATTTCGATTGTCCGGCTGCGGCCACTGTACCTCGCATCCGCCATATTCTTTGGGATCGGTCCGACGTCGCTCCGGGCACAAGAACCCCCTCCGCCCTCGCCGGCACAGTCAACGCCCCCAGCGGCGCCTCAGCCCGCACAGCCCCAGGCCGTTCATCTGAAGGACTACTCGAGTCCGCGTTCTGCATTTCCCAACGTGCTGCAACCCTACACGCCGCAGGAACTCGCGCCGCCCAACCTGGGCAACTCGCCGCGCATCGACTCGCTCATGCGGGATGGCAAGATTTATCTTTCGATCGATGACGCCGTCGCGCTTGCGCTCGAGAACAATCTCGATCTCGACATTGCCCGCTATAACCTGAACATCGCCGAAGCTGATCTGCTGCGCGCGAAATCAGGCGCCAGCATTCTCGGCGTCAATACCGGCATCGTGCAGAACACCCCGGGTGGCGGCGTCGGCGGACTCGGCGGCACAGTCGGCTCTGGTACGGGCGGCACCACCGTCGCGGCCGGCGGCGCCGGTACCGGCACCAACGGCTTGGTCAGTTCGACTCTCGGCATTGGGTCGCCCATAACCAGCTTCGATCCTCAGCTCACCGGCACACTCCAGCTCGACAAGAACGACACGGAGTCAGTGAGCGTCTTCAGCCCGGTCCCGGTCGTGGCCCAGAACACCTACACCTCGAACTTCGGCTACACCCAGGGATTCCAGTGGGGAGGCACACTCGCTGCCGCATTCAACAACACTCACCTGACCACCAACAACCCTACCAGCCTGCTCACTCCGCAACTGGGTTCGAATTTCCAATTTCGTTTCACGCAGAACCTGCTGCAGGGTTTCGGCTTTCTGTCCAACACGCGCTTCATCCGCATCGCCAGGAACAATCGCGAAATTTCCGACGTCGCTTTCCGTCTGCAGATCATCACCACCGTGGACCAGATCGAAAACATGTACTGGGACCTGGTCTACGCCTACGAGAATGTTCGCGTGCAGCAGGAATCCCTGACCTACGCCCAGAAAGCGCTGGAAGACTCCAAACGGCAGGCACAAGTCGGCACCGTAGCCTCCCATTCAGGTCGTGAGCTCGCAGAGCACCGTCGCCACCGACCAGCAGAACCTGATCGTGGCTCAGAACAACCTGCAACTGCAGCAATTGCTCATGAAGAACGCGCTCAGCCGCAGCATCGAGGACCCGGTGCTCGCCGAGGCTGATGTCATTCCCACATCGACAATGGAACTGCCGCAGCAAGAGCCGGTCACTCCCATACAAGACTTGATCAACGACGCTCTGCGCCATCGCGCCGAACTGGTGGAGTCGCGGATTGACCTGCAGTCGCGCGACATCAACACCAAGGCCGTGCGTAATGCCCTGCTGCCCACCCTGCAAGCGTTTGCCTATTACGGCGGATCCGGAGTGGGCGGCGATGTGAATGCCCTGGTGCCCAACTGCTCCACGACCAGCGGTAGCTTGTGTTTCAATCCCACGACTGCCCCGCCGCCGTTTCAGACGGCCAATACGGTCAGTTACGCCGGCACTCTGAACCAACTTGTAAATTCGACCGCGCCCGATAAGGGCTTGGGCCTCACGCTCAGCATTCCCCTTCGCAATCGCCTGGCACAATCGAACCAGGTGCGCGCCGAACTCGAATACCGCCAGGCGCAGGTGCGTGAGCTACAGCTTGAGAATCAGGTGCGGATCGAGGTTCGCAATGCGCAATTTGATGTGCGGCAAAACCGCGTCTCGGTGCAAGCAGCGCAATCCGCCGTGGATCTGGCACGCCAGACCCTGGACGCCGATCAGCAGAAATTAAAAGTGGGCCTCACCACCCAGACCGCAATCCTGCAAGATGCCGCCACCTTGACCACCGGCGAGTCGAATCTGGTTTCGGCGAAGGCGGCTTACGAGAAGTCGCGCATCGAACTCGACCGCGCCACCGGACTGCTGCTCGACCACGCCGGAATCGATATCGCCGACGCCACCCGCGGTCAGGTCACGCACCTGCCCAGCGTGCCTTATGTCGCGCCGCGTCAGGATGCGACTCCCGCAGCACAACCGTCTTCCACGCCCGCGCCGCCGGCCCAGCCTCCGCCCGGAGGACAAATGTAGCATCGAGCCCTGCCCCACAAAATTATGCCGACGTTGACGTGATTGAAGTTGTTGGGTGCGTACGTACAATTTTGTACCTCAAAACGTTCCTGCAGGAACACTGTGGAAATCTTTGCGCGGGTACCCGCATCGTCGCCGCACTTGGTTGGAACTCAGCCTCGCCTGATACACTTACGCGCGATGGCGACACCCCGGCGGCCGGCATTGCCCAGGTTCTTCCTCTGGCTCTTACCTTTATCGTTTGTGCTGCAGCTTGCCGCCATCGCAGCCTTCCATCAGTATCGAACCCGTCCCGGCGACGACCACTTCGAGTTTGGCTGGGAGATGGGTCGCGTGGGCCGGTCGATCGCCCTCGGACACGGCTTCAGCAGTCCTTACGAAGGCAACACCGGCCCCACCGCCTGGGAGCCGCCGCTCTATCCCTATTTGATCGGCGGAGTATTTAAGATCTTCGGCATCTACACCTACGCTTCCGCCTGGGTATTGCTGAGCATCAACAGCCTGTTCGCGACGCTCACCTGCATCCCGATGTTCTTCATCGCGCACAGAACCTTCGGGGAACGCATCGCCCGATGGTCTGCGGGCACCTGGGCCCTCTGTCCCTACGTCTGGTATTGGTCCGTTCATTGGATCTGGGACACGACTTTCACGCCGTTCGTCCTGGCTTGTCTGTTCTTGCTTGCTTTGGAATTACAGGAGTGGCCGGGCTGGCGAGGCTGGGTGCTATTCGGAGCACTGTACGGAGTTGGGGCGCTGGCCAATCCCACCATGCTGGCCTTCCTGCCCTTCTGCGGCCTCTGGATTTGGCGGCAGAGATACCGGCGAGGGCTATCTTCCTTGGGCGGAGTCGCACTTTCTTCTGTGGTGTTCTTTCTAGTTCTAACGCCTTGGCTGGTGCGCAACTACGAAGTTTTCGGACGCTTCGTCTTTCTCCGCGACGATTTCGGATTGCAAATCCGGTTGGGCAACGGCCCTTACGCCGACGGCATGCTGATGGCCTACCTCCAGCCCAATCTCAATAAACTGGAACTTGAAAAGTTTCAGCACATGGGCGAACTCGCTTATGCGGAGTCCTGCAAACGGTTGACCTTCGACTGGATCCACGAGCACCCGGCGCGCTTTGCGGCCATAAGCCTGAAGCGCTGCTTCTACTATTGGAACAGCGTTCCAAGGGCGACCGGCAGCCTCGCCCCTGTGGATTTTCGCACTTCAGCTTTTCTGGCGACATCTGTGCTGGCTCTCTGGGGATTAGGTCGCGCATTGCGGCAGAAGCGGCCCGGGGCGTGGCTTTTCGCGGGACTGGTGCTGACTTATCCCACGGCGTACTACTTCGTGTTTCCGCACGCCCGCTACCGCCATCCCATCGAACCGGAGTTGCTGATCCTGATTGTGTTTTTGCTGTCGGAAGTGACCTGGCGCAGGGCGTCCTGGTTACCCGCTGAGCGCACATTTCCGGCAGAAAGCGGTGTGAGACAATTTCGAGTTCGCAAACCATCTGTGAAAGCAGAATGGCCGCACTCCACCTATGAACCTTTCCGTTGTCATCATTACTTTTGACGAAGAGGCCAACATCGGACGCGCGCTCGCAAGCGTGCAACCGCTGGTCGCGGATGGCAAGGGCGAAATCATCGTCGTCGACGCGGGATCGACTGACCACACGGTCGAGATAGCGAAATCGTTCGGCGCGAAAGTGTTCGTCGAGAAATGGAAAGGGTTCGCCGCGCAGAAGAACTCGGCCATCGACAAGGCATCGGGCGATTGGATTCTGAGTCTCGATGCGGACGAGGAACTCGACCTCCAGTTGCAACAAGCGCTGCACGAACTGCTGGGAACTCTCGACCGCCTGTCGGCTCTCGGCAATGGCGCAGGTAATGATTCGCTTATAGTGACTGATGCTCCGACTGACATCGGCACTGACTTCGACGGCCTATCGATACCCCGGAAGAATGAATTTCTCGGTCGTTGGATCAAGCATGGCGGCTTCTGGCCTGATCCAAAGCTGCGCCTCTTCCGTCGCGGACGCGGCAGTTTCGAGAGTCGCGCGGTCCATGAAGGCGTTCACGTCGAGGGGTTTACCAGACGAATTCAGTACGGCGCGCTCCTCCACCACTCCTACCCCACCCTCTTCGACTACATCGAGCACATGAACCGCTACTCGTCGCTAGGCGCGGAGATGCTCGTGGCAAAGGGCGAGGTCCGCTTCAGCGTGATCAACATCGTCCTGCGGCCGCCGGCAACGTTCCTCTACAACTACTTTTTCCGTCTCGGCTTCCTCGACGGCTGGGAAGGCCTGCTGCTGCACCTCTATCACGCGGTCTATGTCTCGTGGAAATACGCGAAAGCCTGGGAACTCTCGCGCAAGCGGCCGTGATGGTTGTAGAGACGTTGCAAGCAACGTGTCTACGCTGTCTTGATCTATTCGTAGAGACGTAGCTTGCTACGTCTCGGCACGCCGATGAACCCCGCCTCACAACCCCACTGACCGACCGGTCGTTCTGACCCCACGTTCTCGCCTTGCTCCCGCGCGAACACTTCCCTATCATCGAGGCAGAGCACTGGGGTTCGCATGGCAAAGAAACC
Source organism: uncultured Acidobacteriaceae bacterium (assembly GCA_963791515.1). Taxonomy (GTDB): domain Bacteria; phylum Acidobacteriota; class Terriglobia; order Terriglobales; family Acidobacteriaceae; genus Sulfotelmatobacter. The sequence goes on along the minus strand of CAWBSS010000021.1, from coordinate 99,404 downwards.
GTCCAAGCCGCAAGTAGCGGAGAGTCCGATCGCCGACGTTTTTGAAAACCGCCATCCTTCCGCCGCTGAGACGAACTGGGCAGAGAAGACGCTCGCGCCGACGCTCGAAAAAGCTCCCGAGCGGCCCATCGGCGCCCCCACCGGCGTGAATCTCGACGAGCACGGCCACGCGCGCTTCACCACGATTTCCGGCGTGCCGATTCGCCGCCTCTACACGCAAGCCGATCTGCCGGAGGACTGGAGCGAAGAGCAGCATCTCGGCTATCCCGGCCAACCGCCCTACACGCGCGGCATTCACGCCACGGGATATCGCGGCAAGCTTTACACCATGCGGCAGTTCTCCGGCTTCGCCTCGCCCGAAGAGACCAACCAGCGCTACAAATATTTGCTCGAACACGGCGGCAGCGGACTCTCCGTCGCCTTCGATCTGCCCACGCTCATGGGCTACGACTCCGACCATTCCGCCAGCGAGGGCGAAGTCGGCAAGTGCGGCGTTGCCATCGACTCGCTCGAAGACATGGAGATTCTGTTCGGCGGCATCGATCTGGAGAAGACCACGGTCTCGATGACCATCAACTCACCTGCGTCCGTGCTGTGGGCCATGTACCTGGTCGTCGCGGAAAAGCAGGGAGCCGACTGGAAGAAAATTTCGGGCACGATTCAGAACGACATCCTCAAGGAATACATCGCGCAGAAGGAATACATCTATCCGCCGGCGCCCTCGATGCGGCTGGTCATCGACACCTTTGAGTTCGGCTCGATATTCACTCCGCGGTTCAACACCATTTCCATCAGCGGATATCACATCCGCGAGGCGGGCTCGACCGCGCTCCAGGAACTGGCGTTCACGTTGTACGACGGCGTCGAATACGTGGAATGGGCGTGCCGGCGCGGGCTTGATGCAGATGAGTTCGGTCCGCGGCTGAGCTTTTTCTTCAATGCGCACAACGATTTCTTCGAAGAGATCGCCAAATACCGGGCCGCGCGCAAGATCTGGTATCGCGTCATGAAAGACCGCTTCGGCGCGAAGAACCAGCGCACCTGGCTGCTACGCTTCCATACCCAGACCGCGGGAGTATCTCTGCCCGCGCAGCAGCCCATGAACAACATTGCCCGCGTCGCGGTCCAGGCGCTGGCGGCCGTTCTGGGCGGAACCCAGTCGCTGCACACGGATTCCTACGACGAGGCTCTGGCTCTTCCCACCGAAGAAGCGGCCCGCATCGCGCTGCGCACGCAACAGATCATTGCGTATGAGTCCGGAGTCACGCAGACGGTGGACCCCCTCGGCGGTTCCTACTTCCTCGAGAACCTGACGCTGCAAATGGAAAATGGCGCCTTCGACTATTTCGGCAAGCTCGACGCCATGGGCGGCATGGTGAAAGCCATCGAACGAGGCTATCCGCAGAAAGAGATTTCCGAGGCTTCCTACCAATATCAGCGCGCGGCCGAGGCCCGCGAGAAGGTGATCGTCGGCGTCAACGAGTTCGTCATCGAACAGGAGTCGCCGCACATTCTCTACATCGGCGAGACCGTAGCCCGGCAGCAGTCGGCGAAGCTGAAAACTCTGCGCGCGCGCCGCTCGAATGAGGCCGTAAACCGGGCGCTTGAGGCGCTGAAGAAGGCCGCGGCACAGGAGCCGCACGCTGGAACCAACGGCAACGTTTCCTCCGCCAACACCATGCCCTACATCGTGGACGCCGTCCGCGCCTATGCCACCGTAGGCGAGATTTGCGAAGCCTTGCGGCAGGTCTATGGCACGTACACGGAAGTGAGCATCACCTAGAGGGCAGTGACTCTAATTTGTTTTCTTCTTCTTGCTCTTTTTCGCCGACACGGCGCCATCCAGCCCCCACAGAAGCAGATGACACTTGCGGCACATATCCTTCGTTTCCGTATTTTGGTTCAGAGCATCTTCGGGAATCTCAGATCCCATCTTCAGAAGATGCAGCTTCGTTCCCCCATGTGCCAAGTGGCAACTGATGCAGGACATCTCACCGCCATTCAGCGGATCACGACTTCCACTCACGGGATGACGTTCGTACGGATGTCCTGTGCGATTGTCGGCCGCCAGTGCAATGGTCGGCAGGTACTGCGAGGGAACGCTCGTTGCGGTACGAAGGTGACAACTCAGGCAAAGCTCATTCACTTTCGCCCGCAGTAGGCGAGGATTCGCCGAAAGGTGTGGATTGTGGCACCGCAAACACATCCCAGAGGCGTAGGGGAAGTGCGGGGACAGAAACGTCACCGGCGGATGACACTCCAGGCAAACCATGGCCTTCGCCTGCTTGAGAACGACATAACTCGCATCCTCCCGGTTCTCGATACTGTGGCAAGAAGCGCACCCCAGCTCGACAGCGGGATGAACGTGATCTCCGGTGGCGAGGTCGGCATGGCATTCCAGGCAAGTCGAGTTCTGATCGACCCGAGTAGGATGCGAACCGGCGTAGCCCAGACACGGCCCCAACAGCCAGACAACCATCACGCGAAGCGCGAAGCTCGCCGAGAGATTCATAGAGGTCCTCGATCAACGGTCCTGATTTGAATCCTGCGCCGCTCCCGTCATTGTGCCCGCAGGTTTGAGCCGAACCAGGTATGGCGAGAAGGGCGTGACTTCCAGCGCCAATTTATCTTTGGCCGAATAGATGCGAGGCGGCCGCGCTTTCACGAACTTCAACTGGCCCGCCCAGGGATCGAGTTTCACGCGGCTACCGAGCGGCAGCGCAACGATCTGCTGCGGGTTATCGAGTTCGAGCGCGGGTGCGGCCTCCGCGATTGGACTCATGAACGAAATGCGATTGTCGGTCACCAGGCTCTCGCCCAGATTCGCCTTAGTCAGGTTGGGCATCTTTCGGCCATACTTGCCCAGGGCTTTGAGGAAGAGTCCAGCTTCGGCAAGGCTGCCTTGATAAGGTGAGTTGGCAAGAATCTTCAATCCGAGGGCATCGGCTTCTCGTTCCTGCTCCGCGCTATGTTTGAAATCAAAGAGTGGCAATTGTTGCAGGCTGGGCACGACCATGCGATCGTTGAACGCGAAGCTGCTATCGAGATCGTGGCCCAGCGCCGCATGGGCCAGAGCGTGCGCCAGAATAACGGCCAGCGCGGCTTCGTTCGGCAACGCGTCCAAGAGTCCGCGGCTGACAAGAATCGTGTGGCCAATCGTTGCCACTTCGATGGGCGTCGTGGGAATAATCCGGCACCGTACTTCGGGGTCGAGAACAATCTTGTTGGTGACTTCCAGATTCGTGATCACCGTTTGCAGAACCTTGTCGACCTCGCCCGCGGGCACGATCAACCCCAGTTCCTCGAGCTTGATGATCACGTTGTCTTCAGCGCGGCGCTGCCAGGAGCGCTGAATATCGAGCGGACTCTGGTCGGGACTCTCCGACAAATCCTTGGCGGCCTCCGGATCGACCACAATCTCCGTAAACTCCGACGCCCGGCGGGGGCCGAGATTGTAGCCCCAGATTCGGGTCTGGGCCTTCAGCCTGGGATTCCGGGTCTGCGGTTTGTTGGAGTCGAATTCTTCCGAATAAACCACCGCCGGAAGCCACACTCCCGCGCGCAGGTTCAATCGCCAACTGTCGATGTGAAAAGTACCGTAGCTGCCGTTGAAACGGACAATGTTGTAGCCCGCATCCTCTACCCATATAGCACCCTTGAACCGAGCCGCGTTCCGATCTTTGCGAGGACTCACTTCAAAGACCAGGCAGCGCACTTCTCCCAAGAATTCGCTCTGCATGTAGCGCAATTGATAATTCCTGCGGTCGAACCCCGTGCGATCAACGAAAATCATGCTGGAGAAGCCCACCGGACTCAGCGAATAGAGCTTCGAAAACGAGCCCGCCATCCGCTCCACCAACCGCTTGTCCAGATAAAACTCTTCCTTCGCCTGCTGGAATTGCACTCGTCCCAGAAAGTAACGGTCTTCAGCAGGAACGAATCCCAGAGTGGCGTCGGGTTGCATGCGCTGCAGATAGGTTTCCACCATCGGGCTGTAGCTGCGCATGGTGGTGGCCAGCGCGCGTTCGTTGGCGATGATTCGATCAATCGCTTGTTCGGGATTGGATCTCGGAATACTACCTGCGAAAACGGGGATAGAAGCAAGCAGGATAACAACCATGACAAAGTGGCGCCGCGCCATTGTCCGCCTCCTGTAGATCTAAGTCGCGTGAACAGGAACGAGTACGACATCAGAGCCGAGCGTGAGCATCAAGGCGGGAGAGGGTAACGCTGGAAACGAGACAGGATCTGACCTGCGCGACGCGGGAGAGATCCCACCTCTGGCCAGCACATGCCAGAGGACATACTGCCGAGGCTTTGCATGAAGCCTCACTCCTCGGAAAAGAAAAAGGCCGAAACGGCAGTTACCGAGCAGAACAGGGGAAGGACAGCCGCGATTCTAGCGGCGGAGCGTTTTTTGCACAGTGAGGGCACTCACGGGACGGCGTGATCTGCCGCATAGCCCGTTTGTTGCCAAAGCGACACAGTCTCGCGAAAGCGCGCGCGGAAAAAAGCGCAGGAGCTGCGAGGAAAGACGCGACTCCAGGCGAAAATGCTCCGGACTGCTTGAACTTGCCGCCTGTAAGTGATTGAAAATGCGCAGATCCAACGACGGACGAGATGGCAGCAAGCGTGCGATTTCAGAGTTCTCAAAGGGGTTAGAGGCGGTTAGAGGCCGCAGGGAAGACATCTAGTTATGGCGAATGCAGCGGAATCCGGCGTACCTCGAGCCTGGAGGACTACGCAAGTGTATGCGATGGCCTGCATCTGCCTGGTCATCGGGCTCGCTTTGGGATATTTGTTCCGCGGGTCGGCGTCTCGTTCGACTCCAACCTTACGGGCGACTCAGACGACCGCTCCCGCAGGTATACCAGCAGACGCGCACCCGCAAATGCCAAGCCTTGAAGACATGAAGCGCATGGCCGACAAGAAGGCCGAGCCCCTGCTCGCTAAGTTGAAAAGCGATCCCAACAACTCCGATCTGCTCAACCAGATTGGCACGCTGTACAAAGCGACGCATCAATTTAAAGAAGCCGCTGGATATTTTAAGAAGGCCATCGATGCCGATCCCAAGAATGTGGCCGCGCGCACCGACTTGGCTTCGTGCCTGTTCTACGAAGGCGACGCGGACGGCGCGATCAACCAACTCCAACAATCTCTCCGCTACGATCCCAAGGATGCCAACGCGCTCTTTAACCTGGGAATGATCCGCTTGCAGGCAAAGAACGACCCCACCGGTGCGGTGACCGCCTGGCAGCAGTTACTGAAGTTGAATCCCACGCTGGCAGACGAAAAGAAGGCCGCAGTCCAGAAGTTGATCGCTCAAGCCCGGAAACCCAAGGCGAGCAATTAGCCATTCCCCGAAGCAACTCTTCCATCCCCAGTTGAACACGCAAACGAACCCTACTTCGCGGTCGCCCGCAAAGAGAGAGCGCTAGCTTTGCCTACCAGATTGGCGCACTCTCAGAAACCTGTACCGGAGGGGCGAGCGGGCAAGCGTCGAACCACATTGTGCGAAGAAGAGAGGAAAGAAATGACGGTCGTAACGGGGGCGTCCCTAAAGTTTCCGACGAAAGGCCGATGTAGTCGGTATGGCCACACTTGTACCTTATCGGCATCCCTGGCCGCTTTGTTCGCTTCTGCTGTTTTGCGCCGGGATCTCTCCGGCCATTGCCGGCGACCCGGCGGAATTCACCTACCGCACCAACGCCACCGAGGTTCGGCTGAACTTCTCCGCCACGGATCAGAACAATCACGGAGTGGCCACGTTGCAGGCCGGCGATTTCGCCGTCGTTGATAAGGATGTTATCGTCCGCAAGTTTCAGAGCTTTACCCGCTCCGATTGGACGAAACTGGAAATCGCCATTCTCATCGACGCCAGTGAATCCGTCACGCCGCGTTTCCGCCATGAGATCGCCGGCGTTTTGGATCTGAGTTCCCAAACCGCGGGAATCCCTGACGAAAACCTTTCCATGTTCTCCTTTCACGGCCTGGAACCCGCGCTGCTCTGTGCCGGGGATTGCCGCGACGGTCGCGCCGCCGAGCGGCTCCCGGCAGGACGCGCCGGCGGCCTTACGCCCTTGTTCGACACCATCGTCTTTGCGTCCGACTTTCTTTCGCATCGTGGCGATGCTCATGCCGAGAAAGTCCTTATCGTCTTCTCGGATGGCGCGGATACGATCAGCCGAAACTCGCTTGCTGACGCCATCGACGCGGCGCTGAGGAATGATGTTCAGGTTGACTGCATCGACCTGGACCAGCCTTCGTACTCTTCGGAAGGCGCCGCGGTTCTGCGAAATCTAGCCAGCACCACCGGCGGTCATTATTTTCCACCGCCAGACGGCGCCGCTCATGCCGTGGATGTAATACTTGAAGATTTTCGGGCAAGCTACACGATCAGCTATCGACTACCGAGTCAGGCATCCGGATTCCATCGGGTCCTGGTTCTTCCCACTCATGACCTCAACCTGCAGTTCCGCAGCCGAAGCGGATACTACTTTCCAAATCGAGTTCAGTAATTGGGGGCTTATGAAACGCACGCTATTCTGCATTTTTGTGCTCGCTCTTCCGGTTCTTCTCTCCGCGCAAAGCGCGCACAGCCACCAGCAAGGCACAATCGTTCGCATGCGTATGACGGATTGCCTGGGCCCGCAGCACGGATTTATGGCCCAGATGTCGGGCGGCGGGCAAATGGAGCCGGCTCTGCTCTGCCCCGAATACGTTCTGGTGGCGGACAAAGTGGTCTACGTCATCAGCGGCAAAAGCTCCGAACAACTCATCCCCCTGGCAGAAGTCACGCGATTTCGCCTGCAGAAAAACGAAATGCTGATTCGCATTGATGACGCCTCCAAGGAATCTCATTTCCACATCAAGGCCATGGTGCTGCGGCCGGAATGGGATCGTAATCAAATGCTCGAGGAAGCAGAGGCCAGCGCCATGATCACCCGTCACTTAGATCCCGCCACCATGAGAGAACACTAGCGGCAGCGGAACCAGGCGACTTCGAGATTTGGGCGGGAAGCTACTGGCGAGGCTTCCCCACACGCTGGGCGGTCGCGAACATCTTCGCAACCGTGTCCAGATCTTTGGGCTGTACCTTCCCCGCAGGAATGCGCAGGTGAGTGAGGTCTTCCAGCTTCAGCAACAGATCGACCAGCGCCATCGAGTCAATCAGTCCAGACGAAACCAGCGGGGTGTTCTCATCCAGGGGCACGCCCGGTTTTCGGATGAGGCGAACGATGTGTTCAATCATTTGCTGTGCTTCTTCGGTCATGCGGACATCACTCTCCTACGACTCAACCCCAAGTTCCGGATGCTCGTGCAACAGCTTCTCGCGCGTGGCGGAACGTGCCGCCTTCCCGGCTGTGCTCTTCACAATCCATTTCGGAGGCTTCAGGAAAATCGTACGAATCGCGACTCCCATAGCGGCTACGACCAGGCTGCGGATCTGCCCCTCGATCTCTGCGAGGTTAGCGAGAAGTTCCTCGGATTCCACTTCCGCGACCACGACGATGTCATCCGTCCCGAGGTCGGGATTGTACACGCCCATCGCGATCACCCGGCCGTCATGAATGGCGGAATGGCCGGCGACAATTTCCTCAATGTCCTGAGGATAAATATTCTCACCGCCGATGATGAGCAGGTCTTTCTTCCGTCCCACTACATAAAGTTCGCCCTCCAAATAGAACCCGAGATCACCTGTGTGGTACCAGCCATCGACGATCACCTCGGCGGTGAGGTCGGGACGGTTGTAGTAGCCCTCGAACAGACAATCGCTTTTGACCAGAATTTCACCGACGCAGCTGTCGCTAACGACAGCGTCAGAATCAGAAACGATACGAACTTCATGGTTGGGCAGCAACCGGCCGGACGAAGTGAATGCAACCGCGCCTGAAGCTCCCTCTGCCACCGGAACTACACGATGGGCGCCGCGAAACGCTCGACCATCCGCCCAAACGCGCGCCGGACCGGCTGGCCGATTGAGGTCCGATTGCGTCACCGCGAATACGTTCTCCGCCATGGCATAGGAGGATTGCAAAACTTCGCTCTCAATCGCGAAGGCCTTCTGGAATTCAAGCATGCTGTTCGCGCGGACGGGCTCGGAACAATTGATCAGGGCGCGTACCGGCGACAGATCGTACTGCGCCCACCGACTCTGCGGCGTCCGCCGGGGCACGAATTGAAAAGCAAAATTCGGCAGCCATGCCAGGGTGCACTTGTACTCGCTGATAATCTGCAACATGGTTTCCGGGTGCATCACCCAGTCCAGAGGCGACTGCATCACAACTGGGATGTGGCAAGCCATGGGCAACATGAAACACGCGATCAGCCCCATATCGTGGTAAAGAGGCAGCCAGCTGTAAACGCGGTCTGTCGCTCCATCGATCTTCAGCGCTCGCTCTAAATGTCCGACTTGGCGCAGCACTGCAGCATGCGTCAGCGCCACTCCCTTCTGCAGCCCGGTTGTGCCCGCCGAGTGCTGGATGAATGCCAGGCTCTCGGCTTGAATCTTGGGAAGCGGAATATCTCGTTCTCCGTCTGCGTCCCCGGCGTCTCGCGCGCGAAGCAGCTTTGTTCCCTCATCGAGCGACACGTGGCCCAGCATCTCCTCGGGGAATTCTTCGTCGATGATCACGACCTTGGCCTTGAGATTTGCCGTGACTCCAGTCAATCCGGAGCGGTATTTCAAAGGCTCGATCTTGAAATTGGGGTAAGCGAGAAACGTGGGCGCCGCGCCCAGCATCATCGCTGCGACAAACGTGGTCATCGCAGCGATGCTCTGCGGCATGATGATGACCGCGCGGTCCCCAACAGTCACACCGTGGTCTCGAAGCACCGCAGCCTGCCCGCGAGCACGCCGGCGAAAGTCGGCAAAAGTCACCGTTTGCCGCTCGTCTTCGTCAATCCAGGCGGTAATAAACGGACGGCTCGCCGGTGCCGCTTCGAGCGCGTCGATGAGATTGCGGAATTGCACCCAACATTATTGCATTCGAGAAAGTCGACTGTTCTTGTAAGTGGCGAATCAGCCCTTTATTCTTGTTCGCTGTCTCCAGCGGGATCGCCAGCGCTGATCTCTGACGCTGATCTTCATGCATGCAATCGTTAGTCCCGCGCCCGCTTCGGTTTTCATGAACGCAGGGGAGGAATGTTGTTTCAAGGCATCCTGTACTGTCTGCTGTTCTTGCTTTGCGCAGCGGTCCTCGCCAAGGTCCGCTCGCGAACGGTGCGGCAGTCCGTTCTGCTGGTTGCCAGCTATGCCCTTTATGTAACGTGGGGACCATGGTTCGCCGCCGTTCTTCTCACTTCCACCGTAGTGAACTTTCTGGTGGGCGAATGGCTCCGGCGAAAACCTTCCGGTGCCGTCCTGGTTCTCGGCATTCTTCTGAACCTGGCATTGCTGGGTAGTTTCAAGTACTTGCCGGAAGTTGCGGTTCACATCCCGCTCGCCTCGCCGCAAAGGTTCTCGCATCTGGCGTTGCCTCTGGGTATCTCGTTCTGGACATTCCAGGCCATGAGTTACCTGTTTGATCTTTATCGTGGCGAGGAACTCGATCCGTCTTTCGTCGAGTTTGCCTTGTACATGGTTTTCTTCCCCGTCACGATCTCCGGCCCGATCTGCCGCATGCCCGATATGCTTCCGCAATTTCGTTCCCAGGAACCCACTCGTTGGAATGACATTCGACGTGGATTGACGCGCGTCGCTACCGGCGTGTTCATGGTGCAGTTGGCCAAACTGCTGGGACAAGGGATTCTCGGCGGCGACGGCATCACCACCGGATTCGATCGGGTCACGCACTGGAGTGGCACGGATGTCTGGTGCCTGGCGCTGGGATACGGGCTGCAGCTTTTCCTGGATTTCGCGGGCTACTCGCACATCGCTATCGGCGCTGCGCAAGCGCTGGGTTTCACGGTGCCCGAAAACTTCGCTCGTCCCTTTCAATCCACGAACCCCTCCGTCTTCTGGACGCGCTGGCACATGTCGCTGTCCTTCTGGATTCGCGATTACGTTTTCCTTCCGCTGGCAATGTTGCGCCGTGAGATATGGTGGCGCAATCTCGCGTTAGTGATCGCGATGGTCCTATTCGGATTGTGGCATCGGGCAAGCGTGCTGTTTCTGCTCTGGGGTTGCTATCACGGAGTGCTTCTGGTTTTGCATCGTCAAGTGCAGCAGGTGGAGCGCAGGTTCAACTGGGAGCCTCCCGCCAACTTCTGGACTCCGCTCTCGTGGATCGCGACCATGGCTCTCATCAACCTGGGATGGATCTTCTTCCGCCCCAACTCTCTGCCCCAGGCGCGACAGATGCTGGCGGCTGTCCTATCACCGGCGAGCTATCTTTCGCACTTTCTGAGTGGCAGCCTATATCTCCTGGTGGCGGCCCTAGCGGTGGCGTACGGGATCGCTCTGTTATTGATCGATGCGCTCGATCGACCCGCGGTTGAGGCGCAAACCGCCGAGACCGACTCCCGTCCGGGAATCGTCGCGCTCATGGCTCGCTGGCGCTGGTTCTGGATCCCGCCTCTCTATGTGCTGGCGTTGCTGTTCTTGCTAATCGTGACACTGACTCGCGGGGCCAGCACGGCGCAGTTTATGTACAACAAGTTTTGAACTAGGACGTGAAATCCTCTCTGGGTTCGCGATATCAACGATTTCCTGGACCGAATCAAGGGTGTGTTGCTACAATTGCGCCGTCCAACCGACAGCCCAGCACATGGTGTGGAAATGTGATTCGGGCCGAACCTTTCCGCTGGGTTGCCAAATCTCCCACGAGAGGTGTCTATGAAAAAGCTGCTGTTAGCGCTGGGCTTGCTCGCATCGGCGACACTGTTTGCGCAGAGTCCGTTCGATGGGACCTGGATTACTAAACTGGACACGGCCAAGTTTCCCACGAAGCCGGACCAATTTTCACTGAATAAAAACATGTATGAATGCCTGACTTGCGTTCCGAAGGTTGCGGTGAAGGCCGACGGGACCGATCAGACAGTCACGGGCCATCCGTACTACAACACCATCGCCGTGCACGTGGAAAATGCCAGCGCGGTCGAGATCATCGAAAAGAAAGACGGGAAGGTCATGTTCACCGACACCGCGACCGTCTCGGCTGACGGGAATACGCTCAACGACAAGTTCACGGATACGACTGGAACTCAGCCGGTGACCGGGGAAGTTACGTCCACCCGGGTAAAGCCGGGACCAGCCGGTTCGCACGCGCTGTCAGGGTCGTGGCGCACGTCGAAGGTCGACAACATCTCCAACAATGGGTTGACCGTGACCTATCAAGGCACCGCCGAGGGACTGAAGATGTCGGATCCGAACGGGAACAGCTATGACGCGAAGTTTGACGGCAAAGAGTATCCGATCCAGGGAGACCCTGGAAACACGATGGTTTCGCTGAAGCGGATCGGAAACGACACGATTGAGGAGAGCGACAAGCGGGACGGGAAACTTGTCGGTGTCAGTCGAATGACAATATCCAAGGACGGTAAGTCCATCCAAGTTGAATATACCGATAAGCAGCACGGGACCAAGACCACTTTCACAATGGAGAAGCAGTCGTAAAGTGTAGCGGCGCGGCGGTTTTCCGCCGCGCTACTTTTGCAATGGCCCGTCTCACTTCTCGCGGATCAAACCGCGCCGTTCATCTGCCACAAGTTTTGAACTCAGACGGGATTCGGGCTGCGCCGGAGAAAAGAGACAATTCGACCCGCCCGCGAAACCCACGAGAGGCGCTAGCCGAACGATCTTTCCTACTTTCCAGACTGTCACGCCAGCGGCGTACACTTACCAGTTGCACCAGGGCGATAGAGACATTTTAGTTAAACCCGCCCTTCGGAGCCCTGAATGAAACTAATCCTTAGATTTTTCGCAGCAGCCTGCATCGCTACCTGCGCTCTCGCCGCCTCCGCGCAGGATGCACCCTCGCCAGAGACACACGGCATCGCCGTCGCCAACATGGATCGCTCGGTCAAGCCGGGTGACGATTTTTATCAATACGCCAATGGCGAATGGATCAAGCGCACTGAAATTCCTCCGGATCGCGCCGAGGTCGACGTCTTTTCGAAGCTTGCGGACCTCAGCAATAAGCGCACAGCCGACTTGATCGAGGAGATCGCCAAGTCCAACCCGCCAGCAGGGTCGGGCGCCCGCAAAGTTGCTGACCTCTACAACTCCTACATGGACGAGGCCGCCATCGAAGCGAAAGGCCTTGCCCCTCTCCGCCCGCACCTGGAAGCGATAACCGCCATCCATGACAAGCGAGAACTGGCGCGCGCCCTGGGTGAAACCTTGCGCGCGGACGTGGACGCGCTCAATAACACTAACTTTCACACCGCGAATCTTTTTGGACTCTGGATCGCTCCGGGCTTCAATGATTCGGAGCACTATACCGCCTACCTGCTGCAGGGCGGACTGCAACTGCCGGATCGTGAATATTACCTAGGCGACAACGAGCACGCGCGCAACCTGCGCGCCCAGTATCAGAGTCATATCTCCGCAATTCTGAAGCTCGCCGGATTCACAGATACGGATGCCCGCGCGACACGCATTCTTGAACTCGAGCACTCCATTGCACAGATCCATCGCAGCCTGGCCGATAACGAAGACATCCACAAAGCCAACAACACCTGGACTCAGGCTGACTTTTCGGCTAAAGCTCCAGGCCTGGACTGGACCGAGTATTTTCGCGGAGCCGGCATCAGCCAGCAGGGCAGTTTCATTGTCTGGCAGCCCGAAGCCTTCAAGGGTGAGTCGGCTTTGGTGACCTCTACTTCTCTCGACACATGGAAGGACTGGCTCTCGTTCCACCTGATCGAGGCCTATGGCGGAGTGCTTCCAAAAGCGCTGGCGGACGAACGCTTCGCTTTTCTCGGCAAGGTACTTTCCGGCACAACGCAGCAGCGTCCCCGCTGGCAGCGCGGCGTATTTGTCGTGGACGGCCTTCTGGGCGACGCCGTAGGCGAGATCTACGCGCAGCGGTACTTCTCGCCAGAAGCCAAGGCGCAGGCACAGGCCATGGTGGCCAACCTGATTGCTGCTTTTCGCAAGCGCATTGAAGCTCTCTCCTGGATGGATCCGGCGACTAAGGCGGAAGCCCAGGCCAAGCTCTCTACGCTGTACGTCGGAATCGGATATCCGGAAACCTGGCACGACTACTCCAGCTTTGAAGTAAAGGCAGGTGATATCTTTGGCAACATTTGGCGGGGCCGCCTGTCCGATTATCGCCGCCAGGTCGCGCGCCTCGGCAGGCCAGTGGACCGGAAGGAATGGTCGATGACGCCGCAGACGGTCAATGCGGTAAACCTGCCGCTGCAGAACGCACTCAATTTTCCCGCCGCGATTCTGCAGCCGCCGTTCTTCGATCCTCTTGCCCCGGCTGCGGCCAACTATGGCGCCATCGGCACCGTAATCGGGCACGAAATCAGCCACACCTTCGATACGGAAGGCAGTGCATTCGATTCGAAAGGCCGCGTGCGTAATTGGTGGACTCCCGCCGATCTTGCGCATTTCGAAGCTGCCACGGCACAACTCGCCGCCCAGTATGACACCTACAAACCTTTTCCTGACCTGTCGCTAAACGGCAAGCAGACACTGGGGGAGAACATCGCCGACGTGGCCGGCATCTCCGCTGCCTACGACGGTTATAGGGCTTTTCTCTCGGGCAAGACCGCGCCCCCGCAGGATGGTCTGTCAGGCGATCAGCAGTTCTTCATCGCTTTCGGCCAGAACTGGGGATCGAAGACTCGGGAAGCTGCGCTACGCCAGGAAGTGATGACGGACCCGCATGCCCCCGGGGAATACCGGGCGGCCACGGTGCGCAATATCGATGGCTGGTACGCAGCTTTCAACGTGCAACCGGGAGAGAAGCTTTACCTCGCTGCACCCGACCGCGTGCGCATCTGGTAAGAAAGAATGGTCAGTTCCCGGGCGGCGACAATGACTGTTGCTTTCAAGTCGCCAGGGTGAAAAGGAATACAAAATATAGCGTTGCAGAAGTGGAGATCTCCCCGCGAACTTCGCGGATTTTCTTCGCGTGCTTCGCGGTTGGGTGCTCTCCGGTACCCTTCCCAACAACAGGCAAAGAAACGAATGCCGATTCCGAAGACCGGTTCTACTCCACCGGCACCCCGTCCGGCGCAAACACCGGAAACCCGTCCCATGGCCGGGACATGCTTAACTGCTGGACCGCGGCAGCACGATTGTGTTCGAACAGGAAGAGTCCGTAGTTGTAGTGCAAGACCCGGTCTCCCGGGTTCTTTCGGATCGCCCATTCATACTCGGCAGCAGTTTCATCCGGGCTTTCGCTGACGTCCCCCGCCTTGAGCATCAGGCGCAAGACCTGATCGGAATGGTTCAGTTGATTTGTGAAAGGCGGCTTCTGCAATCGTTCTAGCATCTCCGTCGCGATGCGGGAACGATCGTGACTGGTAAAGGCCAACAGTTGCTCGCACTCAGCCTCAGAGGGAACATCGGACTCCGTGACGGCGTGCGCAGCCTCGGGAGCCAACTTACTCGCGATCTGAAAGAACATCGCCCGAGCGAGCAGGTAGTTGCCCCGGGGAGTCATATGCACGTGCTCATAAACCAGGTCGCTGCCGATGATCCCGTTAGGACTTTCCTTGGAAAAAATCGCGTCGGCGTCCACCAGTTCTGCCCCCGGCAGACGAAGACGCTACCGAGCGATTGATGTCATTGATTCTGCTGTCCGCGCGGAAACGGAGCGTGTCGAGATCCCGGGCGCGAAGAAAATGTTCCTTGGCCCCCGCGTACTCTCCCAGCATCCACAGACTGCGGGCAATCCGGAATTCGAGGTCGGCATACTGGTCATCAATCTTGGCCGCAGCAAGGTAAGCCTTCAACGCCTCGGCGTACGAGCGAACGCTTTCCACATCCATTCCCTGTTGCACTAGCGCCGACCAGGAACGCAACTGGTCTGGTCCCAAATCCTCGCGGTGCAGGGATGAGAACGGTCCACAGTCTTTCAGATTTGTGGCGACCGTACTGACAATGACTCTGGCGCCCGCGCGGTGAGCGACTTCGACGGTGTCGCGCAGATTCTTCTCAAAATTCTCATACGAATAGCGCATGAGCGGCGAACTCTCCCGCACCTGTTTGTCGAGAAACATCTCCATCCCACCCCATTCCTTCTTCTGAGTTCCGACCTTGGTCAGAAGTTGGCCAATGCGGGTGGAGCGGACGAAGATGCTGGTGCGGATGACCGGAAGGCTCATGCCGGAAGACGTCAGCGCAGTGCCCGGGCCCGTACGGTCCGACGACTTCATTGTTGCCCGAGTAGATGATGAACACGTCGGGACGCTGTTTCGAGAGCCCCTCCGCGATTGGCAACAGCACGTGAGAATTGATGGCGACGCTGCCGGTATTCACGACTTCGAACTTCATCGACGGGTAGCGTTCGCGCAACATCACTTCCAGGTATCGGCTGAAAGCATAGGCCGGATCGGGATCGCCCATGGCCGCCGATTCCCCGAGCACGAAGATTCTGAAGGTCCCCTGCGGTTTCTCCGCCGGAATTGCATATGCTTGCGGCGTCTTGATCATGCCCGGTGGGAAGAAGGGAGCGGGAAAAAACAGGTTGTAGCAAGCAGCGGCATGGCCCTGCACAGTGCATGGGACAGTGAGGTCGGTGGGAAACCCGACGCCGAACAGGCGCAACGCTCCCTCGATCACGCCCAACAGCAATACCGGCACGAAGACGGACGTGGCGATCTGCGGCCAGTAGCGCTTGCCGCCACTTGGACGTTCGTTCTTTGTGGGTGCTGCTTCTATGGCTGCGGACATCTCAAATGTTCTTTATGATCGCCGCGTCGCGATTCAGGGCTGGACCAGATCCGATTCCGTGGGCCTAACCGCAGCATCAGATCGTTCCATCATCCAGCCCTGCCGGTCCCCGTGCATGCCGTCATCCCGCCCGGAAGCGGAAAAACGTTATGCCTAGGAAAAACAAAAACGAAGTTCAGGCGCAGAACGCGTCGCAACGGCCTCACTTCCCTTTAATCCCCGTTCTTTTCACCGCTGCGGACGCGGCCACCGTGCCATCCGCATTGTGAGCGACGGAATGGCACATCAGAGTGCACGTATTCATGCTCCGGTTGTAACCGATGGGAGCAGCGCCGTTCGGTCCCACCACGTTGCCATCAAAATTCACCATCCGCTCTCCCGTGATCGTCGGGGATGTTGCTCCCATGCCGTGCGCCGTGTGGCAAACCGAACAGCTGAACCCGTACTGAACGGAATGCAGATTGTGCTGCGTAAAGCTGGTGTTCGCAAAAATCTGCGTGAGATCATGACACTTCGCGCACATGGAGAAGGGCCCGGCGACGCTGGTATCGGGATTGGGAAAAAGATTCGTTACCGGTCCGCCCGGAATTGCCGCCTGGCTGAATTGATAATTGCGCTCCAGAATGTGCGAGTTGACCGACCCATGAGGGCCATTCGGTCCGGCGCCGCCGAACTCGCGATTGTCGTCGCTGTTATGGCAATCGGTGCAGAAGATCTGAGTGCCGACCAGCCGCGCAGAAGCCAGCCCCTTCTCGTCTACCATGTTCACCAGCAGGCTCGGCTGGGGCAGCGGACTCGAGCGCGCATGAGTTACGGGATGGCTCGAGGCGGCCGTCGACGCGAGTTCCGGAATGATGTTCAACGGGTCCGGAGCGGAAACCACTCGAATGGGAGCGTATCCGTAGATCACCAGTCGCTGCTTGCCGATGCTGGTTCCGTGGCAGCGCAGACAGGTTTCATATTGATTGACTGCCGGAATGATCGGGGTGATGCCGTCGAGCGCGCTGATGCCGGTCGCTCCCGCCTGCGGCGGACGAATGGCGGGAGGAGCAGAAAACTGCAATTCCGGGTTGGAGGCATGCGCGCTGTGGCAATCCACGCAGCTTGCGTGCCGGTTATTGTTGAGCAGCGCCGCCTCGGCGGCATCGTGGAAGTTATTTCCCGAAGGCAGAGGATGGCTTACCTTCGCGACCTCGGCCATGATGTTGGAAATCGCCGGCGACAAATACGTTCCGCCTCCGTGGCAGGTCATGCAATTTTGCGTGACCGGATCGTACGCGGGAGCCGACGGCGTCGCCGGCCGCAACAGACGCGCCGGAGCGACTGAATCATGCGACATATGGCACGAGGTGCACGCATTCACGCCCACGGTCGCGTACGAACCGGCGTGCGCGTCGGGTGAAACCTGATTGGTAGCGGTCTGATGAATGCTGTTCGTAAAGCCTGCCAGCGGATTGATCTGTCCCTGCACCACCCGGTTCGGATCGTGACACGCCAGACACATCTGCGCGTTGGAACTGTCGCGCACCAGAAAGTTCTGCGCAATTTTGTCCTTGCTCTGAACGTGCGGATCGTGGCAACTCGTGCATTCGATGTTGCCGTTAACCAGCTTTACGGCTCCTGTGGGATCGGCTGTCTTGCCTTGTGTGACCAGCGATGCAACCAGGTTGGAGGCGTCTTTCAACGGCATCACCAGGCTGAACGGGTGCGACCCCGTCAGCGTGGTGCCGAAGGAATCGGCACTATTCATCGAGCCGATCGTGGGCAACTGTCCGTAGGCCGCGGATTGTCCCACGCCCACGGTACCGTCATGACAACTCAGGCACAAACTGCTGGTGACGCCCAGCGTGGGCTGCGTGTTCCCCAGGTTGGGATCGGTCGTGCTGCTGTAAGGCACGTACGACTTCTGCGATAGCTTCTGGTTCCACAGCGGTGTGTTGCCACCCAATCCGCTGTGCGGAGCATGACAAAAAGTGCAGCCCAAACTTCCCTGCGAATAGACGGACGCACCACTGGACAATGCCAGATTGTGCATGCCCAGCACATCCCCG
Source organism: uncultured Acidobacteriaceae bacterium (assembly GCA_963791515.1). Taxonomy (GTDB): domain Bacteria; phylum Acidobacteriota; class Terriglobia; order Terriglobales; family Acidobacteriaceae; genus Sulfotelmatobacter. The sequence continues at coordinate 81,560 of CAWBSS010000021.1, read as the reverse complement.
TTGGGTTGCACCTGGGCAAAACTCTGCACCACGATGAACACGCACGCCAGTGACAGGAGCGCCTTCACGGTTGTTTCCTCCCGTCCGCCGCTTGCGTGGCACCGTAGTATTGAAACACCTGCACGCGCCGGTTGAAGGAATCCACAACATAGATGCGATCGTGGTTGTCGATATCAAGTCCGGTCGGCAATTGAAACTGTTCGGCCCCGGTTCCCTTCCCCCCGAAGTAATACAGCAGTTGCCCTTGCTCGTCGAAGACCTGCACCACACCCCACTGTCCGTCGACGACGTAAAGATGCGATTCGGAATCAAATCCGATTCCCTTCGGCCGAAACATCCATCCCGCGCCGTCCCCAACTTTTCCGATGGCGTACCGGAACGTGCCCGAGCGGTCAAATACCTGCACCCGGAAATTCATGGCATCGACCACGGCCAGATCCTCGCCGTGCAACCGCAACTCGGTGGGATAGTTGAACTCGCCGTCGCCGGTGCCCGTTTTTCCGATCGCCTGCAGCACGTTCCCCTGCATGTCCATCATGAAAATCTTGTTGCGCAGCGTGTCGGTCACATAAATGCGCTGCGCCACGGAATCCACCGCAATGCCCGTGGGACGCTTGAAGTATCCTTCGCCGCCTTTCAAGCTTCCAATCACGCGGCGATATTTGCCGTTGGCATCAAAGACAAAAATTTTGCCCGATTGTGAATCGGTCACATAGATATTGTCCTGGGCGTCGACGGCCACGCACTGCGGCGTGAGCATCGGATCTTTCCTCGCGTCGCGCCGCGAGAGGAATTTGTACTTCTGCTGCTCGAAATCGAAGATATGCACGCCCGCCGCCGCCACGTCGGTCACAAGGATGCGTCCACGCGAATCGGTGACCACGCTGTACGGACTGACCAGGTAATGAAAGTCGGGCTGGCCCGCGATCACGTCGACCACCCGGGTCCAGAAGCTGCGCTTGGGCTTGACCTCGCGCTCCAGGCTGAAGCTGCGTTCGAACGAGAGTTTGCGCCCCCCGTCCATCAGCAAATCCGGGGCGGATGGCTTGACCGTCTCCTTCGGACGCTTCGCCGCTCCTGACGGCACCGCCAGAAACAGCACGAGCAAGATCGTCAGCCCGGCCACGGTCATCCCGCTGTCAGAAGCTAATCTGCTTCGCGCCTCTAGAAGAAGTCGAACCATCTGGATATCCCGACAAAATACGACGTCGTGTTGGCTGGCGCTCCCACCGCACTGATGCCCTGCGTGAAGCGCGTATACCCCGCCTGCAGTCCGATCCTCCGCAAATGGTACTGCATCTGGGCGTTGTAGATTTCCGTATTATTGTGCGAGATCGTCTCTCCCAGCGTATTGCTGATCGCGCGACTAAAGCTGCCAGCGATAACCAACCGCCGCAACGGTGTCACCGAAACGCCTCCGCCGTAGCTTGAGCCGCCAAACGTGATGAAATCGATCACCCCCGGCGTCCCGGAAACCGGCACCAGACCGCCGGCGCCCAGCAGCGAGATGCCCGTCGCCTGGTTGTAGTTGCCGGTGAGGTTGAACTTCCGCGAACCCAACGATGTTGAATAGCTCTCGCTGCGACTGTTGGTTCCCTGATAGTTCGTCAAACCGCTGTGAGTTCCATTGAAAGCCGCTGTCCATTGCAGCCCGACCGGCAAACGGCGGTGCAGGTTCGCGTTGTAGCTGTAGTAAGAGGTCGTGTAGGTAACCAGCAACGACTGCACGTTCTGGGCGTAAGTGAATACGCCGGACGTCTGCCAGCCCTTGATCCTGTGAAAGTAGTTCACGTTACCCACGAACCCCAGCGCGTTCGTGCCCTGTCCGTTGCTGCTATCTATGACCGAGCCGGAGAAGGTGAACATATCCAGCAGCCGCTTGCCGTAGTTCACCGTGCCGCTCAAATAAGTACCGGTATAGCTCTTTCCAAAGTAGTACTGGTCGTAATAGGTGGCCTGCGACGACGCTGACAGGTTACTGGTGAACTCATAGGTGGCGCCTCCTCCGATGGTCGAGGAGTGCGCGCCCGATCCCAGGCTGAGTCCCGGCTCTGCGGTCCCGTTGCCGCTTAGGCTCTGAGACAGGTATCCGTTCAGATTGCTGGTGTAGTTCTCGGTGACATTCAGTGAGAGCTTCTGCGTGGGGTGAAGACTTGCGCCGGTGTTTACGATGTCGTCGGTGTAACTGGACTGGTTTGAAATCTGCCCCGCGTCCGAAAAGTAGTTGGTGTCGGCCGACGACCGGTTATAGTTCAAATAGAACTGGCCATGAAGAGGCAGCGGGTGTTGCGCCCCGAATCCGACGTCCTTCCCTGTTGACTCCTGCACCGATTCCGATTGCCCAGCCAGAAATTCCGGAAACTTGGAGTTCAAACTGGTGCGGTCAAAGAAGGCATTCAAACGAAATCCCTCGATCTGGTAGCCGGAGCGCACATTGAAAAGCCGCGTACTCGAGTTCGTCTCCTCGCTGGTGCCATAGATCGTGCCGCTGCCGTCGCCCTGCGAATATCCGACGGTGAGCGTGGGCAAGTTCGGAAGCAGCGCGCTCCAGTTGATTCCGAATCCCTGGCCCCTGCCTATGGTGGTGAAGTTGGGCTGTCCGGTCAAGCCAAAGGTTCCGCTGCTGTCGCGGTCGTAGCGGTAGCTTACCGATCCCGGAAAATGGCTGCCCTTGAAGAAGTCCACAGTCGAACTGATGCCGGTCGCGCCAGTCAGCGACTGATAGCTGGAATTGTCACGCGACTGGTTGTAGTAGGGCGTTGCTGTGAACGAAATAAAGTTAGGATTGTAGTAGTAACCCGCAAGCCTGCCGTCCACTCCGAAGGTCAGTCCGTGCTGCGACGAAACTACGTCGCCGTAGTCTCCGGTATATCCAAAGGTAAACAGGCCGCCGGCGGTCAGCTTCGTGTTTTCGCCGATGGAAAGCTCCGGAGATTGATTTTGCGGCTGATTTTGCGCGCAGACGAGTTGAGCGATCAGCAGTACCGCGAGTGCGATGATGCGATGCGCAACTTTCATGCCGCTACTGCCCCTTCTGGCCGCAGGCTCAGACCACATCTACGTACCCTTCTTTAGGGCACAACAGTTGCCAAAGGCAGGCAGGGGGTCGCAGTTTCTAATTCTTTGAAAACACAGTCTTTGCGAGTTGGTGCGGGACGCAGTTCTTAGCCGGAGACCGCGCCACTGCGGGATATCACCCGGCCTGAGAGTTGAAATACACAACCGCCGAAAAACAAAAGCTTTCTAAGCTTTTAATGAGAAAACCTGGCACGCGAGAGAAAGAGCGCAGCTTTGTGCCCCTGGAAGGGCGCAACTTTTCAGCCGCGTAAAACCAGCAGAATTAATATGGCTTGCTTTGCGTTCTTAGCGAAGTTGTTCGCGAACTCTGCGGTAAAAAGAGTTTCCCCGCAAAGGCCGCAACGGATCCGCAGAGCACGCAAAATCAGTTCTAGTGAGAGAACGTCCCTGCATCCACCCCCATCGACGACAGCGCTTTCAGCACCGCGTGAAGCGAACAATGCTTATCCGCGCCTCAACCAAGCGGGCGTGAACTGCTACACCATCTCGATCTTCGCCTTGGCCCGCAATTGCTTCGCAAGATTCGAACGCAGCTTCTCGTACTTGCTCTTCTGCAAATCCGTCTTCAGTTCGTTCTTCACCTCCGCCAGCGCTTTCTTGTGTGCCGGGGTGTGGGCATTCAGCCGGATGATGGTGTATGCGCTCTCAATCTGGATCAACCCACTCACTTGCCCCGACTGCATGGCCTGCAGTGTCTTGACCACTTGCGGCGGCAACTTGTCGCTGGGAATGACTTTGTGGTCGCCCATATTCACCCGGAAATCGTCTTCGGAGATCTTTTCCGCCAGCAGCCCGAAATCCTGATAACTCTTCGTCGCCTTCGCCTGTCGCAGCGCGTCCTCGGCCTTACTCCGGGCTTGCTTCGCCTGCTCGGCCGTAGCCTTGAGCGGCGGCACCACAGAGATACTCTGGAACGTGAAGGTCTCGGGCTGCGTGAAGCGAGCCGCATTCTTCTCGTAGTAGGCTTGCAGTTCGGCCGGCGATACGGTCGCCCTGAGTTCGACATCGGTCTTCAGAACCTGCTCGATCAGCAACGAGCGCCGAATCTGCTGACGCAATTGTTGCTCAGAACCATGCATCTCAGTCTGCACGTATTGCTGGTATTGGTCGGGACTGTTGAACTGTTTGCGAAACTCAGCCTGGGCGCGACTCAGCTTCTCAACTGGAACCGCGAGCTTGCGCCGCACCGCTTCCTGATACACCAACTCCTCGAAAATGATCATCTCCAGCGCGCCTTGACGAATTTCCGCTTCCTGCGCCTTGGGGAAACCGTTGTGCTGTTGCGCGTAGGGAAAGATCGTATACATTTCGCGCAGCAGATCGCGATCGGTCAGCACCGCCCCGTTCACCCGAGCCACCGGTTTGTCGCTCACTTGCAGAGGTGCCGTTTGGGCGGAAGCCGGGTTCGCAATCGCGGTCGGCGCGTGCGAAGCGATTTGGGCCGAAGAGACCGCGAGTGCCGCTGCCAGGAACGCGCAAATTGAGAGTTGGTATTTCATATTTCCTCACTTACTAAGTTCGCAAAAAAAAGGGGAGAGTAATTCCTCTCCCCTTTGTGCATCAGCCAAGGTCTACTGGAAGACCGTCGGGATGTTGTTGGTGTTGTTGGCTTCGTTCGACTCGCCAAAGTGGCACTGGCGGCAGAACTGCGTCGAGGAAGGCGCATTCGTGTTGGCCACGTTGTCGATATTCGGATTGTACGGGCCGTTCACGAAGAAGAAGGTAGCGTACCACTTCCCGCCGCCATCAGCCGCGATCGGGCTAGCTGCGCTCGATGTATACACCGTCATCACGTGCTGGTTGTGGCAGGTGGTACAGAGCACGTAGGGTTTTCCGCCAGCGGTAACACCGAACGGCTGCGACCACTTTCCAGGAGCCAGAGCTGGATAGCCGTAGTTCGCTACAAACTGAGCATACGGAGTTCCAGGGGTGACCGACATCTTGACACCGTTAAAGACCAATCCGTTGCCGGTGCTGATGTTGGCAAGCTGGCCCACGGGGTGATCGTTAGTATAGTTGCCGGCGCCGCTGCCGTCGTTTCCGAGCAGGGTCGGAATCGGCAGGCTGCCATAGGCAGTATTGCTCAGAAGGTTAATCCTCTGTTCATACGACTGGTTGGCCATCATGTTCTTTGCAGTGACGTTGCCATCGTGGCAGCTCAGGCAGAGCAGGATGCCGCCGACTTCCTGGCTTCCGGTGGCAATACCCGAGGGCAGAACTTCCGAATACTTTCCGGAGTCGCCGAACGCGATCGTAGCGCCATACAGTGGGCTTGCGTCCTGGCCCCACAGTGCATAAGTGCCCGTGTCAGCGACACCCTTGTGGCCGGAACCGAACGAGCCGCTGTGCGGTTGGTGACAGCCAGCGCAACCGCGGCCGTTATTGTTGTGCGCACCGAGAACGTCAATCGGTGACGAATAGTTCTGCGCCATCACCAAGCCCCCGACGGCCAGGACAAACATTACAACCAGCATCGCTTTCTTCATAAAATTTCACGACCTCCATGAATGATGTTTTTCAGTCTTGTTACTAAACTCTCAGAGGCTTAGGCCGTGGGCTGCATCTTGCGCCTGGGCGCTCGTCGCAACCGCCCCTCGTCTCTACTAGTGCAAGTAGCCGCCCGAAACTGGAGGAATGAACCATTTCCGCGTTTTCTAGCGTAAGTCGCTGAATCCAGAACGTTTGCCGCAACTTCTTTGACTTGTTCCGGCTCGGGAGCCCCGTCCCGAACTGGGGGAAAACCACCACCTAGAACTCCCGTTAGGTCAAATTCCACAGTTGCAAAGAACTACACCAGAGGTGTTGCGAAACGCAGCAGACCGGGCGCGGGGAGCGCAGCTGGTTCCAATTCTTCTGTTGAGTTTTTGTTCCTGCCCATCTGGATAGACGTAGCTTTGCTACGTCTCTGGAGGAGATGGGATACGCGCGCCTACTTGCTCGGCGGAGCCGTAGCTCCGGCCGCTGGCGTGGCTGGAACTGATTCTTTATTCCCTGTCCCAGCTTTTTTCACGCGTTGCGCTTCTCGCTCCTTGCGCAGTTGCTCGGCCTCGGCGTCGGTGACATAGCGGAACTGTTGCACCCGGCCAGGATACATTTCCGAGGTGAACACGCGGTTGTTCTTGTCCGTGGCGATGCCGACCAACCCCTGAAACTGCCCCGGCAGCAGACCATGTCCGCCAAACGTGATCAGCAACTGCGGTTCTTTGTTGAAGACCTGCACGCGGTCCTGCTGACCGTCCGCCACCCAGATGTGGCCATCGGAGTCAATCGCCACTCCCTTGGGCCGGGCAAAATATCCCGGACCATCGCCCGCTTTGCCGAAAGTGCTCACGAACTTGCCGTCGGCGTCGAAAATCTCGATGCGGTTGTTCATCGTATCGCAGACGTACAGATTGCCGTCCTGGTCGACCGCGACACCCGTAGGTTTCGCAAAGTCACCCGGCGTGGTGAGTTCGTGATTGTGTCCGGTGGTGCCGATCTGGCGCAGCAGTTTAAAGCTGTCGGCGTCGTAGACCAGGATTTGGTCCAGTGCGACGTCGGCTACGTAGAGCAGCCGGTTTTCTCTGTCGATTGCCATGGCGCCGGGCTCAACCATGCCGTCTGTAATAACGTCTTCGGCCTTGTGGTTCGCGTCGAACACCAGGATATGGCGCAGGCCGGGATCGGAAACGAACAGGCGGTCGTTGTCATCCATGGCCAGGCCGATGATGCGCACGAAATGCGCGTGGACTTTGTTCTTGATCAGTTCCACTTCCCGCGTTTCCGTGTTGAAGATGAAGATGGCTCCGACCTTCTGGTCCGCCACATATAAGTTGTTCTTGGAATCCACCGCCAGGCCATAGGGCTCGGCCAACTGGTAAAGCACCTTGCCACTCTCGCTGTCCGCCTGCGTACCCGCTAGACGATCCATCCACTTCTGTTTCTTGGTGTTGGGAGTCTCGACTTGGGAGAGCTTCTGCGCCGAATAAAACGCCTGGTAGCGGATGCGGGCGATGGCCGGCGGATTCGGCCAGACAATGTTGGAGTAATCGATGACCGGAACTTTCTTGGGCGCGTCCGTCTTTTTCTTTCCTCCGAACGCTGCCAGAGGCGCGAGCAGCGTCAGCCCTAGCAGAAACACCAAGACAGGCAGGCTCTTGCGATTGCGAATCAGGTTGGGATTGGCTTCCGACATCCTATGCATTCTCCTCATCGAACTACCTCCGCGTCAGATCTTTGTGGCAGCTAGAACAAAACGCCAAATTGTTGGCTTGGTCCTTGATCAGCAGATCGGGCTGCGCGGAGGAATGCGGCTGGTGGCACGACAGGCAGTTGATCTGCGCCCTGGTCTTGGTAATGTCGGTCGGGTCCACCACATCGGAGACCGGATGCCCATCCACCGGATGCCCGCGCCCAAACTTCAGCGGCAGCACAACCACTTTGTTCTTCGCGAAATAGTCTTCGGGAAGCTTCACGCCTCCGTTGAAAATCGTGAGCACATGCTCCGATTCAAGTTTCTTCGGCTGCGATTCAGATCCGTGGCACTCCAGGCAGAGTCCATTGATGTTCTTGGCACGGAGCAGATGGTCGTTCTCACCGCCATGCGGTTCGTGACAGGTCGCGCATCCCTGCTTGAAGGCGGGCTGATGCAGGAAATGCTTTTTGCCTTGCTCGGCCTGATCGGCATGGCAACCCAGGCAGATGTCCACGGCGTTCGTCTTGGGCAACCCCGGCTGCCGGCTGGCATGCGGATTGTGGCAATCGGTGCAGTCCCCGGCCGCTCCCGGATGCGGCACTTTTGCCTTATCAATTTTTTCTGCCTGCTCGCTGTGGCAGGTCACACAGAGCGATTTCGCATCGGCTTGCGTGAGCACCACTTTTCCGTCCTTGGCAGGAGCATGGCAAAGATCGCAGGACTTGTCTGCGAACGGCGGATGCAGGAACTGCCGCATCAGTTTCGGGGCGGCCGACTGATGGGGATCGTGGCAACTGGTGCAGTCCGCCGTCGCAAAGGGCTGATCGTGATGCGCCTTCTGCAGGCTTGCGTCCTTGGCGTCGTGGCAGTCGAGACACAGTGCCGGAGCGCCCTTGGTCAGATGAAAGTCGAACTCGGCCTTGCCTGCCAATCCAGTCTTGTGGGTCGTATGGCAGGTGTCGCACCCCAGGTCGAGGGCGGCATGACGGCTGCCTTTTTCAGGGACGTTCAATCCTTGTTTGTGGCAATCGAGACAGAGATTCTGACCCTTATCCCCCGACTCGGCTTTCAGCAACTGATTCTTGTTGTTGCTGGTGTGCGGATCGTGACACTTGATGCAGTCGCGCACCGCCGGAGGATGGACCGTCCCTTTGAGAGTGGCGGCGTCTTTATCGGAGTGGCAACTCAGGCACAGTGCCTGGGGAGTGGAAGTAATCAGCTTGATGCGGGTCACATCTTTATTGACTCGCACTTCGTGACAGGTCAAACATCCGGTGGCGATCGCGGAATGAACAGCCTTGCCCTTCGTCTTATCCTCATGGCACTCGAGACACTTCGCCGAGTCGACGTTCTTGTCGAGCGGAACCGGATGCTCTTTGGCTAATGCCGGCACGACCTCGATCACAAGAAAGAACGCCAGCAACTGCAGGAGGCGGGGGAGGGCCTGACTGATGCTTCCATTCCTGCTCGCACGTCGACTTGGAGACGATGGGACCATTGCCAATTGTTGCATGTGCACGATCCTAGCCTTTAATGATGTGGAACAACGGCGCGTCTTCGATTGAACTGTAAATTATTGCAACAGCTAACCTTCTACCTTACAACCCCGCTGGACGGAATTCTCGCTGGACGGACTCGCGCTCCAGCGAATGGGCCTTCTGCCACACTCGCTCGGTGAAATCACGCACGTCGGTGCATGGTCCGGCAGAACCTCCGTTCCAGGTAGATTTCAAGCCCTTGTGATTGAAATCACAGACTTGCCGCAGTGGGTCAATTCGCAGCGGCGCGTTGAAGAGATGAGTGTTATGGCTCACGCAAGCGATTCGATCCGGGTGCGCGAGTGAGCTCAATCCATTGAGCACAAACGACTTGGCAGGAAATCCGAACGTTGGCGCGGAACGTGCATTGCATGATGTGAGAAAGAGAAACGATATGGTCCTGTCACTCCGCTCCGCGTGGCGCAACCTCTGGCAGACGCTCAGTTCCATCAAGACCGGCGTCGTTCTCATTATTTTGGTCGTCATCTTTTCCGCGGCGGGCACGGTCATCTTGCAGCGTCCGATGACCGACGCAGACGACATGCAGCGCGCCTACTCGCCGGCCATGCTGCGCTTTCTCGATGTCACGGGCCTGACTGACGTTTTCCATACGCGCTGGTTCGTCGCCTTGATGATCCTGGTCAGCTTAAGCATTATCGCGGCGTCGGTGCAGCGCTTCCCCAACGCCTGGCGGTACTTCGCGCGTCCTTACAAGAGTCCCGACGAAAGCTTCCGCAAGGTTCTGCCCACGCAGGCACAGATCCCGGTTGCCGATGAAGAGCAGGGATTGAGCGCAGCCGAACGCGCCTTCCGCCATCAGGGACTGAAAGCCGAACGGATCGTGCGCCCTGACAGCTTCTCGTTGTTCTCGGAGCGCAATCGTATCTCCGAGATGGGAGTCTACATCGTTCATGCCAGCCTTCTGCTGATTTTCCTGGGCGGAATTGTGGACGCACTCTACGGATGGCGTGGATTCCTGATGCTGAATCCCGGAACGGCGAGCAACCAGATCGAACTGAAAAACGGGTCGCTGCGGACCATTCCGTTCTCGATCCGCTGCGATGGCACGGGCGAAGAGACTTACGCCGACGGCACTCCCAAGCGCTACTGGTCGAAGCTTGCGGTGGTTGATGGCGGACGCGAAGTCTCGCGCAAAGAGATCGTGGTCAACGATCCGCTGGTCTATCAGGGACTGCGCTTCTACCAGTCTAGCTATGGCCGCACCGGGAAACTCGATCAACTTGATTCTCAGCGCGACGCCAGCAAGCGGCACAACGCGCACCCCTCAGGAAATTTCCCTGGCGATGAACCAGACGGTCGCCCTCGATGCCGACACCAGCGTGCAACTGGTGGAGTTCATCCCTGACTTCGTGGTGCAGGATGGCCGGGTCTACGCCCGCAGTAAGGACGTGGCCAACCCTGCGGTCCACATGATCGTGACTTCGAAGAAAGCCAATACCAGCGTGAACGTGTGGCTGCCGGAAATTCCCGGCATCGACGAGAACGCGTCCTCCCCCTACATTTTCGACCCGAAGGACCTGAAGACCGGCCTTTACACCGGACTCCAGGTCTCGCACGAACCGGGCCAGTGGGCAGTGTGGGCTGGAGTCGTATTGATGGCTCTCGGCCTGACCTTTGTTTTCTACGTGGTTCATATGCGCTTCTGGGTCGTTCCCGTCGTCGATGCGCGCGGTCGCACCGTGCTGTGGGTCGGCGGGACCGCGAACCGCAATCGCGACGCTTTCGAACACAAGTTCAAGAAAGTGGTGGAACAGATTCACAAGGAACTGAAACAGGAAGTCGTGGCCTCTGCCCAGGCGCAGGCCACATCGATCGCCGGAAGGTGAGCCCGGCAACGGAGGAAGTGTATGGCACGCGCAAAAGTTGAACAGCATCCCGCGACCGGCACAACGATGGTCGTGATGGTGGGGTTGGGAATGGCGTTCCTGCTGTTCATTGCTTTTCTGAACGTGGTCAAGAGCGGAAGCATTCTGAGCGAAGCCAACCTGCTCTATGCCGCGCTGGTTTTCTACGCGGGTGCGGGAGCGTTATATCTGGGCTTTGGCGTGACCGGGACCGACGCATACATTAAGTTCGCTTCTCTCATGGTATGGGCTGGACTGCTGGCCAACACCGGGGCCGTGGCCCATCGCTGGTACGAAGCGGGCCATCCTCCATTCGCCAGTGTTTATGAAATGCTGCTCAGCTTCGTTTGGACATTGGCGGCGCTCACGTTGATCGCGGAAAAACGTTACGGCGTGAAGGTCATCGGCACGGTGACCATGCCGGTCGCCATCGTCGGCGTCATCTTAATGCAGCTTCTTCCCAGTGAAGTCCGCCCCCTCGTCCCGGCATTGCAATCCACCTGGCTGCACGTCCACGTAACGCTCGCCATGCTGGCGTATGCGGCATGCGCCCTGAGCTTTGCACTGGCCATGATGTTCCTGATCCAGGACAAGATGAAGACCGAGACATTCCTGGCGGCGACCAGTGTGTTCACCGTTGGAATCTATGCCGCCGTCCTGTTGCGCTTCGAGAAGTGGGGCGGCCTCAGCGTGGTCGCCTGGGACGCCGACAACAAAGCTGAGATGTTCATCTCGCGCGGCGTGCGCCTGTTCGTCACGATTCCGGATCTCGGCTGGCTGATGCTTCTGGTCTTCGCTGCCGTGGCCGCGCCTCTGGTGCTCTACGTTTTGTCTCGGGTCAAGGAAAATGAAGCTTGGCTGGCGGTCGCCGATCGCGCCGTCTTCATCAGCATTCTGCTGCAATCGCTGGCGCTGGTGTTTTTCCTGCTGCGCGTACGGTCTGGAGTGTATCCCTCGCTCGATGCTGATGGGCTCTATGCCACCAGTCTGGCGGCGAGCCCATTCATCCTCTCGGCGCTGGTCGGAGGAATCTTCGCCAACCTGCTGTACCTTTTGCTGCTCTGGCGGCGTGCGGATCTGGAGCGACTGCTGCCCGATGCCGACGCCCTCGACCGCATCACTTACAAAACGATTTGCATTGCCTTCCCCCTGCTCACCCTGATGATCGCCGCCGGCGCCTACTGGGCCAACCGGGCCTGGGGTTCCTACTGGAACTGGGACCCCAAGGAGACGTGGGCGGCGATTACTTGGCTCGTGTATGCGGGCTATCTGCATATGCGCATCACCCGTGGTTGGCGGGGACGGCGTGCTGCCTACTTCGCCATCCTGGGGTTCGCGGTAGTGATGTTCACCTTCTTCGGCGTGACCTACTTGCTGCCAGGACTACACGCGTATGCCTGAGACTATGACACATCGAATAGGTCCAGACATCCCGGCTGAAGAGGTCCCGGTGGTCACCTCTGCGCACTCGCGTAAAGGTTTTTTCAGTACGGCGTATTCGGGCGCAGCCTTGCTCGAGACTCCTATTTCAACTGGACCGGTCGCGGATGATTCCGCTCCGGCGGGATCAAAGTCCGAGAACCCCGAATCCCCCTGGCTTCGCATCAACTGGGAGATCAAGGCGCTGGTCCCGATCGCCTGCGTTCTATTAGGCGGAATGTTGTTGTTCTTGCTGGCCACACTCTCCTGGCGCGATCCCGAACGCCACATCGTCCTGTTGGTCGCGGGCGCAGGCGCCGTCGCGATCTGCGGCGCGCTCCTGGTCGTGCTCACCTATACCGTGCAGCGACCCATGGTCGAACTGCAGCAGAAAATCGCACAACTCGGTAGCGGCGACCTCAGCGTGGCCGTAAGTTTCGCCCGCCGCAATGACGAGATTGGCGACTTGGGCCGCAACTTCAATCAAATGGTTTTGCAGCTCCGCGAAAGCCGGCGCGAGATTGAACGCCTGCACCGCACCCAAATGTCGCGCGCCGAGCACCTTGCCACTCTGGGAGAGATGGCCACCGGCCTCGCCCATGAGATCCGCAATCCTCTTGCGGGGATTGCCGGCGTCATCGAAATCATCGGCCGCGATCTGCCGGCAACCAGTCCGGCGCGCTCCGTGGTCAAAGATGTTCGCCAGGAAATCGCCCGCATCAATCACATCGTCACCGACCTGCTGCAGACCGCACGGCCGCATCCCCCAACCGTCCGCAAGAGCGATCTGAACACCACGGTTGAACACGCCGTGATGCTGGGCCGCCAGCAAGCGCTGGCAAAGTCCATCGAGATCACGCTCCATAAAGATCCCTCCCTGCCTGAAGTCGAGCACGATAGCGATCAGATTCACCAGGTGCTGCTCAACCTGCTGCTGAATGCTTTGCAGGCAATCGACACGAACGGAAAAATCACGGTGACCGTGAAGCCCCAGGGAGCAACGGCGGTAGTCGAAGTGTCCGACAACGGTCGCGGGATTCCGCCCGACCACCTGCCCAACATCTTCCGCCCGTTCTACACCACCAAAGGCGACGGCACGGGCCTGGGATTGTCGTTAGCCCGCCGCATCGTGGAAGACCATCAGGGCCGCATTGACGTCACCAGCACCGTCGGTCAAGGTACCACGTTTGCGGTATTGCTCCCCCTGCGCCGCGCAGAGCCTCCGACCACAGCTTCGTAGTTCAACGGACCGTGAGCCCGCTGCCATCCTGGGCAAAAGGACCTATGTAATTTGCTGCTCCATACGTGTGCGTGTATCTTCTGTATCTATTGGGTGTATACTATGTATATCCATCGGGAGGGAGAACTCATGCCCGTGTCGCAGATCGTGAAGTGGGGCAATAGTCTGGCGGTCCGCATTCCCAAGCCGCTGGCCGAAGAAGCTGGCGTACGCGAAGGCGACTCCATCGTGATCGAGGCAACCGAGGGCGTCATTAATCTCCGGCCCAAACAGCGGGTGCCGACCTTGAGCGAACTGGTGGCGCAGATCACACCGGATAACCGCTACGAGGAGATCCGCACCGGACCCGAGCGCGGCAAGGAAAATCTCGAGTGGTGAAACCCTATATTCCACGAGCGGGAGACATTATTTGGCTCGACTTCGATCCCCAAGCTGGACGCGAGCAAGCCAAACGCCGGCCCGCCCTTGTCATTACCGAACAAAGCTATAACCGAGCCAGCGGCCTTGTCATTGTCTGTCCCCTGACCAGCCGGCGAAAACCCTACCCTTTCGCCCTCGCGACAACCATTGAAAAGGTCGAAGGGGCGGTACTCGTGGACCATCTCAAAAGCCTGGACTGGGCCGCGCGCAAAGCCGCCTTTCATTCCAAAGCCGATCCGGCGCTCCTGACCAAGGTACGTTCCTACCTTGGCGTTCTGTTAGGGATTCGTTAAGAACCTGCCTTCGCCCGCCTTGGAAGCGCGCCGCCGATGCGCACAACCCATCTCCGTCCCTTTCCGTAGTAAGCTAAAAGAGGATGCCTGCCGAGAAGATTCTCATAATCGACGACGAGCGCCTGGTGCGCTGGTCGCTGCGTCAGAAATGCGAAGAGTGGGGATACCAGGTCGTCGAAGCGGCGGCGGGCGATCCCGGCCTGCGTCTGGCGCAGCATGAGTCTCCCGATCTGGTTCTGCTCGATGTACGGCTGCCGGATTTGAACGGCATCCAAATCCTGGAACAGCTTAAGAAAAGCCCCGACGCCCCGGCCGTCATCATGATTACCGCCGATCCGCAGTTGGACGACGTGAAGAGTGCGCTCAAGCTGGGCGCCTATGACTTCGTCGGCAAGCCTCTGGATTTCGAGGAATTACACGTCACTATCCAGAATGCGTTGGAGGCTTCCCGGCTGCGCATTGAGGTCCAGTCTCTGCGTGGCGAGGTGCGCAGGAACACGGGTTATCACGAAGTCGTTGCGGTATCGCCGAAAACCACGGAACTGATGAGTTTCGTCCAGAAGGTGGCCGCCAGTGAAGCTACCACGATTCTGATTCAAGGCGAGAGTGGCACGGGCAAAGACCTGATCGCCAAGACGATCCACTACGAGAGCTCTCGCCAGCATGGTCCTTTCGTCGCCATCAACTGTTCGGCCATTCCCGAGACTTTGATGGAAGCCGAACTCTTCGGCCACGAACGCGGGGCCTTCACCGACGCCAAGCAGATGAAGAAAGGCCTCTTCGAGACGGCCAACGGCGGCACGTTGTTCCTGGACGAAATCGGGGAACTCTCGCCCCTGCTGCAGGCCAAACTTCTTCGCGTGCTCGAGGATCAGGTAATCCGAAGGGTGGGAGGCGTGCGCGATATGCAGGTGGATGTGCGCGTCATCGCCGCCTCCAATCGCGACCTGGAAAAGGCCGTACGCGAAGGTCATTTCCGCCAGGATCTCTACTACCGGCTGGCGATTATCGCCATCTTCATTCCGCCGCTGCGTGAGCGCACCGAAGACATTCTGCCGCTGGTCGAGTTCTTCATCGACTGGTACAACCGCAAGTTCAAGAAATCAGTCCGCGGCATCAACGCCGAAACGCGCCGGTTGCTGCTGGCTCACAACTGGCCAGGGAATGTCCGCGAGCTCAAGAACTCCATCGAGCGCGCCATGATCCTGGAAGACGAGTTCATTCTGCGGCCGGTCTACATGCCGTTCGCCGTGGGCGAAGCGGCCCGCAGTGGCTTGACCGCATTCGAGGCCAGCAGCACGCCCGGCGATGGTGCTGGCAAGCAACTTCCTAACGGCCGCGTGCTTCCGCGACTCTACATTCCCGAGGAAGGAACCTCTTTGGAAGAGGTGGAGCGCGCCATGGTCGAACTCGCCATGCGCCAAGCCAATGGCAATCAGACCCACGCCGCCCGCCTGCTCGACATCAGCCGCGACGCTCTGCGTTACAAGCTGAAGAAATTCGAACTCGTCCCCGCCGGCGACGACGAACCCGCCGCAGACTCGGTTCCCTCCGAAAACTCATCCGGCTAGAAGCCCTGAAGCAGCCTTACGGCGATTGCTGAAACGAAACAGGGGCTTCCTTTTCGGAAGCCCCATGGCGCCGGTATGAGCGGTATAAAGGAGCGCCAATACTCGAATTTTCTATCCGCGCGAGGCATGCTCTTTCGCCTTGGCAATGTACTGCTCAACCTGCTGCCGTTGCGGATAGTCGGGATTCGCTTTCAGCAATTGCTGCCAGGCCTCAATCGCGCCCTTGGGATCTTGTTTGCCTTGCCAGCGCACCCAGCCCAGGTTGAACAGGGTCTGCGGATGTCCGGGCCGGTACTTCAAGGACGTCTCCATCGACGTTAGGGCTTTTTCAGCGTCTCCCATGTACCAGTAAGCTGTGCCCATGTCGGTGCGCACATCTGGATTCTCGGGATGAATCACCAGCGCGCGCTCGTAATATTGGATCGCGCTGGGGAACTGTTTTCCGTCATAAAACAAGTCGCCGAGTTTCACTAACGAGTCAAAGTCGTTGGGATCCTTATTCACAGCTTCGAGTAACGGTGCCGCGGCCTGCGTCAGGGCGGCTTGCGCGTTGGGGTCAGGCTGCTGCTTTTGGAAGCCACTTCCCTGCTGCGTAGTCGTCGAGGCTGGGGCCTGCGCCGCCGCGGGCGACGCCGATCCGCGAAACAGATATCCCAGAGCCACGCCCAGCAGCAGGCAGAACGCCGCCAGCAGATAGGCCTGCCTGCCTGTCCACGCTCCGCCAGCGCTGGCGGCATTAGTAGTTGATTGCGACTCGGTCATCTTTCCTTCGCTCATTTTCTTTCTCCAATTTGGTGCCGGCAGGCGCCCGTTCCGGCGATCCCAGGTGAAACAGGCGTGTGACCGCAGCGGTCATCTGCTCCTGTTCCTCCTTCTCTGGAAGTTCCTTGAGTTCGCGCGCCAGGGAGCTGGCAATCTTCTGTATGACCTGCTTTGTGATTGCGTGAAGCGACTGATCCTGCTCCCGGGTAAACGGCCCGCGCTCTTCGATGAAGGACTCCAGTTCCTGCCGGCAAATTTCGTCGAGGCGGAGACGCAGCGCCACAATGGTCGGCACCACACTTTCCGCCTGCAGTTTCCCGCGGAAAGCTTGCGCTTCCGCAGCCACAATCTTTTCCGCCTCCG
The DNA here is from genome assembly GCA_963791515.1 of uncultured Acidobacteriaceae bacterium. GTDB lineage: Bacteria > Acidobacteriota > Terriglobia > Terriglobales > Acidobacteriaceae > Sulfotelmatobacter. Next base: position 64,837 of record CAWBSS010000021.1, on the reverse strand, counting down.
CGGCCGCCGCCGTGCGTTCCGCGGCATGGTTCTTGACCGCGCGCTCCAGACCATCCAAGTCATAGAGCAGGATTCCGTCCACTCTGCGCACATCGGGGTCTACATCCCGCGGCATGCCAATATCCATGATGACAAGCGCCACGCGGTTGCGCTCCATGGCGATCCGTTCCGCTTCCTCCCGGGTCAGAACCACATGCGGGCATCCGGTCGAGCTGATTACGATGTCAGCGCCCAGCATGCACTTCCACCGGTCGGCCAGTGTTGCTGCCGTGCCTCCCAACTTTTCTGCCAATTCGCATGCGCGTGTCGCTGATTGGTCAATCACGACCACCGATGCGGCTCCACTGTCAATCAGGTGGCGGGCGGACAGTTCGCTCATCTTCCCCGTCCCCAGCAGCAACACTCTCCGGCCATCCAGAGATCCGAAGATATGCCGCGCCAGGTCGAGCGCGGCTGTCGGAATCGACACCGACAGCTTTTCGATCGCCGTTCCCTCCCGCACTTGCTTGGAAACATCCAGGGCTTTCTCCAGCACCGCGTTCAAAAACCGTCCGGACGCGCTCACCGTTCGCGCCTGCTCCCACGCGGCTCTCACCTGCGAAACAATCTGCGGCTCGCCCAACACCAGGGAGTCGAGCCCACACGTCACGCGGAAAACGTGGGTCAGGGCGCATTCGTCCAGCAGGCGGTAGAAGTGCTCCCACTCGCTCAGCTTCAGGCCGTGTTCGACACTCAGAAAGTGGAGCAGCGAATTCGCGGCCAGCGTGGGCTCGCTCGCCCATACCAGGAACTCCGTGCGGCAGCAGGTCGAAAGGACGACCACTTCTTCAATGCCTTCTGCACTCTTTAGTTGCCGCAACACTTCGTAGCGCCGGTTCTCGCCGATCCAAAAACGTTCTCTCATGACCAGCGGGGCGGTGCGGTGATTCAGTCCGATCACCATGAGCGTAGGTTCCAAGACGAACACCTCGGGCGCAAGTCGCAACTATGGAAGCGCAAGCCGTTTGCCAAAGAACCAGCACGGGCCGTTCGTGTCAATCACTGTGTTTTCAGCAAGTTGTCCGTCAGACCAAAGATCAGGAATGATTCGGAACTCCGGCAGTGCGGCATATGGCGCGGAACGCGAGTCTTTTGACGCGATGTTCATGGCCCACACCGACTTAGACCCGGATCACGATCACGACCCGCCGTGACCGCAATCACTGACCGGTACCCCGTTGCCCGTGGAAACTTTGTACGTTCTTATCCAGTCTCGAAACTCGTCCGCGAGATTCCCCAGCTTCAGCGCAAACGAACAACCGAGACAACTGAAGGTTCTGAAAGGGAAAAGCAATCATGAAGATGACGAAGCTAGTAATCCTGATCGCGATGATCGCCGTGGCACTATTCCTCGTTCTGCCCAACCTGTCGTGGGCAGCTGATGACGGCGCAGCCATCTATAAGGCAAAGTGCGCTGCCTGCCATGGTGCAGACCTCGCGGGGAAGCCGGCTGCTAAGATTCCCAGCCTGGTTTCCGACAATGCCAAGAAAGCCTCCGATGCGGATCTGACCGATATGATCGCTAACGGCGGCAAGGACAAGAAAACCATGCACGCGTTCTCCAACAAGGGCTTGACACCGGACCAGACCAAGATGGTCGTGTCCTACATACGCGAGGCGCAGAAAAAGTAATCAGTGTCCCAGTGGTAGGGATCGCTGTTCCGAAGGGCGAATCCGCGCTGCCCAAACAGGCAACCGCGACATGATGCGAGGGTGAGTAATCCCGCTCACCGGCACCCTCTGGCCTCCAGCCGGATTTGCCGGATGCCCCTCGGCGGTTCGCCACCCACGGAACAGCCGGCCCGGGTCTATGTGCTCACCCGTAGACCCGGGCATTTGTTTCTCATCCAGGGTCGTCATAGGAAAAACCAGTAAACTTCGACTTTTTGCGAAATTGGTCACGATTCCCTGTGATTGTAATCACAGCCTTTTCCCCTCTCGGAAAGTACCCTGAACTTGCTTGTGGGCTTCGCCGAAGGGGGCAACATCATGGTCGTCGCCGGTACTACTCCAAACCTGGGCCGCATGGCTCATGATTTTTCCAAAAATCCCATGCTGGTCTACTGGGAGATGACTCAGGCCTGCGGTCTCGCCTGCAAACACTGCCGCGCCGAGGCCATGCCCACGGCGCATCCGCTGGAACTCAACACCGAAGAGAGCCGCCGGTTCCTGAACCAGTTGGTTGGGTTTGGCGATCCACTGCCGCACCTGATCCTCACCGGCGGCGATCCGCTCAGCCGCAAAGACATCTATCCGCTGATCGACTACGCAAACGGGCTAGGCCTGGAAGTTTCTATTACCCCGAGCGCCACTCCCGAGTTGACCAACGACGCCATCACCAAGCTGAAGGCGCACGGAATCCAAAGCCTGGGTCTTAGCCTCGACGGCTCCTGCGTCGAGAAGCACGACAACATCCGCGCGGTTCCCGGGAACATTTGAGCGCACCATGGAAGCGGCCCGCCATTGCGGACGCCTTGGCCTTCCCATCCAGGTCAACACTCTGGTCGCAGAAGAAACCGCCGACGATCTGCCCGCCATCTACGAGTTATTGCGCACCAGTTTTCCGGTCATGCGCTGGAGCCTGTTCTTCCTGATCTCGGTGGGACGCGGCAAGGCCTTGAACGAAGTCCCGCCTGCACAGGGCGAATCCATTATGCGCTGGGTGTTCGATCTCTCGCGCCAGTCACCGTTCGCCATCAAAACTACCGAGGCCCCATCCTATCGCCGCATCGCGATTGACATGATGCGCTCGTCCGGCATGGCGACCCCCGAAATGAAGGCCACTTCCGTCTATAAAGGTTTCCAGATTCGCGACGGCCACGGCATCGTCTTCGTCTCAAACCTGGGAGATGTTTATCCCTCCGGATTCCTCCCGCTCCGCTGCGGCAATGTCCGCACCGGTTCGCTGGTCGATGTCTACCGCAACTCCGACGTCTTCCGCGCACTGCACTCCCCCGACCAGTTCCATGGAAAGTGTGGCGCCTGCGAATACAGCCACATCTGCGGAGGATCGCGCGCGCGCGCCTTTGCCTACACCGGCGACGCCCTGGGTACAGACCCGTTCTGTCCTTATGAGCCTGGAACGACAGCAGGGGTGGCTTAGAACAAAGGAAATTCAGGAATACAACTTGATGGGCGCGACCACCCGCGTGATCGTTCCACTCGGACTTGGTTGATCGGGCTTCAGACCGCTTCGCATCGACGCGAACAGCCCGATCAACTGACCCAGCATCACATCCAGCACAGGCCGATAGTGGTCGGGAAAATTCGCGGCGCAATCCAGAGACAAACAGTAATCCGCCAGCGACGACACATCGTCACCCCCGCGTGCTGTGACCACCGCCCGCACCCGCCCTAAACGCTTGCGATCGATCTCCCGCAGTAGATCCAGTTCGTACCCACGCCGCCGGCCGTCGCTCGATAAGAAAGCCACAAACAGCGTCTGCCCGTCGACGCTCGACAGTGGCCCGTGACGCAGTCCGAGTGGCGTTTCTGCCAGAGTGGTCACTTTCCCGGCGCTGAGTTCCACCACTTTCAGCGCGGATTCGTCGGCCACCCCTCGCAGCGCTCCCGCCCCAACAAAACACGTCCGCGTGCAACCCAGCAACGTAATGGCGGCCGCCGCCTCGGCAGCCGCGGGAAGAAACCGTCGGCCGGTCTCGCTCATTTGCGCGACCACCTCGCCGAACTGGGCATGCTCTTCCAGATGCCCCACGCATTGCCCGGCGAGGACCATGTTGCTGAACGAACTGGTCATGGCGAGCCCGCGGTCGTTCACCGCATCGTCCAGCACCACAGCGAAAGCGCGATCCACATGTCGCGCACACAGCTTTGCCATGGGTCCCTGCGGATTGCAGGTAATCACCAGATGCCGGATTTCTCGATGCCGTTCGAGCGCCCGCTCCAACAGCGCCACGCCCTCCGGACTCTCGCCCGAGCGTGAAAACGACATCCAGAGATATTCTTTTCCGGGACGGTGGAAGTCTTCGAATTCGGTCAGCAGTGTGGTGCTGGGAATGGGCCAAACTTCGCACCCCCATCGCCGGCGCAGCAACGGAGCCAGCGCCCGGCCCGTGTAATCCGAAGTGCCCGCGCCGACCAGGTATACGGTGGGCGAAGAAGTGTTGCCGCGGCCGATTCCGGCACGCCTCAAAACGTCGTTCAAATCAGCGCGCTGCTCCTGGCAGCGCTCGTACGTCTTTTTCCAGGTATCGGGCTGCTGCCAGATTTCGCGAGGCGTGTGCTCCAGCCCGCGTTCGACTTTTTCCTTCTCCGGCAAATCCAGCAGCGTGCGCAACGGGTCGGCCAAGGTTCCATTTCCTCCAGTCGACGACACTGTAGTCTATTACAGTCCGACTCCGTTGAAAAACATTCGAAAGAAAAGGACATCCTATTTCGGAAGCAAACGTTCGGACGCAATTTTCTGAAACCGCGCGCCACCTTTCCGCAACTAATCTGTCTGGCAAGTGTTTCTTTTTTCGAAGGAGAGATAACCATGAGCCGTGGTTCGCACCCATTGAGTTCGCTACTCCTGGCGGCGGCGCTGACTTCATCGTTGGCGGGAATCGCCTGCGAGCATCATCACTACTATCGCGTGTACGATCCGTACTATACGGATTATCACGTGTGGAACAACGATGAAGTTGTTTACTACAATCGCTGGTCCGATGAGACCCACCGCGACCCGCACCGTGACTTCCGCAAGCTCCGTCCCGAAGAACAAAAGGAATACTGGACTTGGCGGCACAACCACGGCGACCACGACCGAGACCATCACTAAAAGCCTGCCCAGGCTCTTAGTGGCCGAGCGCCCTGAGAGCCTGATCCGCAGTCGTCAGTCTGGCTCCCAATCGCTCTAACTCTGTAATCGTCTTTTTGCCGTCTTCTTGCTTCAGGGTTTCGATCGCATCTTGCACCACGGCCACGCGCCGTCCGCGTTCGAGCAAACCCTTGACCGCTAAGCTCACGCAATATTCCGTCACCACTCCGAAAACCACAAACTCAGCGTGACTTCCGAGCCGCTGGACCAGAGCGTCCGCGTGCCGGCTCTCAAAAATATTCAGCGTCTGCTTTTCCAGCAGGATTTGCTGATACTGCGACAAATCCTCCGGCAATTTCGCCTCCGCATCGTTCGGCACCCGCACGACTCTTTCGGTCAACGCCTCCGGCACAAGTTCCGCCCCCGCAGTTCCCTTCACGCAATGCGGCGGAAAAATCTTGAACTCCGGATCGTCCGGCGTATGAAAACATCCATGCGAAACCAGGAATACCAGCCCCTGTCGGGCCGCATCGGTGAGCCGCCGGACGTTAGGCAGCAACTTCTCCGCCCCCGGCACATACAACCTGCCGCCAGGCAACATGAAATCCGCCTGAACATCCACTTCCCAAAGAACAAAATCATTTGAAACCATAGGGCTCCTTGCCAGCGATGGCCTTCCGCTTATAATTTACGATTCCGCAGATCCAGGCAAGCGATCAACATCAGCCAAGAGGCGCGACGCATGCACCATAATTTTTTCAAGCAGAAACACATTACGGTCTTCGCGATCTGCTTGGCCCTCGCAGCGCCTCTAGTCGCTCAGAACACGATCCCCGAGTGGTGCCGCCCTCTGCCGCGCCCCGAGTACAAGAATCTCGAGCGCATTCCCGTCAGCGACGCGTGGTTCGAAGTCTACAAGCCGGCGCGCGACGTCTTCGCCATCTACGAACCGCATCAGGCCGAAGAGGTCATCAGCTATCTAATCGTCGGCAAGCGGCGAGCTCTGCTGTTCGATACCGGCATGGGCATCAGCGACATCAAGAAAGTAGCTGCCGAACTCACGAAGCTGCCGATCATTGTGCTGAACTCCCACACTCACAACGATCACGTCGGCGGCAACTGGCAATTCAACACGATCCATGGCATGGACACCGACTTCACGCGGAAAAACGCGCGCGGCTCCCGCGAAGACGCACAAGAGGAGATTACGCCGGACCAGATCTGTGGCGCCCTGCCCAATGATTTCAACGCAAAAGCCTATGCCACTCGGCCATGGAAGATCACAGCCTACACCCACAACGGAGATCGTTTCGATCTCGGGGGCCGCACGCTTGAGGTCATCGCCACTCCCGGTCATACCCCCGACGCCATTTCCCTGATCGATCGCTCGAACGGCCTGCTCTTCACTGGAGATACTTACTATCCCGCTCCGATTTGGCTTTTCCGTCCGGAAACTGATCTCGACGCATATGCGGCGTCCATCCGCCGGCTCGCGGCACTTGCGCCACACGTCAACCTGGTTCTGGGCGCGCATAACATTCCGATCGCTCCGCCCTCAGTTCTTCCTCAACTCGTAGCTGCTTTCGATGCGGTGCGTGCGGGAAAAGTGCCCGCCGTCCCGGCTTCGCCCGGAAAGGTCCTGTACAAGGTAGACGACATTTCGTTTTTGATGCGCGCCGACAATCGCTAAAAAGCTCGCGCCGCTAAGATTCCCATTCGCGTTTGAGTTCCTTGCCCGGACATAAAAAGTCTCTCTCGGTGAAACTCAGCTTCTGTGATCTAATCTCGGCGTCGCAATTCTCGCACCTGATCACCACTCGGAGAGATACATGCACATTTGCCTGAAACGGCCTGTCTTCCTTTTCATCGCTTATAGTCTCGCCAGTTTTGCATCCGCGCAGTCTGCCAAGCCATCCAGCGCGCCGACCGCCGATCTCGACGCCTACGTCGCCTCTTCCATGAAAACCTTCGAAGTCCCCGGCATGGCTGTCGCAATTGTGAAAGACGGCAAGATTCTCGTCGCCAAAGGCTACGGCGTCCGCAAGCTGGGCGATCCGACTCCCGTCGACGATTTCACCATGTTCGGTATCGGCTCCAACACAAAAGCTTTCACCACCGCTGCCCTCGCCACGCTGGTTGATGAAGGCAAGCTTTCTTGGGACGATCCCGTCTACCAGCGTCTTCCCGGCTTCGTCATGTACGACCCCTACGTCTCGCACGAAATGACCATCCGCGACCTGCTCACGCATCGCAGCGGCATGGGACTCGGGGAAGGCGATCTGCTCTTCTGGCCGCACTCCACCTACACGCGCGAAGAAATTATCCACAAACTGCGCTTCATGAAGCCCGCCTCCAGTTTCCGCAGTCACTACGCCTACGACAATCTGCTCTACATGACCGCCGGACAGATCATCCCCGCCGTCACTGGCACTTCCTGGGACGATTACATTCGCCAGCGCATTTTCGCGCCGCTCGGCATGAACCACTCCAACGTCACCAACACCAACATCAAGCCCGCAGATAACGTCGCCTTTCCCCATTCGCGCATGGAGAATAAGCTACAAGTCATTCCTTTCGAAGACCTCGACAACGCCGGCCCCGCCGGCGCCATCAATTCCTGCGCCGCCGACATGGCCAAGTGGGTACAGTTGCAACTCAATCGCGGCAAGTTTCCGGATCGCGATGGCCGCCTGTTCAGCGAGCAGCGCTCCAAAGAAATGTGGTCGCCGCAGACCATTCTTCCCACCGGCGATCCTCCGCCAGGTCTCGCCGGCCTGAAAGCCAACTTCGCCGATTACGCTCTCGGCTGGGGACTGCGCGACTACCACGGTCGCAAACTCGTCGGCCACACCGGAGGCGTCGGCGGATTCGTCTCCCGCGTCATGCTCGTGCCCGAAGAAAATCTCGGCGTAGTCGTACTCACGAACGCCGAAGAGGGCGGCGCCTTCGACTCCATCCTCTACCACGTGCTGGATTACTACTTTCAGTTGCCGCACACCGACTGGATCTCGGCGTTCAAGTCCCGCGAAGACGCCGAGGAAAAAGACGCCGCAGAGACCATGAAGAAGGCCGAAGCCGCCCGGGCCGCCGACTCCAGGCCCTCCCTTCCCCTCGAGAAATATGCCGCCGTCTACAACGACGCGTGGTACGGACCGATCACCATCCGCCTGGACCATGGAGGCCTCGTGATAACTTTCGACCACACCCCCACCATGATCGGCGACCTGCAACCCTGGCAACACGACACCTTCAAAGCTCATTGGCGCGCCCGCACCATCGAAGACGCATTCGTGACCTTCGCCCTAAACCCGGACGGCACGATCGACAACGCCAGAATGGCCGCAGTCTCCCCTCTGGCGGACTTCAGCTTCGACTATCAAGATCTGCTACTAAAACCAGCAGAAAAGAAATAATGAAGGGACGGTGGGACGGGCTTTCAGCTTTCAGCTAACAGATGAGCCAACAACCAAAACTCCTTGTCATTCCGATCCCCGAGCGAACGCGAGGGGCGGAGGAATCTCGGTTCTCGATCGGGCAAGCTGAGATTTTAAATTTCAATTCCTAAAACCTTCGACGTGTCCACCCCACACAACCCGTCCATCAAAACAGAGGCCGTCCAATCCCAAACCGCCGGTCTCCGCCGAGAACTCGGCCTCCTCGACCTGATCCTCGCTCAGATCCTGCTAGTAGTAGTCCCCGACTTCTTCGGCACGGCAGTGAAGGCTGGTCCCGCCCACGTGGTCCTGTGGCTGTCGGCCATGCTGCTGTTCTTCATCCCGTTAGCGCTGATCGTCGCCCACCTGAATCGCCTGATGCCCTTGGAAGGCGGTCTCTACGAATGGACGCGCCTCGCCTTCAACGATCAGATCGGTTTTCTGGTGGCGTGGAATCTGTGGCTCTTCATCATGCTGTATGTTGCGATCATCGGGCTGGTAACGACAACCTTCGTGGCCTATGCCGTGCCTTCGCTGGCCTGGATGGCCGACAACAAGTGGGTCGTTCTGGCAGCCTCAGTGCTTCTGATCGCAGCGCAAATGCTGCTGGCTGGCATTGGCTTCGCCGTCGGCAAGTGGTTCAACAACGCAGGCAGCATCGCGGTTCTCATCACCGTCGCCGTACTCGTAGCCCTTCCGCTGGTGAACGTACGAAATGGGACCTTGGCCGCCTTTCATCCTCTGCGTCTGGTCGCACCCCCGCTCACCGTCTTCACGCTCAGCGTGTTCAGCAAAATGACCTTTGGTGCTCTCAGCGGCTTTGAATATGTCGCCATCTTCGCCGGAGAATCGCGCAACCCCGCCCGCAACATCGGACGCTCCATCCTGATCACCGCGCCAGTCATCGCACTGATCTACATCTTCGCGACCAGTGCGATTCTGGCATACGTTTCGCCCGACGCCGTCGACGTCATAGGCCCCATCCCGCAAGCCCTGCGCCGAGGCTTTGGAAACTTCGGCGACGTCATCGTCCCGATCGCCATCTTCCTTCTGCTGACGAACTACCTTTCCACCTTCAGCCTCTATTTCAGCGGCAGCGCTCGCCTGCCCATGGCCGCCGGCTGGGATCATCTGCTGCCTTCATGGTTCTCGCGTCTGCACGTCCGCTACAAGACGCCCGTGAACTCGATTCTTTTCCTGGGAGGCGCAACCCTGGCCGCGAGCATCGCCGCCCTGATCGGCGTCGGCGAGCAGGAGGCCTACGAACTTCTTCTGACCTGGGGCTTCACCTTTTACGGCATCGCATATCTGGCGCTGTTTGCCATTCCCCTGCTCGCGCCGAAAGCCAGCGGAATCCGTTCCCGCCTTGGACTGCGCGCTGCGGCTGCGTCAGGCTTTCTTGTGACCTTGCTTTTCGTCGTGCTCTCGATCTTCCCGGTGATCCGAGTCGAGAGCCAGTCCCGCTATTCCCTGAAGATCGCCGGAGTTGTGCTGGGAGCGAATCTTCTCGGCTGGATGATCTATCGTGCCGGTCAGCGGAGGACCACAGTTTAGGAACGCCGGACTATTTCATTTTCAGAATATGAGGACACCGTCCTCGGCTGTCCAGCCGAGCAAAGGTCGGCTCTTCTTCTACCGCAGAAACACCCGCCCCGCATCCTCCACCCGAATGCTCGACTTCCGTCGCGACCCCGTCCCCACGCTGTAAACCACAAGCACATGATCTTCCACGATCAGCACTTCTTTCTCGCTGATCCAACCGACTAGCACCGCATGCGGCACAAACCCAACCCGACGCGAAGTATCCTCCATGCTCTTCACTTCCACCGCCGGCAACTCCGCCAGCCCCTTGCGAATCCGCTGCGACTCCTCGGGATTCGCATCTCCCTCCTCCGACAGTTGAAATGGCTTGTTCAGTTGCGCCGTCGAAACAATGGTCATGGCCACGTATCCCAGCTCCGGCGACAGCCGCGCGGTCGACGTATAGAAACTCACATCGTAGTCGGGATTCTTGTACGTCGCCTGCTCGTCAAACACCGCGCGCTTCTTGCCGCTACTCAGTACCAGCGTCTGATCGTTACTCTGATTCGACCACCCGCAGCAGCCGGTATCCGGAATCGCCTCGACAATCGTGCTCCCACCAGATGCCGCGTCCAGCACACGCTGCAAAGGCTCAGCCAGCGGATCAGCCGTCCACTTCCCAGTCTGTTCCTGATACCGCGTGCTCGCTTTGTACTCCGGCTCAGTCTGTCCCGTAACAAACTGCGTCATCAGAAAAAACTTCTCCACGCCGCTCTCCGGCGCCCAAACTACGCCATACGGACAACTCTCCTCGCAAGTCCCAGTCGCACAGCGGCAGTCCGGAAATTTCGAAGTGGCCACCTCCTCGTGTCCCGCGCCATTCAGATCAGTTTGCCAAGCTTGCCAGGTCGTAGCGGTCGAAAGATCCACTCCCTCCCGTTGCAGCCGCCGTGCCTCGTTCGCGAACCAGAACAAATGTCCGCCGTCCGCCGCCAGGTAAGCCGCCGGAGCCGTCTCCGTGACCGCCTGGTTCGATCCTGTGGCGTTGACCTCTCGCTTCACACCCAGATCGATCGCAATCGCACTGCGCCCGTTCCAAAACCATACCTTGTGCGCCGACGCGACATCTTCCTCGGAAAGCGGAAGCGATACCGCCGCTGCATACAGAATCTGCCCCACACGGCTCACCGAAACGTTCCCCGGCGATTGCACTGCCTCGGCTGGAACCTTGACCGTCTGCTTCGCCACGAATGTAGCGGGATCGTACTCGACCATCTCTCCCGGCGCGCGCAGCACCCACAGCCGCTTCCCTTGCCCCAGCAACGGCGCCGTCAGCAGCAACAGACCGCTCACGATCTGCAATATTTTCCGCATGAAGTTCTTGAGACGTACGCCGAAGCTCACCGCGTCTCGACCAACGGCAGTTCGATGAAGCTCGCCTGATCAGGTGAATGGAAGACGCGCTGCACCGCCTTCTTGTAATCCCCCGGCTTGGCCCAAAAAATATTCGGCACAAACGTTTGTGGATTGCGGTCATACAGCGGAAACCAGCTCGACTGAACCTGCACCATGATCCGGTGCCCGGGCAGAAAAACATGGTTCGCCGTCGGCAGCACGAAGTGGTAGAGCAAAGGCTGGTCGGGCGCGATCGCCTTCGCCGTCTCCAGGCTGTCCCGGTAACGCCCGCGGAAAATGTCAGCGGAAACCATCAGCTGATAGCCGCCCATCGCCGGTTGCCCGGCCACCTCATCGGGATACACGTCAATCACCTTAACCACCCAGTCGGAATCGGTTCCGCTAGTGGACGCGATTAAGTTCGCCGCCGGTTGCCCACTGATCTTCACCGGCGCCTTCAACACGTCCGACGCAAACGCCAACACATCGGGCCGCCCCGACGCCTCCCGCTGATCATCGACCAGCCATTCCGCCCAGGTGAATCCCTCGCCGTATCCCACAGGTTGAATCGGTCGCGAGCGAAAGGGCACGGGCTTAGCCGGATCAGAAACATATTCGTCGAACGCCGTGTCACCACTCTTTGGAGCATCGAAGCCCAACTTGAGTCCTGCTCCAAGGTAGAGTCGCGTCGCGTGGATCGTGCATCCGCTGGAGCATCCCGCGGGCCACGACGGCAACCGCCGCCACGTGTTCGTTCCGGTTTCAAACGCGGTTACTGGAGCCACATCCGCCTTCGCCGCCCCATCCTTCAGATATTGATCGAGAAATGGCCGCAGAATGTTCTCCCGGAAATAAAGCCCGGTATCGCTATTGAATTTCAACGCTCCCAGCGTGCTGCCATCCCCAATCTCCTGCCCGTGGTGCCACGGCCCCATGACCAGAAACACTTTATCGTTGTCGGTATCCTTGGGCTTTATCGCTTTGTACAAGGCCGGCGCCCCGTAAATGTCTTCCTGATCCCACAGGCTGTCGACCAGCATCACCGGCACCTTCAACGGTTGCGCCGCAAGAATCTTGTCCATGGCCTGCCGCTGCCACCATGCGTCGTAGCTCGGATGCTCCAGCAACTTGCGCCAAAAGCCGACTTGCTCCAAGCCATGCCGCCGGCCCAGTTCTCCCGCCGATCCCGCCTCCATGAAAACGTCGTAATCGTCGAGGTGACTGGTCCACCACAACGCGCTGTTGTCGCGGGTCGCCTCCTGCTCGTAGATGTACGGCATGTTCTGTTCTCGAAACGCGCCGTTGTGGAACCAGTCATCTCCCCTCCAGCCATCCACCATGGGATTCATCGGCACCGCCACTTTCAGCGCGGGGTGCGGATTTACCAGCGCCATCAACGGCAGAAAGCCGTCGTAAGAAATTCCCAGGATACCCACTCTTCCATTGCTCTCCGGAATATTCTTTACCAGCCAGTCGATGGTGTCATACGTATCGGTCGAATGGTCGACTGCCGTCGGGTTCAGAGGGCCGTGCAGCGGACGCGTCATCACGTAGTCGCCCTCCGACCCGTACTTGCCGCGTACGTCCTGCACCGCGCGGATGTACCCCCCTTCCACAATGACTTCCACGGCATTGTCGTAGCCGTTCAGAATCGAACCGAGGTGTGAACTCTGCGCGTGATTCAGTTGCGCGCTGGCGTTATAAGGCGTCCGCGTCAGCAGGATGGGCGCGTTCTTCGCGCCCTTGGGAATCACGATCACCGTATGCAGTTTTACGCCGTCGCGCATCGGGATCATCACCTCCCGCTTGACGTAGTCGAAACTGTCCGTCACCGCTTCGACTTTGGCCGGAGTTTCGCTGGCCAACGACGCGCTCGACGGAGCCGTTTGCGCCACCGAAAATCCCAAAAAGACCGGGCCGGCGAGAAGGGTCGGAAGCCAGCAGAGAATACGAACGCGAGAGATTATTTTCGTGAAAAGTTTCATTGGAGTGACGCGATAGTAACTCGTCAACCAGCGCCTTGCCAAATCACCGATCCAACGAGTGTGGTGTCCCGCAAATTCGGGGCATAAGCGGAGAACCTACCAGCCGAAAAATCCTGGTCTTTGCGTTCTTCGCAGCCCCTTCGCGCCCTTCGCGGTTCAGGCTTTGTGCTGCCCCCTCGGACGCGGCCGACACCGGCTTGGAAGCATACACAGAAACTCGTCCTAAGCGATCCCGCGACACGACCCGCAACCCGCAACCTTCGCGGCGTTTCCGTTTCCCGAACAAAAGCGAACTCGATGTCCGCTTTGACTCTGCCAGTGATACCCTACCCAAATCTCACCACCGGGGTGAAGGGCTCGAATGGACGCTGAAAGCGTCGAGCTTCCCTTAGGTCGAGCTTCCCTTATAATGACCGGGGCTCAAAACGGTTTCGCGATCGCACTTCATTGCACCATCATTCGTCGCATCAGCATTCGTCGCGTCAGGAGTGGTCGCAGGAGTCGTCGCACCAGCGTTCCACCTAACACGCTCGCGCTCTTCAGTTATGGCAGTTGACTGCAAAGCTACAAAGCCCGGGATCGAAGCGGCCAGCCTGACCGACGTCGGCCGCCAGCGCAGCAATAACGAGGATTCCTTTCTCTATTGGGAGCCCGACTCCGACGAGGAATTCCGCCGCAAGGGCCGCCTCGCCGTGATCGCCGACGGCATGGGCGGTTACGAAGGCGGACAAGAGGCCAGTCGCCTCGCAGTCGAGACCGTGCGTCACGTCTACGACCATTCCTTCGGCGTCAATCCGCAAGATACCCTGCTCGAAGCCTTCGAATCCGCTCATCAAAATATTCAGCGTTATGCCACGGAGCATCCGCAGTTCTACGGAATGGGAACCACCTGCACCGCTCTCTCCATCGTAGATCGCAAGCTCCACTTCGCCCATGTGGGCGACAGTCGCCTCTACCATATTCGCGCCGAATCCATCTCCAGACTTACACGCGATCATTCCTTCGTCGGCAGGCTGGTCGAGAGCGGCATCGTGCGCTCAGAAGACGCTGAGTCCCACCCCCAGCGCCACATTCTTACCGCCGCCCTCGGATCCGGTCGGGAAGTTGCGCCTCACGTTCCCGATCGTCCCTTCCCCTTGGAAGAGGGAGACACGCTTATCCTTTGTACCGACGGGCTCTGGGGTCTGGTCGGCGACCGCGAACTGGCTCAAGTCGCGCAAGCCGCTGCGCCCGCGGAAGCTTGCCTCAAGTTGGTGAGAATGGCGCTGGAGCGCGGTGGTCCGGACAACATCACTGTACTGGTTCTGCGTGTCTCTGCCTGATCGGTCCGGGCCAACACCCGTCATCCCCTCCTCGCGTTTACGACCCGGTCATTGAGTGATATGACGATTTTCACCACTCGAGACGATTGCCTAACCGAGTGGCGGCTCCAATAGCTTCCGGTTGGCGACCATTCGGGAGTGGCTTGAACGCTTGAACAGAGAGGTGCAGCAATACTACAAGTGCCGCGTGAATCATCGAGAGAAATCTTCGACTTTCTCACAGCCAAACCGGAAAATCTGCCGCGAACGGCGGGTAACCTCTTGTTCGCCTGTTTGCCGACGATCCGTCGACGCAACTGTGCTTGCGAGGAAATCGGTCTACTCCAAATCTTTCGGTCGGACTGCCTCACTGGGCGCCGGTCCCGGAGGTTCGCACCGCCCATGTACATGGGCAGATCATTAGCCTTATTTCTGCACCAAGAACTCTGACATAGAAGGTGCGCTGGCTGCTGCACCCGGAGGATTCGATAACCGAAGTGCCTCCATTACAGTACGTAGCATGCTTTGATGCTGATATAGCGTAGTGGATGTTTGCGTAAAGCCGACCTTTACGTTCGGTCCCCAGAGAACTGGAGCGACTTGACCGCCTCCGTGTGCGGTATCGCTGCTTGCCGCTTCATCGAAGTCTACGATGAGAATGCCATCCCCTCCGGATGCGAATGCAGAGGAGTTGGACAAGGGGGCGATCACGTTCGTTTGCAACCAAGCGTCCGCCTGCTGAGGCGTTCCATTGTGTGCATCGTCATCGATATTTGGAACAATAAATGAGAATTCAGGTAACGTACCGCTGGCCAGGTCCGCAGCGAACTGGGTAAACGGCCAAATGCATTGATTCGCCACCTGCGGGTAGTCGGCAACATCTGAGAGCATTGCAAACGGATTATGCCGAATCAGGTACAGTCCTGTATTTCCGCCAAGATAGCCCTGGGTAATGCCTTCTGCATAGACCTTGAACGAGACGCCAGAAGCCAGCATTCGCCGGGCCAGATTGTCTACATTCCAGACGGTGGTGGAATTGTCATCCGTCGTCAGCAACTGTCCTGTAGTCAGCATGAAATAGTTGCCGATCGACGGGTGGGAGTTAGCATAATAGTTGGTGGGAAGCGCTCCATTGCTTATCAGGGTGTTGAGATTCGGCCAATCGCTGGTGTTGCCCACCACGGTTGCATAGCTCTGATTTTCTTCCATCACGACGACGATGTGGTTGCTCTGCGGTGTCTGTAACTGCGCGGTCACGGTCGCCGTTCCGGACTTTGTTGTGTCTTGGGTGCTGGTTGCGGTCACCGTAACGGTACCCGCGGTGGCTGGTGCAGTGAAAAGCCCGCTCGCGTTGATGGTGCCTCCGCTGGCAGACCACGTGGCCGCAGAACTATAACTTCCCGTACCTTGAACCGCAGCCTTGCACTGTGAGGTTGCCTTCGTCGCAACCGCTGAAGGCATGCAGACCACCGAGACTGAGGAGATGGAGGATGATATCGGGGGTGGCTGGCTGCCGCTGGCACCGCTTCCGCAGGCCGTTCCGGTAATAAGAATCACACACACTATGAGGGCATCCAGGAGTTGAGTGTGCGCTCTCATTCTCCTCAGATTGTGCTGCGAATTGCTCATACCAGCCTTCAGTTTACTCGGCCACACGCAGGCCACTGCACTCTGTGACCTGGTTGTACATGAGATTGCAGATTTCTCAACGCTTATCTACCCAAGAAATAAACAGTGGGCACTAGACCTACCCGCGTGTCCCGAGCATTCCTTTTTTCAGATCCGCGTTGGGTGGCTTCGGCCCGAGCCACACCGAGAAGAGCACTTGGCCAAAGGCCGAATTGACGATGGTCACCTTCTCCTTGCCATTGAGGGTGAGGGTGGTGCCCGTGCCCGGGACGTAAGTGAAGACCATTTGGTCGCCTTCCTTCACGGTTTCGAGCGCGCCGAGCATCCTGTCGATGTCGGTCTTCATCGTCTTCCTAGCATCCGGCGAATTGTCGTTGAACGAATCGTCGAATGCATTAGTCATCTGGCTTTTGCTCGCACCGTGCAGGAACTGCATGACGATCCTCTTAGGTGCGTCCGCCTTGATGATGGCGCTGGCGTCCGACGACTTCTGCTCAAGGTAAAGCCCCGCAACATAGACCTTTACAACGAACTTCGTTCGCAATCCCAGGCCGTTGAGCACAAGGGTTGTCTCCCCGACCTGTACTTTGTCCGGCATGGTCACCCCCGCCAGACTGGCAGCGTGTAGATTGAACATCGATGCCAGGACGAATACGGCAACGGCAAACAGTATGAGGGTTTTGCGCATGTGTACTCCTTGAGAAGTCGCACGAGAGTCTGTCGAAGTCTAGCTATGAAGCGGTGTCCGCCCTCAACAGCCAGCGAATCGAGTCACATAAACCAGAGTTCCAGTGTCTATAAAGCAAAGTTTGCCTCTTGGGTGGTATCACCGTCTGTGACCTCCATCACCCCTGGCGGGAGATGTCCGAAGAACTGAAACAATGACGAGTTGGCGCAAACCCACTGAGTCAGAGAATAACCCAGGGAATCACTCAGGCTGCGTAGTGCGGGTCGCTGTTTGCAGACAGGCCGCAATCCGAAACGCGGACCGCTATCCCGAAACGGTTTCTCTTGAACTTATCCTGACTAATCTCATCCTCCCAGGAAAGCCATCGCAGTCATTAGGCAGCATCATGGTCAAGTCCACGCGGCCTTGGCAGCTCTATGGTGTTCGATCGCCAGTTGCCGAGACATTGATTTTCAAAGTTCCGGCGAATTCCGCGATCCGTCGTTTCGATGAAGGGACGATTGTGTTTCGTCTGGATACTGTCCAGCAGAACTTGGAGCCAAGATCGCGATCGAGCGACTCGTGCTCGTTCCGCGGGGTTTGTGAGAGTCCTTAGGAACTTACGTTGTAGTGCCGGTGTCTGCAGTAGGGGAGAGGAGCGATATGCGAATATTTCTGGCGGCTGTGTGTTTATTTATCGCCTCTGCACTCAATGCTCAGAAGCTCCAGGATTTCACAGGTACCTGGCGCGTCGACCCAAACAAGATTGAGGAGAAGGCCGTTCCCGTCAAGAATCCGCCTAGCAACGCGCCGGAAGTACCGCCCCCACCACCCCCTGAGCACAAGTACACGCTTGAACAAATCGATCGGTCCGGGGATGTCCTCAAGATTTCGGGCGGCGAAGCGGGAACGACGGCCGTGTACACAATCGACCCCAGCGGCAAAGAGGTTTCCGATGCCATTCCAGACGCGCCCGGAAGTGTTCGGAGTGCAAGCACTCGCTGGACTGACGGGAAACTCGTGACGGCATGGAAGATGCAGCGAAATGGTGAAGTGTTCATGCAGGGCACCGACGTACACAGCATCACTCCAGATGGTCAACTGATTGTGAACAGGGTCATCGAATCGCCACGTCACCGAGCCGAGGTACGACTCGTATTGGAGAGGATTCACTAATTGGGTGACTGCGTATTGAACGCACAATTCTGAACACACTTTCCGGTTAATCGCAGTGTGCAGAGAAACTGCGTTTTCCATTGCTCCGGCGGTACTTTCCCTGCCTCTAAACTGCAATGTCCTGCACATTTCTGTTTGTCCAGCGTCCGTGACCGCTCTAACCCATTGACTTCAAAGACCTGATTTTCATTCCACGGTTCGGCTCAATGGAATCTTATTTGCATTGTCTCTAACGTCGATAAAGTCTATTATGTCAATGGAGTTTATGGCATAATTCACCTATGAAGATTTCCCAAAAAGGACTCTACGCCCTGCAAGCCATGATGATGCTGGCCCGCCGCCATCATGAGGGAGCCATCAAGATCCGCGACATCGCCTACGAAGAGGTGCTCCCCGAGAAGTTCCTGGAATTGATCCTGCTTGAGCTCAAGAACGCCCGCATGGTGGAAAGCGTGCGCGGGGCCAAGGGCGGCTACCGGTTGCGCCGCGACCCCGCGGAAATCCGTCTCAGTGAGATCATTCGCCTGATCGACGGTCCGCTGGCTCCCTTCGCCGACGCCGAACAGTTGCGTGAATTGATCGACCGCGATCTTCCTCACCGAGCCTTATACCAGGTGTTCCTCGACGTCCGCGACGCAGCGGCACGCATCCTCGACCACACGACTCTGGCCGATTTGATCGCCGACCGCCCGCTCGCCGGCAAGGCCAAGCGCCAGAAAAACCAGAAGAAAGATACCGCCAGCGTCCTCCCCATGGTAGTTGGAGGCCACAAGCGTGAATAGACGATCTCTGCTTTCGTTCTTGCTCTGGCTGGCAACAGCGATTTCAGGATGGGCCCAGGGCAGTGCCCACATTATCCGTGTCGGCGCCTTCCCCAACATCACTCACGCGCAGGCGATGGTGGGCAAGGCCAACGGCTGGTTCGATAAGGCCATGGGTCCGCAGGTCAAAGTTCAGTGGACCAGCTTCAACGCCGGTCCTTCGGCCATTGAAGCGTTGTTTGCCGGCGCTATCGACATCACCTACGTCGGCCCCAACCCGGCCATCAACGGCTATGTCCGTTCCAACGGCGAGGCCCTCCGCGTTGTGGCCGGTGCCGCCAGCGGCGGCGCTTCGCTGGTTGTGCGAAACGATTCCGGCATTCACAAACCCGAGGATTTCCACGGCAAGCGCGTAGCCTCTCCGCAATTCGGCAACACCCAAGACGTAGCTCTGCGCAACTGGCTCAAGAATCACGGCATGAAAACGACCGACAAGGGTGGCGACGTGCAGATCGTCCCCATGGCCAATCCCGACCAGTTGACCCTCTTCCTCAAGAAGGATCTGGATGCGGCTTGGGCTCCCGAACCCTGGGCCACGCGCCTGATTCATGAGGGCAACGGCCACCTGTTTGTAGACGAGCGCAGTCTATGGCCAAACGGACAATTCGTCATCGGCCTCCTCGTCGTGAACGCCAAGTTCCTCAACGCTCATCCCGACTTGGTCAAGAATTGGATCCGCGCCAATGTGGAGTTGACCGACTGGATCAACGGCCACCAGCCAGAGGCAAAGATACTCTTGAACCGGCAGATCCTCGCAGAGACCGGCAAGGCCCTTCCTTCCCAGGTTCTCGAGGAAGCGTTCTCGCGCATGCAAGTCACCTACGACCCGCTGCACAACGCGCTAACCATCGCTGCCCAGCAAGCCTTCGACAACGGATTTCTCGGCCGCCAGAAGCCCGATCTCTCCGCCCTCTACGATCTGTCACTCCTCAACCAGGTTCTCGCGGAAAAGGGACGAAAGAGCATTCAATGAGCACGGACGTACAGAAGTTTCCCAGCCAGTTTCCGATTCCGGTCGACCCTCGCATCCCTGCCCGCTCCGGCAACCGTGACGGACAACCAGTCTTGGTCGGCCGCCCCGCGCGTTCCATCTCGCCAGAGACCTCCAAGGTCGGCCTCAGCGCGATCTGCCTCAGTTACCGCACGCAGAGCGGAGAGCGCTTGCTCGCTCTCGACAACATCAATCTGCAAGTGCGTGCCGGAGAATTTGTCTGCATCGTCGGCCCGTCCGGTTGCGGCAAGTCCACGTTGCTACACCTGATCGCGGGCCTGCAACCCCAGACCTCGGGGCAAGTCCTGATCGACGGCAACCCCGTGCAAGGACCGGGGACCGACCGCATCCTGATTTTCCAGGATCACGGTCTGTTCCCGTGGCTCACCGTCGGCCAGAACGTCGAATTCGGCATGAAGATGAAGGGCATTTCAAAGGCCGAGCGTGAAGAGAAGACCCGCTACTACCTGCGCCTCGTGCATCTGGCTAAATTTGAAAAGAGCTACATCCACCAGCTCTCCGGCGGCATGCGCCAGCGCGTCGCCATCGCCCGCGCCCTGGCCACCGAACCCGACGTCCTCCTGATGGACGAACCGTTTTGCGCGCTCGACGCTCAGACCCGCGACCTGCTGCACGATGAACTGGAGCGCATCTGGAGCGAAAGCGGTCGCACCATTATTTTCGTCACCCACAATGTGCGGGAGGCGGTTCGCCTCGGCGATCGCGTCGTTCTTCTCACCTTCCGCCCGGGCCGCGTCAAGAGCGAGTTTCCAGTGGATTTGCCCCGCCCTCGTCATCTGGAAGATCCGACCGTCGCTCGCGCCGCCCGCGAAATCCTCGACGAACTGCGAGACGAGATCAACCGTTCCCTCGAAGCCGAATACAACGAGGGCGTAAAGCCTCGCGTGAAACCGGGAGTCGAAGCATGAAACGCGCCGCCCGCTACATCATCTTCTATTCCGCGCTCTTCGGCCTGTGGACCTTGCTCGCCGAACTGAAAATCTGGCCGCCCTATCTCTTTCCCACGCCCTGGGGCGTCGGGGAGGCCCTCTATGCCGGATTCCAGGATCACACTTACGGGATCGCGATCCGTGTCAGCATGCAGCGTGTCGTGATCGGCTACGGCATTTCCGTAATCCTCGGCATGATCCTCGGACTAGGCGTCGCCAGCAATAAATTCCTCGAAGAAACCATGGGCGGTTTGCTGGTCAGTCTCCAGAGTTTGCCCAGCATCTGCTGGTGGCCTCTGGCTCTGCTCTGGTTCGGACTCAACCAGAACGCCATTCTCTTCGTGGTGATTATGGGTTCGCTGCTGTCGGTGACGCTCGCCATGGAAGATGGCCGAAAGCAGATGCCCAAAATCTTCAGCCAGGCTGGACGCAACCTCGGAGCCAAAGGCTTCAAACTGTTTTGGTATGTCCTGTTGCCGGCCAGCCTGCCGTTCATCGTCTCCGGACTCAAACAGGGCTGGGCTTTCGCCTGGCGCTCACTGATCACCGCCGAGATGCTTTATCTGAGTTTGGGCCTCGGCCAAGTGCTGATGATGGGCCGCGATTTGAACGACATGAGCGCGGTCATCGCCGTCATGATCTTGATCATCGCCATCGGCTACGTTGTGGATGGCGTCGTGTTCAAAGGGATGGAACGCCATCTGCAAAATAAGTGGGGGTTGACAGCCGCCACCTAGGAACCATCGGAGCAAGTTCCTCCACGTCTCTCTGCAATTAACACTCTCTTGAATGAAAGGATACGGTACCGTTGTCCGGATTATTACTACTAAGTCTATTGTAATTGTAGAATAAGTTGGGTAGCTGGTGCAAAAACGAACCTCAAAAGGAGAGGACTGTACTTCCATGAAACCCCACAAGAACTTGTTTTTCACCGCCCTGACGCTGCTGGCCTTGATGGCTGGCGCCTGGGCACAAATCCAGACCGCGTCGACCGCCAATCCAGACGCAGGATATCCGGCCGCGGTTGCGACTCCGCCGCCCGTCACCGCAGCCGATATTGCCGAATTAAAAGCCGCGCTTGCCGCACAGCAACGCGAGATTCAGGCGTTGCAGGCGCAATTGCAAAGCAAAGACGAGGCGCTACAGCAAGTTCGACCCACCGCTCCTTCTGCGATACAAACTTCCAGCAATGCGGCATCGGACGCAACCGCAACAGTCGCGGCCAACCTCCAGGAAACCCTAACCAACAAGAGCCAGCAGAATGCCGGCAGCTCCGATGAACGGATTCGGAATCTGGAGAGAGAAATCCAGGGCCTCGGCCCGATCTCTTTCAGCGGCGACGTGCGTCTTCGCGGCGAGCCCTTCTTCGGCGGCCCGACGGATGAGTCGCTGGATCGTATGCGCGCCCGCGTTCGTGCCCGCTTTAACGCGTTCGCCACGCTTGGCGAGCAATTCCGCGCCGGCCTCACGCTCGCCAGCGGTGACATCAACGACCCCACCTCCACCAACCAAACCCTTACTGGCTTCTATACCCGCAAGGCCGTTGCCTTAGACCAAGCCTTCGTCGAGTTCACGCCGAAAGACTTCAAGCCCCTCACGCTCGTGGGCGGTAAATTCCGCTATCCCTGGTACAACACCGAACTTACCTGGGATAAAGACCTGAATCCTGAGGGTGTCGCCGAAACTCTCGCGTTCAAACTGGACACGCCCGTCCTGAAGCGGATTGCGTTCATCGGGTTCCAATTGCCCTTCGCCGAGATGGCCGGCACCGCACCCACGGACAAGCGAATTACCCAGTCCATTACTTACGGTGGCCAACTGCAGACGAATTGGCGGCTTACATCATGGCTGAACTTCAACGCGTACGCGGCCTACTATGACTACAGCGGCGCCGATTCGATTGCCTTGGCTCTCGCGCGTGCCAGCACCAAGAATCCGCAGACTCCATTTTCGGGCTACCTTCCGCTGACGTCCGGCAACCCCGTTCAAGACTCAACCTACACCACCACCGCGACGACCATCATCACGGTAAACGGTACAGCCTATCCGACCGGCGTTACATCCGTCACCAATGCGCAGTTTGCCTCGAAGTTCGGCCTGTTCGACACAATCGCGCGCTTCGATATCAATACCGGACATCCCCGAATCCCAATTTCTTTCATCGGGGACTACGTTCAGAATACCGAGGCCTGCGGCAACCTTCCCAACATCGCAGCGGCCCCGGCGAACACCTCCGCGACCACTTATAAGCAGACGCTCAATTCCCCCTGCAGTTCGCATTACCGGCGCGGATATTGGGCTGAAGGCGATGTCGGACGCCTGGAGAAGAAGGGTGATCTGCAGTTCGGATATACCCGCATCTACATCGAGCGCGAAGCGGTGTTGGGCAACTTCAACTACAGCGACATTCGCCAGGGGACGAACGTCACGCAGCACCGGTTCACTTCTTTCTACCAGTTCGACCCGCGCGTACAGTTAGGCTTCACCGCGCTGGTCGGCCGTCCGCTCGGGACCACCGAGCCTTGGCTCACACGCTTGCAGTTCGACACGATTTACATCTTCTAACCCAGCTTCACCGCCCCGCCCTTTCCGAGGGGCGACTTCCCCTTCGGAAATGCCGTCGGCCCGGTTTTGGCTACTCTCCTTTTCCGGGCCGGCGGTTTTAACTTTAATCACTACAGAGATCGGATCGTCTGGCATACTTCATCCGGCTGAAACGCTATGAACTCGAGACGCAACTTCCTGAAGCAGATGTCTGGTGCGGCGCTCGCAGTCAGCTCTGCGCCTTCTCTCTTATCGTGGGCAACCGCCGCGCAGAGCGGATCCATCGACCTTCCCGGCGAAGATGGTTTGATCGTTCGTTCTTTCCGCTTCGTCGATCTGGAAACGCCAGTCGAGTTCTTCAATACCTGGCTCACGCCGGTCCCGCACTTCTTCGTGCGCAACCACATGCACGAACCCAGTACACTCAGCGCGGAAGACTGGCGCCTGACGATCGCCGGAGAAGTCGAGAAGCCATTCACTCTGAATCTTGCCGAGCTATCCAAGTTCCAGACCCATGCGGTCGTGAACACGCTCGAATGCGCGGGCAACGGACGCAGCCAGCAGCGTCCGCAAGTCCCCGGCATTCAGTGGGGCAAGGGCGCGGTGAGCACGGCACGCTTCTCCGGCCCTCGCCTGCGGGATGTGCTGCAGCGCGCCGGAATCAAGCCCGCGGGCAAGCACGTCATGTTCCGCGGACTCGACGAGGTTCCCGGCAAAGTTCCCCCATTCATTCGCAGCATCCCCATCGAGAAGGCGCTCGACTCCGACACCCTCGTCGCCACGCATATGAACGGCGCGCCGCTGACCAAACATCACGGCTTCCCTGCGCGCGCGCTCGTGCCCGGCTGGATCGGAGCCGCATCGTGCAAATGGCTGACCGAAATCAAAGTGCTCGACTCGGAGTTCGCCGGCAACTTCATGAGTCCCGGATACCGCTTTCCTAACGGGCCCGTGAAACCTGGCGATGCGGTGAAGCCCGAAGATACTCACCCGCTCACTGCATTGAACGTGAAGTCAGTGATCTCCGGCCCACTCGATGGCGCCCGCCTGAAGGCGGGCAAAGTGGCGGTCCATGGCGCTGCATGGGCGGGCGAGGCCGACATCGTGAAGGTCGAAATCTCGACCGACGCGGGCGCGAGTTGGAATCCCGCGAGTCTGGGCCACGACGAAGCCCACTATGCCTGGCGTCTCTGGACTTACGAGTGGAAAGCGAAGGGTGGCGACTACACGATCCTCTCCCGCGCTACCGACTCTCAGGGACGAACTCAGCCCTCTACCCCCGTATGGAATCCGAGCGGCTACCTGTACAACGCCGCCGATCAGGTGACGATTCATGTCGCATAGTCTGAACTCGAATCGCCGGAAGCAATCTCGCGCAGACTTGCTGCGACGATCGATTCCCCTTGCCGTTGCGGGTATTACCTTGGCGCTAACGTCGCCGTTCGCGGCTTTGCAGAAGGCCGCCGAAAATCTGCCTGCCGGAGCCATGCAGGCCAAGGCCACCACATCCTGCCTGGAGTGTCACGAGGCGCGCATCATCCTGCAGCAACGCCTCAGCAAAGGCGCATGGACGAAGGAAGTCGATAAGATGATCAAGTGGGGAGCGGTCGTCGATGCCAACGATCACGACGCTTTGATCGACTATCTGAGCACGAACTTCAGCCCTGATCAGCCTGCCTACGACCCGCCGCGGACCTCGATCGAGAAGCCTTCCGGGAAAGGTAGCGAGAAGAAAGGTTCGAGGTAGAAGCGCGGTCCAAAAGCAAAGCGCCACCGACCCAGTGTCCGGCATGGACACTACGGTAGCGCCGCCACTTCAGAGCCCAAATTTGATGCAAGAAGTATAAGAACATGGATGCACTACTAACAGTGCATCATTAGATACCTCCAAGTTAATACCCGGAAGGTAAGCTCCTACTTCTACCGCTCTGTGTCCCCCGTGCCCTCTGTGGTTGAGCCTTTCTCCGGCCGCAACAGGGGAAACAAAATGACGTCGCGAATGGTGTGCGAGTCGGTCAGCAGCATGCACAAGCGGTCCACGCCCACGCCCACGCCGCCCGCCGGCGGCATCCCGTACGACAGCGCTCGGATGTAGTCCTCATCCATCTGGTGCGCCTCCTCGTCGCCGCGCTCGCGTTCCTGCAATTGTCCTTCGAACCGGCGCCGCTGATCCTCTGGATCGTTGAGTTCGCTGAACCCGTTGGAAATCTCCATCTGTCCTGCGAAAATCTCGAAGCGCTCCGTCCAGTCCGGTTCGTCCGGCTTCTGCTTCGACAGGGGCGACACCGCAGTGGGAAATTCGTAGACGATCGTCGGCTGCGTGAGATGTTCCTCCGCCGCTGCCTCAAACAGCGCGGCAATATTCTTCCCCGCCGGAGCATTCGCTTCATACACCATGTGCGAATGCGCCGCGTTGAAGCGCTCTACCAGTTTCTTCACGCCGTCGCTGCCGGCAAAGTCGCTCATCTCCGGCTTCCCGCCGGCTGCATCGGGCCAATAATGAATAATCGCTTCCCGCATGGTCATGCGCTGCCAGTTCGCCCAGTCGATCTCCTGCTCACCCCACTTCGTTCTCGTTCCACCGCTGACTGCCTTCGCGGCTTCGGTGATGACTTCCTGAGTAACATTCATGATGCCTTGATAGTCGGTGTAGGCCTGATACGCTTCGAGCATTGTGAACTCAGGATTCCACCGCCATCCCAGGCCTTCATTGCGGAAGTTCCGGTTGATCTCATACACGCGGTCCAGTCCGCCCACGAGCAGCCGCTTCAAATAAAGCTCCGGCGCGATACGCAGATAAAGATCCATGTCGAGCGTGTTGTGATGCGTGACGAACGGCTTCGCGACCGCTCCGCCGGCGATGGGCTGCATCATCGGCGTTTCCACCTCGACGAACCCGTGCGCATCCAGCGTGCGCCGCATCGACTGCACCAGCTTCGTCCGCTTCAGAAAAACTTCGCGCACTTCCGGATTCATCACCATGTCGACGTAACGCTGCCGGTAGCGCAGTTCTACGTCGGTTAGGCCATGCCACTTCTCGGGCAGCGGCAGCAGGTCTTTGCTCAGAAAGCTGATCTCCTCCACATGCACACTCAGTTCGCCCGTGCGCGTGCGAAACAGATATCCGCTGACGCCGATGTGGTCGCCCAGATCGAGCAGCTTGTACAACTCGAATCCCTCGTCGCCCACGGCGTCTTTCTTCACATAAATCTGCAGTCTCTTCCCACCCTGCTGCAGGTGGGCAAAGCCGGCCTTGCCCATCAGGCGAATCGCCATGATGCGTCCCGCCACGCGGACATTGACGCGCGTCTGTTCCAACTCCTCGGCGGTCTTGGGGGTGTACTCCGCGAGGATCTGCTCCAGCGTGTGAGTGAATTCGTATTTGCTGCGGTAGGTAGCCTGTCCGAGCGCCTCAATCTGCTTCAATTTCTCGCGCCGCAAGTTGTAAATGTGATCGTCGAGTGCCAATGGTGTCCTTTTATTTCCCAGCGATGGAAGGGAGATTATAAACAATGCGTTGGAGCATCCTGAGAGTCGATTCCCTTGCCGACATCGCTCGAAGGTGGGACATATAGATCGACATTTTTTTTGATCTTGATTCGGCAAAGTCTTGATTCCATTGCAGTTGGGACGACGAGATATGCCGGTGCGCCTGCAAAATATTGATTCGCAAAGATTTGTGCGTAAAATATTCCGGAATAAGGACTTAGAGGCGCGGATTCGGCCTCGAACAGCGAAGGCGGAAGTGGTGGCGGGTCTCTGGAGAATGGCGCGCACAATCCCATCGTGGAACGTTCTGAATTCTCAGTAAAGGTTGTTCGTCACAAGATTCTGGCTTTTTTTTGAGGAAGGCTGTGGAAAAAACGAGGAACGCTCGGACGCGGGGTTGTAGCCCGGCAAGTACGGCCCAACTCCCGCCCTTCGCAAACTGCGCGAAGGCCGGACTCACCGACTCGGTATTGCGTCTAGAAGACGAGAGTGGAGAGGCGCGAGCTTCTTATGCAACTTTCGGGTGCGGTGCAAGTGGGGATCGAAGCCACCGGGCACACGCACTGGTTCGAAGCGCGTGGAGAAGCTGAGATATAGGCATCGCAATCCGGTGAAGCGGAGCTTGGTGGGCTCGCCGGAGGAACGGCGCTGGAGCAGTTACCGTTTTTATCTCTTGGACGAAGCCGGACCGGTGCGAGTGAATGAGGGCTGGAGATTTCGTTTCGAGCGCCTGCGGCGTGATCGGCACACTTGCGCAGGCATTTCCGATTCCCGCCCTTCGCAAAGTGCGCGAAGGACGGGGCACACCCCGGCGCAGAACACAGAACCATTACCTTCGCCGATGCGGCTTGGCTATCAACAAATGCCCTCCCGTTCGGAACCGAGCGGAAGGGCATCACTGTTATAGGCACGTCTCTTCAGGAGACATCCCGCTACTGCTTGTCGTACACCGAGGTGCTTTTGAACTTTTTGCCCTGCGGATCGGTTCCACTCGTTGTGACCGTGCGGGTCTTGCCATCCGCCGACACCACAACTCGGCCGGTGATAGTAACCTTTCCGGCTTTCTTGATGGTGAACGTCAACGTGTGATCATCAATCTGCTTGTACGACCGCGCATCTGAATTCGGATCGCCGGTGACAGGATGGTCTTTGCCGTCGAGCATACCCGTCCACTCGTTATGCGCAGGCTTCCCCTCGGTATCAGTGCCATCGATCGTGACTTTCACGCTTTCCCCTGCGGCCTCAAAGACGACTGTGCTGTTCTTCGGCATCCCCGCAGCGACCTTCGACTTGGCCTCATTCAGCTTCCAGTTTCCCATCTGTGCGTCGCTGGCAAAACATACTGCCCCTGCTACGAAGCACAGCGCAAGAGTCAATACGCCCGTTTTTGTTTTCATGTCGCCTCCTTTGCGAATCAATTGTGGGAGTGTTACCGCGCGAATTCTAGTGCTGCACGGCGCGTTCTGCAACTCGGGCTGATGAGATAACCGTGTCGGCTCCGAACGAGCGAATAGGCTTGGTAGCGCTCAAGCGACCAACGCTCGGAGGAAAGGAGACGAGCAACGCTGGGATATAGGCATCGCAATCCGGTGAAGCGGAGTTTGGTGGGCTCGCTGGAGGAACGGCGCTGGAGCAGTTACCGTTTTTATCTCTTGGACGAAGCCGGACCGGTGCGAGTGAATGAGGGCTGGAGATTTCGTTTCGAGCGCCTGCGGCGTGATCGGCACACTTGCGCAGGCATTTCCGATTCCCGCCCTTCGCAAAGTGCGCGAAGGACGGGGCACCCCACTATGTGGGTAATGCCAACGAGATCAAAAGCCTGGCCACCCGTCCGATTCTACTGCTGTTGGTTCAGCCGATCGCAATTCTCCGTGCATTGCATGGACTGCATCTCGATTTCCGCTTTCTTGTGCGGAACGTTTCCGTGACCATCCGGCACTACTACCAGCGACTGCCGTCCGTCCCCCAGATTCACATTGCAGCTGAAGTTGAGCGACTGGACTCCCCGCTGCTTGCACGAAGTGCTCTCCAGAGCCGACGCTAGAGTCGACGGATCATCGTAAATCTTGTCCGCAACTTCAGAAGGCAGCAGCGCGATCGTCATGGGCACTGGCGCTTTCACCCGGATCCACACGGGCTGTCCGTCGCGCTCCGGCGTCAGCAGGCTATAAACCTTCGGCGCCGACGACAGTTCATACTTCTCCTTCACCAGCACCGACCACTGAAACTCCGGCTGGATGCAATTCTGCACGCAATCCCAGCGGTAGTAAGTGATCTTGAGATCGTTGGGCGACACAAACCGCCGGGCCCCGTGCCCCATCACCGCCCCAATGCCCTGCACGATGGCGCGGTCAGGCGTGCGATCATCGCGAACCAGCAGGACCATCGGGCGGTCCGTCGGCAGATGACACTCGTAGGTCGTGCTTAACACGTGCTCCCGCATGCAGAGCAGTTGCAGATGCGGAGCCGCACCCGGATGCTGGAGCGCCGCGTTCCAGTCATCGTTGGCCGCCAACGCGATTGTGACCGGGTGACTAGCCTCAATCGCGACGTGGATGTTTCCACCCTGGGTTCCCGGGTGATACACCCGGCCGGCGTGATAGTCCATGGGATCGAGTTGCGTCGCTTCATCGCTGGCGCGAACCCAGTCAAACACCTTATCCTGCGCGGCTGCCATAGCCGCAAACGACAACAGAAAAACCCCGAGCCAGTACAGTCTCTTCATAACGCCCCCCGGTCTATTGAAGCGGGCGGCATCTGCCTCGAACAATGGAATTCCTACTCTTGAAGTAACGCTGGTAACCGCGGCAAGTGCAAGCCAACCAACCGGAGGCTTACCCAATCCCGGCATTCCCCGGCTGAAAATCCCGGCTTGCAATTGCATTGGTACCATGGTACATTGGTACACATGACCGACGATCCCAAGCTCTTAGTCGAGCGCGTGCAAACCGGCGTGCGCATCGAAAAGAGAATTCTCAAAGTTCTCAAAGCCTTCGCCGAATACCACGACATGACGCTCGGCGACATCCTGGAAGGCATCGTGCTCCACGCTTTCGACGGC
This sequence comes from uncultured Acidobacteriaceae bacterium, assembly GCA_963791515.1. Taxonomy (GTDB): domain Bacteria; phylum Acidobacteriota; class Terriglobia; order Terriglobales; family Acidobacteriaceae; genus Sulfotelmatobacter. The sequence goes on along the minus strand of CAWBSS010000021.1, from coordinate 35,075 downwards.
AAGGCCCCATTCAGTCCAGCCTCGCTGGAACGCATTCGCGAGCTGAAAAAGTTTTATGCCCTCGATCTCGACTCCAGCGCCAGCCACCGGCTGAAGGAAATCAAAGCAAAATCCTCGCGCAAACGCGGCCACGAAAAATAAAAGACAAACCAAGACGAGGGAACTCCATGGGTTTCGTAAAGACCAAAATCGCTCTGACCGTCCTGCAATGGGCCCTGGGCGTCGTGATCCTGATCGAAGCCGTGCTCTTCGTCATGCCCAGCGCTGCCCACGATTTTGCCCGCACCCACATGCCCGGCTTCATTCGCTTGTTCCTGGGATTCGGCGAGATCCTCGGCTGCGTCCTTCTCCTGATTCCGCGAACCACCATCCGCGGCGCATGGTTGTTAGTGGCCGTCTTCATCATGGCCATCCTCATTCACTTGCTCCACGGAATGTACAACGTCGGCAATCTGGCCATCTACGCTGCCGCAGCCTTCGCCATCGCGTGGGGAAAGTAAAAGCAGGCGCTTCAACTCACAATGCGGGTTCCATCGCAAGAGCGCCGGGCTGCGCCCGGCGGACAGCCGGGGGCGGCTGTTCCCATATGTTGATTTGAGGCATCATCCCCACGCAACTCGGAGTTTTCCCATGAGCAATGAACAAGTGATCCGTCAGTTCGAAACCGACACCCTCCCTGACGATTCGTTCCACCACGCCGACCATGTCCGCCTGGCTTTTGCCTATCTCTGTCAGTATTCGCCGCTGCAGGCGCTGGACAAGTTCTGCGGCGCCCTGAAGCGGTACGCCGCCGCCCGCGGCAAGTCCCAGCTCTACCACGAGACCATTACGCACGCGTACTTCTTCCTAATCCGCGAGCGCATGGCACGCTCCCCCGCCACCGACTGGGACGACTTCTCCCGCCGCAATCTCGACCTGCTCACTTGGAAGGACGGAATCCTGAGCCGCTACTATGAAGAAGCCACGCTGCAGTCGGAGCTGGCGCGCGCAGTATTTGTATTTCCCGACAAGGGTTGCTGAAAATGACCGGAGTCTAATCTCTATCATTTTTCCCGAGGCGATCAAGCCATGACACAGACTCCGGAGAGACAGGTTCTCCGTCTAGGAGGCTGCGGAAAAACGCGGTTTTGCGAGGAACAGCGACCACAGGGGCTGAAGCCCACGCTGATTCCACATGCTTTACGCGGCCCTGGGAGGGCCGCTCTTCCACGCACACATTTGTAGTTTTTCCGCAACCTCCTAGTCTTTCAGGCCGCGATCGGTAGCAGTACAATAGCCCCGTAATTTCTCAACCCCCATCCCAGGAAGTGCACCATGGTTCATTTCAAGGTGAACGGACACGCTCAGACTTTCGACGGCGATCTCGAGATGCCGCTCTTGTGGTACCTGCGCGACATCCTCGGACTCACCGGAACAAAATTCGGCTGCGGCATGGCCCTGTGCGGTGCCTGCACCGTGCTGCAAAACGGAAAAGCTATCCGCTCCTGCTCCAAGCAGATGAGCACGGTCGAAGGCCTCGAGATCACAACCATTGAGTCTCTCTCCACCCACGGTCCGGACGCCGTGCAGAAAGCCTGGGCCGAAGTAAACGTCCCGCAATGCGGCTACTGCCAGCCCGGCCAAATCATGCAGGCCGTGTCGTTGCTCTCGTCAAAGCCCAAGCCGACCGACGATGACATCGACTCGGCCATGTCCGGCAACATCTGCCGCTGCGGCACCTACCAGCGCATCCGCTCGGCCATCAAGGAAGCAGCGAAGGAGACGGCATGATTGACCTGGAAAAACCCGCGATGGAAAAGATCACCGTTGAAAACGTTTCGCGCCGCAACTTTCTACAGGGGATGCTGGCGACCAGCGCGTTTGTTCTCTGCAGTCGAGAAACCCCACTTCTCGCAAAAGCGGCGAGAAATGGGGCACCCTCCTTTGGGGCACCCTCCTTAGCAACGAGCGCAGGCGGTACCGTCGAGTCGTCCGCCTTCCATTCGAGCGTTTTTCTCGGCATTCAAACGGACGGCACTGTCTACATCATGGCCCACCGCTCGGAGATGGGAAACGGCGTTCGCACCAGCCTCCCGCGCATCCTCGCCGATGAACTCGACGCCGACTGGAGCCGCGTGCACGTGCTTCAGGCCGACGGCGACGCAGAATACGGTTCGCAAGACACCGACGGCTCCCATTCCGTCCGCGAATTCTTCGACGTCCTGCGCGAAGCCGGTGCTACCGCCCGTCTCATGCTCGTCCGCGCCGCCGCTCAGCAGTGGGGCATTCCAGAATCACAGTGCGTGGCCGATCCGGTCCATGTCGTCTCCGACAAGAATTCCAGCCGCAAGTTCGGCTATGGAGAACTCGCAGCTCTAGCGGCGAAACAGCCAGTCCCGAAGAAAGAAGAGTTGACGCTCAAATCGCCGCAGCAATGGCGCTACATCGGAAAGCCCGCACCCGGATTCGATGTCGCAGAAATTTGCTCCGGCAAGCCGCTGTTCGGCATGGATGTCCGCGTCGACGGCATGCTCTATGCGGCCATCGCTCACCCGCCGGTTCTCGGAGGGAAAGTAAAATCGGTCGACGACTCGGCCACTCTCAAAGTAACCGGTGTGAAGAAAACGATTGCGATCGATCCCTTCAAACCTCCGCACGCATTTCAGCCTCTGGGCGGCGTCGCCGTCATCGCCGATAACACATGGTCCGCATTCAAAGGCCGCAACCGTCTCAAAATCGAATGGGATAACGGCAGCAACGCCGCCTACAACTCCGCCGACTATAAAAAAGAATTGCAGCAAACCGCCCGCCAGCCGGGCAAAGTCGTGCATACCCTCGGCGATCCCGACGCCGAATTCGCCAAAGGCGGCAAGATCGTCGAAGCCGAATACTTTGCCCCTCACCTCGCGCACGCCTCCATGGAACCGCCGGTCGCGGTTGCCGACGTCCAAGGGGAAAAGGTCACCGTCTGGTCTCCCACGCAAAATCCGCAAGGCGTGCAGGAAGAAGTTGCCAAGGCGCTAGGTGTCAAGAAAGAAAACGTGACTTGTCACGTAACTTTCCTGGGCGGCGGCTTCGGCCGCAAGTCCAAGCCCGACTACGCCCTTGAAGCGGCAGTGCTGTCGAAGAAAACCGGCAAGCCCGTCAAGGTCGTCTGGAGCCGCGAAGACGATATCAAGTTCGACTACTACCACTCCGTCGCGGCGATGTACCTGAAGGCCGCGCTCGACGACAGCGGCAAGCCGAAAGCCTGGCTGCAACGCTCCGTTTTTCCTCCCATCGGATCCACCTTCAACCAGAGCGAGGTCTACGGCAGCGCCGGCGAAATGTCATTAGGCTGGGATCTGACTCCCTTTGACGTTCCCAACTTCCGCTCCGAAAACGGACAAGCCACAGCCCACGTCCGCATCGGCTGGCTGCGCTCGGTCGCGAATATCTATCACGCGTTCGCGGTGCAGTCGTTCGCCAACGAACTCGCCTACGCCGCCAACCGCGATCCGTACGATTACCTTCTAACGCTGCTTGGTTCTGCCCGCAATGTCGACCCCGGACCGAAGGGCTCTCCCGGAATCGCGGAAAAGTATCCCTACGACATCGGCCGGCTGCGTCATGTGGCGGAATTGGCTGCCGAAAAAGCGAACTGGGGCAAAAAGAAATCCGGCAAAGGTAGCGGCATGGGCATCGCCGTCCACCGCAGTTTCTTTACCTACGTGGCGACAGTCGTCGAGGTGGAAGTTGACAACCAGGGCGCCATCCGCATTCCGCATGTCTACACCGCAGTCGACGCGGGCATCGTCGCCAATCCTGAGATGGTCCGCCAGCAGTTCGAAGGCGCGGCCGTCTTCGGCACCAGCATCGCGCGCACCGGCGAGATCACGGCAACCGCAGGTGCCATCGACCAGTCCAACTTTTACGACTATCAAGTCGCGAGAATGAACGACGCCCCGCGCCAAGTCGACATCCACATCGTCGAAAGCACCGCGCCGCCCGCCGGAGTAGGAGAACCAGGCGTGCCTCCGTTTGTTCCGGCGCTCTGCAACGCTGTCTTTGCTGCCACGGGCAAGCGAGTGCGAGAACTGCCGCTGACACGCAACGGATTCTCCTGATTGGCTTGAACTCAAGGACACGCCGATGCTCACAGGGTGCACGTCACCCAAGCACCATTGGTTGGCGAGGCTGGGATCTTGCTCAAAATATCGGAGTCCTACCTCCAGATCACCATCTTCAGCCAGCCTTCCCAAATGTCGGACGACGCATGCGCGATGATGCAGGCGCGCACATTCCTACGCCATGCGGCGAGGGCTCCATACAGCACACCCAGCACACTGATCACGATCACCGCCTTCCACCCCTGGTAGCCGTGTGCCACACCGAACACCAATGCCTGTGCCATCACAGCCACTACGACGTTGCCGCTCAGGGCACGAAACTGCCGCTGGAGATAGCCGCGAAACGCCAACTCTTCACAGAAACCCGCAGTAATCGAGACCGCAATCCAAATCAGGATTTCCAGGAGACTGCGCGGTAACAGGTCGCCGACAGATTTCGCGCTACTCGATCCAAGCATCTGATGGACCGCATAGGCCACGGCTTCCCATAGCACCCAGAAAGGCACCGCGATCGCCACATCTGCCGCCAGCCCCTTCCACGACGTCCATCGCCCGCCGGAAAGCGTACCTAGATTGCCGCCATAGCGATGCACCCCGGCCCAGCAGTAGTAGAGAAGAGCCCAGTCCATCAGGCCGGCGACTAAGTAGACGTAAATCGCCTTACCGTGACCCGCAAGCTGCCCGGCGGCGGCGCCCCCGCTCCCACTTGCAGCCCGCTGGGCCTGAAAGCCAAGAGCTGCCATTCCGGCCATGATCAAAAGAAAGCCCAGTAAGTGCATCCAGGAAGCAATCTGGTTCGGATTTCCTGTAGCTTGCGGAGCGTCCATCGCAACCTTCTCATTTGCCGGCATGATTCTTCTCCTTGCGTGCTTCTGAAGAGCCCTTGCGCTTCCTGGCCATCTTGCGCAGTTCGCCCAGAGTCTCTTCCGCCCATCTCAGGTGCGCTTCCATTTCGATTTGTCCGTAGCGCGCTGCCATCTTCCAGAACGGTGCGTCGGGATACTGCGGATTCTTGTCGATCTCGTCCTGCTCCACCCGCTTGAACTTCTGCAGCAGCACGCGGTGTTCTTCCACCATGCGTTCCACGTTTCCAATGAGGATTTGAGTTGGAACCTGCGCCCCGAAAAACAGTTTCAGCAACATCTCGTTGCGCGGGATCTCGGGTTGCGGCGGAACACTGAGCCACCTCGCCAGCTGGTCGCGTCCCTTCTTGGTAATGGAGTAAATGTGCCGCTCTGGCCTGCCCTTGTGTTTCTCCGTTTTGGACTCCACCAGCCCATTCGCCGCCAGGCGCTTCAGGCTGGGATAAATCTGCCCATAGCTTTCCCTCCAGATGTGACCGATGGATGCGCGGACCATCTGCCCCAAGTCGTACCCAGACATGGGTTCAATCGTCAGGAGACCGAGGAGAGCCTGCGTGCTTGAGCTGGTGCGCCGTGCCATATATCTATATGATATATGCCTAATAGATAGCTTTGTCAACTCAAATCTTTCCGGTCGTCGACGTCTTCGCTCGGATGACGGGTAGCGCCCCGAAGGAATTCGGCCGCAAGGAACGCTCCACTGAAGCTCTCCCAGTGCCCTTCCGTGTCCTCTGTGGTTAAGGGTTTTGTCCTGTCTCTTGAACCGCAGCCCCATCGGCGCTAGTATGGCTTGCTCCACCGATTCCGGAGTTCACTGAGGCCATGCCGCAAAACTACGTCCCTGTCTTCATCTTCATCGTCATCGTTGGGACTCTCCTGCCCATCACCTTGCTGCTCGCCAAGCTGGTGCGCCCGTCGAACCCGAGCAAGGCCAAGCTCATGCCGTACGAATGCGGCATTGATCCCATCGACAGCGCCCGCGGACGCTACACCGTCCGTTACTACATCATCGCCATCCTATTCGTGGTCTTCGATGTGGAAACAATATTTCTCTTTCCCTGGGCCGTAAGATTCAAGGCCTTCGGCCTGTTCGGCTTGCTGGAAATGCTGATCTTCCTGGCGATCCTGATTGTCGGCTACATCTGGGTATGGAAAAAAGGCGCACTCGAATGGGTCTAGAAATTATTCATAGCTCATGTGGGGACAGCCGCCCTCGGCTGTCCAGCGGAGCGAAAGCTCCCCAGCTCGGAGACTGATCCCATGCCCGCCATTCCAGTCAATCCCATGGACAGTTCCCCCGCCGAAACCTTCGCCGCCAGCCGTTGGACGAAAGGCAACTTCTTCTTCCCCACCCGGCTTGTCATCAGCCCGCAGCGCGTCGCCCGCGTCAAGTCGCGCCTGTTCGGCAGCAACGAAGAAAGCATTGCCATGTCAAAGATCGCGTCGGTCCACATCTCCACCGGCGTCTTCTGGTCCGAGATCGTCGTCGAATCCACCGGCGGCACCGACCCCATCACCAGCCACGGGCACCGCAAAGCCGACGCCCAACGCATCCGCGACCTCATCGAAACCTACCAGGCACAGTCGCGTGCATAGCAGCGATAATTATGGAGCGCTTCTTTCCGAGACAAAACCCGAGGTTATCACCGGGGAGCAGCAGAGTCAGGCTTACATTCAGAAACTGGAAGAATTGACGAGCCAAGCGACCGTTCGTCCTGCGGAGGAAAAGCTAATCGCTCTGCTTACTCTTCTGGTGGAGGAATATGAGACCAAGCACCATCCCGTGCCTCAAGCTGGGCCGTTGGATATCATCCGACATCTGATGGAGGCACATCGTCTTCGTCAAAAAGATCTGGCCGATGTGTTTGGAACGGAGAGCATTGTTTCCGACGTTTTAAACGGAAAGCGCGATCTAGCGAAGGAACACATAAGGCGGCTTAGCGCCAGATTTCACGTTTCTCCGTCTGTGTTTTTTTAGACATTGGCGGTTGTGTTTATCCCTCCCGGTCCTGGTCAGGACTCATGGTCTCAGCCTGCGCTTTCCGCTTATTCTCCCCCCCGGTAGGGGTCCAACTACAGCCATGAGATTGCGAAATGTTCAAGGTTGTGGGTTGGCTGCCCCAGTTCCAATAGTTCGCCGCGCGATTCCTAATGCAGCTTGATTGGAACGCCTTGCCCCCATCGTTGACACCATCTCCTCAAGCTGATAAAAGTTAACGTTCTTTTCAACACACTCTGAGCCGGAGGTTTGTGCCTTCGCGATATGCCGGACGAAACCAAATCCCCCACTCCGCCGCCGCCGGATGGTGAACCGAAGCCGACGGCGGATCAGCCCGCGACCCCGGGCGGGGTGAAAGCTACTCCCTCGGGCTCGGTTCAATCGGAAACCAAACCCGCCGCCGACAAGCCCGCCGCTCCGCCCGCAACTCCGACACCCGTAACTCCAGCGAAACCCGCTGCTGCCGCGCCCGCAGCCCCTGCCGCCGCCAAACCAGCCGCCGCTCCGCCGAAACCCGCGGCTCCTGTCCCCACGCCGTGGGATTCTCCCATGGTCGCGAAGCTCAAAGGCGAATACGGCTCCGGCATCGAACCTCTGACTTATCTCGGCCAGAACTACATGGTGGTCGATCGCTCCCTGATTCCTGAAATCCTGCAGGTTCTGCGCAACGAAGAGCAGTTCGACTACTGCGTCGACATCACAGCAGTGCACTATCCCAAGCGCGAGAAGCAGTTCGACGTGCTCTGGGTGCTGTACTCGTTCCCGCGCAATGAACGCATCCGTGTGAAAACGCAAATCGCCGACGGCGAGAGCCTTCCCAGCTCCGTTCCCATCTGGGCAACCGCCAACTGGCTGGAGCGGGAAGTCTTCGACATGTTCGGCATCAAGTTTGACGGCCATCCCGACCTGAAGCGCATTCTCTTGCCCGACGGTTGGAAGGGCCATCCCCTGCGCAAAGACTATGGCATCCTGCAGCAGGACAATGAGTGGGTACAGATCAATCTGGGAATCGAAAGCGGCCAGTGAGGATGCGATTGACAGCAACTTCTACCACAAGGCATTCGCGTAGCGGTCTTTCTTTCGCCCCTCCGGGGCTTGTTCCTCCTATTCTGCTCCACCCACGGATTGCGAGGCTGCGGAAAAACGCGGTTTTGCGAGGAACAGCGACCGCAGGGGCTGAAGCCTCCGCTGATTCCGCATGCTTTACGCGGCCCTGGAAGGGCCGCTCTTCCACGGTGATGCACACAGTAGTTTTTCCGCAACCTCTTGCGCCATGGGCTGCATTCTGTCCCCGCGATGCGGCTGGGGCGTCTTTGGTTCCGGCGAAATACGGTATCGTGGCAATCGAAAAACCGTGGCAACGACCGAGGCAATGACCGATCCCAAAACACTCTCGCCGCTGGATCTTGAAACGCCTGACAAGACGTTTCTGGATGCCAACGAGCTCGTCATTAATATGGGGCCGCAGCATCCCGCGACCCATGGCGTGCTCCGCGTCATCCTCCGCCTCGACGGCGAGAAAGTTATGGGGCTCGAGTGCGTGATCGGCTACCTGCACCGCGGCGTCGAAAAAATCGCCGAGAACCGCACCTATACGATGTTCAATCCCTACGTCGACCGGATGGATTACGTCGCCGCGGTCTCCAACGGCCTGGGATACTGCGAAGCCGTCGAAAAACTACTCAACGTCGAAGCCCCGCCCCGCGCGCAATACATCCGCGTCATCCTGACCGAGCTGAATCGGATCGCCAGCCACCAGCTCTGGCTGGGCACGCATGCGCTCGATATTGGGGCCATCACACCGCTGTTCTATACCTTCCGCGACCGCGAAGAGATTCTAAAGATTTTCGAAAAATATTGCGGCGCCCGCCTCACCACGCACGCCTTCCGCATCGGCGGCCTGCAATACGAAGCCTACGACGGTTTCGAAAGAGACGTAAAGAACTTCCTCACCTTCTTCGCTCCCAAGATCGACGAATACGAGGAGCTGCTGACCACCAACCGCATCTGGCTGGAACGCACCAAGGGCGTGGGCACAATCTCTGGCAAAGACTGCATCGCGCTCGGCGTGACCGGGCCCGTACTGCGCGCGAGCGGCGTGAAGTGGGACATTCGCAAAGCTCTGCCTTACGCCAACTACAAGAATTTCGATTTTGAAATTCCTACCGGGCAGAACGGCGATACGTACGATCGATATCTGGTCCGCATGGTGGAGATGCGGCAGTCGTGCCGCATCATCGAGCAGGCCGTTGCGGGCATTCCTGAGGGGCCCATCATGGCGAAGGTTCCCAAGGTGATGAAGCCGCCGGTGGGCGAAATCTATCACTCCATCGAAGCGCCCAAAGGCGAGCTGGGATACTTCATCGTCAGCGACGGATCGACGCAACCCTACCGCATTCGCGTGCGGCCGCCGTCTTTCGTGAACCTGCAGGCGCTTGACGTAATGTGCCGCGGCCAGCTCGTTGCGGACGTGATCGCCGTGATCGGCACGCTTGATATTGTTCTCGGCGAGGTCGATCGCTGATGCACGACCTTATTCTGTACATCCAGTCCTACCTCGACAGCGACAAAACGCCCGGCGGCGCGGGAAATATCTTCTGGGCGGTGGTTTATATCCTTCTCGTCTTCGTGGGCCTCTCCGTCGCCGTAATCGCAATGAACTGGCTCGAGCGCAAGATTCTCGCTCACATGCAAGTCCGTCTCGGCCCCATGCGCGTGGGCCCGCACGGTCTGCTCCAGCCCATCGCGGACGCCCTCAAACTGCTGCTTAAAGAAGACATCATCCCCGCCGAAGCCGACGCACTCGTCTTCTGGGTCGCCCCCTTCATCGTCGTGCTCGCGGCCTTTACCGTCTTCGTCGTCGTCCCCTTCGGCCCCACCCACGCCATCACCGACATGAACATCGGCATCCTCTTTATGCTAGGCGTTTCGTCGCTCAGCGTGCTGGGCATCGTCACCGCCGGATGGGCCTCGAACTCGCACTATCCCCTGATCGGCGCGCTCCGCTCCAGCGCCCAGATGGTCTCGTATGAAGTTGCCATGGGACTCGCCGTGGTCTCCGTCATTCTCATGACCAGCCTCAACGACCAGAGCACCGGCACACTGAGCATGATCGGCATCGTGCAGGCGCAGCTCGCGCAGGGAGAATGGTTCATCTTTAAGTTCTTTCCGCTCGGGCCTGATCGGCTTCTTCATCTTCGCCGTCGCCATGGTCGCCGAGACCAACCGCGCCCCCTTCGACCTGCCCGAAGCCGAATCCGAACTCACCGCCGGATTCCACACCGAGTACAGCGGCTTCCGCTGGTCCCTATTCTTCCTGGCCGAATACTCGGCCATGATCGCAGTCTCCTCCATCGCGGTCACGCTCTGGCTGGGCGGATGGTTACGCCCTTTCCCCAACTTGCTGAGCGGCCCCACCTGGGACCTGGTCTTCTCCCTCTTCCCAGGAATCACGTTCTTACTCCTGGCCGCGATGTGTTTCTACAACACCGCCCGCATGCCCAAGCATCCGCTCTTCCGCGTGCAGACGATAGGCCTCGCAGGATTCGGCGTAGTCCTCGGCCTGATCGGCCTGCTTCTGTTCGTTCCCGGCGTCCGCGTCCGCGTCAACGACATTTTCTGGTTCGCGGCAAAAGTTGCCGCGTTCATGTACCTCTATATCTGGTATCGTGGCACGTTCCCGCGTTATCGCTTTGACCAACTCATGAAAGTAGGATGGAAGGTTCTCCTCCCGACGGGCCTGGCGCTCTTGATCCTGACCGCCGTCGTCGGAATGCGAACGGAACTGTGGGCAGAACTACAAGGAGTGTGGCGCCGATGAATCCTCCGGTAGCGACATCCTTCTTCTTCTACCTGCTCGCCGCGACCGTGATCATCGGCGGCGTCCTGGTCATCACGCGCAAGAACGCCGTCCATTCCGCGATGGCGCTGATCACCACGCTGCTGGCCCAGGCCGCCCTCTACCTCATGCTCTATGCCCCGTTCGTCGCTGGCGTGCAAATCATTCTTTATGCCGGCGGCATCATGGTGCTGTTCCTGTTCGTGATCATGCTGATCAACCTTGAACGCAGCATGAAAGAGCGCCAGTTCAACAAGCAATGGCTGGTCGGAATCGCCGCCGCGGCCGCGCTCGGAGGCCTCTTCATCGCGGTCTACACAACCACGACGAAAGGCAAAGCGCTCTTCCCCGAAGGCCGAATGACCTACGGCGAAACGCAAAACACCCAGGCAATCGCGGCCCTGCTTTTTGACCGCAACGCCGGACAATACATGTTCGCCTTCGAAATCGCGTCGCTGCTCTTGCTGGTGGCGATCATCGGAGCCGTGGTAATGGCTAAGAAAAGGATTTGAAGTGAGCATGTGCCGGCGGGAAGCAGATTCCTCCCTTCGGTCGGAATGACAAGGCGTGTTGCTGGTCGGAATGACGACGCGCATCGGCGGAATAGGCGTAATCGAAATGGATGCAATGCTCCACATCACGACGCTGCACTACCTGGTCCTGGGCGCCGCCCTGTTCCTGCTAGGCGTGATCGGCGTGCTGACCCGCCGCAACGTGGTCATCGTTCTGATGTCGATCGAGCTGATCCTGAACGCCGTCAACCTGAACCTGGTCGCCTTCTCGCGCTACTGGCAGGGAATCCATGGTCCCACCGCCCTGCACGGCCAGGTCTTCGCGATTTTCGTAATCACCGACGCCGCCGCCGAAGCCGCAGTCGGCCTCGGCATCCTGATCGCCTTCTTCCGTAATAAGGAGACGGTCAACGTAGACGAAGTGAACTTGTTGAAGTGGTAGAAACAGCTCTTAGCGTCTAGCTACTGAGCCTCAGCGTTTGAGCAAGAGCTAGGCTAGAAGCTAGAAGCTAATGCCGAGGCTGAATGCTATTTCTAGACCACATCTGGCTCATCCCGCTGCTCCCCGCCCTCGGCGCGGCGCTCATGTTCTTTTTCGGCCGCAAGCTGCAGAAGGCCACGGTGAGCGCAGTCTGCGTCGGCTCCGTCGTTGCTCGCATTCCTCATGGCCTGCGGCGCGGTCCTGCAGTACACCAACTGGGCCGCCGCGCACAACCACCAGCCCTACGAGACCATTCTCTACACCTGGCTCGGCACCGACACCGGCCACCTCAACTTCGTAAAATCCGACGGCACCCAGGCCCCGCTTCAAGCCGACGCCGGATTCCTCCTCGATCCCCTCTCCAGCATCTGGCTGCTGTTCGTCACCGGCGTCGGCATGCTGATCCATATTTATTCCATCGGCTACATGGCGCATGAAGGCGGCTACTACCGCTTCTTCGGATACCTCAACCTCTTCATGTTCTCCATGCTCACGCTGATCCTCGCCAACAACTACGTGCTGATGTTCGTTGGCTGGGAAGGCGTAGGCCTGTGCTCGTACCTGCTGATCGGTTTCTATTTCCATCGCAAGTCGGCCAGCGACGCCGCCAACAAAGCCTTCATCGTCAACCGCATCGGCGACGCCGGATTCCTTCTCGGCATGTTCTTCATCGCCTGGTACATGGGCTCGCTCCGTTTCATCGACGTGACCGCCGCCGCGCGCAGCGGCCACTTCCAAATCGGCGATCCCATCATCACCGCCGCCACGCTGCTCCTCTTCGTCGGAGCCTGCGGCAAGTCCGCGCAGCTTCCCCTCTACGTCTGGCTCCCCGACGCCATGGAAGGCCCCACGCCAGTCTCCGCCCTGATCCACGCCGCGACCATGGTCACGGCCGGCGTCTACATGGTCGCGCGCTCCAACGCCCTATTCGTGCTCGCCCCGAAATCGATGATGATGGTCGCCATCGTCGGCGCGCTCACCGCCATCTTCGCTGCCTCCATCGGCCTCGTCCAAAACGACATCAAGCGCGTCCTCGCCTATTCCACCGTCTCGCAACTCGGCTACATGTTCCTCGCACTCGGCGTCGGCGCGTTCTCCGCGGCTGTCTTCCACGTCTTCACCCACGCCTTCTTCAAAGCCCTGCTGTTCCTCGGCGCAGGCTCGGTGATCCATGCCATGAGCGGCGAGCAGGACATGCGCAACATGGGCGACCTGCACAACCGCATCCCCACGACCCACGCCACCATGTTCATCGCTACGCTGGCCATCGCCGGCATCCTTCCCTTCGCCGGATTTTTCTCCAAAGACGCCATCCTCTGGCAGACCTGGTCGCGCGAAGGCGGCGCCTACCGCATCCTCTGGTATCGTTGGCTACGTCACCGCCCTGATGACCGCCTTCTACATGTTCCGCCTCATGTACCTGACGTTCCATGGACGCCCGCGCATGAGTCACGACGTCGAGCACCATATCCACGAATCTCCCGCGTCGATGACAGTGCCGCTGGTGGTACTCGCAGTCTGCTGCCTTCGGAGCCGGATTCCTAGGCTGGCCGCACAGTCTCGGAGGCTCCGACCATTTCGCAAAGTTTCTGGAACCGGTATTCGCGGGTGAAGCTCAGACCCTCAGCGCAGAGGGCAAGGCGGCTCAACTCGCCGCCGCCGAAAAAGAAGAGCAACACAATACCGGCACAGAATGGCTGTTAATGGTCCTATCCGCTAGCAGCCGCGGGTATCGGATGGTTCATGGCCTGGCGAAGCCTACCGCAACGCCGACAAAGACTACGTCGAGCCCATCGCCGCCGCCGCTCCGCCGGTCTACGACACGCTGCTCAACAAGTATTACGTCGACGAAGGCTACGACTACGTCTTCACCGGGCGCCGCAAGGTGGGCGATGTGCGCCTGGGCGTCGATGGGTCTCGGCGAAGCCAGTTCGTGGTTCGATTCCAACGTAGTCGATGGCGCCGTCAACGCCGCTGGCTGGATCACTCGCTTCACCGCGACCATTCTCCAGTTGGTGGGACAAGTGGATCATCGACGGCATCGGCGTCAACGGCCCCGCGATCCTGGCGCGCATGCTAAGTTATCCCGCGCGCCTCTTCGAATGGGGCCTGGTGCAATGGTATGCCCTGGTCATGACCGCAGGCTTGGTAGGTTTCGCGTTCTATTACGTGTACCACTGAAGACAGCTACTAGCTGCTAGCTCCTAGCTTCTAGCTGAAGCCGAGTAGCTAGAGGCTAGCAGCTAGAAGCTAGAAGCTCATATGCAGACTCACATCTTATCGATCATCCTCTTCACGCCGCTCGTCGGCGCGCTCTTTCTCCTCTTCGTTCCCAAGGAGAACAAGGCCGCCATCCGCTGGATCGCGAACATCTTCGCGCTCGCCGGCCTCCTGGTCTCGCTACCGCTGATCCCGATGTTCTGGGAGCAGCGTTTCGAGCCCGGCTTCAAATTCATCGAGGGTGCGCCCGGCAACTGGATTCCCTCGATCGGCGCCGGCTACGTCCTGGGTATCGATGGCATCTCCTTCCTGCTCATCATGCTCACCACGCTCCTCGGCTGGATCTCGATCCTCTCCTCCTGGACCGCCATCGAGAATCGCGTCAAGGAATACTACATCTGGTTTCTCTTCCTCCAGACCGGCATGCTCGGCGTCTTCATGGCGCTCGATTTCTTCCTCTTCTTCGTCTTCTGGGAAGCCATGCTAGTCCCCATGTACCTCCTGATCGGCATCTGGGGAGGCCCGCGCAAACTCTACGCGGCCATCAAGTTCTTCCTCTACACCCTCGCCGGCTCCGTGCTGATGCTGCTCGGCATTCTGTTCCTCTACTTCCACCATCACGCCTCAACTGGCGTTTACACCTTCAGCCTGACCTCGTTGTACGAAACGGCGCCGAAAATTTACTCCGACTACGGCCCGCACGTTGCCACGCTGCTGTTCCTGAGTTTCTTCTTCGCCTTCGCCATCAAAGTCCCCATGTTCCCCTTCCACACCTGGCTGCCCGATGCCCACGTGGAAGCCCCCACTGCCGGCTCCGTCATCCTGGCCGGCGTCCTGCTGAAGATGGGAACCTACGGTTTCATCCGCTTCTCGCTTCCCTTCTTCCCCAACGTATTGTCCAATCCCGCCACCTTCATGCACATGACCGTTCGCGGCTGGATGATTTTCCTCTCCATCGTCGGCATCATCTACGGCGCGCTAGTCTCGCTCATGCAGAAAGACATGAAGAAGCTCGTGGCGTACTCGTCCGTCAGCCACCTCGGCTTCTGCACCCTGGGAATCTTCGCCCTCACGCCACTGGGCCTGAGCGGCTCCGTCCTGCAGCAGATCAATCACGGCATCTCCACCGGCGCGCTCTTCTTAATTGTCGGCATCCTCTACGAGCGCCGCCACACCCGGGAGATCTCCGAATACGGCGGCATCTCCAATGTCATGCCCGTCTACGCCACCATCACCATGATCATGTTCCTCTCCTCGATGGGCTTGCCGCTGCTCAACGGCTTCGTCGGCGAGTTCACGATCCTGCAAGGAACGTTCATGGAGAACTGGCGCTGGGGCGCATGGGCCGTCCCCGGCGTCGTGCTGGCCGCCGCCTATCTGCTCTGGCTCTACCAGCGCGTTTTCTTCGGCACGGTCACCAATCCCAAGAACGAAAAACTACACGACCTGACGCCGCGGGAAGTCGCGACGTTCGTCCCGCTTCTCATCATGGCTTTCTGGATCGGCCTCTATCCCAAACCGTTTTTCCAGATTCTCGAGCAGCCGGTGAACCACACCATCGCCATCGTGCGCCCTGACTATCCGCAGCCCGCGGTGAACGCCGCCGCGCAACCTGCAACGATAGTCGCCCCACCCACCAACATGACGTACACCACGAATCCGCCGGCCGCAGCCGCACCGAAAAAGGGGAAGAAATAGTGGTCTGGACCGACTATCTTCTGGCTCTGCCGATCACGCTGCTGACCCTCTTCGCCCTCGGCATCCTGCTGATCGACCTCATGCTCCCCCGGGAGATGAAGTGGATCAACGCCGTTACCGCCCTCATCGGCGTACTGTTCTCCGCCGCCGGCGTCTACAAGATTCAGCTCTGGATGACCGGCTCGCCCGGCTCCTTCGGCCTGATGCGCACCATGCTGGTCGACCGCTTCGCCATTTATTTCTGGTACTTATTCCTCGCAGCGACCGCCATCGCCATCCTCACGTCGGTGCGCTACCTCGAAACCGAGCATGAAAATCACGGCGAATATTACGCCCTCATGCTGCTCTCGGTCGCCGGCATGATGTGCATGGCCGCCGGCTTCGACATCGTTCTCATCTTCATCGGCCTGGAACTGATGGCCATCTCCACCTACGTGCTCGTCGGATTCCTGCGCCGCGACCGCCGCTCCAACGAAGCTGCCCTAAAATATCTGCTGCTCGGAGCATTCTCCTCCGGCATCTTCGCCTACGGCTTGTCCCTGCTCTACGGTCTCACCGGCAGCACCAATCTCGGAGTCATCCAACAGGAACTCGCGCGCCACGTCCTGAACAGCGAATACAAGCCAGTCGCCGTCATCGCGCTGCTCACCACCATCACCGGCCTCCTATTCAAGATCGCCGCCATCCCCTTCCACCAGTGGGCGCCCGACGCCTACGAAGGCGCCCCCACCAGCATCACCGGATTCATGTCTGTCGCCGTCAAGGCCGCCGGATGGGCCATGCTGCTCCGCATCCTCGTCATCGGACTCATGCCCATGCGCCCGATCTGGGTGCCTCTGCTGGTCTTCGTGTCCATCGCCACCATGACGGGCGCCAACTTTGCCGCGCTCACGCAGACCAACACCAAGCGCCTGCTCGCCTATTCCTCCATCGCCCACGTCGGCTACATGCTGCTCGGCCTGATCGCCGGCACCGCCACCCAACTCAGTCCCGATGGCATCAAGGGAATTCTGATCTACCTGCTCGTCTACACTTTCATGAACCTCGGCGCTTTCGCGGTGATTACTTCTCTTCGCCACCGCAACGTAGTCGGCGACGAGCTCGACGACCTCAACGGCCTCTACTCCCGCGCGCCTGTCGAAGCCATCCTCATGCTCATCTTCATGCTCTCGCTGGCCGGCATCCCGCCCCTGGCCGGGTTTTGGGGAAAGTACTTCATCTTCTTAAGCCTGATCGAATCCGGTCACTACGTCTTAGCATCGCTGGGCGTGCTCTATTCCGTCTTCGGCCTCTACTACTACCTGAAGATCGCCAACGCTATGTTCATGGGCCAAGTCGAGAAGGGCGAAGAAAAACTTCCCATCAGCCTAACCATGCGCGCCGCTCTCGCCCTGACCGCCCTGGCCACGCTCTATATCGGCATCCTCCCCAACCGCTTCATCGAACTAGTAAACTGGGCCCTAGGCATAGCGCAAAATCCGAGCATCGCCAAGCTGACGCACTGAGATGCTCACGGAGCGACAGCCGCCTCGGCTGTCCGGCCAAGGCGAGCCCGGCCGATCTCTGTGCTGCCGTTTAGGATAGAATCGCTAGCGCCGAGCCCGACCGATGCCGCCCTCCACTCCCCCCGAAGACCGGAACTCTGATAAGAAAACAAATCCCTGGCTGCAAGTTGGCCGCTACAGCCAGTTGGCCTTGATGCTCCCAGCCGGCACGGTTGCGGGATGGCTCCTCGGCTCCGCCCTTGACCGCTGGCTTCACACTTCATGGATCAGCATTGTCGGACTCTTCCTTGGAATCGCCGCCGGAATGTTCGAACTGATTCACACCGTCCTCCGCGACACGAAGTAAGATCACCTGTGTCGAAACTGGATCGGGAAGGGCACAACCAGTCGCGCCGTAAAAGTGTCACAATCGGTAATCGGCTTTAGCCGCTCAGGAAACCGTTGAGCGCCTCGGTCGCGCTGCTCCGGCGATAACAAGATGTTTCACGCACCGTGAACCAAGGCCCGCCAAATTCCGCCGCGCCCCCTACCCCCTCCGACGCCTTCTACGCCGGCGCCCTCGATCGCATCCGTCATTCCATGATCGTGCTAGCCGTGGCCCTGTCTGCCGCCGCCTGGTGGAGATTCGGCCGCTTCCCCGCTCTCGGCTTTCTCTTGGGATGCGTCATCGCCTACCTGAATTTCCATTGGCTCAAAAGCGGCGTCTCGGGCCTAGCCGACCGCGTCACCAATACCGGCAAGCCGCAGTCCGGAAAGGGGATCGTCGCCCGGTATCTCTTCCGCTATGTGTTGTTGGGAGCCGCCGCGTATGGTATATTAACCAGTTTTCCCGCGAGCCTCCGAGGCCTGTTTGCGGGCTTGTTCCTGCCCGTCGCAGCCATTGTCTGCGAAGCGGCGTACGAGTTGTATGTAGCAATAACTCGCGAGGTCTAGCGGAAAAGCGGGATCGAGGAAGAGCTAAGCAGCCATCTCATGCCTGAACAACTCTGGTTTACCAAAATCCTGAACGATCTGTTCGCCGGTGGCGTCACAGCATTTCTGCGGGCGCTCCACATCGAGCCCAAATACCCGCAGGCGCCGATCACGAATTCTTTCGCGATGGAGTTGCTCGTCTTCGCCTTCCTGCTGGCTCTCTTCCTTATCGTGCGATCGCGCCTCTCCGTCGAGTCCCCCGGAGGTTTGCAGCACGGCTTCGAAGCCATCGAGGGTTTCGTGCTGGGCCAGAGCCGCGAAATCATCGGCCATCACAGCGAACCCTATACGGCTTTCTTCGCCATCGTCTTCATCTTCATCCTGGTCTGTAACCTGATCGGTCTGATTCCCGGTTTCGAGTCGCCCACCGGCGTTCCCGTCGTGCCCCTGGGCTGCGCCATCTGCGCATTTCTGTACTACCACACCCAGGGCTTCAAGCATGCCGGACCGAAGTATCTCCTGCAGTTTTTCGGACCGCCCATGGAGGGCATGCCGATCTGGGCCCGCATCCCAATGGCGGTTTTGATGCTCCCCATCGAACTGGTCAGCCATTTGGCCCGCTTGCTTTCGCTCACGGTGCGTCTCTGGGCCAACATGTTTGCCGGCGATCTGATCACCCTGGTCTTCTTCTCCATGATCCCGATCGGCATTCCCATCATCTTCAGCGGCCTTCACATCGTGGTCGCTGTTTTGCAGGCCTACGTCTTCATGCTGTTGTCGATCATTTACGTCTCCGGCGCGGTCAGCGAGGAACACTAAAGATCTCGGCAGCCTGTGGTTTAACTGAGAACTGAGAACGAAATGACTTTACCCGCCGCAAGCGTGAGGGCGTCTGCAAGGTACGACGTCAACCACCCACTGGCGGCAACTTGATACGAGGAGAAACACAATGCGTAAATTGAGTTACCTGTTCATGTCGTTATCTGCCCTGTGCTTCGCCATGCCTGCCTTCGCGCAGGGAGGCGGTGCCGAGGACACCCACTGGATCGCCATTACCGCAGGATTCTCCATGGCGATCGCGTCCGCGGTCTGCGGCCTCGCCCAAGGCAAAGCCGTCGCCGCCGCCACCGAGTCCCTGGCCCGCAATCCCGCAGCCCGTCCCGGCATCCAGTTCGCGCTGATCCTGGGCCTGGTCCTGATCGAGTCCCTGGCCCTCTACACCCTGGCGATCATCTTCCTGAAAGTGAAGTAAGTCGCATAACGCTGATAGACACGAAAGCCTCTGCCCGTAAGCAGAGGCTTTTGCATTTGAAAACTGAGAGCTGAGAGCTGCTTCCTAGATTTTCCGCTCCCCGCTCCACTCCTGCCCCTTATTCTGCGGAGCGTGGTTCAGCGCATCCACCAGCAGCCGGCGCAGCCGGTACCGGCTATCCAGGTCGGTACTCACAATCTCAAATCCCACTTCATTCACGCGCGCCCGCCGCAACAGCACATGCGCGCGGACCTTCGACCGCATCCCCAGCGAAATCTCCAAATCCGCTTCGCTGCCGATGCGCAGGTTGTCTTCCTTCGTGCCCATCCCGCCGCCCAGGCTCAATTCGCGGATCTGAATCCTCGACTTGCCCCACGAACTGCCAATCGTCGCCGTCACCGTTTTCGCCAGCACCAAACGCTCGTAGCGCCGTTGCCGCACCCAGGGACATGCCGGTGCCATATCCAGCGGCGCAATCGCCAGCTCCGCCGGCTCCAGACCGCTGTCCGACAGGACTTGCGAACTGTACCGCGGATCGGTCTTCGCCAGCGCCTGCGCCGCCGCGATTCTCAACTCGCGGTGATACACAAATCCAAACGTCTTCTTGGTTTCCAGAATTTCGCGCAGCGTCGCCACTGCCTCCGCATCCCGCAATCGGCCCAGCGACTCAATCGCCTTGAGCTGCACAAAAGCAGAGCGCGAAGCCGCTTCTCCCGGCCGGGCCATCGCAATCAGCGGGGGAGTTGCCGTCATGTCCCCGCTCATCCCAATTTCGTCCACCGCCTCGGCCAATACCAGCGGATCCAAAATCTCCGTCAGTTCGAGCAGCGTGCGCCCCCGATCCGTCGCGGCGCCATATGCAATCTGCCGCACCACAATGTCGTGATAGAACCGGTTCCATTCCGGCAAACGCACCGGCAGCAATTCCAGCAGCGTCCCCACGTCGAGCCGGCTCACCAGTCCCACTGCTCCCGCGGCCTGCCTTGGCTGCCCCGTGCGCAGAATCTCCCGCAACTGCAGCAGCACCGGAGAGCCCAACTCCTTCACCAGATCGATCATGCGATCGCATTCGTCGCGCCGCATGCAGCGGAAGAAGCGGTCCGCCAGATGCTCGGCGCCCGACTGGCTCGTCCGCCGCAAAACCGACAGCATATCCGCGGGAATCGGCTCCAGGTGTATCGCTTCCTCAATGAACTCCGGCAGACGATTCTCCACCCCTACTCGCGGACGCAAATCGCTCATCAGCACCGGCCGCTCCATGCTGATCATTTCCATGCCAGCGCACACTTCATTCACCGCGCCGTAGTTCTTTGCCGAACTCGCTTCCTGGCTCAGCCGCACGAACGCCGCGCTGAACAGGCTTTGCAGTTCCGCGTCTTTCTCGTGGATCAGATGATCGCTCAGCTTCCGGATCGCCTGGCCCATCGGCTCTCCGCCCACCCGTGCGTACAGATCGGCCAACTGGCTCAGCCCAATCGCTGTTCTGCGACGCGGTTCTGCTTCCCTGGCGCCCAGGCAACTGGAATAGTTGTTCAGGATCTCCGTTGCCCCCTCCTTGTCGTCCCGATCGAGCAGCACTTCCACGAACTGCCGCAGGTTCCGCGGTGGTACGCAAGGCGCTTCGTGCGAAAGCAGAACGCTCTTCTTGCCGGACTCCGGCACTTCCGCCCAGAACATTCGGTCCAGGATGTCGGCGTGCGACTCCACCAGAATCCCGGCCTTGCTCATCTTCTCTTCTTGCAGCTTCAGAATCTGGCGCAACGAGTCCATCTGCCGGCTCATGTGCTCCATCATCTGGTGCACCGCGTTGACCTTGACTTCGCCCTTCTGATAGCGCTCCAGCGCGAAGCGGATCGCCATGTGCTCGGCAGCCTTCATGAGCAGCGGCGTGTCTTCCTCTTCCGCCGACGACGCCTTCGCCGCCAAACTTCCCAGCAACTGCTGCAAGTTCAACCGCGTATTCGGATCCGTCTCTTTCAGTTCCTTCTGTAAATCTTCTTCTCTCACACCGGGATCCTGCTGCACTTGCCCAAACCGCGTCAGCAACCGGATCGCCTGTACAACCTCCTCTTCCTGCAGAGGAACCATTCCACCAGTCCAGGCCGGTGCCGCCCCGGTTGCCGCGCCACTTGGATCGCCGTCTGGAACCCATCTTCCCTTGCCGGCCCCATGCGGAAGGTTGGGCACGCTCCCCAGCGGAACCATCGGAACCCCGTCTGCCGAGACCTGTCCGCCCCCAGCGTTCGCCCCCTCCGCGGCCGCAATCAACTGCAACAACTTCTGCGGATCGTTCAGCCACTGCTTGAACTCAGGTCCCAGGGTCTGCGCCGCAATCTGCGCCGCAATACTCACATCCCCTGTCAGCGGATCGGCCGCCACAAACTTCACTTCATTAATTCGGATCGTGCTGCCCGGCTTGTTCGCGCCCAACGCTTCTTTGATCTGCTTCGACACATCCTGGGCTTTCGACCCCGCCACCGTGAACGCACGCACCAGGCGAACAAAGTCTTCCTCGGTCACGTCTTTGGAAAAATGCAGGCTGGCGAGTCCGGCCGTAGTCAACAGCGTCGCGAAGCTCCGCTCCGAGTTTCCCGTTTCCAGCGGAATGCCATCCAGCAGCAACTTGTTGTCGGAAACGCCCAGCAGAAAGCCCGCGTCCCCGGTCGTCGGCAGACCCTGCTTCAACTCATTCCAGGTGATTTCGAACTGCGCCTCTGTGCGCTTGTGCTGGTACCCATACATCCGCGCATACTTGATCAGGATGTTGAGGCTGTGGACGAACGCCCGCGCCGAGGCGGCGCGTGCACCTTGCGATGTGTTTGTAGCCGAGATAGCAAGCTCCTAGAAACGCAAGTTTGAACCTCAAGGTTAAAGCGAAACGGTAAGCCCCGAAACGTTACGGAGGTAATCGACGCAGCCCAAGCGCCACTCGCAAGGGCATGACCCAAGTCAGTATCCCTTGTCATTCCGACACGCGAGCGCAGAGAGCCAGGAGGAATCTGCTTTCTGCCGGCGACCACCGCAACTCCTGCAGGCCTTACTCCAGTCCGCCACCTTTGACTTTGCGAACAACTCCAATGCTCAAAAAAGCGTCCTATCCCCGGAGAATCGACTGCCGCATGACGCGCCATCGCTCTTCCTGCTTCGTCTCGTCATCGCACAACGATTCTCCCGACACATCTCCATGACAAAGCGAGGCGTATGACTAGTCGGCTCAAGCTTTCCACCGCAACAACCTCCATCCTTTCAGGCGCGATCCTGACAGCAGTCCTTCTCTTCACCGCACTGCCGCGTCTTCATGCTGAGGACATCGACCGCTGCCAGCGTCGCGTCGCTCACGCCGAGCATGAACTCCACGAGGCCATCGAGAAACATGGACGCAACAGCAAAAAGGCAAATCACGAGCGTCGCGAATTGCATGAAGCCCGAGAGCGTTGCTGGCGTGAGCAGCATCGCTGGTGGGATGAACACGAGCACCGCTGGCGTACCGACCGCGATTGGAACGAGCACGACCACGACTAGCCACTCGTGTGGGGCGGACGCCCCCGTCCGCCGCCTTTAACTCCGCGCAATTCCCCGGACCGCACCACGCAGTCCGGTCACTCCCGCACGTGGCTGCCCCACCTTTCGCGGATTTTCGAAAGGTGGAGCAGCACACCTAAATTGCCCATTTTTGTGTAACGTACGGAGAAGGGCACAATCACGCAATCAGCCAGTTGAAAGGAGTGGACAGAAATCAGTGCGAGCCGCTTAGCACGAGCTCGGACCGCAAGGCGTAGGCACTTGAATCTGCCATTTTGAAATCCTTGGCAAAGTCCAGAGAAACGCGATCGTACTCGTGATCCCCATCGCTTTCCACTAGCGTGACAATCACTGTTTTCGGCCTTCGGTTGCACTTCTCCAGAATCCCGTTCACCACGGGCCTGCGACTTTGTGTCAGGAATTCAATCGGGATGCTGAATCTTCCATTCTCGATCGTCACTTCGCCTGATTCTCCCGCCATATTTTTCGCATAGAGCAACTGGACGCGAACTTTGGCGTTGCCGGGTACATGATCAACTCGGCCTCTGACGACGACCACATCGACCGAGCACAGCGCGTTCGCAAATGCGCAGGTGATTATTGCAACGCTTACGATCGACCTGAGAGTCTTAGCTGCGCCAAAAATCATAAGCGAGCCTCCGTCCAACCTCGTGAAATCATGCCACAAATACCACTCGGATCGGGGGCCATACAATTTCAAGGGGTGCCACAATCCCGCGGCGGCGTAAAGGCCTTGCTTACAAAGCTATCCCGCGACAACATGGACCTAGCAACCCGGAAAGGTACTACTTCACAGCCTTCCCCGCTGGCTATGGTGGGCTTTACAAGAGCCAGAGCCAGGCGTCCAGCCTTGGGTTTCCCTCGTCCCCTAAAATGTATGTAACTTCCTTCGATCTGCAGCGTACTGCTTTATGGACGCCAAAAGGAACATGGCGAAAGAAGCGCAGCCCCGCGAGGGCGAAACCAGGCAGATGGAGGGGCTCGGTTTGGAGAGCGTAATAGAGCGCGCCCAGGGCCACGATGCCGAGGCCCTGGGAGAGATTTATCGCCGCTATGTCCGGCGCGTATTCGGATTGTGTCGTTACATGCTGAACTCACGGGAGAGCGCAGAAGATGCCACCAGCGAAGTCTTCCTCAAGCTGCAGCGCTCGATCGAGAGCTACGACGGTTCGATACCGTTCCCCAGGTGGCTGCTGCGGGTGGCTGGCAACCAATGTATTGACGCTTTGCGGCGCCGGCAGCGTGGACTGAAGGTGTTTGTGGAAGTTGAAGACGGAGCCGCCGTCATCGAGGCGGCCAGTTCGGAGCCGTCGCCGCTGGGTGCTGTCATCAGCACGCAAGAGAGAGCGCAGGTGCGAGACACCATCGCACGCCTGCCGGAGAACTATCGCGTGCCGCTGGTCCTGCGCTATTACGGCGAGCTGAGTTATGACGAAATCGCGCAGGAGTTGGGCCTGGAGAGGAACTACGTGGCGGCGCTGATATTTCGGGCCAAGCAAGAGCTGCGCCGGAGACTGGCCCCTAGGAGCAAGTGATCATGGAATGTTATTCGGAACAGACCTGCGCCCTCGCCGTGGACGGCGAACTGGCGGCGGACGAGGCGCGGCGCCTGCGAGACCACCTAGCCACGTGCCGGCGCTGCCGGCAGTTAGTGGACGCATTGCGCGCCGAGAACCGCGTTCTGAGCGAAAGTCTGCACGAGCTTCCGGAAGAAGCAGCCAGCCCAGCGGGCTTCTTCCGTTTGCATAGGTCCTGGGTGTGGGGCGACCTGGCGGTGATGGCCGCGGTGCTGGCGCTAGGTTCGATCAGTTCCATTTGGTTCGACGAACTGAGTATTCCGGCAGCGCTGGAATGGTTCAATCCCTTCAGCCCAAGCGGCCGCACGAACCTGATCTTCAGCCTTTTTGACTACTTTGCACCCGGAGGTACTGCCATGCTGACTGACTATGCTGCTGTTGTGGGGCTTCTTTCTCTGCTGTTGCTGTTGGGCGGCAGCGCACTGCTGTTGGGACGAGGGCAGCCGCGCCAGCCTGGCCTGCGCCTGCTGATCGTGCTGCTTGCGTTGTCGTTGCCCAGCTTTGCCCTGGAACGGCGTCAGGGTGAGTTCGTCACCGTGGCGGCGAACGAGACGGTGGACGACACCCTTGTGGCCACCGGCAACACTGTGCGCATGGAAGGCGTGGTCAATGGGGACTTGCTGGCTTTTGGCGGGACCGTGGAAGTACGGGGCACCGTCAAGGGCGACCTGGTGAGTTTTGCCAAGAGAACTGTGGTGAGCGGAACGCGTGGAAGGCAGCGTCTACAACTGTTCGCGGTCGCTCGACCTGGACGGGCAATTGGGTCACAGCATCTACGGCTTTGCGCAATCCTTGCGTGTGGATGACCGGGGCCACGTGGGCGAAGGTATCGTGGCTGCCGCCGGCGACGTCAGCCTCGAGGGCGACGTGAAGCGCAGTGTGGACATCTTGACTAGTGGCAATGCCGATGTGAGCGGCAGTATCGGCCGCGATCTGACCATGGCCGGAGTTAGCCTTACGCTGACGAATACGGCCCGGGTCGGCGGCAACCTGAGCGCTCGCGTGCACCAGCTGAAAGAGGTGCACATTGCCGACGGCGCGACCATTGCGGGCAAACGTGACATCCAGGTGCGGGTGAGGAAGAGCCAGTTCACGCGGCCCAGATTCTACTTCCACCAAGCTGTCTGGTTCGCTGCCGCCATGCTGGTGGGATGGCTGGGCCTAGTTCTGTTTCCCGGCTTCTTCCGGGCCACGACTCAAGCGGTGGGCTCAGGCTGGCTCAGCGTCGGACTGGGGGTTGGGGTTCTGGCGGGTGCGCCTGTTGCCATGGTAGTGGTTGGCATCACGCTGATTGGCATCCCGATCTCGCTAATGTTGTTCGCGGTATATCTGGCTGCGATCTACCTGGCGAAGGTTTGGGTTGGAGCCTTTCTGGGGCGGATACTTCTCAAGCCCTCGGGAGCCACGAAGGGCGATTGGTTGCTGGGACTCCTGGTGGGCCTGTTGATCCTCACGATCGTTGGGTTCATCCCGTATCTTGGCGGGCTGGTCCGCTTGGGTGTGGTTTGCCTGGGTTTGGGAGCTTTTGCCGGGCAGCTTTATCGGGCTTCACGACCGGCAATAACGGTCTGAAGAGGCCGGCTGAGGGGCGGGTCGAGAAGCCAGCATCCAGCGCGAGCACGAAGGAAATTCGCCAAAACATCCGCGAGCAGATCCGAAAGCAACTGCTGCCAGGTTTCCCGGCGCCCGGAGGCTCGAAGTCGAGCGGCTAAACAATCACAGAAAAGCCCGCTTTCGCGTCGCGTAGCACCTTCCAGCGCCGCGATCCAGGCTTTCTTTTTCCGTAAAGGCCTCAGAGTGCGTGAGTACTGAGTTTCCGGGAGCGCGGTGGAACGACATCTGCCAAACTCCAGCCGCGAAGCGGCGGCAGAATGCAGCCCACGGCGCAAGCCGTGGGGGGCAAAAGTGAAAAAATGCAGCAAAGCCCCGAAGGGGTGAAAGAAAATTGCGACATAACTTGCGAAAAAACTTGATGTTAGGTGGAAGCACCATCTTCAGTAAAATACTCGCGGAGTGCAAACGACCAGAGACTTGAAAACTGTCACCAAGACAACGGGACTGCGCTATTGGATGGCGCGCGTACTCGAAGAGTGCGAGCACGTGTCCGCCGACTTCAGCGCCGATCCGGTCCATGATCTGCGGGTTGCGCTGCGGCGCTGCCGCTCCATGGCCGACGGCATGATGGCCATGGATCCCGATCGCGACTGGAAGGAAATGAAAAAGGCCGGCAAGCGCCTGTTCCAGCGCCTCGGCACATTGCGCGACGTGCAGATCATGATGGAGTGGATTGAAAAGCTGAGAGCAACCACGACTCGTGCAGGTGCGGGCGACTCGCCCGCGCTCCCGCAACCGGCAGAGAATTCCGGCGACTTCGCAGACGCCGCTCCCTCCACCGAACTTTTAGAAAGCCACCCGCACGATCACGCGGCCCACGCCCTGCTCGAAATTCTAAAAGCCCGCGAAACCGAACAGAAGCGCGAGGCTCGCACCGCCCTGGCGGAATTCGACCGCAAGCAGTGGCGCCAGTGGAGCCAGTCCCTGCCCCTGCGCGCCGCCCGCATTCGCCCGGGCAGCGCGGTGTTCAAGCATCTGGCGCTCGAACGCTGGACGGCCGCGCGCGACCTGCACACCCGCGCCATGCGCAATCGCTCGCAGGTTGCGTTTCATACTTTGCGTATCGGCATCAAACGCTTTCGCTACATCGTCGAGAATTTCCTTCCGGACGAGCACAAGACCTGGAGCAACGACCTGAAGCACATGCAGGATTTGCTCGGGGAAGTACACGATCTTGACGTGTTGTGGGCAACCGCGCTTTCGTGCCACGTATTCCTCGACGAAGCATCGCGCAAAACCTGGCATGCCCGCATTGGGGAAGAACGCACGAAGCGGATTGAAGCCTATCGCCAGAGTATGGTTGGGCCGGATTCGCTGTGGAACGTCTGGCGCGCTGGACTGCCACAGGGCAAACAAATCCAGGAAATTGCGACGCGCCGCATGAAGTTGTGGGCGAAGGCGCTCGATCCCGACTTCGCGCACTCCGAGCGCGTAGCGCGGCTAGCGCTCGAACTCTACGACGGCCTCAATGCCGCGGGACTGCTGAGTTCCCTGAATAGCGCTCGACCAGGTGCGCGCTCGATCCTCTACGTCGCCGCTCTGCTGCACGACGTGGGGAAGGCGAAGGGGAATAAGGGACATCACAAAGAATCGCTTGAGTTGATCAAAGCTCACGGCGCGCCGTTGGGATGGCAAGCCGAGAACATGGCGCGCGCGGCTGTCGTGGCGCGTTTTCATTGCGGCGCGTTGCCGACGCGAAGCCACAGAGCGCTGCGCGACCTGCTGCCCGACGAGCAGAAGATCACGATTCAGCTAGCAGCAATTCTGCGATTGGCGAATGCTCTCGATGCATCGCACGACGGGCATGTCCGGCGCGTCAAGATCGAAAACGCGGTCGCGCAATCCATCAATCGCAAGCGACGAACCAATGGATTCTTGCGCAAGCCCGCGAAGTTGGCACCGAACGAAGCGCTGGTCATCGGCGCCGAAGGCTTTGTGGCCGACAGTTCTACGGCGCAGGCCGTCGCCGCCCAAAGATATTTACTCGAAACCGTATTGCGTCGTCCGGTCGTGATAAGGGCGATGAAGAGTCCGGCGCCTCGGCGAATCGCCATCGAGTCCCGGAGGATTGCGTCTTGATCCAGGAATATTCGCGCATTCCGACCGCTTGGGAATTGGAAGCGAGGAAACGACACAGTCACTTTTCCACCCCACCATACAACGTAGACTGTTCCTATGACTCACGCACAAATGGTGGAACGAGCGGTGCGATGGCTGCGGTTGTATCGCTGCGGCGTCGTCCTTTCCGAGCAAGCCTGCGTCAGCGGAGAAATGCCCGACGCGATTGGATGGAAACGCGCCAACCATTCCGTGCTGGTGGAGTGCAAGCTCACGCGCGCGGATTTTCTGGCGGATCGCGGCAAGCCCTTTCGGCAACAACCGGAACAAGGAGTGGGCAGCGAGCGCTTCTATCTGACGCCGCCAGCATTGGTGAAGCTTGAGGAATTGCCCGCGGGTTGGGGACTGCTGGAATTCCGGCGAGGAAGAATCGAAGTCGTGCGGGCATCGGCGAAGAATCTACGCACAGCCGCAGGCTTTCGCTATGAAATGAATCTGTTGCTCGCCAGCCTGCGGCGAGTCGAAGTGCGCATTGAACCGCAGAGCATCACGGACTTCCTGAAGTGGAAGAATCGCATGGCCGAATACAATCGCGGAACTCTTCCCGAAGGACTGGCTGCGGCTGAAGAAGAGCTGAACGTTTTCCTTGACCCGGAAGTGCCCAGTTGTTCTTGAGTATTCTCTTCCTACATATCTCTCCGGCCTTCCATCGCTTTGAGCATCGTGATTTCGTCGGTGTATTCGATGTCGCTGCCGACGGGAATGCCCATGGCGATGCGGGTGACTTTCACGCCCGCTCGCTTCAGTTGTTGCGACAGATAGGTGGCAGTGGCTTCGCCCTCGACGGTGGGATTGGTTGCGACGATGACTTCGTCAATGTTACCCGCATCGACGCGGGTGATGAGGTTCGAGATGCGCAACTGTTCGGGGCCGATTCCGTGCACGGGAGAGATGGCGCCGTGCAGAACGTGAAAAACACCGTTGAAATGCTTGGTCTTTTCGATGGCGGCAATGTTAGTGGGTTCCTCAACGACGCACACCAGGCGCTGATTCCGCGTGGCGCTGGTGCAGTAGACACAGGGATCAACGTCAGTGATGTTGTTGCACACGGAGCAGAGACGGAGATTGGCCTTAACGTCGCGCACGGCGGTGGCGAGGGCTTCGGCATCTTCGTCGCTGGCGCGCAGGATGTAGAAAGCCAGGCGCTGCGCGCTTTTCGCGCCGACGCCCGGGAGTTTCTTCAATTCGTCGATCAGGCGGGACATGGGTTCGGCAAATTTGGACATAAGAGATTGGGTATTTTTGTAATTGAGTAATTGAAACAACGGTTGAGATTATTCTATCTGGTCGAAGCGAGGCGCTGCTTGGCAATGCTAGCGCGGCTTTCTGGCGCTTCGCAGCCGATTATAGCGTGGGGGGCAATGTGTATTCGAAGTCGTAGGTGTGTTTCCCAGTGGGGGCCATTTTTATGGTCATCTTTCCCGCGATGCCTTCCAGTTGGCCAGTCCCGGATTCGGGGACGACGGTAATCGTTAGTTGTGGGACGCCGACCGCCATGGTACCGCTGTGTTGCAGTACAAAGCTGCCGGTGCGGCCGTGCAGAGTTCCAGTTACCTTTTCGATGGCGACGTAGCCGCCTGCGCCTTTCTCCGCCGTGCCGGCAGTGAGCATTTGACCCTTGCCTGTGGCATCGAGATCGCCATGATATTGCTTGTCGAGCGTGAAGCGCCCGAGTTGCGGCTCAAGGGATTTGTCGTCTTGGGGCGTCATCTTTACGTTGAAGGCTCCGGTAGCGTGCGTGCTCATGAGAGTGTCTTTCGGAGAGTTGGTCGTAGATTGGGGTTGCACGACAGTTGGAACGAAGAAGATCACGCACAGGGCCGCGAGGGTGAGTCTCCTGCTGCAACGACTCTTCGACATACCAGCAGTTCCTCCAGTGGTTGAAGCCGCGTCCCGTTCTTGTGCTTGGCGGCACGACTGAAGTCGTGCCCTTCCCGGTTCGCACTCTACCCGTCGGACGGCTAGAGTCCGGGGATGCCAAGGCCGCCGAGCATGCCGCCGACCGTGGATTGCATCTGCGAATCTACCTTGCGGGCGGCTTCGTTGACGGCGGCGAGAACCAGGTCCTGCAGCATTTCGACGTCGCCGGATTTTACGGCCTCGGGATCGATGCGCAGGCTGAGCAATTGCTTGCGGCCGTCCATTTTTGCAGTAACGGTGCCGCCGCCGGATGTGGCTTCGACGACGGTCTCCTGCATTTTCCGTTGCAGGGCGTCGTATTGCGATTTGGCCTTGGACATCAGGTCTTGCAGATTGAATCCACCCATAATTATTTTGTAATTTTGTAATCGAGTAATTTTGTAATTGGTCGCGAGGAGCGGTTACAAATTGCCTTTCGGAACGAAGAAACTACCAATTGCCCGATTACCCAATTACCCGATTCCTTTCATCGTTTGTCCTTGTAGTCGATCACGGTGCGGACTTGGGCGCCGAATTTTTCTTGCATGCGGCGGACGACGGGGTCTTGCTCGGCGCGGCCCCGGCCTCCAGGGCCTGCTGCGGGCCGCGAGGCGCCGTTGCGTTTATTTTCCTGCGGAGTCAATGTGGCGCCAGGAACGACTTTTAATTTAACGGCCCGGCCGAGGACTCCGCTGGCGGAAGCGATGGCCAGACGTTTTGCCTCGGAACTGAGCGACATGTCGACTACGGTTTGCGACTCGGCGATCTTGATGACCAGCTCGTTGCCCTGGATGCTCCACTCACCCGCAGAGAGCATCGAAACCAGAATGCGCTGGTTGCCGTCGGTGAGGGCTTGCACGACGGCATTCTGCAAATGTTCCATTTGCGGTTGCACTACGGTCACCGAAGTCGCCGCCTGCGTCGCTTGAGCTTGCAATTCGGGCCGCGGTTCGGGAGCGGAGGGCTTGGCTGCGCCGACGGAGACGTAGCTAGCTACGTCTCCACAATCGTTGTCAGGGTCAGAGACCGGTTCGCGCAGGGGAGCGGGCGCGGCGGAACCCATGATTACGGGCTCGGCCGTGCTGGCTGTGGCCACGATGCGCGGGCCGGTGGGAGTCGGCGCGGGATCGGGCGAAGCTTCCTGCCTTGGCGTGCCTTTGCGAGCGGAGTCGGCCGCGAAAGGGGAAACGAAATTTGGACGTGCGGCGGAAGCGGGTTCTGGACGGCGCGTTTCGGAGTTCGACGCGCTGCCGACGATGGCTGGTCTTGCGGAAGGCCTCGGCGCACCGGCTGCTGGAGCAGCGGCTACATCGCTCAGCAACTGCTCAATGGGCAGCAGCTTTTGCGCGTGGGCCATTTTGAGCAGGCCGAGTTCGAGATGGAAACGTTGTTCCTGCTTGTATCCCAACTCGCCGTGGGTGCGAAGCATGATTTGGAGGTGCCGCGTTAGATCTTCTTCGCCGAACCATTGGGCGACGCGGGCGACGCGCTCGCGTTCTTCGCTGGAAACTTGCAGCAAGGAAGAATCTTTGCCAGCGATTTTCGCGACGGTTGCGTTGCGCAGGAAACGGACCATCTGGCGGGCGAAGTGGGTCGGACTGTGGCCTTCGCTGATCAGGTGATCGACCTGGCGGAGAATTTCTTCACTCCTTCCCTCCGACACAGCTTGCATCACCTGTTCGAGGATGTGAGCGGGCGCGGCGCCAACCAGGTTGCGGACGGAATCGGCGGTGATCCTTCCACTGGAGGAGGCGATGGCCTGATCGAGGATAGAGAGTGCGTCGCGCATGGAGCCGTCGCCGGCTTCGGCGAGCAGGGCCAGGGCGTCGTCGTCGGCTTCGATTTTTTCGCGGGTGACCAGGTCGCGCAACTGAGCGACGATGGCGTCGAACTTGACGGCGCGGAAACTGAAGTGCTGGCAGCGCGAACGGATGGTTTGCGGAATGTCCTCAGGCTGCGTGGTTGCCAGCATGAAGACGATGTGGTCGGGAGGTTCTTCCAGAGTCTTGAGCAGGGCGTTGAAAGCGGCGTCGGTGATCTGGTGGGCTTCGTCGAGAATGTAGATCTTGAAGCGGTCCCGGGCGGGACGATAACGCGCGGCCTCGCGGAGTTCGCGGATTTCGTCGATGCCGCGGTTGGTGGCGGCGTCGATTTCGATGACGTCGACGGCGTTGCCCGCGCGAATCTCGGTGCAGGATTCGCAGATGCCACAGGGCTCCGGGACAGGCTTATCTTTGGAGCGGCAGTTCAGTGCCATCGCCAAAATGCGGGCGACCGTTGTCTTGCCGATGCCGCGGTGGCCGCTGAAGATGTAACCGTGGGCGGTGCGTGCCTGTTCGATGGCGTTCTGGAGAGTGCGGGTGACGTGCTCCTGTCCGATGACCTCGGAGAATTTCTGGGGGCGGTATTTGCGGGCCAGGACGGTGTAACTCATGGGCGGAAGACTCGATTATACGTGATCGACGGGGCCATTGCGGGGCACAGAACAAACCTTAAACCGCAGAGAGCGGTAAGAGAATGCGTCAAGGTCGCGAAGAAACACACTATTTTGTAGCGGATTCCTCTTCGTCCTCTTCTTCCCGCGATTCTGCGATTTCTAGGAGGAATTCGTTGGGTTCGTGGACGCCGGCGTAGACGGGAGGGCCTCCCCAGGTCCACTGTTGCTTAAGGCCGAAGGTTTGCTCGAAGTAGCGAACTGGGCCGAGCACGTCAGAAGTCGCGCATCGCGGGAACTGTGGAGCTGAAGTTCGTGAGAGTCATGAGAATCCCAACGCGCGGAATGGGCTGAATCATACGCGGGAGGCGCGAATGCTGGCAGGGCTTGCGAAGGGCTCTCGCACGCGGTAGGCTGGTGCCTCAAGACTGCGGGCGGATGCGGCTGGAGCGAGCCGCCAAGGAGAGCTGTTATGCAATTGAAACTGACGAAGCGAACGGTGGATGGAATTCTGGCGATCGAGTGCAATGGACGGATCGTGTTTGGGGAAGAGAGTTCCCTGCTGCGGGACGAGGTGAAGAAGGCCATCGCGGACAACATCAAGCGCATTGTGCTCAATCTGGGCGAAGTCAACTATATCGATTCGGGAGGGCTGGGCACGTTAGTGGGGCTGCATACCACGGCGCACGTCGCCGGGGCCAGCGTCAAACTGGCGAACTTGACCAAGCGCGTCGGCGACCTGTTGCAGGTCACCAAGCTGCTGACGGTGTTTGACGTTTACAACTCGGAGTATGAGGCGCTGGAATCGTTCCGGTCGGCGGCGTAACGAATCCCCACCTTTGCCGCAAAGAACGAGGCAAAGATGGAGAACCAGGGCCTTTTTCTTAGGGCGAATACACTTTGAAAAGGAAACGCCGCCGTCCTCTGCCGAGAAAGACCAATCGGAATGATACTGGCGCGACGCGTCTGCGGATCGAGCAGGCGATTCGCGCGATTCCGCGCGGGAGAGTGTCGACGTATGGCGGGATCGCGCGGGCGGCGGGCTTTCCCGGGGCAGCGCGGCAAGTAGCAGCGGTTTTGCGGCGCGGATTTGGATTGCCGTGGCAACGTGTGCTGGGCGCGGGTGGCGCGATCAAGCTGCAGGGCGATTCGGCGGTGGAACAGCGGCTGCGGTTGGAGTCTGAAGGGGTGCGGTTTCGCGGTCGGAGAGTGGATATGAAGGCGCATGAGTGGAAGTTTGGACGGGCGAGCAGCGTGAAACGAACAGGAAAGTGATGTACCTCAGCGGCTGAAATCGCGACCGGTTAGGGACGTTGTCGCAGCGCTCGAAGAGCGTTCGTGATGCCCTGACCCTCGACGCCGTTTCACCAACGCAGGGGAGGCCCTGAGGCTGCCGGGCTTAGCGGGGGCGGACAGCCGAGGCGGCTGTCCCTACGTGATTATTTCTTGAATTGGTCGTCGATCTCGACTTGATAGCCAGTGACCATTTTGTTGGTTTCGTTGGCCATGCCGACGATTGCCATTAGCTCTTTGAACATGGCGTCGGTCATGCCTTTTTTTTGGGCGGATGCGGTGTGCGATGCGATGCAGTAGTGGCACTGGTTGGTGACGCTGACGGCGACGTAGATCATCTCTTTGGTCAGCGGGTCGAGCGCGCCGGGGGCCATGATCTGCTTGATGTCTTCCCAGGTGCGCTTGAGCGTGGCGGGATCGTGGGCGATGGCCTTCCAGAAATTATTGATCCAGTCGGTTTTGCGGGTGGTCATGATGTCGTCGTAAACGGCGCGGACTTCGGGGCTGGCGTCTTTGTATTCGATGAGGCCGAAGATGGACATGAGGTCTCCGATGGCGAGGAAGTTTAATGCAAAGTCAAAACCTTACCGCAAAGAGCGCGAAGCAAGGGCGCGAAGAGCGCGAAGACAAGTGTCAACACGGTACGTCTCTA
Organism: uncultured Acidobacteriaceae bacterium; assembly: GCA_963791515.1. Lineage (GTDB taxonomy): Bacteria > Acidobacteriota > Terriglobia > Terriglobales > Acidobacteriaceae > Sulfotelmatobacter. Next base: position 577 of record CAWBSS010000021.1, on the reverse strand, counting down.
CGGTTCATTTATTCGGGAGTTCTCCGTTCAGCAACTTTTCCAGCTGCGCTGCTTGGACTCGGACGCCTACGTAGAAGTGGCCGAACAGGGCGTAGACGGCGCTGACTTCGTCGAAGCGCATTTCGTAGATCAGTTTCTTGAAGACCAGGGGATCGTCGGCGAAGAGGTCGACACCCCACTCCCAGTCGTCAAAACCAATCGAGCCGCTGATGATCTGTTTGACTTCTCCGGCGTAGCGGCGGCCGATGAGTCCGTGATCGTTCATCTGGCGGGCGCGCTCTTCGATGGAGAGCTTGTACCAGTTCTTGTCTTCGCCGCGGCGGCGGTCCATGGGATAGAAGCAGGCGTAACGCTGCGGCGGAACCTCGGGGTAGAGGCGGGGACGCATGGCTTCTTTGTGGCGGTCGAGCTTGCAGGCGATCTCAGCTTTCCACTGGTCGGAATGGGGCTCGATCCCCTGGTCGGTGAGTTCTTTGTAGATCTTTAAGGTGGATTCGTAGAGGCCGAGTTCGATGATGGACAGATAGGAAGAGGTGGGCTCGAGATAATCGCTGAGGCGAAGATGGGCGAGTTGGAG
>CAWBSS010000020.1:0-10168 GCA_963791515.1 uncultured Acidobacteriaceae bacterium | reverse complement strand
TGGCTGGTGTAGCTCTTGCCCGTGGTCGGATCTTTCGCAGTGCTCGATCGCGGGAAGGTTTTGTACGCGCTCTTCATCAGTCGCGCCTTCACCTGGTCCGGAGTCAGCGATCCATTTTTCTGAAGCAGCAGCGCGACGGCTCCGCTCACAACCGGCGTGGCCATGCTGGTGCCGCTCAGCGTGAAGTAAGAAACGGTACCCTTACCGTTGGCGGTATAGGAACTCAGCGCAACGACGTTCTTAGGCGAGGCCTTCACCAAAGTCGCGCTCGAAGAGGCCAACACGGAAATCATCAGGTTGCCCGGCGCAACAATATCCGGCTTCACAACGTGGTCGAGCAAGGTCGGTCCCTTTGAGCTGTAACTGGCAATCAGATCGTCGGCGCGCGTCGAAGTCCCCATCGGTTTCATGGCGCCCACAGTGATCGCATAAGGATCGTTCCCCGGCGCTGCGATGGTTCCGTATCCGTCGGTATGAGCCGAATCGTTGCGTCCTTCGTTCCCGGCCGCGACCACCACGACAATCCCCGCCCTCCACGCCGCCTCGACCGCCTGGCAGAGTGGATCAAGCTTATAGCTCTCGTAAACCGCTCGGCCAAGCGAGAGATTGATGACGCGGATGTTGTACTTGCTCTTCAAGCTGATCGCCTTCTCAATCGCCGCGATCACTGCACTGTCCCGGCCCGCTCCGTTCTGATCGAGAACTCGCAGATTGATCAGTCTCGCATTGTCCGCAATCCCCATGAACGTCTTGCGAAAATTCGTGCCGCGCGAGTTCATACCATTGCCTGCCAGGATGCCGGCTACGTGCGTGCCGTGTCCGTACAAATCGGCAGCAGTATTCGGACCACTGGCAAAATTCTGGTTGTACACAATGCGCGAACCCGTACCGTTCGCAAGCGTGAAATCCCGGCTTGCAGTGATCCCGCTATCGATGATCGCGACGCCGATCCCATTTCCAGTAAAGTTCTTCGACCACGCGTACGGGGCCAGCACCGCCTGGTCGTAGGAGTCGGTAACAGTTGCTGTTGCCCATACCGTACGGTCGAGCGAAATGTACGCCACGTTGAAATCTTTCGCCAGCGCAGCCAAGGAACTGCCTTTTACCGTAAAGGCGGCACCGTTGATCAAGGGCAAGTTCTGTTGGAGCATCCCGCCCTTGGCCGCAACTTTGGCGAAACGCTTCTGGCTGGGCGGAACCCGGTATTGCACAATGACGTTCACCCATTGCTGCGAGGATTGCTTCTGCAGATCTTTGGAAATCTTCTGCGGCGCGGCAAAGGCGAAGGTAGCACTTAGGATCACGCACCAGAATGCCAGGTGACGAACTTTCGAAGTGACCTTGGTAACTTCCGCCATAAACCTTCACAGCTCCCCACGCCCATATAACTCGGGCGTCCGAGTCATTGCTGCACGCCCCTAACCACGGGAAGGTAAGCGTGAAAGGTTGTCCGGCAATGACTTAGGCAAATCCGGTCAGCGACACGGCGGGCCAAATTGTCCCCAAGCCCAAGGGTGGGCCAGTCTGTCCCAGTCGCCAGCACGTAGCCCCGGAGGCCCCCGTCCGGGAGGCCGAGCAACACTCGGCAGGATTTGTTTGAGGGATCGCGTTTAAGAATAGCTAAGATCGAGAGCTCATTCCGACGTGAAACATCGTTCACTTACAAAGGCAGTTCCCAACCTTCTTCTTTCATCCGCTGATTGGTCCATTCCTGCAGCTCTTTATAAACCGCCGGTTCGATGACCACGAATGTCGCTCCCGCGCGGCCTTCCAGATCCGCCCAGACAATCTGCACCTTCGCCTCGATGCGGGTCTGACTCTCCGGAAGGACAAAGCTGATGTCCGTCAGCCCCTCCGAGCGCCGCGGATCCGGAAGCCCTTCCAGCCCCATGCCACCCACGCTCAAATTAACCGCTGTGACCAGAGTCTCCTGACCCTGGCTATTCTTCAGTACAACAGGAAGCTTTACCTTTGCGCGGAAAAACTTCTTCTGCTTCAGGCTGAGAGCACCCAAAGCCCGGCTCTTGTCACTAGGCGCCGCTGTGATCTTGTATTCGCCCAGCTTCCGGCTCAAAGTTCTGCGCGAAATTCCCAGTTGCTCGGCTGCCTTTGCCCGATGGCCTCCGGTATTTTCGAGCGCTTTCAACACCATCTGCCTCTCCATATCCTGGAGGTCACCGGATGGTAGGGGGATCGCGGTCTTTTGCTGTTCCGCGGAGAGTTCAGCCAGCACGTCAGCCGCGCCAATTTCCGTACCCGTTGCTGCCATCGCGACTTTGGCAATGATGTTCCGAAGCTCGCGAACATTGCCCGGCCACGAGTGCGACTGAAGCGTACGCAAAGCCTCCGCAGTAAACTTCATCTCCGCCGACTTCAGGCGCAGGAAATGCTCTGCCAGCGCGACTATATCTTCCGGCCGCTCGCGCAGCGGCGGAACCCGCAGCTCAAACTGGCTCAGGCGATGGAAAAGATCTTTGCGGAAGCGCCCTTCACGCACGGCTGCTTCCAGATCCTGGTTCGTGGCAGCGACGATCCGCACATCCACTGTGATCTTGCGATGCCCGCCCAAACGGTAATACGGAGCCCCGTCCAGCACCCGCAGCAGCTTTACTTGAATATGAGATGGAAGCTCGCCGATTTCATCGAGGAAGAGCGTTCCCTTGTCGGCCAGCTCGAAAAGTCCCGGCTTGGAGTTGTCGGCGCCGCTGAAGGCTCCTTTTTCGTAGCCAAACAGTTCGCTCTCGACCAAATGTTCCGGAAGAGCCGCGCAGTTGATGTCGATCCACGGTTTTCCGTTCCGGTAGGAGAATTCGTGGACGCTGCAAGCAATCAGCTCCTTGCCCGTGCCGGTTTCACCGGTAATCAGGACAGTCTCGGTCTGCCCCGCCACACGCTCGACCATGGCCATGAAGCGCTGCATCGAGCCACTGGCAACGATGAACTTCGTGCCGTGAATCTCGCGCTGAATCGCCGCCCCTGCTTCCAATGCATCCCCCCCCGGCTCCCTGAATACACTTCCAGCGCCAGCACTCTGCTGCCGCGCCTGATTCCGAGTCGGGCCAAAGAAAAAGCTAGCACAGCGCGCAGAGAACTCATTCGTGACGCCGGGTTCCGCCGGTGACGAAGGTAACGCAAGGCAGTATCAAATACGTCGCGCCATACTCGTTTGTTCCGAGTCGCCCTTCACTCGGGACACGAATTGCGTGTCGAGGCTTAGCACTTTCTACCTTGGCAACAAATCAGCCAGAGGAAAGTCGCGGTGCAATATCTAGAACACCACAATCCCGCTCTCTTCAAGAGCTTGACCGAAGCAAATACTGTTTTCGCATTATTGACCTGTCGCTGAGCATCCCTATAATCGCCCACACTCTGTGGGTGAGATTTCCGGTCGTACTGGATTTTCGCTTACGAGGGATGTCTTCATCTCAAAATCAACGACGATTCGTGAGGACAATGCGGAAATGCGTAATTGGCCTGAGAGAGCTGGCGTTCGTGCTGGTGGCGTTCAGTGCAGGTTTGAACCTCGTAAGTTTGAATGTTGCGGGACAACAAATTACAGGAAGCATTCGTGGAACGGTCCTGGATCCGAGCGGCGCGGTTGTCCAGACCGCTACTGTCACTGCGAAGCACATCGAAAACTGGCTTAACTCGTGCAGCGGTTACGGATCGTCAGGGAGCGTACGCGCTGGCAGAACTCCCGATCGGACATTATCAGGTAGAGGTCCATGCGCGAGGTTTCCAGAAGTACCTGCAGCAAGGAATCTCATTGGATGTCAACGAGACTGCGACCGTCAGCATTCACCTCAAAGTCGGGGCGGAGACGCAGCAAGTTGAAGTGAGAGCGGACGCAGCCTTGGTGCAGAGCACAGTCAGTAGTCTTGGGGAAGCCGTAATGGAGCAGGGCCAGCGCGATATCACCTACAACGAGGTGGCCACGATTATCGGCAAGGCCATCGGCAAGCCTGATCTCAAGTACAAGCAACCGCCCGACGAACAGATGCGGCCGGCGCTGGTTCAGTCTGGGATGTCCGAGCCGTTTGCCAACCTGCTTCTCGAAATGTCAGCCAGCCTGAACTCAGGATCCATGCGCGCCCTCGAACCGCGCTCATCCCGCAATACGACTCCGACGACCTACGAAACCTTCGTCGCCAAAGTGTTCGTCCCAGCCTATAAACATCAGGCAGCAGCCTAAGCGCAAAGGCCACGCTCATTTCCGAACGTGGCCTTTAATTGATGCCCATCTGTAGCGCGGACACTCCTGTCCGCCGTTGACTTTGACGTCCGAGCCGAATGGCAGAAGACCGCTCTACTCAACCCCGCAAGTATCCCCAAGCCTCGCGATACTTCTCAAACTTCGACCGCCGCTTCTGGCTCCCAGAAAACAACTTCAAACTCCGTATCCGCCGAATCACCCGCACCGGAAACACATACCACGCATTCTCCGGAACCACGTAAACCACAAGCACATCGATCTGATCCACCCGATACGCCTTCATGTCATGCCCATGCGTCCGAATACTGTACGTGCCGTCTTCGCCCACACAATGCGCCGACTTCACCTGCACCTTCGACAGCCTCCCACCCGCCTGCACAATAAAATCAAACGGATCGCTATCGCCCCAAGGCTTAGCCACCCCAAATCCCAGGCTGACCGCCTTAGCCACAAACGCCGCCTCCGCCATCTCCCCGCGCCGCTTCCCGGTAAACCGAGCCATCCCCCCTTTATCCCGACGATCCGCCGACGCCAACAAATCCCCAACCTCCGCCGCCCCAAACAAATCCCCAACCAAAACACCCAAGCTCATAAGCATTCACTCCTTAAATTTCAGACTCCATCAACCTGCCGAAAACATCAACGTGCCGAAAAACTGTCATCCTCCAACAAATTGTCATCCCGCGTAAAAAATTGTCATCCCGAGCGAAGCCGAGGGATCTGCTTCTTCCCGCGACGACGCCAAGACACAAAAAGCCCCCTCGGACGATTCCCGTCCGAAGAGGCTCCATAAAGCCATTAAGGTTATATATAAAGAATACAAAATATCGCAAGGCTAAGTCAAGCAAAAACATGCAGGACGGACACTCCTGTCCGCCGCCGTTGATAGGTTCATCCAATCCTGACCCCACCACCCTCCCCACGCCGTCATCCTGAGGAAGCGCAGGCCATCGCAAAGCGAAGGCCTGCTAACGAAGGATCTCTGCATTCCGCTCATGACCGAGCCGGCGGAGACCACGGCATCCATCGGCCCCGCATCGACGAGGATCTAGGCACGGAAGGATTGCTACGCGGCGCGCCCGCGCCGGGGCTTATTTGATTAGGTGCTTCGCGTTTTCCACGAGCGCGACAATGGCAGGCGTGTAAGGGGCTAGCTTGTGTGCCAGGTCGGTCGCCTTGTCGGCGATCGCGAGGACAGACTGGCCGCGGTCGAGAACCGACTTCCAGTTCCTGCTGGACTCCGGCTTCTGGACTTCCACACCCAAGGCCTCGATTCCGGCGAGGCCCTCCTTGACCTGACGCGGCGTGAGGTCTTCGCTCTGTTGGAATAGGTCTGCAATCTCCTTGAGGCTGGCGCCCGTCGTGTCCCCCCACGTGCCCTATCGTTTGGATCGCGCTATCGGCGGCGATCGCCTGGTTGTGAATCGTCACAGGAGCGTGGAACGCCTGGCTTACGCCGCCGCTCCCGCCTTTGCCCCTCCCGGTGGGTGCCGGCTTGGCTTGCTCCACGTACACACCGAAGTCTTCGACGTCTTTGATGGCCGCCCTGAGCGATGCGTCAGTCGTCGCGCAGGCCTTTTGGAACGCGATGACGTCCCTCGGCGAGATGTAATCTGGATTAACTGGCACCCCGTATGGAACTCTGGAGCTGGGCCCGAAAAATCTCGTGTCCCTGAACCTCATAAGGTGGGGTGACTCCGGCCCCAAGAACATCTGCAGGACCCTCGTGGTCGTGTCGCGCCAAGCCTTGAAGTTAGGGTCTTTGTAGTTCAGGCTGCGAACCGTCTGCAGCTCTTCCAATTGCCGCTTCAGCAGCCTGATTGCCTTCTCGTCGGAGCTTTCTGCGTCCAGTGCCATAGATTAATCCGCGTCAGACACTCAGATTCTCTTGCATGGACTCGCTCGGGCGCAACACAAATTTGTTTCCATGACTGACCTTTATTTATGCCGGCAACGACCTACTCTCCCACACGCTTTCTTCTGCAGTACAATCGGCGTGAGAACCCCATGGCGAAAAGAGATTATGTGGCTGAGATCGCGGAGGTGCGCGAACGAAACCGACATAACCTCGCGGTTGCGGAGCTACACTTGCGACTGTCGCGGATTGAGACCGCCTTCAGAGCTCGCGAGAAAGTAGACACTGAATTTTTGAAATACTTTCCGGTTGCGATGGTTGCCTGCATTGAAGCCTATTCCAGAGCACAGATCAAGGAATTCATCGACCGCGGTTCGCCGTTTGCTGAAAGAGCTGCGCGGTTCGACACAGCGACGTTCAAGTTCGATCTAACTCTGTTAAGGGCGCTCGGCACCAAAGTGCTCACCGCGGGTGAACTCGTTTCGCACGTTCTGCCGATCAACGGATTGGAGGATGTGAAAAGCCACATTTCAATTCTTACGGGCCAGGATTTTCTCGAGCAACTGAAGATAGTCCATGATCGTTGGGCGGTGGAGGTAAACAAAGAGCCGCTTGGGCCTATCATAGGTGACCCCTCCGACGTCTTCGGTGGCGTAAAGCTGTGTTTCGAGCTGCGCCATATCGTCGCGCACGAATTCGCCTCCGCCGCAAGGATAGAGGCTTCCGAGATCGAGCGATGCTACAAGGCTGCCCTCACGTTCTTGCGGGCAATGGCGGAGTATTGCAACAACACCCTGTATCCAGGGGCCCCGCTAACGCAAACCGATATGAACATTGAGGCTGCCGAAGAGTTCCGGAGAAGTGACGCAGAACTCGACTCACTGGTCCGCGAATTCCTGAGTTTGCTAGAGCCAAAGAGACAGGCCGAGTTCGAAGGTGTTCAGCAAAATTGGAGGGCATTCAGGGAAGCAATTGCAAACTTTGACTCAAATCCTTACCAAGGCGGAACAATCCAGTCGTTGATACACGCCCGCTCCCTCGAGAAAACAACGCGATCCCGCATAGCCGAAATGAAAAACGAATTGGAGCGGCTCAGGCGGTATCCTTGCGGCTAAGTGAGGAAGCGGAAAAGGCCACGCTCATTTCTGAACGTGGCCTTTATTAATGCCGGCAACGACCTACTCTCCCACACACTTTCGCGTGCAGTACAATCGGCCCTGCGGGGCTTAACTTGAGGCGATTAGAAGGCGTGAGCGCGCCGCCCTTTGCGCGCGGGAGCTTTCTGCCGAAATCCTGAGCTCGCTCTTTTGCGATGGATCTTAACTTCCGTGTTCGGGACGGGCAATAGCTTTGACAGTGCCAGTCAGCCTCTCTAAACTAGCCAATATGGAAGTGCATCTTCGACCCGAAACCGAGTCTCGCATTCAAGAACTCGCCGCCAAAACCGGACGAGCCCCCGATGACCTCGTCGAGGACGCAATGGCCGGATATCTGCAGGAGCTCTCCCTGGTGCGCGAAGCGCTGGACGGTCGGTACGATGATCTCAAGAGCGGTCGTGCGAAACCCATCGACGGCGAAGACGCCCTCGCCAGCCTTCGGCGCAAGAGTGCAGACCGTCGCGCCGATCGTTCATGACCACATTTGTCCTCCACCCGGAGGCATATGCAGACCTCGACGAAATTTGGGAATACATCGCAGATGACAATCTCGACGCCGCTGACCGCGTGCGCGAGGAAATCTACCAGACTATCCAGTCCCTCATCGCGTTCCCGCATCAAGGCCACAGCCGCCCCGATCTGACTTCGCGACCGCTGCTTTTTCACTCCGTGCGAGACTATGTCATCGCCTACGCGCCCGACGAAAAGCCTTTGGCAGTGATCGCCGTGTTGCACGGTCGTCGTAATCCGCTTGTGATCGCCGCCATACTTCAAGGAAGAGGCTGAGACCCCGCAGCGGAAAAGGCCACGCTCATTTCTGAACGTGGCCTTTATTAATGCCGGCAACGACCTACTCTCCCACACACTTTCGCGTGCAGTACAATCGGCCCTGCGGGGCTTAACTTCCGTGTTCGGGATGGGAACGGGTGGAGCCCCCGCGGTAAGATCACCGACAAATCGAAGCAGCGGTCGTTAGTCTTTGGCCGTTCGTCGTTGGCCAAAAACCTCGCTGCAATCTTGTAAAAGAGCGTGAGGACGATGCCTCACAACTGAATAGATTGGGTGTGGCTTACTTTCATCTTTGTTTACTTCCGATTTCTGCCACATGTTACTTCGGCTTTTATCGGCGTACAGCCGAAGGTCATTTTCCATTTCCCCTCCGCCCAGTTTCTGGCAGAAAGAAAACTCTCGCGATCGTCTGATCCAGGTTCGGACCAACGACCGACGACGAATGACCATTCACGGGCGCCTGTGATCCGTGTCAGTTCAGGCGGGGACGGTGGGAGTGAGGCGCGGCTTCTTCCATGGGTGGCCTCGGATGGTGTCTAGGGCTGCGACGCCGGCGGGCGGTGGCGGGGGAAGTCGAGGTAGCTCGGATGCGCACCAGCGGGCGAGGGTGGCGAGCGTGCAGGCGCCAGTAGCCGGACACGCCGGGCGGCGTTGGCGGCTTTCGCTCGCGTCGGAGAACATCGTCGTCGAGTCCACGGCGAAGTCGTGGGCGCAGGAACACCTGCTCCTGAGCCGCGCAGCCAGCAGCCCAGCGCGTAGCCGGGGAGGTTCCCCTGTGCCAGTCCCGCAGCCGGTTATGGGTGATGCCGAAGGCGGCGGCGTCGTCGTAGCGCTCGCGGAGCTTGCCTAGCAGGTCCGTGCCGAGGGCGGTGCTGCCGCGGGCGCGGGCGTCTTCGACGGCCTGGTGCGCCTCGCGCAAGATGGCGATGATGTCGCCTGCCTAGGACCTGCAGGCCGCCGGGGCCGAGTTTCATGACTGCCCGGCATCGCCTGATTATGTGCTGGCAGCACTGCTGGATGCCTGCGCAGCCGGGTGAGGAGGTGCTGGTAGCCGGTGTAGCCGTCGGTCATCAGGAGCCCGGTGAACGCGGCCGGGATGCCCGCGGCGACATCGCCCTTGCGCCGCGAGGCGAGGGCCTGCAGCCAGGTCAGCCGCCCGTCCGGGGTCCGGACGATCAGCACGTGCGGGGCACCCGCAGCCGCCTTCTCCTTGTCTTCCGGGTCCTGTTCTTCCCCTTCTTCCCGCGCAGCGGGCTGCGGGGCGTTCTTGTCCAGCACGTTCACCGGGGTCTCGTCCGCGGCCAGCGCGTCCTGGCCGGCCAGCGCCGCGAGCATCGCAGCGTCGAACCCGGCCTTGCCCAGCTGCGCCGCCAGCCGGGCGCTGGCCTTGTCCACCCAGCCTGGCGAGACCGGAACCCCCAGCAGCATGGCCATGACCTGGCGCGGCCGCTGGGCGGCATGTTCCCGTACGCGGTCAACACGACTGCGGCGGCGTTCAGCACGCCCGTAGGGACACGAGCCGCGCGCGCCAGGCGGCTGAACGCGCACCGTCCTGGAGCACGGCAATTTCAAGGCTGGGGAGCCGCTCGACCAGAAACGCCTTCTCGGATTCACTTCGATGTCGACGACCTGGTCCTGCCCCACTGTGGAGCCCGTGGCTGCGGTGCCGTCCAGGGCAGCCTTGCAGCTGCGGCATGCTGCTGGGCCCGGATCCTCCACCGGATCGGGATCCGGCTCCCGGGCCAGGCCTTCTGGTGCCCGGGCTGGCCTGGCCCGCTCGCCGTCCTCGTGCGTCCCGCTCCTCATGCCTGCCGCTGCCGCCCGGCCGTGCCGCTCCTCGTCGCCCCGATGCTCCTTCGACGGTCGGCGTCCGCAAGCTCTGTGTCCTGGCCCAGCCGGGCGTTCCAGCTTGCGACCCGCAGCTCGAGCCGCTGGAACCGCGGCTCCAGCGCAGCATCGAGCAGCCCTCGCGTCTGCAGCACTCGGCGCTCCAAGTGTCCTTCGCCTGATCATCGGCCGGCAGCCGGGCCAGCAGCTTGACGCCGCTGCGGGACCAGCAGACGGATCAGGGACATCGGACACGAAACGATCATGCTCAACCCCAACTACAGGTTCAAGCACCCCGTACGCCGTGTCACGCCGACCTCACCCTCA
>CAWBSS010000019.1:0-283481 GCA_963791515.1 uncultured Acidobacteriaceae bacterium | reverse complement strand
CGCCCTGACGGGGCGGGCGCAAGCGCTCATCCATCAGAGCCGCTGCGCTATCCGCCATCGCGCACAGCCGGCTCCAGGTCATCCGGCTAAGCGGATGGCCGCTGACCTCGGCCTCCAGCGCGGCGAGGAACCCGAGCTCAGCGACGAAACACTGGTAATCGGAGGCCAGCTCGCGGCCGATGCCCGACGGGAAAGTGTTCCGCATCAGCTCCCGTTCCAGCAGCCGGGCGGCGTTACTCCGCCAGGAGTCGCTCTCCGGAAACCAGGGGAATGCACAGCTGGCCACGCATTGGCCGGCCGCCTCGGCGATCACGTGGTTGTTCGCCGACGAGGCGCGGCTGGGAAACGTGGCCAGATATTCCTGATGCCACCGGATCTGCCGTAGCGCGAGTGCGTCGTTCTCGACTAGCTCGGCGGCACCTGGCCAGCCGTCGAGGAGACGCCGGATCCAGACCAGGCTGATCAGACGGACGCCGAGTTCGATCCCGCTCGTCCAGTGAATACCGGACAGGAAAGGGTTCTCCTGATACCAGGAGCGCAGATGATCAGCCACACGCGTGGCGTACTTGTCTTCGCCGGTGAGGTACCACGCGGTCGACAGCAAGGTGAGGTGCTGAGGCGGCTGCGCGCCGGCGACATCACATTCAAGACCCTGACCCGCCTGGCAGCGATCACAGTCCTGCTGCTGCTGAGCGGCACGCTTCCTGTCGCTCGTCATCGGCTCGATTCCGGCCTTCCGGACGTTCGGCTTCGGCTTCGTCTTCACCGAGGTCTGGAACCCGGTCACCGAGCAATTCGGCGCGCTGGCGCCGATCTACGGCACCCTGGTGACCTCGATCATCGCCATGGTGATCGCCGTGCCGGTCGGCATCGGGATCGCGATCTTCCTGACCGAGCTGTGCCCGAAGTCGCTGCGCCGCGCCGATCGGCATCGCCATCGAACTGCTGGCCGGCATTCCCTCGATCATCTACGGCATCTGGGGCCTGTTCGTCTTCGCGCCCTGTTCCTCAGAAGTACGTCCAGCCGCCCGTCATCGACGACGTTCGGCACATTCCCGGGCTTCGGCATCCTGTTCGCCGGCCCGCCCTACGGCATCGGCATCCTGACCGCGGGCTTCATCCTGGCGATCATGGTGCTGCCCTTCATCTCGGCGGTGATCGCGCGACGTGTTCGACGACCGTGCCGCCGCGTGCTGAAGGAAGCCACCTACGGCCTGGGCTGCACCACCTGGGAAGTGTTGTGGCGGTCGTCGTCCTGCCCTTCGCCCGCGTCGGCGTGATCGGCGGCGTCATGCTGGGTCTCGGCCGCGCGCTGGGCGAGACCATGGCGGTGACCTTCGTGATCGGCAACGCGCACACGATCTCGCGCCTCGCTCCTGCAGCCGGGCACGACCATCTCGGCCACCATCGCCAATGAATTCACCGAGGCGGTCGGCGACCTCTACACCTCGTCGCTGATCGCGCTGGGCCTGATCCTGTTCTTTATCACCTTCATCGTGCTGGCCGCGCGCGCGCTACATGCTGATGCGGCTCGCAGCAGCAAGGGCAGGCTGAGCCATGGCCACCGATCTCGCGCATCTATCTTCGCGCCGCCGGCGCGCAGCGATCGTCATCGCCGTCCTGTCGTCGCCGCCGCCGCTTTCGGCCTGGTCTGGCTGGTCTTGATCCTGGGCGTGCTGCTCTACAACGGCGTCGGCGGGCTCTCGCTGCGCCTGTCTTCACCGAGACGACGCCGCCGCCGGGCTGCGGCCGGCGGCCTGCTCAACGCCATCGTCGGCAGCCTGATGATGACCGTCCTGGCGGTGGCATCGGCACGCCGATCGGCATCGCTGGCCGGCACCTATCTGGCCGAGTACGGCCGCCACGACAAGTTCGCCGTGGTCGTCCGCTTCGTCAACGACATCCTGCTGTGCGCGCCGTCGATCGTCATCGGCCTGTTCATCTACGAGATCATGGTGGCGCCGATGGGCCACTTCTCCGGCTGGGCCGGCGCGCGTGTCGCTGGCGCGTGATCGTGATCCCGGTGGTGGTGCGCACCACCGAGGACATGCTGCTCCTGGTGCCCGACATCGCTGCGCGAAGCCGCGCATCGCTCGGCCTGCCGCGCTGGCACGATGATCTGCGCATCGCCTACCGCGCGGCGCGCGCCGGCATCGTCACCGGCGTGCTGCTGGCGGTGGCGCGCATCACCGGCGAGACCGCGCCGCTGCTGTTCACCGCGCTGAACAACCAGTTCTTCAGCCGGAACCTGAACGCGCCGATGGCCAGCGCTGCCGGTGGTGATCTTCCAGTTCGCGCTGTCGCCCTACGACGAGTGGCAGACGCTGGCCTGGGCCGGCGCGCTCCTGGTCACCGCCACGGTGCTGGCTCTTTGCATCATCGCCCGCTTCTCTCCCGGAGAAGGAAATCGCATGAACACGCTTGGCCACAACGCGCTTCGACGTCGCCGTCACCGGTCATGCACGGCGATCGACCGACGGCCTCAAGCGAGAAGGTCCGATCAGGAATCTCGACTTCTTCTACGGCGAGCAGCGGCGCTGAAGAGCATCACCCTGTCCCGCTACGCCGAGACAAGGCGACGGCCTTCATCGGCCCGTCGGGCTGCGGCAAGTCCACCCTGCTGCGCGTCCTCAACCGCATCTACGACCTCTATCCCGGCCAGCGCGCCGACCGGCGACGTCCTGCTGGACGGCGAGAACATGCTCGACGCCGCAGGACCTCAACCTGCTGCGCGCCCGCATCGGCATGGTGTTCCAGAAGCCGACGCCGTTCCCGATGTCGATCTACGACAACGTCGCCTTCGGCATCACGGCTCTACGAGCGGCTGCCGCGGCCGAACTGGACGGCCGGGTCGAGGACGCGCTGCGCCGCGCCGCGCTGTGGGACGAGGTCAAGGACAAGCTGGCCGCCAGCGGGCTTGGCCTCTCCGGCGGCCAGCAGCAGCGGCTGTGCATCGCCCGCACCGTGGCGGTGAAGCCCGAGGTCATCCTGCTCGACGAGCCGTGCTCGGCGCTCGACCCCGATCTCGACCGCCAAGATCGAGGAACTGATCGACTCGCCATAGCGCTCATTAACCGGAGCGGCAGACATCCGAATCAGTTCGAGAAGCTAGCACTCACCTTTTTTCTGCCGCGCATAAAACCGCTGCACCTTCGCGCGGTTCCCGCAGCGCGTCATGTCGCACCAGCGGCGGTGATGGTTCTTGCTGGTATCCAGAAAAAACCATTCGCAAGCTTTAGAGGAGCAGGCCCGAACGTAGGCCAACTGATCCGAAGCCAGCAGATCGGCAGCCGAACGGGCAATCGGCCAGAGCACGCTATCGAAGTCACAGCAGGTCGTCGAACCTCCACTCGAAGCCGCCCTTCGCCGGAACCAGCCGCATGTGTTCTGCCGCCGTCTGAGCGTAGGCATTGAGTCTGGCGAGCGCGAGCGCGCGGCACAGGGCGCTTATTCATGATCGCCCAAAAAACATCGTGGATCGCTTCGCGCAATTCTCTTGCCCCAGAGCAGAGCTTGTTGCGCCCGCTCCGGATCGGCATAGCTTCGCTCGTAGAGTCGGTCCACCTGCGCTCGGTTGGAGCAGCCCAGTGTCTTCGCCGAACCGGGCGAGATCCACATAAGTCTCCAGCAATTCCTTGGGCTTGATGTGACGATCGTCGAGAGTGTTGACGAAGTCGAGGCAGACGTTGCCCGCAATCAGATCGAACCGGGGCGGACGGCGCCGGGCAATTTTCTTGGCTTCTTTGGTCTGCGTCAGAGGACTTTCCCTCCCCACTCTATTATCTAACCATTAAAACTATCTTGACAAGTTAGCATTCCGAGCTTACGATCACTCTAACCATTGAATTATGTTTTAGAGGTTAGGTGATGATAAACCACAAGGCAGCGCAAGTTATGGCCATGATCCGCAGCGGCCACATGATAAACATTGGAGGCAGACCTGTGCTCGTGCCTACGCCACGCAAATCCGCAACCGACCGCAGCCGCGCCTACTCCATCCAACTGGCGCTCGCCTTCGTGGCGATCTATATCATCTGGGGTTCCACGTACCTCGCCATCCGTTACGCGGTCGAGACCATTCCACCGCTGGTCACCGCAGGCATCCGGCACTCCATCGCTGGCACAATTCTTCTCGCGTGGGCCTGGGCGCGCGGGTTTCGTCCCACGCGCGCGCACTGGCTCTCAGGGCTCGTCGTGGGCGCATTGTTCTTTCTGATTGGTCACGGAACGCTGCACTGGGCCGAACAATATGTGGGATCGGGACTGGCGGCACTGCTGATCGCCACCGAACCAATGTTCATTCTGGTTCTGGCCTGGTCGATGGGCCAGCAGAAGATCAGCCGGCTCAGCGCGCTGGGCTTGGGTTTGGGCGTGCTCGGCGTGGCCGTGCTCACCGGCGCAGAGTTGACGCTCAAAGGCTCGAGCTTGCTGGCACTGATGGCAGTGCTCGTGGGTTCTTTGGCGTGGTCGGCGGGAGTGGTGATCTCGCCCAGGCTCAAGCTGCCTTCGGACGCGCTGGGACGCACGGCGCTCCCAACGATTTGCGGCGCGGTGATGCTGCTCGCAGCTGCAGCACTGACCGGCGAGTTTCACGCCACACATTGGGCGGGCATCTCTTCGAAGTCAATTCTGGGATTGGCGTATCTGATCGTCTTTGGATCGGTAGTCGCGTTCACTGCTTATACATGGCTGTTGCAGCGATGTCCCCCGGCACTGGTGGCGACGCACACCTACGCAAATCCGGTTGTGGCTGTGTTTCTGGGTTGGCTGCTCGCTTCCGAACCGCTGACCATAAGAGTCGTGTTGGCGTCGGTGGCGATCCTCGGAGCGATTATCTTGATCCGCAGAGGGGAGCAGACTGCGGTGCAGTCCGCGTCTGTCCCCGTCTCTGCGCCGGCCAGATCGGTCGAGAAATGCGCCTAGTAATTGCCTTGCAGTTCGGAGCACACGATCCACAAATGATCCATATACTCGCCACTCATGGATCGAAGCCCTGTGACAACCGCGCCGGGAGGACAGCGGGCCTGGGTGGGCCTTCCTCCCGGACGCGGACGCGTCACTGATTCAGTCAGCTCGGTCCTGGGATGGTCACGCCTCTCGGCAATCTCCCTCACGAAACTGCATTCGCCAATAGCTTCATCGATGGAGGCGCCGCTTCGTCCTCGCAACCCGCGCAGAGCGCGGCCATCGGAGCAGCGGGCATCATAGACCGGCCGGCCGCCGGGGCTGCCCGTTCTAGCGGTCATCCTTCGCTCCTCTCCGACCGACAAATCCGGTCGCAAGCGAGCGCAATCGAGCCATGCCTGGTTGAAGAATTCACCGGTCTGCACGTGAAAGCCTACTGCTACGAAACCGGGTTCACATAGCGCATCGGGCGAAGGCCTTCCGCCCGAGCCCCCGCCGAAGTCGCGCGAGATGCGTTCGCGAGACAGAAGATGAAACGCATCGCGGTCGTGATCGCGATCGCGGTCTCGATCGTGATCGCGATCCTGAGGCGTCGCCAGCGCGACGAATGCGATCAGAAGCAGAATCGCAAACACGCAAGCGACTCGCAATGTTCCGCTTTGCCATAGAGTCTTGCTGATTGGAATTGACGTAGGACTCCCTGAGCTTGTCATATGCACGCCCCTTGAAAGATCGGTGCGCCCGAAGCGAGCACCCGACCCGATTTGATCTGAATAGTAGAAGGCGATCGTAGCGGTGACAATGCGCAGTCGGGTTCCTGCGACCAGCGGCCCGTTACCTTTTTTCGTTACCTTTGTGATCGCAAGCGACCCTCGTGCTGTGAAGTTCGGCAACTTCTTGCCGATAGCTCAATTGTGGCTCTCCCTGCGCTTTTCCTAGGATGGCTTCAGCGAGGTGCTCATGCAAAGTAGGAACGTCTATGCTCTGCTGCTCTTCGTGTTGTGTTCTTCGTTCACTGTGTGGCCGCAAACCGCGGCTCAGCTAAGAGATCTCTCATCGGTCCGTCCGATGGATCGAATTCTGCTACCCATCGCCAACGACCGGCGGGTCGTGCTTTCCGGCCAGCGGCATCCTTTGGCCACGCCTGGGTACTTTATCGGTAAAGCAGCGCCGGACCTTTACATGCAGCGGATGGTGCTCGTCCTGGCTGCAGATCCAGCCCAGGATGCGGCGCTCGAGGAACTACTGCGCGCGCAACACGATTCGGAGTCACCTTATTACCATCAATGGCTCACGCCCGCGCAATTCGGCATGAGGTTTGGCATCTCGCAGAACGATTTGAGCCAAGTAACGAAGTGGCTGCAAACCAACGGCATGGAGATTGAGGAAGTTCCGGCCTCGCATCGCACGATCGTATTCAGCGGCACGGCCGCTCAAGTGGAATCGGCCTTCCACACCAGCATCCAAAATTATCTGGTGAAAGGAACGCTGCACTATGCGAATGCGAACGATCCTGAAATTCCGCGGGCGCTGGCTGCAGTGGTTCGCGGAGTGGTTTCGCTGCACGATTTTCGCAGCGCGCCCACGCATGTGGTCTCGCCGAACTACACCGCCGCGACCGGCGCGCACTTCCTGATGCCGCAGGACTGGGTCACGATTTATGACGTCGGCCCGCTTTACAATCAGGGACTCGACGGGACCGGACAGAGCATTGCGGTGCTGGGCCGCGTCGACGTCGCATTGCAGGATGTGCGGACCTTCCGTACCAACGCCGGCCTCCCTCCGAACGATCCGCAGATGATCATCAACGGACCCGACCCCGGATTCCCATGGTGCGATGACGAATTGGAATCGGCGATGGATGTGGAGTGGGCGGGCGCAATCGCGAACAACGCGAGCATCAAGTTCGTGACCACGCAGTCCGGAACGACGGACGGGATCAGCTTGTCGGCGCAATACGCCGTGAACCACAACGTCGCGCCGATCGTGACCTTGAGCTACGGCCTGTGTGAGGCGGCTTTGGGCTCGGGCGGAAATGCGTTCTGGAATAGTACTTGGGCGCAGGCCGCCGCCCAGGGCATGTCAGTCTTCGTCTCATCCGGCGACGGCGGCGCGGCAGGTTGCGATTCTCCCGCGCTAACAACGGCGACGCAAGGACGAGGGGTGAATGGCTTGTGCTCCACTCCCTACAGCTCATGCGTGGGGGGCACGCAGTTCAACGACGGATACAACCCGGGACAGTATTGGTCCGCGACCAATGGCCCGGGGCAGTCGTCTGCGCTCGGCTACATTCCGGAACTCGCGTGGAATGAAAGTGGCCGGAGCGGCGGTTTGTGGGCGGGCGGAGGAGGAGCGAGCATCGTCTACGGCAAACCCGGATGGCAGTCGGCGCCGGGAGTTCCCGCCGACGGAAAGCGGGATGTCCCCGACGTAGCGCTGCATGGTTCGATTCAGGATGCGTATGTGGTGCAGGTGCAGGGAAGAATCTTTTATGCGTCCGGCACATCGGCGGCCGCGCCGTCGCTGGCGAGCGTGATGGCGCTGGTGAATGCGCACAAGGGTGCGGCGCAGGGGAACGCGAATCCTGTGTTCTATGCGCTGGCGAACCAGCAACTGACAGGAAGCGGCGCGGCAGTCTTCCACGACATTACCAGCGGAAACAACAGCGTGCCCGGCGTGACCGGATTCAACGCCGGCACGGGCTACGATGAAGCGACTGGACTCGGCTCAGTCGATGCCAGCCTGTTGGTGAATCACTGGAGCGACGGCAGCGCGTCGAACTTCACGCTGACTCCGAATGTCTCCAGCGTTTCGATGGGGCCAGGGGGTTCGGGTGCGGTAACAGTCACAATGACGGGGCAGGGTGGATTCGCATCGCGGGTTACATTGGCATCCAGTGGCGCTCCCGCGGGCATCACGGTGCGCCTTTCTTCTTCTACCCTCACTGCCGCCGCGCCTGTGACTGTAACTTTCACCGCTGCGGCAAACGCGGTAGCTGGCGCCTCCACGGTCACGATTACCGGGACTGGGGGCGGACTCACGAGGACCGCTCTCATCTCAGTGACCGTGGTGACGCCCAGCTTCACACTGACCACAAGCGCCACAAGCGCGACGGTGGCTACAGGAAGCGGGATGTCGATTGCGGTCTCCGCCGCAGCGCTGAACGGGTTCAAGTCGGCGATTGCATTGTCCTTAACTGGATTGCCGAAGGGAGTCACGCCGACCTTCGCGCCCGCAAGCATCGCATCACCCGGCAACGGCAGCAGCGGGCTGACGCTGAACGCGGCTTCCAGTGCGGTTGCCGGCGTCTCTACGCTGACCTTGAAAGGCACGGGCGGGGGAATCACGAGGACTCAGACGCTCAGCTTGACGGTGACAGTCCCGAGCTTCACGCTGACCACAAACTCAGCCTGCGCGACGCTGACGTCAGGCTCTTCTACAGGCATCGTCCTGAACACGAGCGCGATCAACGGATTCAAATCGCCGATTGCGCTTTCGGTGAGCGGGTTGCCGAGCGGCGTTACCGCGAAGTTTGCTCCCGCCAGCATGGCATCACCGGGCCCGGGCAGCAGCACGCTTACGTTAGCGGCGGCGGCGGGGAAGGTGTCCGGGGTCTATCCACTCACGGTGACCGGCTCGGGCGGAGGCGTGACCAAAAGGCAAACGCTAAGCCTGACGATCGTCGGTCCGAACTTCACGCTGACTCTGGGCAGCACGAACGTGATTGAGGCGCGGGGCGGGGCAATGCCCATCACGGTGTCGACGGCTGGGATCAACGGATTCAAATCGGCGATCGCACTGTCGGTGAGCGGACTGCCCAAGGGAGTCACGGCCAGCTTTGTGCCTGGGAGCGTCGCATCGCCAGGCAGCGGCAGCAGCACCCTGACGCTGAAGGCGGCGTCGAGTGCGGCGGTTGGCGCTTCTACCCTAACGGTGACCGCGACCGGAGGAGGGGTGACGAAGACTCTAACCCTTAACTTGACTGTGCAGTGAGAGAACCCAAGAGCGCTCAGAGGGCGGCTTTCCCTGAGCCGCCCTTGTTTTTGTACGTAAGTGTATGTACAACGTTCCTGCAGGAACGTTTGTACTTACATTCTTGTACGTTAGGGCTCTCGAAACCCGCTATGCCAACGGATTATGCATGGGAGGCGGACTCGGAAGCTCCTGAGTTCTGAGTGACGAACCGCAAGTCATGCAAGAAGGTTTGAACGAATGGGTTGCGCTCGATGAGCCGGGCCACCACACGTTATATGTGTCCGTCGTTAGCAGGTCTTAACACTCGCGATCAGGTCAACCGAAATGATGCACGCGCGAAGAACCCCGTCAAACACTTCCTTTTTCGCGTCTTTGCTCCGATCATCGGAAGACAAGTCCATCGCCGCAGACTTGGCGCATCACGGGGTAAAACTCCGAGGAAATCGTTTCTTTCGAAGGGATATCTGGTGCGGAATGGGCGAGAAAAGTGCGGGGTGAAGTGGAAGTGATTCCAGAGAGACGCAGTTGCCTGCGGTATAAGGTGCATGGGCCAGTGTTTGCCAGTTTTGATGGCGTTACGGGTGGCATGATTCTGGATCTCAGCGAGCAGGGCGTGTCCATGCAAACGATCGTGCCCCTGGAAGCTGAGCGGCGGGTGCAGTTGCGCCTCGATCTGCCGGATTCGGACGCCCATCTGGAGACGACGGGATATATCGCGTGGGCCGATGCTCTAGGCCGCGCGGGAGTGCGCTTCTCGGAACTTCCCGTGGAGGCGCGGCAGCGGTTGGATGAGTGGCTGTCACGCAATGAAAAAGCACCGAGTCGCAAGGCGCCGAAGCTCACTTTCGACCGAGTGCTGGGGCCGAGTGTGGGAAGCAAGTCTTCAGGCGATGGAACTGCTAAGCCGCGGTCGGTCAGTTTGGAAGCAGAAGGTGGAAGTTTGGAAGCGGAAGCGGGCATGGCCGAGATGCAGGGTTCGCCAGCGGTTTCGACCACAATTCAGTACGAGTTCAACTCGCTGGGGCCGGATCTGAATAGTGCGCTGCGGGTGATCAGCGAACGCGCGCGGACGCTTTTACGCGGGACTGGCGCCGCCATCGCGCTCATCGATCGCGGTCCAATGATGTGCCGGGCGAGCGTGGGAAGCGGCGGGCCACCGCTCGGAACCCACGTCGATACTGATTCGGGCTTTTCTGGGGAATGTATCCGCACGGGAAAAGCGCTGCGTTGTGATGACACGGAAATCGATCCTCGGGTTGAAGCTGCAACTTGCCGGCGGCTCGGCATTCGCTCGATCGTGGCGGCACCCATCCGGTACGAGCGGGAGGTTGTGGGATTGGTGGAGGTTTTCTCTCCGCAGTGCCGTGCTTTTGACGAGGGCGATCTCGCGGTTCTGGAACGCCTGGCCCAGACCGCGCTCCTGATGCTGAGTCAGGCGCAACTTTTCAAGCGTAGTTAGATGTGTCCGCTGGGTTTTTTCAGCTTGTATCCGGGTGGGATCTCGAACAGCGAAGGATGAGGTTCTTCGGTCGAGGTGGGCTTGCAGTAAGTGGTCTGCTCACCGGCGGGAGTTGTGACTTTTGTCAGCACGGGGGTCTTTAGTTTTACGCTGGTCCACACTTCGGTCACGCTGGGCTGCGGGGGTTTCGGTAGCTGCGGCGGCTTGGGCGCGGCCGACTGTGGGAGCTTGGGCATCTTCGGCATTTGGGACGGCTGCGGCGCCTGCGGCGGCGCCGGCTGAGATGTCTGCGGGGCTTGCGGCGTTAGGATGTAGCGCTTGCCCTCGACTTCGTGTCCCTCGATCACGCTCTTCCCCAGATCCTGCACCTGGAGGGGCGGATGTGGCGCAGTTGCGCCGGGCGTCTGTGGACTTCCCGATGGCGATGGTGCGGAGGACGCCGGCGGTGTCGGAATGACCGTTGCCTCTTTCTTCAAGTGATCGAGCATGATGGTCTGCTGGCCGGCGGGATTGGAGATGATGCTGGAGTGAGGCGTGTCGATCCGCATGTTGCCGTTGCTTGACCGCCACATGCGCGATGCGGATTGTGTGGGCGGGCTGCCCCCAGCGGCCTGCGTCTTGGTGGCGCACTCGGAACACGAAGGAGGGGTCGGCGGATGGGAAGGCTGCTCCACGGTGCGACAGTTTATCACGGCAGCTTTCAGACTACGAAGCCGTAGAACCTGATCGTTCGGTCTGCCCAACCATCGGTAGCCTGATTGAGGTCCGCTGGCGGGATGTGAGCGTTCTTGACCAGACTGGGCGAACCTGGGCTGGTAGCATCAACTTGTATTTCTGTCACACAGGCGCTTGCCAGGCGAACTATGAACCTGGAACCCGCTCCCGCCATAGAGTGACTTAGCCGAGGAGCAAGACCATGACCTACAACATGACGAAGCCCTGCCCGATCTGCAAACAACAATTGACTAAACAAAAACCTACGGAAACGGTGCCGTGCTCGTGCGGTCAACATATTTGGCAGGGATAGCAGCGTGAGTGCAGGAAAAGCCTCATCTCGTTCACGGACCGGTAGGCCCCTCCTCCTAAGCCGATTGCTTGAAATCGACACGACGCCGGTCTAAGTTTTCCAGCATGGCAGACTTGATCTTCAGCACGCTCCAGTCGGGGCTGTGCTTCTACGTCGCCAGAACCTGATTTCGCGGCGACATCAAGATGGTTGAACACAAATAGAGAAGCCGCGTCACAGGCCCGCTGGAATACCGACTTTTTTTCTGCTCCGTTTTTTGTCTATTGGCTCTTCTGGGTCATGACGGCTCAACGAAATGGATTGAGAGAGCGGTGCCGCCGGAATCGCGGGCGAGGGTGCCCGCGCCACAGATTCAGCGGTTGTGATCGCGGCGGCGGATGTAGTCGATGAACATCTGCTCGACGGGTTTGTCGTAGGCGATGGAGACGTGGCGCACGGTGCGTCCACTGACGAAGTGGCAAACTTCCTCGGCGAGATTCTTGGCGTGATCGCCGGCGCGCTCGAGCGCCTGGGTCATGAAGATGACTTGCAGACTGGCCTGACGGTGCACGTCTTCGGGATTCTCGATGTGGCGCAGGAAGATCAGGTTGCGCAGGCGATCCATCTCGGCGTCGGCGCGGAGGACGTCGATGGCCTTGCCGACATTGCGGCCGGAAAATGCGGCTCCGCAGTCAGTCAGCATCTTTTCGAGGAGGGTCGCCATCTGGGTGAGGTCGCGGGTATCTTCGGAGTCGATGCGTCCGCTGACGGACTGGGCGCTGTTGGCGAAGCTGAGAAGCAGGTCGCCAATACGCTCAAGAGCGATCATAACTTTCATGCAGGCCAAGAGTTCGCGAGCTTCGGCGGGGCCGACTTCGGTGATGGCGGTGGTGACTCCGCTGTCGATTTCCATGTCGAGGGTGTCGAGTTCGCGTTCGCGCTGGCGCAGCGAGTTCAGCAACGGGCTGGAGCCGGTGGCGATGCCCTCGGCCGCGGCGCCTGCCGCTTCCTGGGCCATGCGACAGGCTTCCACGGTACGGCGCACGATGTACTGATGAGCCGGTTCAGGATCGGGGATTTTAGTCGCGGTACTCATAAGGGTGTCCGCCGGGCGAGAATGCGGGCGACGAAGAGAACTTCGGGACTCGTCGTCACGATTCTGCCGTTCATGGGATGGGGTGGCCAACGGCTAAGCATAGGACTGCCCCTAAAACTTATGGTTAACAAGCGGTGAATTTTCGGTCATTTTTTGCAACGCCGGGTTAAGAATCATTGTCGGCCAATACACGATAAGTGCAAGGGGAATCTGAAAGAATATGTTTTATTCATCCTCAGGCGGTCGGGTTCACATCAGGATCAGATTCCAACATTCCCCACGAAATCCCCACCTTAGCCGCAAAGAACGCGGCTGGGACGGCGCACCCCCCGACTCCTTTTTCAAGTTCTTCAAGTCGAAATCTCCACCTTCGAGGTCGTTCCTATGCAGCCTCGCTTCCCTTCGGCTGGACAGCCGCCGCGGCTGTCTCTAGGCGAGTTCAGGCGGTGGGGAGGGTAAAGAGGAAGGTGCTGCCGTGGTTGAGTTCGCTTTCGGCACGGATGGAGCCGCCGTGGGCCAGCATGATGTGTTTGGCGATGGCGAGGCCGAGGCCGGTACCGCCGGATTCGCGGGAGCGGGCTTTGTCGACGCGATAGAAGCGTTCGAACAGGCGCGGCAGGTGCTCGGAGGCGATGCCGGAGCCGAAGTCCTGGACGTAGAATTCGATGCCGCGTGGGGCGGGCCGCGCGCCTAGCACGATGCGACTGCCGGAGCGGCCGTACTTCATGGCGTTGTCGATGAGATTCGAAAACACCTGGTGGATGGCTTCGCGGTCGGCACGGACCGGGGGCAGAGATTCCAGGGAGCGATTTCCGCCGGGCGCGTCTATTTTTTGCAATTCCATAATCTGCAGCGCCACGCCCTGACTGCGGGCGATCTCACGGAAACTTTCTTCGGCGTCGTGCAAGAGTTCGACGGGCGGGACGGGCTCGGTATCGAAGCGGGTCTCGCCGGATTCCACTCGTGCCAGAGTCAGCAAGTCTTCGGTGAGGCGCGACATGCGGGCGGCGTTCTTGCGGATGATCTCCAGAAACTCGCGGTGGGAGGTGGAGTTGTCGGAACTGAGGTCGAGGAGCGTTTCGGAGTATCCCTGAATCGAAGTCAAGGGGGTGCGAAGTTCGTGGGAAACGTTGGCGATAAAGTCGCGGCGCGTTTTTTCGACGCGCTCGGTCTCTGTTAGATCGCGCAGCACGGCGACGGCGCCGCCATCGGGCAGGGGGGCAGCGGTGACATCGAAGGCGCGACCGGGAACGATGGAGGTGGCGCGGGTGGTTTTGACCTGTTTGGTGATAGTGGCAGCTTTGACGGCGGCGAGGAAATCGGGATCGCGGATGGTTTCGACAACCGGAGCATTGAGCCGCGTGTGCTGCGGAACGAGTCGATCCATGGGCTGATTGGCCCACTGCACGAGACCGTCGGAACTCACGGCGATGACGGCGTCTTGCATGCTGTTGAGCAGGGTTTCGAGTTGGTACTGGCTGGAACGCACGGCGGCAAAACTGCGTTCGACCTGTCCGGCGGTTTTGTCGATGGCGGCGGCCACCCGGCCGATTTCATCAAGCGGCTTGTCTTGCACCCGGGCATGGAGGTCTCCCTGCTCGATGCGGACGGCGACATCCACGATGCGCTCGAGGCGGCGGGAGGTCCAGACGGACACGGAGGCGGCGATGAGCGAAGCGATGAGGAAGGCAATGGTTGATCCCCAGAGCAGCCGGCGGTGGACCTGCGTCTGCACCGCTTCGACATCGGAAAGTGGATACGCGAGGCGCACTGCGCCTCCGGAAACGGGGGCGGCCACATAGAGAAATGGGATACCGAGAGTAGTGCTGCGGCGCTCGTTCGAACCAGTTCGGCCGGAGAGGGCGGTGGCGAATTCCTTGCGGGAGGCGTGGTTCTCCATGGTTGCGGGATTGGATTCGGAGTCGGCGAGGACCTTGCCGGAGGCGTCGATGATGGTGGCGCGGGCGCCGGCGTCCAAACCTGCCTGGGCGGCGATCTCGGTGAGGGTGTGGGTGCGGTCGGTTTCGACGCGGCGGGCGAAGAGTTTAGTCTTCTGAGTAAGGTTACGCTCGATCTCGGTGCGCAGCGATGCTTCCCAGGCGCTGCCCAGCATGACGTCGAGAATAGCGGCGGTGGCGGCGATGACGATCAGGAAAACGGCCAGCAGTTTGAAGAAAATGCGGTTCTTCACCTTTTCCTCATTCTCCGCATGATTCTCCTCACTTGGGTACCTCGAAGCGGTAGCCGGCGCCGCGCACGGTTTTCAGGTAGCGCGGGTTTTCCGGGTCGGGCTCGATTTTTTCGCGGATACGGCGGACGTAGACGTCGACCGAGCGTGGAGTGACGTAGGCGGTGTCGCGCCAAACCGAGTCGAGAAGATGGTCGCGGCTGAAGACGCGTCCCTTGTGGCGCGCGAAGTAATCGAGCAGGCGGAACTCGGTGGCGGTGGTGGGAACCGGATTTCCGCGTACGGTGAGGGTCATGGCCGAGGGGTCAATTTCGATTTCGCCCACTTTCATCGGACTAGGAGGAAGCGGGCGCTCGAAGCGGCGCAGCACGGCCTTGACGCGGGCAACGAGTTCGCGGGGGCTGAAGGGCTTGGGGATGTAGTCGTCGGCACCGAGTTCGAGACCGAGGATGCGATCGGCCTCGCTGCTTTTCGCGGTCAGGAAAATGACTGGCACAGAGGCGAGGCCCGGGGTCTGGCGAATCGTGCGGCAGAGTTCCAGACCGTCTTTGCCCGGGACCATGATGTCGAGCACGAAGAGTGCGGGACGCTGGCGCTCAGCATCGGCGAGAACGTTCGTGCCGGTGGAATACACGCGCACGGTGAAGCCTTCGTTTTCGAGGTGATGGCGGACCAGGCGGGAAATATCGGGATCGTCTTCAACGACGAAAAGGCTGGGTTTCACGGGATTATTGTAAATGGAAAGCAGTGGCCGGTTGCCAGTTGTCAGTGGCCGGTCGTTGGTTCGGGCGCGAATTTCATCGGATTGTAACAATCAGATTGCTAGCGCGGTCGAGATGGAAGTGTTTGCCGGGTGGGATGACGGTGGTGGCGCTGTATTCGGTGATGATGGCGGGACCGAGATATTTTTTGCCGGGCTGGAGGTCGTCCCGGGAGTAGATCTTCGCTTCGAGTTTCTTGCCGTCGAATTGGACCGGCGTGCTTGTTGAGGAAGGCCTGCCGAGCTTTGCTCGGCTTGGACGGCCGAGGGCGGCCGTCCCCACATGGGCTGTTTCCACATGTGACGTGATGATGCCCGACTGCGGAGATTTCACTGTGGCGCGTAGGCGGAGAGTGACTAACTCTACTTCACGATTGGGATGGATATAACCGTAGCGGCGGTGATGTTCTCGCTCGAAATCGCGGAGGAGGTTTTTTGTAAGGGGGATGTTGAGTTCGTATCCCTGACCGCGGTAGCGGATGTCGACCGTGCGGTTGTATTGCGGTTTGCCCTGCCAGGCTTCGTGGCGAAAATCTTCTGTGGCATTTCTCTGCAGGGCTGAAAATTCACGATTCAATTGCTGTACGGGAATTTTGCCGGAGACCCGCCATAAGACCGTCCGGGAATAATCTTTCACAACATCGCTCGCGAGAATGCCTAAAGCGGAAAGCGCACCGGGAAGAGCGGGGACGATGACGTGCGGAATGCTGAGGGCCTCGGCGAGGGCGCAGGCGTGCAGGCCTCCGGCGCCGCCGAAGGCAACGAGCACGAAGTGGCGGGGGTCGCGGCCGCGCTCGATGGAGACGACGCGAATGGCTTTCTCCATGGTGGCGTTGACGACGCGGACCACTCCGGCGGCGAATTGGTCGAGGGAGAGACGGCTTTGGTGCCGCTTGAGAAATTCTGTGGTGATGCGGCGGGTACGGTCGAGATCGAGAGTGAAATCGCCGCCCAGGAAGCGCGTGGACTGCAGGCGGCCGAGCAGAAGATTCGCGTCGGTGACGGTGGGCTGGGTGCCGCGTCCGTAGCAGATGGGGCCGGGATCGGCTCCGGCGGATTCGGGGCCGACGCGTAGGACGCCGGCGGCGTCGAAGCGGGCGAGCGAGCCTCCGCCGGCGCCGACGGTGTGGATGTCGAGCATGGGGACGCTGACAGGGAGGCCGGTGACTTGCGCGTCGGTGGCGGTGGTGATGGAGCCTTCGACGAGAGAGACGTCGGTGGAGGTGCCTCCCATGTCGAAGGCGATGATGCGGTCGAAGCCGCTGGCGCGGGCGGTGGTGGCGGCGCCGACTACGCCTCCAGCGGGGCCGGAGAGTACGGTGCGCACGGGCTCGCGGGCGGCTGTGGAAAGTGCCGTAATGCCGCCGCTGGATTGCATGACGAAGATGCGGGCAGGGGCTAAAGCCCTGCTCTTGTGGGCGCTTTCCGCGGCCCTAAAGGGCCGCTCTTCCACGTTGGCTTTCGCGGTGCTAAAGCGCCGCTCTTCCACCAATCCCTTCGCGCGGCGTTCGAGATTTTCCAGATAATGCTGCATAACCGGCTGCAGGTAGGCGTTAATGACCACTGTTGAGGTGCGTTCGTACTCGCGGAATTCGGGGAGAATCTGGTGGGAGATGGAGAGCGGGACTGCTAACGAGTTGAGCGTCTCGGCGACGGCTAATTCGTTCTTGGGATTCGCGAAGGAGAAGAGGAGCGAGATGGCGATGGATTGCGGCTTTGCGGCGGAGACTTGGTCGGCGAGGGAGTGCAATTCTTCCGGGGCAAGGCTCGTCAGGATTTCGCCGTCGCTGGCGGTGCGTTCGTTCACGCCGAAGCGGAGATCTTTGGGGACGAGCGGTTCGATGCGGTCGAAGAAGAAGTCGTAGAGCTTGGGGCGCGCCTGGCGTCCGATTTCGATGGCGTCTTCGAAGCCGGCCGTAGTAATGAGTGCGGTGCGCGCGCCGTTGCGTTCTAACAGCGTGTTGGTGCCGACTGTGGTGCCGTGGAGGAGGACGAGTTCGCCTTCGTGGGCGACTTTGCGGAGGGCTTCGAAGATGGCTTGGGAGGGATCCGCGGGAGTCGAAAAAACTTTGAGCATGCGCGGACGTCCACGGTCTAGCCAGACGCAGTCGGTAAAGGTGCCGCCGGTGTCGATGGCGATGCGGAGAGGTTGGGGGCGGCGGGGCATAGAGTGGGGGCGGAGGATTAGGGTAACATTTGCGGGTATGAGATACGCATTTCTGGTGGAAACGTACGCTACGGAGCGGATGAAGGTGGTCAGCGTGTGGAGCGAATTCCGGGATCAGGATCTTGCGGCTGCGGCCGCGCGGCGGGGATCCTCGGGGGCGGAGTGTGCGGGAGCAGATGGTGCATCAGTGCGTGAGCGAGGATCTGTGGTTTCGGAACATGCTGGGAATTGATGTGGGGGCGCCTCCGCTGCCTGCTTCCGAAACACGGTTGGAGTTCATGAAGCGATATGCCGAGGACAGCGGGAAGCGACTGGAGGCGCTGCAATCGAAGGATGATGCGTGGTGGGAGGCTGAGGCGAAGTTCTTTGAGGTGCAGCGGTCGCGGGCCTGGGTGATGGTGCGGCGGATGACCCACACTTCGCATCATCGCGGGCAATTGATGGCCATGCTGCGCATGTTGGGGTGCGAGGTGCACAGCAACTATGGGCCGACGGCGGATACCGGCGGGTTGATGCAGAATCATGCACCGACGATTTATGCGTATGGAAGTTTGGAGGGGTTGCTGGCTGGCGAGAGTGCGGGAGGGGCAAAGTCTAAGCTGCCGGGAGCGGGGGGAAAAGCGGTGACGGAGAGGCCGGAGTAGGGACCGCGCGGGCGGGGGCGCCCGCGCCACACATGCACGCCGAGCTTCGCTCGGCGGCCGGGTCTGAGACTCGGCCCCACACGAACCCCGCCTCGCTGCGCTTGGCGCGACAGCCGAAGGCGGCTGTCCCCACATAACCCCTGGTGATCCTGCTTATACCTTGGTCGTGAAGGCCAGGGTCAACAACGTTTTTTGTTCTACCTCGTGCGCTTTGGAACTGCCCGTCGCGGGGCTCGCACCGGCGCTGCGCTTTACGCTCAGCACGGGGCGGTCGCCCGCGATGCGGCGGAGACGCGTGAGCATGTTGAAGAGGGCACCCATGTTCGCAGGCTCTTCCTGCACCCAGACGATGTCTCCTTGGGAGCCGTGGCGGTCGAGCTCGGCGACTAATTCCTGCTCGGGGAACGGGTAGAGTTGCTCGAGGAAGACGATCGCGGTGCTCGTGTCTTTTCTCTTCTTGCGCTCGGCCTGGAGCTCGTGGCCGATTTTTCCGGTGCAGATCAGGATGCGGTCGGCTTCGCTGACTTCGGTGTCGGGGATGACATTCAGGAAATTCTTGTGGGTGAAATCTTCGATGGGTGAAGACGCGTCAGGATGGCGCAGCATGCTCTTGGGCGTGAAGACAACCAGCGGCTTGCGCCAGTGGCGCAGGGCCTGGCGGCGCAGGAGATGGAAATACTGCGCGGCGTTGGAAGGCTGCGCGATCTGAATGTTGTGCTTGGCGGCGAGTTGGATGAAGCGCTCGATGCGGGCGCTGGAATGTTCCGGTCCCTGGCCTTCGTAGCCGTGGGGCAGCAGCATCACGACGCCGGAGAGCAGGTTCCACTTGGCTTCCCCGGCGCTGATGAACTGGTCGATGATGGCTTGCGCGACATTGACGAAGTCGCCGAACTGGGCTTCCCAGAGGACGAGCGATTCGGGATAGTCGCGGCTGTATCCGTATTCGAAGCCAAGGACTCCGGCTTCGGAGAGCGTGGAGTTGTAGATTTCGCAGCGGGCCTGACCGGGCACGATGTTTTCGAGCGGGACGTGTTCGTTCTCGTTCTCGATATCGATGAGGACGGAGTGGCGCTGGTTGAAAGTGCCGCGGCGGGTGTCCTGTCCGCTGAGGCGCACGGGAATACCCGCTTTCACGAGGCTGGCAAAGGCAAGGGCTTCGGCCATGCCGTAATCGACGAGGCGTTTGCCGGCGCCCATTTCCGCTCGCTGCTCGAGAAGTTTCTTTACCTTGGGATGAATGTGGAAACCGTCGGGGTAGGTGGTGAGGCGCTGCGTGAGTTCAGACAGTTCATCGGGCGAGAGTCCGGTTTCGACTTCGAATTCGGGCTTGTAGAGGCCCCCGTAGTACTCGTTCCAGTAGTGCGGCAGATCGCGCATCATCGGTTTTTGCTTGATGCTGCCGGCTTGTTTCTGCGCGGCTTCGAACTCGCCGCGGATGGCGGCGGCCTGGGCCTGCACATCGGTGGCGCCGATGTCGTCGGCGTAGATTTCCCACAGAGCGGGATGCTCTTTGATCTTCCTATAAAGAAGCGGCTGCGTGATGGTGGGGTCGTCGACTTCGCTGTGGCCGTGACGGCGATAGCCGATGAGATCGATGACCACGTCGGTGCCGAACTTGTAGCGGTACTCGGTGGCGATGCGAGCGACGCGGACGACGGCGTCGACGTCTTCGCCGTTGACGTGGAAGATGGGAATCGACTGGCGGCGCGCGATGCAGGCGGCGAAGCGCGTGGAGTGCTCTTCTGTGTAGCTGGTGGTGAAGCCGAGGAGATTGTTGACGACGACGTGAATGGTGCCGCCGACGGTGTATCCGGGAAGATCGGCGTAATTCATGGTCTCGGCGAGGATGCCTTGTCCGGCGAATGCGGCGTCACCGTGAACGAGCAGGGGAAGATATTTTTCGCGTCCGCCTTCGCCGGTGCGATCCTGCTTGGCGCGGGTGCGGCCGACGGTGACGGGGTCGACGGCTTCGAGATGGCTCGGGTTCGAAACCAGGTGGATATGAACCTTGCCGCCGCTGCGAGTCTGGTATTCACCGGTGGCGCCCATGTGGTACTTCACGTCGCCGGAGCCGAGAACGCTGCGCGGATCGACGTCTTCGAATCCGGCGAAGATTTCCTGGGAAGCGCGTTTGGCCACGTGGGCGATGACGTTGAGGCGGCCCCGATGGCTCATGCCCATGACTAACTCGATGGCGCCGCGCTGGGCAGCGGTGTCGAGAACTTCGTCGACCAGCGGAATCAGCGCGGTGACGCCTTCGAGCGAGAAGCGCTTGCTGCCGAGATAACGCTGCTGCATGACCTGCTCGAAGATGTCGGCGCGGATGAGCAGGTCCAAGATGCGCTGCTGGTCTTCCTGGGGCGGTTCGGACTCCATCTGCTCGTAGATCCAGCGGCGGCGTTCGGGGGAATAGATGTGGTTGATTTCGACACCGATGGTGCTCGAATAGACGGCGCGGGCTTCGCGGGCGTACTCGCCTTCGTGCTCAAGTTCAGGCGTATCGCGGGGACGAAGAAAACCGAGAGGATCAAGATCGCCTTCGAGGTATCCCCACTGGCGGTAGGCGTTGAAGACGCGCTCGCGTTCCAGGTTGGAGCCGTTGGAGGTTTCGACGACAGCGGCGCCGGAGCCGCCATTGGAAGTCTTGGATTTCGGGGTCATAAGAATGCAGGTACTAGGATAAAGGATGCTGGGGAAGGCGCGCAGGATTCGGCTTGCAAAAAGGCAAGAGCGGAACCACAGGGGACACAGAGGAACGCAGAGTAAAGCGACGCAGCGGATGGCCCGGTGATGCCGGGACATCCGCTTGCCGATTAATCATTGGGCTTGGGAAAACTGCTACCGCCTTTCGTGGTCGTGGAAGCTGAACAGGTCCATCAGATCGCCGATGGCTGATGAAAAACAATCCACAAGCCGCGCGAGTTTGGCGCGTTCCGCGGAACGGGGATTACGAAATTTGCGCGCGGCGCGAATCAGAGAGAAAGGGCTTGAAACCCCAATTCCTCGAGCGCTGTGCGTGAGAACTTGTGCCGACTTCCTCAGTTCCGGCTATGCTAGTCTGCCTGCTATGGCAGACCGCATCTTGACCAAGCGCAAGCAAGCCCGAAAACCTCCCGCCCGGACTTCCAGGAAATCTTCCCGCCAAGAGAATCCCCAATCCCCGCTTCTCGCAAAGAACGCGAGAAATGAGGCCCCCGCGGTTTCAGGCGCTCGCTTTTCCGCGCCCGGCAAACACTTCCTCAGCGACAAAGTTGGGCACTTCACCGAGTCCGTCATCCGGGAGATGACGCGGCAGGCGATGCTGCACGGCGCGGTGAACCTGGCGCAGGGGTTCCCGGACTTCCCTGCTCCGGAGGAGATCAAACAGGCTGCGCAGCAGGCGGTTGCGGCGGACGTGAATCAATACGCGATCACCTGGGGCGCGAAGAATCTGCGAAATGCGATTGCGCGGCAGATGGGCGTGTGGCAGGGAATTACGGTCGATCCGGAAAAAGAGATCACGGTGTGCTGCGGATCGACCGAGGCGATGATTTCGACTCTGCTGGCGGTTTGCAACACCGGCGATGAAGTGGTGATCTTCGAGCCGTTCTACGAGAACTACGGGCCGGATGCAGTGTTGAGCGGGGCAAAGCCGAAGTTTGTGAAGCTGCGTCCTCCAACAGCCGACGGCGGCGAGTGGACGTTTGACGAAAAGGAATTGCGTCGCGCCTTCGACAAGCATACGAAAGCGATCATCCTCAACACGCCGAACAACCCGACGGGCAAGGTCTTCACGCGCGCGGAACTGGAGTTGATTCGCGACCTGTGCATCGAGTTCGATGTGCTGGCCATTACGGATGAAATTTACGAGCACATTCTTTACGAAGGGACCGAGCATGTTTCCGTGGTGTCGCTCGAGGGAATGCGCGAGCGGACGGTGACCATCAACGGCATGTCGAAGACCTACAGCGTGACCGGATGGCGCGTGGGATGGGCAGTCGCGACGGAGAAGATTACGAACGCGATCCGCAAGGTGCATGATTTTCTGACGGTGGGCGCGCCCGCGCCGCTGCAGGAGGCCGGCGCCACGGCGTTAAGTTTGCCCGCGGAGTATTACGCCAAGCTGGCCGAGGGATATCGCGTGCGGCGCGATCATCTGATGCCGGCCCTCACAGCGGCCGGGTTCAAGTGTTTCCGGCCGCGAGGTGCGTACTACGTAATGACCGATATTTCTGCGTTTGGGTTTAAGGACGATGTTTCGTTTGCAAAATATCTGGTGCAGGAGATTGGCGTGGCCACTGTGCCGGGATCGAGCTTCTATCGCGATCCGCGCGATGGGGCGCGGCAGGTGCGGTTTGCATTCTGCAAGAAGCCGGAGACGCTGGATGAAGCGGCCCGCAGGCTGGCGAAGTTAGTCCGCTGATTTTCTGTTCTACCTCGTGATCACCCCACAGGCGACGCGGTCACCGGAATTCCCCGACGGATCAGTCTTGTAGTCGTCCGCTTTGGCGTGGACCACGATCGCCGTCCCACCGTTGCTGAACAGCGAGTGGGGGCCGTCCGCAAGGGTTACGTCGTCGGCCTGAAATCGGACTCCGTTAGCTTTGCCCTGAGCATCGACGGTGAAGTTCTTCATATCGCCAGCGTGGTGGCCGTCGGGATTATCGAAACCGTGTTTCTTGCCATCAGGATTGAAATGTCCACCGGCCGACTTGAAGTCGGGGCCCTCACACTTGGGGACTTGATGGAAGTGGATGGCGTGCTCTCCAGGCGGTAGATCGTGAAGGTGAAGTTCGATGCCGACGCCCGATCCCTTTTGCCAGATCGAAGCGGTGCCAACACTTTTTCCCTGTGCATCGTTGAGCTCGATTTGGAGCTGAACCTTGGACTGAGCGGCGCTCCGCGACGGCAGGGCAACCAGCACAATGAACAATCCGAGTGTGAGGTAGGTGAGGCGTTTCATAGGTTCGGTCCTCCTGGCCGCGGAAATTATAGCTAATCCCGCGACGTTAGGTTGTCACGATTGGGCCAAAACGATCGGGTGCATTGTCCACAAAGATGTGGAGTATACTGCGAGGAAGTTCCAGAAATCCTGGCGGGGAAGAGTGCACTCATGGCGTTGAATGCGGTCGAACAGGTGGCAGAGCAGGTTCCGGCGGACGATTTTCAGGCGCTCGAAGACAAAATCTATCGCACCATAGAGATGTACAAAGCGGCGCGGCAGGCTCAGGCTGCGGCCGAGCGCGATGCGCAGCGAGTGCGGCAGCAAATGCAAGACCGGGAAGAGGAACTGGTAACCCTGCGGCGTGAGACGGTCCGACTGAAGAAGGAGCGGGAAGAGATTCGCGGGCGTGTCGAGAAGATGCTGCAGCAGATCGAGTCGATTGCTGAGGCCAGCTAAGGGCGGGCGGTTGCGCACGATGTAGGAAGTACGACCCCACGGAGAAACGGCTTATGGCTACGGCGACCAAGGATCAGATGGTGAAAGACCCGCAGAACTCCAGCGTGCGGGTAGAGATTTTTGACCAGGCGTACAACCTGCGCGGGTCCGATCCCGAGTACATCCTGAAACTGGCGGAGTATGTGGACGCCAAGATGCGCGCCGTAGCCGAGGCGACCAATACGATCGATACGGTGCGACTGGCCGTCCTGGCTGCACTGAATATTGCCGATGAATATCACCTGCTCAAGAAAAGGCAGGACGGTGGGGCAACCGATTATCTGAAGCGGGCGCATCTATTAGCAGATGCGCTGGATGAAGTTCTGGGCGAAAACCGCAAAGCAGGATAGTCTGCGAGCCGGGATAAGCTTCCGTGTCTTGACCCTGCTCGTTGTGACGCTCCCCGGCGGCATTGCCCTTCCGCAGGAAACGACTCTCCGTTCCCAATCCAATGTGGTGCTGATCCCGGCGCTGGTAAAAGATCAGCAGGGCGGAATCGTGTATGGCCTGCAGGCCAAGGACTTCATCGTTGAAGACGATGGCGTGGAGCAACCGGCACGCCTCGACGAAGCGCCCGAGGGGCAGCCGATCTCGCTGGTCGTGGCGATTCAGCGAGGACGCCGGGCTGCCTACGAGTTCCCACGGATGCAGGGCCTGAAGTCGATGCTGGACCCGCTGTTCAGCCTGGGTACGGCCCGCGTTGCGGTGGTGGAGTTCGACAGCCAGGTTGAGATCACGAGGAATTTTACGAAGGATGCAAGCCTGGTGGACGACGATCTGAGAAATCTGCAACCGGGAGATGGAGGAGCGGCGATCCTGGATGCCGTGGACTCGTCGGTGGACCTGCTCAGGCAGGAACCGGAGGAGCGGCTGCGCGTGCTGCTGCTGATCAGTGAAACCCGCGATCACGGCAGCCATGGAAAGATTGACGACACCGTGGCGGCGATCGGAAAGAGCAATGCCGTGATGTACGCCCTGGCGTTTTCGCCTTCGCTCTCTAACATCCTCGACACCGGGCGCGGGACGAACAAGGACGAGATGCACAATGGCGTCAACTTCCTCGATCTTCTGTACCGGGCGGAGCAGGCTATGAGGAAAAATATCCCGAGCACGATCGCTTCCATGACCGGCGGCGAGTACGAACTCTTCGCGACGCGCAAGAAATTCGAGGTGCGGATGAATGACTTCACGAATCATCTGCATAGCCGCTATCTTTTGAGTTTCGCGCCCAAAAGCCCGCATCCCGGGTTGCATCAGATTCGAGTGCGATTGCGGGGGCAATCGAAAGGTGCCGAGGATGGCACGGTACTAGCGCGGACCAGTTATTGGGCCGAAGAAACTGAGGAGTAAGTGGCCGACTGACCTGGTAGAATCAAGAACTTTCGTGGTCCAGGCGGGAGACAACAATCTTCGCGTTCTCCGCGCGCTTCCTTCGCGATCTCCGCGGTCAAAGGCTCCTGCGGGCATGCAGAACTGCACAGAGTCTCGCAAGACTTCAACTTCCTGAGCAGGCAAGGTTGTTCCCGCCAATTGGCAAGTCCCATTTGTGAACTCGGCATTACTTTGGTAGCAAGCGGCCTGCCAACTTTTTGCGCTCTTCCCCTTGCCAAGCGCGCGGGATTTGCCTAGCATCCAGATTGAAAGCCGGCCTGCCGGGTTGGTGATGACGGTAACCGATTTTTGAACCAATGCTGAATGAACGGGGACTCGACTCGAACTAGGATCCGGTGAGCGACGCTCCGCCATGCGGAGATGCCTAAAGGGTCTCGGCGGGTTCCCAACGTCTACCGACGGGTTCATTCTCGGCCCGTCACACGGCACAGTGGGTCGGCTTGCTTTTTCTAATGTGGCGCGGGCGCCCCTTCGACTTCACTCAGGGCGGGCTCTCGCCCGCGAGTGTCGGACGCGAACGGCAGCTGCGTCCTCCGAGCAGTCCTCGTTTTCCTGCTAGACTGATCGAGTAGCAAATCCCTGGTTTCCCGCATCTAAATAGACTGTGTACCCACAACTCTTTCATCTGGGAAAGTTCTTCCTGCCGACGTATGGATTCCTGGTTTCCCTGGGTGTCCTGATCGGATTGTGGATCAGTGTTCGCAATTCCGAGCGCCTGGGAATTGACGGCGACAAGGCATGGAACCTGGGGATCCTGGTGGTGCTGTGCGGCATTGTCGGGGCCAAAGTGCTTTACGTCGTCAACGAGTGGAGCTACTACTCGGCGCATCCCAGCGAGATTTTCAGCGTCAACACCCTACAGGCGGGCGGCGTTTTTTCCGGAGGCTTGCTGGCCGCGTTCGTGGCGGCGGCCTGGTATGTCTGGAAACATAAGATGCCCGCTCTGGGAACTTGCGACGCATTTGCGCCCGGCCTCGCGCTAGGACACTCGATCGGCCGCATTGGCTGCTTCGCCGCGGGATGCTGCTACGGCAAAGAGACGCATCACTGGTGGGGCGTGGTCTTTAGCAATCCGTTGGCGAATTCGATTACCGGAACGCCGCTGGGCGTGCCGCTCGAACCAACCCAATTATTCGAGTCGGCGGTGGAGCTGGCAAATTTCTTCTTCCTCATGTGGCTGCTCAAGCGCAGAAAGTTCGAGGGCCAAATAATTGGCGCGTTCATGTTCATTTACGGCGTCGCTCGATTCTTCCTCGAGTATTTGCGCGACGATCCCGGCCGAGGCTCTGTGTTTGGCGGCGCAATGACAGGTACGCAGTTGATCGCGATTGGATTGGTGGTTGCCGGCGGATTGATCTGGTGGTTGCGCCCCGGCTCCAAGCGGGTCCCGGCGCGGACCATGAGCGCCACGCGGTAAGGGCACTCGTTCGGCGCGAGAGCCAGGAGCGAGATGACCGTCCCGACAGAAGAAGATTGGGGAGACTATAACTCCGACCTCGACCAGGAGTACGCTCACCGTGTTTTCGCCGGGCACACCAATGAGGAGATGCAGCCTCATTTTCGCGCCAACGTCATTGAAAGAACAGACGAGCTCCGTTTCATGCCCGAAATAGCCGTTCCGCTACTACATGATCGGGTTTCGAGACTTCGTGATGGCGGGCGATTTTGAGTTCGAGGGTGCCGATGCTGCCAGCTGTTTCCTGCGGCTTGTCCTGGAAAAGATTGAACAAGAACCGACATGCATTGGGCCCATCATGCCCGCGTTGCTCGAAACCGTCGAACACGTCGCGCGGAATCAATCCGCGTTCGACGCCGACATGGACATCTACGGAGATTTCCTTGAGTTGTCAGCACGTATCCACGGTTTGTGTGAGACTCTTGGGGATTCGTAGACCACTACGTTTTCGTGATCCGAACACGACGTAGTATCCTTCCCACCGAGTGACCGACGCATTCCCAATTCTTATTTCCGTTGCGGCTGAGGATGCCGGTAAGCGTCTCGATCAGCTTCTCGCGGCCCGCCTGGATGTAAGTCGGGCGCGGGTGCAGCAGCTTATCTCCGAAGGAAAAGTTTTGGTGAACGACGCGGCGGCCAAGGCTTCGCTGAAGCTGCGTGGCGGCGAGCGCATCAGCGTACTCGACTCGGCGGCGCGCCCTCCGTTGCGCGCCATTGCCGAGGAGATTCCGCTGGACATCGTTTACGAAGACGACGATCTCGCGGTGATCAACAAGGCCGCCGGGATGATGGTGCATGCGGGCGCGGGCGCCACCGAGGACCAGCGGAATCGCGGGACGCTAGTGAATGCGCTGCTGCATCATTTCGCGAGCCTGTCGGCCGTGGGCGGGGAGATGCGGCCCGGCATCGTGCATCGGCTGGACAAAGAAACCAGCGGGCTGATCGTGGTTGCGAAAAACGATGAAGCGCATCGCAAACTGGCAGCGCAGTTTGCCAGCCGCGAAGTGAAGAAGACTTACATTGCGCTGGTGCACGGGTGGCTGAAGAAAGATCGCGGAACCATCTCGGCCAGCATCAGCCGCGACCGGGTGCGCCGCATCCGGATGACGACGCGGGGGACCGGAGGGCGCGACGCGATCTCGCACTACAACGTGGTCCGGCGCCTGGATACTGCGTTTGGCAAGTTCACGCTGGTCGAAGTGAAGATTGATACCGGCAGGACTCATCAGATTCGTGTCCACATGGCATCGCTAGGGCATGCGGTAGTCGGCGATGTGCTCTATGGGGCGCCGCGGGAATTCCGCCATGAACGAGGCCGTGAAAGGGATGGCGCCAGTGCGATTTCGCTGTCACGAAATTTTCTGCATGCGGCGCAATTGGAACTGTCGCATCCGCGGACGGGGGAACGGATTGCGCTCAAGAGCCCGCTCCCAGCGGAACTGCAGGCGTTCCTGGAGAAAGTTGAGGGAGACGTCGCTAACCTCGTGTCTACAAAGCGCGTTTGAGACAGGCTGGGGCTCCCGGCCTGCGGGCGGATATAATGTTGAAATCGATGGAAACTTTGGGGACGAAATTCATTACCAGTTCCGGACTGGTTCTTCTGATGCTGTTGGCGGGGAGCGCAGCTTCACAGTCGGCGGCACCAGCCTCGGTTCCTCCAACGTCCGCTGCTCAGGCTTCGACTGCTCCGGCATCTTCGACCGCGCGAGAGCAAAAGCCTTCCGATCCAGACGCGGCGACTTCCGACGACGCTGTGACCACCATCCGCGCGACCACCAACGAAGTGAACGTCGTGTTCACGGTGACCGACAAGCATGGACGGCGCATTACCGATCTGAAGCAAGCTGACTTCCGCGTACTCGACGACAACAAGCCGCCGCAGGAAATCCGCAGCTTCCACGCCGAGACCAATCTCCCGCTCCAGGTCGGCCTGCTGATCGACGCCAGCAATTCGGTGCGGGACCGCTTTAAGTTCGAACAGCAATCCGCCATCGAGTTTCTGAATCAGACGATTCATCCGCGTTACGATCAGGCGTTTGTGGTTGGTTTTGACGTGACGCCGGAGGTCACGCAGGATTTCACCGACAATACCGAATTGCTGGCGCATGGGGTGCACGAACTGCGTCCCGGCGGCGGCACGGCGCTCTACGATGCGCTTTATTTCGCATGCCGTGACAAGCTGCTGAAAGCTTCGAAGGCTACCACCGTGCGGCGCGCCATTATTTTGCTCAGCGACGGCGAAGATAACCAGAGCCACGTCACCCGCGAGGAAGCAATCGAGATGGCGCAACGCGCCGAGGCCATCGTCTACACCATCAGCACGAACGTGAGCGGGACTAAAGGAGCGGGCGACAAGGTGCTTGAGCGCATCGCCGATGCCACCGGAGGACGGCCGTTCTTCCCGTTCCAGATTCGCGATGTGGCCAACGCCTTTGCCGAGATTCAGGACGAACTCCGCAGCCAGTACGCCATTTCTTACAAGCCCGCGGATCTCAAAGCGGACGGGCATTACCGCACGATCGAAATCGTCGCCAGCGACCGGAAGAATTTTCGGGTGAGGGCGCGGCGCGGATGGTACGCCCCGGCCCATTGAGCGCCGGATATCGGACCTTGGACTTCAGACTTCGGCCGACTTGCCGGTAGCGTGAGATCGGGCTGGATTTTGCCCACACTCAGAGTACAATCTGCGGCGACAAACAGGAGGCATTTGTGTCCCATCCATTCACGGTCATGCTTTTTCTGGGGCTTGTGATACCAGTGGCTTTCACCGTCCTAGCCGGTGCGCAGCAGCCCGAGAGAGCCGGACATGCCGCGGATGAGGCAGCGATCAAGGCTGTCGTCGCCGATCGCTGGATGGCGGGATGGAACGCTCACGATGCGCATCAGTTCTGTTCAGTGTTCGCCGAAGATGCCGACTTCACCAATGTGCGCGGACAAAGCGCTTCCGGGCGCGCAGACATTGAGAAATTTCACGCTCAAGCCTTTGAGCAGTTTTTCAAACAGAGCCATCAAACCGGCGAGGTCACAAAGATTCGCTTCCTGCGGCCTGACCTGGCCGCGGTCGACATCCACTGGGAGATGACTGGGGCTGTCGATAATACGGGGAAGGCGATACCTTACCGCACGGGTCTCGCCGACTGCGTATTCACAAAGTCAGGCGGAGAGTGGCGCGTCACGATCATGCACAACACAGAACTGACGCCTTGGGTGCAGCCGCCACAAAAGTAAGAATCGCCGTTCCAGCACAACCAACGACATGCCAGGCTATTCAGGTACGCCGCTTCCGAAAAAATTGGGAATCAAGCCTGGAGCACGCGTTTGCCTGGTGGATGCCCCGCCCGAGGTGCTTGCGGAGTTGAGCACAGCACTTGCCGGATGCGAGACCGTGAGTGATGGGAAGGCTGCGCTCGACTTCGCCATCGTCTTCACGAAATCGAAAGTGCAACTGACGAAGGATTTTAAGCGAATCTGCAAGTTGCTCGCGCCCGCCGGAATGCTGTGGGTGAGTTGGCCCAAGAGAAGTTCCGGCGTGGCCACGGATCTGGATGAGAACAGCGTGCGCGAGATTGGACTCGACGCGGGCTTGGTGGACGTAAAAATATGCGCGGTGACCGTGGTTTGGTCGGGATTGAAATTTGTGCGGCGCGTGAAGGACCGCTGAACACGGATCGCGGCGCTCACGGAGGAAAAAAATCATGGTGCGAGTGGGCTTAATCGGATTTGGTCTGGCGGGGCAGGCGTTTCATGCTCCCATCATTCGGGGCGTCCAGGGGATGGAATTGGCCTGCATCCTCGAGCGACACGGGTCCAAGGCGAAGGAAAAATATCCGGAAGTTCGAGTGGCTCGGACGCTCGAGGAAATGCTCTCCGACAAAACGATCGGCCTGTGCGTCGTGGCCACTCCGAACGATTCGCACTTCTCCTATACCAAAGCCTGCCTCGAAGCGGGGCGCGACGTGGTCGTGGACAAGCCATTCACGCCTACGATGGCGGAAGCGGAACAACTGGTCCGTCTCGCCGCCGATCGCGGGCGCCTGCTCACCGTGTATCAAGACCGGCGCTGGGACGGAGATTTTCATACGGTCAAGAAGCTCGTGAAATCGGGCGCGCTGGGCGCGATTGCCGAGTACGAGGCGCGCTTTGACCGCTTTCGCCTGGAGACCAAGGCGAGAGCGTGGCGGGAGCGCCCAGACTATCCTGCGGCCGGAGTTCTCTGGGATCTGGGGCCACACTTGATCGATCAGGCGCTGGTTTTATTTGGCGAACCCGAGACAATTTGGGCGTCGGCCTTCTGCCAGAGACAGGTTTCACAGGTGGACGATTCCTTTGATGTACATATGGAGTATTCGTGTCTGCGAGCGACTTTGCGCGCCCGGATTGTTGCCTATGCTCCCGGGCCTCACTTGCTGATTCACGGGACAGAGGGATCATTCGTGAAGTACGGAATGGATCCACAGGAGGAGATTCTGCGGAGCGAGAACTGCCCCGACGGACCAGAGTGGGGGGCGGATTGGGGCGAGGAACCGGAGGAACGGTGGGGGACTCTGAGCCGCGTGGGTGGGGAAATTCGCAGGGTGAAGACCGAACGCGGAGACTATCGCGGGTTTTACGCCAATGTGAGAGATGCGATGGAGAAGAGATCTCCGCTGGATGTGACGCCGGAGCAGGCGCTGCGCACCATGCGCGGAGTATTACTCGCGCACAAGAGCAGCCGGGAAGGGCGGAGAGTACTGTGGACGGAAGCGCCGGCGTGAATCTGTAACCATTTCAAAGTCAAAAGCCGCGGGCAAGAGTGCCCGCGCCACAGTTACCCTTTCATTACTTTCTGGAATGCAACCTGGAAGCGATCCATATCTTCTTGCGTTCCTACAGTGATGCGGACGTAGGTGGGCATCACGGGCCAGACGCGGCCAATCAGCACGTTTTCCTTCGCCACGGCGTCTCGCACCTCCTTACCCGGCCGCTTGGTATCGAGCATGAAACAGTTGGACTCGGAAGGAATGTAACTGTAGCCGTTGCGATCGAGCCACTGAAATGTCTGCTGGCGAATGCCGGCATTGATGCGGCGGCGTTCCATGACCAGCGTAGGATCCTTCAAACTGGCGGTGGCCCCGGCGACCGCCGTGGTCGGCATAAAATTCTGTCCGCCTCGCGCAACAACTTTTTCCAGCAACTCGGGGCGCGCAATCACCAATCCGCAGCGCAAGCCCGCCATTCCGTAGACCTTCGAGAACGTGCGCAGCACAATCACATCCTTCCCAGCCTTGACAAGATCGAGCGTGGATGGCGCGTCGCACAAGTGGATGTAGGCTTCGTCAATCAGAATGATCGAGTCTTTGGGCTTGTTGGCGACGAGATACTCGATGTCCGAGTGCGAAGTGAGCGTGCCGGTGGGGTTGTTGGGGTTACAAATATAAAAGACGCCCGCGTCCGGGCCGGCGGTCAGCATGGCCTTGACGTCATGCGCGTAGGTCTTCGTGAGCGGAACCTTGACCACGCGCGCTCCCGCAACGGCGGCCATCATCATACCCGTCTCGAAGCATGGGTCGGCGGTGACGTAGCTCTTCTGCGGCGAGGTGAAGGCCAGCACGCTGAGGCAGAGCGGAGGAGTCGAACCGGCCGTGCAGTAGATGTACTCTGGAGTGAGGCCTTCGCTCTGGGCGAAGGCACTGACGAGTTCATCGGTGAGATTGTCGGAGTAGCGGCCGCCTTGCGGAATGATAGCGGAGATCGCGTCGCGTGCGGCCTGGCAGGGGCCGAGCGGATTCTCGTTCGAATCGATCAGCACCGCATCCTTCGCGTGCGGCCGGCGCCGGGCAGCCGCGGCCAGCATGGGTTCTGTCATGACTTGGAACGCAGCCGCTGCCGACGCAGCAACCGACAAATGCAGGAATGAACGCCGGGAGAATCGGGGCATGGAAACCTCCGCAAGGGAGTGTATCAGGATGTCTAGGTGCTTGCGCTTATGCGGCGCGGACCTGCCCTGAGCGCAGCCGAAGGGGCCCCCGCCCGCGGCTTTTGACTTTGTTGCCCGAAAAACAAAAATCAACACAAAATCAAAGGCGGCGGGCAGGGGTGCCCGATCCACATGGGCTAGTCCTGTTTACGTCCGGCGTAATAGCCCGCGCGTGCTTGGATTTTGTAGTTCTGCTTGTTCTTAATCTCAAGCTTGCGGTAGCTGCCATCGAGCTTGGTATTGGTTGGGGTATAGCCGATGTTGTACTGGCTGCGCAATTCGGCAGCGATCTGGTCGAAGGCATCCC
The DNA here is from genome assembly GCA_963791515.1 of uncultured Acidobacteriaceae bacterium. Classification (GTDB taxonomy): domain Bacteria; phylum Acidobacteriota; class Terriglobia; order Terriglobales; family Acidobacteriaceae; genus Sulfotelmatobacter. The sequence continues at coordinate 250,751 of CAWBSS010000019.1, read as the reverse complement.
GGAGCTTGTCGAACTTGTTGCCCACGTTGATGACGCGGCCGCCGGTTTGCTCGGTAAGACGCCGCATCTCGGATTCGCCGGAATAGCCAATCCCGCCGTAGAACCCGCGATCTGCGCAGAGCAGGACATAAACGATGGAGTCCGCCTTCTGCGCGGCTTCAATCGCGTCCTGAATTTTCAGCCGGCTGCCTTCGTCCTGACCATCGGTGAGCAGCACCATGGCCTTGCGGCCAACTTCCTTGGCCAACATGTCGTGAGCCGAGAGATACACGGCATCATAGAGCAGCGTTCCCGGCGAATTATGCTGAGGCACGGGACCGCCCCCCATGCCAGGGATGCCCCCGCTGGTGTAGTCCACGTTGACCTTCGCTTTATTCAGAGCGGCCTGCAGGCGGTGAACGTCGCGTGTAAAGTCCTGCAGCAGGTCCACAGAGATGTCAAAGCTGATGACAAAGGCTTCATCTTTGTCGGTAAGAATCTGGTGCAGGAACGCGCCGCCGACTTCTTTTTCCATGTCGATGACGTTGCGCTGGCTGCCGCTGGCGTCGATCATGATCCCGAGCGTGAGTGGGAGGTTCGTCTCGGCCGTGAAATACTTGACGGTCTGCGGCGTGCCGTCTTCATGGACCTCAAAGTCGTCTTTCGTGAGGTTGGGGATGAGCGCGCCGTGCTTGTCCTTTACGTTGAAGAAAAGCTGCACCACATTGACGTTTACTTTCAGGGTCTCGGTAGGTTCCTGAGAGTCGTCGGATTTCTGGGCATCAGGTTTCTGGCTTGGGGAAGCGGGTTGCTGGCCCGGCGCTGCTTGCGGGGCGGAAGACTGCTGGGCAATGATGAGGGGGGAGGCCAGGAAGAGGGCAGCCAAGGCCACTACGGCCAGGATTCGGCGCTGAGGGACAAGAAGCTTAGGCATCCGGGACACTCTCGGGATTCTTAGTTAGTGTTAGTCTAATCCTTAGATGCACCAAACGGGGTCGATTGAGCATCTTAGAGGCGGAAAGCGGCATTTTTTCGCGGGACGAGGAGACCATGGCGCCGGTGACTAAAAACGAAGCATGTCGGATCCGCGTAGGATCCACGGTAATGGCTCTGGCGGTGCTGGCGCTGGCGATTCCGGCCCTGCACGCGCAGTCCGGCGGAAGCCAGACTCAGTCCCAGCCGCCCGCCAACTCGCAACCGGCGCAGGATATTCCCGACGCACCCTCGACGGTCCAGCCCCCAACTCCCAAGCTTCCCGCCGCGCTTCCGCCCGAGGAGGGCAAGAGCACCCAACAGATTCCCTTTCCCGGTGAGGCTGCTCAGCAACCGGATCAGGGCAATCAGGCTGCGCCTCCCATGCCTCCGGTTGAGACGATTCCTGCGGGCAGCAGACCAAGAAATCAGATCAATCCCAAGCAGGATCTTTACACGATCTCAGTTTCGGCCAACGTCGTACAGATTCCTGTCATGGTCAAGTACTCCGACGGGCGCCCTGTCGATGGCCTGCTTCCTAAAGATTTCGTCGTGAAGGAAAACGGTAAGGTACAGACGCTGACGTACTTCACCAGCGATCCCTTTGAACTTTCAGTGGCGGTGGTGCTCGACACCGGCATCTCTGACGTAGCCCTGCAAAAGGTAAACCAGACTTACGGGTCCCTCGTCGGCGCCTTCAGCCCTTACGATGAGGTCGCATTCTATACCTACAGCAGTACAGTCACACAGGTCACGGACTTTAGCGGCCGGCCCGAAAAACTGACGGCAGCGCTCAACCAGCTGAAACTGGTGCGCGGTCGCAACAATGGTCCACCTGTGTTGGGCGGGCCGCTGGGACCTGAGGGACCGACGGTAAACGGAGCCCCGGTCGGAGGACCGATCATCCAGCCTGTCAATACTCCACCCAGGGAAGCCTACGTTTTGAATGATGCCATCCTGCGCGCGGCGTTAGATCTAAGCAAGCGCGACCGCACCCGCCGGAAGGTAATCTTCGTCATCAGTGATGGGCGGGAACTGGGCAGCAAAGCCAGTTACAAGGATGTGTTGCGCGTGCTTGAGACCCAGGGTATTCAGGTGAAAGCGGTTGTAGTCGACAGTGGGGCGCTGCCCATTTACCGCCAGATCGACAAGCTCCACCATCTTCCCGGCCAGGGCTACAGCGATATTCTTCCAAAGTACACTTCGGCAACAGGAGGGGGAGAGATCTTACCCGAACTCTCCCGCAATGCGATTGAAGACGCGTATGCGCAGATCACCTCGGAGGCGAGAAACCAATACACCCTTGCCTATATCCCTAAGGCGACAACCGGCCCCGCCTCCTATCGCAGCATTGAGGTTCTGGTGGACAAGAAGGGCCTGAATATCTATACCAAGGCTGGCTATTACGCCATCCCGTCGGCCCATAACGCCTCTTCGAGCCCGGAGTCACGTCAGTAACCTGCGTTTGGCACGTCCCATATGATATAAAGACCCCGAGCCTCCATAAAGGAATTGGTGCGCGCGGCAGCCCCCTGAGGGTATGCCCGCATTTGAGGAAAGTCTTGAGTTTCATCAACTTCGCAGCGCGTGAGATCAATTGCAAGATCGTGTACTACGGCGCCGGATTAGGCGGCAAGACCACAAATCTGCAGGTGATCTACCAGAAAACTGCGGACCAGCAGAAGGGCAAGATGATTTCGCTGGCCACCGAAACCGAGCGGACTCTGTTCTTCGATTTTCTGCCGCTCGATCTCGGCTCGGTGCGCGGTTTCAAGACGCGCATCCACCTCTATACCGTGCCCGGCCAGGTCTTTTACGATGCCAGCCGCAAGCTGATTCTGCGCGGTGTGGACGGCATCGTGTTCGTCGCTGACTCCCAGGAGCAGCGCATGGACGCCAACGTGGAAGCTCTCGAGAACCTGATGTCGAACCTGAAAGAGCACGGCTATGATTTCAACAAAATTCCCTACGTGCTCCAGCTGAACAAGCGCGACCTGCCCAATATTCTGCCCATAGACATGCTCTCCACCGAACTGCGCAAGAAAAATGAACCCATTGTGGAAGCCGTCGCCTTCCAGGGCGTAGGCGTCTTCGAAACGCTGAAGGAAATCGCCAAGCAGGTGTTGACGGAATTGAAGGCGGGCGGGTAGAGCACGCCAACGTCGCACCGAGCCGAGCTATACGCGCCTGCTATTTATTTCATACGGCAAAGAAACTCTAGGCGGTCCGGGAAGTACACTTTATCTTTGTTTTCACGCCACCAGAACCGCCAGGCGTTCTGCGTCTGGACGGGGGACTTTTCGGTGCCCTTGGCGTCTTCAAATGGGTGCCCTGTAAGACTAGTCAAGCTAGCGAGTATTCGCTCGCGCACGCCAGAATCTTTGTCGGGTATTGCATCGATTAGTGCTTCGACGGCTTCAGGCCTGGTCGAATAGCTCAACGCGTACGCCGCGTTCTTTCGAAACAGAGGATTGGAACTGAAGAAAAAGTGCTGCAGTTGAGGTACTGCGTCCGCCTTTCCTAGTTGGGCGATCGCCACCATCGCCGCCAATTGGATATGCTCGTTCTTGTCCTCCAAGTATCGTCCGATTGAAGTCTGATAGCTGGCATCTCCGCTATGGCCCAGTCCTTCTATAGCGTGAACACGCACCAGGATTTCGTCATCTGTGCTTGGTTCTTCAGCAGTGAGAAGATCGCCCAAAGCCGCTCTCGTTTCGGCGCTGTTAATTCGTTCGAGAGCTCCAATGGCGTGAAGCACGGCAAAGGCGTCTTTGCTTCTGGAAACTGTCAGGGCTATGTCCTGGAAATATTCCGGTGCGGTAGAGGAAAGAACATCAAGGGCGGCATGCCGAACCTCGGGATCATGGCTGTGGAGTTTTTTTTCGAAGTCTTGGAGGATACCTTGCACGCGGGCGGAATCTAATGGAGCAATTCTGACTTCGAACTTCGAAGAAAACGTGAAATCCCGGTACTCCCCGGCACTGGACATAATCGGAATGTGGCGGGTCACATTCACTTCATACTTGCCCTCTTTTTCGAATTGATACCAGAAGTTTAGCGGCCACTGGCCCTGCTCTGATTCTCCCGGCTTTAGCGTCAACAGGTCATCGATGCATTCGGAATTCCATTTTGCGCTACAGACTGGAGAGTTGGTTCCCTGGGCGGAGAACTCATACGTGTCCAAACAACCGGCCGGATTCTTCGCATGCAGGTACAGGACTTCTGGACCAGTATTCTTGATTTCGAGGTTAAAAAGCACGGGTTCGCCCACCATGTAACTGTCTGTCTCTCCGTAAAACCGCCCTTGTAATTGCTGCGTTTGGGCGCAGACAGAAGAGCTTGACAGTAGCAGCACGAGAATCAAAGCGCCGCCGAAACCAAGTGGTTTGCTCGACATATGGGCAGGCTGCGAATCAAGGTCGTGGACCTGATCACGGCTTCTACGCTAGCCGGGACAAGTTTACATCGGGTGTCCTTGACCTCAAAGTTTATAAAGTCGTCTTTAGACATATTGATGTCGTAACATCATGCCGTTAGAGATTTCGCGGAATCACGAGGATCTTATGTTCGATTGCAAGTCCTGTCTTCTTCTCTCCTTTCTCCTACTCCCCTCATCAATCCTGTACTCGCAGAGCAGCTCTCTGCATGGCATCGACCTGAACGATCTCGATCGCAAAGCCGATCCGTGCACCGACTTTTTTGAATTTGCGAACGGCACGTGGCGGGCGAACAATCCGATTCCGGCTTCGATGACCCGCTGGAGCAAACGCTGGGCCGCCGGCGAATCTTCCAAAGACAAACTGCGCGATATTTTGGACGCCGCTTCCTCCGACAGGCATGCGCCCAAGGGGAGCACCGAACAAATCATCGGCGACTACTACGGCGCCTGCATGGACGAGTCCCGCGTGAACACCCGCGGCATGGATCCAATCAAGCCGTTGTTCGCCAGGATCGACGCTGCCCGAGACATCGCTGCGCTGCAGCCGGTGATGGCCGAACTGCACGACATTCTCGTACAAGTTCCCTTCGCGCTCGGCAGCCAGCAGGACCCGCATAAACCCTCGTGGGTGCTCGCCGATCTTGGGGCAAGCGGTCTAGGCCTGCCCGATCGCGACTACTACCTGAAACCAGAGCCGCGCTTCAAGGAAGCCCGCGAAAAATACGTGGAGCACGTGACTGCCATGTTCAAGCTCGCAGGGTGGGACCTGAAGTCTGCCGCTGCAGCATCGCAGACCATCATGGACATGGAGACGAAGTTAGCCGAAGCTTCCCTCGACAACGTTGCGCTTCGCGACCCGTCAGCGACCGATCACAACACTACTTTTGCCCAACTGCAGGCCATGACTCCGCATGTGGACTGGGCCAGCTACTTCAAACACAAGCAACTGCCCACCGATGTCGACATCAACGTCGACCAGCCCAAGTTCATGCTGGAAGTCGATCGTCAGATGCAGCACACACCGCTGGCCGATTGGACAGTGTATTTGAAGTGGCAACTGCTGAATTCGACCGCGAGTTCTCTTTCTACGCCCTTCGTCGAGGAGGACTTCGCCTTCAACGGAAAGTACCTGAGCGGCACCACCGAAATGAAGCCACGCTGGAAACGCTGCGTCGAGTCCACCGATCAATACTTGGGCGAGGCACTCGGACAAAAGTACGTGGAGAAATATTTCCCGCCCGAAGCCAAGGCCCGCATGCAGGAGATGGTACGCAATCTGCTCGCCGCCATGCGCGACGACATCCTCAGCCGCCCCTGGATGAGTGACGACACCAAAGAAAAGGCCATGGCCAAGATCGCCACCTTCAACCCCAAGATCGGATATCCCGACAAGTGGAAGGATTACAGCCACGTCGCAATTCGTCGCGATGCGTTTTTTGAAGACATGATCGCCGGAAGAAAGTTCGTCGAGGAAGACGACCGCGAGCAGATCGGCAAGACCGTCGACCGCGGCCGCTGGGGCATGACTCCGCCCACCTCCGACGCATACTACAATCCGCTGCTCAACGAAATCGTATTCCCCGCCGGGATCCTGCAGCCACCCGCCTTCGATATGCACGCCGTCGACGCAGTGAATTATGGCGCGATCGGCGTCGTGATCGGCCACGAGATCTCGCATGGCTTCGATGACGAAGGGGCGCAGTACGACTATCTGGGTCGCCTGCGCAACTGGTGGACCGAGGCCGACTTGAAGGACTTCCAAGCACGCGCCGCCTGCGTCTCGGATCAATTCGATCACTACTACATCGAGAAAGATATCCACCACAACGGCAAACTGGTGCTGGGCGAAAGCATTGGCGACTTGGGCGGCGCCAGGATCGCTTATCTCGCGTATCAGAAATCGCTCGAGGGCAAGCGTCCGGCTGACATCGACGGCTTCACGCCCGAGCAGCAGTTCTTCATCGCCTGGGGACAATTCCGCGGCGACCAAATCCGCATCGAAGCCCAGCGCCTGATGGTGCAAAGCGATCCCCATCCGATCGCAAAGTATCGCGTGATCGGGCCGCTCTCGAATCTCCCGGATTTTCAGAATGCGTGGATTTGCAAAGCGGATGCGGCAATGGTGCGCCCGGAAGGCAAGAGGTGCGACGTGTGGTGATCCAGTACAGCAGGAGCGCCGGCATCGCTTCGACTCCGGCGCAGTCGGCAAATCACCGAGCTTTTCTCCGAGTCCCAGCGATTACCAAGGTAAGCGGATCCTGCCATTTTTTGCCGCTCCTGGGCCTCCCGATTCGCTAGCCTGACTATGGGGAGTGTGTATCAGCCTGCCCCGCGGACTTCGTCGGTGGCACTTTCTGTTCTGATCCTTCGCTCATCGGACCCCACGGGACTGCTGATCTGGTGCGGCATCGGCTTCTGCGCCGGCATCGGCCTTTTCTTCTACGGATTCCTGCTGCTACAGCGTCGCCGCCTGATTCTCGACACTCCGTTCTCGAAGATTCGCAGCGCCTCGATGGGAATGGTCGAAGTCAGCGGCCTCGCCGACGGTCCTTACACCATGGTCGCGCCCATCACGGCGCGCCCCTGCTACTACTATCGCACCCTGGTCTGGGAGTACAGACAACGCGGCAAGAATAAAGACTGGGTCAAGGTTGCCGGCGAGTGCATGCACGTGCCCTTCTTCGTCGATGACAATACCGGACGCGTGCTGGTCGATCCGCGCGGAGCCGATCTCGACCTGCACCGCGATTTTGAACAGGAATTTTGCGATTCGTTCTTCACCACAAGAGATCCGGCTCCGGACAATGTGCGCAGCTTTCTGGCGCGCCACGGAATCGTCACCAACAACAAAATCAAGGTGCAAGAGTACTGCATCAAGCCCAAGAACTCGCTGTTCATTCTGGGCACGCTGAGCGAAAATCCGGGCCTGGAAGTCGGCCCCCAGCCGGTTCGCGACTCCGAGCCAATCAACTCGATTTCCACAAATGGATTCTCGCTGTCGCTCGGTTCGCTCTCCTTCCTCGCAGGCTCGTCCCGCGTCGATTTTGACGAAGATTCCTTTGCCCAGCGGTTCGCGACTCCATCCGACGCTCCTCCGCATCCGATCATTCGACTGTCTTCCGGGGAATCCGTCACCACGAAAGCGTCGGAGATGACTCAGCAGCAAAAAGTCGCGGCCGCCCTGATGAAAGCAGGAATCTCCAGTCCCGCGTCATGGGCCGCAGCGGGAGTGCCTGCCGCAGGCGTGGCCCATCAAGGTGTACAGGCCTTGGCTGACCCAGTGATCACGCCCAGCGGGAGCAACGGCTCCGGCTCAAGTTCCCCAGCGCCAGCGAATGCTTTCGATCCGCATCCGCCAGTGGTGCTCATGAAGGGGACCAACAACAAAACTTTTCTGATTTCCTGGCGCAGCCAGCAGGCAGTCGCCCGCTCCCTCGGCTGGAAATGCGCCCTGATGATCTGGGGGGGCCCCGCGCTCGCGCTGCTCAGCCTCTACTTCTTCCTGGGCATCGAGCGTTTGCTCTGACGGTGTGTGGCGCGGGCTCCCTCGCCCGCGACGGCGGCGATTCTCCCGCACCACGCTTCTAACCTTGCTCCTCTTCACTCCCGCGTAACCCGCCGCTGCGCCTCTAGTACAATCAACCCGTGAGTAACGCCGTTCGCATCGGAATCCTGGGCGACTTCAACGCGGATTTCCGCTCGCACCACGCCACCACGGATTCCCTGCAACACGCCGCCCACAAACTCAACATGACGGTCGAGTCCGAGTGGTTGCCCACTCCGTCGCTCACGGCTGACACAGCCGAAAAGACGCTCGAAAGTTTCGACGGCCTGTGGGCCTCGCCCGGCAGCCCCTTCAAGAGTTTCGACGGCATGCTCAAAGGGATCGAGTTCGCCCGCCGCCGCGACTGGCCGTTCCTCGGCACCTGCGCGCGGATTCCAGTACGCCTTCATCGAATTCGCCCGCAACGTCCTCCACATCCCAGACGCCGACAGCGCCGAGAACAATTCCGGCTCGAAGAACGTCATCATCTATCCTGTCGCCTGTGCCGTGCCCAATCGCAAGGGCGACGCCCCGAAGCTATCCGGCGCGGTCCCGGAGATTCGCCTGCGTCCCGGCTCCTACCTGCAGTCTTTTTACGGAAAGGGAAAAGAAACCGCGACCGAAGAGTACTTCTGCAACTTCGAAGTCAATCCTGACTTTGAATGGGCGGCCATGGAAGCGGGATTCCCCGTAGTGGCGCGCGGCGCCCAAGGCGAAATCCGCGCGATCGAATCGCCGACGCACCGTTTTTTCCTGGCCACGCTCTTCCAGCCGCAATTGTCGTCCACCGAAAAGAAGCCGCACCCCATCGTTCTGGCCTTCGTGCAAGCCGCCGCCGACTGGGGAAAGAAAAAGCTGGACGACAGCGTATTGGAGTAGCGACGGCTGTAGCGCCGGCATTCTGCCGCCGCACCGCGCGGGCATTCGTAAAGCCATCGTCATCAACAACTACTTCTATCGCTGGTTACCAAAGACCCTGCTCTAAGCCGGTTGCCGGCCTCGCACCATTCGCATCTGGAGCGCCGCGCCCCCTCCCGCTAGACTCATCCGGATCGCTTCCCCGTCCCGAACCCGCGTCCGCAGGAGCCACTCGTCTATGCACATGCAGTTGATCAACTCGTATCGCATCCCGTTTACCACGCTGATCAGCTATGTCCCGGTCATCGCCACGGTTGTGACTTGCCTTTTCAGCGTGATTCTGGCCCGCGCCACGCTGCGCTACGTCGAGGCCACCGACAAAGGCCTGGCCCTGGCCCGTGAAGAGTTCGAGCGCGAGTGGTCGCCGGACATCCACATCAAGATGGAGCGCGTCTCCGCGACCGAAGCCAGAGTCATCGTTACCAACCTGGCAAAAACGTCAGTCCTTCTGCAGCTCCTGCAATTGCGCAAGCTCTCGCATGCCACGCCCTTCGAACGCTGCCGCTTGAACGATCCTTTGGTCGGCGGTCTGACCTGGTCGCAGGAAATGGGCCGCCGCATTCTGGCGTGTACGGGAGAGGAATTTGAAGGCCCCATCGCGGCCTCGATGACCTTCTATGCCGCAGGCCGTATGTATCGCACCGACTGGTTCCGTGCACAAATCCAGGTGCGCGAAGGCCGCATCGCCAGCCTCGAACCCAGCACCATGCCCGCCCGCCGCGTGCGCGTCGTCGAGCGCGAGGGCCCAGAACGCCGTCGCGAGTTCGTGCAGGACGTCGCTGCCGACGGAGCCCCCGACCAAATAGAGACCAAGCCGGAGGAGAGCTTCTTCACGGCCGAAGCTTAGTTGGGGCCCCCTCCCCCTTCGGTCCATTGAAATCATTGGCGCGGCGGGCAATCTCGACAAGGTCCTACGGGCTCAATATTTTTGCGGGCAAAACCCTGAGAATACGGGAGGGTAATTTATCCCTTGACGGTCTCGGGTTTGATTACGTTGTCTGCTCAGTCATAACGTTCTTCCTGAATCGGCACTCGCAGGCACGAAGAATGAACTTTCGCGGTGCTCCAACATACAGCCGGCTGCTATTCTGCTGCTAATCTTCCTCGAAAACTTGAGATCACAATTTGTGATCTCAAGTTTGAAACGAGTTCTAAAATATGGCGAAGACAGCGATCGTGGTCGCAAGAAAAGTTGATTCGAAAATCTTCGTTCTCCGTGGGCAGAGGGTCATCCTCGACACCGACCTCGCCGAACTCTACGGCGTACAAGTCCGGCACCTGAATCAGCAGGTCAAGCGCAATGCGAAACGATTTCCTCTCGCCTTTCGCTTTCAACTCTCCCCGCACGAATTGAAAATCTTGAGATCACAAAATGTGATCTCAAGTGAAGGCCACGGCGGCGCGCGTTATCGTCCCTACGCCTTTACCGAACACGGCGCCATCATGGCGGCCACAGTGCTGAACTCCGAACGCGCGATCGAAATGAGCGTGTTTGTCGTTCTTGCTTTTGTGCGTATGCGTCGCGCCATCGCCGGAAACCGCCATATCCTGACGAAGCTGGCGGAACTGGAACGCCGTCTGGAGAGTCATGACACCGATATCCAGGACTTGATGGACGCAATCCGCGAACTCATGAGTCCCGCTGAGCCAACGCCGCAGCCGCATCGGGTTCGAAGCGCCTTCAGATCCAAGCGGCAGGGCTCTCAAAGGACGCACCGTTCAATTCCGAAAGAACAGGTAAATCCTCACGCGTATTCATCGCAATTCCCATACTTCTAAGAAGGTAACTCTTACCAAAGATTACCAATCCGGCACCGATTCTCTAATGTTTCTTCGTCCCCCGCCGATCATATTCCCTAGAGGACCAGGCTATGATCACTCCAATTCACACCGCTCAACCGGTCGACGTCCGTGAAGCCTCGCATCCGCGTGCGGAACCTAAGCCCGATCGCCGCGCCGAGACTCCGCCCGTGCCGAAGAGTGGCGCGCTCTCGCATGACCAGGTCACGCTGAGGAGCGCAGGCGACGTGGACCACGACGCCGAAGGTAAGTAGATTCTAGGACCAGCGGCACGTCTTAAACTCCGCTCTGTCGAAAGTCCCACCCTTCGGCTTCGCTCAGGGCAGGCTTTCTTACGCAAGAGACGCGAGAAATGGGGCATCGGCCACGCACGTGGGCGAGACGCCCCCGCGACAGCCGCCCGGACGGCGGTGCTACAACCATTGCTACCGCGTGTTCGCGCAAGAGGGAAAATGCGTTTCCGAAATTTGCTGTGATTCGGGAATGTGCAGTCACAATGCCAGAAGTTCGAATGCAGGATAGCTCGATGTCAGTTCAGCGAACGACTCGAGCGTTGATCCTGCGGCCACAGGGAAGTAGCGTTGCACTTCGCGGCGGAACGTGTCGAGATAGGCCTTCAGGATCTGCGGCTTCTCGGCATCAGGAATCGGATTGAGGCGGAATTTCCGGCGGGTGCTTCCCTTCTTTAGTGTGACTTCTCCGGCGGCTTCGGCGTTCCGCACCCACTGCGTTCGTCCGCGAGGAGCGACCAGATAACTCTTCCCGTTCAGTTCCAGCAGATTCACTGGCGTGGAGTAGAGCTTGCCGGTCTTCCGTCCGCGAACTTGGAGCAGGTAGTTGTGGGAGAAGCCCAGACCAAGACCGACGACAAATCCGAAAACGCGGTTGAAGATTTTTTCTACGGCGCTGAGTTCGCGGAAAACGGGAAGCGTGGAGTTCATGCGTTGATTGTATTGCTTCTTGGAACGAAACGCAGAGAGGCGGAATTCATGCTGTAGCAAAGATGCGTGGGTTCGGGGCCGTCGTCAAAGACGTGACCGAGGTGAACGTCGCATTCGGTGCAAGAGACCGCGCTGCGGACCATAGCGTTGTGTCGCGGATCTCAGTTACGTTTTCGGAACATCATCTTTTCCTTGGCTCTTCTACTTTCCGGTGTAGAGGTCGGGGAATTGCAGGCGGAGGTGCTCGACCTTGGGAGCATCGTTGTAGACGATGTAGGGCTGGTTGGGATGCAGCGCCGCGTAGTTCTGGTGGTAGGCCTCAGCGGGGTAGAAAGCCTGCAGCGGCACGACCTGAGTCACGATCGGACGCCGAAATATTTTGGCCTTGTCGAGTTGGGAGATGTAGGCCTCGGCGATGTGCTTCTGCTCGTCGTTGCGGTAGAAAATCGACGAGCGATATTGCGTGCCCTCGTCGGGGCCTTGACGATTGAGTTGCGTCGGGTCGTGCGCCACGGAAAAGAAGACGCGTAACAGTTCGCCATAGGTGATCTGCGAAGGATCGTAGACGATCTGCACCGACTCCGCGTGTCCGGTTTCGCCGGTGCTGACGATTTCGTATTCGGCGGTCTTGGCGGAGCCGCCTGCGTAGCCGGAGGTCGCGCTGATCACGCCCTTCACGTGCTGGAAGACTGCCTGGATTCCCCAGAAACATCCGCCGGAAACCACCGCGGTTTGTTGGCCAGCAGTAGCGGCGCGTGGCGCGTCTTGCAAGGGTGCGGGCACGGCGGCGAGACGGGCTTGGGTTTGCTTTGGCATTGCAGGCCGTGGCGCCGAGCAGCGATGCGACGAGAATCAGAGCGAAGCGAGTGGAAGATGGCAATTTCGTTTCCTCTTGTTCGGTGCGAAAACTTCCGTGCTGGCAGATTGGAGTTGTGAGCGGGACAAAAGTTTCATCCACGACCGGGGCGCAACTAACTTCCCACTTGCTTTTTCGCCTTCTGTTCGCCAATAATGGCGGCATGGCCATCACACGCAGACAGCGCGAAGTATACGACTTCATTTCGCGATTCGTGGCGGAGCACCAATACTCTCCTTCGTTTGAGGAGATTGGCAAAGGGCTGCAGCTGACCTCTTTGGCCACGGTGCACAAGCACGTCACGAACCTGGAAAAAAAGGGATTGCTGACGCGCGACTACAACCGCAGCCGTTCGATTGACCTGCTGCCTCCCAAGGGACGGCTCAAGCAGGCGATGAGCGTAAACACTGCGGTCGTCCTCCCGCTGGTGGGGCGCATCGCGGCCGGGCAGCCGATTGAAGCGGTGCAGAGCAACGAGACCATCTCGCTGGCCGACTTTGTGCGCTCGAAAGAAGTCTTTGTGCTCGAAGTGCGGGGCGACTCGATGCAGGACGAGGCCATCCTCGACGGCGACTACGTGCTGGTGGAAAAAGCCCGCACCGCGCACAACGGAGACATTGTGGTCGCGCTCGTGGATTTGACCGACGCTACCCTGAAACGCTTCTACCGGGAAGGCGACAACATCCGACTCCAGCCCTCGAACGCAAACATGAAGCCGATCATTGTGCCGGCGGCGTCGGTGGATGTGCAGGGGCGGGTGATCGGCGTGCTGAGGAAGTATTGAAAGACCGCTTCTAGCTGCTAGGTTCTAGCCGATGGCTAAGGACGTGGTTCCTGGCCTCTCAGAACTGAACCTTAGATCTCGAAAACAAAAACGCACGCTGCTCAAGAAGCTCAGCGTGCGTTGAAGTGTTTTAGCTAGGAGCTAGAAGCTTATCCGATGTGCTTGTTCAGCGCCTGCGCAATGGCGTCCTTGGGCTTGTAGCCGACGATTTGCTCGACGACCTGGCCTGCCTTGAACACCAATAGTGTTGGGATGCCGGTGACTTTGTAGCGCATCGGGGTGGCGCTGTTGGAGTCAACATCCATCTTGCCGATTTTTATCTTGCCCTGATACTCGGTGGCCAGCTCTTCGACAATGGGGGCAATAGCGCGGCAGGGGCCGCACCAGGTCGCCCAGAAGTCCACGAGAACGGGCTTGTCCGATTTCAAAACATCCTGGTCGAAGTTTGCATCGGTCACTTCGACGATTCCGTTGCCTGCCATTTGGGTTCTCCTCGTTGTAAACGTCGGACTGCCAGCGGACGCTCATCGGGCTGCGCTGCCGGGCCGGCGATCTGTATAAGTGCTTCCCGTAAGGGAGCCGAACTTATTATCGTAACACTGCCGTTAGATGCTTGTGGAGATCGGAAGGTCGCAAGCTTTCCGGCGGTCAGGGATGAGCTGTTTTTTCCCCGTTCGAGCTGGCCTGAGCAGGGGAGGCGAGGGACTTGATAAACCTAACCAGTTGCCAGCGCTGGGGTTCAGGAAGCTTGGACCATACAGGCATGCCGTGGCGGACCACGCCGTTCGTCAGCAGCCAGAAGAGCGTGCCGGGAGTTGCCCGTTGCACCTCGTCGGCGAGCAGGCTCGGGGCTTTCTTGCCGCCCTCGGCCATCTCCCCGTGGCACTCAGCGCAATGCATGGCAAATAGCTTGCCACCCGCCGCCACGGCATCGGAATCGGCTTCTAAAGGATTGCGGCGACCGGCCGCTTTCTTGGGAGCCTTCGCCAATTCCGCGTAGACGGAGTTGCTTTTCCTGGTAGGTGCGGAGCTCTCCGTCTGACCCGTGGCAACACCAACGGCAAGAAGTAGAGCGATCGCGGAACCGGACAGCGTTACGAAGATGCGCCCACGATGAGACCTTCGCTTTCTCATGCTCGATGTCAACTTTATCCCGTTCCTCGCCTCTGCGGTCATGGGCGGCCTCCGAGGAGGCGGCTGATCGCGGAACCGAAGCCGGAGAATTCGCGCGAGACGCCCCAGCGCAGCAGGAAGCGATGGCTGTTGTCATTGAGGCCGAAACCGGGCGACAGGCGCAGAGTCCAATCTGAGGGCAGGTTCCAGGCGATCACCGGCGCCAAGTAGTGAGAGGTATCGTGGAGACCGAAACTATAGCGGTCGCCGAGACCACCATACATTTCAACTCCGGCAATGAAATTCTCGCGGCAGAAACTACAGCGCTGGGCGGAAGCTTTCAGGGCCAAAGGACGGTCGGCGCCGATGGCGTAGCCGAACTCCCAGGGATTGCCGCCGGTGAGGTTCTTGGTGGCAATGGTGTTCTCGGCGACATTCCAGCCCTTGAAGGAGTTGGAAAGCAGCAACTTGAACTCCAGTTCGTGATCGTGCTCCTGGCGGGCCAGGGCGTTCGGGTCCGCATAATCCGATTCGACGTCGTGGCCTTCCACTTCCTTGAGAATTTTGTCGGCGCCGCTGGTTTGCTCGTACTCAATGTAGAGCACCGGATTGATGAAGTGCTCCCGCTGAAGAAGGCGGACGCGATTCTCCCAGCGAAAACCGGTGAAGATGGTGCTGTCGTTGAATGTGGTTTGGCCGTCGAGGTAGACCTCGGTGGTCCACCAGGCGGTGGCGCCGTATTCGAACTCGGCCCAGAAAGCATGGAAGTCGTTGCCGCCGCGCTGGGTGCCGAAGGTGGAGAAGTACTCGACTTCGAGGCTGCCGGGCTCCTCGAGATAGTGGTCATAGGTCACAATGTAGGGGCTCTCCTGGGCCCGCGCAGGGAGAGTGACAGCAGCGACAGCGAGCACCAGCAGGCCGAAGGAGAAGACT
The DNA here is from genome assembly GCA_963791515.1 of uncultured Acidobacteriaceae bacterium. Classification (GTDB taxonomy): domain Bacteria; phylum Acidobacteriota; class Terriglobia; order Terriglobales; family Acidobacteriaceae; genus Sulfotelmatobacter. Next base: position 235,472 of record CAWBSS010000019.1, on the reverse strand, counting down.
TGGCGGGTAATGGACCACATCGCCGCGCCGAAGCCGAAGCGTTGCCACCCCAGGAATGGAGATAGGATCAACCTGATGAAGTTCAAGCGAAGCGCTTGATTCCTTTCTAGCAAAGAATTAGACGGCTCTGTGTAAGCGAACCCGGAAGGCAGCTTTGATATTCCTAGATGCGATTCGGTCGCAAATAATGAAACAGATTCCTGCGTGGCTTTCTGTCTGGTTTCCTCTCCTATTGCAATTCTAGTTGCAACTCAGTCGCATCTAAGGTACGGTGATCATTCTGGCGTAGACGTGGCGCAGCGGTCAAGAGCCGGTGGAAGAATTCGTCGCAGCGCGATTGCGACCAGTTGCGACAGGCGAGGATTTCAATGCCACTTCCCCAAACCGAAATGCCGGGCCGGTTGCAGGCGCACTTCGCCGAACGCGGAATCCGCATGACGCAGCAGCGGCGAGCCATCCTAAGCGTAATGGAGACGGCCAGCAAACATCTCGATGCCAGCCAGATTTTGCGGAAGGCGCAGAGGATCGATGCCAGCGTCGATCGCAGCACGGTGTACCGTACATTACGACTCCTGAAGCGGCAAGGACTGATCGACGAACTCGACCTGATGCACATCAACGGCGAGGGACATTATTATGAGCGCAAACTGGCGCGGGACCACATCCACATGGCTTGCCTGCGCTGCGGCAAGATCACAGAGTTTGTGAGTGACAGTTTTGAGAGGCTCAAACAGCAAGTGGAGAAAGACTGCAGGTTTCGAGTGCTGATTTCACGGCTGGAGATTGGAGGATATTGCGCTGCCTGCCGGGGAACGCGCTAGACGCGATCTTCATATGCGGAACAAAGGAAAAAAGCGCCCTCGACTTTTCAGTCTAGGACGCCTCGGCAGCCCTCCCCCAGAACTGCCCAACTACGAGATGGATATTAGGGTCCTCTTCATTTTGTGTAAACGTCACTTTGGTAACTCAGTTAGCACAGAGTTAAGTTTAGGCTGACCGAAGTAACGAACGGGAACTGCGATCGACGGGCGGCTGCAACCTGCAACCGGACTACTGCTTCTGCCAAGTTTGGCCGTCGTCGCTGGTGATCCAGGTTTCCCCGGTGGAGGTTGAGGTCTTTCCGTGCCGCATGTCGGGGAATTCCAGACTGACGATATCGCCAGTAAGCACCGTGCCGGCTGAGGCGGGCACGACCCGCGTCCAGTGGCTGCCGGCGTCCAGCGAATGATAGAGGGCTCCCCCGGAACCGCCCGCCCACACGTCTGGCCCAGTCGCAGCGACGGCGCGAAAAGTGAGGGTTGCAGCTTCCCGCTTAAGGGCTTGGCCACCGTCTTTCACTTTCGCGCGGGATGTCTTGGCGGAAACCTCGAGACTCGTCGCGCTCATGAAAGACGACGCATTCGCGGTCACATCGACATCCTGCCAGGTGCTGCCCTGGTCGAAGGAGCGCTGCAGACCTCCGGTGGAGCTGATGGTCCAGCGGGGGACGAGTGCGGACGAAGCCAACACCGGGGCACCAATCGCCTGCGAGGGCGTGGGAGTCGCGGTCATGGACACAGGAGCGGCACCATCCGCGGTCTGCGTAGTTTCAGCAGGTTTAGCTTTGCCGACTCGAGCCGAAGTGCGATCCTCGCTCGATGGCTGCGGCGCCGCAGGCTGGTCTTTGATTTGGCGCGCGTCGATCTGAGGCGCGTTCAGATTTTGGATCTGCGTGTCGAGTTGGGCTGACTGACTCTCTACCGATACAGTCTCGGAGACAGCGGGCACCCGGATCTTGGCCGATAGATCGTCAGCGGCCTGCTGCTTCGCGAACGGCGAAGACGGCGCCGGCGCGGGAGCTTGATTCTGCGCAAAGTTTTGTTGTTGCCATTGATTCTGCGCCAGCTTGGGACCGTGCGCCAATGACCCGCCTAAGGCTGGACTCGCGCCGCGACCAGCACTGTCCGGAGGCGGGACGACAGGTGCTCCGGATGCGCCGGCGCTAACCGTGCTCTTCTTCTCAATGAGGGTCGCAACGGGAGCCCCAACAGAGTCGGTAAAAGCGGAATCCGGACGAGCCTGTCTCTTATCCGTTTCCCTGGCGGGAGCGGAAGAAACAGGCGGAGCCAACGACCGGTCTTTGGCCTCATTGGCCGCAACTTCAAAGCGGGCGGGTGACTTGGAGGCTATGTTTTGCTGCCGCCTCTGATACTGAACGATCCCAACCGAGGCAATGGCAACCACGCCGGCGGCCACGAATCCCCAGCGAAGAACTGGCCACGTCAGCCATCCTCTCGCGTGTGGTCTCACCGCGGTTTCAACGGGCTCCGTTGCGGGTAAAGCGAGCGCCACAATGTCGCGGCAATCGCCACAGCGGGCCAGGTGCTCAAGCACGACCGCTCGTTCGTCTTCGGCCAGCAACCGTTCGGTGAAGGCCGTCAGCACGTCCGCGTCGGGATGATCGACGGCGGGGGTGGCGGCCTGCAGGCGCACGCGCACGATTTTGGGGATGTTTTGCATCGCAGCTTCTAGCTTCTAGCTTGCCCGTTCAGGGTTCTTGCTCGTTTCGATCCAAACGGCACGTTAACCTGGCTCTGTCCTGGGCCTTCCCGGACCCTGGCCTCTACTCTCTTCTCAGAGAACGCGGGAGGGGACGTTTCTTGCGTCAGGCTGCGGCGAATATCCACCTGCAGGTCGCGGACGTCCACTTCCAAGGCCTCTTCGGCTTGGCGGCGCGACATGCCATGGCGCACCAGGGCCGCAATTATCTGCTTGCGCAGAGACTTCGCCAGTTTATCGAGCTTGCGGCTGATGGTGGACTCGTGCACCCGCAGCATGCGCGCGATCTCGGCCAGGGTACGGCCATCGAGATAATACGCGCTCAGTACCATGCGGTCTTCACCGCTGAGAACGGCGAGGGCCTCGTCGGTGGCCTGCGCCAGGCGCAGGTCTGCGGGCGGAGCCGGCTCGGGATCGGGGGCGCGGAACTGGACGCCTTCTTCGGATTCTTCGTCGAGGCTTACCAGGCGTTTCGTACGGCGGTAGCGGTTCACGTATTCCTGTGACAAAACGGTGCGCAGCCAGCCCTCAAGCGATCCACGGCCGGTGTAGGAAGCGAGTTTGGAGACACGCTGGCCGCCGCGGGTATTGGTGCCATAAAGGTCGGCGTAGAGGGTATCGGCCAGTTCCCGGGCGGCGGAGTCTTCGCGCGCGATGCGAAGCGCCGAGAGATAAAGCTTTTCGCGGTAACGCGTGAGGAAGACTTCCCAGGCGGAATTGTTGCCGGCGGCGCAAGCGCGGGCCAAGGCGAGTTCGTCGACCCGAAGACTCAGAAGAAACGTACGGATTTCGCTCTCGGAGGTAGCGGGCGTGGAGTGCTTCGAGCCTACTTCGCAGAGAATCGCTGCGAAGGATTCGCGGGTAAGGCCAATTTTCTCGCAGCCGCCTTTGGCGCACAGATCCGCCAGCAGTTCATTCACGACGGATTGCACGGCCGAATTTTGCTGTGTCGCACTCATGGCGTGACGGCCGTCGCTAACCCGCTGCCTGCGCTGCTTTACACTGTGCACACGGGCAGATTTCGCGCAGGAACTTCCACGAATAGAGTCCGAGGTCGTGGCTGTCGTTCCAGGAAAACTTGATGGCGTATTTGCCCACGCCTTCCGCGGAGAGAGGCTTGGCGTTGGGCTTGAAGATCAGCAGCGCGCCGGGCGCAGCCGTGACGGGATCGCCGGGACGCCGACCAGCCTTGCCGCGCTCGTCCTCGCACATGGCGCACGGGCAGGCGTCGCGCAGGTAAACGAAGTTATAGTGCGACACGTGGCCGTCGTTCCACTCAATGTCCACTCCCGTGCCGGTCGTTAGATTCACCTTCACCGACTTGGGATCAGTGGCCGCGGAGGCGGCTTGGAGCGGGGACTGCATGGAATCAGTATCGCACGCGGAGGGTCGCTGAGGTTCCCCTTTTGAAACACCCAGGATACGGGTTCGAATCCCGTCGGGTCCACGCTCCGATCTTCGGGGCGGCAGGTTCTGTGGGAGCCGAAGCAGGGATGAGCTCCTGCAGCGTAACCTGACTGGACATCTGGGAGACTTATACTGAAAGTGTCGCAGGGTGCTGTAAGTACCCAGAGCTTTGTTTGGCCCCGAGAAATCGGGGCCTTTGTAGTTTCGGTCTCACGACTCGAGATTGCCGAATCTGGCCAAGTTCCTGTAAAATCTAGGTTCGCCCTACAAGATCTGATCTTTCTGGGAGTCGTCATGGCACAGCAATGCGATATCTGCGGCAAGAAGCCGCAAGCGGGAAACCGCATCAGCCACGCGCACAACGTCACCAAGCGGCGCTGGAACGTCAACCTGCGTCCGGTGCACGCCCGCGTGGGCGCAGCCACCAAGCGCATGCGCGTCTGCACGTCCTGCCTGCGCAGCGGCAAAGTCGTCAAGGCCTAAGAACCTCTCAACCAAGAGAACACGAACTTCCACAGAGGCGTCTATTCCTCTGTGTTCCCCTGCGCCCTCTGTGGTTAATGTTCTTACTTCACGGCGAGCAACTGCACGTCGAAAATCAGCGTGGCATTGTGCGGGATCTGTGGTGGATGACCTTCTGCCCCGTACGCCATCTCGGGCGGGATGCGCAACTGGCGCTTTCCGCCGACTTTCATTCCGGTCACGCCCTCGTCCCAACCCTTGATGACCTCGCCCTTCCCGATGGTGAAATCGAAGGGCTGGTGCGCGTCAACCGAACTGTCGAACTTCTTCCCCGTGGTCAGCCATCCAGTGTAGTGCACTTTCACGTGACTACCGTCTTTGGCGACCTCGCCAGTACCGACTCTAATGTCCCAGTACTGCAGGCCGGAGCCGGTCTTGACCCCGTCCCCTGTAACTTTGGTGGGCGCGTTGGTGTTGGGGCGAACGGCATGAGTTGGCTGGTGCGTGGGCGTTTGCGCCCGCAGCAGAGGTGCCAACGAAAGGACGAGCAATATAAAGATCGCATTCTTTGTCATCCGTACTCCTTGTGATTCTCTTCCTAGCGAATGCGAGGGCGAGACGCCCTCGCGACAGCCGGCAAAGCTTGCCCTGAGCGAAGTCGAAGGGATGCCGGCGCTACTCGAGCGCGATTACGTCGATTTCCACCAGCACGTCCTTCGGCAGGCGTGCGACTTCAACGGTCGACCGCGCGGGCGGCGCCGTATTGAAGTATTTGCCGTAGACACCGTTCATGGCGGCGAAGTCGCTCATGTTCTTCAAGAAGACAGTCGAGCGAACCACCTTCCCCAAGCCGCTGCCGGCAGCCTCCAGAATTCCTGAAAGATTACGCAGGACGCGGTCGGTCTGCGCGCCCACGTCTCCTGTGATCACCTGCTGCGTCGCGGGATCGATGGCCACCTGTCCCGAGACGAAGACGAATCCGTTGGCTTTGACGGCTTGCGAGTAGGGGCCTATGGCTTGAGGGGCATCCTTGGTTGAAATGACTTCGCGCATGAAATAAGTTCTCCGTTGTCAGTTCTCAGCGAGACCAAACCCACTGAGGACTCGGAGAGTTCAATCTATCACGACGATCTTAGGCTTTTCAGTGACAGCTGAGAACTGCCTTCAGCCGCCTTCAGATCTTCTGCAGCCTCTGCACTTCGTGGACGCCGGGGATTTTGCGCAGCCCAGCGATGATCTGCTCGAGATGCTTCAGGTCGGCGATGTCGAGAACGACTTCAACGCTCGCCTGGCTGTTCGAGGTTTGTGCGGCGATGTTGCGGATGTTGCTCTTGGCGTCGCCGATGACTCCGGTGATGCTCTTCAGCATGCCGAAGCGGTCGTCGCAGAAGACAGTCAATTTCACGGGATAGGCGGTCGGGGTGTTCTCGTCGCGGGCCCACTCCACATCAATGCGGCGTTCCGGCTCGTAGAGAAGATTCGTAACGTTGGGACAGCTGATGGAATGCACCGCCACGCCCTTGCCGCGCGTGATGTAGCCGACAATCCCCTCGCCGCGGATGGGATTGCAACATCGTGCCCGGTACACGAGCATGTCGCCCTGTCCGCGGACGGTGATGGCATTGTGATCGCCGAAGACGCGGCGCACCACGCTGGCGATGCCGCCAGGCTGCGAGGTCAAGCCCTCGGATTCAATGTCGCCCGTGATGGAGTGCGTCGCACCGGCGGGCAGCAAGCGGGCCAGCACTTGCCGCGCGGAATATTTTCCGTAGCCGATGCCGGACATGAGGTCGTCGGTCTTGCCCAGGCCATAGCCGGAAGCGACTTTTTGCAGGTCTTCGTCTTTAATTTCCTTGAGCGCGATGCGGTACTTGCGCGCTTCCTTTTCGATCAGCTTGCGCCCAATTTCAATCGCGCGCTCGCGCTGGTGCACATTGAGCCAGTGCTTGATCTTGTTGCGCGAGCGGGACGACTTGACCAGACCGAGCCAGTCGCGGCTGGGCTTGTGGCCGGTCTGGGTGAGGATCTCGACGATGTCTCCGGAATGCAGTTTATGCCGCAGCGGCACCATGCGTCCGTTGACCTTGGCGCCGACGCAGGTGTGACCCACCTCGGTGTGAACGCTGTACGCAAAATCGACCGGCGTCGCATCGCGCGGCAACACTACGACTTTGCCTTTGGGCGTGAAGGTGTAGACCTCTTCGGGATACAGATCGACCTTCAACGTGGACAGAAATTCGTTGGGATCGCTGACGTCGCGCTGCCACTCGACCACCTGCCGCAACCACGCGAGGCGCTGCTCATCCTGCGCGGAGACTGGGCCGTCTTTGTATTTCCAGTGGGCGGCGATGCCTTCTTCCGCCATCTTGTGCATTTCCTCGGTGCGGATCTGAATCTCAAACGGCGTGCCGTCTTCCGTGATCACCGAAGTGTGCAGCGATTGGTAAAAATTGGGCCGGGGCATGGCGATGAAATCTTTGATGCGCCCCGGGACCGGCCGCCACAGGTTGTGAATGATGCCAAGCACAGCGTAGCAATCCGGCAGCGAACGCGTGACGACGCGCATGGCGCACAGGTCGTAGACCTGGTCTACGGAAATACGCTGGCGCTGCAGTTTTTTGTGGATGCTGAACAGGCGCTTAATGCGGCTTTCGACGCGCGCCTGGATGCCAGCCTCTTTCAGCTTGTCGCTGATGGTCTGCTGCATTTTATCGAGGAAGGCCTCACCTTCCTTGCGGCGGGCATTGACCGATTTCTCTACCTGCTCGTAACCCAGGGGATCGAGAAAGCGGAACCCCAGGTCTTCCAGTTCGCCGCGGATCTTGCCCATGCCCAGGCGGTGGGCGATGGGTGCGTAGATCTCGAGTGTTTCTTCGGCGATCTTGTGCCGGCGGTCGGCCGGCAGATGTTCCAGGGTGCGCATGTTGTGCAACCGGTCGGCCAGCTTGATGAGCACTACCCGGATGTCATCGACCATGGCCAGCATCATTTTGCGCAGGTTCTCGGCTTGCTGCTCCTCGCGCGTGGCGAAGTCGATTTTGCTGATTTTGGTGACGCCTTCGACGATGTGGGCCACCTGCTCGCCGAATTCCTTGCGGATGTCGACGATGGTGACGGAGGTGTCTTCGACCGAGTCGTGCAGCAGCCCGGCGGCAACGGCAACCGGGTCCATCTTCATTTCGGCAAGGACGAGGGCGACTTCCAAAGGATGGACCAGGTAGGGTTCGCCGGAGGCGCGGCTCTGGCCCTCGTGATTCTTTAGGGAATAATCGTAGGCCTTCTTGATGATCGTGAGATCATCCTGCGGACGGTTCTCCTGCATCCGCTTCATCAGGTCGCGGAACTTGGTCAGCGTGAGGGCAGTGGTAGCGATCTGTTGGCGCAAGCTCGCCATGTACGATTATAGCCCGCGGCGGGAGCCGATTTCGGGCGGAGAGCAAAACGGAACGCCCCCCCTTAAATCAAGGACTCGTGTTTCAGGTGTTTTGAATCTCTCGAATTCGACACGGGTTTGGTGGTTGGCGCTCCAGCTGGTACAGTGACAACCTGCGCGCTATGATCTCTCGAATCCTTGTCAGCGGTGTTTCCGGGCCGATCGGGGCCTCACTTCTTCCTTCCCTCAAGACACGCGGATTTGAAGTCACGCGCCTGGTTCGCGGGGCGGCTGCCGGCGATGATCAGATTTCCTGGAACCCTGCAAAGCCAATTTCTCCCGACATGGTTTCCGGCTTCAACGCAGTCATTCATCTCGCGGGCGAGAGCATTGTCGGGCGCTGGACGAAAACAAAGAAAATCAAAATCCGCGACAGCCGGGTCGCGGGCACCGCCGCTTTGGCCGAAGCCCTCGCGCAAGCGAAAGACAAGCCGGAGGTGTTCGTCTGCAGCTCGGCGATTGGGTATTACGGCGACCGAGGCGACGAGGTGTTGAACGAGGAAAGTAAGCCCGGCATTGGGTTTCTGGCCGACGTTTGTAGCGAGTGGGAGGCGGCAACCCAGGCGGCAGCCAATGCGGGCATCCGCACCGTTCGGATGCGCACCGGCATCGTGCTGAGCCCCCGGGGTGGCGCTCTGGGGAAGATGTTGACGCCGTTCAAGATGGGCGTGGGCGGAAAGATCGGCGACGGGCGGCAATGGATGAGCTGGATCGATGTACAGGACATGGTCGGCGCGATCCATCACATCCTCAAGAGTGATCTTCTGCACGGCCCAGTGAATCTGGTCGCGCCCAAGCCGGTCACGAACGCCGAATTCGCCGAGACGCTGGCCAGTGTGCTTTCCCGGCCTGCGATCTTTCCCATGCCGGCCTTCGCCGTGAAGCTGGCCTTTGGCGAAATGGGCGAGACTGTTCTCTTAGGGAGTCAGCGCGTCGAACCGACCCAACTGGTCATGAGTGGATATCCCTTTCGTTTCAGCAGCCTCCGAGCATCACTGGAAAACACTCTCAAGCGCTAGAGGAGGCTCGCGACGGCACGCCGGCCTGTGACGGCGGTCACAGACTGCCAGTACCGACCTCTGCAAAGCTAACCAGTTGGAACGGCCGAGCCGGCGGCGGGTCAGCGAGTAGACGATCCGATAAAGACACGGCGGAATAGTCCGCCATGATTGCGGGCAGCGCCGAGGATGCGCGCCATGAACTCCTCCCCTCAGATTTGATTCATTGCGGGTTAGAGCGGTTCATTTCGTCGTGCAGTTTTTGCAAAAGCTCCGCACGTTGCTCTGTACTCAACTCACGCTGCAACTCTTCCAAAGCCAGGGCCACGATGTGGTAGTGGTGTGCGCCCGCGTACTTGGGATCGGTGGTGATGTTGAGCCAAAGTCTGTGCATCAGTTCAACATCCTGGGGGCGCATGCGCGGCGCGTGCGGGCCGAGCGCGAATTCGCGGATAGTTCCATCCGGGGCACACACTTCCAGTATCAGTCGTGGACGCGGCTCAGGCAGCCGCTCCCAAGCATCGCCGGTGAGTTTGGCCTGCTCGTCGGCCGTGAGCTTGTTGGATAGTCCGCAGATCACGCGGCTGGAATCGAGACGCTGCGCCGTCAAAATAATGGCTTCGAACACATCCGTCGCTGGCACAACCAGCAGCGAGATGGGCTTGCCTTCTTTTTCGGCGACCGCCACGGCCGCGGTGAAAAGCTCCTGCTCATAGTGGTCGAACACCTGGCTCGCTTCAAAGACTGCACTGCCACTGAAACTGTGCTCGCGATGATACAGGCGGGCGCTCATCACCACGACATCCTGCTTGCCGGTGTGGGTATGGCTGAGTACATTCCGCAGGTAGTAAAGATTGCGGGGGTCGCGAACCGCGACCAGAATATTGCCGGGACGCACCCCCATGGCGCCGCTGCCCAATTCCTGATTGCCGTAGACCCGAAACTGATCGAGTTGCTCGGGTTTGCCGTGGCGCTCTTTGGCGACATGGTGTTCGGAGATCGTAAAGATCGTGAAGAAGAATACGCTGAAGATTACTCCCGCGATGGTGGCTTCGTACTTGGTAAACAGGTTAACGACGGCAGTGACGAACAGCACAGCGGAGATGAAAATCAAGCCTACGGGAATTTCGGTTTTTCCGATGTGCAGATTTCCGGGCACTTTCCATTGCCGGTTTTCCGGCTCGGTGAAGCGCAACACGAGCACCGCCAGCGACTTCATCGCGAAGCTCCAGATCACACCGAAGGCATAAAGTGCGGCCAGCACGTACACGTTGCCCAGGCTGAGGAAGATGGTGAGCAACTGCATGCACACGATCAGGTTAATAATCCGGTAGCTCGTGCCGTAGCGATTATGCGGCCGCTGAAACCAACTGGTGAGCACACCATCTTCGGCCACACGGTTTAAGACGCCATTTGCGCCCACAATGGAAGTGTTCTGTGCACCCGCCAGAATCAGCACCCCCACCAGTACAACGAAGCCGTGGAACAGGAGCTTCACGCTCGTCGGCCCCACCAGGTACATCGAAATGCCGCCGATGAGGTTGGCGAAGTAATCCGGGCGGACGTTGTCCGGAATGATCATCACTGCGAAGAACGAAACCAGCGAGGTGAACAGCAGGCTGTAGATAAAAATCACCAGCCCGGTCTTCTCCAGGTTCTTCAACTTGGGGTGCTCGATTTCGCGGTTGACCTGGGCCAGCGTTTCCTCGCCGCTCATGGCCAGGACCGAGTGCCCGAAGCCGACGAACAGGATGATCCATGTAATGTGGCTGAACCAGGTTCCGTTGAGCCAGCCCAGCGCCTCTTTGTTCAGGGGCACCACACCCGCATGCAGCGGGTTCGGGGGCAACTGGACTGGTGCCCGCAAAACCGTGAGCGTGCACCAAATGATCAGAATCACCACCATCACCGTGGTGATAGCCATAATCTGCAACGCCTTCTGGCTGGATTCGTGGATACCCTGCGTGTTCTTCCACCAGAAGTAGATGACGATGATGATGGCCAATCCGGCGGCGAAATGGTCGTCGGAAAAATTCAAGGGTCGATGCAGGTATACCCCAATGTCCTTGATGAATCCTGCGAGGTATTGGCCGGCCGAAACCGCGCTGATGGGGCCGGTGAGGACATAGTCGAACAGCAGGGCCGAAACGGAGAACTTGGCCAGAGTTCCGCCCATGGCCTCTTTGACCACCCGGTAGACGCCGCCGCGCACGAACATGCTGCTGGATTCGATATACAGCGCGCGCACGGCATAACTGAACAGCATGACCGCGAGGATGAACCAGGGAGCGCTCTTGCCGATGACCTTCTCAGCGTCGCCGCCCGCGTAATAGGCGGACGATGCCAGGTCGGACAAAACGATCGCGGAGGCGCGCCAGAACGAGATGAAGGTCAGCATCACCGTCGTGGCGACGAAGACCTTTACTGCCGGTTTTGTGCCCTCAGGGGACGTGGCCATGCTTCTTATGAATGGCAGCAATTGCAATTAAGACTAAGCCTATGAAGATAGCACAAGGGGAGGAAGAGGCGTCTGCGGTGCGCCAGGCTATGTGGACTGCGAACTGTCTGCAGCCACACGCCTTCTCGGAGCGACATACGTGTGCGTGATCCGGTCGTGCCAGCATAGGCCGTCCTCGTCGAGAAAGACCCAGGCGTAACCCATCCCGAGGGAAACAGCGGAGAGCCATGCTGCTACGACGCGCCAGCGGCGCAGGGAGCGGCTCGTCGAAGTGCCGTCGAAACGGGCAAGTTCGAGGCCAGCGGCGCGCAGCCCCGGAGTGCTGGCGGCGTAGACGACAAGTAGATACTGGTAGGCCGCCCAGAACAAGCAAGGGATTCCGGCGGCGAGACCCAGAATTTGAAACTGCGGAGGCCGCACAGCTGCGATCTTCCAGAAAATGAAACCGAACAGGGCCGATGCCGTGGCGATAATGATTCCGTCGACCAGCGAGGCCACAACGCGCAAGCCCAGCGCCGCGCTTTGCAGCGGAATGTCGATCCCCGGCCGTTTTTCAGCTTCCTGTCGCTCGGCCGCTTCCATGGTAATTCCGCCGAGCGCCGGAGGCGGAGGCTCAACCTCGGGAACCTCCAGAATTCGCGGTCGCTCGCTGACCGGCTCCGCAAGTTGATCCGGTGGAGGAGCAGGCGGCCCCCAGGCAAACCTCGGAAACTCAATAATCTTCGCGCTGGCATGTCCGGCGCTGACATGTCCCGTGCTGAGTTGTCCCGAGGTCTGGCGGACGGGTGCCGACGCAGTTTCTGCAGCGGCCACCTGCCGAAATTGCACATCAGTCTCCGCGCCAGCCGAGGGCTCGTGCCTCATGCCATCGAGCGCGAGCGCATGGTTCGAGACTGGCTCGAACCCAGGAAGCGGCAAAGATCCGCTGGTTGCATTTGCGCCCGGCCCGGATTCAAAGGCTTCAAACCGCAAGCTGAGGGACGGGTAGCGGGGCGGACGCACTTTGCGGCGCGCGCGATAACGATTGAGCCGGTCAGAAAGTTCGTCGCGCCAGGCTTGAGCATCCCCGGCCTCAGGAGCGGTCTTGGCCGACAATTCGGAGGTTGCGGCCGAGTCCGGCGAGGCATTCGAATCAGACGACTCTGCAGCAGGCGCGCCCGCAACCTCCGGATCAATCCACGTCATCTCCGCAGCAGCAGCCAACGACGACCCGGGCCCGGAATCGGCGTCGGGCCTCCACTGCGACACAGGAGCGGGAAGGGACTCGGGATGGCAACGGCAGACTTCTCCACACTGCGGACAATTCATGAAGGCCAATCTCTTGAAATCGCACCAGTTCGCGTGAATCGTACAACCGGAAAGGAACCAACGGGAATCCTAGCCTTTTTCGCCACTTTGCCTCGCGGCCAGCGCCGTGCTAAGTTCACGATGCCGCGACAAGAAAGCCGAAAGGGCAGGTACGCCTTCGATGGACGATCTTCTTCCGTCGATTTTCTTCCGATGACTCTTCGCACTAGATTCCTTATCACGGCGCTGTTTCTTTGTCATCAGCTTCTCGCTCCTGCGCTAGTAACCAGCCAGTTGCTTTCCGGAAATTCCGCCCAGTCCGCAATTCCCTCCCCACCAAAGACGGCACAAAAAGGAGAAACCTCAGCCTCAGATTCAGGCACTCCGTGCACCAATCGGGCAATGACGCAACTCAAGGACGGGACGACCATCTGCGCCGACCAGCAGGAAAAAGCCGGCGACGTCTACAAATTGCACGGCAACGCCGAGATTCACTATCGCACATACGTCCTGCGGGCCGACGAACTAACCTACGACTCCGACAGCGGCGAGGCCGCCGCCTCTGGGCACTTCACCCTCGACGGCGGCCCCAACGACGACCACATCAAGGCCACTCATGGAACCTATAATCTGACGGCTGAGACGGGACGCCTTTACGACGTAACCGCAACCACCGGACTCCGCTTTCATGGTGCCCGCGTGGTTCTGACCTCGACCGCTCCGTTTGCTTTCTCCGGCAGAATCGTGGAGAAGACGAGCCCCGATCACTATCTGGTGTATGACGGCACAATTACCACCTGCGAACTTCCGCGTCCCAAATGGCAGTTCGAGGCTCACAAAGTAGTGGTTGATGTGGGCGGCAATGCCAGCATCTACCACAGCAAATTTGTGTTGCATGGATTCCCGATCTTCTACTTCCCTTACGCAACTCATCCCGTGGCCAAGGAAGCGAGGGATACGGGATTCTTGGTGCCGACCGTTGGCCGATCCTCCACCAAAGGCAATATCGTCGGCGACTCCTTCTACTGGGCAATCAATCCCAGCATGGACGCCACCGTGGGGGCAGAATACTTCTCTCTGCGCGGGTGGTCGCAACGAGGAGAATTCCGTGCGCGCCCCAGCGACAGCTCTTACGTGAACCTGGATTTTTTCGGTGTGATTGACCGCGGTATTGGCACTCCACCCTTGCGCGAGGGCGGCCAGGAGGCGCGCTTGACGGCCGAAGGCAATTTCTACGGCTTCCGCGCTGTCTCCAATGTCGATTACCTCAGTTCGTTCCTGTTTCGGCTCGCCTTCAACGAAGTTTTCACCCAGGCGGTGAACTCAGAGGTAAAGTCGCAGCTGTTTCTTTCGAAGGCCGTCAACGGCTTCTCTTTCGGCGGTATGGTGGAGCGCTATCAGAACTTCTTTCAAACCACCAATCCTGACGGCACTCTCTCCTTTGATTCCATCCGTATCCTGCACACTCCCAGCGCCGACGCATCCAGCGTAGACCGGCCGCTGTGGCGCTCGCCGTTTGTTTGGTCATTCGACGCCTCGCTGGCAGGCCTGTCCCGCAGCGAACCCGGCTTTCATACTGGAGAACTGCTCGGTCGCTTCGATTTCAGCCCCGAGATCTCCCTGCCCTTGCAGTTCCATGGTTGGTCGCTGCGCCCCGCACTCACTCTGCATGAGACCTACTACACCGAGCGCTTCGTCGGCGGACTTGCCGTCGACGATCCCACCAACCGCCAGGCCCTGGAAACTTCGGTGGAAGTGCGGCCGCCGGTCCTGGAGAAAATATTCGACAAGGAATATCTCGGGCGAAAGTGGAAGCACGTTATCGAACCGCGGGTTGTCTATCGTACGGTGACGGGTGTCAACGATTTCGCGAATGTGCTCCACTTCGACGAGCGCGACATCCTTAGTAACACGCACGAGGTGGAGTATGGATTCGTGACCCGTCTCTACGCGAAACGATCGTCCGCCTTGCACATTCAGGAGTGCGACACGCCCATGACGGGCCTCGCGGTGGGCGCCGCCGCGCCCGAACAGACCGTTCCGTGGCAGCATGTCAGCAATCTGGAGAGCCAGCCGTGCACTCCCGGTCCAGAAGCCAGGGAAGTGGCCACTTGGGAAGTTGACCAAAAGTATTTCCTCGATCCCACGTTCGGCGGAGCACTGGTGACGGGACAGCGCAACGTGTTTACGACGACGGAAGCTCTGACGGGCATCGCATTCGCCACCGAGCCGCGCCATCTTTCTCCCCTGGTGTCGCGGCTGCGGGTTGCGACCGGTAGCCACACCGATACCGAATGGGACCTCGATTACGACTTCCAGTTGGGACGCGTGAACGAGAACACACTCCTGGTCAACTACAATCTGGGATCTTTTACGGTGGGTGGCGGGGATGCGTTTCTGCAGATTCCGCAGCCCAACACAATTCCCCTCAAGTATCAGCAGTTTCGAGTGGCTCTGGGTTACGGCGGGGTTACCCACCGGGGGTTCAGTGCGGCCAGCAGCTTTGGCTTCGATGCGGAGACGCGGCAACTACAGTTCGCGACCGCGCAGACTACCTACAACTGGGATTGCTGCGGCGTGACCCTGGAATATCGCCGATATGCCATCGCCAACGTGCGCAATGAGAATCTGTTTCGCTTCACCTTCAGCCTGGCCAACATCGCCTCGTTCGGAAATCTGAGACGGCAAGAACGGCTGTATTAGTGAGGCGTCCCGCAAATTTACAGCATTTCATGAGGAGCAACGGGGGGCAGGTTTCTGGTCTTTGCGTCCTTCGCGCCCTTTGCGGTTCAAGGCTTTTGTGCACCTTCTCTCTCCTGCGCCTCCGGACAACGGCTTGGGGTCGTCGGCCGAAACTCATTCGATGAAAGGGACACCATACTAGCCCTCGCGCCCCGACGCGGGCTGGTACCATAGGGATATGCAGGCTCCCGAAATCGGCATCGGCGCAAAAAGTTCTCAACTGCAGGCAGAACTGCGCCAACTGGGCCGAGCGCTCGTCGCCTATTCCGGTGGCGTCGACTCCGCGTATCTCGCCTGGGCCGCTCACCGCGCTCTGGGCGCTGACATGCTGGCGGTGATCGCCGACTCTCCCAGCTTGGCCCGCACCCAGCTAAGCGATGCCATTGCGTTTGCCAACGAGCAGGGGATTCCGGTCGAAGTCGTCTCCACTTCCGAACTCGACCGGCCCGAATATGCGCGCAACGACGGCCAGCGCTGCTTTCAATGCAAAGACGAACTGTTCGTTGTGATGGAGAAACTGCGTGCTGCGCGTGGCTTCGACGCGATTGCTTACGGAGTAAACCTCGACGATCAGGGCGACTTCCGCCCCGGCCAGCAGGCCGCCAGGCAGCACCACGTCGCCGCTCCGTTGCTGCAGGCAGGACTCACGAAGCAGGAAATTCGCGAACTTGCACGCCAGGCTGGCTTGCGCATCTGGGACAAGCCGGCATCCGCCTGCCTCTCCTCACGCATCGAGTACGGCCGTCCGGTGACGCGCGAGGCGCTCGACGTGGTCGAACGCGGCGAAGACGCCATTCGCACCCTCGGCTTCCGCCAGTTCCGCGTGCGCCATCATGGCGACATTGTCCGCATTGAGATCGCCCGCGGAGGAACTGGATCGTGCTCTGAATCCCGCCATGGCAGCTCAGTTCACGGCGATCTTCAAAGCGTTGGGATTCAAGTTTGTCACCCTCGATCTGGAAGGATTTCGCTCCGGATCGATGAACGCTTTACTGCCCGCCGAACAACTCCGCCGCACCGGATAGAAGCGCCGTAGACCACGCCGTTTCGCGGTTCGACTCGCATATCGCTGTGAGATAATCAAAAGATAACTAGTGATGCTGAGGCGGTTCCTGTTGATTCTAATTCGACGTTCGCTGCTCATCCTGCTTCTGGTTTGCCTGGGTTGTGTTGCCCAGTCCGCGCCTCCCGACGTGGCTCGCAAGATCGAACACCAGGTTCGCTCTTTCTATACCATCCCCGCCGACGTAAAAGTGACCGTCGGCGCCATTACTCCCAGCACCGAGATGCCGGGGTATGACGGTGTGTCGGTGAACATCGACGGTGGCGACGGTAAGCAGAAGGACTACAAATTTCTGCTGTCCAAGGACCGCGGTACCATGCTGCGCGTGACCCGGTTCGACTTGACCAAGGATCCCTTCGTCGAATTGATGAGTAAGATCGACGTCACAGGCCGGCCTTCGCGCGGTGCCAAGTCCGCCAAGGTTGTAGTGGTAAACTTCGACGATTTCGAGTGCCCCTTCTGCTCGCGAATGCACCAGACGTTGTTTCCCGCGATCTTCAAGGAGTATGGCGACCGGGTCACATTCATCTACAAAGACGACCCGCTGTCGGAGATTCATCCGTGGGCAATCCACGCTGCCGTTGACGCAAACTGCCTGGCAGCGCAAGACACCGATGCCTATTGGGACTTCGCGGACCACATCCACGCGAACAAGCGTGAAGTGGACACTGAAAAGACCCCTGCGGCGCGCTTTGAAGCCATTGACAAGATGGCGACGTTGCAAGGGCAGAAACACAATTTGGACGTGGTGAAGTTGCAATCGTGCGTCAAAGCGCAGAACGAAGATGCTGTGAGAGCGTCCATGAAAGAAGCCGATGAACTTGGCGTGAATGGGACGCCGGCGCTCTTCGTCAACGGCCAGAAAATTGATGGCGCAGTTCCCATCAGTGAGGTCCGCGCCGCGCTGGACGCCGCCCTGAGAGACGCAGGACAGCCCGTGCCAGAGCACGTACCATCGGCCTCAGCGCCAGCATCCCGGTAATTCTTTGGTTGAGGGACGCCGCTGAGCTGCGCCCTCGGTCTGGATTTTTCGTTTGTCGTCGCAGTCAGGAACGGGAGAAACATTCTTGAGAAAAAACTCTTTCTTCGCCCAGTTCGCAGCGGCGCTCTCAGCCGCCGTTCTGCTGGCAGCTCTGGCCGCCTGCAACCCGCAGACCAGCGGCGACGTGATGGCAACAGTGGATGGGCGAAAGATTTTTCGCTCCGACGTGGACAAGTATTACGACAACAATGTAGCCTCGGCCCAGCAGGCACCCACGGGCGAACAGGCCACAGCGCTGCGTCTGAACATACTGCACCAGATGATCGATGACGAGATCCTGATGCGGCGCGCCGAGAAACTGGGCCTGCTTGCCACCGACGAAGAAGTAGACCGCAAGTATAACGAGATCAAGTCTCCTTTTTCGCAGGAAGAATTCGACAAGCGCCTCAAGGACAAAAAGATTACGCTGGCCGATTTTAAGCGCGATATCCGGCGATCGATTACCGTCGACAAGGTGATGAACAAAGAAGTATCGTCCAAGATCAACGTCACCGACCAGGACATTGCGAACTACTACAACGCGCACAAGGGCGAATTCAACCTGATTGAACCGCAGTACCACCTGGCTCAGATCATGGTGACCCCGGCGCCCAACCCGCAGGCCCATAATCAGAACGACAAGGCACAAAACGAAGGCGATGCGCGCAAGAAGATCCAAATGATCGCCAACCGCCTCGACAGCGGCGACGATTTCGCCACCCTGGCGATGAAGTATTCCGAAGATCCCGAGACCTCGGGCAACGGCGGCGATCTCGGCACGGTGCCCGAATCTGGCCTGAAAGGAACCGACCCAAACACGCGCGAAGCCGTCATGAAGCTCAAGCCGGGCCAGTACAGCAGCATCGTGAGCGTGACCAATCCCGCGACCAAGCAAGCATTAGGCTTCCGCATCGTGAAGCTGGTGTCGAAGGAACCCGCAGGGCAGCGGGAGCTGTCTGATCCGCGAGTGCAGCAAGCCATCCGTTCGCAGCTTCACGACCGCCGCGAGCAGTTGCTGAAGGCTGCGTACTACGAGGTCTTACGGGATACCGCCAAGGTCGAGAACTTCTACGCAAAGAAGGTGCTCGACAGCAACGGGATGGAGAAATAGTTATGTGACGTGGTTGCTCGACCGTATCACTCGACAATCGCCAGCACGTCTCCGGCATTCACGGCGGCGCCTTCGCTGACCAGAATCTTCTGAATCGTACCCTTCTTCGGCGATTTAATTTCGTTCTGCATCTTCATCGCCTCGACGACCAGCACACCTGCGCCAACCTCGACCTCGTCTCCCTGGGTCACCAGCACACGAACAATCTTGCCAGGCATGGGAGCGGTAAGTTTCTTGGGGCCGTGATCATCCACCGCGCGGACGCGCCCGCGAAATGACCGCGGATCGCGGACTTCCGCAGCAAAGCGTGCGCTGCCCACCCAAAGATGCAGGTCGCCGCCCACGCGTTCACACTTCACTTCGTAAGCCTGGTTTCCGATGCGCAGAGAAAGTACATCGGGCCGCGCCAGCACAGCATCGACTTCGACTTCGCGTCCATCGAGGCGGCACGACCAGCGGCCGTCCGCTCGATTGAGATCGAGCCGGTAGTTCTTGCCGTCGATGGCGATGTCGTAAGTCATTAGAGCCAGTTGCCAGTCGCTAGCTTCGGGGATTTCTTCATCGCGTCGCTTCGTTGTGGGCCGCAATCTTCCAGTTTGAAGCGGCATTCGGCTTGCTGCTCCCAGAATCGCTGGTGACTGAGCGCTCGCCCGCTCCCGCAGCCGCAGGACCCAGGACGGCAAATATGCCGGCGGCAATCACCGCAACTTCGATCGCCTTTGGATCCGTCGGAGCCTCAACCCGCTTCTGCTTTAAGAGGCGATCGAGGAAACCGGTGTCCATCTTCGCGGCGCGAAAATCCGGATCGCTGAGGATGCGCCGGAACAGCGAAATATTCGTTTTGATTCCGCCCACAAAATATTCGTTCAGGGCGCGCGTCAGCCGGCCGATGGCCTGATCGCGGTCCGTGCCGTAGCCGATCAGCTTGGCCAGCAGCGGATCGTAGTCCATGGGCACGGTCCAGCCTTCGTACATGCCGCTGTCGCGGCGGATGCCCGGTCCTGAAGGCAGCAGCAGCAGCGTGATCTTGCCGGGGCTGGGGAAATAATTGTTGTCGGGATCCTCGGCGTAGATGCGGCACTCGATGGCGTGTCCGCGAATCATCACTTCGTCCTGGGTAAAAGGCAAACGCTCGCCTGCGGCGATGCGAATCTGCAGGTGTACCAGGTCGAGTCCGGTGACCAACTCGGTCACCGGATGTTCCACCTGCAACCGCGTGTTCATCTCCAGGAAATAGAAATTCTTCTGCTGGTCCACCAGGAATTCAACGGTTCCGGCATTCGTGTATCCAGCAGCCTGGGCGACGCGAACCGCGACCTCGCCCATTCTCTGTCGCATGTCCGGATCGACGATGGGAGAAGGCGCTTCTTCGACCACCTTCTGATGGCGGCGCTGCAGCGAACACTCGCGCTCGCCCAGATACACGGTATTCCCGTGCTCATCGGCCAGCACCTGCATCTCGATGTGGCGTGGATTGACGATCGCCTTCTCGATATAAACTTCGCTGTCGCCAAACGAACGCTCCGCCTCGCTGCGCGCAGCTTCGAGCGACGACTTCAATTCTTCCGGCGCGTGCACGAGACGCATGCCTTTGCCGCCGCCGCCGGCGGCGGCTTTCAGCATCACGGGATAGCCGATGCGAGCCGCAACCTGTTCGGCCTGCTCGAACGATTCGAGGCCGCGGGACGTGCCGGGGACAATCGGACACGCCGGCGCGTTCCATGGCCTGCCGGGCGCGGGTTTTCGAGCCCATCGCATCCATGGCCGCTGCTGTGGGGCCGATGAACTTCACGCCTGCATCGGCGCAGGCCCGGGCGAACTTTGCATTCTCGGAAAGAAAACCGTAACCGGGATGGATGGCGTCTGCGCCGGATCGCGCGGCGACGTCGAGAATCTTCTGAATGTTGAGATAAGACTCGGATGCGGCGGGCGCGCCGATGGGATAAGCCTCATCGGCCTTGCGGACGTGCAGCGAGGCGCGATCCACGTCAGAGTAGACGGCAACCGCGGCGATTCCCATCTCGTGGCAGGCGCGGATGACGCGAACGGCAATCTCGCCGCGATTGGCGATGAGAATCTTCTTGAACATTTTCTTGAGCAGCAATCGGCCCGGCGAACCCAAGATTCTACAGGAGATTCCACGCTCGCGGCGGATGGCTCAGGGGGAAGATTGGTTTAGCCCACTGGCGAACAGCAGGTCCCTTCACTCCGGTCGGGATGACAATTCCTATCTTGATTCCGTCGGAAACGAGCCCGTGGATATCTGCCTGGAAATTTTTCTGTCGAGGCGCGCGTTTGCGCGGTTTTGTGTTTCTGAGACCTTTTCTGAGAGGACCCGCCCTCCCCCCCGATTTTGCTCATCGCCAGTGTTCATGCGGGTTTCCGCGATAGTGAGCGCGAGCCGCGCGTTTTGGGTCTTTGTTTCAAATGACTCACGGGTAAAATCTTGACAACAAGGCACTTAGCTTCGCTGCGGAACTGAACCCTACTACCTCCGCCTTGACCATGTTCTGCTCATTTCCGTTTTTGGCCGCAAGGTCAGATGTCACAACTGCCCTGTGGATTACAGAGGTCGAAATCCCCACTCTTGCAAAAAGCGCAGGGATGGGGCAACCGCAGTTCGGGAAAGCCAGACTCATTTCTCATCCGTGCCGCTCATTCCGACGGCACGCGAGCAAAACTCACTGCAAAGGGGGCTTGGGGTGCGTCCTGACCACGTCGGAGCCAGCGGCGGCGAGGGAGGAAGCGGTAGCGGATCAGGGTCCAGATCGCCAACCATCCGTCCGAGTGGCGGATTTTCTTGCCCTCCATGGCCGAGCGCGGAGTGTAGGAGATGGGAACTTCTGCGATCTTTTCGCCCATGCGGCACAACTTCGCGGTGACTTCCGGGCAGAACTCAAAGCGACGACATTGCAGTTGTAGCTGCGCCAGGAGGGAGCGGCGAACGACTTTGTAGCAGGTGGCTTCGTCGTGAATGCTCGCGCGGTAAAGAAGGTTGGTGAGGTGCGTCAGCAGCTTGGCTCCGAGAAAGAAACGCAGGCCGCGCTCAGGACGATCGGGACGCACACCGTAGACGACGTTCGCGTTGCCGGCTTCGAGCGGACGCAGCAAACGAGGATAATCCTGCGGGTCGTACTCCAAATCGGAGTCCTGGATCAGCACATACTCGCCACGGGCATAGGCAAGTGCGGTGCGAATGGCCGCTCCTTTACCATAGTTTTTCTCGTGGAACACGACGGTGAAGTCGTCGATCGGCGGCAGTGCCTGAAGTTTCTCGCGGGTGCCGTCGGTCGAGCCGTCATCGACGATGATGATTTCCTTCTTGACCGGCGAGGCATGGATCGCGTGCAACAGTTCGTCCAGGTGCGCTGCTTCGTTATACACCGGCACGATCACAGACACGTATCCCTTCCAGCGATCGTTCGTCGCTGCCTGATCGTGCCGCGGTACGGTTTGCAGGGACGTCACACTTCAGGCTCCGGTTGAAAATACGCGCAAATTGGAGGATTTTCTAGCATAGTATCATCTGAAATCGCACTGATTCCAACACCCAGCATGCAGCCACGCGAAGCCGCGGTGAAACCAAGCGCAAGCGCTTCATCGTTCCCCACAGCGACTGTTCGCTGGGTTCACCGGCTGACGATTCTTCTGCTTCTGGCGGTGGCCACCGCCGTTCGGTTTCTGTGCCTCGCCTGCAAGCCCTTCTGGTTTGATGAGTGTTTCAGCGTAGAAGTCGCGCGAATTGGCTGGCGTAACTTCCTGCACCTTCTATGGTGGCGCGAAGCCAATATGTCACTGTACTACGTTCTGCTGCGGATGTGGCTGAACGTCGATCTGCACTATGGGCAAAGCGAGTTTTTCATCCGCAGCCTCTCGGTGCTGATTGCCGCAGCCACGCTGCCGGCTGTTTACTGGCTAGCCCGACTCCTGTATGACCGGCGGGTCGCTTTGATTGCGGCCACCCTGTTCACATTCAATGCCTACAACGTTCGCTACGCCCAGGAAGCGCGCAGCTACGCGCTTTTTCTGCTGCTGGCGACGCTGTCTTCGGGCTTCCTGATTGCCTTGCTGCGCGAGCCTGCACGCCGCAACCGGGTCGACTATGTCCTAGTCAGCATTCTGGCAGTCTATGCGCATTTTTACGCGCTGCTGTTGGTGGCGGCGCACTGGCTGGCTCTGTGCTGGCTGGGCGGCCATGGCCAGACTACAGATGAGTCCGGCGCACGGCTGTCCGCGGGCATGCGACGCGCGTGGATCACAATAGGCCTCGCGGTGCTGCCTCTGCTGGTTTTTGTGGCGAAGACGGGCGCCGGCCCGATCCGTTGGATTCAGCGGCCCGGCCTTCGCGACGTGCTCGAGTTCTACCAGCACCTGGCGGGCGGAAGCAATTGGGTTCTTGCGGTAATCTATGCCGTGGCCTGCCTCGCCGCGGTGATACCGCTGAAGAAACAGTTGTTGGCACGCGATCAGGATTGGGAGACGTGGCGAAGGCAGTTTCTGCTCATCTGGCTATTCTTTCCCGTGGTGCTGACGGTCTTGCTGTCGTTCGCCCGCCCGGTATTCCTGGGACGCTACATGATCTTCTGCCTGCCCGCGCTGCTCATCCTGGTGGCGGCGGGGATGGCGCGGCTGCGCAAATGGTGGCTGCTGGGGGCTGCGCTTACCGGAATACTGCTGCTTAGCGCACAGGGAATTTTTTTCGTCTACGGTCACGACTTCGACAACGAACGGGACGCCTCCGGTGCAGCGACCCACTTCATTCTCGACCATACTCAGCCGGGAGACGCGGTTGTCTTCCATATTGCCGACACTCGCATTTCGTATGAATTTTTCCGCTCCTTGCGAGTTGGGGAGAACACGGCCAGTCCTGCTTTCATGGCTCAACTCGGTCCGGAGATTCTATTTCCTCAGCACGGAGCAGGTCTCGACTACCGCGACTTCACGGGCAAGCCTACGGCGGATTTGCTGCGGGCTGCGGAGGGCAGCCATCCGCGCGTGTGGATCATGCTGATGAACAACGGCCCTGTTGGGAACCCCGATCCCACAACCACGATGTTGACGAAAATTCTCTCGGAATCGTTCCCTAAGATGCTGCGGTGGCAGTTCACGAAAGTCGAAGTCCGCCTGTACCGCAAACAGTAGTCCGCCCAGGGCACACGCAATGGAACGCCGCGAGAAACAGAAATCTGGCGAGAAAGGGCGATCAGAGGGCCTGAACTGAGCCCGAGTCCCTTTTTAGGAGTCTGTGTCGTAGCTTCTCTTTCGCCTCTTCGGGGCTTGCTCACTTCCCACTGCGCCCCCCGGCTGGCGCCGTGGGCTGTATTCTTTCGCCGCTTCGCGGCTTGGAGCGCGTCGTTTCTTCCACAGACTCTCCCGGCACTTCCGTGCCGGGCTTTCACATGCCGCCGCTTCGCGGCTGGTTTGTCATTTTCTCTGCCTCTGGACCAACACCTTTTCCGACAGCCCGATTCGGCCAAAGAATGGAAAAGCCTCCTTCGTTGAAGCAACAAAGGAGGCTGAATCTGGCGGTCCAATCTCGCTGATCTTATCTCCGCTGGTCTTACTTCGGCTGGTCGACCGTAATTCCGCCCGCAGAATTTTGCGCCGCTTTTTCGGCTTTGGCTTTTTTCACTCGCAGGGTTTCGTCGACCCAGTGGTCGGCAGTCTTCAGGTCTTCCGCGCGGCCGGAAAGATCATCGCATTCCACGTCGCCCTTCTCGCGGTACATTAAGTTCAGATAGGCCATGGCATCGTCATAATCCGGACGCAGTTGAATGGCCTTGTTGAGGCTGTCGATGCCCTCCTGGATGGCGGGCGCGTTCTTTATCTTCAGCTCTTCGCAGACCTTCTTCTGATCCTTGTTTTTCGGATTCAGATTCTCTTCCGGCTTCATGCCCAACTTGGCGCGTTCTTCCATGCGCGGTTGATAGCAAGCGGTCCAGTCGATGACGCCGACAGAGTAGTAGGGCTCAGGATCGTTCGGGTCAAGGTCGGACGCCATGCGATAGTACTTCTTGGCTTCGTCCCATTTCTTCTCATTCAGGTAGAGGTAGGCGATGCCCTTGGCGCTGTTCACCTTCTGATCGCGAGAAGGATTGGCGTCGATCACCCTTTGATATTCGTCGATGGCCTGCTGGGCTGTGCGCAGATTATCCGGCGAGTCCACGCCGGGAATATATTGCGACACAAACGCGGTGGCCAGATACATACGAGCATTGATAAGGCCGGGATCCAGTCGAACCGCCTCCTGGAAGTGGTCGATGGCCTGCTCGTAATGGTTGTTCTTGTAGGCGGCCACGCCCTTATTGAGTTGGTCGCGGGCGCGTAGCTTGTCGCATCCCACAGAGGAGAAGAGTGCCAGCACTACGGCCGCCAGCATGATGAGTCTTGCATTTTTATTCATTGCGGTATAAGTCTCCCTCGCCAGCATCCTAGGCCCAGAGACAGCGGTTTGACAAGCGCGGGCCGCGGCAGCACGGAAGCGGCAGGCTTCCGTGCAGTGGGCCGAATACGAAATTCGCAACTCCGAGCTTTACTGGACGGGCAGTTCAGGCGCCCGCTTCGATCTTCGCGGTAATCAGACCGACCTTGTCCACACCGGCGGCATGAGCCAGATCGATCACGTTGGCGACATTAGCGAAGGGGATAGCGTCATCGCCCTTCACGAACATGACTTTTTCCTGGCGCAGCTTGTAGATGTCAGTCAGACGACCCTGCAGGTTGTCCCAGGTCGCGTCTTCGTTATTGATCTTCACGCCCGGCGCCTGGCCGGCGCCACGGTCGATCAACTGCACAACGATGGTACGGTCGGGGGTATTGTTCTTGGGCGCGTTGGGAGGAGGCGGCTGGGGAACCAGCGCATCCAATCCTTTAGGGGTCACCGGCGAGATCACCATGAAGATGATGAGCAGCACCAGCAGTACGTCAATGAGCGGGGTAACGTTGATGTTTGCACTTTGGCCTCCGCCCGAGCCAAGATCCATTCCCATGGTCGTTCTCCTTTATTGCCCTGCCGCAGCCGGAGCTGGCGGGGCGCTTGGAGCAGTTTTCTTCTGCTCGGTGAGCAAGCCAAGGTCATCGACCCCGGCGGCACGAACGGCATCCACAACCTGCACCACGCTACCAAAACGGGCGCGCATGTCCGCCTTTACATACACGCGTTTATCCGGTTTGTTGGCGAGACGATCCTTTACCTTGCTGGTGAGATTGTCGACCTGCATCTGCTCGCTGCCGAAATACACCTTGCCATCCCGAGTAATGGAGACCAGCAGTGCATCTTCTTTGTCCGCATCCGGCATCTGTTCCGGGTTGTTGACCGGAGCCATATCCACGCTGATGCCTTTTTGCAACATGGGCGTGACCACCATGAAGATGATCAGCAGGACCAGCATCACGTCCACCATGGGCGTGACGTTGATTGCCGAGCTGATCTTCGCTCCTTCGTTCCGTTTCGCTAATGCCATAGCCAGTATCTCCCGTACTTCCGCCGCGGTCCGGGGCCGAGAAGCGCTCCGCGCTCAAGTTGGGAAGGCCCGGCGCCGGAAAGCTCCAGCGCCGGACAAGCAACTCACTGCGGAAACCAGACCGAGCCCTCTTCTCTGCGAATGGCTTACCGGCGAATATCGCCGCGCTTCTTCAGGAAGTAGTCGATCAGTTCGCTGGACGAGTTGTCCATCTCGACGTCGAACGCTTCCACGCGACCGGTAAGATAGTTGAACATCATGACGGCAGGGATGGCAACGAGCAGGCCGATGGCCGTCGTAACCAGCGCTTCCGCAATACCGCCGGCGACTGCTGCCAGACCGGTGGCCTTGGAGTTGTTGATGCCGATGAAGGCGTTCAGAATGCCCATCACGGTTCCGAACAGCCCCACGAAGGGAGCGGTGGAACCGATGGTGGCAAGACCACCCAATCCGCGCTTCAGTTCGGCGTGGACGATGGCTTCGGTGCGTTCCAGAGCGCGCTTGGAGGCTTCAATGGTTTCGCCAGGGATGGCGCCGGGGCTGTCCTGGTGAGCCCTGAACTCCATCAGGCCAGCGGTGACAACCTTGGCCAGATGGCTCTTCTTGTTGCGCTCAGCAACCTTGATGGCTTCGTCGATACGGCCGTCGCGCAAAGCTCCGGCCACGGCAGGGGCGAAGGCGCGCGACTGTTTGCGGGCGGCGCTGTAGGCCATCCAGCGATCGATCATCACACCGATGGACCAACCCGACATGATGAAGAGAATGATGACCACGGTTCTGGCGACCCAGCCCATTGCCTTCCACAGGCCCAATGGATCGGTCGCCAAAGTGCCGCCACCCTCCTGGACGACCCAGGTGGCTGCGGCGGGAATGTGACTGAGAATGACACCTACGTGAGTTGCGAACATGAGTTGCTTTCCCTCCTCGGAACTCTGGACATTTTACTTGGACCCTTTGATGCGCTTTGCGGTGCCAACCGCTGGCTAAGAATTAAAGCGCCGGCGGGCGTGCAACTTTCGCACAGGCACGAATCCGGCGAGCCATGGCTCAGAATCTTGCGGTAAAGCGCCGAGCCAGGCTTCCGAAAACTCTTCCCGCCCACCAGGATCTTGATGGGACGGGAAGATCATGCACACTTCTACGAAAAATTTCGGACTGCGCCACGCTGGGGAGTTTAACCCCCGGCGAGGGTGAAGTTCACCTGCACCTGAGTCTCGACCTCGACCGGTTCTCCGTTCAGCAGGTACGGCTTATACTTCCACTGCTTCACGGCTTCGATCGCGGCGGGAGCCAGCATGGGGTGCCCGCTGATCAACTGCAGATTCTGGATGCTGCCATCCTTGCTGATCTGGGCCTGCAGAACCACCGTACCCTGAATGCGCGCCTGGCGTGCCAGCGGGGGATAGGTGGGGCTGACTTTGCGGATCAGAAGTCCGGAGGATACACCAGACGAAACGCGCACGCGAGTCGGGGTGGCAATCTTCGGCACAGCGACCGGCGTAGAGCTGAGAACGCTGCCAATCACACCGCCCATCGATCCGCCCGGAACACCGCCCGGAACGCCGCCCACCACACCTGTCGAAGCCATGACCGGCGGGGGCGCCTCGTCTTCCTTGATCATTTCGATTTTCTTGGGAATCTTGGTCGGGGTGCGCAACTCGCCGTTCACGATGTCGGTCTGAACCTGTTTCACTACGCGCACCGGCGCGGCTGCTGGCGGCGGTGGTGGCGGAGGCGGCGGAGGGGCCACCAACATGAATAACGTTGTGCCTTTGGGCAAGGCTTCGGTGAAAATGAGCGGGATCAGAACCATGACGCCGATGATCCCCATCTGGATGATAAACGAGACCATGGAGGTCCATCCGCGCTTGGTTTTAAGCCTGCCGCCGGACTCGATAAGGCTGTCTTCAAACATGTGATTCTCCCCAATTTCCTTCTTCAGGACCCTACGGATACTTAGACACCGACCGATTCCCCTTTGCTCCCGTTTTCTTTGCCCCTTGCGGGCCACGCGAGCTCGGAGGGCGTTCTCGACAACTCCCACTGACTGCCTGCATAACAAGGCCTAACGCAATTATTACCAGCGCGCCATCGGGTAACTTACCTAGACCGGCCCGCGGGCATGGCCACCGGACGCTTGCTTTTTTCAATCCGCCAGTCCTGATAAGCCACCAGGATGGGGGCTGCAATCGCAATCGACGAATACGTGCCGATCAGGATGCCAATTACGAGGGCGAGGCTGAATCCACGAAGCACCTCGCCACCGAACAAAAAGAGTGCGAGTACGGTAAGGAAGGTAAGGCCTGCTGTCAAGATGGTTCTGCTTAAAGTCTGATTAATGCTGCGATTGACGATGTCCGCGAGTTTCTCGCGCCGCATGAGTTTAATGTTTTCGCGGATGCGGTCAAATACCACGATCGTGTCGTTATTAGAGTAACCAATCAGGGTGAGGATGGCCGCGATCACGGTCAGGGTAATGTCGGTTTTGGTGAGGGAAAACGCCCCAACGGTGATGAGTGTGTCGTGAAATACCGTGACCACCGCGGCGATGCCATAAATCCACTCAAATCGGAAGCCCAGGTAAACCAGCATCCCGAGCAGGGAATAGAGGGTGGCCAATCCAGCCTGGGTCCGCAGCTGGGAGCCGACCTGGGGCCCGATGATCTCGACATTGCGGACGCCAAAGTCGGAAAGAAAGAAACCGTCCGGGAGCGAAGCCACCACGGCACGGTCCACTCCGGGGGCGCTCTGCAACTGGTCGGGAGAATTCAACACGCCACCCTGAACCTTGTCTCGATAGTCCACGATGGCCTGAGCCTGTGCCGAATATTTCTGATCGGCATCGGAGCCAGTGTGGAGCGGGTCTTTATCGATGAGGTAGTTTTTGATTGTCAAATAACTGGCGTTGTTCAGGTCGATCTTGCCTGCCGGAGTATTGGCCTCCAGCGCCTGGATGATCTTCAATTTGCCTTGATCGAGCGCCTGCTCGTTGGTTTCGCGGACGTCGAGGTCGATCAACACCTCGTTGTTCGAGACCAGGCCATAACGCTGAATCTTCGCATTCCGCAGGCCGGCGCGATCCATCTCGGCGTGAATCGCGTTGTAGTCGGGAGTATGCGAGAACCGCACATACACCAGAGTTCCTCCGCGAAAGTCTACACCCCACGGAATGTGGTGCCAGAACAACATAGAAAGAAGACCTGCGACGCTGAAGACCAGTGAAAAGGCGAGAAAATACCACTTTTTCCCAAGAAAATCTATGTTGGTATTGCGAAAGAACTCCACGAGATTGGATAACCCCTTCTCTGTCTATGACTTAGCTAAAATTTGGTAATTGGGAAATTTAGTGATTGTGTAATTGAAAACCTGGCTGCCTGCCCTTCAATTTCTCAATTACTCAATTTCCCAATTACTCAATCGCCTAAATGCTGAGAGCTTCTCCGCGTTGCTTACGGCTTAGCACCCAGTCGAAGATGAAACGCGACACGAACACGGCGGTAAACAGGTTCGCCAGCAAGCCAAAGGTGAGCGTGGTGGCGAATCCTTTCACCGGACCGGTACCAAAGATGAAGAGAATCGCGGCGGAAACGATGGTGGTGACGTGCGTATCCACAATCGTGATCCAGGCGTGGCTGAAGCCCTGATCCACCGCCGAGGGCGGCGTTTTGCCGTTGCGCAACTCTTCGCGAATGCGCTCGAAGATCAGCACATTGGAATCCACGCCCATGCCGACGGTCAGAATCACACCTGCGATTCCAGGCAAGGTGAGGGCGACATTGACCCCAGCAATGGTGGACCACCCCAGGAACCCAAGCAGAATAATCAGGTTCATGATGAGCGCCACATCAGCGTTAATGCCAGCCCCGCGATAGTAGACAAGCATGAAAATCAGTACGGCCACCATGCCGATGACGGCCGCTTGCACGCCGGAACGGATGGAATCCGCGCCCAGCGACGGTCCGACGGTTTGCTCTTCCAGATACTTGATGCTGGCAGGCAGAGCACCGGAGCGCAGGATCATCGAAAGATCTTTCGCCTGCTGCTCGCTCATGCGGCCACCGCTGATCGAACCCTGGTCGCGGATCGGTTCCTTGATGTTGGCAACTTCCTGCACTTTGTTGTCGAGCACTACGGCCAGGCTGTCGCCGACGTGAGCGGAAGTAAAGCTGTAAAACCTCTGTCCCCCCTCGCCCGTCAGCGAAAAGCTTACGCTGGGCTGGCCGTTCTGGTCGGTGCTGGCCTGCGCGTCCCGGAGGTCTTTGCCGCTGACCGCGGAAATACGCGACACCAGATACCATGCTGGCCCCTCGGTTTCGGCTCCGGGCATGCTGTGTCCCTGAAGCAGAATCGCATCCGCGGGTATAACGCCGCCTTTATCTTGCATGGCTGCCTGCTCGCTGGGATACGGTCCGCCGAGAGACTGCTTGATCTCAAGCATCGCGGTGGACTGCATGATGTCCTTCACGCGGCCGGAATCGTCAATGCCGGGGAGTTGAACAAGAATCTGGTGTTGGGCGAGCCCATGTTCCTCAATGGTAGGCTCGCTGACGCCGAGAGCGTCAATGCGGTTGCGGATAGTATCGATGGCCTGGGTGACCGCCTTGCTCTTCAGGTCATTCAGCATCGAAGGCTTCATCGACAAGTTCCAGGAATTGTCGGGGCCGCCGGTCACGTCATACTCGGGCAAGCGCTCCTGCACGATGGTGAGCAAGTCTGCGCGGGCACTCGGTTGCAGGCCTTTTAGCACAAGATGGTCGGGATTAGTCTGCTGGTCCGGCTGAGAGACGTCGGTGTAGTCAATCTTCCGGTTGCGCAGCTGTTCTTTCAAAACTTCCATGGCGTTCTGCGCCACCACGTTGACGGCATCGTCGACCTGAACCTGCAGGATGAGGTGGGTTCCGCCCTTTAAATCGAGGCCGAGGTGGATGTGATCGCTAACCGCAGCAAGGAGTCCCTGACGCGAAAAACTCCTCGGAATCCCAAAGATTCCGAACAGGAAAAACAGCAGCGTGGCAGCGATGAATCCGAGCTTCCAGAGAAAATTCTTGTTCATAATAAAAACAAACCCGAATGTAATGAGCTTCTATTTGGTCTTGATTTCTTCCTCGGTCGTCGTGACCTGCAACACCGACGCCTTGGTCACTTCCAGCAGGAGATTGTTCGGAGGAACGCGCAGATGAACGCAATCATCCTTGAGTGCCATGATCGTTCCCCGCAGGCCGCCGCTAGTGGTGACCTTGTCGCCGGTCTTGAGCTGGTCCAGCATGGCCTGCCACTTTTTTTGACGGCGCTGCTGGGGCAGAATCAAGAGAAAATAAAAAATGGCGAAAATGAAGATAAGGGGAGCCATACCGAGCCACCCCATGCCGCCGCCACCACCGAACTGTACTGCCAGTAGAAATTGCATATTGAGGTCTGAGCGTATGTATCCGCGAAAAACCGCCCGCACCCATTTGCGGCGCGGGAGCTGTCATGTCACCACGGGGTTTAGATCGACTTCGGCCGGGTTCGTGGACTTCAGGCTTGAATCCGGGGAGATCTTCCCATTGAGTCTAGGGTTTCGGCCTTGACCAGACACTAGAAAGAAAACGGGACTCTACCCCAAGTGAAATAGAATGCCGCACCCGCCGCATGGTGTCAAGGTAGAAACTCAGGTTGTGGATCGTGTTCAAGACCTGAGCCAGCACTTCGTTGGATGCATAAAGGTGACGCAGGTAGGCCCGCGAGTAGCGTTGGCACACCCGGCAGCCACAGTTGGGGTCGAGCGGGGCCGGATCCTGGGCATAGCGCGCCTGCTTGATCGAGACTCTGCCCTCAGAGGTAAACAGCAGCCCGTGCCGCGCTGCGCGCGTCGGCAGGACGCAATCCATCATATCGACCCCCAGGCTGGCGTACTCGACAATCTCTTCGGGAGTTCCGACTCCCATCAGATAGCGCGGCTGGTTGTGGGGCAAATGCTCGAGCGTGGATTCCACGATTTCACGGGTAAGTTCGCGCGGCTCTCCCACGCTGAGCCCGCCGATGGCGTAGCCGGGAAAGCCAATTTCGAGGGTGCGCTCGGCCGACTCTTTTCTGAGATCGCGATCCATGCCTCCCTGGATAATGCCGAACAGGGATGGTGTGGAGAAAGTTTGTGTGGGGACAGCCGCCCTCGGCTGTAAGGGCGAGCACAAGCTCGCCTGCTGGGCTGCGGAGCTTCGCTCCGCCGGACGGCTGAATACGGCCGTCCCCACATGTTCGCGCCTGCCCCACGGCACTTCCTGCTTGTGCTCTTCGAAATACTTCTTGCTGCGCGCCGCCCAGCGTGCCGTCATTTCCATCGACGCTCGCGCGCGCGCTCGATCCACCGGAAACTCGGTGCATTCGTCAAACGCCATGATGATGTCGCCGCCCAGCCCAATCTGCGCCTCCATCGCGCTTTCCGGGCTGAAAAAATGCGAAGAGCCGTCCAGGTGCGAACGGAACGTCACACCTTCCTCGTTGACCTTGCGCAGTTCGTTCAGGCTGAAAACCTGAAACCCGCCCGAGTCGGTAAGGATCGCCCTTGGCCAAGCCATGAACTCGTGCAGACCGCCCATCCGGCGCACGGTGTCCACCCCGGGCCGCAGGTAGAGGTGGTACGTATTGCCGAGAATAATCTGCGCCCCCAGTTCTTCGAGCGTGTCCTGAGGAACTCCTTTGACCGATGCCTGAGTACCCACTGGCATGAACACAGGGGTCTCGATTTCAGCATGCGGCGTCAGCAGTCGCCCTGTGCGCGCTCCGCCGGCGGTCCTTTCAATCTGAAACGAGATGGGCATTCGTTGAGATTGTAGCAACGGGAAGCGAACGGACGCGGCACTCAGCGTTCAGTCTTCACTCTAAAATCGGGATGATTTCTGCGCGAACGTTTCCTTGTTCTACGATCAGCCTGCCAACCGTCACGGGCAATTTGAAGCGGCGCGGGCCTGCGCTGCCGGGATTGAGGTACAACACGCCGTTGAGCGTCTCTCGCTTCGGGACGTGGGTGTGGCCCGAGATCACGACTTTGAAACCCGAGGCCTCCGGCTTCAGGTCGAGCTTCGCCAAATCGTGCAGCACGTAGATGGAAATGCCAGCGAGTTCGATGACGTCGGTGAGCGGCAATCCGCGCGCCCAGGCATCCTTGTCGACATTGCCGCGGATGGAGGTCACGGGCGCAACGGTTTCGAGTTTCTTCAGAATCTCGGCCGCGCCGACGTCTCCCGCGTGAACGATGTGTTGCGAGCCTTGTAAGGCTGCCAGCGCTTCTGGGCGAAGCAGTCCGTGAGTATCGGAGATGACGCCGATTAGGATGGGAGTCTCAATTCTCAGGCTTCTGTTTTCGACTTGAATTCATGAGCTGGTTCATCTCTGCACGGGATGGCGCGCCATCCATCGCTGCGTACGTGCCCGCCGTCTTCAACTCTTCGGCAAGGCGGCGAAGTAAGCCGAGTGTCGCTCGCATCGGACCCGAGCCAAGGCTGACCCGTGCTATCCCCAGCTTGCTCAGCTCCGGAACTGAGGGCGAACCGGGCACTGCCAGGATGTTCACCGGGCACCGCAGATCAGCAACCAGACGTCCGATCGTGGCAGCATCCCGCAGGCCGGGCACAAACACACAGTCTGCACCCGCATCGCGGAAAGTCTGCAAGCGGCGTACCGTTTCGTCGTAGCGTTTCGCAGGATCGCCGACCTGCAGCAGGTAGATGTCGGTCCGCGCATTGAGGACCAGCGGCACCTTTTGGGTGATCGCTGTCTCCCGCACCGCATGGATTTTCTCAAGCTGCAGGGCCAGCTCGGCAAGCGGGCGATCGGAGTCTCCGGTCGCATCCTCCAGATTCATGCCAACGGCGCCCGCCTCAATCACCGCGCGGGCAGTTTGGGCCGCATCCTCGGGCCGGTTTCCGTATCCTGACTCAACGTCTGCCGTTACCGGTACCTTCACTGCCCTGGCGATGCGAGCTACCACCTCGAGCATTTCTTCCTTCCGGATCTTCTGTCCGTCGGCATACCCGAGGGAAAAGGCGACACCGGCGCTCGTAGTCGCAATGGCCGTGAAACCGCATTCTTCCACGATGCGCGCGCTGGCGACATCCCAGGCATTGGGGAGGAGCAATACTTCAATTCCTGAGTGGAGGCCCCGAAATACTTCCGCGTTCTTTTTTTGTTCCGGATTCGTCATACGTAAAATAGGCGTGCTCAGCGGCTTCCGTTTTTCATTTTCTTGACGAACTTGCCGACGCTGACCACCGCGCGGCCCACCGTACCGCGTCCGATCTCCTGCACTTCGTCACGGGCGGTCACCCGCGCGGTGTAGAAACGGCCGTCGAAGGACTCGATCACGGCCTCGGCTTTGATGCGTGCGCCGATGCCGCTGGCGGCGCGATGCTCAATGTTGATGGAGGTTCCCACGGTGATCTCGTCGCCTTCACAGTAAGGCTGCAGCGCCTGAAACGCCGCCGTCTCCATCAGCCGGATCATGTCGGGCGTCGAGTACACCGGAGGCAACTCGGGATGGTGCGAGGTGAGGGTGTGCTCGAACTCGACCGTCTCCTCGGCTTCGGCGCGGGCCCCGATGGGGATCTCTCTAGCCACAGATGTGCCTCTCCAAAAAAAGAAATGAGCCAATGATTCTATCGAATCATTGGCTCGAACCTGTGCCAGGCGATCTCCAAACTATGCAGCTGCCATCGCCGTCCGGCGCGCGTCGATCCCATCCAGCGCTTTCCACAACATGCGGGCGGCATTTTCCGCAGCATCCAGAGCCGCATCCGCGGTCTCGGGGTGGGCAGCGATGCGCTTTTCGAGGTGGTTGCGCCAAACGCTGGAATGGTACACATCGGCCGTCGCATGCAATGAGAAGTATCCGCAGGTCTTGTCGTCGGCTTTGTACATCGCGCGCAAGCCGCGCTCCTTTTCCTGGGCAATACGGGGCACCTGCGACTCGTAGGTGTAGAAAGCGGCCAGCGCATCTTCCGGCGAGCCCTCGCTGGCTACCTGATGAAAGTGTCGAATGAGTTGCCGAATCTCCGGCACAGGAGTATGCCACTCCAGGTTGCGGCTTGAGCCCATGCCTTCGGCGAAGTCGAGCCAGAGCTCTGAGTGCGGAACCGAGTCTCTCCCTGGCCGGCCGTCCACGCCCTTTTCGTCGCACATGTTGGCCAGTACCGCTCGCCGCAGTTCGCCTTCCTCCAGGCGCAGCCCAAGAGCCGCCAGGTAGGAAGGAAACGCTTCGACGTGATGGTAGTAGTCCTGCGCATATTTGCGCAGATCGTTGCGAGTCAACTGGCCCGCCGACCATGCCTTGTAAAAGGGATGGCAAAGCAGGTCATACTTCCCGATGCGCGCGTCCAGTCGCTTGAAGAATTCCGCAGTATCCATGACGCCCCCTAGGTTTTCGGTTTTCGATAGGACTGCCCAATATACGGGCGAAAAGTAGAGATCAGCAAGTGATGGGAATCACACAAACCGCCAAGTTGCTAGAATGAAAGAAGAAACACGCGCAAGGATTTTCTGGGGTTCGCTCCACCTTCCATGCAGTTCACCGAACAATTCGACGTAGTCGTCGTGGGCGCCGGCCATGCCGGATGCGAGGCCGCGATGGCAGCCGCACGCATGGGCCTGAGGACCGCTCTCTACACGCTCAACGTCGATCTGATCGCGCAGATGTCTTGCAATCCGGCGGTGGGCGGCATCGCGAAGGGGCACCTGGTGCGCGAAGTCGACGCGCTCGGGGGCATTATGGGCGAGATCACCGACGCGGTCGGCATCCAGTTTCGCCTGCTGAATACTTCGCGCGGCCCGGCCGTGTGGTCGCCGCGCGCGCAATGTGACAAGCAGGCCTACCGGTTGAAGATGCGCGAGGTGCTGGAGTCACAAGCGAATCTGAAGATCAAGCAGGCGGAAGTTGCGGATCTGATTGTGGAAAGCTCTCAGCTGTCAGCTATCAGCTCTCAGCCGGGAACCGCCAATGCCCATGTGGGGACGGCCGCCCTCGGCCGTGCAGTCGAGCGAAGCTCGACGGTTGACGACCGCCAGCGCGTCCTCGGAATCAAACTCCGCGACGGCCGCACGGTCGGCGCGTCCGCGGTCATCATCACCACCGGCACGTTTCTGAACGGGCTGATTCATTGTGGTGAGCAGCAGTATCCGGCGGGACGTTCGGGCGAGCCTAATGCGGTTTTGCTGGGCGAGGCGCTGAAGAAGCTGGGGCTGCGCGGCTGCCGGCTTAAGACCGGTACTCCGCCGCGGCTGGACGGACGCAGCATCGACTGGACGCGCTTTCCGGTGCAGCCGGGCGACATTGACCCTACGCCTTTCAGCTTTCGCACCAGGCGCGTGGCGCACCACGACTCGCAGGTGCCCTGCTACATCGCCTGGACTACGGCGGAGACGCACCGCATCATTCGCGAAAACGTGCACCGCTCGCCGATGTACAGCGGGCAGATCCAGTCGATCGGGCCGCGCTACTGTCCTTCGATTGAGGACAAGATCGTTAAGTTTCCCGACAAGGAGATGCACCAGCTCTTCCTTGAGCCGGAAGGGCTGAACACGCACGAGATCTACGTCAACGGCATGAGCACGTCGCTGCCGGTGGACGTGCAGCTGGCGATTCTAAAGTCGATCCCGGGACTCGAGAATGCCGACATGCTCCGCCCTGGGTATGCAATCGAATACGACTCCATCGATCCCACCGAACTGGAGCGCACGCTCGAAACCCGCAAGATTGCCGGGCTGTTCCTGGGCGGGCAGATCAATGGCACGTCTGGCTACGAAGAAGCGGCGTGCCAGGGACTGATGGCGGGCATCAACGCCGCGCTGCAGGTAAAGCGGGAGCCGCCGCTGATCCTCGACCGCACCGAGGCTTACACCGCGATCCTCATCGACGACCTCATCTCGAAGGGCACGAACGAGCCTTACCGCATGTTCACATCGCGGGCCGAGTTCCGCCTGCACCTGCGCATCGACAATGCCGACCGGCGCCTCACCCCGCACGGCCGCCGCGTGGGTCTCATCGCAGACGTGGCTTGGTCGGATTTTCAGGCGAAGCAGCAGCGGCTTGAGACGATGAAGAACGCTGCTGGAAAGCACGCGGATCACCGCTGAAATGCTGGAGCGTTGTCTTTCCGAGGAACGAAGCGAGGAATCTGCGGTCGCGGGTTTTGCATCGGCAGTCGGCCAAACCTGCGCGCAGGTCTTGAAGCGTCCTGAAGTCACGGTCGAGCAACTCGTGCCCGATCTTGCGGGAACTCGCGCCGGAATTTTTCGCAAGGAATTCGTCCGAGTCCTCAGTGCCCGGAGCCTGCCCTGAGCGGAGTCGAAGGGTGGTTAATCTTTCATCGGAAGTCAGAAACGAACTCAAGTCGGTCGAGACCGAGATCAAGTACGAAGGCTACCTGCTGCAGCAGCAGCGCGCCATGGAGCGGCTGAAGAAATCGGAGCAGCACTCGATTCCCGAGTGGTTCGACTACCACTCGGTCAGCGGACTGTCGCGCGAGATGCAGGAAAAACTCACGCACGTGCGCCCGCGCACCATCGGACAGGCCTCGCGCATTCCCGGCGTGACGCCCGCAGCAGTGTCGCTGGTGAACGTCTACATTGAAATCCAGGCGCGCCGCCGCGATCAGGCCGCCGCACTTTAAGGCCGAATCCGGCTTAGCGCGCGTCTTGTTTGGTTTGCAGTTCTTCCGCGAGTTTGAGTTCGCTCTCCGCTTCGTCTTTCTTTCCCATGTCGCGGTAGGCCTGGCCGAGCAGGTGGTGGGTCGTGGGATTGTTGGGGTCCATGGTCGCCGCGCGCTGCAGGGCGCGCACCGCCAAATCGAATTCGCCTTTTTTCTCGAGCACCTTCCCCATCAGGATGTAAGGCCCGGTCGACGTCGCGTCGAGCCAGATGGAGCGCTGCAGCACCCGCTCCGCATCTTCGAACTTCTGAACGCGCGAGTACGCGTCGGCCAGCTTGTAGTAAGTGGCGGCGTGCCCCGGGTTGATGGCCAATTCCTTCTGGAATTCTGCGATCGCTTCCGGCACTCGCGATTTGTAGAGATACAACTCGCCCAGCAGGAAATGCACCAGGGGCAGCTTCGGATCGAGAGCCACCGCCTTTTGCGCGTATTCTTCTGCCACCGGATCGTACTCCTGGCGAAGCAGCATCCGCGCCGTGAACAAATAACTGGCGGCCGAGTCCGGCGGCACATCGAACATTTTGGCGAACGCCTTGCGCGCCTGGGCGTAGTCCTTGGTCTGGATGTAGCAGATGCCCAGAATGTAGGACGCGTCCACGTTGGCCCGCGAGTACCAGCCTTGAACTTTCTCGAGCAACGGAATCGCGTCCGCCGGATGCCCGCCCAGGTAATAAGAAAGTCCGAGCAGTTGGATCGCCTCGCCGTTCGCCGGATCCGCCGCGGTTGCCTTTTTCAGATACTCGATTGCCTTGGGGAAATCGCTTTTCTTGTAGTACGCCGTGCCCATTTCCAGGGCCAGACCTTTGGCGGCGGGATCGCGGGCTTCGAGAGTTTGCAATTCCGCGATCGCCTCGTCGAGCTTCCCTTGTTGCATCAGCTTTCGCGCCTCGCGCAAACTCAGAGGGTGCGCCGGAAGACGCTTGCGACGGCTGCGTGGACGGCAACTCGGGAGGCGCAGACTGCTGCGCGAATCCTGACGCGGAAAATGCCCACACGAAAGCTGCCAGCAACGCAAGTCGAGATACGAAGAAGAATTGCTTCGCGTTCATGGCGGGTTGCATATCGAAGATTAGAGCACAGTCGTCGACAGCGGCGGTCCAGCGATCAATGCGATTTCATTTCTTTTTCCAGCGCGTCGAGATTCTCTTTCGCGATCGGCTGATTGGGGTCAATCTGCAAAGCGCGCTCGAAGTGTGATTTCGCTTCCGGAAAGCGTCCCATCTCAGCCAGAGCGGCTCCCAGGTTCGCTTCCACGTTGGCGTCTTCCGGCTGCAACTGCAACGCGAGACGGAATTGCTCGGACGCACCATCAAAATCGTTCTGGCTGGCCAGCGCGAGGCCCAGATTGTAATGCGCATCGAAAGAATCCGGACGCGCCTTCAGCGCGGTCTGCAAATATCCAACGCCTTGGTCGGGATGCCCCGCCGCCACCAAGGCCGCGCCCAGAGCGTTGTTCGCGGCAGCGTCCTCGGGGCGCAGTCGCACCGCCAGTTCGTATTCGCGAATCGCCGCGTCGAGTTTGTCTTTGGCCTGCAGCATCGCCGCGAGGTTGTAGTGCGCTTCGAAGTCGCCGGGATTCTTCTCCACGTCATGGCGTGCCAGCGCCTCCTGCAGCGCCATGCGCGGATCGCCCTGCGTTGGGTCGAAATTCACCGGCAGCACCTGCAGCCATAAGTGGCACATCTCGTCGCTCGAACGATTGCCGCCCTTGACTCGCGCCGGCGGATGATTGGGATTCAGCGGATTCTCGTCCGAGTTGTCATAGACATAGCGCAGGCTCACCTTCGTTGCTTTCGGCAACCGTACTGGTTCCGCATAGCGGTAGACCGCCTGCCAGTTCAGGTTCCAATGCGGAATGTGGATCAGTGTTTTCCTGGTGCCGTCGGGCATCGTGGCGAAAGCCTGAATATCTTTTCCCAGATAGTGCGCATGCGGATAAATGGCCAACAACTCAACATCGATGGGCAGCGTGAAGTCGTCGGTGACCAGAAAATCTTTCTGTCCCGGCGGAATGTCGAGCTTCGCATCGTTTTCGAGTTGCAGCAGCATCGGCAGTTTGGTCGCGGGATGCGGCGTGAAATAAAGTCCGATGCTCGGCTGGATCACTTCCGGCTTCCCCGAGGGCTGAAGGTGTGTATTGAGAATCAGGTCGGTGCCTTTGTCGAGGCGCAAGGCCATGCCTTCCGGCTCAACGTAAGGAATGGTCCCGGGCTTCCAGAAGAGCAAGTGGCTGTCGGGATCGAACACCTGCGACTCGATGCGAATCTCCATGCCGCCGAAACCCGCGCCGGGCTCGGTTTCGCGCTTGCGGGACGATCCCGCGCGATCCACCAGAATGTTCGCGTGGTGCACATAGCGCTTGTCGCCCGGACGAATCTCAACCGCCTTCACCCAGCGCGTTTCTTGAATCGGCACCGGGAAAATGAAATTCCAATAGGTATCGGTGCCTGAGGGCGGCAGGGTGAGCGGCTTGTTCGCCGTGAGAACCAGATCAGGCTTGCCGAGCCGCCAGCCTTCGACGAACTTCGGCTGTGGAGGCAGATCAGCCGGGTCGCCCTCGACTGCTCCCTGCTCGACCCAGCGCTGGATCAGATTGATTTCAGCGTCTGCCAGGCGAAGCTCATCCGCGAACTTCAGCTTTTGCGGTTCGGGCAGCCACGGCGGCATGGCGCGCGACTGGGTCACCTCCGCGATCTGCCGCGCATGTTTTTTGACGTCGGAATAGTTCAGCAACGAGAACGGCGCCGCTTCTCCCGGCCGGTGACACGTAGCGCAGGAACGAAAGACGATCGGGGCGATATCCCGATTGAAAGTAACCTGCCCTGCGGGACGCCGCTGCAGAAGATGATTGGCGCGCAGCCGGCCTGCCGTGGAGGGTTCCCATCGCGCCCATGCCCGCCAGCACAACGACCGTCCACGCCGCGCTGCGCAGCCAGGAGCCTATTCCAGGTCCGAGATGTAGCATCCCACTCCCCTGACTTCGCTCTTGGCCACGGGCTTCCCCGCCAACGCCGCGCGGATGGCGTCATCCAACTCGTGGGTCGTGGGCGCGGGTCGCGCCCGTCCGAGATCGACATACCAGTCGTCAATGCGTCCGTCGTAGACCAGTTGATGGGTGCGGTCAAAGACTGCGACCTCGGGAGTAATCTGCACGCGTGCCAGCTTGACCAGTTGCATGCTCAGGATCTCGCAGCGCGGGCAGATGGTACCCGTAGTCTTGTAGATACTTTCCTAATTGCCTGCGGCGAATCGCTCTTGTCGGGATACACCAGCCAGAAGCTTGCGCGGTCCGCAGTACTGCTTGCTGATCTGCTGAATGGCCGGAGCGTAACGGCTGGAAACCGGACAATCGCGGCGCAGAAACACCAGCACTACAACTTTGCCGGAATCCGCGGCAAGCGGATTGACCGTGTGACCGTCGAGGTCCATGGCAGTCTGCTGCGCCCGCGCAAAACCCGAACAAACCACGAGCACCGGGACGATCAACAGCAGGAATCGGAGTCTTGACATAGGGGTGCTACGCGCACGGAAACTAATCTGGATTCTAAGAGCGTCGGGGATGGGTGTCCATCCCGGGACCCGGGCATTCTCTGCGCTGCGAGCCAGCTGCCGCTACAATGGCCTGAGCATGATTGCCCATCTGCGCGGAAAGTTGCTGGCCAAGCATCCCAACCAGGCCATCGTGGAAACGGCCGGCGTCGGCTATGACGTGACCATCAGCGTGCCGACGTTCTCAGACCTGCCGGCGGTCGGTGCCGAGGTCGCCCTGCACATCCATACGCACGTGCGCGAAGATCAGATTGCGCTCTACGGATTCCGTGCGTCCTGCGGAGAAGCTGCTGTTCGAGAAGCTGATCACCGTGAGCGGGATTGGTCCGAAGCTGGGGATCACGATCTTGAGCGGCATGGCCGCCGACGAAATGGTGGGAGCGATTCGCGGCAACGATATCGCGCGGCTCACCCGCATCCCCGGCATCGGCAAGAAAACGGCGGAGCGCATGGTGCTGGAACTACGCGACAAGCTGCCGGAAGCTGGACCGGCCTCGGCACCCGCCGTTTCTGCCATGAGCGCAAATGAGGAAGACGTGCTCTCTGCGTTGCTGAATCTAGGGTATCAGCGGGCGGCGGCCGAAAAGGCTCTCGGTCGTGGTTGCGAAGAACGGCAAAGGTGGATCGTTCGATGCGATGTTTCGCGATGCTCTGGCAGCGCTCTCGAAGTAGCCGCTATTTCCCGATGCAGAACGTGCTGAAGATCAAGTTGAGGATGTCATCGGTCGTGGTCGCTCCGGTGATGGCATCCAGCGGGCGCAGCGCGTTGTAGAGATCGAGCAGCAGCATCTCATGCGGCACTTTGCCGGCCACCGCATTCTTCGCCGCGTCCAACGCCGCCAGCGAGTCTTTGATCAATCCCTGATGTCGAACGTTGGTGAGGAAGCCGGATTCCGCCTGGGTTCCCGCATCTCCGCCAATGTGCCGCAGAATCTCGGCGCGCAGTTCGGCGATGCCTTCCCCACTGACCGCTGAGGTAAGAACTTTCTGATCGCTGGACACGAGCCACTGCCCACTGGTTCCGAGGTCGCACTTGTTTCCAACCACAATCACAGGCCGGTTCTCAGCCTGCCGCAGGAGTTCCGCGTCTTCCGCTGTCTCCCCCTGCGATGCGTCGAGCACGACCAGCACCAGGTCGGCGTCGGCCAGGGCTTCCATCGATTTTCGAATACCCATTGACTCCGCTTCGTCGAGAGCCTCGCGAATGCCCGCGGTGTCGACCAGTTTGACCGGGATGCCTCCGATCGCGACCGTTTCGCTGACCAAGTCGCGCGTGGTGCCCGGAGTCGCCGTAACGATCGCGCGTTCCCGCTCCACCAGTTGGTTGAACAAGCTCGACTTGCCCACGTTCGGCCGGCCCACGATCGCCAGCGTCAATCCTTCGTGGACGATCTTGCCGTAGGCGAAGGTCGCGCTGAGTTGTTCGAGCGGCGCGCGAACCGCAGCGATGTGATCGAGAATCGTGGGATCCGGCTAACACCGACACATCGTCTTCGGCGAAATCAATGCCCGCTTCGAGCAGCGCGATCAGTTCGACAAGCCTTTGCTTGATCGGCTGCAACCGCCGTGACAGCGCTCCCTCCAGTTGCTGCGCCGCTACTTTGGCTTGAAACAAAGTCTGCGAGTCGATCAGGTCGCGGACCGCCTCGGCCTGGGTCAGGTCGATGCGGCCATTGAGGAAGGCGCGCATGGTGAACTCTCCGGGCTCCGCGAGCCGAGCACCCGCGGCCACGCAAAGCTCCACAATGTGCCGCAAAACGACCGGAGACCCATGCGCGGAGATCTCAATAATGTCGTCGGTCGTGTAGGAGTGGGGCTTGGCAAAGTATGTAACGACGACCTCGTCGATGCGCTGCGGCATTTCGGGAGGGTGCCCCATCCTAGCCGCGTTTTTTGCGGCTAGGGTGGGGATTTTGACTTGTTGCTCGCCCGTGGAAGTAGGCTCCGGCTCGATCAATTCCCCAAACGCAACTTGCCCCGCCTCCAGCCCATGCTTCAGCCGCAAGCATCGGCCTGGCAATCTCCAGCGCCTTCGTCCCGGCTAGGCGCACCACGCCGATCCCACCGCGCCCGGATGGCGTGGCGATCGCGACGATGGTGTCGTCGAGGTTCACGCGGCGATTGTAACGGGTAAACTAAACGGCAACCAACGAGTGGGAATTGGACATCCGGAACAATATCGAGGAGCCCCAACTTGTCCGTCGCTGACGAACTGTTAAAGGCCAACGAAAATTTCGCACGCAATTTCAAGCTAGGAGATCTCGCGGTCCGCCCGAGGCGACATGTGGCCGTGCTAGCTTGCATGGATTCCCGCATCCTGTTTGAGCACTGCCTGGGCTTGCATCCCGGAGACGCGCACATGATCCGCAACGCCGGCGGCATCGCCACCGAAGATGCCCTGCGGTCGCTGATTGTCTCGCATCATCTGCTCGACACGCAGGAGTTCATCATCATCAACCACACCGACTGCGGCCTGCTGAAAGTGCGCGAAGACGAACTGAAAGCGCGGCTCACCGAGAAGATGGGAGTGGCCTCAGACGAACCTTCGCATTTCCACGCCTTCGACGATCTTGAAGCGAATGTGCGTCTGCAGATGCAGCGCGTGAAATCGCACCCGTGGATTCCGAAGCACATTCCGGTGCGAGGGTTTGTCTACGATGTGAAGACCGGGAAGCTGAAGGAAGTCAATGACCGCGGCTGACGCGGCCTACCGGACCACGACTTTCTCAATCTCCGCCCGTAGTTCGTCGTAACGCAGCGCGCCCGGATGGTACATCGCCACTTTCCCTGTACGATCCAGCAGCACCAGCGTCGGCGTCGTCGAAGCGCCGTAAGTGTCGAAGTTGTACTTGCTGATGGGCACGGACATGTCGAGCAGCCCCGCATAGAAACGATGCCGCACCGCATCGATATATCGGAGTTCGTCGCTGGCCGAGGCATGCTCGATCTGAGCCGTGTAACCGTAAAGGCGCGTTGGCCCGATCACCTGCAATCCCTTGCTGGAGAACTCCGAGCGCAACTGAGTGATGATGGGCGCCTCCGCCTTGCAGTCGGCGCACCAGTGCGCCCAGAAAAACAGCAGCACAGGCGAACCTTTGAGCTGCGCCGGCAGTGGCAGTTTCGCTCCCAAAGATTCTTCGGACTTCAACGCCGGCCCCATCTTCCCCTGCAGCGAAAGCAGGTTCAGGTTCTTCTGCAGCCGGTCGTGAATGGAAGTATTCCCGTACGTCCGCAGCGCGGCTTGCAGCAGCGCGACGGCCTGCGTTCGTTGCCCGCGTGCGGCCAGCACCTGGGACTGAACCTCCAGCGCCGCTCCTAACGCGATCGGCAGGTGCGGATCGGCGTCTAGAGAACGCTGTTTCAGTTGTTCGAGCACCATGGCCTTAGTCTGTTTCGCATAAGCGGCGGCCGGATCGTATTGGCCTTGGTCCAGCGCGGCCCGTCCCAACCATGAATATGCGTCCAGATACTCGGCCGTGACTCCTTGTTGGCCACGATAAGAAGTGAGTACCGACTC
Organism: uncultured Acidobacteriaceae bacterium; assembly: GCA_963791515.1. GTDB lineage: Bacteria > Acidobacteriota > Terriglobia > Terriglobales > Acidobacteriaceae > Sulfotelmatobacter. Next base: position 190,742 of record CAWBSS010000019.1, on the reverse strand, counting down.
TGCAGCAGAAAAATTGTTCTGCGCCAGGGCCAGGCGCACGTCGTCGACGATTCCGGCCCACGCCGAAGCCGTGAGCAAAACTGAAACCAGCAGGGTCCGCAAACACATCTCTAGATGATGAATGCTTTGCCGAAAGGTGGCAAGTCGGAGCGCTTTTTTCCACCGGACGACCCAGCCATAACAACCTTCACATCAACTGTTTAGACAGGGTCTAAACGAAATTATGTAGCTATTTTGGGGCACTTTTCGTACAATTAAATTGCGTTTGACTTTAGAGTTCCTTCGCAGTACAAGCATCTCCGCTCAACCCAGCGCGTGACCTGCCTGCAGAAGACCCTGAAAGTTTCAGCGCTACATCTAAAGAAAAAGGAACAGTGCAACATCATGGAAACAGGAACAGTGAAGTGGTTTAACGACGCCAAAGGCTACGGTTTCATCAGCCGCCAGAACGGCGAAGATGTCTTCGTACATTTCTCCGCCATTCAGGCCAGTGGCTTCCGCAGCCTGCAGGAAGGTCAGCAAGTGCAGTTTGACGTGGTCAAAGGCCCCAAGGGCTGGCAAGCTGAGAACGTCAAGGGCGCATAACACCGCTTCGCGAGCCACAATTCGACGCTAAGGGCGGCCAGCAATGGCCGCCCTTAGCGTTTTTGGGATTGACTTTTATAGTACTTTTCGTTATAGTACGTTACGTACTATAAAAGAGCGACTTGTGAAGATGAGTCCGACTCAGACCAAGATACCTTCGCTCGGTTATGCACTCCTTGGCTTACTGCAGAAGCCATCTTCGGGCTACGACCTGCGCAAGGTCTTCTCATCGACATCGATGAAAACATACAGCGACAGCCCCGGCGCCATTTATCCCGCGCTGGGCCGGCTCGAGCGCAGCGGCCTGATCCGCGGTGCGATCGAAGAGGGATCCGGCCTGCGCCGCCGCCAAGTCTTCCGCCTGACTCCGAAAGGTCTTTCCGAGCTGAAAACATGGATCACACGCCCAGTCACGCGCGAAGACATGGTCCGCGGTCAGGAGGAAATCCTGCTCCGCTTCGCTTTCTGTGAGACGGCCGTCGGCCCGGCTGCCGCGGTCGAACTGTTGAAATCGCTGGAGGCGGCGCTGCAGGCGCATGTACCGGCGCTGCAGGAAGAACTGCGCGAGATCAAGACCGCGATGCCGACTTCGGCCAGGCTGGCCTTCGAATGCGGCATCAGGGGCAATCGGAGTTTACTGGATTGGACTCACTACGCCATTGCGACGTACGAAAGGGAAGGGAAAAGAAAAGGAGGCACAGCATGAAACTATCCAATGCAATCCTGCGCGCTGTGTTGGTTTTCATTGCGGTCTGCATTATTCAAATGATTGCCGGGATGCTGGTCCCGATGACGCCTATTGCCGTCCCTCACATTCTGCAGTGGATGTTCTTAACCAATGCCGTGGTGGTGGCGACGCTCGCAGCCGTAGCGGTTCGTACCGAGTGGCGCGGATGGCGGTTGGGAACCGCCCTTGCAGCCATTCCCCTGACCATCGAATCCGTCAATCTGCTTGAGGGAGCCTTCTTCCTGACGAACTCTCATTTGGAGTGGGGAAAGATATTCCTCCACACGCTAATCTCGGCCGCCCTCACCGTTCCCGTGTGGATGGTGCTGTTCGGCAGGCGCGACAGGGCGCCCGAGCACTACCATCCCATCCAGGCGAAGTCGCGAAGCGAGCGGGCATGGAAGCTCGCGGTTTCGGATCTCACCTATCTCGTCCTCTACTTCGGGGCGGGGATGATCATTTTCCCGTACGTGAAGGATTTCTATGCAACACAACAACTGCCCTCGATGGGCACCATTGTCGGACTGCAGCTATTGATTCGCGGGCCTGTATTCGTTCTCTTGTGCCTGGCCCTTGCCCGGATGCTGGGCCTGCCGCGGCTCAGGGGCGCGCTTGCCGTGGGAGCCGTGTTCACACTCTTGAGCGGAGTCGCGCCATTGCTCATGCCGAATCCCTACTTCCCAGACTCCGTTCGTTGGGTCCATTTCGCCGAGGTGACCAGCGAAAACTTCGTGTTCGGTGCAATCGTCGCATGGCTTTGGGGACAACCCAAACTGGCATACCCGCAAGCTCTCCCCAGAGCGGCGTAGTGGGATACCACAGACCGAGGTCCAGGTAGTCGGAACGAAGGCAAGAGGGAAAAACGGCCTGATCTCAGGACCGACAAGACTCTACGGCTGCATGTCGCGCATCAGAACCACGTCGGAGTCGGTGTGCCCACGGACCATCGCCAGTTTGCTCCCGTCCGGGGACCAGTGATAGTCCCAGATATGCTCCGCCTTGAATGAGGTCAACTGCTTGCCCGGCGAGCCGTCGAGCGACTGCTGCCACAAGTTGTCCGTGCCATTCTCGCGAACCGGATACACCAGGTTCTTGCCGTCATGAGAAAAGCGGATGAAATAACCCATGCGCTCGCGCTCGAACTTCATCAGTTTGCGAACTTGTCCCGTACTTGTATCGAGCAGCACCAGTTTCTCCTCATGACCGTTGGCGTGATCTATCGTCGCAAACACCGCTGTGCTGCCATCGAGAGAAATATCAAAGAGACCGGAAAGGGACATGTCAGTGATCTTCGCAGCGGCGCCACCGTCAATCGGCACCTTCATCATCCGGCCCGCATTCTCATCCATGTAATAGACCCAGCGCGAATCCGGGGAACACACTGGATAGTTGTCCTGCTTGCCATCCGACAGTTGCTTCAGATTTCCCCCGGAGGCGTCGGCGCGCCATACGTTTTGGCCGCCTTTTCCGCCCAGTAGGCTGAGGGCAAACACGATATAACGTCCGTCGGAGCATTCCCAGGGATCGCCGCTCACGGAGTCCATCTCGGTGGCGAAAACTCCCTTGGCTCCCGTGTCAGGATTCAGCCAATGCAGCATGTTATCGGTGTCGTTAATTAAGCGGCCGTCGTGCGTCCAAGTGAAATCCGTGAAATTGCCGACCGGACTGATTTGCCGCGCGTCTGCCCCGCCACCGGTTGCGGACATCACCGACAGATTCCATCGCCCTTCGCTCAGTACGGTGGCCAGCACCTGACCGTTGGCCGCAAGGCTGAGGTCGGAATAATTGTTGGTGTCGCGGGTGATCGGACTCACCCTGCCGTCAGGATAAGAGACAAAGACGATCTGTGCCCGCGTGTAGTTGGTGGAACGGTCGCTATCCAGGGCCAGCAAGCCTTTGCCATCCGGCATCCAGGTCGGCAAACCTAAAGCGTCGGGGGAACTCAAGATCAGATGCTGCTGGCCGGTGCTGGCGTCCACTGCCATCAATCCCGTAAGCGCATTACCAGGCTGGTTTACCGTGCACAAAATCGTCTTGCCGTCGGGCGACCATGAGGGATTATTGAGTGCCTGGCCCGTGGGACCGCTGGCGAGCACCGTTTCCGCGCCTTGAAGCGAGCGCACGATCAACTGGTATTTGCCTTGCTCAGGATTGTCGAAGCGCATGAAGGCGACCTTGCGGCCGTCCGGAGAAATCGTAATATTCGTGTCGACGTCCTCCGCCAATTTTTCAGGTGTGCCGCCCAGTAGCGGCGCGCGATACAGGAATTGGAGTTCGGGATTCCCCGGATCGCTGCGCACAAAATAAAAATAATCTCCGTCCGGAGAAAAATGCACCCCGTGATAGTAAAGTTCCGCCGGTGGCTGCACCTGCGTGATGCTGTTGGTGGGAACATTGCGCAATGACAAGCTGGCCAGGCCGTTGTCGCGCAGGAGGCTGAGAATGTATTTGCCATCGGGGGAGAGCGCTGCCCACACGACGTCACCTTCCTCCGTCACCCGGGTAACGGAGAAATTGCGGAACGGCATGGTCCGATGCCGAGTCAGCAGCGAGTATATTCCGAAGACTGCGGCCGCCAGGACGACGAACCCAAGGAGAACGGTGACTCCAGTCCCTACCTTGTGACGTCCCGCAGCAGCAACCACCGCCGAACTTTGAGAAGAAGCTACCCGAGATGATTCGGGCGCAACCGCAATTTGGCCGGAACCCGAGACGGTGGTGGCCGCAACTGGAATCGAGGCTGCACCGGGCGCCACACTCTTTTTCCCCGATTCGACGTCGCGCTTCAGCCGCTTCAGATCGCCGCGCAGGTCGGCAGCCGACTGATAGCGCAGCTCGCGATCTTTTTCCAAGAGTTTCTCAATGATTTCCTGCAGCTTGGGCGGCAGCGTCGCGTTCCACTGCAGCGGAGAAACCGGGTCCAGCTCAAGAATGGCGTGAAACACCACCGCCGACGTCGCCCCGGGAAAAGGCAGTTTCCCGGTGGCCATCTGATAGATCACCGTACCCAGCGAAAACAAGTCGGTCCGCGTGTCGAGTTCTTCGCCGCGCGCCTGCTCCGGCGACATATAAGAGATCGTGCCCACGGTCGCGCCCGGGCTGGTCAAATGCGCGAGCAGGGGTGAATCTTGGGTGGCGCCAATCGTTTCCATCTGCATCTCAGGACGGGCCAGCTTGGCCAGACCGAAATCCAGCACCTTCGCCTGGCCGCGCGGCGTAAGGAAAATGTTCGCCGGCTTGATGTCGCGATGGATGATCCCCTTGGCATGCGCGGCGTCGAGCGCGTCGGCGAGTTGAAGCGCGATGTCGAGCAAGCGATCGGTGGGCAGCGGGCCGGAGAAAAGTTTCTGGTCGAGGTTCTGTCCCTCGAGCAGTTCCATCGCAATAAACGACTGCAGTTCCGCGTTCTCAGCCGCCGCTGTTTCCACAGCGTAGATCGTACAGATGTTGGGATGGTTCAGTGCCGACGCGGTGCGGGCCTCCAGCAGGAAGCGGTCGAGAGCGTTCTGGTCGCGCGACAGTTGAGGCGGCAGAAACTTCAGCGCCACTTTGCGCCCGAGGTTCAGATCTTCCGCCTCGTATACCACACCCATCCCGCCGCTGCCCAGTTGGCCGGTAATGCGGTAATGCGAGATGGTCTGGTTAATCATGAACAAAAAAGCGGAGTTCCATCTTAGGGGGGATGCCGGAGGGCGTCAACGGTCGGTGATGAGGACGGAGCGGCAACACCGTCCCGATCGGCGAGCGTCATCGTTCCAGAATTTCTTTATAAGCGTTCAAGGCCACCTTCTTGGGTTGGCCGGGCAGCAGAATATCGACGCTGCGGGTGGTGTTGCCGGCAATTCCGATTTGGCCGAGACGGACCATGCCTTTGCCGAAGTCGGCGAATATCGGAACAGACATGGCAAAGCGCTCATCGACCTCACTCTGAGTAATGGTCATATGCACCTTCACTTTGCCACCGTCCGCCGGAGCGACTTGGTATTCGAAGTGATATTTTGGCACTTGAGTGCCGTAGACCCATTCGTCAAAAAACCAGTCCAAGCGGCCATTTCTCTCCATATCCATCAACTTGGTCATGTGTTTCTCTGCAATGGCCTTAAAGGACTCGGTAGTCGCGGGTTTCTCGCGGTGACTCTCCACAAAGTCATGCATCATGCCAATAAATGCCTTGTCCTGATCCTCAGAGCTGTACATCATCGAACGGAGCATTTGCAGGACGTAGGCGCCCTTGGGATAAGTCACGTTCTGGTACGCATCTTCGGTACGAGGGGAAATCAGGCGCAATCCCATCCACAGAGGCCCGGCATCGTTAGGAGCAATGCCATAATTATTCGTCTGCAGAATACGCTGGCGCAGGCGTTCCCAAAACTCGATGTAGTCTTTCCGCCAGGCCGCGCCCACCGCCTGCTGGAGAAACAGACCCGCGGAGAACTCGGCAAAGCCTTCCGACAGCCATTGATCGTGATAGGACGCCCAGCCCACGGCATGGCCCCACCATTGGTGTGCGACTTCGTGCGGCGTTACTTCCTGCACGAAACCGGTGAACTTGGCGCTGATTTGTCCAAAAAGCATCCATCTTTGCGTCGAATCTGTGTAGGCAGAGATAGGAAGATAAACCAAGTTGGGCCAGGATTGCCCAAAATTAAAATCCGGCTGCTCCGTGATGTAGATCTCCTCATAAGGGCTCTTGCCGAAGTAATAACTGCATAGCTGCAACTGCGCTCGTGTTTGTTCGAGGGCATACTCCGTCATGCTGCGGGCCGCGAGGGTGTGAAGGACAGGATAAGCGCGCAGGTTGTCGGGCAACTCACTTAAGTAGTAACCCGAAATCTTGTATCCAGTTATGTCATCCGGCAGGTCGATCTTCGTGTATTCGCCGTAATTGAATCCAGCCACCGCGACCGGGATCGGTGTCACCCAGTGGCTGACAGCCAGGTCCTGTTCAATCGACTCTCCTTGTAGCTTCCCGACGCTGATGACCTTGTACTTCCGCGGGACCTTAAAGGTAAGGTCATAGAGAGCCTTTTCGCCGAATCCATTCAAATTGGGATACCAGGAGGAGCGGGCGCGAACGTAGTAACTTCCCTCTCCAGCATTCTCTAAAACCTTATCGCCAGCGTATTCGACATGGATTGACTGTTCCTTGCCGGGTGGCGGTGCCTGGGGAAGGATCGCGTAAAACGAACCATCGTCCTTGCGGCTCTCCTGAATGAAATAAAGATCCTGGCCCTGTTCGTCCGTAACCCGCGTAATTCGGAGATTCGGCAACAAGCCAAACTTAAGCACTCTCTCCCCAGGGACAAGCGCTTCGAAGCTTACGGTAGCGGTACTAAACAAATGCCCGTTCTTTGCGATGACCGTTTCGATCGTGTAGCGGCGTGTGGCAAACAGACGTCGATCCTCACGGGAACTTGCGGTGTGGCTGGAATACTCAGACTTCAAATGAGCCAGGTACCAGATGCCATCGTCCATTCCTTCGGGATCGAAGTTGATGACTGCGACCTCTTCCGGGGAATCGAGCTGGGGCAGCGCTCCCACCCGAGTCCTGACGAAGAAACGAAGATCCTTATGCTTTTTGCCGCGGAGATATGCATTAAAGAATTCCGGATGCGCGTTATTGTAGACAGCAGCGAGAAGGTCGGCATCCACGTTGTCCATGGTTTCGCCCTCTAACAAGTACTGGGTAAAACCTAGAGGATGCTCCCGACGCTTTCGCAACTTCTCCCGCCAGCGGTTGAGGAGCGCGGCCGCCTCGGATGCCGGTTCGGTTCGATCCCCTAATCCAGGAAGGAACTTCATGCGACCTTCCCCAGTGAATCGGAAAACCGCCTCGGTGAAGTCTTCGTTGATCTCGGCCGCACCGCTACGCCGACTTAGTTCGCGGGCATCGAGAGGAATCACAGGCTTCAGATTGAAATGTCCCTCGCCTACGAAGATCGCGCCGGTGACAATTCCATTTACCGGACTCAATATCGTCAGCGTCCCTTTCTGAAACTGGAAGGTGGCGACGTCCCATGTCAAGGTGAAGTTATCGAAGCGAAACGTCTGGCCCAGCCCGAGTTCCCTGAGTTGTCGGTAGACGGGGTCGGAATTGGCGAACTTCAGACTCTTTCCAGCAACAGAGACTCTAACCTGCTGTTTGGCAATGGTGAGCGTGAGTTGGACTTGGATAGATCCCTGAAGATCCACAATCTTTACCAAAGGCTCGAAACCGTCCCGCGTCACCCGCACCGAATACGTTCCGGGTTTCAGGTCTGGAGATGCAAACTTGCCGATCCCGTCCGACGAAAGCACTATTGGCTGCGCGAGGAGTCCGCCTGTGATCTCGATCCTCGCGTCGGGAATAACAGCACCTGATGGGTCCTGGACGGTTCCGGAAATCGCCTGTGAACGCAGCCATGTCGGACCCGCCAACCACATAAGAAACAACGCCATCTTCAGCACGGGAGAGAAACGCCAGTTGCGTGCATGGGCAGGGCGACGCATCATGGGCAAATATAGCAACATTTAGTCACGTGGGATGGGACCGGTTCCACGGACCTGACTATCACCGAAGGTGTGCCACAGAGCTCATTTCGCCACAGGCAGCGGCTGATTCTGCTCTTGTTCCAGCCGCTCCACCATTTCCTTAGGCAGCCCGTGCAGCAATTCGAGAACCGCTGCGTTGGTCCAGCCAAAGCCAACCACATTCATTTCGTAGCCAAGTTCGACGTGCGCTTCCGACGACCGCGTTACTACGTTGTACTTCTCCCGGATGTTTCCGTCGCGCCGGAAATTTTCCGCGACCGTCGACAGGAACTCGTAGGAGACGCGATCCGCGTCCGCGTTGTAGCCATATCGCCGCAAACCATCGATCGCCACCATTTCGATGTTTCCCCAGCCGTAGGGCAAATCCCACTGCGCGCCCGTTTCTTCCGTGCTCATAGGAAGTCCACCAGGGCGCTCAAAGCTTTTCAGGTTGCTGACCACAGCCTTCGCCTGCGCCGGCGTCGCCAGCCCCGTCCACAGTGGATAAAAAGTGGAGGCATACCGATATTTCGACATTCGTTTCGTCTGGAAGTTGAAATCGAAAAACAAGCCTTGCTCCTCGTTCCACAGATAGTGCGTTATGAGTTTCTTGCGCTCCTCTGCGCGCTTGTTCCACTTCTTCGCGTCTTCACTATGTCCCAGCCAGAGGCTGATCTGCTCCAGATCTTTTTCCGTCTTGTAGAGCAGACTGTTCAAACACACGGGCGCATAGTGGTGGGTAGCCGACCCGAAGGGCCCGAAGCGAAAGCTCACGTCGAAGCCGGACTCGCGCATCGAACGGTCGCCTTTGTAGTAATCCGCGCTCAGCTTGAACTGCTTTGCCTTTTCGCATTCCGCGCGCGCCATCGTCACGGGCACGTCGCAAACTTGCAAAGAATACGGCGAGCCCGCAACCGGCTGCGTCGTCCCTGGCTTGGTCTCGACCACATAGTCGTCGGCCTCGGCGGGATGCAAAAAGAGATATTGCGCTACCTTGCGGTAGAAACCGCTTTCGTCTTGCACCGCCTCCGCAGGCGGCCCTTCGCCAAAATCGTAATAACGCGACAGCCCGGTCTGTCCGGCCAGGTGCGGATCGCGGGTCCACATCCCGTAGTCCTTGTCGAGATCGGCGTAGGCCCGCTCCAGCCATGCTTGGTCGCCTTGCGCGTCGTTGTTCTTGGTCGGCTGCATGGCCCTGTAGACATCCACGAACATGGAACTCAGAAATGGAGGTTGCGACCGCGTCAGATAGTACGTGCGATTGGCGTTGAGCATCGCGCCATAGTGTTCGATCTCGAAAAAGAAGTTGTCGACCATCCCGCGCGCCAGTTCTACCCGCCCCGCGCGCAGCAGCCCGCGAATGATGAAGTAGCTGTCCCAGCCATACATCTCGTTGAAGCGCCCGCCCGGCACAACGTATTTGTCCGGGAGATAGAGAAGCCCGTGAGGCTGGATTTTGCCCGTATCGATCTCGCCCAATCGATGGATCTCAACCGGCAAATGTTCGACGCGCACGTTGCAGTCCGCCGCCAGCTTGTGCACTGCGGCCGGCTCGGCGACCTCCGCTGGCAAATACAACACCGGAGCCACCTTAATCTTGGGATCGACCACGCTGACGCAATCGGTCATGGAGCGAGTCAGCGTATCCCACGCTGAAGAGATATAGTCGAGAATCGGCTTGAGTCCCCGATCTGCCGGAGCGCCCGACGGCGCCGCAGCAGCCTGAGCATGGGCAGCCGCGCAGATCATCAGGAGGCAAAGGAAATAGCGAATGAAATGGCGTACAACGAAGCCAAGAAATCCGCGAGATTGATCAGAACCCTGAATGCGCATGGTGTGTGAAAGCCCCGTCATCATAAACGCGTGGCGAGTGAGCGGCGAAACTAATTTGGCCGAACATGTCTGACCGGGCATCTTTGGACGACATGTTTGGCTGACAAGGCTCTCCATTGCCTCCAGACCATACTGAACGCCAATCACTGCCCTTTTGGTTTATTCTAGGTAGTTTGCCGTTCGCTGTCTGAGGGGGCGCAAGTGAACCGATCTCATGTAGTCCTTCGTCTATTGGCGTGCTTCGTGGTTTTTCTGGCCGGAACCGCGGGCTGGACACAGGTTTCCGAAAATACTTATCAGGAACTGCACTGGCGCATGATTGGGCCGTTTCGTGGCGGCCGCACTCGCGCCGCCGCGGGCGTTGCCAGCCAGCCCAATGTGTTTTACATCGGCCAAGTCAACGGTGGAGTTTGGAAATCCGACGACTACGGCCGTACCTGGAACCCCATCTTCGATCACGAGTCGACGCAGTCTGTCGGCGCCATCGTCGTTGCTCCCTCCGATCCCAACATCATCTATGTGAGTAGCGGCGAGGGACTGCATCGCCCCGACCTGTCCGTAGGGAATGGCATCTACAAATCTACTGATGCCGGGAAGACCTGGACTCATCTCGGCCTGGTCGACGGACAACAAATCCCCGCGCTCGCCGTCGATCCTCGCGACCCGAATCGCGTTTTTGCCGCTGTCCTCGGCCATCCTTACGGGCCCAGCGAAGCGCGCGGAATCTATCGCTCCACCGACGGCGGTCAAACCTGGCAAAGAGTTATTTCCAAGGACGAAAATACCGGTGGCTCGGACGTCGTGATTGATCCCTCGAATCCCGACGTTGTTTACGCGTCGATGTGGGAAGTCCGCGAGGGCCCGTGGGAAGATAATAACGAGTTCAATGGCACCGGTGGCGGACTCTTCAAGTCCACCGACGGCGGCAGCACCTGGCATCCCTTGACCAATGGCTTGCCGAAAGACCTCTCTCAGATCTATGTTGCCATCGCGCCCAGCGATTCACGCCGCCTCTACGCGACTCTCGCGGCAGCCTCGGGAAAACTGAGCGTCTATCGCTCGGATGACGCCGGCGACTCCTGGTCGCAGATCACCAATGATCCTCGTCCATCCGGCCGCATCGGCGGCGGCGATCTTCCCATTCCCAAGGTCGATCCGAAGAATCCCGATCTCGTCTACGTGGTCAGCACAGTCACTATGCGATCCACCGATGGCGGCAAAACCTGGTCCGGATTCCGGGGCGCACCCGGCGGGGACGACTACCAGAATCTTTGGATCAATCCCAACAACGGCAACATTATTCTGATTGTCAGCGATCAGGGCGCCATCATCACCGTGAACGGCGGCGCGAGTTGGAGTTCGTGGTACAACCAGCCCACCGCGCAGCTCTATCACGCGATTACCGCGAACACGTTTCCTTATCGCGTCTGCGCGGGACAACAAGAGAGCGGCTCGGTCTGCACTTCCAGCCGCGGCAACGACGGCGCCATCACCTTCCGCGACTGGCATCCCGTGGGCGTCATCGAGTACGGCTACGTCGCCCCAGATCCGCTCGACCCCGACGTCATCTACGGCGGCGGCAGGACCGAAGTCTCCAAATTCCATTGGTCGACCGGCGAAGTGCAGAACGTCACCCCGATTCCTCTGCGGAACCCCAAGTACCGCACCAATCGCACCGAACCTTTGATGTTCTCTCCGGTGGACCCACACGTTCTCTATTTCGCGAGCAACGTGCTTTTCAAAACTACCGATGGCGGCAATTCCTGGCAGATCATCAGCCCGGACCTGACGCGCGAGAACCCGGGCGTGCCCGCCAGCGTCGGCACACTCGTTCCCAAGGGCGCCGACAAACAGCGCGGCGTCATCTATGCACTCGCCCCATCTTTTAAAACCGTGACCACGCTGTGGGCCGGCACCGACGATGGCCAGCTTTGGATTACCCGTGACGGCGGAAAGAATTGGGCCGACATCACACCCAAAGAACTCACCGCGTGGAGCAAGGTCACACAAATCTCTGCGTCACACTTCGACGACGCAACCGCGTACGTCTCAGTGAGCCGATTCCGCATCAACGACGTTCATCCTTACATCTATCGCACGCATGATGGCGGAAAAACCTGGAAGCTGATTATTGGCGGCTTGCCTGACTTCGGCCCCGTGGACACAGTGCGCGCAGATCCCGTCCGCAAAGGTTTGTTATTCGCAGGCACCGAAAACGCCGTCTGGGTTTCGTTCGATGACGGCGACCACTGGCAGTCGCTGCAACTGAATTTGCCGCATACGTCCATGCGCGATCTCTGGATCCATGAAAGCGATTTGATCGTGGCAACGCACGGGCGCTCGTTCTGGATTCTCGACGACATTGCGCCGCTGCGCGAGGCCTCGGCAGGGATTACGAACGCGACGCATCTTTTCATCCCCGCGCCCGCCTACCGTATTCAGCGCGACACCAACACCGACACGCCGCTTCCGCCAGACGAGCCTGCCGCAGCCAATCCGCCCGATGGGGCAATCCTTGATTACTTCCTGCCCGCGGCGGCGTCTGCAGTTACCCTCGAAGTTCTGGATGCGCAGAACCATCTCGTGCGGCGCTTCGCCAGCACCGACAAACCCGACGTGACCGAGGAAGAATTACAGAAGCAGTTGATCCCACTGTACTGGGTCCGCAAGGCGCGGCAACTTTCGACCGATGCTGGAATGCACCGCTGGGTTTGGGACCTGCACTATCCTGCGCCGACTTCCGCGCGCCATGACTATCCCATCGCCGCGATTCCGCATGACACGCCCCGTTTCCCTCTGGGCCCGACAGTTCTCCCTGGCACTTATTCAGTCCGACTCACGGTCGACGGGAAAACTTCTAGCGCGGCACTGACCATCAAGATGGATCCTCGCATCAAGACTTCGGCGGCGGGCCTCCAGAAAAAATTCCAGGCGGAGACGCGCATGGCTTCCATCATGACCGAATTCGGGCAGGCTCTGCTCCAGGGTGGCTCGATTCGCATTCAACTCGAAAAACTGAGCGCACAGGCGAATGCCTCGACCAAGGATGCCATCGAAGCTTTCGGGAAAAAACTGACTGCTCTGCTCGGCGCCCCCGGTGGATTCTTCGCTCCGCCTTCTCCGGAAGTCACTCTCGGCCGCGTTAACGGGCAGGCCGGCACGCTCTACATGCAAGTATGGCAGGCCGATGCCGAACCAACCTCTTCTCAGATGGAAGCTGTGGCGGCGACTGAACATGACAGCGCCGATGTCCGGAAGCGCTGGACTGAATTCAAGAACGCAGATTTGCCCGGGCTCAATCGTCTGCTGCGCGAATCAAAGGTTCCCGAAGTCCAGTTGGAGGCAGACGTGCATCAGGAAGAACCCCAGGTAGACGAAGAGTAGATCTCAATGCAGCTGTGACGCGAACAGCAGATGCGGAACTTCAGAGTCTCTCCACTGCTCTCTGCAATTCCGCCGCAATTTCCTGCGGATCAGTCCCCGCAGGAAATATCATCGGCTTCCCAATGCGAACGCGGATCGCCCATGGCTTCGCAAACTTCCTGCCGGCCTGCTTCACTTCGAATAGGCCGTCAATCCGCATGGGTAGAACCGGGATGCCGAGATTGCCCGCCAGCAGCCCAATCCCGGCGCGAAACGGATTCATCCTTCCATCCGTTGTGTGACGCCCCTCGGGAAAGACCAGTACGCTGTAGCCGCGATCCACGGCTTCGCCTGCATACGCAAAGCTCCGGCGGAACCCGGCCTCGCGCGGCAGCGGAAATAAATTCAGCAGCGCAACTCCCAAAGTCCACTGCACGCGGTCATAGATGCGTCCAAAAAATCCGCGGTCCGGCGCAGGCGTGCGCAGGGCTTCCAGCGCGTCTCCTCTTGTAGCCGTGGCCAGCCGATGCCGCAAGCGTGCCGGCAACGCGGTCAAAATAAATCCAGGATCGACGTCGGCCACATGGTTCGAGACCACCAGCAGCGGTCCCTTTACGCCGCGCAAGTGTGCGCGTCCTTCAATCCGGGGCCATCCCAATAACAGAATCGCCGGACGCATCAGCAGGTAATGCGCCAGAAGCCGCAGCCATGTGACCGGCCAATGCAACACCCAACTCGGATAGTGATATCCCACGCCCGGCACTGCCTCTCCGCGCAGCATCCGTTCCAGATCCCCTACCGTTCGCACCGCCCCGAACCGAGTCTCGCTGAGGTCCACCTGATAGCGATCTTCGAGCGTGCTCAGCAGTTCCACCCGATCGAGCGAACTGAGCCCCAGATCGGAGTCGAGAGTCGTGTCCTCGCTCAACCCAGCCACGGACCGTCCCGTCACCCGCGCAATCAACTCACCCAGTGGGCTGTTGGCGCCGCCGTCCCCACGGTGTTCGAGCAGTTGAGCGTGTGCTACTTCCCGTATGACGTTTCGCCGTGGCTTCTGCGTGTTGGTCCGGGGAAAATCCTCCTGCGGCCACTCGACCCAGATCCGCATTCGTTGATACTCCGCCAGCGATTGATTCGCCCGGCGCACCACTTCTTCCACACCTGCATCGCCGCGCAGAATCACCACCGCGCATGCCTCCGCGTTCCCGCGGCGCTCAATTCCGACTACCACACAATCTTTCACTTCTGGTTGCCGGCGCAGCGCCGCCTCCAGATCCTCGGGATACACGTTCGTCCCGCCCGGCGTGACGATCACTTCCTTCTTGCGTCCCTTGAAATAAAGATTGCCGGCCTCATCGCGCACGCCAATGTCGCCGGTGCGATACCAGCCCTGTTCGTCCGAGATACGTTCATCCGAGACTTTCCGCGCGTCGGCACCGTCCCAGTACCCGGACGCCACGCCACCACCGCGCACCAAGATTTCGCCGTCTTCCGCCAGCTTCACTTCGCGCCCCGGCAAGACCTTCCCGATCGAGCCCTTGCCCAGCCGGAAGGGATGGTTCACGCTGATCAGCGATGTCGTCTCCGTCAGTCCATATCCCTGGATCACCGCGTATCCCAACCGTCCCCAGAATTCTTCGGTCTCGCTGTCGAGCGCGGCACCGCCCGAAATAAATGCCCAGAACTTCCAGCCGAACTGCCGGTGGATCGCACGAAACGTCCACCACCGTCGGAGAAAGTGTTGGCCTTCGGAGGACCGAAATCGCCGCCTGAACGCTTCGCTCTTTCCGCGGTCCTCGAGATCACGCTCAATTTTCTGTTTCAAAGATTGCAACACCCGCGGCACGCTCACCAGCACCGACACGCGCTCGCGCCGAATCGTGTTGAGCACTTCCGAAGGCTTCAGTTCCTCCTGGAAAATCACCGTCCCGCCCAGCAGAGGAGGCAGGAACATCCCCAGGAATTGCCCAAACACGTGGCTGAGAGGCAGCAGGTTCAAGAACCGCAGCGGATGCACGAACCGCTCATACTTCAGATAGCCGCGCATCTCCCGCTCCAGCGGCGCAATGTTCGCTAAAACGTTTCCGTGCGTGATCACCACGCCCTTGGGCTCGGCCGTCGTGCCCGAAGTGAAAACAATTTGCAGGATGTCGTCGCGTCCGGGCGCGACCTTCGGCGCACTCGATTGAGGGTTCCCTGTCTGTGCGAGATCCTCCAGATTGAAGGTTGCCATTGAGGGCTGCGCACCAGAGCAATCGTGTAGATGACGCCGCGATGCCACCAAAAGTTTCGCCGAGACTTGCTGAAACACTCGCAGCGCAAAATCAGCCGCGGAGCCGTTATCCATGGGCACAACGATCACTCCGCAGAGCGCGCACCCGAAGAACACCGCAGCCCATTCCGCGCAGTTCTCTCCCCACAGCATGATCCGATCGCCCTTCGCAATCCCCCGCGTCTCCAGTTCGTGAGCAAAGCCAAAGGCCATCTCCAGGACTTCGCCGTAAGTGAGTGATTCGGTCCGGTATCCGCGCCGCTGCCGGTAGGCGCACTCGCGCCGGTGCGCCTGAAAAGTTTCCAAGAAAAATTCTGCGATCGATTCGGCCATGGCTGGCAAGGCGTGGGCTTCGTCAGCGCCTCTCTTCAGGCTCAAGTCTAGCGGAACCGTCCCCGCGAAGAGCGGGAAGCAGTACAGTTTTCAAACTGCCCCCATCCGTCCGGTTTTATGGAGGCTTTCTACTCAGACCGCGTTTACTCCCGCCCCACCCCCAGCGCGTCCGCCACGCGATTGATGTAGTTGAACCACGACGCAATCAGCGTGATCTGCAGAATCCCCTGATCATTGAATCCGGCGGCGCGCAGCCCGTCGATATCGTCTTTCCAAACCTTCGTGGCGTCCTTGGTCAGTTTGACCACGTAATCGAGCATCACGCGATCCTGGGCCGAAATCGGCGCCGTGGTGTAGTCCTTCTTCAGGGCCTCCACCAAGCCCTTATCCAACGTCACCCTACGCAGAAACTCTGCGTGTGATTCGATTCAATACACGCACCGGTTGGTCACCGAGACCATGGTCGCGATCATCTCGTGCTGCCGCCGCTCCAGAGGAAGGTCGGGCGACATCAGCGCCCCGAAGGTGCTGAAGGCGTGATACAGGGCCTCGGGAATCAGCGTGTGCGACCCCACAATCGATGACGCCCCTGACGGATCGGGATGCACCGGGTCGCCATATTCCTTCGGATAAAGCAATTTCTCTCCCTCAATCGCCTGCCGCAGTTTTTCGTCGGCCTCAGGCAGTGAAACGGTTCGAATCCAAGTCATAGTTGTTCCTTTTCGTGGTTAGGAGCGTTCCCCACAATTTCGTTCTCGAAAAAATACACTGACGCCCGTCCTCGCCACATAGCACATTCATATTAGAGCCCTGACCCCCCTTATTCGGTGCCCTTGCGGGAGGTGGCAAAGTAGCGCTGCCGCCCTGGTTCCGTTGGTAACCCTTTCGTACACTCCCTTCTGGTAACCCTTGGTAACCATGCGGTTCATGACGTCCAGACGTACAATTGGCCTTGTCCGGTAGGTCCATCTGCCGATCTGTGAGATGACCCTCCGAACGGTAGCCTGGGATCAGTTTCCCCAACGTTCAGCGGGTTCTGTATCTAAGACCGGGTCTGGAGTTCGCACTCTTATGGCATTGTTTGGATTCAACAAACAGAAGGTTCTCAGCAATGCGGAGAAGTATGTCCAGCAGGGCAAAATCCAGAACGCCATCGCTGAGTACGAAAAAGTTCTCAAGAACGATGCCAAGGATCTGACGGTCACCAACACCGTCGGCGACCTTTACTCCCGCCTCGGCGAGACCGATAAAGCGACTGTGTGCTTCAAGACTGTAGGCGATGCCTATGCCAGCCAGGGTTTCACGGTCAAGGCCATCGCCATGTACAAGAAGATCTGCAAGCTTCAGCCGTCGCTCGAGAGCTTGCTGAAACTCGCTGAACTCTACTCTCAACAGGGCCTTTTCAATGACGCCCGCGCCCAGTATCTGCAGGTCGCGGAAGAATTTCTGAAAGCCGGCGAACTGGAGAACGCGGTCCGCATTTTCCAGAAGATTCTGGAGATGGATCCGGAAAACAGCAACATGCGCGTCCGCCTGGCGGAAGTGTATGTGCGCCTGGGCAAGAAAACGGAAGCCTGGCAGATTTTCTCCGCCGCCGCCGAAAGCCTGCGCTCCAAAGGATCGCTGAGCGGCGCCGAAGAAATCCTGCAGCGCATGCTCAAGCTCGATCCCGGCAACACCTATGCCTTGCTCATGCAGGGCAAGAACATGATCGAGTCCGGCGACGCTGCCGGAGCCGTTGCTGCGCTGCAGAAAGTCCCCGACATCGATTCCAATCCCGATGGACTCCGCGATCTGCTCAAGGCTTACCTGCAGACCGGACAACTCTCCGAGGCCGGAGCCATCGCCAGCAAGCTGCTGACCGTGCACAACGATCTACCGGCGATCGCCAGCTTCGCCGACGCGCTCATGCAGGCCGGCCAATACGAGAATGCTCTCCAGGTTTTCGACCAGCACGCCGAACGATTGCTGGCGGAAAACTCGGACAAGGTGATCGACAGCCTGCACGCCATCATCGGGCACGTGCGCGACAATCCGGACTCCCTGCAAAAATTGCTCGACCTGTTTCACAAAGCCGGAGACACCACCCATGTCAGTGAAGTTACCGAACTGCTGGCCCACGCCAGCGTGCAGTCCGGTGATCTGGCACGCGCTCGCGATCTTTACCAGAAGCTGGCCACGATGGAACCGGCGAATCCCCTGCACACGCAGAATTACCAGCAGGTGGTCAGCCAACTGAGCGGCACTTCCGGAAACAAGCTCATTACACCGGAAGAAGCCGTGGTACTGGTGGAGGATCTGGAAGCTACCGCGCCTTCCGTTCACCAGCATTATTCCGACGAGGTTTCGCTTGCGGTCCGCGCCGCCCTTACCGACGCCGAGCTCTTCATTTCGTACAACATGCCCGCCAAGGCACTCGGCCCTCTGATCGGGGCATTGCCGCTGGCGCCCGACGATCTTCGCATCAACCAGCGTCTCGCTGCGTTGCACACGCGCGCTTCCCGCTTTGCCGAGGCGGCGCTCTGCTGCCGCACCCTGCAGCGCGTCTACTCCGATGCGGAGTATCCCGAGGAAGCAACGCGATACGGGGAACTGGCCGAGCGTTATGAGGAACGTTCCTCGGCTCCGGTGCCCGGTGCATCTGCCGACGACGCTCCCATTTTTCTGGATGCTGCTCCTCCGGTTCGCGCCCCTCGGGATCACGAGCCAGAGGCTGTCGTGCCCGAGTTTTCTATCGAGGAAGCTTCCGCAGAAGACGATACAGTCCAAGAAGAAGCGGCGCCGGAAGAAGTTGCCGCTGTGGCCCAAGCCGCTTCGCCCTGGCCCACGAGTGCCAAGCACTCCGATGAAATTACCGTCGAGCCGGGGGCCGAACCCGAGTTTGCTGTTGCCGACGAATTCTCCGAGGTGGAGTCAGCCGGGCCGACTGCAGGTTCCGCTGAAATCGATCTGTCCTCGGAGTGGGATGACGCCATTACCGTCGAGACCGATGCTCCCGCGGTGGAAGCGGCTGAAGTCGAGGCCGCCAGCGCCGCCGGCACTGAAATTCCCGAGTCCAGCAAAGCCGACGAGACCATCGATGAGATTCGTTTTTATATCGCTCATGGCATGCCCGCGCAAGCCATGGCGGCATTGGCCAAGCTCCAGACTTTGACCAGCGATCAGGCCAAACTGGATGAACTCCGCGCCGAAGTCGAAGCCGCCACCGAACCGGCGGAAGAAGAAGCTCCGACCGCAGCCGAGCCCGTGATTGAAGAACTCACCGTCGAGGATATCCCGACTCTGGACGTCGAGGTCGATGAAACTCCAGTCGAAGATGCTCCTGCCGCAGTCGAAGCGGTCGCAGCCGTCGCGCCGGTGCCTCCGGTCGTCGAAGAGATTCCAGTTGTCGCCGAGACTCCAGTCGAGACCAAGCCTGAGCCCGTGGTTCACGAGCCTGAACCCGAACCCGGTGTTCTGAAAGAATTCGTTTCCGACCTCGAAACCTCGTTGGGCGACGGCTTCGTGCCTGGTATAGCGGCCAAGCCGGTCGCGCCGCCGGTCCCCGTATCAATCCCCGCCGCGCGCAGGGCAGTACCAGCCGCCCACACCGAGCCCGTGATCGCAGCCGACGAAACCACCCCGGTTCTGGGAGAGTTTGTCGCCGACATCGAAGCGTCCCTCGGGGAAGACTTCCTGAAAGCCGCGCCCGTCGCCCAACCGCAGCCTCCTGCTCCGGTCTTGAAGGCCGCTCCCCAACCCGCACCCCGGACTCCGGCACGAGTCGTCACTCCGGCAGTCGTCACTCCGGCGGTCGTGGCTCCGCCAGTCTTGGCTCCGAAGGTCATTCCGCCGCTGGCCGCGAGTGCTGCCGCATCCGCCTCAGCTACCAACCAGGTCGCGCCTGCTGCGCCGCACAGTGCGCCCACAATGGCGGCGCCGACGGCGTCACCGACGGCGTCCGTAGCCTGGCACGCGCCGGTTGTCAACGTTCCCAAGCCGCAGCCGCCGGTCTCCCATGCGCCTGCCGCGCTTACGTCTCCAACCGCCGCCAAAGCTTCTCCGTTTGGCGACGAGGCCGGGGTCGATCTGGCGGAAATGTTTGGCGAACTCAAACACGATCTCGAAGCCGATGTCGCTTCCGCCGACGAAGATCCCGAGACGCATTACAACCTGGGCATCGCATTCCGCGAAATGGGCCTGCTCGATGAGGCCATCGGAGAACTGCAGAAGGCCTGCCAGTCCTTCGATCACGGGAAACCATTCCCGCAGATCATGCAGGCCTATACCTGGCTGGCGCAGTGCTTCCTGGAAAAAGGCGTGCCCGAAGCCGCCGTCCGCTGGTATGACAAGGCTCTCAACGTTCCCGGCCTCGACGGCGAAACCCGCGTTGCGCTCCACTACGAACTGGCCTCCGCCTACGAAACCGCTGGCGACAAGCCTTCCGCTCTGCACCACTTCATGGACGTCTACGGCAACAACATCGACTATCGCGATGTCGCCGAGCGCATTAAGGCCCTGAAGTCGTAGAATAACCCGATGGCTTTGCTCCCCTATTTTTTCCTCCCGGGGTCCAGTGCGAGTTGCGATGATGTCCGTGCGGTTTCTTCACGGAGCCGCCGATGACCGACCCCACTCCGTTTTCCAGCGCTCCCGGCAAGGCGCCAGAGCCCGCTCCGCCGCAGGTTGAGACGCGAACCGCGCTTCTCGATCCTCCCGAGCAGCCCGCGCCCCACTCAAGCCTCAGCGCCGTGCAAGTCTGGATGCATCGCATCTCCGTGTTTCTCTTTGTCCTGGTCAGTGCTGTGGCTGGAGTGCTGCTCATCATTCTTCCCTGGACCCCCGAGTGGACAGATAACTACTTGCTGCTCTCGTTTCCCGCTCTCCGCTCCGTGGTCTCCAATGGCTTCTTCCGTGGCCTCTGCAGCGGCCTGGGACTGCTCGATATTTGGATTGGTTTCTGGGAGGCGCTTCACTACCACGAGCATGAATAGCGGTTTGCCGGGGTCGCGCAAATGGGGATGCGCAGTCTCAGGCGCCGCGGTTTAGAGCCCTGCCACTCATCCCCCGCAGTCCGGCCGTTCCGGTATCCTGATGCCTTGCGCTTCTCATCAAGATTTTTGATTGCGAGTTTCAATATGACTGATCACCTCAAATCCGCGCCCGTGGCGTACGAAAATCCATCGTTCCTCAACAGCCCGGATGGACGCATCCTCCGCATCATGGCCGAATATCAGGAACCACTGGCGCGCTTCCGCCGCGAGCAGATACAGGACACCGTCGTCTTCTTCGGCTCCGCCCGCTTTCAGGGACACAAGGATGCCAGCCAGACCCTCGCGGCCATCAAGCAGAATCACGCGGCCACGCCAGCCGTGCAGCTCGAAAAGGATCTGAAACTCGCCCAGGCCGGCGTCGACATGGCGCGCTATTACGAAGACGCACGCCGCCTCGCTCACATGCTGACGAAGTGGTCGATCCAGATTCCCGCCCGCCGCCGCCGTTTCGTAGTTACCACCGGCGGAGGTCCCGGCATCATGGAAGCCGCCAACCTTGGCGCCCACGAAGCCGGCGGAAAAACGGTTGGCCTGAACATTCAGCTCCCCTTCGAACAGAGCCCCAACCGGTACATCACTCCCGCGCTGAATTTTCAGTTTCACTACTTCTTCATGCGGAAGTTCTGGTTCGCCTATCTTGCCAAGGCGCTCGTCATTTTCCCCGGTGGCTTCGGCACCATGGACGAACTCTTCGAGATCCTCACGCTGGCGCAAACCGACAAGCTGGCCAAGAAAATTCTGGTCGTCATCTACGGCAGCGAATACTGGAACCGCATCCTGAACTTCCAGGCCTTCGTCGACGCCGGCACTATTGCCCCGGAAGACCTCGACCAGTTCAAGATCGTCGACAACCCCCAAGACGCCTTTGAGTTCCTGCGCGACGGCCTGACGGAACACCACCTCGGGGGCACGCCAAAAAAAGCAGGCGAAGTTCTCCCGGAAATTGCGAAGACCAGACCATAGAAAGTGAAATTTCCTCACTTCCTCGGTGCTCCTCGGTGCCCTCCGGGGGTTGAGGGTCTTCACTCTGCCCCGCGCCACGGGCCCTGTGCATTAAACTGCAAAGCAAATGCCAGCCACCTGCCTTCTCTACTACATCACCGACCGCACCGCCTTTTCCGCTGACGAATCCATCCGCCGTCGCCGCCTCCTCGAAAAAATCTGCGAAGCCGCCCGTGCCGGCGTCGACTACATTCAGCTCCGAGAAAAAGATCTTCCCGCGTGCGATTTGGAATCCCTGGCCCGAGAGGCCCTGAGCGTCATCCGCGAAAGCTCACAACCGACAACTGAGCACCGAGAACTGAGAACTGCCTTCCTCATCAACTCCCGCACCGATGTCGCTTTAGCTGTCGAAGCGCACGGTGTCCACCTCCGCTCCGACGACGTCTCCCCGCAAGAAGTGCGAACAGTATGGCGATGTGGCGCGGGCGACCCTTCGGCAAGGTCAGGGCAAGCTCTCGCCCGCGCGAACTCACCACGAGACGCCGTGATCGCAGTCTCCTGTCACTCACCCACAGAAGTAGCACGCGCCGCCGCCAGCGCCGCAACGTTCGCTGTCTTTGCTCCCGTCTTCGAAAAAAGAGACGTACACCCCGCAGGCCTGAAACTTCTTCGGGAAAGTTGCGAGGCGAAAATCCCAGTCCTGGCCTTGGGCGGGATCACTTTAGCCAACGCTCAGTCCTGCTTCGAAGCCGGAGCCTCCGGCATCGCTGCGATCCGCCTCTTCCAGGACAACGACATTGCCACAGTCGTGAAACAATTACGCGGTTAGTCTTTCACCCGTCCTTTAGAACCTGGCACTGCTACACTTTCCTTGAAGAGAAAACGCGGCAACAGCAATGACAGTCCATCCAGCCGGCGCAGAAACTTCGGCCCTCGCCGTCGAGCTTTCGCTGATCCAGATCCCGGCAGCTTGGTTCCTGATGGGGTCTACCTCCGGACAGGACTGCGAGCGTCCGATTCATCGTGTCTGGGTCGACGCTTTCCTGCTAGCTGCCGCGCAAGTCACCAACGCCGAATACGCTCGCTTTCTCAGCGCAACCGGCGCCCCGCCGCCCCCGTTCTGGCAAGATCCAAAGTTTAGTCATCCCCAACAACCCGTGACCGGAGTCTCGTGGTTCGAAGCCGCTCGATACTGCGAGTGGCTCAGCTCACAAACCGCCCGTGCCTACCGCTTGCCCACAGAAGCCGAATGGGAACTCGCAGCCCGCGGTGGCCTGGAAGAGAAAAACTTTCCTTGGGGCGATGCCCCGCCACAGTCTCTCCCCGACTACGCGACCCGCTGGCAAACCGGCCCCGAACCCGTTGCCCGCTATGCCCCCAACGCCTTCGGCCTCTACGATATTTGCGACAACGTCCACGAATGGTGCAGCGACTGGTACGACTCGAACTACTACGCTGTCTCCCCCGAGCGCAACCCGCGCGGTCCCGAACCCACCAAGCGCAAGTCCTCCCGCGGTGGCTCATGGCGCCACCACATCAAAGTAGCCCGCTGCTCCGCCCGCTCTAGCATCCCTCCCGAATTCCAGTACGCCGACTACGGCTTCCGCGTAGCCTGCAATTGAGTAATTTTGTAATTGGGTAATTTTGTAATTGAAAATCGTCAGCACGGGTCTTAGTTTTCAAATTACGAAATCACCAAATTACTCAATTACAAAATCCCCAGACCGAGGTCCAAATGTTCCGTCCTGACCTTCTAAAGAAAAAGCGCATCCTCATCACCGGCGGCGGCACCGGCCTCGGCAAAGGCATGGCCCGCCGCTTCCTCGAACTTGGAGCTACGGTCTACATCTGCGGCCGCCGCGAAGAAGTTCTAAAGCAAACCGCCGCGGAACTCTCCGCGAACGGCACAATCCACGCAGTTCCCTGCGACGTCCGCAACCTCGAGGCCGTCGAGTCCATGATCGATTCCATCTGGACTGGCGGCCCGCTCGACGTGCTCGTCAACAACGCCGCCGGCAACTTCATTGCCCGCACGGAAGAACTTTCCCCGCGCGCCTTCGACATCCGTCATCGGCATCGTGCTCATGGGCACGCTGCACGCCACCATGGCATGCGGACGCCGTTGGCTCAAGTCCACCCATTCCGGCACTGTCCTCAGCATCTCCGCCACCTACGCGCCCGTGGGGTCGGCCTATGTCGTCCCCTCCGCCGTCTCCAAAGCTGGAGTGGAAGCTCTCACCCGCAGCCTCGCGGTAGAGTGGGGCAATCGCGGAATCCGCATGAACGCCATCGCGCCTGGCCCAATTCCCACGCAAGGCGCATTCTCCCGTCTTCTGCCGCGCCCCGAACTCGAAAAGCTCGCTCTCGACCGCAATCCGCTCCATCGCTTCGGAACGGTCGAGGAACTCGCCAACCTCGCAGCCTTTCTGGTGAGCGACGGATCTGGCTACATCAACGGCGAAGTCATCCGCATGGACGGCGGCGAATTCCTGCAAGGCGCGGGCGAATTCAGCAATCTAGGACGCGTCCTCACGGAAGCAGATTGGCAGGCGATCAAGCCCAGGAAGTCAGGGCCGACCTCAAAGAATTAGAAGAATTATCGATAAGCAGAGAGGGATTCCTCTGTGTGCCCTCTGCGGTTCAGTTTTCCGTACGACTTCTCACCGCTGTCGAGACGGCATCACGATCGCCTTCAGCAACATGTTGACCAGGCTTAGCACAATCGCTCCGATGAAGGCGGCCAGGAACCCATGCACCTGAAACCCCGGAGCCAGCAGCGCCGAAGCAAACTCCAACATCAGGGCATTGATTACGAACCAGAACAATCCCAAAGTGACGAGAGTTAGAGGGAAGGTAATAACTTTCAGCACGAGTCCGATGGTTGCATTGATGAACCCTATTACCAGGGCCGCGATCAGCGCGTTCCTCGGCCCGCTAACAGAAATCCCGGGCACAACCTGAGCCATAATCCACACGGCAATCGCACTCAGCACCCAATGCAGCAGCAGTCGCAACATGGTCGCTCCTTGCCCTGACCGCAGCGCCAGAAAGATCAGCTCCCCGAAACTATATCAGCATCGCCGACATAGAGCATCGCCAAAGAATAAGGCAAGGTCGGGAAGCGCCGCCTAACAGCCCTGTTCTAAATAAAATCTGCAGGGTGCACCATCCTTGCCGCGTTCTTTGCGGCAAGGGTGGGGATTTTGACTTTCCATCCCACTCTTCTTAATCCCTATATGCATTAAAATCACAACGCGCACCGTTCTCCGGACAGCATCGTGAACCTCACCGAAATCGAAACCCGCGTCCTCGGCTCCCTGATCGAAAAAGATATCACCACGCCTGACTACTACCCGCTCTCGCTCAACGCCCTGGTCAACGCCTGCAATCAGAAAAATAATCGCGACCCGGTGATGACCCTGGACGAAGAACCCGTCCGTCAGGCCCTGAACACGCTGCAAGAGAAGCGCCTGGCGGGTCCGGCCAGCGGCGCCGACAGCCGCGTCACCAAGTTCGAACACCGCCTGCAGGAAGTATTCAACTTCGATCGTCGCGAGACCGCCGTCGTCTGCGTGCTCCTCCTCCGCGGACCGCAAACTCCCGGCGAACTCCGCAGCCGCACTGACCGCATGTATCACTTTGAAGCCCTCGACGACATCGTCTCCACCCTCGACCGCCTTGCCCAGCGCGAGCCGCCACTGGCCCGAGTCCTCCCCCGCCAGCCCGGCACCAAAGAATCTCGCTACACCCACCTCTTCTCCGGCGAACCGCCCATGCCAGATGCCGCAGGAAGCGCAGATGTGCCGCGGGCGCCCTCGCCCGCGTATGCCGGCACGGGCTCCGCCTCCGATCGTCTTACGACACTCGAAGAAGAAGTCGCCCGCCTGCGCCAGGAACTATCCGAAGTTCAGCAGCAACTCGCCGCTTTCCGCAAGCAATTCGAGTGACCGCTGCCTATAGCCCAACAATCTAGCCCGGTGCTTCAGCGCTGGGTAAGCGGGAAAAACAAACAAGTCCCGGAGGACGGAACATTTCCTTCGCTAAAAACGTACAATTATCTAGAGAGAAAAGGAGGTCTCTGCCATGTTCGCGTTCCTGCTGTGGTGCATCCTCTTCGTCCTCTGCTGGCCCTTGGCTCTGCTCGCCCTGATTGCGTATCCGTTCATCTGGCTGCTCTTGCTGCCGTTCCGTATCCTTGGCGTCGCTGTCCACGGCGTCCTGGAGGTTATCTTCCTGGCCATTACGCTGCCCTTCCGCCTGCTGGCTGCGCCGTTCCGCATCTGAGGAGTTTGAGACTCGGAATTCAGATTTTGGGGAGCGGCAAATTTAGCGAAGCCCCGACGCCCAGAGCCTTTCCCTCCCCAGCCTCCCTGGTGTAGCCTCATACAAGGCGCCACAATTCTTAGGAGGACCCATGCGTCGCCGCGAATTTCTCGTTCGCTCCGCGTCAGGCTTGGGAGCGGCCTGGCTCAGTTCCAACTCCATCCTTAACGCCATCGCAGATCAGCCTGTCTCCGCGAAATTCTCCGCCTCCGACACCGTCAGTCTCGGCAGCACCGGCATTAAAACCAGCCGTCTCGCCATGGGCACCGGGACCGTAGGCTCCGAACATCACTCGCATCAGACCGCGCTGGGCGTCAAAGGCCTCTCCGATCTTCTCCTCAACGGATACGATCACGGTCTCCGCTTCTTCGACTCCGCCGACACCTACGGAAGCCATCCTCACGTGGCCGAAGCGCTCAAGCACGTCCAGCGCGACAAAGTCACTGTCCTCACTAAGACCTGGTCGCGCGATTCCGCCAGCGCCCGCGCCGATCTCGACCGCTTCCGCCGCGAACTCGGCACCGACTATCTCGACGTCTGCCTCATCCATTGCGTCACCGAGGCCGACTGGACCGACCGCTACCGCGGCGTCATGGACGTTCTCTCCGAAGCCAAAGAGAAGGGAATCATTCGCGCTCACGGCTGCTCCTGCCACACCATCGAAGCTCTGCGCGCCGCCGCGAAATCCCCCTGGGTCGAAATCGATCTCGCCCGCATCAACCCCGTCGGCGCCTACATGGATTCCGATCCCGCAACCGTAATTGGTGTTCTGAAGGAGATGAAGACCGCCGGAAAAGCGGTGGTAGGCATGAAGATTCTAGGTCAAGGCACGCTACGCAATCGTCAGGACGAAGCCATCAAGTACGCCCTGTCGTTGGGCGATACTCGACGCCTTCACCATCGGCGCTGAAAACAAGACAGAGCAAGAAGATCTGATCCGCCGCATCGCCGCCGCATAGGTTTATGGGGACAGCCGCCCGGCTGTCCAGCCGCCAGCGGCGAAAGAATGCAGCCCACGGCGCGCAAGCCGTGGGTCATTGTCTTGTGTTGGAACCAGCCCCAAAGAGGCGAAAGAAAACCGCGTCCTAACTCTCCATCAGCCTCAACCCGGGGCTCACGATCAGCCGGGCCTCCGTCGCGCGCTGCACATCCTCCGCCGTAAACCCCGGCGCCACTTCCTCCAGCACCAATCCGTCCTTAGTCACCCGGATGTATGCCATCTCGGTCGCAATCGTATCCACCACCTTCACTCCGGTCAGCGGCAGCGTGCACTTCTTCAAAATTTTTGGAGCCCCTTCGCGCGTCGTATGCTCCATCGCCACCACCACGCGCCGCGCACCCGCCACCAGGTCCATCGCCCCGCCCATCCCCTTGACCATCTTCCCCGGGATCATCCAGTTCGCCAGGCTGCCCGACTCATCCACTTCCATCGCGCCCAGCACGCTCAAATCGATATGTCCGCCGCGAATCATCGCAAACGAATCGGCGCTCGAAAAATACGACGTCCCCGGCATCTCGCTGACGGTTTCCTTCCCTGCATTGATGAGGTCGGAATCTTCCTGGCCCTCGATAGGGTACGGGCCGATCCCGAGCATCCCGTTCTCCGACTGCAGCGTGACCTCAATGCCGGGAGGGACATAATTCGCAATCAGCGTTGGCATCCCGATGCCAAGGTTCACGTAGAACCCATCGCGCAACTCGCGCGCAATTCGCTTCACGATCCGCTCGCGCTTATCGACGTCTTTGCCAGGTTTGGTCATCGTCTCGACTCATAACCGCGTGTCTTCCTGAGCGAAGTCGAAGGCGAAGGATCCCTGCACTCCTGGATTGCACCAGAAAAAATCAGAAAGTTCTCCCGCACGCGCGTTCGGATTTTCATGCGGTGTTAGCCTTTCTCACCGTCCTTCGTTCGATCCGCCGCTCGTACAACTCCCCCTGAAAGATTCTCTTCACATAAATGCTAGGCGTGTGAACCTGATCGCCGTCCAACTCCCCCACCTCAACCAGATGTTCGACCTCGGCAACCGTGATCTTCGCCGCCGTTGCCATCATGGGATTAAAATTCCGCGCCGTCTTCCGATAAATCAGATTTCCCTCGCGGTCGCCCTTCCATGCCTTCACGAATGCAAAGTCGGCCGTCAGTCCACGCTCCATCACGTAAGTGCGCCCGTCAAACTCGCGCGTCTCCTTGCCCTCCGCGACCATAGTCCCCACGCCAGTTGGTGTGAAAAACGCCGGAATGCCCGCGCCGCCCGCGCGAATCCGCTCGGAAAACGTCCCCTGCGGGACCAGATCCAGCCGGATCGTCCCCTTCAGCACCATCTCTTCCAGCAGCCTGTTCTCGCCGACATAGGTTCCAATGTGATGCACGATCTGCCCCGCCGCCAGGAGCAACCCGTTGCCTACCCCATCCACTCCCACGTTGTTGCTGATCGTCCTTAGATTCTTCGTCCCTTTGCGCACCAGTGCGCGAATCAGGTTCTCCGGCATCCCGCACAGCCCAAACCCGCCGATCATGATCGTCGCGCCGTCAAACACATCGCGGATGGCCTCATCCGCGTTGGACACAACTTTATTCATAGCGTCCGCATTCTAAATGGAATTGAGTAATTGGGAAATTTGGGAATTGTGTAATTGGAAGAGCCGGCACGCAGAGCTTTCAATTACACAATTCCCAAATTACCCAATTACAAAACTCTCTTATCGCTTCTTCACCGGAATCTTTCTCAGTTGATGCGCTTGCTCAAACTCTTCCGCCAGTTGCCGCGTCGCCAAGTTCTCCCGGATATGCGCCAGCCGCTGCTCCACCTTCCACAGTGCCTTTGCCAGGTTCGTCTTGTTGCTGATCGCGATATCCCGCCACATCGAATAGGGACTCGCCGAAATCCGCGTCATCTCCTGCAGCGCGCGACCACCCGCCGGCAGCAGCGGAGCCTCATCCCCAAACTCCTCCACCAGAGCCGCCGCCAGCGCCGTCGAAATCATCTGTGGAACGTGGCTGATCCAGGCACAGAGCCGGTCGTGCTCCTCGGCTGGCAGCATCGCAATCCGCGACCCAATCTGGTCAATCCACCCGGCAAACTCCGCGAACAGCCCTTCATTCAGATTCTGCTCCGGCAGCGGAGACAGAAACCACACTGCTTTCTGAAACAAATCCGCATCCGCATAATCCACTCCACTCATCTCTTTGCCCGCCATCGGATGCCCCGCCAGAAACCGCTTCCCGGCACTCTTCCCAAACACCTTCACCGCGCGCTCGACCACCGCAGCCTTCGTGCTTCCCACATCGGTGAGTAAGGCTTTCGCCGGAAGCACCGGCCCCACCCGTTCAATGAGATCCACAATCGCCAGCACTGGAGTCGCCAGCACAACCACCTGGCTCCCACGTACCGCGTCGCTCGGATTGGAAGTCCCGCTGTCGATGGCGCCGCGCATTCGTGCCCGCTCCAGCGTCCCCTCGCGATCACACCCCACAATCCGCCCGGCAAATTTCTTCTTCCGGAGCGCGAGCCCCAGCGACCCGCCAATCAGGCCCGTCCCGATGATCGTGATTTGCCGAATCGACATAAAGAGAATTGAGTAATTGGGAAATTTGGTAATTGAGTAATTTGAAGAGCAATCGCACAGAGAGTTTCAATTACACAATTACCAAATTCCCCAATTACCCAATTTGTCTTCCCACCGCCGGCGCAATCATCCGCAACTCGTCCATGAGTTTCGCGAACTGCTCCGGAAACAGCGACTGCGCCCCATCCGACAGCGCCTTGTTCGGATCGTAATGCACCTCAATCAGCAGGGCATCCGCTCCCGCCGCCACCGACGCCCGTGCCATCGGCGCCACCTTGTCCCGCCGCCCGGTCCCGTGCGACGGGTCCGCCGTCATCGGCAAATGCGAGAGCTTGTGAATGATCGGGATCGCCGAAATATCCATCGTGTTGCGCGTATAGGTCTCGAAGGTCCGAATGCCGCGCTCGCACAGGATCACGTCATAGTTCCCACCCGCCATGATGTATTCCGCCGAGAGCAGCAACTCTTCCAGCGTCGCCGCGATCCCGCGCTTTAGCAGCACCGGCTTGCGTACCTTCCCCAGCTCGCGCAGGAGATTAAAGTTCTGCATGTTGCGCGCCCCCACCTGCAGGATGTCCACATATGGCAGCATCATCGGGATCTGCGAAATCTCCATCACCTCGCTGATCACCAGCAATTTGAATTTCTCGCCAGCCTCCCGCAGCAACTTCAGCGCCTCTTCCCCGTGCCCCTGAAACGAATACGGAGAACTGCGCGGCTTGAACGCGCCGCCCCGCAGCACCTTTGCGCCCGCCCTCGCCACAGCCTCTGCCGTCGTAAAGATCTGCTCCCGCGATTCCACCGAGCAGGGCCCCGCCATGACCACAATTTCGTTCCCGCCGACGGCAATGCCGTTCGCCAGTTTGACGATCGTTCCCTCCGGGCGAAAACTTCGCCCCGCCAGCTTGTACGGCGAACTGATGCGGTGGACTTCCTGCACCCCCGGCAACAACTCCAGGTTGCGGATGTCAAAATCAATCCCCGACCCGACCGCGCCCAGCACAGTCATGCGCGCCCCGGTCGAGCGGTGCACTTCAAATCCCAGCTTCACCAGGTGCTCAATCACCTGCTGAATCAACGCTTCGTCCGCGCCTTCCTGCATCGCCACAATCATAGGAAAAGCCTTCAGCCTTCAGCTGTCAGCCATGAGCTACTCCCACCTGAGAGCTGATGGCTGAAGCTATTCAGTCATTCACTTCCGAATCCAATTCCGTCCCCGCCTCCGGCGCCTTGGCCTTCGGCACAATTTCTTCTTTCTGGATATTCCGCATCACATCGATAATGCGCTCATAAATCCTCACCAGATCCCGCCCCGGCAGCGGTCCCCGGTTTGCCTCCTGCACATTCGCAAAAACAATTCGCTCACGATCCGGCTCGTAAATGGGCAGCGAAGTATCCCGCTTGAGCCGCCCAATCGCCACCGCGGCTCGTGCCCGCTCGCTCAGTAACTCAACGAGCTTCCGGTCCAGCTCATCAATTTTCTTTCGCCAATCCTCGATGTCCATAAAAGCCTGGGTCTAACGTTACAGCGGGCCTCACCGCGTCACGGCTGAGGGCCGGGAGCTGAATGCTAACAGTTTCCCCACAAACTCCCCCACCGCGGCCGCCTCCCGCCCCCGATTCCGCTCCACGGTCTCCACAATGGCGCTGCCCACCACCACCGCATCCGCAAACTCACCTACTTCTGCAAACTGTTCCGCAGTCGAAATCCCGAATCCCAAGGCGATCGGCAACTTGGTCACGCGCCGCAGCCGCCGCACCAACTTCCGCGCATCGTCCGCGAGTTGCTGCCGCGCTCCCGTCACTCCTGTTCGCGAAACCGCATACACAAATCCCCGCGAAGCCTCCGCAATCCGCTTCAACCGATCATCCGGACTCGTGGGCGCTGCCAGAAACACCGGGGCCAGATCATACGCCCGCATCGCACGCAGGTATTCTCCCGCCTCTTCCACCGGAAGGTCGGTGACCAGCGCGCCGTCCACTCCGGCAGCCCGTGCCACCTTGCAGAATTTCTGCATCCCCATCCGCAATATGGGATTGAGGTACGAGAACACAATCAACCCCGTGGACTGAGCGTGCTGCCGCACCTCCGCCGCCAGGGTCAGTACCTGCCCCAGCGAAGTCCCATGTTTTAGCGCCCGCTCGCTGGCCCGCTGAATCACCGGCCCATCCGCCACCGGATCGCTGAACGGTACCCCCAACTCAATCACATCCGCCCCGGCCTCAATCGCTGCCAGCACAATCTCCCGCGTAGTCGCGAGGTCCGGATCCCCGCAGGTTACATACACGACCAGCGCCGGCTTTTTGTAGAAAGTTAGCGGCATAGCAAGAGATTGCTGAGTGTTGATTTCTGATTGTTGATTGAAAATCAACGGCACCTTGTTGTGAGGTTTTCAATCAACAATCAAAAATCAGCAATCATCAATCGATTCTCAGGTTCTCCCGCAATATCCCAATATCCTTATCCCCGCGCCCGGAGACATTCACGATCACGACCTCCGACTTCTTCATCTTGGGCGCGCGCTTCACTACCTCGGCTACCGCATGCGCCGACTCCAGCGCCGGTATGATCCCTTCCGTTCGTGCCAGCAAAGTCGTCGCCTCCAGCGCCTCCGCATCCGACGCTGGCACATACTCCGCCCGCCCCGCATCGCGCAAAGCCGCATGCTCCGGCCCAATCGACGGATAATCCAGCCCCGCCGACACTGAATGCGTCAGGGCAATCTGCCCGCCCGAATCCTGCAGCACATAAGAAAACGTCCCCTGCAACACTCCCGGAGACCCTCCACGAAACCGCGCAGCATGTTCGCCCAATGCCTCGCCACGCCCTCCGGCCTCTACCCCGATCAGCCGGACTTTCTTGTCGTTCAGAAAATCGTAAAAAATCCCAATCGCATTCGATCCGCCGCCCACGCAAGCAATAATCGCTGCCGGCAACTTCCCCTCGGCCTTCAGAATCTGCGCCCGCGTCTCGCGCCCAATCACCCGATGAAAATCCCGCACCATCGTCGGATACGGATGCGCCCCCAGCACACTCCCCAACAAATAATGGGTGGTCCGAACATTCGTGACCCAGTCGCGCATCGCCTCATTGATCGCATCTTTCAAAGTCCGCGATCCCGACTCCACCCCGCGCACCTCCGCCCCCAGCAGCCGCATGCGGAACACATTCAACTCCTGCCGCCGCATGTCTTCCGTCCCCATGTACACGACGCACTCAAACCCCAGCAGCGCGCACACCGTCGCGGTCGCAACCCCGTGCTGCCCCGCTCCGGTCTCCGCGATCACGCGATGTTTCCCCATCCGCTCCACCAGCAGCCCCTGCCCCAGGCAGTTATTGATCTTGTGCGCCCCGGTATGCAGCAGATCTTCGCGCTTCAGATAAATCTTCGCGCCGCCAAGTTTCTGCGTGAGCCGCCGCGCAAAAAACAACGGCGTCGGACGCCCCGCATACGTCCGCAGCAACTCCTCCAACCGCGCCTGAAATTTCCGGTCGCGCTTCGCCCTCTCATACTCGCGCTCGAGTTCCTCGAGCGCCGCCATCAACGTCTCCGGCACGTACCGCCCGCCGTAAACCCCAAACCGCCCCGGCTCACTTCAGCCGTGGAGAACAAGAGGGAGTGAAGGAGAAATCGCGAGGGTGCCCCATCCTAGCTGCGCTTCTTTGCGGCTAGGGTGGGGATTTTGACTTTCACCTTCGTTCTCGGAACCGTAGCCATTTTCTAACTCATCTTCCTATCCATCTCCCGCACCGCCTTGCACAAAGGCCCGCACCTTCTCCGGATTCTTCTTTCCCGGGCCGCGCCTCCACCCCCGACGCCACATCTACTCCCCAAGGCTGAAGATGATCATCGCCTCAGCACATTCCCTGGAGTCAGGCCGCCTGCTACAATTACTGGGACGCGCAAACTCATTGCCTGCACCATGGGCACGTGTCGTTCCCAGTCGAAAGTGCTTGCCCGTGCCACCGTAGCTCCGATGAATCGCGAGTCGACAAGAAAGGCATGAACGTCTTCTCCGGATTTGCTCCCATCATCGAACCCACGTCTTCAGGGTCTCCCTGCGACATCGAGATCACGGTTCGAACTTCCACACTTCGATCGTTTGTCACGACGAAGTCGGCCACAAGCTGTCCATCGCCGTTTCCCGTGCATCTGAATCGCCGTCAGGCCCGCGCGATCCGCAACTTCGCGAAGCGTGTCTTCGCGTCAGTCAACAAAAACTCCCACCTTCTCCACACTTTCCGGCAACTTCCCCACCATCTCCCGTGCCGCCTCCACGCTCACGCACCGCGGACTCTTCTCATAAAACACGAACCCCACCGCATCCGCCCCCGCCTCCACCGCCACGAGCGCATCCTCCAGATTCGTCATCCCGCAAATCTTGATCCAAGTCATAAAGCGGTTGTCAATTGCCAGTACTCAGTTGCCAGTCGTTGCACCCCTTTGGGCCTTGTCATTCCGAACTGGCGAAGCCGGAGAGGAACCTGCTGTCCTTAGACATCGGCAATAAACTCGATGACCTCGCGATGGCCTGCACCGTGAGGAACCCCGCGCTTCAGCGCCCACTCGGTACTCGGTACTCGCGACTCGGCACTCGCATCAACTCCCGCAGCGCCTCCCCGGGCCGTTCCGCCCGCATCAGTGACTCTCCCACCAGAAACGCGTCATACCCCGCCGCCCGCAGCCGTGCCAAATCCTCTGCAGAATGAATCCCGCTCTCGGCCACCCGCACCACGCCCGCAGGAAGCTTCTCCGCCAGCCGTAACGCTGTCTCCTGATCCACCTGGAACGTCCGCAGATCCCGCGTATTCACCCCAATCAAATTGCATCCCGCATTCAACGCCCGCTGCAACTCCTCGCCGTCATGCACCTCACACAAAACATCCAACCCGCGCCGGCGCGCCCCTGCCGCAAGCGAACTCAACTCTTCGGCAGAAAGCGCCGCCACAATCAGCAACACCGCATCGGCCGCATTCGCCCGCGCCTCCAGCAACTGAAACTCATCGACAATAAAATCTTTCCGCAGGCAAGGAACCTTCACTGCCCCGGAAGCCTCCCGCAAATTCCCCAGCGATCCCTGAAAGAATTCCTCATCCGTCAGCACCGAAAGCGCCGCTGCTCCGGCCACTTCCAGTTCCCGCGCCAACTCCGACGGACGAAACTCGGCTCGAATCAGACCCTTCGACGGCGACGCCTTCTTCAACTCCGCAATCACCGCCACTCCCTCGCGACTCTTCAACTCCAGCGCCCGTCGAAACCCGCGCGGCGCATGCAACTCCGCCTGCCGCTCCAGTTCGCGAAAATCCGCCACGCGCCGGGCCTTCGCCACCCGCGCCCGCGTAGCCGCGACAATCCGCTCAAGAATAGCAGCCATAAAAGAATCTTTGATTATAAGGGACTCAGGGAACTACGAGTCTCTCGAGGCATCCAGGGTGCCCCACTCAAGTGTCACCGCACTTTGGCGAGACTAGGGGATCTTGACTTCCATGGCGCGCGATGCGGAGTCGCGCCACAGCGAGGCCGCTGCACACGACACTCACTTACAGATTTCCGAACCGCCCGCCGGCTAAAGCTCTTTCTTCCTTGCCGTCTGCAGTTCGGTATCGGGTACCGGCTTGCTTCGGAACACACTGAAATCCCGAACGTCGTTCAAGACGAAGGTTAGCGCGCCAGCGTCAGATGGAACTTTCACGCGCTCGAAGTCGGCCCCTTGAACATCGTTGAGAACGAACGCCGGCCGCGCATCTTCGTTCGCATGTTCGATCTTGATGCCGCTCATCTCCAGACCGCGAACGTGTCGAACAAAGAATCCGTGCGCGGGCGTCGTTCCAAACATGCTGGGCTCTGGATAGTCTTTCTCTTTCTCGGGAAGCTGCCGCATCGCGTCATCTTTACTCCCTCCGCCTTGGTGAAAGATCACGATGTCGCTCACCTTCACGTCTTCGATGGGATGATCCGGAATCCCCGCGAGAATCGAGCAGATGGGCGGCGAAGCGGCAGTCTGACAAGTAATGTTGCTCAGGATCACGCGGCGCAGCACCCCCACCGGAACATTTGCCGGCCCCCGCATGCGCGCACCCAGCCGCAGAAAAATTGGCGCCCCCACCAGGTCGCGCATCGTAATGTTAGTGATGTTCACGTCTTCAATCACGGCGCCATCCACCGTCTCGATCGCCAGCCCGTTGCATCCGTCAAAGACACAATTCGAGATGGCGATGTTCTTGAACCCGCCATTCGACTCCGTGCCAAACTTGATCCGCCCCGTTCGCCCCACTTTTTCACCCGGACCAAATCGCTTCCCTGTCGCATCCAGCAGCGTCCCCTCTTCGTAGCTGCCACTGACCAAACAATTGCTGACGGTGACCATCTCCGTGGCCCGCGCAGACCCCAAAGCGAAAGAACTCTTCAGACAAATGCCGTCGTCCCAGGGTGAGTTGACGCTGCAGTTTGAAATGCGGACGTTGCGGCAGCAATCAATGTCCATGCCGTCGCGGTTCGTATCAATCTTCAAATTATCGATGCTGAGATTGTCGACGCCAGTCGCAAGAATGCCGAAATGCCCGCCATGCAGGATGGAAAAATCCCGCAGCAGCACGTTGCGGCAGTTCTTGAGAGCGATGGTTTTGTTGCCCGCGCCAGGCCGCTCCGCTTTGGGCCCCGATCCCCAGCCCCGACTTAAACCTTTCCCCCAGATGAGCCCCGGACCGCAAATCGAAACGTCTTCCAACCCTTCGCCCCACATCAGACTGTTATGCCAGTGATTGTGGCCGAAATCCTGATAACTCTCCCACGGCTGATTCGACTCCGCCAAGTCGTAGCCGCCGCTCGCGCCTTCCGCCGGCGGATCAGCCGCCAAAACGGTCGCCCCGTGGGCCAGGTAGAGACCCACGTGGCTCTTGAGATGAATGGAATGGGAAAGATAAGTCCCGGCCGGGAAGCAGACGATTCCGCCTCCGGTTGCGGCCGATGCCTCGATGGCACGGTTGATCGCAGAGGTGTCGAGGGCATTGCCGTCGCCCTTGGCCCCGAACGCTCTCACGTCATAAGTAGACTTACGCTCTGCGGTACTCTCGGCAATTGCAACCTCGGGCAACGCAATCAAAGCACCGCCTGCGAATCCCGCGCTTGCCGCCTTCAAGAACCCACGCCTTGCGCTTTCTTCAGGTCGCATAAACCCTCAATGACTGTAGTCCCCACGATGCACTAGGTGCCCCATCTTTGCCGCGTTCTTTGCCGCAAAGGTGGGGATCTTGACGTTGCTATCTCGATGTAATCTTTTCTTGACCCACCTCTCCTCAACTGGAAATCTTCCTCCTACTCCATCCCCAGCGACGCCCTCACCGACTTCCCATACTCCCGCGCTTTCTCCAGCACCCGCGGCTCATCGACCGTCAGCAGCTTCCGCTCCCGCATCACGATACGTCCGCCAATCACCACGGTCTCCACATCGCTCCCCTTCAGCGAATACGCGATCTGCGCATAAATGTCGTACAGCGGCACCGCGTTCGGCTCATCCAAACTGATCAGAATCAGATCAGCCTTCTTCCCCGCCTCCAGCGACCCAATCTCCTTCGCCATGTGCAGCGCCCGGGCTCCGTCGATGGTAGCCATCTCTACAACCGCCTTCGCACTCAGCGCCAGCGGATCCATCTTCGTAATCTTCGCCAGCTTTGCCGCCAGATCGATCTCTTCCATCAGGTCAAGATCGTTATTACTCCCCGCGGGACCATCGGTCCCGAGTCCCACTGCGACCCCCGCCGCCCGCATCTCCGGCACCGGAGACACTCCGCTGGCAATCATCATATTGCTCGATGGATTATGCACGCATCCCACCTGCCGCTCCGCTAGCAGCTTTCGGTCGGCCCCATCCACAAAAATGCAATGTGCCGCCACCAGGTCCGGCCCCAGCACTCCAATCTTCTCGAGATACTGCACCGGCGACATCCCGTTCGCATTCTCGCTGTCCTCCCACTCTTTCTTCATCTCCGCCACGTGCATCAGAAGAGGCGCGTCATATTTCTTCGCCAGCGCCGCCGCATCCTGAATCGTCTTCTTCGAGCAGGTATAAATCGAATGCGGAGCCGGCGCCGCGTGAATCAGCGCATCCCCCTGCCACTTCTTCAGGAACTTCTCCGTGTAAACCAGCATCTCCGCATTGGTCTTATTATCCGGCGCAGGGAAATCAATGAACGTCTCCCCCAGCACTCCGCGCATCCCCGCCGCCTTCGTTTCCTCCGCCACTGCATCCTCGAAGTAATACATGTCGGCGAAGGTCGTCACCCCTGCCCGAATCTGTTCCGCTGCCGCCAGCCGTGTTCCCCAGCGCACGAACTCCTCATTCACATTCTTCGCTTCCGCCGGAAAAATGTACTTGTACAGCCAGTCCTGCAACGTCACATCATCATGCAGCCCGCGAAACAAAGTCATCGCCACATGCGTGTGCCCGTTGATGAACCCCGGCAGCACCAGCCGCCCGCGAGCATCGATGGTCTGCGCGCCGTTGTATCGGCTCTCAACCTCGGTCCGCGGCCCGACCGCTACAATTGCATCGCCTTTTACTGCGACGCTACCGTCGCGAAGAATCTTCCGCGCCCCATCCATCGTCACCACGATCCCGCCGCTGACGATGAGGTCGACTTCCTGCTTCGTCTGTCCGAACATCACCGAACTCAGCAGGACCGCCACCGACAATGCCGCCCGTATCATCTCCACCTTCTCCTTGCGAATCCGCGCGTGCCCCGACCTCACGATTTCATCTTGCGACCCCTACTCCCGCTACTCTCTTCAGATAAAACTGGAAAAAATCTTCCGCATTCGAAGCCAGACAAACTTTCGCGTTCGCCGCGCCCGGTTCCTCTCGCGTGAACCCTTTCTCGTCCACGCGAATGTGCATCCCCTGCACCGGACACAAATCCGGACGCAACACAAATACAATAGTCATCGGATCAAACAACGTTGGCGTCTCCTGTCCCCACAAGTGATACAGCAGCGTGAGCTGATCGGTCACGGCCGCCCCCTGGCTGAACAAAAACGCCCGCTTCACTTCATCCATTTTCAACTGCGTAGAATCGAGCGGCATCACAAACAGCGGAACTCCCGCCGCAAATAATTTCTGGGCCGAAGCCACATCATTCAAAATGTTCCACTCAGGCATCGCAGCAACCGGTGCCGTATAGCCCAAATCTCCATAACCCCGACGGATCGACCCGCCCATCAGCACCACCCGCCTCAATTTCCGGAACGTCGCCGCATCCTTATCGATCGCCGCTCCCACATTCATCAGCGGACCAATCGCAATCAGCGTAATCTCCCCCGGATACTTTCGAATCTGTTCCAGCAAAAACTCCACCGCGTCCCCATGCGAAGCTTTGGCAAAATGACTCTCCCCATACCGCCGCTGCGACATCGGATTCTTCGTCGCCATCGCCTTCCCCGCCATCACCGGAATCTCCGCCCGCCCCACTTCTCCCAGAAACCGGTCCACTATCTTCGCCCGCGCCTCGGTATCGCCGAAGGTCGTGGTTACGCCCAGAATCTGCAGCTCCGCACTCCTCACCGCCAGCGCCAGCGCAAACGCATCGTCCACGTCGTCGCCAATATCGGTATCAATAATGATCTTCTCAGGCGAGACAACCTGCCCCCACGCCGGTCCGGGCAAAACGCACATCGCCAACCCAAGCGCGCATCTCAAGACTGTAACTGCTTTCATCGTTACTCCTTCGCTCCCGCCGCGCTTTCGACTGAGCCGACTACGATATCTGAAATCTCGTCATCAGCGAAATCTCATAACCGATGAACCGTGGGTGCCCCATTTCTCGCGTCCTTTGCGAGAAGTGGGCTTTTTGACTTTCATAACTGAAACTCTGCAGAAACACGCAGCATTCCCGAGTCCCGTGTCTCCCCGCGCACATCGTGTCCCGCGCCCCACGTCCCGTAAGTAACCCGCATCCCCTAACCCCCGCCAAATCAACGCGTCTTCCCTTGGCGGCCGCCCTGCATTCCTCAAAGTGCCGCTCGTCGGCAGGAGGCAACCACATGACCCGTATCAACGCATTTCGCAACACCGCAGAAACCAGTTCCGTATCCTGGGGTAAACAAACCTGGGGTACAAAAACCTGGGGCAAGAACACCAGCGCGCTAATCTTCGCCGCCGTGCTGATCGTCTGCTCCGTAACCGTCGGCTGCTCCAGCGACAAGCCGAAGCCCGTAAGCTCCAACAACCAGATTCCCGTCACGCAACCGCAGAGCCCAACTCTCGCCCATGCCCACGCCAGCAGTACAGGCCGCGGCCAAGCCGGCCCCAAAGAAAGTCGTCCACAAAAAGGCCGCAACCGTGAACTACACCGATAAGGCCTATGGCCTGACCTTCGAGTATCCGCGCCGCTACGCCATTGAAACCGGCAGCGCCGCCACCGATCTCCTGGCCTCCAATCCCATCCCGATGAACTTCGTGCAGCCCGGCGGAGTCGCCCTGGCGGCCGTCGAGTTGCCTGAGACCAGCTTCGCCAACACCGACTTCTCGTCCGCATTCTTCAACGTGAGCGTTCACAAAACTCTCACCGTCGATCAATGCACCGAGTTCGCCGTGCCGCAACCCAAGGTCTCAATGCCCGCTCCGTCCACCGAAACCGCGTCCACAGCGGCGCCAGTTCCGCCCACGCCGGCGTCTTCCTCAGAAGTTCAGCCCGCATCGAGTTCCAAGCTGATGCTCGGCGACCTCGAACTCCGCGCCACCGAAGCCGTCTCCGGTGAAGGATCTCGCCAGAGCGACTCCAAGTACTTCCACGTCTTTCAGAATGGAGCCTGCTACGAGTTCGCCCTCAACGTCACCACCGTCGCCTCCGAGGACGGTGTCATGAAGCACGTCGACCGCGACAAAGTCTTCGACCGCCTGGAGAAAATCCTGGCCACGGTGAAGATCAATCCGGTTGCCGCCCCCGAAGTAACCGCCGAAGCCCCGGCGCCAACGTCCGCCGTAACCCCGGCGCAGTAGGCGCCTGGTACCCCACCCTTTCGCGTGTCTTGCGAAAGGGTGGGAATTTTGAATTCTGAATCAAGAGATTTTGAACTCTACAGAATCGGAGATCCCCATGCCTCTCGCACCCAATCCATTCCTGGCAACCTTCATTAAAGCCCTCACCCGCGCCGTCCTGTTCTCCCTAAGCATCGATCACGTTCTCATCGACTTCCTAGCACGCACCATTATCGAAGCCACCACAGTATTACTCGCCATCCTCTTCGTCAGCATCCGCCGTTCCCCACGCGTACTCCGCCGCACCAGCCGCCAACTCGATCCATACTTCGTCCTCGCACCGCGCAGCCGCGAAGCGGAGACAGAATGCTGCCCACGGCGCATAGCCCTGGGACCGAGTGGAAAATGGAAAAGCCCCGAAGGGGCAAAAGAGAGCTACGACACGGGCTCCGTAGGGACGGCACGCTTCTCCCGACTGCGCTAGTGCTCCGTCTTCCCGCTTAGCAATTCAATCGCATGTGGAATCAACCCAGCCACAGCCTCCAGCGATTCCACCGCCCCCGCAGGACTCCCCGGCAAATTCAGAATCAGCACACGTCCCCGCACACCGCACACCCCACGGCTCAGCGCGGCAAGCGGAGTCTTCTTGCTCCCCTCACTCCGCATCCGCTCCGCCACGCCGTGGAGGAGCCGGTCACACACGGCCACGGTTGCTTCCGGTGTAACATCGCGCGCAGCAATCCCAGTTCCGCCAGTGGTCACGACGAATCGCACCTCGCGCGCCAGCCGAATCAGTAGATTTTGAATTTGAATGGAGTCATCCGGAACAACGTCGCGCACGGTCACCGAGAAGTGAAGTTTCTGTAGCAGTTGCGTCACCGCCGGCCCCGACGCGTCCTCGCGTTCCCCGCGAGCGCAGGAATCGCTGACTGTCACCACCGCAGTTGTCAGTCCCTGCGGCTCAGCCATCGAGGAGGACATCTTCCTCTTCTTCCCTTCGGACTCTGCCCGCGGTGCTCGGGGGCGCACTCGGGGTATTTGGAGGCGGTGGCGCAGTCGCGGCGGGCGCCGCCACAGCTTCCGGTTCTCCGCCACCATCCCGCACCGACTCGTCCAGCAACCGCAACCCTTCCATCAACAATCCCTGGGTGTTGAGTCGCGTGGTCTCTTTGTCCGTCTTGCCTTCGAAGTCGAGCTGGAAATTTCCACCGGTCCAGCGCAGCACCTTGAACACGGCTTCATCGCCCACCAGCGCTCCATAGGTCGCGTGCTTCACCTGACCTTCCGCAAAAAACACTTCGCACTTATCGCCTTCATTGCTCAGCGAAAGCTGACAGCTTTTCCGTCCCATCTCCAGCGACTGCATCAGGTCGATCACGTTCATCTGCGCAAGACTGCCGCGCACCACTCCATCTTTCGGCGCAGTCTTCGCCATTTTCTCCAACGCAATCCGGTCAATCGTGCGCTTGATGCGGCGCGTGGCATCCTTCAGGAAAAATGGCTTCTCCAGATAATCGTCCGCCGCATCCTGCGGTGAAAGTCGCTCTGCGATGTCCGCCTTGCTCGCCATCAGAACGCTGGAAAAATTTGCGGTCGCCGGCCGGCTCCTCAGTTTCTCGACAAGTTGCCGTCCATCCATTCCCGGCATTTTGTAGTCGCACACCAGCAAATCCGGAACATCGTCCACCGCTTTCAACAGGGCGTCCGCCGCGTCGGTTGCGGTCGTGACCAACGCCAGCGGAGTCAGCGCCTGCTGCAACATGGCCAGCACCATCGGATTGTCGTCCACCACCAGCAGCTTGACGTTATTCGCCATGAAGTTTGAAGTTGTTACTTCGCCCGACGATACTCTCCACTCTTCCCGCCACTCTTCCGTTCCAACGCAATCTCCCGAATCTCAATGCTCTTGTCCGCGCCCTTGCACATGTCATAGACGGTCAGCGCGGAAACGCTAACGGCGACCAGGGCCTCCATTTCAACGCCGGTCTCGGCGGTGGTGGCGACTTTGGAGGTGATAGCGACGCCATTCTCGCACAGCCGCAGATCGACATCAACGAGGGCGAGCGGGAGCGGATGGCACATGGGGATCAGTTCGGCGGTGCGTTTGGCAGCCATGATGCCGGCGATGCGAGCTACCTCGAGCGGATCGCCTTTGGGGTTCTTGGGCAGCGCTGCCAGCACTTCGGGTTTGATTGTGACGAAGGCGCTGGCTTCGGCCTCGCGCCGGGTTGCAGGTTTACCGGAGACATCGACCATCCGGGCGCGGCCCGCGCGGTCGTAATGGGAGAGTTTCGTCGGCATGCGGTAGCTCTATCTTACATGGAGAGGCAGTCGTCCAGACGCCGCTGCTACGAGCCGCGCCACAATTACCCCGAGATTGTTGATTTCTGATTGTTGATCGAAGGTCAACGGCGCCGTGAGACTTTCAAACATCAATCAGAATCATCAATCATCAATCGAGATTCATTATCGCGACCCATTCGCCGGCTGGAATGCGCTCGCGGTCCGCAGGGATAACGATGTAGCAATTTGCGCGCGCGGTGGCGGCGATGTCGCCCGATCCTTGCCAGGCAACCAACTCGACCTCGGAATGTTCGAATTCGCCGGAAAGGATCGCGGGGAGAAAACGCTTGAGGCCGGTCTTGACGCGGAGTTCTCTCTTCAGCCTGCGCATGAAGGAATGGCAGCTTGCGTGGAGACTGCCCCGCTAACGCCTCGAGCATCGGGCGCGCGAAGAGTTCGAAGGTCACCATGGTCGATACAGGATTCCCGGGCAGGCCGAAGAAGTATGTGGCTGGCCTTTCGCGGGCGGAGCCTGCCCTGAGCTTGTCGAAGGGAGCGCCCGCGCCACTTTTGCCAAAGACCACCGGGCGCCCCGGCTGGATTTTCACTCCGGTGAAGAAGAATTCGGCGTGCAATTCTGACAGCGCCTGCTCGACCAGATCGTAACGGCCCATGGAGACTCCGCCGGTCATCAGCAGCAGGTCGGACTTCAGGCCTTCTTCGATCAGGCGGCGCAGTCCTTGCAACTCGTCCGGGGCGACGGGCAGCAGCACCGCTTCACCGCCTGCCTGGCGAATCTGCGCGGCGAGGGAATAACTGTTCGAGTTGCGAATCTGAGTTGGGCCGGGAGTGGCGTCGACGTCGACAATTTCGTCTCCCGTTGTCAACACGGCGACTCGCGGGCGCTTGTACACTTGCAACCGTGATTTGCCCACGGAAGCGGCCAGCGCGATGGCCGCCTCATGCAGACGGACACCGCAGTCGACCAAACGGGCACCGTCGCGGGCCTCGGCGCCACGGGCAACGATGTTCTCTCCGGGCACGACGCTCCGCGCGATCTCGACCTGTTTGCCATGCTGCGAGCTGTACTCGACCATCACCACCGCGTCCGCGCCCGCAGGGACCGGGGCTCCGGTCATGATAGACGCGGTTTGTCCGCTGCCGATGTTGCGCGGGATTCTGTCGAGTTTCTCGCCCGCTTTGATCTCGCCGATCACTTCGAGCGTTGCGGGGAGTTGGGATAAGTCTGTGGATCGCACGGCAAAACCATCGCGGGTAGATCGCGGAAACGGGGGAAGGTCGCGATCCGCCGCCACCGGCTCGGCAAGGACTCGGCCTGCAGCCGCCAGCAAATCTACGGATTCCGTTTCGCTGGCCTGAACGAGCGCGGCTTGCTGCTCGACCACGCCGCGGGCCTCCTCAAAGCTCAAGACGGTGGAATTCACGGGCGGGGCGGACATGGAGAGATGATACGACACGGTAAGAGCGAGATTGAGGGAGCAAATTCTGACAAACACAGGAAAATAACTGCCGGAGGGATCCAGCGCGGCGAAACGTGTAAGCTACCGCGCCAATTCCTGCCCGAGTGCTGCGGGATTGCTGGCGAAGGAGAGGCCGGTTTCGAGATCGACCAGGCGGTCCTGGACCAGTTGTGCGATTTCACCGTCGAAATGCTGCATCCCTTCGGAGGCGCCGGCCTTCATGGCGTCGAGAAGACTTTTGTTCTCGCGCTCCCCTTTTTCAATGCATTCGCGGGTACGGGCATTCGCCTTGAGGATTTCAAAGGCGGCAACGCGGCCGCTACGATCCGACTTCGACATGAGCCGCTGGCAGACGATGTAGCGGAACGACTTGGCAAAACGCTCGCGCACCGACTGCTGCTCAGCGGGTGAGAACGAACTGACGACGCGCTCCACGGTCTTCGAAGCATCCATCGTGTTCAGACTGGAAAACACGAGGTGACCCGTCTCAGCCGCTTCCAGCACGATTTCGATGGTCTCGCGGTCGTGCATTTCGCCGACGAGAATGACTTTTGGGGCCTGCCGCATCGCCGAACGCAGGGCGTGGGCAAAACTCGGGGTGTCGCTGTGCAGCTCCCGCTGATGAATCGTCGAGCATTTGTGATTGTGCAGGAACTCGATGGGATCTTCGATCGTGATGATGTGGTAATACTTCTCGCGGTTGATGGCGTCAATGCAGCACCGCCAGGGTCGACGACTTGCCGGACCCGACAGGCC
Organism: uncultured Acidobacteriaceae bacterium; assembly: GCA_963791515.1. Lineage (GTDB taxonomy): Bacteria > Acidobacteriota > Terriglobia > Terriglobales > Acidobacteriaceae > Sulfotelmatobacter. The sequence goes on along the minus strand of CAWBSS010000019.1, from coordinate 145,760 downwards.
CGGTCACGAGCACAATCCCATCCTTGAGCTTGGTCACGTCCGACAACTGTTGAGGCAAACGCAGAGAGGCAAAGTCGGGAATGGCGGTGGGAATGACGCGCATCACGACCGCACAACTGCCACGCTGAATAAAAATGTTGACGCGGAAACGGGCCAAGCCGGGCAGTCCGAAGGAAATGTCGCAAGCTCCATGCTCGCGGAGGGTGGTGATCGCCTGCTTATTGTCGCCAATCAGATCGGCGGCGATGTGGCGCGTGTCGTCGGGAGTGAGGAAGGTGAGCCCTGGGCACCTGCACCGGGATCATCTGGCCATACACCTGGACTTGCGGCGGACGGCCTGGCGAAAAAATCAGGTCGCTGATTTTCTCCGAAGCGCGCAGCATCGCGCCCAGAAGAGCCGGCGTCGCTACTCTGCCGCTTCCAGAGAAACCTTCTAATGCAACGGAAATCGGAGCAATGGTTGGTGCCGCCATTCGTCCTCACGCCCTCAGGAATCGCATGCACCACAGAAATGGAAGAAACTCAGATAGTTAACTGTACCAAGCCGGGGGCCAGGCGCGAAGGGACAGCAAGTACATAGCCCTTGGTAACCTCAGAGGCGACTCAAAAGCACAAGGGCGGCTGCTTTCAGCCGCCCTTGACGGTGCTTGTAAGTGCTTGTATCGGAAGAGGATCTATTCTTTACTTCTTTGGCGGCGCCTTCTTCTTGTTGCCAAAAGTGGTTTCCACCGAGGACCCGATGCTGGTCAGCATCTGTTTGGCTGCGTCCGCATAGGTGCCGGTGGGCTGCAGTTCCAGGTACTTCTGGAAAGCCTCGGCGGTTCCCGGAGGCGCGATCATCTTGTCTCCCTGCAGGGTGGCCTTGCCGATCATGTTCACACCCTTCCAGTAGTAGGCGTCGGCGCGGTTGGGATCCGCGGCAATCACCTTGTCGAAAGCCGCAAGGGCGTCATCAACCTTGCCGGCATTCGTAAGCACGGCACCGGTGTTGAAGTAGTACTGCCCGGCATTCGTTGGGTCGGCCTGGGCCGCCAGTTCGTAGGTCTTGACCGCATCATCCACCTTGTTGGCCTTAGCATCGGCTTCGGCCAGGTTGTTGTAGTAAGCGGCAAGGTTCTTGGCGGCAGCGGGGTCCTTGTCGTTGGTGGCGGACTTCTTGAGATCGATGGCCTTCTGATAGTCCTCGATGGCTGAAGCGTAGCGCTTTTGCTTTTCCGCCGGATCCGTCTGCTTGGGCGCTGACAGCCGGTAATAGTCCGCCAGCTTGAACCAGAGCAGATCGCGGGTTGCGTCCACCTGGGTAGCCTCTGTCAGGGACGCAATGGCAGTATCGAAGTCGCCTGCGTCGGCGGCGGTCTTGGCTGCATTCAGTTTCTCGTTCAGAGTTTTGACGGTCATGGTTTCCTTGGCCGCCTTCGCCTGCTGCTCCTGCATCTGCTTCAACTGCTCTGGAGAAAGCCCCTGCCCCTTGGCAGTGCTTTCCATCTCCTTCTTCACGTCCATATCCAGAGTGTTCTCGTCGAGTTGAACCTGGAATCCTTTGACGTGATCGAGTTCCTTGTTCGCCTTCAAATCGTCGGCGTTCTTGTAGAGAGTCACTAGATACTTGCCGGGCGAGAGGCCGAGCGAAAAGTATTCGCCTTTCTTGTTGGTCTTGAGGCTGTATTTCTGGCCATTGTCAATATTGGTCCATACCACCACTCCGTCGGTGACGGGGTTGCCCTGGGCATCTTTGCACACGCCTTTGACTGTTCCCGAAGCCTGGGCGAAGACTGCGAGGCACACACAGTCCGAGCGCCAGTATTGCGAATAGAAGAATTGCAAAATACCTTTTCATGTTGCCTCCCGGCAAACTCGAATTTTACTCGTCGATGCTAAGAGTCGATCGATTGACTACAACCTCAAAATCCACTACCCCACAAATGTCTATCTCGCTGCGTACGGGATTGGGTCCTGCACTTCCGCCGCCTCGAACGCGCGCAGGCGCAACACACAACTATCGCAGATTCCGCAGGCCTGATCCTCGCGGCTGTAACATGACCAAGTTAAATCGAAGGGCGCACCCAGTTCAAGGCCAAGGCGCACAATCTCGTTTTTTCTCATCGCGATGAGCGGGGTGACGATTTCGATGTCGCCTTCTTTCGTGCCGGTTTTTACGACCTCATTGAATGCCTTGTAGTAGGCTGGGCGACAATCCGGATAGCCAGAGCTGTCGGGCTCGACCGCGCCAATGTACACCTTTTTCGCGCCCAGTACTTCGGCCCAGCTCACGGCTACAGCGAGGAAATGCGCATTGCGGAAAGGGACGTAGGTGACGGGAATGCTGTGACTGACCGCCTCAGCCTTGGGCACGGCGATGGCGTCGTCCGTAAGCGCCGAGCCGCCAATGGCACGCAGGGCCTCGTTTCGGACCCTGAGTTGGTCGTGAATTCTGAGGCGTTGGCAGATCGCAAGAAACGACTTTCGTTCGCGCTTCTCGGTACGCTGGCCGTAGCTGATGTGGACCGCGGCTGCTTCGTGGTCGCGCGCGGCCAGCGCCGCGCAAACACAGGAATCCATACCGCCGCTGAGCAGCACAACCGCCCGCGATTTCTTAGAAGTTGGCATCAAAAACTGGATTGTTCATTGGTCATCTCTGATTGTTGATTAAAACCAAAAGTTGTTCATGGGTGTTCAATCAGAAATCATCAATCATCAATCGCTCCCCTAAACTCCCTTCATAGCCGGGTCCCAGATGAACTTGTGCAACTGCAGGCCCAGCCTGGCGGGAATGTTGTCGGCGATCATCCACTCCGCCAGTTCCTGCGGATCGAGCAGGCAGTGCGAGCTGTCGCGGGCGCCCGTCGCGTCTTTGCGGAATGCGGGGGAAAACAGGACTGCGTTCACTCGCTCGGTGAGCTTGTGCCGGTGGGTGAACTCGCGGGCAAATTCGTAGTCCGCGCGGCTGCTCAGGACGAACTTGATTTCGTCGTGAGCGGCCAGCGCCTCCAGGTTCTCCATGCAAAACGTATCGCCCTCACCCGAGTTCGGACACTTCACGTCGACGACCTTGATGACACTGGCGGGAACCCGTCCCAGTGGCCGCTCGCCGCTGGTCTCGAGCAGCACTTTGTAACCGTCGTCCAGGAGACGCTGCATCAGGGGCACGACCTCCCGCTCCTGCAACATGGGCTCGCCGCCGGTGATCTCGACCAAGCCGCCACCCGGACTAAGGCGCGAGACCTCATCGAGCACCTGTTCGACGGCCATTTTGCGGCCACCCTGGAAGGTGTACTCGCTGTCACACCACGTGCAGCGCAGAGTTGCATCCCGTCAGACGCACGAAGACACACGGCAGACCCGCATGGGTTGACTCGCCTTGCAGCGATTTGTAGATTTCGGTGACTTGCATCTGGTCTGGCAACCGGCCAACTGGCGGCCGCCAACTGGTTATTCGCTGTATTTCGCCGTGGTCGTATCAGTCTCGAAGACGGTTACGTCCTTCACTCGCACCCGGCCGCTGGTCACGGACTGCAGCTTCGTGTTCGACTGGTCGTAGAAATACTTTGCCAGATTCTCGGCCGAGGGATTAATCACGGTGAATGGCTCGATCTCGTTGATCATCTGGTGGTCCAGGCGCTCGATGACGTGCTTCATGACTTCGCGCAGATCTTTGAAATCGAGCAGCAGGCCGGCCTTGTCCAATTCGGCTCCAGCCAGCGTCACCCGGATCTTGTAGTTGTGCCCGTGCGGATTCTCACACTTGCCCTTGTAGTTGCGCAGGTAATGGCCTGCGGCAAACGTGTCTTCAACCGTGACTTCGAACATGATCCCCCAGCAGTCCGGGCGTAAATACGGGGCCGGCTGCGCTCTATGGCGAAACATCTATTGTACCGCCGGAGCATGTTTCAGAGCGCGATCGTGTCCGGAAAGCGAGAAGACTCGGCGCTGCAAGCCGCGAAGCGGCGAAAGAATGCAGCCCACAGCTTGCCCTGAGCTTGCCGAAGGGGCGCAAGCCGTGGGTAAATAAGCGGAGATTAGCAAGCCCCGGAGGGGCGAAAGAAAAGTCACGACTCCGTCTCACCTGGAAGCCGTCACCGAGGCACTCCCCTTGACTCCATTCCCCGTCCGAATGTAGCTTCCCTATTCGTCGTCACATCCCAAGGAGCGCGCATGCTGCGTCGGAAATCCTCGATCCTGTTGCTGTTTATCCTGACCGTAACGGCGGATCTTTTTGCTCAGAACCGGCCCGATGCGCCGGACTACGACGTCAAAGAGCACTACACCAAGTATGAGTACAGGATCGCGATGCGCGATGGCGTTCATCTATTCACCTCGGTCTACGTTCCGAAGGACACTTCGCACCCTTACCCGTTCCTGATCGACCGCACGCCTTATAGCGTCGGCCCTTACGGCGTCGATCTGTACCGCACGCAACTCGGCCCCTCGCCGGACTTCGACAAGGCGGGATACATCTTCGTGTTTCAGGACGTGCGCGGACGGTACATGTCGGAGGGCCAATTCCTCGAGATGCGGCCGCACATCGACAACAAGAAGTCGAAGCAGGACGTGGATGACAGCAGCGATCTTTACGACACCATCGACTGGCTGCTCAAGAATGTGCCGAACAACAACGGGAATGCGGGGATTTGGGGAATCTCGTATCCGGGATTTTTCACCTCGGCCAGCATCATCGACTCGCATCCGGCGCTGAAGGCGGCCTCGCCGCAGGCTCCCATGACCGACCTTTTCATGGGAGACGACGCTTACCACGGCGGCGCGTTCATGCTGGCTGCGAACTTCGGCTTTTACAGCTCGTTCAAGCCGCAGGAAAATCCTCAACTTCCGCCGAAGACCTCCGTGCCCTTCGACTGGGGAACCAAAGACGCCTACGAGTTTTATCTGCAGACCGGGCCGTTGTCGAATTTGCGGAAGTATCTGGAGGGCAAGAGCGCGCTGTGGGACGACCAGGTGAAACACGATACGTATGACGACTACTGGAAAGCCCGCAATCTGGCGCCGCACATGAAGAACATTCATTGCGCCGTGCTGACCGTGGGTGGATGGTTCGACGCCGAGGATCTGCAAGGCCCTTTCACCACATTTCATTCCATCGACAAGAATAATTCCGGAATCTTCAATGCGCTCGTGATCGGACCCTGGGTGCACGGCGGTTGGGCCCGGTATGACGGGGAGCACCTGGGACGCGTGGACTTTGCCTCGAACACCGGAGAGTATTACCGGAAAAACATTCTGTTTCCGTTCTTTGAGCAGTACCTCAAAGGCAATGGCGATGCCAAACTTCCGAAAGCGTATGTCTTCGAGACCGGCACGAATGTGTGGCGGCAATACTCTGCGTGGCCGCCGAAAAATGCCGAGCCAAAGACTCTCTACCTCCACGCCAATGGCGAACTGTCGTTCGACGCGCCAGCGGCCGGAGTCTCCGGCATTCGATGAATATGTGAGCGACCCGGCCAAGCCCGTGCCCTTTGTGAATTACGCGGCGCTGAATGTGCCCCAGGAATACATGCTCTCGGACCAGCGCTTCGCCGACAGCCGCACCGACGTGGTGGTCTATGAGACGCCGGTGCTGCAGGAAGACGTGACCATCGCCGGGCCGATCTCGCCGCGGCTTTTCGTTTCGACCAGTGGCACGGATTCGGATTGGGACGTGAAGTTGATTGACGTATATCCCTCCGATTATCCGGACAGCAAGCAGGACGCGCCCAGACCCGAAGACCGGGACAAACCCAGAAAGGATGTGCCCGCGCCGGCGTTCACCATGGGTGGATATCAGCAACTGGTGCGCGGCGAACCCTTCCGCGGAAAATTTCGCCACAGTTTTGAAAAGCCGGAACCGTTCACCCCCGGGAAAGTGGAAGAGATCAACTTCACCATGCAGGACATCAACCACACCTTCCGCCGCGGACACCGCATCATGGTGCAGGTGCAGAGCTCATGGTTCCCGCTCACCGATCGCAACCCGCAAACCTTCGTCAACATCCCCGACGCCAAGCCCGCGGACTTCGTGAAAGCCACCGAGCGCGTGTATCACACGACAGCCGAGCCGTCGGGAATCGTGGTGCGGGTGCTGCCGAGCGCGGCAAAGGCGGGAGACAGCAAATGAACCTAACCGAGGGGAAATCGATTGACGACCCCGCATTCCTTACTATAATGTAAGGAATAAGACAAATAGTAAGGAATCGCAATGGCCTCAGCAACTGTTACGTCCAAAGGGCAAATTACCATCCCAGCCAAAATTCGTAACGCACTCGGCTTGGACCCAGGCGACCGAGTTGAGTTCGTAGAAATCGGGAAGAGGGAGTTCTCCATCGTGCCCGCAACAGGGTCGGTACGTGAACTGAAGGGGATCTTTAGGGGTAGGAGAACAAAGCCCGTGTCGCTTGAAGAAATGGATCGGGCGATTGCGAAAGGCGCGGCGCGTTCTCGATGATCGGTCTCGATACGAATATTCTGGTCCGCTATGTTACTCAAGACCATGCAGCGCAATCCGCCGCAGCGGGGAAAGTCATAGAATCACTGTCTTCTGAGTTGCCCGGATTCCTGTCCCTAGTGGTCATCGCGGAACTAGTTTGGGTGCTGCAGTTCTCCTACCATTTCAAGAAGCATGAAATTGAGTACGTCGTTGAGAGATTGTTGCGGAGCAAGGAACTGATTGTTGAACGGGCGGAGATCGTCTCCCAGGCATTGCGCAAGTTCCGCGTCAGACGTGCAAATTTCTCCGACTGCCTGATTGAGCGCTGCGGCCACGCGGCAGAATGCCAGTACGTTCTCACCTTCGACAAGGATGCTGCAGCCGCCGGTATGAGGCTATTGACGAGTTAATATCCGCCGTGCTCAAAGGCGAATTGTCCGAATTACCTTTCCGAATTACCTTTCCAATCCGAAGAATTCCTCCACCACCTTCATCTCAGTCGTCTTCTTGTAATTCGGCAAGCTTTCGATAAACACGCGCCCGTATTGCTTCTTCAGAATGCGGTTATCCAGCAACACCAGCAGCCCGCGATCGTGCAGCGACCGAATCAGCCGCCCGAAGCCCTGTTTCAGCGTGATCACGGCAGCCGGCACCTGATATTGAAAGAACGCGTTGCCCCCGTCGGCGTCGATCGCCTTTACCCGCGCTGCCACCACGGGATCGCTCGGCACCGCAAACGGCAACCGGTCAATGATCACGCAACTCAGCTGCTCGCCCTGCACGTCCACGCCCTGCCAGAACGACGAAGTGGCAAACAGCACCGCGTTCGGAGTCGAACGGAACTCCTCGAGCAGCGCGCTTTTCGGCGCGTCACCCTGCCGTAAGATCGGGAACTCCACTTCGCCCAGCAACCGCTGGTAGATGTCGTTCATCTGCGCGTAGCTGGTGAAAAGAACGAATGCTCGCCCGCGCGTGATCTCGAGCAGCCTGCGAATGCGCTCTGCCGCCCTCGCCGTAAATTGCGGGGTGCGCGGATCGGGTAAATCCGGCGGCACGTACAGCAGCGCCTGGCTTTCATAGTCGAAGTGCGAGGGCAGCACCGACTCGCGCGCATGCTCCAGCGCCAAGCCGTTGCCGGATGTACTCAAACCCGCCGCCTACGGCCAACGTCGCCGACGTCAGCACGGCGCACTCCAGCTTCGACCACAGGCACTCGCGCAGGATCGGACCAACATCAATCGGCGTCGCCTGTAGAAATACGTTCTGTCGTCCACGATTCGAGCTCTCGCCGCCTGCAGTCGGGCCGCCGCGAGATCCCCAACGTCCACCCCGCCGCTCAATCCAAAACACCGTGTTGCGATCCTCCGATTCCATCGCGAACCCAAGCTGGACCTGAATCTCCTGCGCCCGGCGCACGAAGTTGAATACTTCTTCCGGCTTCTGCGGCAAGCCTTCGAGTTCGCCCGCCAGCCGCGTCAGCGCCTGATTCAGCGCCACAAACTCGTCTCCGTTTTCCTCGAGAAATTCACGGCGGGTGTCGAATGCAAACCGTCCGTCGCCTGGAGGCAGCAGCGAGAAAAAGAATTGCGAGCGTTCCCGCAAACTTCCGAGCGCCCCAGAAAGCGAAGCCGAGAGCATGCGGTGATGCTGCAACGAATTCTCCACATCGCGCGCCAGTTCGTCCATGCGCAGATTGCTCACCGAGATGCCGAAATAATTCCCCGCCACATCTTCCAGTTCGTGGGCCTCGTCGAAAACCACGGCAGCTGCATCCGGAAGGATGCCCGCATCAGGCGCGCCATCGGCCTGCAGCTTGATGGCGAGATCCGCAAAAAACAGGTGATGGTTGACGATGATGATGTCGCTCTCCATCGCCTTGCGTCGCATTTCGGTGATGAAGCAGCGCTCCCACTCGCTGCACTTCTGGCCAATGCAGGCGTCGGCGCGCGCGTCGAGCTTGTGCCAAAGCAGGCTGGCCTCCGGCAGTTCCGCCAACTCGGCCCGGTCGCCCGTTCCAGTCGTCTTCTCCCAGGCGGCGATGGCACGATACTGCTCGATCTCTTCCAACCCGCTCAGCACGGGCTGATCCGTCAGGTCGTACAGCTTCTTGCGGCACAAATAATTGTTTCGTCCCTTCATGTAGCAAACCGAGAGCCGCCCTGCAGTTTCTTTGTCATTTCGAGCGGGGCGAGAAACCTGCTTTTCGCCGGCTCCATACAGCGCCTGCTCCAGAAAAGGAACGTCCTTATAGAAAAGTTGCTCCTGCAGATTTTTCGTCCCGGTCGAGATGATCACACGCTTGCCCGAACGAATCACCGGCATCAGGTACGCCAGCGTCTTTCCTGTGCCGGTGCCCGCTTCCACGATCAGGTGCCGCTTTTCTTCCAGCGCCTGCTCGACGGCCTGTGCCATCTGCAGTTGCCCGCGCCGGAATTCATACGCCGGATGTGTGCGCGACAGGACTCCGCCTGGCGCGAAGAATTGGTACAGCGAGGCGTCCTTACCGCTGGGAGCAGGGCGGTTCGGGGAAGCGGAAGGTGCGGGCTGGGAACTTAAAGGCACGGGAGTCTCTATAATAGCGATTCCGGCCCTTTCGCATCGTGAATGCCGTCGGGGCTTCGGCCGGACAGCCGAGGGCGCCGTCCGCAAGACTTTACATTGACCCAGCCTACCTACAACTCGACCAGCACTCTCGCCACTACCGCCGCCGGCATTCCCACAATCGCCATCGTAGGACGTCCTAACGTGGGCAAGTCCACACTCTTCAACCGCATCGTAGGCTCCCGCCGTGCCATTGTCGGAGACGAACCCGGCATCACCCGCGACCGCCTCTATGGCGACGCGGAATGGGAAGGCCGCCGACTGCGCATCGTGGATACGGGCGGCATCCTGCCGGAAGAAAAGGATCTGATCCCCTCGGAAATCTATCGCCAGGCCCGGGTCGCGCTCGACGAGGCCGCTGCCATCATCATGGTGATCGACGGACGCACCGAGCTCGCCGGCCCCGACCTTGAACTGGTACGCCTGCTGCGTAAGGCCAACCGGCCGCTCTTCCTCGCCGTGAACAAGGTCGACAGCGAGAAGCAATCGTCGCTGATCGATGACTTTCATCGTCTCGGCGTCCAGAAGATGTTCCCAATTTCCGCAGAGCACGGGCGCGGTATCGACGATCTCCTCGACGCGGTACTGGAAAGTCTGCCGGCAGAAAATTCAACCACAGATGGCACGGAGAGCACGGAGGACTCTACAGGCAAAGAAGAAGCTTCCGAAGCAGAAGAAGATGTTCACGAAGTCAAAGTCGCCATCATTGGGCATCCAAATGTGGGTAAATCCACATTGCTGAACTGCCTCACTTCTTCCGACCGGGCCATCGTCTCCCCGATTCCCGGCACCACGCGCGATGCGGTCGATGAGATCGTCGAGCACAATGGACGCCGATTCCGATTCATCGACACCGCCGGCATCCGCCGCAAAGGCAAGACGCACCTGATGGCTGAAAAGCTTTCGGTGGTGATGGCGCGCAAGCATCTGGAAGGTGCCGACATCGCGCTCCTGGTCATCGACGCCACCGAAGGCGTGAGCCAACTCGACGCTGCCATCGCCGGATACGCCCACGAAAGCGGACGATCCATCATCATCGTCGTGAACAAATGGGATCTGGTGATCAGCGGCAAGGAGAACGCTTCCCGGCCAACCAAAGCCGAACGCATGCGCGAGAGCAAGCGCCCCGGCGACCGCGAAGCCTATGAGGAGCGCCTGCGCTATGAGCTAAAATTCCTGAATTACGCGCCCATCGTCTTCATTTCCGCCGAGAGCGGCAAAGGCACGGAGAAAATCTTCCCGCTGCTGGAAGAAGTTGCCACCGAACGCCGCAAGCGCGTGACCACCTCGCAGATGAACCGCTTCATCGAGCGTGTGGACTTCGACCGCGCCTCCGTCCCCGTGCGCCAGCGCGTGAAGATTTTGTACATGACGCAAGCCTCGGTCGCCCCGCCAACGTTCATCCTTTTCACCAACCGTGCCGTGAAGCTGCACTTCTCCTACCAGCGCTTTCTCGAAAATCAGATCCGCAAAGCATTCGGATTTCTGGGCACACCGATCTGGATCAAGAACCGAGCAAGAAATTCGTAAATCGACACGGCTCGCGTGGCGACAGCCGCCTCGGCTGTCTGGTTTTGAATGTTCATTGTGGGGACAGGCGCCCTCGGCTGTCCGCCGGGCGTAGTCCGGCTCTATCACGCCCTGTGCCGAAACTACCGTACCTTGCAGTTCTTGTTACTTGCATCATGCTCATGAATGGCACCCTGGCCCGTGCCATGAGCGTTTCTCTCGCAATCCGGCGTTTTGGATTCATCTTACTTCTGGCCATCCTGATTACCGGTGCCATAGGTTACTCTCCAGCTAATTCCTGACCTTTCGTCAGTAGTCCTATCCGCTGCACCCCCGCCTCATGCGCCAAATCAATCACGTCCGCGACGTATAGAAAATCCACGTCGGCATCCCCACGGACGAATGCGACTTTCTCAGCTCGCTTCAAATAAATTTGCGCCAGCCGCAGTTCCAGATCCTCCCAGCGAACATCTTCCTGATTGATCTTCACGCTCGGCGGAGCATCCTTCGTCGTCCAGACGACCTGGATCACCACCGTGCGTTCGGGCGTGGGTTCCGAGGCTCGATCTTTCGGTGGCTGAGGAATCTGCACTTTCTCCCCATATTCCGGATCCATCGCCACCACTAACATGAACATGATGATCAGGGTCAGTAGCACGTCGATTAGTGGCGTGACGTTAATCTGCGGACCGGACGGACCTCCGCCTGCCATTGAGAAAGCCATGGGAATTTGCTCCTCTCGGCACGCGCGTGTCTGCAACATCAGACACCTGTTGCTGCCCAGGAGTTCCTCGTTCTCAATGCACACGGCGGATTCTGGTAATTCGATTCGAAATAACTAGGAGGAGCTCTAGCATCCATTTGCCGAGCAGTTTTGCGTTTGGTGAATCTAGGATTGGCAAAAGGCTTGCTTCGGCATTGAGCCGTTCGCGTGGCGTACGAGAGCTGAGTAGAATGGGAGCGGAACAGGACCGACAAGTCGCGGCACAACTGCCGGAGGACGTTATGAAACCTACGATCTGTCTTTTTCTGCTTTTTGCAGCAACTGCAGTTTTCGCGCAAGACAAGAATCCTGTCACGTCGGTGGCGAAGCAGATACTGCCTCGCCAGCAGAAGAACCTCGTGGCCGCAGTCGAAGAGATGCCAGCCGATAAGTTCGGCTACAAGCCTACCGAACAGCAGATGACGTTTGGCCACCTGATCCTGCACATTGTCGAGTCGAATAACTACTTGTGCTCGAAAATAGGAGACGAACCCGAGGTCAAGGCGCCGGTGCCCCTGAAGGAATCCGACGGCAAGGAAAAACTGGTGGCGGCGCTGAAGGCGAGCTTCGAGTTCTGCAGCACCACGCTTGGCAAAGTAGACGACTCGAAGCTCGGCGACGAAATCGAGCTATTCGGCGGGCACAAGGGATCGCGCGCCTTCGCGCTGATCGCGCTTACCAACGACTGGGCCGACCACTACAGTTCCGCGGCGATGTACCTGCGGCTGAACGGACTGCTGCCGCCAACCGCGCAGCCGAAGAAGTAAACACGGGCCAGAATCTACTTGATCTGCACCAGTTCACTGGGCGCGGCGGCCGCGGGAATCGCCGGGGAGGGATGCTGCGGACCGCGCCAGGAATCGAAGATTGAAACCTGATGCACGCACGACACCGTGCAGTGCGGCGCGCAGGATTTCTCGGTCAAGTATTCGCGGCGCAGGTCGTCGCGCGTGTAGGTGGCCAGCGGCACTCCCGGATAACCGCGCTGCTGCGAGCAGTAATGAACGAGTCCGTCTTCGCAGATGTAGAGATAGCGCCCGCCGGCGCGGCAACGCCAGTCGTTGGGCACACCTTTCGCGATATTGTCTTGAAATGCGTTGATCCGGGTGAAGCTGCTTTTTTCCAGCGCCTGCATTTCGTGATAGATGCGGCGCTCTTCATCTCCGAGCGGCTGCAACTGGCCGCTGCCATCGTGAATAATGCCGATGGTCGAGGTGAAGCCAAGTTCAATCGCGCGCTTGCCGATCACGAGCGCGTCCTGCGGATGGGAAATCCCGCCACCCACCACCGAATTAATGTTCACGTGAAAGTCGGCGTGCTCCGCCAGCAATTGCAGTTTTTTGTCGAGAACTTTCAGGCTCTTCTTCGACACTTCGTCAGGATTCACATTGTCGATGGAGATTTGCAGCCACTCCAGTCCAGAGCGGTTGAGTCGCTGAATGCGCTCGGCCACCAGCAGATAACCGTTGGTGATAAGTCCGGCGATCATGCCGTTGGCCCGGATGCGGCGGATCACGTCATCGAGTTCGGGATGCATCAACGGCTCGCCGCCAGAAATGGTCACGACCGCGGTGCCCAGCGAGCCCAGCTTGTCGATGCGGCGGTACATTTCGTCGATCGGCACGGGCTTGGAAAAATCATCGAACTCGTTGCAATAGGTGCAGGCCAGGTTGCACCGGCGCATGGGAATGATATGCGCCAGCAGCGGATGGTCGGTCGAAGCGAGCGCGCCGATCGCCATATTCGCGCCCCGCAGATTGCGGTGCAGAGCTTTGGCGCGTCGACGCAGCTTTGTAATAACAGATGCCATCAGGGTTCGGTTATTTCTATTACAACACAGGGATCGGCCCCAGGCACGCGCCCCAACAGCGTCTGGTAGATTCGGCAGGTTGAACGGCGTAGAAATGTCCATGTGGGGACAGCCGCCCCCGGCTCTCCGGCGGAGCGAAGCTCCGCGCCGCGCGTCGCACTACGCAATTCCCTCGGAAACGCATTACACTAATAAGTTGCGATCTGCGCGGCGACATCCGCCTGTGCGCGAACTCATTCCTCGAGGAAGGCCATCATGTCTGTGAATAGCTTCAACAGCCGCTCCACCCTCAAAGTCGGCAGCAAAGAATATGAAATCTACCGGCTCGACGCCCTCGATAAACAGGGAATCTCCACCACGCACTTGCCCTTCTCCCTCCGCATCCTGCTCGAAAATCTGCTGCGCACCGAAGACGGCCGTAACGTCACCAAAGAGGAAGTGCGCGCCCTGACGAATTGGAACAGCAAGTCGAAGCCGGAAAAAGAGATCGCCTTCACTCCCAGCCGCGTACTCCTCCAGGATTTCACCGGCGTCCCTTGCATCGTCGACCTGGCTGCCATGCGCGACGCCATGCAGACCTTAGGCGGCGATCCCGCACTGATCAATCCACTGCAACCGGTCGAGTTGGTCATCGATCACTCGGTCCAGGTAGACGAGTTCGGCACGTCTAACTCTTTCGACTTGAACGCACTGCTCGAGTTCGGGCGCAACAAAGAGCGATATTCTTTCCTCCGCTGGGGTCAAACTGGTTTCCGCAACTTGGCCATCGTCCCGCCCGACACCGGCATCGTCCATCAGATCAACCTCGAATATCTGGCGCGCGTGGTCTTCGTCCAGGAGACACCCGGCAAGCGCGTAGCCTCTCCCGACACCTTGGTTGGCACAGACAGTCACACCGTTATGGTGAATGGTTTGGGCGTGCTCGGATGGGGGGTGGGGGGGATTGAGGCGGAGGCGGCCATGTTGGGGCAGCCGGTGTCGATGCTGATTCCGATGGTGGTGGGGGTGAAGCTCACGGGGCGGTTACGGGAGGGAGCTACTGCCACAGATTTTGTTCTTACGGTTACGGAGATGTTGCGGAAGCATGGAGTCGTGGGAAAATTCGTGGAGTACTTCGGGCCGGGGTTGCGGGATTTGCCGCTGGCGGATCGGGCGACGATTGCGAATATGGCGCCGGAGTACGGGGCTACTTGCGGAATTTTCCCGATCGATAAGGAGACGCTGCGCTATCTGCGGCTCACGGGGCGGAGCGAGGAACAGATTGCGCTGGTGGAGGCTTATAGTCGCGAGCAGGGACTGTTCCACGACGAGAAGACTGCGGAGGCGGAATACTCTGAACTGCTCACGCTTGATCTCGCCACTGTAGAACCCAGTCTGGCCGGGCCGAAGCGGCCGCAGGATCGCGTGGTGCTGTCGCAGGCGGGAGAGTCGTTTCAGAAAGCGCTGCCGTCGCTGCTCAAGCCGAAATCTGGCGCGAAGACTGCGGCGCCTTCTGCAGTTTCCGCTGCGACCAGCGCGAAGTGGGAGCAGGAAGGCGGGAGTCCGACTGCGATTGGCGTGGAAGATCCGAAGGTTCAGGAGCATGTACCGGCGTCGGTGAAGGATGCGCTGAAGCACGGCAGTGTCGTGATCGCCGCGATCACGTCGTGTACGAATACTTCGAATCCTTCGGTGCTGATTGCGGCAGGGCTGCTGGCGAAGAAAGCGGTCGAGAAGGGACTGTCGGTTCCGCCATGGGTCAAGACCTCGCTGGCTCCGGGATCGAAAGTGGTCACGGACTATCTGGCGAAGGCCGGGTTGACGCCGTATCTCGAGAAACTGAAGTTTCATCTGGTGGGATACGGATGCACCACGTGCATCGGGAACTCAGGACCGCTGCCCACGGAAGTTTCGCAGGCGATCGACGAGAACGAACTCGTGGTCGCGTCGGTGCTTTCGGGGAACCGGAACTTTGAGGGACGCATCAATTCTGAAGTGCGTGCCAACTACCTGATGTCGCCGCCGCTGGTGGTGGCGTTTGCGCTGGCGGGGCGCATTGACATCGACTTGCGTAAGGACGCCATCGGCACAGCCAGAGATGGTCAGCCGGTGTACCTGGCCGACATCTGGCCGGCGCAGCGCGAAATTGAAGAGACGATGCAGCAGTCGATTACTTCGGAGATGTTTTCGAAATCGTACGCCGATGTTTTTCAGGGCGACGAGCGCTGGCGCGGTC
The DNA here is from genome assembly GCA_963791515.1 of uncultured Acidobacteriaceae bacterium. Lineage (GTDB taxonomy): Bacteria > Acidobacteriota > Terriglobia > Terriglobales > Acidobacteriaceae > Sulfotelmatobacter. Next base: position 130,447 of record CAWBSS010000019.1, on the reverse strand, counting down.
TGGCTGTGCCCAAGGGCGAGACCTACGCGTGGGACAAGGACTCGACCTACATTCGGCAGGCTCCGTATTTCGATGAAATGTCGGTGAAGCCTGCGGCTGTGCGCGACATCAAGAAGGCGCGCGTGCTCGCGCTCCTGGGCGACAGCGTCACCACCGACCACATCTCGCCGGCCGGGTCGATCAAGAAAGATGGTCCGGCTGGAAAATACTTGCAGGAACATGGCGTGAAGCCGGCGGATTTCAACTCCTACGGTTCGCGGCGCGGCAATCATGAAGTGATGGTGCGCGGCACATTTGCCAACGTTCGACTGCGCAACAAGCTGGTCGCGACCGAGGGTGGATACACGCGGCACCTGCCGACTTCCACCGAAATGTCGATCTTCGACGCTTCCGAGAAGTATCGTGCCGCGGGCACGCCGCTGGTGGTTCTCGCGGGCAAGGAATATGGATCGGGATCGTCGCGCGACTGGGCGGCCAAGGGACCGGCCTTGCTGGGCGTGCGCGCCGTGATCGCCGAGAGCTACGAACGCATTCACCGCTCGAACCTGGTGGGCATGGGAGTGCTGCCCCTGCAGTTCTCTGCTGGCCAGAACGCCGAATCGCTCAAGCTGACGGGCGAGGAAGTGTTCGAGATCAGCGGCATTCGCGACCTGGTCGATCACTTCGCCGCCGGACGCGAGGTAAAAGTGCGCGCCACGACGAAAGGAAAGCCTGAGATCGAGTTCAACGCGCTGGTGCGGATTGATACGCCGCAGGAGGCGCTGTATTACGCCAATGGCGGGATTCTGCAGTATGTGCTGCGGCAGTTGTTGGCGACTAAGCCGCAGACGGTGGGTGTGTAGGGGGCGGACACTCCAGTCCCCCGCTCTCGCTCTGCCGCGGTTTAGAAGGTCTGTTATCAAGCGAGAATTACCAGTTTTTGGGTAATGACAGGCTTGGGCTACGCCAATGGCGGGATCTTGCAGTATGTGCTGCGGCAGTTGTTGGCGAGCAAACCCAGTGAATCCGCTGTACGGGCAAAAGCAACAATCGCGAGCGGCCCGGATGGGGCCTTATGTCGTTGAGACTAAATCCTTTCTCAGGCGGACAATTCTTTGTGTAAAGTGCAGGAGCTACAACCGGAGTTGTTTAAAGAAAATCGCAAAATACTTTACACAACGGGAATTAGCAGGTAACCTGCTTTAGACAACCACAAGCAGGCATAAACCCTTTGTCCCGCACACTCGCTTCTACATTGATTCTGGCGGTCTTCGTTCCAGATCGGTCAAGCCGATCGGGCGCTTGCGCTATATGACGGGATCCTCTATGGCGTCCCGAACCCAGAGGTCTTGCTTTCTCCACTGACAACTCAAGAGGCAGTCCTTTCCTCTCGTATGGAGGGGACTCAGGCAACACTCGGCGATGTATTGAAGTTCGAGGCTGGCGCGGAGGTAGTGGAGGAGTCAAAACGCCAGGATATCCAAGAGATCATTAATTATCGTCGAGCTCTACAAACAGCTGAAGAAGAGCTTAAGAATCGTCCCTTCAACCTCAATCTCCTGCTCCAGCTTCACAGCATCCTGCTTGACAGTGTGCGCGGGAGAAATAAAGCACGGGGACAGTTTCGCACGGATCAAAACTGGATCGGCCCTCCTAGTTCGACGATTGAGGAGGCCCGTTTCGTTCCGCCGGCGCCGCTCTTCCTAAAAGACCATCTCGACAATTGGGAAAAATACTATCACGGGGAGGAGCGCGATCCTCTGGTACAACTTGCCATCGTGCATGCCCAGTTTGAGATCATCCATCCATTCTTGGACGGCAATGGCCGTTTGGGCCGCATTCTCGTTCCGCTGTTTCTACATGAGAAGCAGCTCCTCTCACGACCAATGTTTTACATCTCCAGTTACTTGGAGGCGAATCGGGACGAATACGTCGACAGGCTCCGTGATCTGGGGCGACCCAAAAGCTGGGATCGCTGGATAGATTTCTTCCTACGCGCAGTGACCGAGCAGGCGAAGGCCAATGCAGCCACAGCACGCGCCATCATCGAACTTTACGAGCGGCTGAAAACCAAGCTGATCGAATTGACGCATTCTCGATATGCCGTGCCCCTCCTCGACCATTTATTCGACCAGCCCATTTTCCAAAGCGGCCAGTTGACACGGCACAAGCAGATGCCAACCGTGCAAACAGTCATGCAAATGTTGAGGCGACTGCGCAAAGCCGGCATACTCAAGACGGTTCGCAAGAGCCGGGGGCGCCAGGCAGAGATCTTTGCGTTCGTGGAACTGCTCAACCTTTGCGAGGGCAAAAAGGTGATGTGACTTAAATACGTTCCTGGTCCGATGTCGCGGTTCCTCCAGTAGCGGCGGCTTCGGGTTTGTCGGAAGTGGGCGCGCTTCCGGATTCCAGGATCGGAGGGGCCGGGGCAACGTTAGGCGTCAGGATATTCGATGGACTTGTGGGTGATGCTACGGCACGCGGTGGGAGCGGTTCTGGGGCGAGGAACTGCTGGATCGTGGAAACGAGAAGCCGGCTGTCCGCCTTTGACACCACTTTTCGCACGCCGATTTTTTGGGCCTCCACTTCTACCTGCCGAGACCAATGCATGGTGTACATCAGCAGCGGGGTTTCGGGCAGGAGTTTGGAGATTTGTCGAGCCGCGCTCAGGCCATCCATCACCGGCATCACCAGGTCGAGAATGATGAGATTGGGGTTGAGTTCCTGGGCTTTGGCAACGGCTTCCTGACCATTCTCAGCGTCAACGATTTCCCAGGGCCCGGCGCTCTCCAGCAGAGCATGCAAGGCAGCTCTCACCGCCGGATTATCCTCGCCAATCAGTATTCGGGTCGACATGCGAATGGGCAAGCAGGTCAAGATGGGTGGGGCCGTTCGCTCATGCTTTCCCGCAAACGTTGGATGCCCTACGAAGTTAACCATGAACGACCGTCCCTGAAATACAGGAAACTTTGTAGTTCCTACCGTCCGTTACCCGACGCTTTCAGATATTGAGCGAGCCGTGACGGGACATTCCGCGGCATCTAATCGGTCGTTAACAATTCGTCAGGAAAGAGTCTAGCAATACGCGGAGGACGCAGTGCCCAAAGCAAATTGGACTGCTGTAACCAACAGGGCCCCTCAACCTCTGAATGCCGGAGAACGAACGAATGCGGCGGGAAAACCGGTGTCCAATGCCATCCTTCTTTCGATTCCGGAGGAAGAATTTGGCGCGATTCGGCCGCATCTGCATTTCGTCTCTTTGCCACAGCGGAGCAGCCTCCAGGAGGCTAACCGCAAATTGGAAGCTGCTTACTTCTTGAACCGAGGTATGGTCTCGCTGGTCTTCACGACGCAAAAGGGAGAAAGCGTTGAAGTCGGTGTAGTAGGAAACGAAGGCTTTACGCCCATACCGGTGGCAGCCGGGCTCAGGAGAAGCCCGCATCGTGCGGTGATGCAAATTGGAGGAGAAGGCTTCAAGGTAAACGTCAGTACCTTAGAGAAGGTGTTGGAGTCCAGTCCGGCGCTGCAAACCAGGTTGAATCGGTATGCGGCGGCTCATGGAATGCAAGTTGCCCAGACGGCGGGATGCAATCGCCTGCACGATATTGAACAGCGTCTTTCGCGGTGGTTGCTGCTTGCCCAGGACCGGGTCGGTTCGGGATTGCTGCGCATTACACACGACTTTCTGGCAATGATGCTGGGGACAGACCGCCCCAGCGTGAGCCTGGCTGCGGGTGGGCTACAGAAAAAACGGATCATCGAATATACGCGGGGCTCAGTAAGAATTCTGAACCGCAAGAAACTGGAAAGCTCTGCTTGTGAATGCTACAGCATCATCCAACGGTTCAATGGCGAACTGGCGCTGCGTTAGCCGGCCTGGACGGGGGTTAACCGTGGGTCTCGGGGCTTCCCCGGCTACGCCTAGAACTCGATATGGGCACGGAACGAGGGGACGACGACGGGGCCGCGGTCGCGGTTGTAACCGGGATCGACGATGTGCTGCAGGCCGGGCGCCAGGTATATACCGCGCCAGGCGTGCACGGTGTAGTAGGACTCAAGGATGTTCTCGCGGCCATAATTTAGCTTTCCGTCGCCCAAGAGAAATCCCATGCCGCCCGCTGCAAGATAGTTCTGGTGATCTTTCTTGATGGCATTGGCCACGAACGCGATACCGGCGCGATCCTGCTTGCGATGCCACCACGCGCCGTTCGCTCCCACGCCTTGCGCGAAGGTCTGGTCCACCTCGGTGTAGGCGAAAGACTCGGTCTTGCCGTTGTCCCATCCGAAGCGGGCGAAGGCAGTGAGATAGTGGGTGAGATTCTGCTCCACGTTGATGCCGAAGCCGTATTTGCGCGTGATGTGCCACGGGTGGGCGGTGATGTCGGGGGTGGTGTCCTCTTCGGCGGCCTTGATGACCTGATCGCGGTAGATGCCCATGTTGGCGTAGTTGGTGAAGGCCAACAGGCGAACGACACCTGCTTTTTTGGGGATTACGCCGTGACGTAATTCATATTCGAAGTTTTCCGCGTGAGCCTGCCACGGCTTCCAGACCAGATCAATGCCATTGGCCACTTTCGGCATCAGGGCTTCGGCGAAGCGGAATCCCCAGTTGCGGTCTTCATAGTCGGCCGTGGCGCCCACGGTGTAGCCGCGAGTGTCGGCGGCGTAGTCATAGGCGCCATTGTTGTCGGTAGTCCAGTTGAGGAACTGGAAGTGAGTGTCGGAGCCCACCGAATTGATGTCAAAGAAGTCTGGCATGCTGAACTTGCCGAAGCGGATTTCGAGACGGCGGCGCGGCAGTTCTTCGAAGAGCGAGAAGGCGTTGCGCTGGTTCTCGACTTTGTCTTTGCTGAGCGCGAAGACTTTGTGAATCATGACGCGAGCGAGATAGGGGGCCTTGCTCAACAGCGGATTGCGAACGATGTCGAGATCGGTGTCGCCTGCCAGCCCGAGGCCGGTGCTGAGAGCAGCTCCTCCCGCCTCTTCAATGTCGACGAGCAACTCGGTGGAATTGTTGAGACGCACGCCCGTGTAGAGAGTCATCACGCGCGAGGTGGCTTTCTCGTAGTGCGGGCTGAGGCTATGCGCACCGCTGTAGAGCGCGTGGAAGTCGGGATGCGTCTGAAAAATGAAGTTGGCCTGACCGGAAAGCCAGAAGCGTGTGTCCTTGAAATGCGGAAACATCGATTCCGGATTGGCGTCGGCAGGTGGGTCCGGTGGATCAGGCACGACGGCAGCGTCGGCTTGCGGCGCCGTTTGCGGGAGTGCGGGGGTGTCTGGTTGTTGAGCGAGAGCGGGCAAGGCGAACACCGTTGCGGCCATCAGCAACAGGCTGCGGGACAAGCCTAACGGTACTCTCCTCATTTTCAGTGTCCAGGTTCCTTCGTTTTGATTTTACAGACCCCAGTTTCTCGATTAACTGTCTTATAGTTAAGAATATTAACTGTAGTTAACCCCATTTGCCGCTGTAGTGTCAAATGCGCGAGCTTGGGATTTGTCTATCCACCCAGCTTACGCAAGGCCGGTTAAAGAAAGGTTAAACGTTTATGGTCCCGCTGGCGGGTCTTGCCGTTTGACAGTATCCTGTTCAACCCCTAACCTTGTTTTTCTCTGGCTTATGAAAGTTCTGGTTTTAGGAAGCGGCGGGCGCGAGCATGCGCTGGTGTGGAAGCTGCGGCAGTCGCCGCGCATCTCGCAGCTTTACTGCGCGCCGGGGAACGGCGGCATTGCGGATGATGCGGAGTGTCTGGCGGCGGACCTGCAGAGTCTGGATTCGATCACGCGCCTGGCTGCGCGTCTGCAGCCGGATCTCACCGTGGTCGGCCCGGAACTGCCGTTGACGCTGGGCGTAGTGGATGAGTTTACCCGGCGCGGGTGGCCGGCGTTTGGTCCCACGAGGGCCGCGGCACAGTTGGAATCGAGCAAGAGTTTTGCCAAGGAATTTCTGCAGCGGCATCGCATTCCGACGGCTCCGTTCGCAATTTGTGATTCGATTGAGCAAGTGCGGTCTGCGCTCGGTCACTTTCACGTGCCCGTCGTGGTGAAGGCCGACGGATTGGCGGCGGGCAAGGGCGTGGTCATCGCCAGGAGCAAAGAAGAAGCGGCCGGCGTGGCGGCGGAAATGCTCAGCGGCAAAATGCTGGGCGAAGCGGGTGCCCGCGTCGTGCTGGAAGAGTGTTTGACAGGGGACGAACTTTCCTTCCTGGTGTTCAGCGATGGAGAGCGCGTGGCCCCGCTGGTGGCAGCGCAGGATCACAAACGCATCGGCGACGACGACACGGGACCGAATACGGGTGGCATGGGAGCGTATTCGACGGCCGATATTGTGGATGATCAGATGCGGGACTGGCTGGTGCATCACATCGCGCAGCCGGTGGTCGCGGGAATGAAGGCCGAAGGCGCGGAGTTTAAGGGCGTGCTCTACTGCGGGTTGATGATGACGGCGCGCGGGCCCATGGTGTTGGAGTTCAATTGCCGCTTTGGCGACCCGGAGACGCAGCCGATTTTGATGCGGCTGGAAAGCGACCTGTCCGAGGCGCTCGAGGCTTCCATTGAGGGGCGCGTGAGTGATGGGGATTTCAAGTGGTCGCAGGATGCGTCGGTGTGCGTGGTCATGTCGTCGGGGGGGTATCCGGGGACGTATGAGGTGGGAAAGCGAATCGACGGACTCGAGGAGGCCGGAGCCATCGAGGGTGTGAAGGTGTTCCACGCGGGCACTTCCAATCGCGATGGCGCTTACTACACTGCGGGCGGACGGGTGTTGGGAGTGACGGCGCGGGCGCGCGATCTGGAGACGGCAGTCGGGCGTGCTTACGAAGCTTGCGCGAAGATCAGCTTTGACGGAGCACACTACCGTAAGGACATTGCGGCGCGGGCGTTAAAGAAGTAGGTCGTCGCGGAAATTTCTTTCGACGCCGCTGCTGTGTCGGCGTGAAAGGAATCCCCTCGGCTTCGCTCGGGGCAGGCTCTTCGACTGCGCTCAGGACGACGGGCAAAAAGAACACTTTGAGAGAAGGTGCAATGAGCAAGACGCTGGTTTCGATTGTGATGGGGAGTGATTCGGATCTGGAGATCATGCGCGAGGCGGGCAAGGCGCTCGACGAATTCGGCATCGCGTATGAAATCGACGTGACTTCGGCGCATCGTTCGCCGGAGCGCACGGCGGACTTCGCCCGCAAGGCCGCGGGTCGCGGCATTCAGGTGATCATCGCCGGAGCTGGCGGGGCGGCGCATCTGGCGGGCGTGATCGCGGCGCATACGACATTGCCGGTGATCGGGGTGCCGATTCCTTCGACCTCGCTGCAAGGGATGGATTCCCTGCTGGCCACGGTGCAGATGCCGGCTGGGATTCCCGTGGCAACGGTGGCGATTGGAAAGCCGGGAGCCACCAACGCGGGGATACTTGCAGCGCAGATGATCGCGTTAGGGGATGCTTCGATCGCGAAAAAGCTTGGCGCTCACAAGGAAAAGCTGGCCCGAGGCGTGGAGGAGAAATCGAAGAAGCTCAAGGGATTGTAGATTGTTGATTTCAGATTGCAGACTGAAAAGCGCGGTGTCTGCCTCAAATCGCAATCTTAAATCTACAATCTGAATTCTCCTTTGTTTACAGCTTCAGGCCTTTCAGATACTCGCGGAACGGGCCGCCCAGGTCGGTGCGCTTGAGGGCGAATTCTACGGTGGCCTTCAGGAATCCTAGTTTGTCGCCGGTATCGTAGCGGCGGCCCTCGTAGACGTAGGCGTACATTTTTTCCTGCTTCAGCAACATTCGCATGCCGTCGGTGAGCTGGAGTTCGCCGCCGGCACCGGTGGGAGTCTTGGCCAGGCAGTCAAAAATTGCCGGGGTCAGGATGTAGCGGCCAATGATGGCAAGGTTCGACGGGGCCTCCTCGGGCTTGGGCTTTTCCACCATGTTCCGGATCTCGAAGAGGCGGCCGTTGAATCCCTCGGCGAGTTGGGCATCTAAGACGCCGTAGGAGGAGATCATCTTCCCCTCGACCACCTGAGCGGCGATCACGGAGCACTGTTTCTGATCGAAGACGTCCACCATCTGCTTCAGGCAGGGGACGGAACTGTCGATGACGTCGTCGGCCAAGAGCACCGCGAAGGGCTCGTTGCCGACGAGTTCGCGCGCCATCAGCACGGCGTGACCCAGGCCCAGCGCTTCTTTCTGGCGGACGTAGGCCACGTGCATCATGTCGGAAATGTTGCGGACGATCTTGAGCAGATCGGTCTTGCGGCGCTCTTCCAGCATTTTTTCCAGCTCGTAGCTGACGTCGAAGTGGTCTTCGATGGCCTGCTTGCCACGGCCGGTGATGATGAGGATCTGGTCGCAGCCGGACGCCATGGCCTCTTCCACGCCGTATTGAATGATCGGCTTGTCGACCAGCGGAAGCATTTCTTTGGGCTGGGCTTTGGTTGCGGGCAGAAAGCGGGTGCCGAGGCCTGCGGCGGGAAACACGGCTTTGCGGACTTTCATTTTCATGGAGGTCTTGGGCGTTAGGTCTTAGGCCGACTCCTCTTTCAGGCGCTGAACAATTGTAACTGGTAGCGTTAGGGGCTGACGACCCCGGAGGTTTCCCATTGTTACGTCGTCACTGAAAATGTTGCTCGCTTGTTCCGGATCGAACTTCAGATGCCGCCTCCTCGCTGGCCAGTTGTTCTAAAACTGTGCTCAGGGTTCGCAGGACCTCGTCCGCAGCCGTCGCTTTTAGAACGAACTTCAGCATGCCGTCCGGGGTGAACTGCGCGCCGCGCTGGGCGGAGACGAAGCGGGCTAAGTGTTCGGGATCGACGGCGGCGTTCTGGCGGAACTTGAAAGTCACGAAATCGCGCTTGCGCTCGATGGCGTTCACGCCTACACGCATACACAGCAACTTGAGCGAGGCGTAGTCGAGCAAGTTGCGTACCGGGGGCGGAGGCGGGCCGTAGCGATCCTGCAGTTCCGCTCCCACATCGGAGAGTTGCGATTCCGTTTCCACGCCCGCCACGCGCTTGTACATCCTGAGACGCTGATTTTCCTCGGGGATGTACTCTGCCGAGATGCGGATGTTCAGGCCCAGATTGAGCTGGGTTTCAGCCTCGTCGGGAGCGGCTTCGCCTTTCATTTCGCGGACGGCGCGTTCGAGCATTTGCGTGTACAGCTCGAAGCCGATGGCTTCGATGTGTCCGCTCTGCTCGCCGCCCAGAAGATTTCCCGCGCCGCGCAGTTCGAGGTCAAGCGCAGCGATCTTGAATCCGGCGCCGAGGTCGGAGAATTCCTTCAATGCCGCCAGGCGACGGCGGGCGATGGGGGTGAGCTCGACTTCCTTCGGAATCAGCAGGTAGGCGTAGGCGCGGCGGTTCGAGCGCCCCACACGTCCGCGCAACTGGTAGAGCTCGGAGAGGCCTAGGCGGTCAGCGCGGTTGATCAGGATGGTATTACAGAGAGGGATATCGAGGCCGTTCTCGATGATGGTGGTGGCGACGAGAATGTCGGCTTCATGATGCATGAATTGCAGCATCACTTTTTCAAGTTCGGCTTCTCCCATCTGGCCGTGGCCGACGATGATGCGCGCCTTCGGGATCAACTCCTGCAGCTTGGCGGCGATTGCCCAGATACTCTCCACGCGATTGTGGACGAAGTAAACCTGGCCGCCGCGTTCGAGTTCCTGCTCGATCGATGACTGGATGAGTTTGTCCTCCCAACTGGCCACGACGGTCTGGATCGCCATGCGGTCTTTGGGCGGAGTTTCGATCACGCTCATGTCGCGCAGGCCGACCAGGGACATGTGCAGCGTGCGCGGGATAGGCGTGGCCGACATGGTGAGGACATCGACCTGCTTGCGCATCTGCTTGATGCGTTCTTTGTGACGCACGCCGAAGCGCTGTTCTTCGTCGACGATGAGCAGGCCGAGGTCGGCGAACTTGAGGTCTTTCGAGAGAATGCGGTGGGTGCCGATGAGGATGTCGATCTTGCCGGCTTCCGTTTTTTGCAGAATTTCCTTCTGCTGTTTGGCGTTGCGGAAGCGGCTGATCATTTCAATGGTGACGGGGAACGGTCCGAAGCGCTGCTTGAAGGTTTCGTAATGCTGGAAGGCCAGGACAGTGGTCGGGGCCAGCAGGGCTACCTGCTTGTTGTCGCCGATGGCCTTGAAGGCGGCGCGCATCGCGACTTCGGTTTTGCCGTAGCCGACATCGCCGCAGAGCAGGCGATCCATGGGCTGCGACGATTCCATGTCACGCGTGACGTCGGCAATGGCTTGCGCCTGGTCTTCGGTCTCGTTGAACTCAAACGCATCTTCAAACTCGCGAACGAACTCGTTGCCTGCGGGGAAGGAGTGGCCCACGGCCGTCTTCCGTTCGGCATAGAGCTTCAGGAGTTCGTCGGCCATGTCTTTCATGGCCTTGCGCACGCGCGCCTTAGTCTTGGACCACGCCTGCGTACCCAGGTGACTGAGCGACGGCTTCGCCCCTTCGGACGAACGGTATTTCTGAATCAGGTCCAGCCGCGTGAGCGGGACGTAGAGACGCGCACCCTCGGCGTACTCGAGCAGCATGAACTCCGCGTTGCCATCACCCTGATTGATTTCCTTCAGACCCTGATACTGGCCGATGCCGTGCTCGACGTGGACAACGTAGTCACCGACCTGCAGGTCGCGGAAATCGGACAGGAACGCTGACACCTTCGACTTCTGGCGCTGCGGGCGCGAAGCGACGGTGTCGGATTCATCAAACAAGTCGCGGGCGCCGAAGATGGCGAGGTGCGCTTCCGGGAACAGCACTCCGTCGGGCACATAGGCTTTCGCGAGCGTCGTGGTGAGCACTTCTCCGGCGAAGTAACTGGTCTCGTCGGCGTAGCTCTCGCCGCCGCGAGTGCGGCTTCCCAGGCGGAAAGAGACGTTGTATTCGGTAAAGATGTCCGCCAGGCGCTCGACCTCGCCGGTATTGGGCACGGAAAACAGCACCTGGTTGCCCTGGCCGGTGAGCTTCTGGACTTCTTCGAGCATCGTGGGAACGGCGCCGTGGAAGCGCGGAGTGGGCTGTGTGAGGAAAGCGACAGACGAGTCTGAGTCTTCGCTGCGGGTGATGCCGAGATGCTCTACGTCCGCTCCGGTCAGGGACGCGACCTTCTTCCACCAATCGTCTGGCTGAAGGTACAGATCCACGGGGCGGACCAGATTGCCGACGCCACTGCGCTCGTGAACTTCCTCGACGCGGGTCCAGAAGCGGTCGAATTCGCTCCGTAGCAGATCGGGCTCGTCGAGCAATACGGCCGCGTTTGGAAGCAGATCGAAGACGCTGCGGTCGGCTCCGGCCACCGGGGCATAAAACTCCCATCCGGGGAAAACGGTGACTCCGCCAGAGCGCACCGCGGCTTCCACGATCTCTTCGTTTCCCGTGATGCGCTTGCCGGAAAGCCGCGTGTGAATCGCGCCCAGCAATTGATCGCTGACCGGAGTTTCGGTGAGCGGCAACAGCAGCGCTTCATCCATGGGATTCGACGAACGCTGCGAGGCGGGGTCGAAGCGGCGGATCGATTCCACCTCGTCGCCGAAAAACTCGATGCGGACCGGACGCTCGGCTTCGGGCGAATAGACATCGAGGATGCCGCCGCGCAGAGCATACTGTCCCGGCATCTCGACGACGTCGGCGGACGCGTAACCGACGGTGTTCAAGTGAGCGAGAAGATTATCGACGTCGAAGGATTCACCGCGGCGCAGAATGCGGGCAAGATCGGAATAGTAGTCGGCGGAGCGCTGCAGAATGGCGGTGGCAGCAACCGGAGAAACCACAATCGACGCCTTGCCAGTGGCGATCTTCCACAGGGCAGTCGCGCGCTCTTCCTGAAGTTCAGGATGCGGAGAAAGGTTCTGGAACGGAAGCACATCGCGGGCCGGAAGGGCGACGACAGCCTCTGGATCGCAGGCGCTGGTGAGTTCGCAAAAGCCACGCAGCACGGGGACGAATTCCTCGACGGCACGGTTGTCGTTGACTACAACGATGAGTGGACGGTCGGCGTGTCGGTGCAAAAGCACGAGCAGCAAGGCTTTTGCCGTGGGCGAGAGTCCAGAAACACGAATGCGCCCCGTGCCCTCCCGCAGGTGGGAGGCAACACGCGTGAAGGCGGGAAGCATTTCTACGTCCGCGAAGAGTTCGCGGACGAAGGGAAGCAGCATGCTCTTCGATTTTAACAGGTTAAGGGCTATTCGCTGCGTAGGATGGCAATGATGTCGAGTCTGGCGATACGGCGCGTGGCGGACCAGATACTCGCCGACGCTACCAGCGCGAAAAGCAAGACTAAGCCGGCGGACGTTGCCAGGCCAATAGGCTTCGCCCCGTCCATCAGGCTTTCGAGAATGCGCCCGGTAAACTGGGCTCCCGCTACTCCGGGGATGGCTCCAGCCATGACCATCAGCAAATCCTGCCGCAAAAGCATGCCGCGAACTTGGACCGGCGTCGTGCCGAGGGCCAAACGTACACCCATTTCTTGGGTTCTCTCCACGACGGCATAAGAAACGATGCCGTAAATACCAATCACCGCCAGCAGCCAGGCGAATCCGGCGAAAGTCCAAACCGCGGTCCGATAGAACTTGGAATGAGCGAAGACTTCATCCAGCCGCTGCTCCATGGTTTTCACGCCGAACACCGGAACTTGCGGATCCACGGACTGAATGGTGTCGCGGACCGCAGCGAGCTGATCTTCCGCTCGACCGTCCACGCGCACCACAAACGTCGAGAAAAAGCTGCCCGGAGTTGTCGATGGAATGAAGACCTCATTACCGTTTGCAGTTGTCGGATCGGTCTCGTACTCCATTCCCTTCACAACACCAACAATTTTCCACGGAGTGTCTCCCTCGATCGTGAGCTGATGATTGAGGGCGTCCTGCGGCGCACCAAATCCAGCCGCGAATCGCTCATTGACGACAGCAACCCTGGCGCCGGAGCGAACCTCGGCTTCTGTGAATTCCCGGCCATACAGAATCCGTCCGCCCATGGTCTGGAAATATCCTGACAAAACCGGGACCATCGTTGAACTGCGTTGAGTCGCGCGCCCATCCAATCCGAATGGTCCGCCCACAAACGCCGATGCGTAGAGCGGAAGGAACTCGGTGGCGCTGGCGCCACGAACACCGGGTAGGCTGCGGATACGGTCAAGGACCTCCTCAAAATAAGGGAGCTGCCGCTGACCCAGTTGGTGGGTCGTGCCGTCCAAGGAGACGCCTACAGTCACGACTCCTTTCACATCATAGCCGCGGTCGATTTTCATCAATTGGACGAAGGCGCGTCCCAGGCACACGGATGCCGCGAGAAGAATCATCGTGAGCATGACCTGCGCGCCTACCAGGCTTTGGCGAACCAGCCGCGAGCCGGGAGTCCTGCCAGAGCTCCGTGAACGGAAAGCGTGGATGCGGCCTACATAGAGCGAGGGTAAGACGCCCAACACCAAGGCGGTAAATACGGACACCATAAGGGTGAAAGCGAGAACGCGTCCATCGAGGATTGAATAAGACTGTGCGCCGAGTGGCGGGGGCTCAACCTTCGCCGCGAGCGAGGTTGTCCAATATGCGATCACCAATCCGGCCAGAGTGGCCACGAAAGAGAGAAGCAGGGACTCAATGAGCAGCTGTCGTGCTAGCCTGGCGCGACTTGCCCCGAGCGCAGAGCGTATGGACAGTTCCGCGGCGCGATCGGTAGTCCGGGCGATTAACAGATTCGCAACATTGGTGCATGCAATCAGCAGGACCAACACGACCGCGCCCATGAACATCAGTGAGGCGTTCTTCACAGGGCCGGCAAGTCCGTCCTGAAGCGACGTAATGCTCGGGCCCAGGTCGGAACTTTCGCTTCCTCCCAGTCTCGGCGACAGGCGCTCCACCTCCACGGCAAACGCGGCACGCGCCTGCGGCCACGTGATGCCCGGTTTCAGCCGCGCGATGGTTCCCCAGCCATTGTTGCCGGGGCTGTAGGCTGCTGGCTTCCACAGAACAGCCTTGCCCGGATAATCGAACCCTGGCGGCGCGATACCCACAACGGTCAGCGGATTTCCGTCGATTCGGACCGTAGCTCCCAGGACTTTCGGATCGCCTCCAAAAAGCTGTTGCCAGAGTCCGTAACCGATCACAGCCACTGCGTTGCGTCCGGGCAATCCCCACCCCGTTCCGTCCACATCCTCATCAGCGGCGAATCCACTGCCGAGCACCGGCTGCGTGCCCAGCACCGAGAAGAAATTCCACGATGTCTGGGCAACGTGAGCCCGACTCCCGACGCGCACTCCGCCGAGGTTCACATCGTTTTCCTCAAAAAGCGCGACATCGGCGAGATAGGCACTCTGCTGCCGCCAATCGTGAAACTTCTTCGCGCTATCGTGTGGTGGAATGAACTGATGTAGTAGGGCCAGGCGGTCGGGCTGCTGAAATGGAAGGGAGCGCAGCAGCAAGGCGTTGACTACGCTAAAAACACCCGTGTTCGCTCCAATGCCGATGGCGAGGGCGGTGATGGCGAATCCTGCGTGCCACGGCCGGCCGGCCCAAAGCCGAAGAGTGTACTTGAGGTCCTGAAACACTTCGCGCGAAACCTAATTCCGCGTCAGCATTTTACGCCAGAGTGGATCAGTAAATGTTGCCAGGATTCGATTACTCTCAAAACCCACATTTGCGGTTTTCGAAGCAAGGGAACCAGCAAAAAAACTTCGCCTTTTTCCACAGCCCTAATTGCTCTTTCTGTGACGAACAACCTTTACTGAGAAAACGGAAAGAGCGAAGCTGGGAAATATGCTCCTGTGCTCTCTTCGCCGATTAGACGCCAGCCTGAGACTTCGGCGTCCAAAATCGATAGCTAACTCCTTATTCCGCAATATTTTGCCTCTAAGTCCTTGCGGCTCAAGATCTTACTATATCCCCGCCATATCTTCCGCTCGTAACGCTATGAAATCAAAGATTTTACCCGATAGGCAGGAAAAAATAACAGGTATATCTGCTGGCGCGAGCACCCCACACCTGGATGGCGCTCAGAACTCCCGGGCGGTTCATCCAATCTCCGCAGGAACCTGGTGGCGGCACCTTCGGGTTATTGAGATCAGTGATTGGTTCTGCCGCGGATGCTGAGCTCGGCCTCTACCGGCACATCCGACAGCGTGACGTGCAGCGCATGCTGCTTCGCGTCATAGGAGGTTTTCAACGGATACGTGCTGCTCGAAAACTTCGCTTCCGCATGTGCGGAGGGCCAGTCATAGATCACCACCTCGATGAACTTCCACCACGGTGTATACGAGCCTTCACGCGCGTGGAACTTGAGGCGCATGGAGTTGGCCTCGGACTGACAGGTGAAGGCTTGACGGAGATAGTCGCCCTGCTGATACCGGAAGGTGTGGCCATCATCGAGATAGATCGAGCCGCTGCACTGCGAGCCGGGGTAGACGTGAAGTTCCAGCGGACCGTTTGGAATCTCGTCCGTGTTTTGGATCAAGGGCTGGAGCGGCAGGATGCTTCCGCCCCGGACATAGACAGGCATGGTGTCGAGGGGTGGATGGATGGTATGCGGCCAGGAAATTTCCGCTCCCACGTTGAGGGCGGTAACGATCGCTGCGATCGGAGGCGCTTGCGGGGACGGCTGCGCCTTGAGTCCTGTCCAGAAGTCGTACCACTCGTGGTCTTTTGGGAAGGACACGGCGTAGTCGTCGAGCGTCTCGGCGAACGGAGGTGGGGCGATGAGCAGGCCGGGGCCGAGAAGGAACTCGGTGTCGAGATGATCGAAGCCGTCTGAGTTGGGCGCGAAGATCTCGGGGAAATCGAGGAACACGGGGCGCATCATGGGGAGTCCGGTGCGCGAGGACTCGTCGGCGAGCGTGTAGATGTAGGGCAGAAGCCTGTAACGGGTTTCGATGTAGCGACGGCGAATGGCTTCCTGCTCCGGTCCGTTGGCCCAGACTTCATGCGGCATCGTGCCTTTGGCTGCGTGATCGCGGCAGAGGGGAGAGAAAGCCGCAAGTTCGACCCATCGGGTGAGCAGCGCAGGTGCGGGCGAACTGCCGAAACCGCCAACGTCCGCGCCGACAAAAGAGATGCCGCTGATGCCGAGGTTAAGCACCATCTGCGTGGCCAATCGGAGATGGTTCCAGGTTGCGGAATTGTCTCCGGTCCAAGTGAATCCGTAACGCTGGCCGCCAGCGTAGGTGGCGCGGGTGAGGACAAATGGACGCTCGTCGGGACGCAGTTTCAGGAGGCCTTCGTAGGTGGCGCGGGCATTTTCCAATCCGACGATGTTGTGAATCTCCGCGTGGGTGGCGGTGCGCGTGATGAATCCGGGCTCTTCGATGCGATGCACCGTGTTCAGCGGCATCGTCTTGTCGGGTCCGTCAAAGACCGAGGGTTCGTTCATGTCGTTCCAGAAGCCGGCCACACCATCTTGCACAAATTGATGGTAGAGGCCCCCCCACCACTCCCGCGTCTGGGCGCGGGTGAAGTCCGGAAAGACCGCAGGACCGGGCCAGACGATGCCGACGAACTCAGTGCCATCCGGATTCTTCACGAATTGATTTCCCGCTTCCCCGGTATCGTAGGGCGCATAGCCCTGATTGGGAGCATGGGCAATGTGCAGGTCGGTGATGTTGACTAAATGGAAGTGCTGTTTGCGCAGATCGGAAACGAGTCCGGGGAAGTTCGGGAAAGTCTTAGGATCGACGGTGAACGGCCGATTCTTGAACTGGTAGTCGATGTCGAGGTAGAGCACGTCGGAAGGAATCTTGTCGGCTGCGGAGACGGTTGGCGATCTCCCGAGCTTGGGATTCCGGAGTGTAGCTGTAGCGCGATTGCTGGAAGCCAAGCGCCCACAGCGGAGGAAGTGGAGGCATTCCAGTGAGATAAGCATAGCTTTCCACGACCTGTTTCGGCGTGGGGCCATAGAGAAAATAATAGTCGAGCGGGCCGCCTTCGGCACCGAAGGAAATCGCGTCGCGCGCCTGCTTGCCGAAGTCAAACCAGGTGCGCCAGGTGTTGTCGAGGAACATGCCATAACTGCGGGTGCCGCTGATTGCGAGGAAGAAGGGAACGCTTTTGTAGAGAGGGTCGACCGATTCCTGGGGACCGATGTCGGTGTTCCAGAGCGTATAGGCCTGATTCCTGCGGTCGAAGGAACCAGTCTTGTCGCCGAGGCCAAAATAATGCTCGTCGGCAGGCATTTGCTTGGAAATGGAGAAACCATCGAGTTGGAATTTCACGGGGCGGCCCACGGCGTCGGCGGAGATGACGTTGCCCGCGAGATCGCGAATGATAACGCGGAGGGGACTGCGCTCCACGCGCACATCGAGCGTTGCGGTGCGGAAGCCCACGGAAGCCGCATCCTGGATCGGTTGCACATCGACAGACTTGCTGCGCGGACCGGGAAGGACCGCCCAGGAGGCGTCCTCGGGGAGAGCGCCGTCCGCTGAAATGCGTACGCGCACAATGTCATCGCGGAGCGCGGTGATGCGTAAAATCGCCGAGGAAGCCTGAAGCTCAATTCCGTCCGGCAGCGGATGGGAACTGGTTACGGCTTCGAGCGTCGTCCCATGCGGGGAAGCAACGGCGGTCTGTGCGGGCGCGGAGCCCACGGCAGCGACTGCTATTCCAAAAAACAAAACGAGGAATCGCGGGCAGGAACCTGGCATCACACAACTCTTTCCAGAAACGATTTTCTTCTATGTAACAACATCATACTAACCGTTCTGCAGGGTGAAGCTGCTGGAGGCTGACGGTCAAAGCAAAAAAATGCGGCAAGTCGCAGATCGTCCACGAACACTACTCCGTCCCTTTCGATCCGAAACTTCAAGACCGGTGTTCGCAGTCGAACCGTAGAGCAATCCGGAAAGCACCACGCCGCTCGGCGGGACAGGCGAGGCGGCTGTCGCCCCATGAGCTCAGCCTCGCAGCAGCGGGCGGGTGAGGCAGGTGGGGCCGCCGCTGCCATTGATGCAGATTTCGCTGCCGGGGAAGGTGCGGACGTCGAATCCGGCGTGGCGCAGGCGGTCGTTGGTCCTGCGATTCTCTTCGATCGCGAGCAGACGATTCTCGCCGAGCGCCAAGACATTGCAGGCGAGCGTGTCGCGTTCGGAATCGTCGATCGGGATGAACTTGAATCCGCGCGACTTGAGCAACTCCACCGTCTCGACCGCCAGCCAAGGGAGATCGACCAGCACGGTTCGCTCGTCGAGCAGGCTGATCAATGACATCAGGTGCAGGCAGGCCGACGGACCGGGACCGTAGGGAAGCGGCGCGGATAGAACTTGAACTCCCTTCGGCGCGAGCAGGGCGCGCATCTGCTCGATGCCAGCCGCATTGGTGCGGTAGCCATGACCGATGAGGAGTGTCTTCGAGTCGAGCCAGACCATGTCGCCAGCTTCGGTGGTGCCCGGCGGAATGATCGCGCCGAAGGTCGGAATGCCCCGCGCTGAGCACGACGAGCCGTGATGCCGCGCTTCCGCCACGCGGTTCGCTTTGCCAGGTCGCATCAGGACCAGGCCGAAGTCGGTGGACAGCGAGGCGTCGTGGGCGTACACGGCATCGAGGGAGAGAGCGTCACCAGGAGGCAGTTCGACCACTTCAGCGCCCGCGCTTTTCAGTTCGCTCACCAATGCGGCATGTTGCGACTGGGCCTTCTCGAAGTCGGGAGCGTAATGGAAACCGAGTTCGCGCCAGGCAGAGAGGCGCTCAGGTTGGTTCCACCCCGCGGTTCGGGGCGAGCACACCAGCACGCGCTGGAGTGTTCCGACCATGGAGTGTCCGTCAAAAGCCAGGCCGGCTTCGGAGGATGTGAACAGGGTGTGCCTCCTCTTCTGTTGAGGAATTTAACTCGGATGATTCTAAGGCAGAAAAGGCGCAACCGAGAAGAACCGTAGAAAATCAGTACCGATAACGAGAAGCTATTCCGTGGCGGAAAAAGACACGTGAGCGTCTTTTGGGGGCATCAGGTCGTGCACGGCATTCTTGTCTTTCTCTTTGCTGTGCGCGCTGCGTTTGCTGAGCCAGTGCTTCAGGTGCTTGCGCGCTGCGGGGCTGAGCTTGGAAAAGAAAAGCCCAGCGCGGCCCTGATCACTGGCCCAAATCACGTCGGCGTGTCCCTGCAGCGTGAGATCAGTGCCGGGCAGCACGCAGCGAAATGTCAAGTTCGAGCTCATGGGTACGGGCTCGGTGGCCTGTACTGCGAGGCCGTGCGCTCCGATATCGATGCTGACCGCGGGAATTGTTCTGCTTTCGTGCTCCAGGTGGACGAGGGTTTTCACTTCGTAGCGCCCGGACTTGCGTCGATTGGTTTTCCTCGTTTCTCTGTCGGCCTTCAAGGCATCTTTCACCTGCTCGGCTTCGAAAGGCCGGTAGAGAATGCGGCTGGCGCCGGACTGGAACGCCTGGCCAGTCCCGGGCCAAGCCCGGCTGGCGACAGCCAGCAATGCCGGCTTCTGGGTGGGCGGCAACAGAGCCGCCATGCGGATGACCTCTTCGGCGCCGGGCAGATCAAAATCCACAATCAACGTGGAGCAGCGGCCGGTCATGACCGATTCCAGCGCCTCCTGCTGGGACGGGCAGCTCACCAGCTCGATTCCAAGTTCTTCGAGCGTGACTCCCAACGTTTGAAGGGACTTTTTGTCGTGACACAGCACAGCAGCAGACTGGCGCATGAGTTACAAAATACGGGCTGGCGCGCCAGCGGTAAATGTCACACCGGTAATCCGCAGGCGGGTTACCGAAGCACTCTATAAACGGCGGAAAATGCTGGTGTTATCTTCGCCTGCGGGGGTTGGCTCAGGGGCACTGTTATAATCGAGAATTGCGCTTATGACTACGAAGCGACTGATTCGATCCACTACAGTTTTGTCGGTCCGCCGCAACGGGAAGGTGGTTCTTGCCGGCGACGGCCAGGTCACGCTGGGCGAGTCGGTGATCAAGCACACGGCCAAGAAGATCCGGCGGCTCTACAACGACAAGATTTTAGCCGGGTTTGCCGGGTCGACCGCGGATGCATTTACCCTGTTCAGCCGCTTTGAGGCCAAGCTGGAGCAGTATCACGGCAACCTGGGGCGGGCCGCGGTGGAACTGGCGCGGGACTGGCGCACCGACAAGTTCCTGCGGCATCTGGAAGCGTTGTTGTTAGTGTGCGATAAGGAGCAGACGTTTCTGCTCAGCGGGCAGGGCGATGTGATTGAGCCCGACGGCGCGGTGGCGGCCATCGGCAGCGGTGGACCGTACGCGCAGGCCGCGGCCCAGGCGCTCGCGGAGCACACCGAACTCTCCGCTCACCAGATCGCCGAAGAAGCAATGAAGATTGCGGGCAAGATGTGCATCTATACGAATGACAAGGTAACGATTGAAGAACTTTAGTTCTCAGTTCTCGGTTCCCAGTTCTCAGCAAGACACCAGGCTGAAGAAACTGAGAACTTGGGAACCGAGAACTGAGAACTGATTTATGGCCATATATCTTCCCTCCTCTGCCGAAGAAGAACAGCTTGCGCTGGACGAACTGACTCCGCGTGAGATTGTCGTTGAACTCGACAAACACGTGATTGGCCAGAAAGACGCCAAGCGCGCCGTGGCCATCGCGCTGCGCAACCGCATGCGACGGCAGAAACTCTCTCCCGAACTCGCGGAAGAGATCATTCCAAAGAACATCATCATGATTGGGCCGACAGGCGTGGGCAAGACCGAGATTGCGCGGCGGCTGGCGAAGCTGGCGAATTCGCCGTTCTTGAAAGTGGAGGCCTCGAAGTTTACCGAGGTGGGCTATGTGGGACGCGACGTGGAATCGATGGTGCGGGATCTGGTGGAGATCGCCATCGACAACGTGCGCGAAGAGAAGTTGGAAGACGTTGCCGACAAGGCCGAACTCAATGCGGAAGAACGGCTGCTGGATATTCTGCTGCCGCCCTCGCCGCCGCCGCGTCCTGAGGCGACGTCGACCTCGGGCGGCGTGGTGATTGACGGGAGTACAGCCCTGACGGAGTCTTCGAGCCGGACGCGCGAAAAACTGCGGCAGCAACTGCGCGAGGGAAAGCTGGATGACCGCATCGTGGAGATCGACGTGCGCGAGCGCAATTTCCCGTCGTTTGAAATTCTGACCAACCAGGGCGTGGAGGAGATGGACGTCAACATCAAAGACATGTTGCCGAACATCTTCGGGCAGCGCACCAAGAAACGGAAGATGAAGGTGAATGAGGCCTTCGAATACCTGATTCAGGAAGAAGAGCAGCGACTGATTGACATGGACCAGGTCACGCGGATAGCGATCGACCGCGTGGAAAACTCGGGCATCGTGTTCCTCGACGAGATCGACAAAATCGCCGGGCGGGAAGGCGGCCATGGGCCGGATGTTTCGCGGGAAGGTGTGCAGCGGGACATTCTTCCCATCGTCGAAGGCACGACGGTGAACACACGCTATGGAATGGTGCGCACCGACCACATCCTGTTCATCGCGGCGGGCGCGTTTCACGTGTCGAAGCCGAGCGACCTGATTCCCGAACTGCAGGGGCGCTTTCCGATTCGGGTCGAGCTGCAATCGTTGACCATGGAAGACTTCGTGCGGATTCTCACGGAGCCGAAATCGTCGCTCGTGAAACAGTACACGGCCCTGCTTGAGACCGAGGGTGTGAAGCTGGAGTTTACGCCTGAGGCGCTGGATGAGATTGCGCACTTTGCCTTCCGCGTGAATGAGAGCACAGAGAACATAGGGGCGCGGCGCCTGCACACCATCATGGAGCGCGTGCTCGACGAACTGAGCTTCGAGGCGCCGGAGAAGAAGGGCGAGCACGTGACGATCGACGCGGAATACGTCCGCAAGATGCTGACTGACATTGTGAAGGATCAGGATTTGTCACGATACATTCTGTAGGCGCCGGTTCCTTTCGATCGCGGGTTCTCCTTTGTCTCCGGTTTCCCTGTCACTGGTTTCTCCCCCAGTCTCTCCGGGCAGTGAACCTTCCCAAATAGGAACGTTCTCGAAAATAAATCGACCGGGAAGGGTGCGACTTCCAGTCGCACCGCATTAGGCTGGTTAGGCTTTCGGCTTTAGCCGCTGAGGGCCGTGACTTTCTCTACATTTCAACGAAGGAGATCCTTCGTCGTGGAGAATTATGCCCGGCTTTTCCTGAAGACTCTATACGGCTACCGGCGCCAGGGAGAATTCGAGCTGCATGCTTTCGTTTTGATGCCCGATCACGTCCATCTGCTCCTCACGCCTGCCGCGGATGTGACGCTTGAACGCGCTATGCAGCTAATCAAAGGCGGCTATTCGCATGCGGTCGGCAGGGAAATCAGCCGGCGGGAAATTTGGCAGAAGGGATTTACGGATCATCGGATTCGTGACGCGCCGGATTTTGCCGGGCATCGGTTGTATATCCATCAAAATCCGGTGATGGGCAAGTTGGTTGCGAGGGCGGAGGAGTATCGGTATTGCTCGGCGTTTCCGGGATTCAGGCTAGACGCGTGGCCCCCAGCGCCTGAAGCCGCAATCTCTGTGGGAGCTTAAGCAATACGACTGGAAGTCGTACCCTTCCCATTCGTGCCCGTGGCAAGTTCGTGATGGCGTGCCAGCCAAGGCATCCACCTAACTGTCGCAATGAGCGCGACATTAGGATGGGATACCCCGCAGCAACCTTCCAGAAGAGGAACGTTCCAAAAATAAACCGACCGGGAAGAGTGCGACTTCCAGTAATGCGCCCGGCTACGTGGGTTGCGGTGATGCCGACACGCTCTGATACTCTGCCTGTCATGAAGACCATTGACCGTGCCCGCCTGCAGTCCCTGATGCAGCGTGAACAGAAGAAGTTTGTGGACGAGCGCCCGAAGTCGAAGGCTCTGTTTGAACGCGCGCGCAAGTCGCTGCTGGCTGGCGTGCCCATGAACTGGATGGTGAAGTGGGCGGGAGCGTTTCCACCGTTTGTGCGGGAGGCGCAGGGGGCGCACTTCTTCGACGTGGATGGGCATCGTTATACCGACTTCTGCCTGGGTGACACCGGAGCGATGACCGGACATTCTCCAATCGCCACGGTCAAGGCGGTGGATGAGCAGTCGCGGCGCGGCATCACGCTGATGCTGCCGGGGGAAGATTCTATTTTCGTAGCCGAGGAACTACAGACGCGGTTTCATCTGCCGTACTGGCAGTTCGCGCTCACCGCTACCGATGCGAATCGGTTTTCGATTCGGCTGGCGCGGCAAATCACGGGGCGGCCGAAGATTCTGGTTTTCAACTGGTGCTACCACGGGACGGTGGATGAGACGTTCATTACTCTTGAGGCCAACGGAGCGGCGGGGCCGCGGCGCGGAAACATTGGACCGCCAGTGAATCCTGCGGTCACGACCAAGGTTGTCGAGTTCAACGATGTCGGCGCACTGGAGCGGGCGCTGGCTCCGGGGGACGTCGCTTGCGTGCTGGCTGAGCCAGCCATGACAAATGTTGGGATCGTGCATCCGCAGCCGGGATATCACCAGGCGCTACGGGAGCTTACACGCAAGCACCGGACGCTGCTTATCATCGACGAAACTCACACGATCTGCGCTGGTCCCGGGGGGTACACGCGGGCAGAGAATCTGGAGCCGGACGTCCTTGTCTTCGGCAAGGCCATTGGGGGAGGCATTCCCGGCGCGGCTTATGGCTTTTCGCAGGAAGTTGCCGAGCGCATTGTGGCCAGGCAGGAGCTCGAGGACTGCGACGTGGGTGGAATCGGAGGCACGTTGGCGGGAAACGCGCTTTCTCTGGCTGCCATGCGCGCCACGCTGACGAAAGTTCTCACGAACGAGGCGTTCGAGCGCATGATTCCGATGGCCGAGCGCTGGACAGTGGGCGTGGCAAGGGCGATTGCAGAGGCGGAACTGCCGTGGCAGGTGACCCGTCTGGGATGCCGGGCAGAATATCTGTTCGGGGCGGAGACGCCGAAGAATGGCACCGAGGCCCACGACGCGATGGACTTCGAACTGGAACGATTCATGCATCTCTACGCCATGAATCGGGGGATTTTGCTCACGCCGTTTCACAACATGGCGCTGATGTCGCCGCAGACGGAAGCGGAAGATGTGGATCGGCATACCAAGGTGTTTCGCGAGGCGGTGAAGGAACTAGCGAGTTAGGTTGATCTTCCAAGGGCGACTGGGAGAAGCGAACTCCAGGGGCTGAAGCCCGCACCGTTTTGGCCGTTTAGCGGCACGGCTGAAAAGCCGTGCCCTTCCCAAGGCCACTTTTAAACCAGTCCCAGACACTCGAGACTGCCGACTGCGGCGCGTCTGGTAGTCTGTTTTCTTCCAATGAGACGCTCCACGCCGAAGTTCTTACTGGGTCTGAGTGCGCCGTTGATGTTTACGGCGTGCGCGACGATTGGGCCGCCGCAGCCTCCGTCGCTGGAGTTGGCGAAGCCGCCCTCGGATCTGCGGGCTACGCGCAAGGGCGATCACATTACTTTTACCTGGACGGCTCCGAGCGTTACGACCGATCGGCAGGCGATTCGAAGCGTGGGTCCAACCCGCATCTGCCGAGGACTTGCCAAGGAGTTAGCGCAGTGCGGCATTCCGGTGGGTGAGGCCGCTGCGCAACCGAGTCCCAGCACGACTCAGTCTTCCAAACAGAAAGCGGCAAGATCGTACACCGACTCACTCCCCGCGCAGCTTCAGAGCGACAATCCTTCCGAGTTCGTTAGCTATGCCGTCGAAGTGCTCAATGCGGCTGGTCGCGGGGCTGGGCTTTCGAACCAGGTGCGGATCTCGCTGGCCCGCACACTTCCACCGCCGCAGGATTTCGCTGCGCGTGTCACGGGGCAGGGAGTCGTGCTGACCTGGACGAGCGACGTTCCTGCAGCGGGTTCCACGCCACCTGTGCATTACATCTATCGCGTTTACCGCGGTGCGGATGGCAGTTCGCAGCAGATTCTTGCCGGTGAAATCCCGGCAGGAAGCGAACGCAGTCTGAGTCTTACGGATTCCAGCATCGAATGGGAAAAGACGTACGAATATCGTGCGGAAACGGTTACGGTGATTGCCGAGGAAAACAAGCCGGAGCTACAGATCGAAGGGGACGACACGCCCGAGATCAAAGTTTTCGCACACGATGTTTTCCCGCCAGCCGTTCCTTCCGGGCTACAGGCGGTGTCTTCGGGGCCAGGACAAAAGACGTTTATTGATCTTGTATGGGCGCCGGTTACCGACGTCGATCTCGACGGATACAACGTTTATCGTCATGAAGATGGAATGGCTGCGGCAAAGGTAAATGCGGAGCCCGTGAAAACGCCGGCGTACCGGGATGCGAACGTCAAGCCGGGAAAAAGCTATTTTTACTATGTCTCTGCGGTGGATGTTCGCGGGAACGAAAGCGCGCGGTCGGAGGAAGCCGGTGAAACGGTGCCGTGATGACGAAGCGATTTCCTTGGGGATGTTTCGGGGAGCTTTCCCCTCAGTTGGGGGTCGCCGCCAGACGAGCGTGGTAGCCTTTGCGCGCCCGAACCTGCAGGCGCTTACCCTCTTTCTCGGCGGTGACGCTGATGGTTCGATAGCTTCCATTAGGCTGGAAATCGGCGGGTTTATAGGCGACGAAGTAACGGCTGCGGATCAGATCTTGCAACTTATCGAAGGACTTGCCCAGAGTCAGGATATCGCCGGGAAACATCCCCTCGCCTCCAGTGCGCTCGGCCAGCATCTCTAAGACCCTGTCGGCATCCGTCTTATCGCCCCGATCCTCTCTGGTGCTGACGGTGTAGATGGTCACGCCCGTCCTCTCCGCGACCTGGATGCTCTGTTTCAGACTGCTGTGGCTGGAATTATCTTCACCGTCGCTGAGGATCACCAAAACTCTCGCCACCCGCTCGTTCTCGGGATACGCCGCCAGCTTCCGGCAGGCGAATAACACAGCGTCGAAAAGCGCTGTCCCTCCACCGTTTGCGAGCTTCTCAATCCCCTTCCCCAACTCGCCTGGTTCCGGGCTGAAATCTTGAGTGACGGTGGTTTGCTCGGAGAAGCCTGTTATGAAACCGAGATCTGAGCCGCCGTTTAGCATCTTTTCCACGAACTTCGTCGCGGCGTGTTTTTCAAAGGAGAACCGGTCGCGCACGGAACCGCTGGTGTCGACGAGGAGCGCGAGACGCAGAGGAAGCTTCGACTGCGGGGCAAATTGCTCGACCTTTTCTGGCGGCTTATTGTCATCCAGGATCCTAATATTGGACTGCTCCAAATCGTTCACCATATGCCCGTGGCTGCTGACGGTGAAGAACAGGGTGACCTGATCTACGCTGGTACGAATGGTCCATGCGCCGGCCGGGGCGGGAAGAACGGGGGATGCAGAGACCGTTTCGCCGCGGTTGCCGCCCGATGTGGGTGTATTCGATTCGGCCAGCGTGCCGCAGTCTTCGCAGCTTCCGCCGTCGGACTCATTCCCGAGATCACTCAACTGCGCTTTCAATCTCTCGCTGTTGGGGAAAGTCTGTGGCCGTAGAGAAGCGACCAGGGTGGTGGCCTGCGACGGACTGGCAGCGCCCGCTGCCCGAACAGACTTGTTATGGGTAAGGGCAGCAAGGTTCTGCCGGGCCACGGGAGCGAACGCGTTCGTGGGATCTTCGCTAAGAAAAAAGCTCAGCTCGCGCTCCATAGCTTCGAAATCTTTCAGAGACATGGCTGCCGAAGCAGCGACGTAGTGCACATTTGCCATCCCTTTGTGGTCGAGCGCATGGACTACCTTGGCCGTTTGGAGGGCATTCTGGTATTGATGGCTTCCGTTTTGCGCGTAGGTCAGAGCCGAGAGGATCCGGGCATCCTTGGGGCGCAGGGAGGCAGCTTTCTCCAGTTCCGGTTGCGCGGTCTCAAAATCGTTCATCGACAATGCCACGAGACCGAGATTCAAGAACGATCCCGGAAACTTTGTGTCCAGCTTCGCGGCCGTTTCAAATTCGCTCCTGGCCTGAGGCGCGTCATCCTGATCGAGATAGGCGAGCCCAAGACTAATGTGGGCGGAAACGAACTTGGGATAGATATCGATCGCCCTGTGCAGGTGCTTGATCGCTTCTTTCGAGTGCTGTGATTTCATCAACGAGTTAGCGTGGTTGTACTCCTCCACGGCCTTGTTGGGAGCTTGCAGATCGAGCGCCGACACAACACCGGAATCGATCAGCTCTTTATCTTGCTTTCGCTGCTGAGCGCTCTCGTTCGCATGCCGGTTCATCTGATCGAGATACATTTGCGCAAAGTCAATTTGCGCGAACCCGGAATCCGGACCTGCGTTCATGTAGGGTACTTGTGCGAGCGCAGGGACCTGGCCACATAGCCACAAAGCGGCAACCCAGGCGAACCGGGGTGGAATACCATTGTGCGATCGATGGTGAGGCGAAGACTGCACGGAATTGCTCCTGCAAGGACGCGGGGCTTGCGTCCGCAACTTGCCAGCGACGGCGCGCGGAGAATTCGGGCGGGTCTCCGGCTTCTTCACCCCAGAACGTCCCGGGCAGTACTATAGCAGATATCCTTCTGGGCGCTGATTCCGCATGCCGAACCCGCATAAAAGCGTGCTCGGAGCCCGAAGTGCAAACGCCAGAATCAGAAAATATTTCCCTTCTTTGCGGCTCACTTTCCACGGATATGGTTAGATAGATGGCGATGAGATATTGCCGATTTCAATTCAATGGCCAGGTCCAGTACGGACTGGTTGAGTCCGTTGGCGGACGGGACGCGATTGTGCGGATCTTGCTCACTGCTCCCGAGGAAGCCGACGGGGACATGGAAAGTCTGCGCACACGGCGGATCGAGGCGATCCCGCTGGCGGAGGCGGTGCTGCTGCCTCCGGTGCGGCCGTCGAAGATCGTGTGCGTGGGGCGCAACTATCGCGAGCATGCGGCCGAACTGGGGCATGAAGTTCCCAAGGAGCCTCTTATCTTCTTCAAGCCGACTTCGGCCCTGCTGCCGCCGGGAGGGACTGTGCGGCGTCCGAAGATCTCCCAGCGCGTCGATCATGAGGGCGAGTTGGGCGTGGTGATCGGAAAGACTTGCTACCAGCCGGCGGCGGATGCGGACATCCGGCAATACATTCTGGGTTATACGTGCGTGAATGATGTCACGGCACGCGACCTGCAGAATAAAGACGGGCAGTGGACTCGGGCCAAGGGCTTCGATACGTTTTGTCCGGTGGGGCCGGTGGTGACTGATGAGATCGATCCGTGGGCCGGGGTGGGCGTGGAAACCCGCGTCAACGGCGAGGTGCGGCAGCAGGGCAACACGCGGGATTTCATCTTCGCTCTGGACGTGGTGATTCAGCATATCGCGCAGTGTATGACTTTGTTTCCTGGCGATCTGATTCCTACGGGGACACCGGCGGGTGTGGGGCCGCTGGTGGCAGGAGATACGGTCGAGGTTAGTGTGGAAGGGGTTGGGACGCTGAGGAATTCGGTGGTGGACGAGTGGTTGTAACGCTGGCACTATGAGTCAGGATGAGTGACCTAGAAACGGTTCCTACCGCAGCATCTGCCCGGACACGCAGAATGCCCGACGGTGAATTGGTCTTTGCCGTCGAGCACGCTTTGGAAGTGATCCAAGCCTGCACATCCTCGGGAATAGCAGTACTGGGCATCGAGATCTTTCCCGGTCTCAACGTGTCAACTTACGATCGAGAGATGAAAGATCCAGCCGAAGAAGAGTTTTGGCCTGGCTACGTGGAAGCCAACAATGCACTGGCGGAGGACTTCATAAGGAGAAATCCGGCACCAAAGACAAGTGAATGTATTTTGGCGACCGCCTCGTGGCGGGAGTTCTGCGAGATCAAACGACAATCGAACAAATAGGGATCCGACATCCAGCAGACTACTGGAGACGAAAACGTTCCTTCATTAGGCGTTGCAGGCGGGGCTTGTAGAGGAGATCGTAGGCGAGTTCTTTGTCGGGGAACATGGCGAGGGCGGCGCGCTTGGCCCCGGCGGCTAGCTCGGAGGCTTCCTCTACGGTGAGGTTGGGGTCCTGGCCGATGACGGACATCACCATGCTGATCATCACTTGCAGGCGGCGGATTTTTCTAGCTTCCTCTTCGCGCTCGCGAAACGTCTCCTGCTCCGCGATTGGGAAATTTGTTCCCCGTCCGGCCTGGTGATGAATATTCATGGTCTCCCCTTTTCCCACACCACAGTTTGGATGACGCGACGCGCTCCGGCGTTGCGTCATTGGTTAAGGCCATTCTGCCGCAGTTCCACAAGAAAGCAACTACACAAAAGTGCCTATCCGAATGGGGCTCGGAATTCTGCTACCGGAAGAAAAAAACCTTTTCTCGCAAAGAATGCAAGAAATCGGGCACCCGGTTCAGTTCACAACCAATCACTCCGAAGCCGCATCCACCCTAGACGCCGATTCCCAAGCTGCAAGGCGAACTCGGAAGGGGAGTAAAATCGCTGTGTAACGGGGTTCGGGCCGCTCGGTTCGACTCCAGAATGGGAGATGTCATGGCAGAACCTGGCAATTCGGCCGCCGAGGCGCAACGGCGTCCTGATCCCAACGAGAAACTGGTAAATGTGTTTGGCTCGGAGCAGGAACCTGAGGCGCTGGTGGTCAAGGGATTGCTCGATTCGGCGGGCATCGAGAGTAATCTCACCTCGGCGTCCATGGTGCAAGACGCGTTCCCGGGTTTGGGCGGGATGATCCTTTTGGTGCGCGAAGAGGATGCGGAAGCCGCGCGTCGCGTGATCGCGGAAGGACGCCGGTCGGCGCCCGATGAGGACGAGACGGCGGAGATTGCGATCATTGAAGAGCCGCCACAGAAGGCGTAACCGAGTGGCCATCAAGATAGAAAGTAACCGCTCCATCGAGATCCGTGCGGTAGACGCGTGCCCCCGCGTCTGCCAGGCGGCCGAGAACTTCGGCCCGCGGCAAACCGAACGAATTGCCCGATCCCACTGAAATGATGGCGAACTGGGGCTTGACTGAAGCGACCAGTTCCGGCGTGGTCGCATTGGCGCTCCCGTGGTGTCCAACCTTCACCAGATTTGCGCTGGAATGATAGAGCGCAGCCACGCGGCGTTCCACCTGCTTCTCCGCATCTCCCTCCAGCAAGACCGACGAATCGCCATAGCTTACGTACAACACCATCGAATCATTGTTCTGCGGCTTGGACCCCACGAACCAGTTGCGCGGCGGGAAAAGCACGCGGACCGCAGCCCCGCCGAGGCTGAATTCGTCGCCTTCCCAATGGCGCACGACTTTGACGCCGAGCGCTTCAGCCGTGGTGACCACGTTCTCGAGGGCTTCACTTGGCGGCAGTAAGCCTATCCATAATTCCTTCGGCCTGAAATTTTTCAGCACGGCGATCATTCCACCAATGTGATCGGAATGACCGTGGGTGATGGCGACCGCGTCGAGGCGCGAGATGCCGCGCGTCCAAAGGTAGGGAGAGACGACGTCTTCGCCGAAGTCGAGTTGCGACCCGCCGGGGCCGATGGGGCCTCCGGCATCGATCAGCAAGGTGGGGCCTTGCGGCGTGACGAGCAGAGTGGAATCGCCCTCGCCCACGTCGATTGAAGTCACCTCCAATACGCCGGAATGCGTTCGCGGGGCCGCTGGAATGAATGCAAGAACGAAAGATGCTACAAGGATGGCCGCAAGTCCGGCAATTGCGAGGGCTGGGCGCCGGCGGGCCGCCCACATCGCCAGTACCAGTGCGGCTGCGGCGAGCACAATCACGAGGGAAGATGGCATGGCAACGCGCAAGTCAGTCAGTCGCAGTGTACCCAGCCGCAGGGAACCTAGTCCGTGCACGGTCCCGGTGATTCCATCGAGAGCGAACGTGGTCAGAAGCACTGGAACTCTGGCCAGCCAGAGCGAAATGTATCCCAGAGCCAACGCAGCCACGGCCGCCGGCATCATCAGCTGCGTTAAAGGCACAACTATGAAGTTGGAAGGCAGTCCGATGGTGGTGGCGCGATGGAAGTAATACGCCATAGGCAAGGCTAGTCCCATCTGCATCACGGCAGAGATGAAGAGCAATTCCCAAGCAGCCAGGCAGAATGCTGCGGTGGCGCGGACTAGCCGCCACGACCATCGCTTTCCCACGAAGCGCGAAAGGCGTCCGGCGATGAATTGCAAGTCCACTCGGAACTGCGCTACTCGCGGGGGCAGGAGCGCGGCATAGTCCCGCGAATCCCAATTGGCCAGCGCTTGCTTCTGGAGTTGGGAGGTGCGCTGCAGAATAGGGATCCCGATGGCAGCCACGATGAGCACGCAGACAAAGGTCATCTGAAAGCTGGCGGTCATAAGCTGGCGCGGGTCGAAAACGAGCAGTCCCAGAGCGGCCGCGCCCAGCGCGTTGACCATGGCACGGTCGCGGTAGAGCAGGCGGGTGCCCAGATAAATGGCGCACATCAGTGTGGCGCGCCAGACCGGCGCTCCGACCTCGGTGGTGAAGGCATAGGCGACGCAGAACGACACCGTCAGCAGCGTGGCCGGGACGTCGCTCAAGAGCAGGCGGCGCAGCACCCAGAACACCGCGAAGGCCAGGATGCTGACATTCATCCCTGAGACGACCAGAACATGGTAGGTGCCCGAGCGCTGAAAGTCAGCCCGCGTGTCGCGGTCGATGAAGGCGTCTTCGCCGATGACCATCGCATCAATCAGGGCAGCTTCGCGCGGGGGCCAGAGTTCATGGACCTTCGCGATGATCCCGCGGTGCAGGCGGCTGCGCCAGTACGCGATGCGGCTGCCGGCAAAGCCGGGGAGCCGTTCGACATCTTCTATTTTGGTCGAGCCCAACGCGGCGATGTTGCGATCGGCAAGATAGCCCCGATAGTCGAAAGCGCCGGGATTACGAAAATTTCGTGGCATCTTGAGCTTGGCGGAAAAACGGATACGGTCGCCGTAATGAAAGACCGGCATAGAAGTAGTGGAAGGGATGGTATTGGCCCCGGAGTCCTCTTCCTGAGTCGCGTGGTTCGAGCGCGAGCTAAAAATGCTCAAGCGGATGCCGGAATGGATGGCTTCGCTCCGACCTGCGGCTGTCCGGACTTCTTCCGTTTCGACGTCAGTCGTCTGCCGAATTTCGTTAAGACCTCCCTGCTGCAGGCGGCCGTCGCGCGTGATATGGGCGGCGATTTGTAGCTCCTGCCGGTCCGCATAAGGTTGGATCGCGGTGTCGAGGCGCGTTGATGCTCCGCGCGCCTGAATGTGAAGGGCTCCTGTGACAAAGACAGCTCCTAGAGCCAGCGACCAGCCCAGGCCGGACCGCCGCCCCGCGAAATAGGCCGCGGCAGCCACAAACGCCGCTGCAGCGACTACCCACCAAAGGAGGGGCCGCCAGAGGTAGGCTCCGGCGATAATGCCCAGGGAGTAAGCGACCGCCGCCCACAGCATCGGTTGTCGCGATGCCTCGAAGCAGAAGATAGGAGGGCTGGCCGACGTGGGCATTCCATTCATAGGCTAGACCGACCTGAACTGAGGGCGGGGCGCCCTCCGGGACGGCCGGCAAGATGCCGGCGCTACTTCAGGCGAGCCAGTTCTTGGCTTCGTGCAAATTCACCGCACCAAGTGCACAACGCTTTCCAAGTGGTAGGTTTGCGGAAACAAATCCACCAAGTGCACTTGCTCGACGCGATAACCGGCGGCGAGCAGGGGCACGAGATCGCGCGCCAGCGTTGCCGGATCGCACGACACATAAATAACGCGTGGCGCGCCCAAGGTCGACAATAATCGCGCCACGCGTTCTCCTAGACCACTCCGGGGCGGGTCCACCACCGCTAGGTCGGGCTTATTAGGGATATGAAGAAGGACTGCGCCCTTCCCGACTCGCCCCGTATTCTCACGGGCCAGGTACTGCTCCGTTGTGGCTTGGACTGCCTCTCCATTCGAGGACCGATTGTAGGAAAGATCGGCTGAGGAAGTCTGTGACGACTCAACAGAAACGATGTGATGAAAGTCACTGGCCAGGGCTGTGGAAAACAAGCCTGCGCCCGCGTAAAGGTCGAGAGCCAATTGGCCGGATTGGCCTTCCGTGACGATCTTCACTAGTTCGTCGGTTAAATGGCGGTTGGTTTGAAAGAAAGAACCCGGGCTGACGCGGTATGCCGCCCGCTGCGTGTGATAAGTCAGATGCGCGGCGCCGACAGCAACGAGAATCTCCTGCGCCCCTGCCTTGCGATCGCCGGGATTGGCCTCGCGGAATGCTACGACTCCGGCAATCTCGGGCAGGGCGGCGTGTAATTCCTCCGCCCAGACGCGCATGGCCGATCGGCGGGCCTCACCCGCGCACGCGACGTCTACCAGCAATTGAGTGTCGTCCGCGTTGGCGAAGAACTCGACCTCGCGCACTCCTTCGGGAACTTTGCCGGCCCGTCCGCTCTGCCACAGGGACGCAATGGCGCGGTTGATCAGCGGCGAACTGATCGGACACTCTTCCACCGCCAGCAGTTCGTGCGACGCCAATTTGAAATATCCCGTGGCGAATGCAGGGCTGACCTGCACCTGCAGACGCGACCGGTTGCGATAGTTCCACGGCGGCGAAGGATGGACCTTGATGTCAAATGGCAAGTCGAGCTTGGCCGTGCGCCGCAGGCTCTCGCGCAGGATTTCTTTCTTGATCTCAAGCTGATGCTCGTAGCTGGCGTGCTGGTAGTGACAACCGCCGCAGCGGGTAAAGTATTGGCAGCCAGGTTGGATGCGGTGCGGAGAAGGCTCGAGGATTGAGTCCGCCGTCGCCCGCGCAAAGCCCGGCTTCTGTTCGGTGAGGGAAGCCTCGATTTTTTCAGCGGCCAGGACAAAGGGGACGAACACGGCCTTGCCGCGTCCGCGGTCGTCGGCGGGAAGACGGGCCAGGCCGTCGCCGCCGTAGATCATCTTTTCGATTGTGAGGAGCAAGAGTTGATTCTACGGCACTGGGGAAGGCAAAACCCGAAGTGCGGGTTCGCCGGCATGCTCTATCCCGCGACGACACGCAGGAGATCCCTCGCTCCGCCTGAAAAGCGGCTACGCTCGGGATGACGCCATCAGCGATATAGATCGTCAGAGCCCGGAGTCAATCCGGACCGAATGCTGAAGGTGTGGAAGCTCTGAGCCTGACTTGGAGCATTCGGTGCGACTGTGGAAATTACTCCGCGCTCGTAAGTCATGGGCAATCGTTGGCCATCATCGCGCGACAGTGGCGCGCGATCTGTTGCTCTTCCTGTGTGGCGACGACCTGAATCTTATCTGGGGTGAGGCCAAGAGTGTCCAGCCCGTTTGTTGCCGCGGATCGAATGCGATCGCTGTGCTCTCCGATGCCGCCGGTAAAGACAAGAAGATCGCCTCCGCCGAGCAGAGCCATGTACGCGCCGATTGTCTTTCGAACCGCAACCGGCAAAAACATCCAGGGCAAGACACGCCTTTGAATCGTTGCGGCGGGCGCGCTCCTCCAGCGCCTTCACGTCGCCTTCGCCGGACGAGAGCGCAAAGAGGCCGCATTGATGATTAAGCAGATCTTCTAGCTTGTCGGCGTCGAGCCTCTCGTTGCGCAGAAGATAAACGATGACGCCGGGGTCGAGGTCGCCAGATCGTGTCGCCATGGGGATGCCGCCAGTAGGAGTGAGGCCCATCGTGGTATCGATGGATATTCCGTTTCGAAGCGCACAGAGGCTCGATCCGTTCCCGAGATGCGCAAAGATAGATCGCTCGGGAAGCTTCGCACCGAAATGATGCACCAGTGATTCGTAAGAAATGCCGTGAAAGCCATAGCGACGAATCCCTGCATCGAAGTAGCGCTGCGGGAGGGGCAAATGCGATGCGACTTCCGGAATCGTCTGATGAAAAGCGTCGTCGAAGCAGGCGAACTGTGCGGCCGAAGGAAAGATCGATTGTGCGGTAGCGATCAGCGACAGAGCCTGCGGGATATGCAACGGCGCAAAGTGTGTCGCCGAGCGCAGATGATCCAGAACTTGTGGCGTGATGATTTGGTGTCGGCACAGCTTGGGACCGCCGTGCACCACGCGGTGGCCGACAGCCACCGGTGTCGTGTCGATATGTTGCCGTATGGCCGCGGCGAGAGCGCCCAGCGCATCGCTCTGGGATTCGTGAATGCAGTCGCGCTGCAGAAGCGGCTTTCCATCAGAGGAACGAATGTGTAACGTTCCATTGTCCCGTCCAATGCCCTCGGCACTTCCAGTCAGCAGCGGCTCTTCGTCGGTTGCGCCGGGCCGGTAGATGCCGAACTTCAGCGAAGATGACCCGCTGTTGAGGACGAGGATGGGACCGTCTTTTTTGGCCAACTCTTTCGCCATTCCTAGTTCCCCGGCCACTTCCAGTTTCGAATTTCCTCTTTATCGATGCCTTCCGCGTGAGCGTAGTTGATGCTCTCAATGATCTGGCCCTTCAGCCATTCTTTGACGTGGGCGCCAATGGAGCGCAGGCGCGGAACACGATCGATGACATCGATAGCCAAATCGAAGCGGTCGATCTGATTGATGATGGCGAGTTCGAGTGGAGTGTTTATGTTCCCTTTTTCCTTGTAGCCGCGCACATGAATGTTGTCATGATTCTTGCGGCGGTAACTGAGCTTGTGAATCAGCGAGGCATAGGAATGGAAGTTGAAAATGACAGGCTTGTCGATGGTAAAGAGGGAATCGAAATCGCGATCGGAGAGGCCGTGCGGATGTTCGGTCTCCGGCATGAGCCGGAAAAGATCGACGACGTTCACGAAGCGTATTTTCAAATCGTGGAAGTGTTCTTTCAGAATTGCGACCGCCGCGAGCGATTCCATGGTCGCGATATCGCCGGCGCACGCCATCACCACATCGGGATCCTCGTCGTCATCGGTGGAAGCCCAGTCCCAGATGCCGATGCCCTTGGTGCAATGCTTTACCGCGTCTTCCATAGTCAGGTACTGCAGATGCTCCTGCTTGTCGGCCACAATCACGTTGACGTAATCGCGCGAGCGGAGGCAATGATCCGTCACACTCAGCAAACAGTTCGCGTCCGGCGGTAAATAGATACGCACCACGTCCGGACTTTTGTTCGTGACCACATCGAGAAATCCTGGATCCTGGTGGGTAAAGCCGTTGTGATCCTGCCGCCACACCAGAGACGTGATGAGGATGTTGATCGAAGGTACAGGCGCGCGCCAGGACAGCTCTTTCTTCGATTTCTCCAGCCATTTGGCGTGCTGGTTGAACATGGAATCGATGACGTGAATGAAGGCTTCGTAGCTTGAGAACAAGCCGTGGCGGCCGGTAAGAACGTAACCTTCGAACCAGCCTTCGAGCGTGTGCTCGCTCAGCATTTCCATGACGCGCCCGGAGACATCGAGTTCGCCGCCGTCGGCGTCTTCCGGCTTGTATTCGGCAAGCCATGTTTTCTTCGAAGCGGCATAGATCGCTGTGAGCCTGTTGGAGGCAGTTTCGTCGGGCCCGAAGACGCGGAATGAATTCATGTTACGGCGCATCACCTCGGCAAGAAAATGTGCGAGCACATCGGTCGGTGAAACATAGGCCGCACCCGGCGCCTTCACTTCGACGGCATAGTCGCGAAAATCCGGCAGTTCGAGTTCTTTGCGCAGCAACCCGCCATTTGCGTGGGGATTGGCGGAGATGCGGCGCGGCCCGGACGGCGCAAGTTCCTGTAGTTCCGGTATGAGCCTTCCGTTGGCGTCGAACAGCTCTTCGGGCTTGTAGCTGCGCATCCAGTCTTCCACGATGCGTAAGACTCCGCTTATTCGTAACCGGGTCGAGCACGGGAACCTGGTGCGCCCGCCAGGAGCCTTCCACCTTGTGGCCATCTACCTCTTTCGGTCCTGTCCATCCTTTCGGCGAGCGAAGGACGATCATGGGCCAGCGCGGACGCGTGGCATCGCCGGTTGCGCGGGCGTGCTGCTGGAGGGAACGAATCTCGAGGATACATTGCTCCAGGGTGGAAGCCATTTTCTGATGCATCGCAGACGGGTCGTCGCCTTCGACGAAGTACGGTTTGTGGCCGTACCCGATCAGCAGCGATTCCAGTTCTTCGTGCGGAATGCGCGCGAGAACCGTGGGATTCGCGATCTTGTAGCCGTTGAGGTGCAGCACCGGAAGGACAGCTCCATCGCGAATCGGATTCAAGAATTTGTTCGAATGCCAGGAGGTCGCAAGCGGACCGGTCTCCGCCTCGCCGTCACCAACCGCGACCGTGACGATGAGATCGGGATTGTCGAATGCTGCCCCGTAAGCATGGGAGATGGAGTAGCCAAGCTCCCCGCCTTCGTGAATGGAACCTGGCGTTTCCGGTGTGCAGTGCGAGCCGATGCCTCCGGGAAACGAGAACTGGCGGAAGAACTTGAGCAAACCAGCCTCGTCAAGACTCTTGTCCGGATAAATCTCGGAGTAGTAACCCTCGAGATAGCAGTTGGCGAGTGTGGCCGGAGCGCCATGGCCCGGACCGGAGATGTACATCACATTCAGGTCATACTTCTTGATGAGACGGTTGAGATGGACCCAAATCAAAGATTGCCCGGGATCTGAGCCCCAATGACCGAGGAGCCGATTCTTGATGTGCTCCGGCTTCAGCGGTTTGCGTAGCAGGGGGTTCTCGCGAAGATAGATCATTCCTACCGATAGATAATTGCAGGCCCGCCAGTAAGCATGTATCTTCCGGAGTTCTTCCGGGGTAAGAGGTGACGAGACCTCAGTTGTTCCAGCCACTCGATGTTCTCCAACAATTGAAGATTCGACCATCACGGAAGGTTCCTCTCCTAAAAAGCCTAACCTAATTCGATGCGGAAGGTTGGGCCCGTGACTTACATAATGATTGCAGCAGTTCCGCATGCCAGTAACACAAGAAAATCGGTGCTCGAGATTCCCAGAACAGCTCTGCGTCAAACAGAATAAAGCGGTACCATCGATCTACGATCGGAGATCACGATGGAACCATTCCGCTTTCACCTGTTCGTCTGCACGCAGCAAAAGCCAGAAGGCATTCCGTCGTGCCCGGCCAGCGGGTCGTTCGCGGTGCTCGACGCGCTCGATCGCGAGACACAGAGGTACGGGCTCAGCAACGAGGTGCAACTCACTACGTGCGGCTGCATGGGATTGTGCGATGAAGGTCCTGTGATGGTCGTCTATCCGGCAGGGGTGTGGTACCGGCGCGTACAACCGTCTGACGTACCCGGAATCGTCGGTACGCATCTGCACGACGGCAAGCCCGTCGATCGTCTGGTGTGGAACGATGCCCCTGCGATGAAGGCCATGTCGGTCGAGCACGGAGAAAAGTTCCGTGCCGCGATGACTGCCCGCGAGAAATCAGGGATGCTTCCCGATCGCCTCGATCAGATGATCCGCGGCTACATGCCGAGTCGTTGCATTCTTACAGCGCTTGAACTCGACGTCTTTACCGCCGCTGGGGACGGAGCCAATGCAGAACAGATTGGGACGAGGGTGGGTGCGAATGCCCGCGCCGTAGGTATGCTACTCAACGCTCTCGTCGCCCTCGGACTGCTCTCGAAGAGCGGCGACGACTACAGGAACACGGCCGAGTCAGCACGCTTCTTTGTTCAGGGTTCTAAAGACAACCACCGCAATGGCCTGTTGCACAGCGCCAACATCTGGCATCGCTGGAGCACACTGACTGACGCCGTGCGTGTTGGCACGCGAATCCCGATCAGCGGTGACGATAACCCCGAATGGACGCGCAACTTCATTACGGGCATGCAACGCAATGCCAAGGATCGCGCCCCGCTTGTGGTAAAGGCCTTGGGCACGGCCGGAGTGCGCCGCATCCTCGATCTTGGCGGTGGCTCTGGCGCATACTCCATCGCGTTCGCAAAAGCTGGTCCCGATGTGCAGTGCGAGATCCTTGACATCCCGGAGGTCGTTCCTCTCACCGCCGAGTATGTCAGCCAGGCCGGCGTCTCAGCGCAAATCAGCCTTCGCGCGGGAGACATGCTCCAAGATGACTTTGGCTCCGGCTACGACATCATCATGCTGAACGCGATCTGCCACATGTTTTCCGAGGAGCAGAACCGGGACATCTTCCGCCGTGCGCACCAGGCGCTCGCGCCGAATGGCCGCCTCGTCGCGCAAGACTTCATCCTCAATCCCGACAAGACCGGGCCGCAACACGCGGCGCTGTTTTCACTGAACATGCTCGTCGCCACCGACGCCGGTGCCAGTTACACCGAGTTCGAATACACCCAGTGGATGAAGGGTGCGGGGTTCACCGATGTATGTCGGATCAACCTACCCGGGCCTTGCGACCTGGTTGTAGGGCGAGTGAAATAGGGCTAGCTACCCACCGCGTGTGTTGCCGCAGAGTCTGAGGCTCCGACGTGCACTATTCCATTTCGCTGGTCATGATGAAAAGCGGCTTCATTTCGAAGCTCTTATACTGCGGCCGGAGACGATCGATGTTGTACTGCTCCTTTACGTTCACAACTTTTTTCGAGGCAGTGACGGTATCGATGGGCAGGTTGTCGTAACGGCCATTCCTGAGGACGACAAGTCGTCCGTGGATCTTGCTCAAGAGCAAATCCAGGGCCAGGTTGCCATAGGCCATCGGGACGATGGAATCAATGGCGTCGGGATCGCCGCAGCGAACCAGATATCCAAGTTTCTGATTGATGATATCGATGGTTTTTCCCTTGTTGTACTTGGGAGACAGCTCCTTCAGTTTTTCGGAAACCAGGTCCCCGATGCCACCGAGCTTCTTATGGCCGAAGGCGTCGGTGGTCTCGGCCTCGAAAACCATTTCTCCACCCTGAAACATGGCTCCCTCGGAAACCAGGACGACGGAATAGTGGCTGGGGTTCTTCTGGCGATCCGAGACCAGCAACTCGGTGAGGCGCTCGATGTCGAACTTGTGCTCGGGGATCACGCAGCGGTTGGCGGCTCCGGCCATGGTAGGCAGCATGGCGGTGAATCCGGCATAACGGCCGAAGACTTCGAGGACCAGGAAGCGTTCGTGCGAGCCGGCGCTGGTGCGCAGACTGTTGGTCATGGAAATGGTGCGGGTGACCGCAGTGCTGAAGCCGATGCAGTAGTCGGTGCCGGGAACATCGTTGTCCATGGTCTTGGGAATGGCGACCACTCTCACGCCTTCCTGGTAGAGACGCACGCCATAGCTCAATGTGTCGTCGCCGCCGATGGGGATGAGGTAGTCGATGCCGAGCCAGTCCAGGTTCTTCAGGACTTCCCCGGTCAGGTCGTTTTTTTCGGCGTTATAGGTGGATTGCAGATGAGCCGGAACGCTGGACTTCTTCACCTTGCTGGGATTCGTACGCGAGGAATGCAGGAATGTGCCGCCGGTGCGGCCAGTGCGGTTGACCAGATCCTCCGACAGCGTCTGGAAATTTTCGCTGTTGTCGTATTCTTTTTCGCGGACGATATCGACTAGCCCTGCCCAGCCCCGACGAATACCAATCACTTGACAGCCCTCGCGCAGCGCGCGAATGGTTACGGCGCGGATGGCGGGGTTCAGGCCGGGCACGTCGCCGCCGCCAGTGAGGATTCCAATCACACCTTTTTTTGTTTTCACGTTTGTCCTCTCGTGTCGCAGAAGTCGGTCGTCCCGACTGAGCGGCTGTTTAGCCCCCGATTTGGCTCTGACTTCGATTCTGCCGTCGCATGAAGTCGAGGGTCTGTGATTTGGATCATGCGGGCCTGTGATCATTGCACGTCCGTCATTGCGCGAAAACGGTGAGGCACTCTCGACTGACGACTCACGGTCGAGAGCCATTTCGTTGTTGATGCGGCGCCCGCGGCAATACGACTCTCACCAGGCACCCTCGACCGCCGATTCGATTGGAGATTTCGATCCTTCCGCCATGGGCCTCTGCAATCTGACGCGAGAGCACAAGTCCAACCCCGCTCCCACTAGGTTTTGTCGTATAGAACGGAGTAAATACATTCGCCGGATTCAGAAGGCCCGGACCGTTGTCTTCGATGAGCAGATTCACATCTGCTTCGGTGGCATCCCATCGCACCCCAACCCTTCGATCTACATCTGGACTCGAACTCGAGTCTGATGTCAGGGTGGAGTGCTTCATCTGAACCGCGGCGGCTGAGAGTTCGAGAACGGCGTCGGCGGCGTTCCGAACGAGGTTGATTAGCATTTGTTCAAGCTGATCGGGGTCGGCAGTGAACACCAAGTCTGGTCCCGGCTGCACGCATACTTTGATTCGGGTTTCCAGACTGGCGACTCTGGCCACCAGTTTGGCGAGTTCGACATCGCGCAGAACCGGGGCAGGCATCTGCGCCAACTGGCGATAGGCTTCAAGAAAACGATGAAGAGACGCCGAACGCGCCTCAATAATCTCCAGCCCGTGCTGCAAGTCGTTGCGTACATCGGTGTCCATGGCCGTGGCGGAAACCCGCGAATTGAGGCTTCCAGCAATCGATTTGATTGGCGCCAGCGAGTTGCTTAGTTCATGCCCCAAGACGCGGATCAGCCTCTGCCACGCCCTCCGTTCTTCTTCGCGCAAGGCGCGGCTTACATCCGACAGAACCACCAGAGTGTGCGGCACGCCATTCTGACGGAACGAACTGCGGCGCAGCAGCCATCGAGCTTGCGAGTCCTTGAGTTCGAGTTCCACCAGGCTTTCATTGTCCGCGGCCAGACATTTCTGCAAGCTCAGGTCGGTGGCGCTTCGGCCCAACATCCGAGCCTTCGATTGCCGCAGCAGGTGCTCACCAGCAGGGTTCACCAGACGCAAAATGGAGGCGGGATCGAAAGCAAACAGGGGCGCGTCGATCTCATCGACCACGCGCTGCAGCAACGCGGTCGCTTCAATGGCGCGGATCTTCTCGTCCGACAGCATGTCGGCCAGGGCATTTACTTCCAGAGAGAGTTCTCCGAGCGCATCCTCAGCGACAGCGTTGCGCGCGCGGAACGAATAGTCTTCCTCCCGCAGAGCGGCGATCACGTTGGATAGAGTCTGCAGCGGCCGCGTGGTCTGCTCCTGGAGCGCCAGGGCCAAGAGCCACCACGCGAACAGTTCGAGGCCGATCAGCCCGAGTCGCGATTCGAGGGTCCAAGGCTGCATCCAGACCAGCACAATGCTGACGAGAAGGCCAGGGAGCGCAACGAGAAAACAGTAGAGGCTTACTCGATGTTCGTATAGGAGTCGAGCTCGTTTCCGCGGCCGAGACGCAGGTTTTGGCGCCGGCGACCTAAAGGCCATACTTCTCCATCCGCCGGTACAGCGCGCCACGGCTCAGCCCAAGCGCTTCGGCAGCCTGGCTGACGTTGCCCTGGTAACGCTGCAGAGCTTTGCGGACCAGCATGGCCTCCACGGCCTCGAGACTGAGATCTTCCAGACCCTGGCTTTGGGCGCGTTGAGTATTCAACGCCAAATCGGCCGGCTGGATTTCATCCGTGCGGCACATCAGGACGGCGCGTTCGATGGTGTGTTCCAGTTCCCGCACATTGCCAGGCCATGAGTACTGCATCAATGTCTGAACGGCGGCGGAATCAAAACCCTGCACCGGGCGGCGGTAGCGGGCGGCATAACGAGCGAGAAAATGCGCTGCCAGGGCGGGGATATCTTCACGGCGCTCGCGCAGCGCAGGCAAATGGATCTCGACGGTATTCAGACGAAACAGCAGATCCTCCCGGAATTGGCCGGAAGCGCAAGCGGCAGAAAGATCGCTGTTGGTGGCCGAGAGAACGCGAACGTTGACGCGGCGGGAGCGCGACGAACCTACGCGCTCGATCTCGCCTGATTCCAGAACGCGCAACAATTTTGCCTGCTGGCGGAGGGGAACATTGCCGATCTCGTCGAGAAAAATCGTACCCCCGTCCGCCAGTTCGAAACGTCCGATGCGATCGGTGCGCGCATCTGTGAAAGCCCCCTTCACGTGACCAAACAATTCGCTTTCAAAGACGCCATCGGGAATCGCTCCCGTGTTCACGGCCACCAAGGCACGCGGTGCCCGCGCAGACAGCGCGTGCAGCGTTTGCGCTACGATTTCTTTCCCAGTCCCATGTTCGCCCGTGATCAGCACATTCGCGTCGGATGGGCCCACGCGCGCAAGAGTTTCGAGCACAACCTGCATAGCCGGAGCTGTGGCAATAAACTCTGGCCGGCCCTCCGCGCGAAGCAGGCGATTTTCCGCCTCTAACCGCGCTGCCCGCTGCAAGGCACGATGCAGTTCCACCTGGGTGCGAAGAATCGAGAGCAGCCGTTCGTTCTCCCATGGTTTCTGCACAAAGTCTCTCGCTCCGCGCCGCATGGCCTCAACCGCCAGTTCGACGTTCGCCCAAGCGGTCATCACGATCACCGGGATGGTGGCGTCAAGGGAGACAATTTGCGAGAGCAGATCGAGACCTTCCTGTCCGGAAGTGGTATCCCGCGTGTAGTTGAGGTCG
Source organism: uncultured Acidobacteriaceae bacterium (assembly GCA_963791515.1). Lineage (GTDB taxonomy): Bacteria > Acidobacteriota > Terriglobia > Terriglobales > Acidobacteriaceae > Sulfotelmatobacter. The sequence continues at coordinate 87,236 of CAWBSS010000019.1, read as the reverse complement.
ATGAGGACCGCGTCGTACGAACTACGAGTAAGAGCTTCGCGTACCAGGGCCGGAGAACGAACTTTGTCCACTTTGTAGCCTTGCGGACGGAGCAGCAACTCCAAGGCTTCTAGAATATGCTCCTGGTCATCGGCGGCAAGAACCCGGGGAGGTACACCAGAATCAGACTTAAGGTGCGACAACTCCAGTTCTCCGGATTTGGCCGAACTCGGCATACGGATTTACGGCGATTGGCGAGAGACTACGCCTTTGATCGCGTCCTGCAACAGTATGCCATTATGTTCCAAGGTCGCGCCGGTTGTGCGGTCCAGTTCAACTTTGGCCTTTTCATACGTGGTCACTGCGCTGACCAAATCCAGTTCGGCCAGCGCGAGATCGCGCTGGGCCGAGAGGGTTTGATAGCTCGATCCCGAGCCTAGTTCCTGTTCTTTTTTTGTGATATCGAACGTGCGCTGGGCCAGATCTCGCGTCTTGCGTGCGGCCTGAACCCGGGCGCCGGTCTGGTCCAGCGCATACTGGGCATTGCGAACTTCGATGCGAACCTGCTTCTTCAGTTGCTCCATGCGTAACTCGGATTGGCGATACTCAAGTTCGGACCGGTACTGGTCCGCCTTGGCGACTCGATTTCTGATCGGAATGTTTAGGTTCAGTCCAAAGTAGTAATCCGGGGAAGAATTGTTGAAAGCGTTTTGCATCGCGCCCACAAAGTCGACCGGGACCGCAGAAATATTTTGCCCGAGGTTGTAGGCGGGATTCAGCGGTCCGGCGAGACCAGAGCCGCCGTAAAAGCCCACCAAAGAAAGGGACGGCAACAGGGCGTTGCGTGCTGCACGGCGACTGATTTGGCGGTTCACCAGGTCGATATCAGTTTCGGCGAGCTCGGGCCGGCTGTGCAGGGCTTCCGAGATCAAGTCGGCGATGGGCGCGCTCGCCCGCGTCTCCACCGTCTGCATCCGGTCGGTCGGAATCACGCGCATGGCTTCGAGGACTGGATCGTCCAGGCTTTTCGTGATCGCGTTCTTCATCAAAGTCTCCTGAAGCTGGAGACTCGTTCGAGCCACGGTCAAATCCTGGTCGCGGCGTGAAACTTCCGCCTCGGCGCGCATTACGTCCATGGCCGGAACGCTTTCCAACTGCAACTGTTTTCTGGTGTTATCGAGGGTCTGCTGCGCGAACGCAAAAGATTGTTCGTTCACCTGTGTCTGCTCATAGGCGCTAACCAAGTCCCAATAAATGTTTTCGATCTGCGTGACCGTGGCGATCACCTGGTCCCTGAAGGCGATATCGGAGATTTTCTTGTTGTTCTGCGCAATTCGCAAATAGCGCAGATTCGGACCAAACCCGAAACCCGCGAGCAATTCCTGCTGAAATTGAAACCGAAACGTAGAGCTGAGTGTAGGGGACAGGTTGAAGTATGGACTATTGGTCGTTTGCCGGGAGTTGCTAAACGAGACACTGATGCTGGTTCCGGTGGCAAAGGCTTGGGTGAAGAAGGCGCTCACCTGACCGGTGTTGAGCTGCAGGGACGGTACTCCATAAATCTGAAAGTTCGCGACAGGAGAAGTTTGATGCTCCTCTCCACCATTGACGTTGAGAAATGGGTCGTAGGACGACACAGCGGTTCCAGCGCCCAACGTAGACTGCACCAGGCCCGAAGCGCCTGCTCCCGCCCCGCCGGCGCCACCGGTCGTGCCGCCCGCACCGGCTCCGGGAGCGCCTGTGCCGAATCCGCCAACGCCACCGCCGGGAGTCCCCTGAACGACTCCAGTATTCACGCCGCGAAAAAACCCGCCGGCCTGCGTACGCAAAATGTCAGTGTTCGCAATCGGAAGATTGTAGCGAGCGATGGCCAAATCCAGATTGTTCTCCAGCGCAAGATCAATCGCGTCCTTGAGGGCCAGGTAGAGTTGGCCGTCGCGGATGAGTTGGTCGAGACGCGGGGAGTTCGCCAGCACCGGCTCTGGAACCTGGTCAGCCTCATAGGCGTTGAGCGGGTTGTGTGACTTAGGCATGTCATACTGGAGAGGAATCGCCGGTTGCTGAGTGGCCGCTGCGGCCGTCCCGCCCACGGTTGACGGGGCTGTGGTTTGCGCTGCAAGACTCGTAATGAGAGTCCCGCATACCCAGAGGACTGTGATCGTCCGTTTCACGAATCCGAATGCGAATGAGTTCAAGATGCGCTGACCTCCGCCGGTTGGGCGAGTGCGGGATTCGCGGTGTCTCCGACCAACCACCCGTCGCGTAACTGAATGGTGCGGTTTCCGTAACTCGCATTTGTCTCTGAATGGGTGACCTGCACGATGGTTACTCCCTGTTGGTTCAGTCCGCGGAAGAGTTCCATAATCTCCTTGGCCTGGCCCGAGTGAAGGTTGCCCGTCGGCTCGTCGGCCAGCAAGAGCGGCGGCTTGTGAATCACGGCGCGGGCGATTCCTACTAACTGCTGCTGGCCTCCCGAGAGCTGGCTAGGGTACAAATCCTTCTTGGCAACGATCTGAAAACGATCCAGCGTGTCGGCCACAAGGCTCTGCCGCTCGCGGCGCGGAATGTCCTTGTAAGAGAGAGGGAGATCGATGTTTTCCTGAACGGTGAGGTCGTCGAGCAGGTGATAGCTTTGGAAGACCATCCCGACATTGCGCTTCGCCACTTCGGCACGTTGCTTGCGCTTCATCTCGTGGACGCCCTGTTCGCGAAACCAGTACTCGCCTTGCCAGGCGTCGTCGAGCAGCGCCAGGACGTTTAATAAAGAAGACTTCCCGGCTCCCGAGGGTCCCATGATGGTGATAAATTCGCCTTCGCGAATCTCGAGGTTAATGCGGCGAAGCACCCAGGTTTGCCCGGCGCCGGCTTTGTAGCTGCGTTCGATATTTTTCAGTTCAATCATCTTCATCTCCGAGTTTCTGCGGCTACTCGTAGCGCAGCGCCACCATGGGATCGATTTTGGCTGCGCGCCGTGCAGGAATGAACCCTGCGACTGCCGCAACAATTCCCAGCAGCAAAACAACTGCGAGCAAAGAGAGCGGGTCTGTGCTCTTCAGCCCAAACAGGAATCCGTGCAAAACGCGGGTGCTAGCTAGCGCCAAGGGAATTCCGGTCAAAAGACCGATCGCCACCAGCAGCATGCTTTCGCGAAGCACCAACTCCATAACATCGCCACGCCGGGCGCCGAGCGCCATACGCACGCCGATTTCGCGCGTGCGGCCCGCGACCGTGTACGACATCACCCCGTAGAGGCCGACACATGCGAGAAGCAATGCCAATCCGGCGAAGAATGTCGAGAGCTTGGCCAGAGCGATCTGGTTGCCGGCGCTGTCTGTGACCAGGTTGTCAAGGGTCTCGATGAATGAGATTGGCAGACGAGGATCGGCGGCTTTGATCTGTCCTAGCACGTTTGTAACGGCTCCAGATGGTGCGCCGCTGACCCGGGCCTCGAGCACGATTTGAATGGGATCGAGCGTTTGCTGAAAAGCCAGGTAAAATCGCGGCTTAACGTCTTCGCGGATACCGCTGCCGTGGTCCTTGGCATTGTGAGAAATGCCGACGATCATAATCGGCTTGTCGAGCCAATCCGGGTCGTCGATCATGAATTGGCGCCCGATCGGCTCCTGCCCAGCAAAGAAGTGCTTGGCCATCGCTTCGTTCACGACGGCAACGCGGGTTGATGCAGCTGTATCCTGCGTCTCAATGCCCCGTCCCGCGAGAATGGGAATGCCCACAACCCCGAAGTAATCCGCTCCTATGTAATCTTCCAGCGCGCTTCGATCACGGGGAAGGCTCGCACTGAAACCGGGCACGATAATAGCGTCACCAGATTCACTCCCGGCGAACAATCCATTGGTGGAATAGGTCACGGCGCGCACTCCGGGTGCGCCCGCGAGGCGAGCGACAAGCTGCTGGGCCAGCAGCTTCATGTTTTCGGTACTGTAGCCCGCGCCGGTAGGGTCAAGCCGCGCGATGACCAGGTGATCGCGGGCGTAGCCAAAATCCTGCGTCATTAATTTCTGCAGGCTGCGCACCAGCAGGCCAGCAGCAAACAGCACCAACAGCGAGAGCGCGACCTGTCCCGCAATCAATCCCTTGCCCCAGGTGAATCGGGAGCCCGGCTCCGGAGTCGCCCGGTTCGCGTTTTTCAGCGCGGGAAAGACCCGTACTCTCAGTGTTTGCAACGCGGGAACCAAGCCGAAGACGATTCCGGTCAGCAGGGAAATTGTGATTGTGAACGCGAGCACGCGCCAGTCGGGAGAAAGCGGAAGAGTTGTATCGGATCCAAGAAGCTCGACCAGCAGCCTTACACCCCAAATCGCCAATAGCGAACCGGCGATACCTCCGAGAAACCCTAGAAGCAAGCTCTCAGTCAGGAGCTGTTGCAACAGGCGCCGCTGACTGGCGCCAATAGCCAACCGGACAGCAATCTCGCGATTGCGACTTGAGGCACGGGCAAGCAACAGGTTGGCAACATTCACGCAGGCAATCAGCAGTACCAGGCCGACAATGCCCATCAGCAGAAGCAACGGAATCCGGTAGTCGCCGCGCAGGTCAGAGACTCCACCTCCGCCCGCAGACACGCTTATGTGAGCATCGCGAATCGCGTTTCGGTCGTCGGATGAAAGCGCCGCCCCGTAATCTCCTTTAACCGCCTGCTGAAACACCATGTTGAGATTGGCTTCCGCCTGGGCAGGAGTAAGATTTGGCTTCAAGCGCCCGATCAGCGACAGCCAGGAACTGTTCCCTGAATTGCGCCAGTGACGCCCGCGGACGATCTGCGGCTGCATGCTCAAGGGAACAAACAGAGCCATCCGTTCGCCTACGACATCGCCGGCGAATCCAGCAGGCGCCACGCCGATGATGGTGAAAGGATTTCCATTCAGGCGAATGTCTTTCCCGATGATCGCTGACGAGAGTGCGAACTTATGCCGCCAATATTCATAACCAAGCACCATTACCGGATTGGCGCCTTCCGTTGTGTCGTCTGCGTCGGAGAATAAACGTCCAGCGGCTGGTTCGAGGCCGAGCACAGTAAAATAGTTTCCGCTTACCATGCGTCCCGTAATTTTTTCGTCAGGAAATTGACCCTGGCCGGCATCTACTTCAATGTGATGGTCGCTGGCAGCCGCGCAGAGTCCAGTGAAAACCGAACTCCGGTCGCGGAATTCCTTGTACAGCGGGTAAGAGAAAACATCCGTGCGAGGCGTTCCGTTGGAACGGTTGCTGGCGCGTGTGGGGTCGCCGACCACGACCAACTGCTGCGGCTCTCGGACAGGCAGCATCTTAAGGAGAAGCCCATTCAACACCGTGAAAATGCCAGTATTTGCACCTATGCCAAGGGCCAGAGTAATGACGGCCACGGCCGTGAAACCTGGGCTCTTGCGCAACTGCCGCACCGCATAACTGAGATCTTGGATAAGTCCCTTCATATTGTTCTCACTCGTAGCGCAGCGCCACCATGGGATCGACTTTGGCTGCGCGGAACGCGGGAATATAGGCCGCCAAAAGCCCCGCCAGTGCCACCGCGATGCAGACCTCAATGAGCACGACCGGGTTTCGCGACCCAGTGCCGTACAGCATGCTTTGAAGGATTGAAGCCGAGGCCAGGGCAGCCGCGGTACCAATCGCAATTCCGGTTGCGAGCAGGATTGAAGCTTCCCGCAAGACCATTTTCAGCACCGCGCTACGCTGCGCCCCCAAAGCCATGCGGACGCCGATTTCGCGCGTGCGCCGCGAAACCGCATACGTCATCACGCCGTAAAGGCCCACAATCGTCAGAACGAGGGCCAGCAGGGCGAACGTACTCAGAAGGATGGCCGCGAACCGCGGCTGCGAAAGTTCGCTGAACATCAGCTCTTTCATGGTGCGAACCTGGGTGACGGGAATGTCCTTGTCCATTGCTGCGACGATCCGTTGGACGCTCGCCTCAAGGCTCAGGGGATCGAGCGATGTGCGCACCACCGAGTACAGGCAGCACCAAGTGTTCAATTGGCCGGCTGGCAGATACATTGCCGGGCGCAGCTCACGTTGTGTCGCCCCCAGTCTGATGTCGCCGACCACGCCCACGATTTCCCGCCACGGTGGGCCGTCCGGCGTCCCGTTCCCAGCGCCCGGCTTGAGCTTCTTGCCTAGAACTTCCTCGCCTGGAAAGAATTTTTGCGCAAAGGCGTGATTCACGACCATCACTTGCAGGGACTTGGTGTCGTCTCGTTCAGAAAAGTCGCGCCCCTCGAGCAGCGGGATCTGCATCGCATGAAAATACTCCGGCGAGATTGGGCTGAGGTCGGCGCTGGCCTGCTGCGATTCCGGAACCGGATGTTCAGGATCTTCGAAGCTGATCACGGCAGCGTCGCTCGTCATGGGCAGAATCATGGCGCCGCCGGCGGATTGGACGCCTGGCAGAGCGCGGAGTTTGTCGAAATACTCACGATAGAACTGCGGGCGAGTATCTTTGTAGCGCGCGTCCGGGGTTTCAAAGAACAGCGTCGTGAGGTGGTCGGGATTGAATCCTTGATTCACATGGACGAGGTGAGCAAAGCTGGTGATGAGCAAGCCAGCTCCAGCCGTGAGCACAAGACCCAACGCCACTTGTCCCACAATCAGCGATGCACGCAACCAGTCTCGGCCAATGATTTCGCTTCTACCGCCTTCTTTTAGAGTAGAGATGAGGTCGGTTTTCGAAGCGGCGATGGCCGGGACGATCCCGAAGACCAATCCTGCAACGAAGGACACGAACACCGCGAACGAAAGCACACGCGGGTCAACGCCCGCATCAGCCGCGCGCGGCACACTGTCGCCGATGAGCGAAAGGAGTGCAGGAGTACAAACCAAGGCTAGACCGCAACCAGCGAGCCCACCGACGGCGCTTAAGACCAGACTTTCCGCGAGCAATTGCCGTACAATCCGGTTCCTTCCTGCACCCAGGGCCGACCGCACCGCGATCTCACGCTGCCGTTCCCGCATGCGCGCCAGCAGCAGGTTCGCGATGTTGCCGCATGCGATCAGCAGCACCAAGGCAACCGCGCCCAGCACAACCAGAAGCGCGGTTTGCGTGTTGCCGATCAACGCGGCGATTTCCGTTTCTACGCGAGCCGAGTCATGGCGGGTATTTGTATTCGGATACTGTTTTGCCAGATTGACCGCAATGGCCCGCAGGTCCTGGTCCGCTTGAGTAACCGTAGCGCCAGGCTTTAGTCGTCCGAAACTGTTCAGGAAGTGGGAGCCACGATTGCCTGTGTTGGGGTTAGGATCGGACGGATCATCGTCCACAGCGAGCGTAGTCCAGACACTATTTCGAGGTTTATTGACCGGGAATCGAAAGGAAGGCGGCATGACGCCGACCACCGTGTAGAGAGCTCCGCTCAGGCGAACGCCATGGCCGACGATCGTCGGGTCCCCGCCGAATTGAGACCTCCACAGCGCGTGGCTGATTAATACCACTCGCGTGCCTGCCTTCTCCTCGTCTGGAGCAAACCCGCGCCCGAGTTCCGGACGAATGCCCAGCGCTGGCAGCAGATCCCAAGAGACGACTTCCGCATCCACTTGGACCGGTCGTTCCAGACCGGTCAAAGTAAACAAGTCGTCGTGATACGAAACCAGATGTTCGAGCGTACGATTCTGTGAGCGCCAGTCAAAGAAGTCCGGATAGGAGATCGCGCTGGGCTGCGGATTGTGCGTGTTTACGGATTGTGCTTCGATCAGGCGCTCCGGCTGATCGTAAGGCAGCGGGCGCAGCATCACGGCGTCGATTACACTGAACACGGCGGTATTCGCGCCGATTCCAAGCGCCAACGTAATCACGACAACGATGGTGAAGCCCGGACTCTTGCGGAGTTGGCGCAGAGCGTAGCGAAGGTCTTGTAGAATCCCGGTCATTATTCGTCTCCTTCTATTCGTAGCGCAGGGCCACCATAGGATCGACTCGCGCTGCCCTTCGTGCCGGGATGTAGCTGGCAAATAACGCAGAAATCGCAAGCACCACAGAAACTGCGGCAAGCGTGGCCGCATCCCACGACCGAACTCCAAAAAGCAGCCCGCGCATCAGCGACGCAGCGGCGATCGAGCAGAGAAGGCCCGCGCCAATTCCTACCCCGGCCAACCAGCCCGCCTCTTTCATGATGAGTTGATACACCGAACTGCGCTGCGCGCCGAGGGCCATACGAACGCCGATTTCGCGAGTCCTCTGACTTACCGAGTAGGCGATCACGCCGTAGAGGCCGACGACGCCCAGCAGCAACGCTAGTGCGGCGAAGACGCCCACGAGCCAGGCAGAGGAACGGTGGAGATAAGCGGTGGGTGAATCGTTGATTCTGGCGACCATGGTGGTCTCATTCATCGTGCCAATGCCGGGATCGATCTCCCGGATGGCGGCGACCAGCGCCGGCAGTACAGATTGCTCGGCCTGCGACGTTCGAACGACGACCCAGAAATAGGTGTCACCATCCTGGTTGAACGGATAGTAGACGGCCGGCCAGATCTCGGAATCCAGCGCGCCATCCTTCACGTCTTCGACGACGCCGACAATTTCCTTGATCGACTTCGGCGTCAACTCGGTGTCGCCGATTCTCTTCCCGATCGGATCTTCTCCGGGAAAATACTTCCTAGCCAAAGTCTCGTTAATGATGACCACGAGAGGCTTCGTCGCATCATCGGAATCTGTAAGGTAACGGCCGCGCACGAGCTTGGCCCGTATCGTGGAGAAGAATGCGGAACTCACATCCCGCTGGTTCACTTCATTGTGTTCTCCGTTGTACGGACGACCCACAAAACGGATCCACTCGGTATTGCCGTTGAAGCTGACGGGCAACACGCTGGAGATGCCCGCCGACTGAACTCCAGGGAGGCTGGAAACGCGGCTGATGATCTGCTTTTGAACCGCAACAACTTGCTCGTCCTTCGCGTAGGTCACATCCGATAAAGCAACCTGCACCGTGGCGAGATGATCAGCCTGGAATCCGATCTCGACATGGAGCAAGCGATAGAAACTCTTACCCAGAAGCCCGGCGCTCACCAGTAGCACAACGGCAATCGCCAGTTCGACGACGACCAGGTTCGTCCCGAAGCGGCGCCACAACGTCCCGGCGTAGCCGCGGCCGCCTTCCGTCAGGCCTTCTCGCATCTTGGAAACTGGCAAGCGCACGATGGGCGGCAGAGACAAAAGAACTGCCGCGAATAGAAAGAGGGCGACCACAAAAACCAACACATGGGAGTTCAGGCGCAGCCCGCTGAGATACGGCATACCCTCCATCATGTCTTTGGAGATGAGCCGCGTCAGGATCTGCATCGCTCCACTGGCCGCTCCCAGACCCAGCAAGCTGCCCACCGCCATCAGCACGAGTCCCTCGGTAATGAATTGACGGATCAGGCGTCTGCGGGACGCACCGAGCGCGCCCCGCACCGCAATCTCACGCCGTCGGCTCTCGGACCGAACCAGCAGCAAGCTCGATACATTCACGCAGGCGATGACCAGCAGCAGTCCTGCACCGCCAAGCAACGCGAGCAAAATGGGGCGGATATCTTTAACAATGACCTCAGAGAGCGGCAACACGGTTGCCCCCTGGCCGCGGTTGTCTTTGGGGTACTGCAGCTCCAATTGACCCGCGATCGCTTTCATGTTGGCCAGGGCCATCTCGACGGAGACTCCATCCTTGAGCCGCCCGATCCCCGTCAGGCCGTGGCAGCTTCGCCGGATGGAGCACGAGTCGGAGGCATGCAGCGTCGTCCAGAATTCATCTTTCCCGCCCAGCGCAAATTGGAAGCCCTGCGGCAACACTCCGACGATGGTGTAAGGCGTGCCGCTGAGGGAAACGGATTCACCGACTGCATCTTTCCGTCCGCCAAACCTTTTCTGCCAGGTGGCATAGCTCAGAATCACAGTCTTCGGCGCAGAGGGGAGATCCTCGCCAGCATAAAAATCGCGCCCCAGCCCGGGAGAGACACCCAAGGTGCGAAAAAATCCGTCACTCACGCGAATTCCCGGCACAGGCTCGGTACCGGCGGGCGTACGAAGCAGATACCCAGTCCCGTTGTACACATCCATCGAACTGAAGACCTGGTTGAGTCTTTTCCAGTCCAGGTAGTCCGGGTAGGAAAGGTTCGCGAGCGGAATCATCGGAACACTTTCCGTCACGAAGACCAGGCGGTTAGGGTTCGGGTAAGGCAACGGCTTGATGAGCGCTGCGTCCACAAAAGCAAAAATGGAAACACTGGCGCACATCCCCAGAGTCAGCACCACCACTGCCGTGAGCGCGAAGCCAGGGCTCTTGCGGAGCTGGCGCAGAGCGTAGCGAAGGTCTTGCAGCAGCCCGGTCATCAGTTGTCTCCTCCTATTCGTAGCGCAATGCCACCATGGGATCGACTTTTGTTGCACGCCGTGCCGGTACATAGCACGCCGTGAGCGCGACCAGGGTCAGCAGCACGGCGACTCCAGCAAAGGTAAGCGGATCGGTCGCACCGACTCCGTAGAGCAGACTGGCCATCAGACGGGTGAGGCCCAGCGCGGCAGCCAGTCCAACTGCAACCCCGAACCCGGCAAGCTTTCCTCCACGGCCCAGAATCAGACGCAAAATGTCCCGAGGCTGCGCTCCCAGAGCTATGCGAATGCCGATCTCATGTCCGCGTTGGCCCACGACATAAGAAATCACGCCGTAAATTCCCACGCTCGCGAGCAACAGTGCCAGCACCGCGAAAACCACGAGCAGGATCATGGAGAACCGCTGTGAGGCCACGGAATCGGAGATAAGAGAGTCCATCGTTTGCGCGCCAAAAATGACCTGCTGGTTGCTCATCTGCGCACTGATGTGCCGGATGGAATCGAGAAGCCCCGCTGATGTGTCCCTGCTGGCCCGCACTACCACGGCCGAGCCAGAAGGACTCATGGCAACAAATTCATTTGGCATCTGCAGGCATGGGATATAGAGTCCAGACCGCAGAGACTGCTGATCGTCGGCGGCCAAACCCCATTGCTTGACGTGCCCGACCACGCCGACGATCTCCGCCAGCCGAGAGAACCGGTTCAGGTTGATGCGCTTGCCGACGGGATTCTGGTTGGGAAAGTACTTCCGGGCAAAAACTTCGTCGACCACGACTACTAGTGGGGAGTGCTCGTTGTCCTGGGGTGTAAAGAACCGGCCACGCAGCAGCGGAATTCCCATTGCCTTCAGATAGTCCGGTTCGACGATGTAGTCGATGGCCCAGTTCATGTCGTTTTCATTTGCCGGTTTTGGCTGACCCTCCAGCCAAAAGAGTTGTTCGTCATCGCCACTCAGGGGAATCGCACCCCATGTCTGGGAAACCGCCTGGACTCCTGGGACGGAGGCAAGCTTGTCGTCAAACTCGCGAAAGGCGGCGCGGACCGTATCCGGGTCTGCACCCATCATCGACGGCGGAAGCGAGAGTCCAAAGGTGAGCACATCGTGCGGATTGAACCCAGGATCGACGCTCCACAGCTTCACCAGACTGCGAATGGTCAATCCCGCCCCGATCAGCAGCACCAGCGCGAGCGCCATCTCGACAACCACGAATGCGCCCTGCGCGCGATGTCGGGTTCCGCTTGCTCCCCGGCCTCCCTGTTTAAGTGTTTCGTGCAAATCCGGCTGGGATGTCTTTAGTGCGGGCATCAGGCCGAAAAGAACGCCCGCGAGCAACGAAATGCCAACCGTGAAGAGCAGCACGTGGGGATCAAGTCCGACTTGTTCGGCGCGAGGCAGAGCCGCGGGCAAGACTCCCAGTGCCGCACGCGTTCCCCAGGCGGCCAGGAGCAGGCCCAGCCCTCCACCTACAACAGCGAGCAACACGCTCTCCGTGAGCAACTGGCGAACTACGCGCCCCTGAGTAGCCCCCAGTGCCGCACGAACTGCGAACTCTCGCGTCCGGCTGGTCGAGCGCGCGAGCGACAAATTGGCCACATTCACGCAGGCAATCAGGAGCACGAAGCCAACCGCGACCAGAAGCACCAGCAACAGAGGACGGACATGGCCGACCATCTGCTCTTTGAGCGGAGTGAGTTTGGCACTGATGCCTTTGTCGGCATCCGGAAATGCATTCGCCAAATTGCGCGTGACTCCTTCCATGTCGGCCCGTGCTTGCGCGATGGTCACGCCAGCCTTAAGCCGGCCGACGCCGTGAAATCCCAAGCCAGCACCGCGCTGAAGCAGCAGCGGATTGCTCCATTGCCCGACCGGTGCATACACGTCAGTGTCGCGGAAGCCCGGAATCATGAGGTGGAAGTTCGCAGGGATTACTCCCACGATGGTGTAGTCCCTGGCGTCCAGAGTGATGCTCCTTCCCAAAATGTCCGGTGCGGAACTGAACTTGCGCCGCCATAATCCCGCGCTGATGAGCGCGACTGGGCCTGCACCGATCTGCTCTTCATCCTGGGCAAAAGTTCGACCGATCACCGGCTGCACGCCTAGCACCGGGAAAAAATCCGAGGAGATAAACTCTCCACCCACCTGTTCAGCCTCGCCGACGCCGGTCAGGCTGAAGGCGTACGTGCGCCCTACGGCCAGCGCCGAGAACGTGTGGTTATCCTTCTGCCAGTCGCGGAAATTCGGATAGGAAACGGACCCGCCCTCAAAATTAGGCTTGTTCTCGTGCAGGGTCACCAACTGGTCTGGTTCCGGGAAAGGCAGCGGGCTCAACAACACGCCATTGATAACAGAGAACAGCGCGGTATTGGCTCCGATTCCCAAAGCCAGGGTCACGACCGCCACCACGGTGAAGCCAGGGCTCTTCACCAGAATGCGAAAGCCATAGCGGAGATCCTGAAGCAGAGTTTCCATATCCACCCTCGAAACGTCATTCGTAGCGCAATGCCACCATGGGATCGACCTTTGTCGCCCGATAAGCCGGAATGATGCTTGCCAACAAAGCGATCACCGCCAACAAAGCCGTTACCACGAGAAAGGTGATGGGATCGGTGGGCTTCACCTCGTAAATGAGGCTCGACAGGACGCGCCCCAGCGCTAGCGCGCCCGCCGTTCCCACAGCCACGCCCAGTAAGGTTGGCTTCATGCCCTCGAACACGACCATCCGCAGTACGTCGCCAAGCCGGGCGCCGAGGGCCAGGCGGATTCCGATTTCCCGCACGCTCCGTTTCACGCTGTAAGACAGCACGCTGTATATGCCCACCGCTGCCAATAACAAGGCGAGCCCGGCGAATGCGCCGAGCAGCAGCATGTTGAACCGCTGCTGGGATAGAGAATTCGCAACCAGGTCGTCCATGGTCAGGATGTCGCGCAGTGGCATCTCCCGATCGACGTCGTGTACGGCATTCGACACGGCAGAGACCAATCCCGTGGATCGAGAGGCTGAGCGCACCACCAGCGTCATCGGAAATGAGCTCCATCCTCCCGTCGACGGCACGGAAACCTGGTCCAGCGGGAAATAGAGAGTTGCACTCGGGCGGGTCTGATCAAGGCCGTCGAGCTTAACGTCGCCCACAATTCCAATTACCTGGCGGACCGCATCCGGAAAGAAGGTCAACGTAAGCCGCTTGCCCAGAGCGTCTTCACCCGGCCACAACTGCCGAGCCATGGATTCGCTGATGAGGATCACTGCCGGCCGGCCGGCAAGATCGGTGTCGCTGAAATCGCGACCGCGCAAGATCGGGATGTGCAGCGAGCTCATGTACCCTGTGCTGATGAGACGAACATCGACCTCCGGTTGCTCCGACATCGGCACAGTAGGACGGCCTTCGATCGCGACAGGTTGATGCGAACCTCCATTGTCCAGAGGAATGTCGTCAACCACGCCCGCCGATTCGACACCGGGTAACGCTCGCACCCGCTGCAGAACTTGGTCGAAGAAGGTGACCTGCTGCGCCGGCAGCGGAAACTTCGCCCGGGAGACCATTGCAGTCATGGTCAAAACATTGCGCGAATCAAATCCTGGATTCACGCCATGGAGCCTCTGAAAACTGCGGATCATCAGGCCTGCGCCCACCAGCAAGATGAGTGAAAGGGCGACCTCCGACACGACCAGAATGCTGCGCGTGCGATTCCCGCTTGAATCCGCATCGGTGCGTCCCAGTCCTTGTTTTAGCGACTGGTTGACGTCGCCCCGCGTCAAGCGCAGAGCGGGAAGAACTCCCGCCAAAATCCCGGTGGCTATTGAAATGGCGGCTGTGAAGGCGAGGACCTTGGAATCCAGCCCGACTTCAATCGAGTGGGGAAGCTTGTCCGCCAGGTAGGCCATGATCAGACGGACCCCGGCGTGAGCGTAGGTCAGGCCCAACGCCCCTCCCGCGAGTGCCAGGAGTACAGACTCAGTGAAGATTTGCCGTAGCACGCGGGCGGAACTCGCACCCAGCGCAGTTCGAATTGCAATTTCTTTCTGCCGGCTGAAAGTCCTGGCCAGTGCAAGGTTGGCCACATTCACACTGGCGATGAGAAGAACGAAAGCTACCGCTCCCAGCAGAACCAGCAGCGCCGGCCGCACATCGCTGACCAGATCGTCATGTAAAGGCACGACCACTGCGCCCCATCCCTTGTTGTCCTCCGGGTACTGCTGCTCCAGTCGGCTAGAGATCGTGTTCATCTCCGCCTGCGCCTGCTTCAAATCGATGCCTGGCTTGAGGCGGGCCACGACCACGGAATGATGCTCTCCCCGAACGGCTCGTTCCTTGTCTGTCCAGGCCATAGGGGTCCACATCTGCGCAAAGTCCGGAAACTGAAAGCTCGCCGGCATGACTCCGGCCACGAGATAGCTCTGGCCGTCCAGGTTGATGTCCTGGCCCACGATGTCAGGATTCGATCCGAAATGCTCTTGCCAGAGGCGATGGCTGAGCACCACAACGTTGGACTGGCCGGGTTGATCTTCCTCAGAAGAAAACACACGGCCCAGCATGGGCTGAACTCCCAAGGTCGAGAAGAAACCGGACGTAGCAGCACAGGCATCGACCTGCTCCGGCTTATCGCTGCCGGTCAGAGTGAATCCGTGGAACGTGTAGATCGCCATCCCTTCAAAGACGTGATTTTGGCGCTCCCAGTCTAGATAGTTCGCCGCGGAGACGGAGAAGGTCGTCATCCCCGGAAAACTCTTCGCCGGAGGAACATGCCAGACTCGCACGAGCCGATCGGGGTCTCGAAATTCTAAGGGCCGCAGCAGAACTCCATTCACTACGCTGAAGATAGCCGTGTTGGCGCCGATTCCTAACGCCAACGTGATCACCGCAACCGCGGTGAACCCCGGACTTTTGCGCAACTGGCGCAGTGTGTAGCGAAGATCTTGCAGCAGCCCGGTCATCATTCGTCTCCTTACTATTCGCAGCGCAATGCCACCATGGGATCGACCTTGGCCGCGCGCCGCGCTGGAAAATAACTGGCGGCCACCGCCACGAGCATGACCAGGGCCGAGCTACCGAAGAGGGTGAGCCCATCTGTTGGCTTTACCCCATAGAGTGCGTTCGACAGCAGCCGCATCGTCGCCAGTGAAGCCACAAGCCCCAGGCCAGCGCCGACCGCGGCAATCCTCAGCCCCTGACCGAGCACCATGCGCAGCACGTTTCCACGTTCGGCGCCAAGCGCCATGCGGATACCAATTTCGTGCCGGCGCTTGTTCACGACAAAAGCGATTACTCCGTACAACCCAATGGCGGCTAGAAACATCCCCAAGACAGCCAGTGCTACGACAAAATTCGCAGCCATCCGGTCCTGCCAAAAGGCCTGCTGCATCAGGTAGTGCATACTGCGGACTTCAACCGGTACCTGTTGATCCAGACTGAGGATCTCGCTTCGTATGGCCGCCGCGAGGGTGTGCGGACTGCGTTCCGTTTGGACAATGATCGTGGCCTCTCCGTCTGGCCGCTGTGAGAACGGGAAGTACATGTAGGGCTCGGGTGTCTCGTGAATGTTGTTGATCTTGGCGTCTTCGGCCACACCTATAACCTGGCAGTCCTTGCCCTCGACCAATATATGTTGGCCAACGGCGTCCGTCGCGGGCCAGAAGCGGCGGGCCATGGTCTGGTTGATGACGACCACCTTCGAACCGAAAGGGCTGTCTGCTGTCGTAAAATCGCGGCCCTCAAGAAGGCGCGTGCCCATGGTCCGGAAGTACCCCTGGCCGGCCGCATTAAACTTGATTGGGATATTCGGCTGCCCTTGCGGCAGTTCGAAGCCGGGAATGGAAACGCGCAGCTCGGCGCCTCCACCGGAATCTGAGAGCAATATGCGGCGCACAAAGCTTACCTGCCTGACATCCGGGAGTCCTGCAACCCGATCTCGAACTTGCTCGAAGTAGCGGAGGCTGCGCTCGGCGTCATAGCCCGCCACGCCCGGGCTGAGGTCGAGGAAGATCAGATCTTTCTGCCTGTCAAATCCCAGGTTGAGGCCGCGGCTGTAGAGCAGGCTTCGCACCAGCAGGCCCGACGCCGTCAGCAGAACGACGGACACCGCAATCTCGCCTAGCACCAGGGCGTTGCGCGCGGCGAAGCTTCGGAGGGAACGCCCGCCAATGGGCTCCTCGCCCTTAAGCGCCGGCACAAGACTGTACTTGGACGCCTGGACTGCCGGTGCCAGGCCAAACACCATCATCGCCAGCAGAGAAACGACTGCCGTAAAAGTGATGACCGGCATATTCAGGCGCAGGTCAAGGCCAAGTTCATACTCTGCGGGCGGCATCAACGCGGGTTGCAGAGTAAAGAGCCAGACAGCCAAAATCAGTCCGATCGTTGCTCCAGCCAGCGCGAGCAACGTGCTTTCGGTCAGCAATTGCCGTACTAGGCGAAGGCGCCCGGCGCCGATCGCCAGCCGTACGGCAATCTCTCGGCGTCGCGTTTCGGAGCGCGCCAGAACCAGCCCCGCGACGTTGGCGCAGCAAATGAGCAGGACCAGCCCAACCGCCGCCATGACAAGAACCGTAGGCAACACTACACCCCGCAGACGCTCGCGCTCGGACACCAGAGTGATGTCTCTCGCCTTGTCCACGGCCGGATATGTTTCGGCCAAGCGGTGCCCGATGACGCCAAGCTCAACCTGCGCCTGCGCGGGCGTCGCGCCTGACCGCAACCGGCCGAGCAGCTCGAAATCGCGATTGTTCCGGTCATCAAGCTCATTCGTCTTATACTCAGCCGTGATCGGAAGCCACAGGTCTGTCGGCACTCCCGGCTGGAGGCCGCGGAAATGCGGAGGAGCAATACCAATGACC
This sequence comes from uncultured Acidobacteriaceae bacterium, assembly GCA_963791515.1. Taxonomy (GTDB): domain Bacteria; phylum Acidobacteriota; class Terriglobia; order Terriglobales; family Acidobacteriaceae; genus Sulfotelmatobacter. The sequence goes on along the minus strand of CAWBSS010000019.1, from coordinate 70,109 downwards.
GTGTAGTTCTTGTCGGTAAGCCAGATCTGCTTTCCAACCAGCGAGGGATCTCCGTTGAAGGTACGATGCCAAAGCGAGTCGCTGATGACCACGTCGGGTTCGCTGGCTGCTTGGGGTTTTGAAGAGAACGTGCGGCCAAGCTGGGCATTGACGCCCAGGACTGCAAAATAGTCAGAAGAGACGAGATCGTCTAATATGAGCTGTGAGGCCGTTCCCACGCGCAGTATTTTTCCGTGGCGTGAATAGGCGAGAATTTCTTCCAGCGACCTGCTTTGCTCATTCAGATCCCGGTAGTCGGCATAGGAAAAAAAATCATCTCTGCCCTGAGGCGTCCGGACGACGATCTTGGCAAGCCGCTCTGGATTCTTCGCCGGCCAGGAGCGCAGCAAGGACGCTTCTACTACACTGAAGATCGCGGTGTTGACTCCAATACCAAGGGCCAGCGTCAGCACCGTGACAGCCGTGAACCCCGGGCTCTTGAGGAACTGGCGTACGGCGTATCTAAGATCCTGGATTAGCCCATTCATGCCTGCGCATCCTGCATCAACTTGTGCAGTTCCTCTTCGGCGACCACCTTGCCGTCGAACAGATGGACCTCGCGTTGCGCGTGTTTGGCGAAGCGGGGATCGTGCGTCACCATGCAGATGGTCGCGCCTTCGCGATGAAGGTCTGCCAAAAGTTCCATCACTGCTTCGCCGTTGCGCGAATCCAGATTCCCTGTGGGCTCGTCTGCCAGCAGGATGGACGGTTTCCCCGCCAGTGCGCGAGCAACGGCCACCCGCTGCTGCTGGCCGCCTGAGAGCTGCGACGGATAGTGCCTCAGGCGATGCGCCATGCCTACCCGCTCCAGCGCTTCCATGACTCTCTTTTTTCGTTCGGCGGAGGGCATTCTTTGCCGGTAGGTCAAAGGTAGTTCCACGTTCTCGTAAACCGTGAGATCCCCAATAAGGTTGAAGCTCTGGAAGATGAACCCTATTTCCTGATTGCGGATGCGGGCCCGCTCGGCGAAGTCCAGGTTTTCGACTGGCTTGCTGTTCAGCTGGTAACGTCCGGCGGTGGGAGTGTCGAGCAATCCGATGATGGAAAGCAGCGTCGACTTGCCGCAACCCGATGGGCCCGACATGGCTACATACTCGCCCTTGCTTACCGAAAGGTGTACGCCTGAGAGCGCATGCGTCTCAATTTCGTCGGTGTAGAAAACCTTGGTCATATCTGCAATCTGAATCAGAGGTTGGTTCGCTTCTGTCATGGGTGCTTTGCCTCGATTTCTTAAGTCTTCTTCCTAATCCTGGAGTCGAATGCGGTCCGTGTTATCCCAACGCGACATGTCGGAGAGCACGACCGTGTCGCCTTCATGCAATCCATCCACAATCTGGATCGAATTCACCGAAGCCCGCCCAACTTTCACCGGAATTCTCAGCGCTTCGTGTCCATCGGGCCCAAGCTTGAAAAGACTGATGGTGCTGTTCTCCTGCCCGAAGGCCGGGCGTCCCACATACAAAACGTTATCCAGACGCTCCAGGTCCACGGTGCCGTCCACACTGAGATCGGGCCGGGCACCCTTGGGCAGTTCACTTGTTAGTTTGACGTCGACGGTGACTGTTCCGTTTTGTACTGCCGGGTCAACGCGCATGACCTCGCCGGAGATAATACCGTTATGGGTGTCGACCGAGGCCGGTTCGCCAATTTGCACATCGCGCGCCTGAGTCTCGGCGACTTTCAGTTCCGCCATCAGGTGATTGGGCTGCACAACCTTGGCCAGCATCGTCCCAGGAGTGACGTGCTGCCCCACGTGCAAGGGCAACTCCACCAGCACGCCATCGATTCCGGCACGAACCTTAAGCGCGTCCAGTTGTTTCTTCTTCAGTTCGGCCAGAACCCGCATCTGCTCCACTTTGGCCTGCTGCTCGGCAAGCTGCGAATCGATGGCCTTTTGGGTGCTGGTCAGCCTTTGTCCTTCCAGACCGTTGCGGGTGGTGAGTTCGTCGGACTTGCCTTTGGAAGCCTTATAGGCGAGGCCTGAGATCACGCCGAGATCGTAGAGCGCCTTATCCGTCTGCGCCTGCAGCTGCGCCTGCGTATAGTCTGCCTGGACTGTCGCCGCGCCTGCTTTCTGGTTCATCAGAGCGCTTTCGAGCGTCATCCGCTGGCTCTGGTACTCGGCCTCCGCCGCTTTCAATTGAAGTTGGGCGTCAACGGCAGCCTGTTCGACTTGCGGATTGCTCATTTCTAAGAGGACAGTGTCCGCCTTGACCAACGAGCCCGGAAGCATGCGAATCCGCACCACCGTCGCTTCGGTCTCCGCAGGAATCTGCAGAACCGCTTCCTGGGAGGGGACGAGAGAACCCACGCCGCGCACTTGGCGCAGCATTGGACCCCGCTTTACCGAGTCGGTCCATACGGTGCTGCGCTCCACCGTGGGCGCCGCCGGCCGCAGCCGATACACCGCGATCGTCACCGCAGCGATTACCACGATGACCACGGCCGACACTGCGATCTGCCGCTTACGTTTCTGTTGTCTGAACTCGGGACGGGCGATATCCATCACACCGAGTAGTGGCAAGTTCCGCGCCACTCGGGCTCGTGATGCAAGTCATTGAAACGGAACAGAATGAACAAATACGCAGCGGTTCTTGAGCAGCCAGGAATGTCCGGATGAGAATTCAACTGTCCATGATCGGACAGTCGCGAACCCTGCGTCCACGTGTGTGGTTTTTCCCGGCTTTTCATTCTTGGACCCCACGTGGTACCAGGTGTTCACGGCGACGTTCTTTCTCAAGATTGCCTCCACTTGATCCAAATAAGGGTTGGGCCGTTCCGCATAACACTCTACACAAGGGAGATACCTGTCGTCACCCGGCCATGCGTGGACCAGCAACGAAGGCGGTGACCCTCCCGAACAATTTCTTTTGTAACGATGTGCGCGTCTTCTGCACTATCCCAATAAGTGGAGGACATCGCGTTAGAAAGCGATGAGCCACAGTTCAGGGATTCAGCCCGGCAACCACCGGGATGAGTTCACGTAAGTGCCGGAGCCGATCCGGGGGGAAGCGGCTCCGGTGCTTCTGAATTTGGACTTCCGCAGAACGGCGCAGGCCTTCTTTGTTCGATCCGAGGTCACAGGAGTTTGCTCTTCAGTGCAGAATACTCGGCCCACCGCACCCACCGTTTGCCGTCGGAGTAGTCACTCCATTCTGAAACGTCCCGTCTCGTCTGCGCCAAACCCCGAAAACGGCAACGGTGGGCCACCTCCAGTGCTACACTCTCTGACACTTCAGAGAGTGCGGGGCCAGTGCTTGCAGTTCCAGTCTTTTGACGAATCCTACCTCAGCCGCTTGCGGTCCGGAGACTTCCGGACGCAGGAGAATTTTTCGGCCTATTTCAGCGCGCTGATCAAGATTAAGTTGGGCTCTCGCCTGAAGTCACCCGAGGCGATCGAGGATGTACGGCAGGAAACCTTTGCCCGATTCTTCGTCGCCTTACGGGACGGGAAGATTCTTCATCCCGACCGTTTGGGGCCATTCGTAAATTCCATCTGCAATAACGTCCTGCTGGAGCACTACAGGTCGTCTGCCCGGAACACTTCCTTGGACGACGAGGAAGAGAAGAATTTTCCTGCCTCAAATGTCGATTTGCTGGGGGCGCTCAGCGCAAAAGAAAGAGAAAAGAAGGTCCGGGAGATTCTGGAGAAGCTTTCCGAACGGGACCGGCGACTGTTGCGCGAGGTTTTTCTGGAAGAGCGGGATAAGGATGCGGTTTGCCGTGACTTTGGCGTCGATCGGGAATATTTGCGCGTGCTGTTACACCGTGCCAAGCAAGCATTTAAGTCATCGTATCTGAAGCATGCGGGAGAGAATCCCCCAGATTTTGCTCCAGCCTAAGAACGTTGCAAATGCTGCAAGGCCTCACTAGTTATGAGGGGGAACCAAATCATGGACCACACAGCGGTGGTTCGACAAAAAATGACGGAACGATATTTACTCGACGAACTCGATTCCGAGGTACGCGACGAGTTCGAAGAGCACTACTTTGACTGCCCGGAATGCGCACTGGATATTCGTGCGGGAGCCCAGTTTGTGGCGCACACCAAGACGGTTCTAGCGCAAAGCTCGGAACCGGTGTTGGCCCGGGCCACTCCCGGCCAGAGCCGGGCCAGAGGCGGGTGGTTTGCCTGGCTCCGCCCGGCGTTTGCCGCGCCTGTGCTGGCGCTTCTGCTCGCGATGATCGGGTATCAGAATCTGGTTACATATCCGAGGCTGCAATCGGATTTCAAGCAGCCTCAGGTTCTGCCGTCGGCTTCAGTGAACCTCGGGACATGGGGAGCGGGAGGGCCGCCTACCACAGTATCCGCAGGTGAGGGCCTGCTTCTGTTCGTGCGCATCCCCCCGGACGGCGCCTATGTGCGCTATACCGCAGACTTGTATCGTCCCGGCGGAAAGCTGGAAAGCTCGTTCACAATGGTGCCTACAGCAGGTCAAGATCAGTGGTCGGTGATTCTCCCGAGGATTCATCGGGAAGCAGGAACCTACACGATGGCGGTACACGGCGTCACCGCAGGCGGGGAGGGCAAAGACCTCGGGAATACTTCGTTCGAATTACAAATTCAGAGATGAGTTCTGAACGCGGCAGAGGTACACTATGGCGATTATGAAGGACACTTCCCAAGCAGGCAGGACTGTAACACCTTCCCATGATTACCATGCCGTAGCCCATGTGCTCAGCGGGCACCTGCAGCGTCCCATCGAGCAACGGATCGAACCGCAATCCCTGGTCGCATTGGAGCCGGAGGGTGGTCACCTCACCCGCTTCGCGAAGCAGGCCAGTATCGAGGGGCTCATTTCCTACGCCCACGGCGAGACTCGGGTGTCGGGAGCAAGAAGCCTGAAAGATAACGGATGGGTGACTTTGTCCACCTCGATCCTGGAAGGCTTGAATGTTTTCGAAATCATTACCTTGGACCGCGTGGTGTCGCAGGTATCCACCCACCATCCCTACGAGAACGGTCATGAGCCGCATGTAACCTTCCTGGGCACGAAGTTCCAGAACTTTCAAGTTGGGGGCTTCGCGCCCACTCTGACGCTGAATCTTGGCATCTGCGGAGACCGGCCCACGGGCAACCAGTCTTATTTCCAGAGCGCCAAATTTCTCGCTAAAGTGAAAGAACAGACCGAGAACATCGCCGAAGCCAGCGGCCTTCCCAAAGAGTTAAAGGACCAGTACGATAAGAAGCTCGCCTACATCAAGCAGCTCATCAGCACCGCTGACCAAGCCGCGAGTGGCCAAGCCGCAGGCAAACACGAGCCCTTCACATGTTCCGTGGTCCAAAACATCGGAAAGATTCCGATTCCCGGAGTGCAGACCTTCGGGAACCTGATCGTGATTCAGGATTTTGGCACGGTGGCGCTGGGCGAGATCGAAGTGGGCGAGACCGTGTACGAAAAATCCAAAAAGCCCTCTGTCTACTTCGAACTGACGGCCATCAAGATGAAGCTGGGGTGCGTCGGGCACGGAACGGTCGCCGCCGCGACAACCAAGACCAACGGCCAGACTCAACCCTAGTTGACGATAGTCGGGACAGATACATTTCGCCACCGGAAGTTCGATGGATCGATAGACGCCGCCCGCAACGCGGCACCGTAGTTCTGGCCGTCTTATTCATCCTCTTGAGCTTCGGGCTCTCATGCAGCAGTCGTGGGAATCCGCACGCCGCATTCGACCACGCGCAAAGAGCGTTCGAGCACGGCGATCTGGTCGGAGCGCAGCGCGAGGCAGAAGCTGGCTATCGTCAGTATGCAGCGTTGGCCCCGGAGTTGGCGGTAGAGTTCAGAGAACTCCAGGCCGAAATTCTTCTGTGGCGCGGCATGTACCCAGAGGCTCTCCAACTTCTTCAGTCCACCCAAAATCATGCCTTGAACAGAAGCCTACAGCTCGAATGGCTTGCTCTTGAGACTGTGGCGTATGCCCGATTGCACCGGTTCTCCGAGGCAGAAGAAGCCATCTCTCTTGCCGCTCCAGACTGCGTGGTCACATCCGACATCGCCTGTGGCAAAGTGCTTCGTGCGCGTGGCGTCTTAGCCGTCCAGCGCGGCGCCCCCAAGGACGCAAAGGAATTTTTTACGAAATCGCTCGATATTGCGCGCGCCCACGGCGACCGATTCCTGGTAGCGAATGCCCTTCTGAATCTAGGACTCACTTCTCTTCGACAAGAGCGTTTCGACGAAGCGATAGATTGGACGCAAGCATCCTACGAAGCTTCCTCCTCCTTGCGGGCGGAGGGCGAGGTTCAAGCAGCACTTGGAAATCTTGGCTGGGCCTACTACAAGCTCGGAGATATCGATCAGTCGTTGGATCTGTCGTTGCAGGCAGAGCGCCGCGCGCACGCGATTGGTAACAAAATCGGCGAGCTTTCCTGGACCACGAACGTTGGGTACGCTTATGCTGATAGCCGTGACCTTAAGCGTGCCAAGGGGTCGTTTCTTGATGCGCTCTCCCTTGCCAAGGAGACTGGGGGCAAAGGGGACATTTATAACGCTTTGCGGGCCCTCGCCCGGCTCTGCCTGCTCACTGGAGAACTGGACCAAGCCACCGATTACGCAGGCCAGGCTCGGGGCCTTGCCCGGGAGAGTAACAATCGTTCGGACGAACTCTATCCGATACTTGTTCAGGGACAAGTGGCCGCCCGCCGAGGCAACTCCACCGAGGCCGAAACGACGCTCCAGCAAGTTGAGCAGGACAAAGCGTCCTCAGTTTTCTTAAAGTGGGATGCCGAGCACTCGCTGGCTCTCCTCTACGAATACGAGAAACAGCCCGATGCGGCCGAGCGCGAGTATCGCACGGCCCTCGCTACGTTCGAAGGGGCACGGACCACGGTGCGGCGCGAGGATTTCCAGCTTTCGTTCCTAACCAATGCAGCGCGCATCTACGACGACTACGTCCACTTTCTGCTGGCGCGAGGAAAGACGGAGGAAGCACTTCGTTGGGCTGACTACAGCCGGGCTCGAACACTGTCGGAGGGTCTGGGCCTGCTCTCGAAGGAAGCTTTGAATGGCGACCACGCTGGACCTCCGGCGGTGAAGCCGCGGGAGATTTCGCGGCGGGCGAAGAGTGTGATTCTTTTTTACTGGCTGGGAGAGAATCAGTCGTATCTGTGGGCAATCACGCCGCAAAAGACCAGTCTGTTTCCGCTGCCTCCCGGTGCGGAAATCGATTCCTTGGTGCAGCGGTATCGCAAGGCCCTTAATGGCCCGCAGGACGTTCTTGAATCCAGCGAAGATGGGCGCTCACTCTACCGCACCCTCATCGCGCCGGCGAAGACATTCCTAGCCAACGGTACGAAAGTGTTTATCATCCCCGACGGCAGTCTGAACAACCTGAATTTCGAGACGCTGGTGGTCACCGAACCGAAGCCGCACTACTGGATTGAGGATGCCGACGTTGCGAACGCCAGTTCGCTCCGAGTGCTCGCCGCATCCTTTATTCGCGAAAAAGCCCGCGAAGGTGACGGCGAAAAAAAGCGGCCGCGCAGGCTGCTACTGATGGGCGATAGCATCGCTCCGAGCAAGGAATATCCAGAACTGCCTCGGGCTGGCCAGCAGATGGCAAGCGTCGCCAGACACTTTCCCGCAATGCAGCTACAGGTTTATCAGCGCGACCAAGCGACCCCTGCGGCGTACCTAGCCAATAATCCCGAGAAGTTTTCCCACATTCATTTTGTTGCGCACGGGACGGCCAGCCGGTTAAGTCCGCTCGACTCGGCAATTGTGCTTTCCAAAGGCCCTGTCGAAACCGCCTCTTTCAAGCTGTATGCTCGCGATATTGTTCAGCACCCGTTGCACGCCGAGCTGGTTACGATCTCGGCTTGTTATGGCGCCGGGTCACGTGCCTATTCGGGAGAGGGCCTGGTGGGACTCGCCTGGGCTTTCCTGCGAGCCGGAGCCCACAACGTAATCGCCAGTCTCTGGGAGGTAACCGACGCCTCGACCGAACAGCTGATGGATCGGTTCTATGACGAACTGGATAAGGGAGCTAGTCCGGATGCGGCTTTGCGTGCGGCCAAGCTTTCCTTGCTCCATGGCAGCGCGTTCCACAATCCTTTTTACTGGGCGCCGTTTCAGCTCTACACCGGCTCGTGACGCAAACTCTCGGTCGCCGGGCCACGCTTCTTTAGCACCAGCCAGCAAGAACAATCGGGATTTTCCTGCTCCGCCCGCGGTTTTATCGCCTGACTCTGCAGCAGAATCCTCGCACGGTTGGAGCGGCTTGCGGTATCTAGGGCACGATGATATTTTCGGGCGATATGGCAGTTTCAGTCGAGATGCAGCACACCGGAGATCCCTGAGCGAGCGCCAGAGCGGCCAGAGTCGTCGCAGGACCGGAAACTCGTGTTTGAGGGAATACGGTTGCAAAATCGTCTAGCTGAACCTGAGTGGTTAAGAAGGCGTGTCGTTGCTGGGCATTCATTTGAGCCGCAGCCTTCACAAACAAGTCCTCTACGAGATATACCTCCAGCACCGGAATTGGCTCAACATTAGCGCCCAGTATGTCCAGTTTGTTGCACACTTCCCGAACTAGATACTCGTAGCTCAGAGCGGAGCCATATTGATGCAATTCCTTCGCGGGAGTGGGCTTTGGAACGTTGGTCTTTATTCTTCCCGGGAGGTAATCGTAGATTGTCTCTTTCAGCTTGTCGGCGGACTGTTTGGCTTGGGCGGTCGATTTGGAACTGTAGGCCCAGAACAGTTCGTTGAGAGAACCCCGTACCAAGGCGTCATGGGTTGCCTTTGCGTGCCATCTTCGCATCCGGGTCTGTCTTCGATGCGTGCGTCTCGTTCGACCGCTTCTCCCCGTGGAAGTCCACCGTCGCATTGCCAGGATCGTCCGGCGGAACGGCGTTCTTAGCATCCTTGCGCTGATAACTCTTCACACTCGCCCACGTTTCCAGTAGCGTTCCATCCACCGTGAAGTGCTCGTCCGAGAGCAGACTCCGCTCGCGTGCCTGCTGGAGCACGGCTTGGAAGAAGGCTTCGGCAATGTCCCCATCGAGCGTAACTGTCAGAGCAAACACATGGTTGACAGATTGAATCCGCGGCCAGCGTGACTTCGCCACTTGATCAGCAAATTCTCAGGCGGCCAGTCTTGATTCCTTCGTCCTGAGCACCGATCCATCTGGGCGCGCCGTAGCTCCTACTGAGCTGGACAGAGTTTGCTCGAAGCTCAGTGGAGCTGGATTGCGCCTCCGCACGAGATGTAGTCATCCGCTGAGCATTTATCCCCGCCGCCGTATGTGACTACCGCAATTCTGTCGTTGTTTACCCTGAACGACCAGCTCCAATCTCCTGGGAAGCCGAGGACCTGCGAGAAAGTTGTGTCCTTCGTGGTCCAGCGCACCGCCTGGTCCACGCTGTGATCTTGAGCCCAACACTCGCCTGTCAGGTCTCCCAGTTCGTTGATGCCATCGGTGTAGCAGTTCGCGAACCCACCGTCTGGCATGGGCAGCACAATCGGATTGCTGTAGGTCTTCCTGGAAGAGTCAAGCGGTTTCCAGAAGGCCGGAATCCAAACACTAAAATCCGCTGGCTCGATGTCGCCCGAGATTTCACCGCGGTCATTGATGTTGAAAGGTTCCGGTTCCGGGTATTCCGAGAGAGCGGGAAGCTGTGTGACTTTCCATTTCCCGTTCTGGAGGGGGGTCCACAGCACACCGACATATTCACCGTTGTCTCCGCTGCCCTCTCCAACAATCTGCCCAAAGTCATTCACCGCCCAGGGATACCACTTCGTGATCACAGCAAACCCGGTCGTGTCGAGTTTGTGTATCTTCCATTTTGTAACCAGTTGCCCGTTCTTCCACACGACGGTTGGTGTCCAAACCACGGGAAGCGTCGGAGCACAGCCGAGGCAGCTTTCCTCAACTCCGCTCCAGCCGACGATCAACGTTCCCAGCTTGTTCACCCCTGAGGCATAACTGGAGTTGTAAGTTAGGTAGCCGATATCGGCGAGAGTCCCCAAGTCAACCATGTCGGACTTCTCTGTCCACGCGATCGCGTGCGGACGGTCCTGGTCGGTACTGGCGGAATGTCCGACGATCAAGCCCGTGTCCGAGATCGTAACCAGACCCTCGTCCCAACCGCTTTCCGTCCCGCCGAGCGTGCCGAGATCGATCCACTCTCCCGCATGTCGGCCAAACAGGAGAACGGCGAAGTTGTGGGTAGAACCGTCAGGCAAATCGCCCTGGGCTACCGCAACTCCGAAGTCGTTAACGTCTCCCATGGAAGCCCAAGTTCCGCCCGGGTAAGTCCCGAGTTCCCAGACTTTGTTTTGCGCTGAATTTGCTGGTGCGATGTTGTATGGATTGCTCGTGCGCGAATAGTTTGCAGCTTCGTTCGTAACTCGGTGACGGGAAGCGGGGTGCTGCTTCATCGCCGGCGCCGCTTGCTGCTGTGCCCACGCCACTGTCACAAAACAAGTACATATAATCAAAGCGAGAATCGTGATGCGTTTCATTATTTCCCTCCACAGGAAAACCTCTTGCGATGGGGGCGGAAAAGAATCCGGGGATTGGCCGGTTGGACCATCCCGCCCCGGTTTTTTAGTTGTGTTGCGCTTTGCGCGCGACGATGCGTCTCCCCTCTCTCACTGGTGAGCGACGATCCATTCCGAGATCGGCTGCCGCACCGGCGTCTCGGCATTCTTCGCCAGAAAGAGGTCGGCATGCGCCAAGGCGATGGCTTGCATTGGCGGTTCATGGAATCTGCATCGCGAGTACGTCTTCCTGATCAGTGTCGCTGCGGTACACACCCACCGCGATACGGCTGTTGTTCACCTTGAAGGCTTCACTCCAAGTCCCTGGGAAGCCGAGCACTTGAACGAAATTAGGGTCCTTTGTGCTCCAGCGGGTACCAAGCCAGTTCAAGTCGGCATCGTTGCTGACGCCCACGATGTCACCAACGTCGTTGATACCCCAGGCCTGGTTCCACCCCTGCGGCAAACCAGACAGAGTGGGAAGTACAGTCAAGTTCCAAGTGTTCCCCTTGGACGGTCCCTTCTTCCAAAAGGCGGAAATCGAAGTGGAGTCTTGCCAGACTTGCCCCACGATTTCGCCGCTCTCGTTGATCGCAAGGGCTTGTGTGTACCTGTAATCTGACTGAGCAGGGAGTCGCGTGATTTTCCAACCTGTCCCTTCTGGAACAGGAGTCCACATGACGGCAATTTCTTCGTAGTTATCGCTCCAGCCGTCGCCAGCGATCTGGCCAAAATCATTCACGCTCCACCCACCCCACCAATTCAGGGTCACACCTTCGAATACTTTGCCGGTTTGATCCAGTCCTCCGGCGGGGAGCTTTTGGATCTTCCAGGTAATGCTTGGACGACCGTTTTTCCATACAACCTTGGGCGTCCATACCACGGCGGCTGCTTTGAGGTCGTTGTAGCTGACGCCGGTAATGAGCGTCCCCAACTTGTTGACGGCGATCGCGACGCTGCCGTTGTCACCTGCCAGAGTTCCCAGATCCACCTTCGACCCGAGCCAAGGTGTCCAGACGAACGCATGGGTGTGGCCGTCCGAAGTCCCGCCGCTACCCACAATCATGCCGGTGTCGGCTATCCCACCGCCTTCAAAAAGCCAACCAGTGGTATCCTCGCCGCCAAAGTAGCCGAGGTCGGACCACTGCGCAGCCTGTCGGCCGAAGAGTGAAGTCCACATTTGGTGGGTGTATCCGCCAGCGATATCGCCCACGGCAACCACAACACCAAAATCGTTGATGTCTCTTGGCTCTGCCCAAGTCCCATCTTTGTCGTGGCCGAGGTAATAGACCTTCGCTCCGTCGGAATGGGCGGTACGTGCAGTGCCACTCGAGTCTGTTGTCGCGGAAACTATCGGGGGCACACGTCTGCCCATGGGTCCCATGACCCGCTGTTGCGCCCAAGCAACCGATACGAAACACGCACATAGAATCAAAGCGAGAACAGCGATGCGTTTCATGATTTTCCCTCCACAGCAAACATCTTGCTAAATGGGGCAGAGGAGAATCCGGGCACTTGCCGGTTGGCACATCCGCCCCCGTCTTTTGGTTGTGTCGCGTTCTGCGCGCGAGGATACAGTCATCCTCCTCAGTGATGAGCGATGATCCAGTCCAGGGCCGGCCGCCACACCAGTGTTTCGGCATTCTTCGACAGGAAAAGGTCACCATGCGCGAAGTCCACCATCCGCTGGTCGTCGGGCTGGAATTGCACCGTGAATTTCGTGATGTCAGTGCTCGCCGTCAGTGTGGTCGTGTAGTACCCGTAGGTTCCGAATCCGCCCGCCGCCCCAACATAAAGAATGGGCACGGCGATGTCCTGGAGATGGCGGTTAAAGGGGACGTCGACCCCACAAAACAGCGCGTCAGTATCCCAATCTGCCTGCATGGGGAAATGGGGCGGGACGTTCCCAACCAAATCTCGCCACACCCTTGAATCGGTGTAGCGCAGATCGCTGGGTATCTGGTTGGCGTCCAGATATCCGGCGACGAAATGCCAGAATATTGGGCTGCTGTTTAACAACCACGTGCTGGCTCCCAAGAACTCAATCGCCACATAGTTGGTAAGGCCAGGGAAGAACGGCGATGGGTCGGCGGGCGCCGATATGGCCAGATCATAAAGTTGCGTGTCGAAAACACCACCGTCGTCGTTGTAAGTGCCCGCATCCAGATTTGTCTGATCGGCAGCCATGAAGGTGCAGTAGTAATCCCGGAGGAATTTCTCCTGGAACTTCATGGGCATGTCAGCGGAGATGAGTCCTTTGATGTTGCGCAGCGCTCGGGGCTGCTGTGTCTCATTCCCGGCGGCTGCGTAGGCGACCGCTCCGCCGTAGCTAAACCCAAGCACTTCAAGTCGGCCGGAACCCTGGCCGGTCACACCACGAATCGCGCGAGCCAGCGAAAGAGCGATGTGCGCGTGTTGGGAGTCCCTGGCAACGCCCCAGCTCTTCATGAATTTGAAGGTGGTCTGCTGGGCTGGAACCAGAGCCCACGAATAGTCCATGCCCCAAACGTCAACTTTGTTCTTCGCCAGGAACGCGACGATCGACTGATCCCAGGCGGGCACCTGAGAGATTAGTGGCGCCATGAAGATCGCTTCGAAAAAGTTGGGCCCACCGGGGAGCAATAGCACTCCGCCTACAGTCTGAATAGGTTCATAAGGCTGTTTCTCCCGAACTATCCGGTGCATCCTAATCACATCGAACTTGCCGGGGCCCACGACGACCTCGAACGTGTAGTGCGCGATGTTGCCGTGCAGCACGGTTCGTTGCATGTTCTTGATCGCCACGTTGGCCAGTGCGTTCTGTGATCCGGGGAATGCCTCAGTAGTTTGTGCGAATGCGGAAAACGCAATCGCCGCGATGCATACAAAAACGGCGATCCCGTGTGCGAATCGATGCATAACAACCTCCTTTTAGGAACTTGTCTGGAGCCGCTCGATGCGAGCACAGGGCTCGATCGGGGGAAGAGCGGCTTAGTTTGCGATTTGCCTTGGTTCACGCAAAAGAGAGGCTGTAACGGGCTTAACAACGAAGAGAATGATTGATGATGGTGAGTGAAACGGGGACGCAGTACGAATCTGCGTAGTTCTCGCGACTGCACGCACGGCATTTTGCTAAAGGTTTGAAGCGGAACGGAGAGGCGCAGTTCAACTCAGCCTTGGCTATCCGGCCCCCAGGTTGGGGCAGGGCGATTGAGAACAGTGGAGTGCCCGCATAAGGCAGCACCTCCGATTCGTCATACGGGGTCTCCGGGACATCCTCTGCTGGAAGAACCACAGACACGCCAAAGACCAGAAGCAGAAGAAGCACGAGAACTGAACGCGGTTTTCTCATACGCTCACCCAATCTGGATGACTATCGGAGCTTCGGCAGAGGAAAGAAGCCGGCATCTCAACGTTCTCCCTGCGTGAATACCGCGAAGGGTAAAAGCGCTTGTACGGCTTCCTCTCCCGATACGATCGCGCCAGTTCGAGGTAGATTCCGATGTCGCGGTCGAGATCCGACTGCTGACCGTCAAAATAGAAATTGCGGATCGGTACGTGGAAAGCGCAACGGGACGCTCAGATAATCCATTGCTCTTGGGCAGTTTCGGAAGAAAGAATGACGAGGAAACCTTAGCCAAGTGGGCCAGCACGGGATAGTCTTCAGGTGCACCCAAAGCCGCCAGCTTCACGCTGACTGCTCCTACATCCAAACCGAGGCTGATACTCATGCGAGCGCCTCCCTGACCTTTCATGTTCCACGCTTCGTTCACTGAAGCCTGGGGCCACGGAGCGTGGTGGAGTCAACCGGTCGGGGCAAACTAGCGACTCCGTGACAGATGCCTGTACCTGGGCTGCCTACGCCACCTCCCGACGGCTCTCCGTGAAGCCCCATGCCAAAAGCACCGAACCAAGCAGGAAAGACGCGTAGCTGGGCACGAGAATGAGTGCGAGGGGAATGAGCGCCAGTCCCGCAAACACAATTGGCAAATAAAAGATCATTACCGCGAGCCGGCTGCGATCCCAGTGGGCGCGGCCGCCTCGCTCTCGCCAGACCCAAAGCGCAATCGGCAGTAGCCATACCATTCCAAGTACGGCAAAATTGAGCACAGCCGGCACCATCGAATCCAACCGGGCCACTCCCAGCGTCAGATCGCACAAACCGAACAAGGCGATCACAGTCGAGACGAACATGAGTGCATAGCTTCGGCGCAGGCGGTCTCCCGCGTGACCCATCACAACCGCTGACAAGCCCAACAGGGCGATTCCGAGCGCTGCAACGTACATCCACCGGCCTACCTGACAAAGGATTGTGAGCGTCGGGCCTACCAGTGTGTATTCAGCCGTCGGCCAACTCTGCTGTCCAGTTACGACCAGCAATCCGTAGCCTTCGAAGAGATCCGCCCGAGCAACCAAGCTAAAAAGCAGGAGTCCACTTGCCAGTACCAACGCTGGTTTGGCATGCAGGTGCGCTCCCAGCCACCGTCCGCACTTTCCCACGACCCTCCTGGCGACGGTACGCCAACCCATTGCAGGACTTGGCCCCATCAGATCCATTGTCCGTGCCAAATACTGCTCGCTTGCCACCACAAACATGGTCATGAGCGCAGCAGCGAGAAGTGCGCCAATTACGCATAGATCCGGTCTTGTGGTCAACGTACCGAGCACAAATACATCCACCACCGACGGCATTTTCTTCAATGGAATAACCATCCCGCGGAAGTGCTTCGCGATAATTGCGGCCCAGCAGATCCACGTGATGAGGATCGCGACTGCCGACGTCAGGCGCGCGAAGTCCGACCACCGGCGCAATAGCGAATTCCTCTGAGCTGCGCTGTCTGCCCCAAGCACCTCCGGCAAAGCGTGAAAATAGGCGAAAGCGTATGCGGCAGCCGGAGCCAGCGTTGCTACCAGCGCGAATAGGAATCGCTCCAGCCCGAAGGGATGTGACCCCCTCCATGCAGTTACAATTCCGATACCTGCCAAGATCAAGACCGCGCTCGCAGCCACAAGCCGGCGCCAAATCATTCCGATGCGCATTCGCAATGGTTCATGCAATTGCAATCCAACGTGAGCATTCATGGGAGAAGATCTCCTTTCGAAAGTCGCCCGCAGAGTGCGGCGGAGCGACAACTCGATCAGAGCCGCACTTCTATCTCTTAATCTCTAGGCGTCCTCCAAGGTGAGGATAGTAATAAGCAGGACGGCCTTTTGAATCAGACGGCAGTCCGCCATGATTCAGACCGCAGTGAACGCAGTCCGCCCAAGAGACAAAGTGATCCACGCAGCCTCATGGCCGCAGCCTAAAAGCGGCAGCGACTCCGGCATGATCGGACGACCACAGTCCATTCCGCGGACTAAGACCTGTCCGCACAATTCGCATCGGAGTGATGCCACTACCATGAGTCAGAATCAAGTCAATCCTCTGTGGCGCCGACGAGCCTATTCCTGAATCCTCCAGAAAGAGTGGCCAGGTAAATCCTGCATTGTTCGGATGGATATTGCTCCAAATGTCCATGAACCCAGCACTGGTCAGAATGCCATAGGCCGGGCCGCTCTCCCAGCTGGGTATATGAGCGTCCGAATTAAGATCGCCTGCCAGAATGAGCGGCAAATCCGTGGCGAGCGGGCCGCTCAATAGTTCGTTGGTCTGCGCCGCCTGATAATCGGGGCTGAAGGTTTCCAGGTGCGTCGTGACAAACCGATAATTCTTGCCGCGTATCTTCACATCCACGGCGATCCATCCACGCAGGAATGGAATCGACTGGCCGGCAACGGTAAAATTCAGCGTCGCGGCAGCGCTGAAGTGATCCGCTTGCTTTTTGGCCACTTTAAGATCCGCTGCCGGAAGATCGGTACGCACCAGAACTGCATCGTAGTCCGTGAGCCCGACCTGGATCATGTTCTGGTAATTGGCATCCAACGCTGGCAGGGAGATATCGGCATTCTTCTGGACCATCACCGCTTTGTAATGCAACCCGCGTGCTTTGAGCGCTGCCATTAGCGAGTCCAACCCACTCACCACGACCGTCAAGTCGGTCGATCCATACGGTCCCGAACTTAAGGTTGTGACTTCCTGTAGAGCGACCATGTCGGGATGGTGCCTTTGAATTTCGGCGGCGATGCCGTCGGCACGCTGAGCAATGTTGCTGTTGAGCATCTCCTGATAGGTTTGCGTGATCGCGACCAGAATTGCGGAAGGATTGTTGGGGTCAGCCGTCAGCACGTACCAGAAGTCTGAGCCGGCATCCATATTGCGCGTCATGACATCCAGTTGCCGAGGTGCACAGGCGCTTACACTCTGCACTCCAGCACTGAGCAGCACTAACACTACGAACAGGGATACTAGTTTTCGGATCATAGCTTGCTCCTCATTTAGTCGTATCGGAAACGAACAACCAGGTTCTCTTATTTCTCAACAAGGCCCTAAACACAGAGCGAGAGCCGTCTGAATGATTGTCTTCATCTGAAGTCACCTCTCTGTCCATTGGGTTGAAGGGCACAGAATTCTGGACGGGCCGCTGGACTTCCCTGTTGAGGATACCCTCTCTTTGCATCCGCAAATGGGACATGCGTCCAGGTCGGCGTCGTAGTATGCCCTACAGCGAGCGCAAGGCAGTCCAAAAAGGACGTGGTCATGGCCGCTTAGGTTGTCTAGAATGGACCCTGGATTTTTGTTGCAGCATGGTTTGAGTTCAAGCCCTAGAGTGTCGAGGGTTCGGATATCGCATCCAGGCATATGTAACCTCCAACAACTGCTGCCGGAGATCTACGATCACTCAAAACAAATTGCTCACGGGAGACGATCCAATCGGTTACAAATCAGTCTGTCCTCATTAATCACGAGGTCCCGAGCCGGTGCTGAGGCTGAGAATGCAGCGAGAGGATGATTACTGGACGCCGCAAACTCTGCCCTTGAATTCACCGTTCCATCGTCCACTGACCCCAAACGGACTGCTGGGATCGTTCCAAAGGATGAATGGGCCTTCGATCTCTAGCTGTCCCGAAGAAGATGCGAATCTACCCGTTCCTTTCACAACATTCGCAGTGGCCTTATAGCTGCCCAACAATTTCCCGGCGGGCCAGATCACGACGGCCTGAGGGACTTTGTAGGTGAAACTGTCCGAACAGTCATTCGGTCCGCCCCACGCAGCCGCGGACGTCAAGCAGAGCTTATATTCCCCGCCTTTAAATATCGAAACCGGTCCGTGTGGGTACTCAGTTCCATCGTTGCCCGACAAGCCGCCTTGGAGGAATTCGCCGTCAAGGTTGACAAAGATCGGACCGCCCCATGTGTCTGTAGGCGCGAACTGATTTGTAGTGGGTAGACTACCTTGCACGAACCCGTGAAATGCCTTGCAGCTCTGCCAGTTCTGCTGCGCCTGTACCTGTGAACCGGCCACAGGGAGAAAGATGGCTGCACACGCTAAGACGAAAACGAAAGTGAATGCAACAACGCTTTTCTGTTTCATGTTCAAACCTCCTGGCTAGATTTCGTCGATTTCTTTGATCCTGCAAGCTTTGCACGCGTCAAGCGTTCTTCAGTGGATCGCAACCGCAGCGGCTTGCTCGGGGTTATCGCCGATCCCGTAGGTGCCCACAGCGATTCCGAAGTTATTCACTCCCATTGGTGGCATGGTCGCAGGCTGCTGTGCCCATGCCGTCGAAACGAAACATATACCTAGAATGCAAGCAAGAATGCTGATGCTTAATGTCTGGTTAACGTTCATGTTCGTCGTGGTGTGCGAGCCGCAGGAAGCCGTGAGACACACCGTTCGCGTCCACGTACGCTCCCGTGATCGCCCCCGCTGGGTTGTTGCCGTAGGGGATGGTGCCTTGGTAGGCACCCGCGCCGGCCCCCGGAACGTCGAAGGTCGTGAGCTTTCCGTTGGGAGCACGCAGGAAGCCGTGATTGACATTATTCGTGTCCGTGTAATTTCCCGTGATCGCTCCCGCCGGGTTGATGCTCGCGGGGTAGGTGCCTTGGAAGAAGCCTGTCCCCCCGCCCGGAACGTCGAAGGTCGTCAACTTGCCGCGAGGAGACCGCAGGAAGCCGTGAAACGCACTGCTTCCATCAAGGTAGAATCCAGTGACCTCACGTTCTGGATTCAGGCTCAAAGGCACGGTGCCCTGGATGGCGCCTGTTCCCGCGCCCGGAACGTCGAAGGTGGTTACGGTACCCTTGGCAGTGCGCAAGTAGCCGTGAAGCGCCATGCCAGAGTCTACGTACCATCCGGTGATCGCTCCCGCCTGGTTCAGGGTGTAGGACGTTGCAGTCCACGTGCCCTCGGGGGCCTCTGTGCCCGCGCCAGGAGCGTCGAACGTGGTGAAAGTCCCGTCGGGATCGCGCAGGAAGATGTGACCCACACCGCTCGGGTCCGTGTAGATTCCCGTGATTGTTCCCGCAGCGTTGATGTTGTGAGCTGCGGTGCCCTGCATTACGAGCCACCAAATATTTGTTGAGCACTGCCCCCCAACCGTGTTTGCGCCTGGAGCGTCGAAGGTTGTGAAAGAGCCGTCGGGATCGCGCAGGAACCCGTGATACAGACAATTCGCGTCGAAATACATTCCCGTGATCGCCCCCGCTGGGTTGATGCCCAAGGCCACAGTTCCCTGGCCCGCGCCTGTGCCTGCGCCCGGAACATCGAATGTGGTGATGGTGCCGTCACGAGCGCGCACAAAACCGTGATTCACATTGTCCGCGTCCACATACGGTCCTACGATCGTGCCCTGCGAGTCGATGACATAGGGGGTGGTGCCTTGGCCCGGGCCTGTGCCCGCCCCCGGAGCATCAAAAGTAATGATCTTGGGTTTGTGTTTGCACTGCGTCTGCGCCTGCGGCCAAGCCGCTAAGACAAAGCATGTGAAGGAAGCCAAAAGCAGAATGCTGATGCGTTTCATGATTTCCTCCATGAACGAAGCGCGCCTGGGACTCCTCACGCTAGGAAAGTGTTCAATAAACCTAAGGTCGAAACCGACGCTAGTTGCCTCTCGCGGGGGCCCTTAGCTACCCTCTATCTCACGTCCTTTGCTACGCCCGCAATGAACAGCGTCTGACCATTGCATGAAATCTCCCTGAATGTGCCCGCTGCGGAGAAACGCCACAATACCCGCATGGCGCGCAATCACAGTTTTTTCAATAACTTTGTGCTAGAGTTCACTCTCAGTAGGATGGCTCCATGCCTGTTCCTGTCCAATCCCTACAGCGAATTTGTTTTCGCGACTTCGAGTTGGACCTAACCTCGGGTGAACTCCAAAAAGACGGTCAGACAGTCCCTCTCCCGCCCAAAGCCTTCGAGGTGCTCCGCTGCCTAGTTGAACATCCCGGAGAGGTGGTCACGCGGGAGGATCTGCGTGCGCGTTTGTGGGCCGCAGACACATTCGTCGAGTTCGACGACAGTCTGAACCACGCCGTCAAGAAACTCCGGAAGGCACTGGGCGACTCTGCCGAGAATCCCCAGTTCATTGAAACTTTGCCCCGCCACGGGTACCGTTTCGTCGCTCCCACGAATGGGGACAACATTCCGGAAAGTGCCCCGAAATCGAAGCGTCGCTATGCCGTTCCAATCCTCGTTTCCGCATTTGCATTGTTGCCACTCATGGCAGCGCTGGTCGCCTACGATGTCGGCGGCTTGCGTCGGAAGCTATCCGGAGGCACATCCGAGCCGCCGATTCGGTCGCTCGCCGTTCTGCCCTTGTCTAACCTCACCGGCGACCCGCAGCAGGACTACTTCGCTGACGGAATGACCGATGCCCTCATCACGGACCTGGCCAAGATGCGGGAGGTGAAGGTGATCTCGCGCACCTCGGTGATGCAGTTTAAGAACGCGAACAAGCCGCTGAAAGCGATCGCGGGCGAGTTGGGAGTTGAGGGCATCATCGAGGGTTCGGTGCAGCGCTCGGGCGGACGGGTGCGAATCACGGCGCAACTGATCCGCGCCGCCACCGACACTCATCTCTGGGCCGAGAGCTATGAACGAGACACCCGGGATGTGCTCACCTTGCAAGGCGAGGTGGCCCAGGCCGTAGCGCGGGAGATCAAGGTGGCGCTGACCCCGGAGGAGTCAACCCGGCTGGCCCGCGCTCGCCCGATCAACCCCCAGGCTTACGAGCTTTATCTGCAGGGCCAATATCACTATTACAAGTGGAGGTCAGAGGACTTCCAGAAAGCAATTGAATATTTTCAGAAGGCGATCGAAGCCGATCCCCATTGGGCTCCGGCTTATGCAGGGCTGGCGGACTCCTACGGATGGCTTTGGATCGCGGGGGCTTTGCCACCTCAGGAAGCCCTGCCCAAATTCAGCGCCGCGCTGAAGACCGCGCTGGAAATTGACGACACGCTTCCCGAGGTGCGCTACACGCTGGCAGCGAGCGCGTTCTACTACCGTTGGGACTGGGATGAGGCAGATCGGGAATTCAGGCGGGCCCTCGTGCTCAATCCAAGCCTGGTGGAGGCTCGCTTTGAATATGCCTGGTACCTGTCGTGCGTGGGCCGCTACGCGGAATCAATCGCCGAGGCAAAACGGGCTGTCGAAACCGATCCCCTGTCGGTGTCCGCGAATCTAGCCTTGGGTTCGGTCTACTTCAACGCGCGCCAGGACGACCAAGCCATAGCAGAGTTACGGCGAACGGTCGTGCTGGATCCGGAAGATGCCAGGGCATACCAGTTCCTCACCGAGGTATATGAGCAAAAAGGACAGTACGAGGACGCGATCAGAGAATTTCAAAAAGCGATGACGCTGTGGGGAGCACGGCCCGAGGAGATGGGCGGACTACGCCGCGCTTATGGGACGTACGGAGCTAAGGGATACTGGACGTGGCAGCTCTCGGAGGCCAAACGCCGACACGCACCCTATGACTTGGCAGTGGCCTATGCCCATCTTGGGAACACAGGTCAGGCATTCGTTGAACTGGAAAAGGCGTACGCCCAACACGACTGGCAGATGGTTCAGCTGAAAGTGCGCCGGGCGTGGGACCCGCTGCGCCCCGACCCACGTTTTCAGGATCTACTTCGCCGCATGCACTTCCCACCGTAATGCTCGTAAGAGCGGGAAACTCCCTTGACTCATCTCGCCGTGGCATGGGATTGGGACTTCGTGAGGACCGCCCCACGCTTCCAAGACCTTCTGCTTAGTATGAGGGTTCCGCCATGAGTTGCCACAATTTCAGCGGTTGCGTAACCAGTTTCACCTAGATTCGCTCGTCGCGATCGAGGAACGAGATTTTGGGAGGTAAGAAGCCGGGTTCCGGGCGGATGGTCGGCAAAACAGGAAACTATTGGGTTGTGTTCGCAATGTTCAAGCCCACGAACCAGCGGAACAGCAGATTGTAGTCGAGCTGTTCCATCCAGAAGGGGCCTGCTCTTTCCTGACGCCGGACATGACGCGCCGCAGTAGTCAGCGTTTTGCGGCGAGCTTCTGCATCGACGGCAAACAGTTCGTCCATCTGAGCCACAATCGGGGTTGCAACCGGATCTCGGGGATTTAGTTGCACTGCTTCGAAAAACTGTCTTCTTGCATGAGACCAACAAGCCGCATGTACCATTCTCGGCCCACCGATTTGGTCATACGCTGCATAGCCGTCGGTTTGGAGAATGCCTTCGAACTGTCCCAGAAACCGCATTGGCCCATCGCGTCCACGGCCTAGACGGAAGTCGAACACCACGATTCCTCCGGGGCGACTGTATTGCCAGAGGTACGCTTGGTGGTTCTGACCTCGGCCCTCGCGTGTCTGCACATCGACTGGGGTTTCATCCGCCTGAATGTAACTTCCGCTGATCAATTCTCGCCTCATTGCCGCGACCATCGGAATCAGCAATTCGCCGACCTTCAGGACCCAGCCGTCCAGCGTCGCACGGCTGATTTCCAAGCCAACGTCTCTTTCCAGAATCACGCTCTGCCGATGCAGCGGTGTGTGATTGCAATACTTGCCGACGACCGTCTCGATGACGATACGGTCACTCGCCAGGCACTTCTCGATGATCCTTGGCGGCAGGGGCGCTGAGACGACGCCGAGATCCTCACACGACCGGCAAGCCCGTTTTTCTCGTTTCGTGACCAATACGAAGTACTTCGCCGGTTCCACATCCAACTGGGAGCTCTCTTCGTAGCCGATCACCACCGTTTCTTTTCCGCAGCGTTTGCATACGCGCTGATCTAATGCGCAGGGCAGAATCCGCTCCACGCGAGGAAGATTCGCCGGCAACTCCTGGCGGCCTGGATGCTTGACGAATTTCTTGGTCGAGCGATGCACTGGCGCGTGCTCGCTCTCCGCCTGCTCGATCATTTCACTGACGACAGGCTCAAGCTCGAACAACTCCATCTGCGCTGGTGCCGAAGGAATTATCAGGTCGTGCTGTGGAAACAAGAGAGATGGGCTAACCGAGCTTGATCTCTTCAGGAGTCACATTAGATATTCTCAGGTAGGGACAGGGCTTCTAGACCGCTGTCCGAATCTAAGCCGCCTTCTTCCCCTTGGCCCGTATCTTCGCCCACCGGGCTCGAGCCCGTTGGCTGGCTTAGCACCACCAACTTTACTCGGGCACTGGAGCCGACATTGTCATGGAATCAATTTCACTCAAAATCGCCATATTCGGGATTTCCCGGCATTCGCTGCCGTTTGTATCGAGGGTGCCATTTTGGGCTATTGCAAATCAGGCGGGTCAAAGGAGATAGCGCTTGAAGAATATTCTAGTTGGCGATCCAGACTGGGTCGTCAGCAATCGAGTAGTTTAAAGTCCCCTGACGCGGTACAGGACGACCCCATGCGATGGAACAACAGCACTGATGGTGCTGCTTGTTTTCCTCGTCTCGCCGGTCCACAGGTCGTGTAAGGAATAGCCGCTTTCGTTTTCGGGGAGGCCTACGGTGGATGCTGGAACAGAGACTTCCTCTCCCTTCCCGCCGGTGTTGAACAAACCGACGATCGTGTCTCCGTTCGGTTCCCTCTTGGCGAACACCTGCTGGTTGCCGGTATTGAGCACCCTTTTCGCGGCGATCGAATCCTGGTCGACAGCAAGGACGGCGGAGTTCTCCAGGTATTTCTGCAGATCCGTTGGGTCGAGGTGAGTAAGATCGACGCCGAGGATGAGGGGTGCCGCCCCAAGGGCCCACAGGCTGATCTGAGTCTGGCGCTCGACCGGAGTCAGCCCGTCGTTGCTGCCATTTCCTACCTCGATGGAGTCATAGTCGTTGAAAGCGCCTGGACCAGCGTAAGGCTGCCACTCCGCCACGTAGTTGAAGCGTTTGGCAACGTCGGCCCAGCTGGTCAGCGGGTAGCTGCTACCGCCCTTTTCGCAGCGATAGCATTCGACGTCGGGTGCGAATTCCCATTGATTGGCATACTTCACCAATGTCGGGGCGATAGCGATTGTAAGGTTCCCCTGCGTGACGTCCAGGACCATGGGCCGCCCGCTTTGCCGTATAGCCTTCGACCATGCCTTAACGTCAGCAGCGTTGCTGTCTTTCATGCCGTCAATCTTGATGTAATCGACACCCCACGCCGCGAGCATATTTACCCATGAATTCGTATACTCCTGCGCTCCAGGCTTGTTGTAGTCAATGCGGGCCATGCCCTTGCAGTTGTAGTTGTTCTCCTCTACGGACGGTTCCGCAATCTGCGCAGCCGTGTACGATGTGCCCTTAATGGCCGTGTTCCGGCTGACCGCCTGCCTCGAAATACCCGGCGTGACATAGATCCCGAACTTCATCCCGAGGCTGTGAATGTAATCAGCAACCACTTTGATGCCATCGGTATCTCCGTCGGCCGGGAATGTCGATGAGTCTGTCATCCAGCGGCCATAAGAATCGACATTTGGACCTTGCGGTCCCGGACACTGATACCAAAAGTCGTCGAGATTTATGTACTGGTACCCGATTGTCTGCAATCCGGAATCATGCAGGGCGAGCGCCTGAGCTCTCATTTGGGCTGCCGTGGGGTGCTGACGGAGGAAGCTCCAGGTACTCCAGCCGAGGACGGGCGTGCGCTCGAGACCATTATCCTCGGCGCTGGCGTTGAGAGGGGTCCCGCCTGCCAACAACGCGATCAGCAGTGCTGCCCTTAAGCTGACTGCCCATTCCCCCAAGAAAATCATCCCCTTTCTCTATCATAAGCGGGGCGACAAAAACAACTACGCATGTGCAAGCGGTGGCACATAACTGTATTCGTGATTGCTCTTGCGGCCGGTGGAGCATCCTGGTCAATTGACGATAAATCGCGTCTCTGACAATGTGGATCCCTGTCAAACACTTTTTGAGCGTACGGCTCCGTGCACTCCGAAGAGCGCGGCATTTCGCTCTAGTTGAAGGTTCTGCCATACCAACCAAAGGCCCGCTCGTAATCGTTTCAGGTCTGAAACTCAGTTCAACTAACGTGGCAGGTCTCCGCCACGTCTGACGCCGCCTAGATGCCCAAAATGCCCGGACCCAGCGGACCGCAAACGACCATCTCCGAACACGAATGAAATTCGGCCCGCCTGAGGTCTTCAGTCTGTTTACTCGGAGTCGGTTAGCACCGGCCCGTGGCCTTTTGCGACGATCCCAGAACCACAATTTGAAGAGTATTTGGTGCCAAGAAGCTCGTTCTCTACCGTAAGCGCTCATACCCTCTACTCTCAACCTTGCTCGGCGATGGGTGCGGCTTTGAACCGCGTCCGACATTCGACAGACTAAGCCGCAAATGCCGAGTCCTGGATTGCGAAATTAGGGAACCCGACGTGACTCTGTATGCTCGGTGGGCGCGCGGCCTTGAGCGGCCATTCGCTCTCCGCGCATCTTCAAAGTCGGCCAGACGCCCGAGAACGTGGAACAACTGTGGAACGGAACAGGGTGGAACAAGGTGGAAAGCCACGTAACAGCGACGAGCTAAGTGATTGAGAGACAAAGACGAGCGATTAGTTGTTGCGGCTCATACGCAGCTCTCGGATGAGAGGAGCCGTGCTTTTGTGTTTGCTCACGCCTAAAGGCCTCCACTATTCTCGCTTTATAGCTGATGATGTATCAGAGTATATGACAGGTGATCTGACCGATCACGATCTGTTTGTACTGGAAGGTTATACATCAGATCACCGATGGAGTGTGCAGGGTTCCTGAGGGGTGTCCCCGCCATAGTCGATGGCCTGCGATCCGAAAAGATTGCATGTCGGGCCTATCGCAAGGAGAAGTTCCACGCAAAGGCCTACATAACACACGCTCGGATGAAGATCGGATCTTTTGAAGGGTGCTGACAACAGATCGCTCCGAGGCGTGAAAAACATCTCTTTCTGGACAAACACAGATGCCATTCAGCGACTGAGCAGATCCAGAGATCCAGACACTTGCAAACACGGTGGCGAAAGGGTTTCTGGGCAAGGGTGGGGTGTTACGGCAAAGATGGAATGCTCAGCAAGATCCGCGCCGAGTGGGTAACTGCGGCCGCCTTGGTTCCCGCAGTGGCTCGGATGGCCAGAACCATCATCCTCGCTTGCCCGGAGGAAGCCGTGGGGTCGCCAGTATGCGGAAACCGGAGCCTACGATAAGGCTCGTGCCGAGTTGTCTAAGCTTTTGCAATCGGATCCGAAGAACACAAAAGCGCCGGGGAAAATGGATAACTTGCTATTGCCCGGGTTCCTCGATAATCAAAATGCGATCTACTGCCAGGTCGTGGAGTGTCTGTTTGATGCCGCTGGGCCAGCGGATTTCCAAATCCTTGATGCGTTGATTCTTCCCTAAACCAAAATGCACCCGGCTGTCGCTGGAGGAGGCATAGCCCACCGCAGTGGTCACTTCGTTCCACTGCGAGCGGCCGTCTTCGGTCGTGATGTGAACCTGTGCGCCGATCCCCATGCGGTTACTCTTGGTGCCCACCAGCTTAAGGAGGACCCAATGGTTGCCCGTGTCGGAGATGTTGTGAAAAAGCTTGACCTGGCCTCCAAGTACAGAAACGACCACATCCACGCGGCCATCGTTGTCAAGATCGCCGAAAGCAGCGCCGCGGTGGGCCGCTTCCAGTTGGAAATCTGGCCCGGCCGCAGCGCTGACCTCCTGGAACTTCCCGTTTCCAAGATTGCGGAATATCGAATTTGACTCCGGATATTTCCGGCTCGGAATCAACTCGCTGATGTTGTCGAGCACGTTCGCCCGGGCAACGAACAAATCCTTCCAGCCGTCGTTATCGAAATCGTAAATCCCGTTGCCCCATCCTGACATTTCGGTCGTTGCCTGCAAACCACTGGCCCACGTCAGGTCGTCGAAATCCCCGTGACCGCTGTTAATCAGCAATGGGAAACTCTGGTGCTCGACCGCGGTGTACCAGATGTCGGGCCGTCCATCGTTGTTGACATCGCGGAAATCAGATCCCATGCCAGATAACGTGGACCCGTCAGGCGCGTAGGCAACGCCTGCCGCCACGCCCACTTCCTCGAACCTCTTCCCGCCGAGGTTGTGGAAAAGGAACGCAGGAGTCGTATCATTCGTTACAAAAGCGTCCAGGAACCCATCGCCGTCATAGTCCGCGAAGGAAACGCTCATGCCCTTGCCCATGTGCCCGGCGATCCCCGTCTCCTGGGAAACGTCGGTGAATGTCCCGTCGCCATTGTTGCGGTAGAGCGTGTCGTGCAGGGATGCATAGAGTGTGGGATGGCAGTAGGCCCGCATCCCGTTCTTAAGCGTGCAGTAAGGATCTTTGTTGACTTCCCAGACGCAGTAGTTGACCACGAAGAGGTCGAGCAACCCATCATTGTTATAGTCGAACCAGCCCGCGCCCACGGACCACATCTTCTTCCCATTCATCTGAGCGCCCGCGAGCCCTGCCTTCGCGGTCACGTCCGTAAATGTGCCGTCGCCATTGTTATGGAAAAGTTGGTTGCCCGTGACGTTGGCCAGAAACAGGTCGGGCCGTCCGTCGTTGTCGTAATCGCCTACCGCGACTCCCATCCCGTAGCCCGCTCCGGCCAGGCCCGCGCGCTCCGTAACGTCGGTGAACGTGCCATCGTGGTTGTTGCGAAACAGCCGGTTCCAGTAGGCGGGCGATTCTTTCTGGAGCGAAGGAACGGCCGCGCCGTTGACCAGATAAATATCCAGATATCCGTCGCCGTCGTAGTCGAGCAGCCCGACCCCGGCGACCATGGTTTCAACCTGATTCTTGTTCGCGGTCGGCGAGTTCTGGGTAACAAAGCGAAGGCCGGCCTTGGCTGCGATTTCTTCGAACTTGATCGTCACTGGATTGCCCGGTATTGGGCCGTAAGGATTCGCCCGGCCCGCCGGGAAAGGACTGAATAAGAGGCTGAAGGCGAGAATGAAAGTCAGATTACACATGCTGTGTCCGTAGCCAGGCTTTCTTCATTCCTTGTTGCGCTTCCTCATTCTTCATTAACGTCTTCCAGGCAAGACCGGTGCGCTGATTCTCAGCCTTCCATGAGCATCGTAATGGCGGCATCGATGTTGAGCACGTTAAGGTTATATCAGTTGGTCAGTGGGTCAAAGACATCGGCAAATCCATTTGCCCTGGAATGGATGGGTGCGGCGTTCGAAGTATGGGGCGGAGGAACGCATGCCGAATCGGAAAGGCGGAATCTCTGGATGCCCCAGAAGTCTTAGTGCTGTATCTGAAGCGCCCGCTGCAGCGAAGAGCTGTGGAGTTGAGACGCTGTGAAGGGGCGCTTCAGATACAGCGACTTGAAGGAAGCCCCCGGGGGACTATGGGATTTGTATCTGGATGAGCCGGTCTTGATCGTTTGCGAGAATGCCGTTGCGGTCAGAGCGCTTGGGTTTCAGTAGCGGATCGCAGAGAGAATGGGCGTGGGGCGGCGCATCGGAGAGTCTGGAAGTCGCACCACCATACTGCATTCTGACAGATGCGAGACAGAGAACCAGTGTGCGCGCCGAAGCACGAGCAGAGATTCGAGGCTGGAGATGTGGATTCATGCGGCGCACCGGCTGAGATGAGGCGGAGATCGGAGGAGGAGTTGCGCGGCGGAGAGGCGCTCGACAACGTGCATGGTTCCGCCGCAGAGCGGACAGTTCCATAGTGAGTGAGCGGGGAGCGTGGTCGGCGATGCGGCGCCTACTGCGGGCTGATCGGATCGCTGGAGCAATCGGAAACAGAGCGGAAGGAGTTCTGCTCGCCGCCGGTTGGCGAGGAAGCCGAAGTTGCGGATGCGCATAAAGCCGCGCGGCAGCAGGTGCAGCAGGAAGCGGCGCAGGAACTCTTCGACCAGCAGAGTCATGAGCCGCTTCTTGTTGCCGTGAGCGGAGTCGCGCCAGCGAAAGGTTACGTTGCCCTCGGAGAGAGCAACCAGCCTGCTGTTGGAAATGGCAACGCGGTGGGTGTAGGCACCGAGATAGCGCAGCACGTGTTCTGGCCCTCCGAAAGGCGCGCTTGGCGTAGACGACCCAGTCGTGACGGAACAGTACCCGCAGCCACGAGGCGAAGGCGCGCGGCTGCGCAAGCGGTAAGAGATGTCCGTGGAACTGGAGTGCGCCGGCATGAAAGGCGGTCTTGAGTCCGGCGACAAACTTGCCGCGGAAGACACGGCTGAGCACCTTGACGGGAAGGAAGAAGGAGCGGCGCGAGGAGATCCAGCGGGAGCGATCCGGAGTAAGACCGCCGGCGGCAAGTACGCAGTGGACATGGGGATGATGCTGCAGGCGTTGATCCCAGGTGTGGAGCACGCTGAAGAAGCCAATCTCGGCTCCAAGGTGCCGGGGATCGCGAGCGATCTCCTGCAGAGTTGCAGCGCTGGTGTGAAACAGCAGGTTGTAGATCAGGCGTTTATTCTGCAATGCCAGCGGAGCCAGTTCCCGCGGCAGGGTGAAGACGACGTGCACGTAGCTGGCGGGCAGCAACTCCCGTTGCCGCGCCTGAAGCCAGCGCTGGCGGGCGTTGCCCTGGCATCGTGGGCAATGCCGGTTGCGACACGAGTTGTACGAGATGGCAGTATGTCCGCAATCTGAGCACTGATCGCGATGTCCACCCAGCGCTGCGGTGCGGCAGCGTGTGATGGCCTGCAACACCTTTTCGTGTTGTCCGTTAATCCACTTGCGACTGCGCTCAATGAAGGACCGTCCTGCACAGCGAACGATGTCGGCCACCTCGAGAGGTGGCCGGTTCATGCGTTCTGCGTCTGCTCTCCTTCTCCTCGGATCGTGAGTGCATCCAGCGGACTGCCGGTGGCGCTGAGATGCCGCCGGGAGAGGTGCAGATAGATCGTGGTTTCCTCCAGGTCGCGATGACCCAGCAGCATCTGGATGGTACGCAGGTCGGCGCCGGCTTCGAGCAGATGCGTGGCAAAGCAGTGGCGCAGAGTGTGGGGATGGATGTGTTTGTGTTCAAGGCCGGCGCGTTCGGCGGCCTGCTGACAGGCGTACCAGAGAACCTTGGTGGAGACAGGATGACTCGCTGTATGCCATCGATTGCCGGGGAACAGCCAGTCGGTGGGCTTGCGCTTCAGCCCGCGCCAGTAGACGCGCAACGCCTCGAGCAGCTTCGGGCTGAGCATGACATCGCGGTCCTTGCGCCCCTTGCCTCCCCGGATATGGATGACCATCCGCTGGCTGTCGATATCGCTGATCTTCAGGTGCGCCACTTCAGCGCGACGTGCGCCCGTGGCATAGAGCGTCATCAGCAGGACGCGATGAAAGGGAAACTCTGCCGCGTCGATGAGACGTGCTACTTCGTCCTGGCTCAGCACCTGCGGCAAGTGCAAAACCTTCTTCGGATACGGCGTCTCGGCAACGCTCCAGCCTCGCTTCAACACCTGCACATAGAAGAAGCGCAAAGCAGCCAAGCGTTGCGTTACCGTGTTCGGGGCCAACTTCCAGCGCGTGAACAGCGCGGCCTGATACTGGCGAATATGCTCGGGGCCAAGCTGATCGGGCGAACGATGGAAGTGCCGACTGAAATGCTCGACCGTCTGGATGTAAGTGTGGATGGTGGACTCGGCGTAGTTGCGGCGTCGTAACTCCTCAAGCATGATCTGGCGTAGGTGGGTCACAGAGAGTTCCTCCTCTGCGACAACAAACTAGCTCAGATCACCTCGACCGTCGGCTCAGCAACACGCGAATGCGTCCGCCGCAAAACGGCTTAGTTCAAGTCCGGCTATAGGAAGTTAACCGATAATGGGGCAAAGATAGCCCACCAGGGAAGAGAGATTTGCGATAAAGAGAAACGGAGCCAATATCGTAAAGCGTGCAAATGTTCGGATGATTCAGGCTGGAAATTGTCTTCGCTTCCCACTCAAGGCGCTGCTTCCGCGCCGGATCTGCCGACATTTCTTTGGGCAGAATCCTGATTGCCATTCCATTGGCACAATCCAGCGTCGGCAGTGTTATTCCTGCCCCTCTTTGAGCTCCTTCAAGGCAGCGGCTGCGTCATCTTTACGGCCAAGCTTCTGGTACGCCCGTGCCAGCAGGAAGTACGCCTGATTCATATGAGGGTCGAGCTGTACGGCGCGCTCGAGCTCGGGGACCGCCGCCTCGAATTTTCCGTTCTGAACCCAGGCGCTGCCGAGAGCCAACCGGGCGTCAGGCGACACAGGATCGATGCGAATCGACTCACTCAAGTAATGGATTGCGCGGTCATATTCTTGTGTGAAGGTGTAGCAGACCCCCAGCCCATAGGCGACGTCATAGTTGAGCAGTCCTGCTTGTTCCGCCTTGGTAAAGTAGCCGATCGCTTCATCGTACTTCGATTGTGAGCGTTTCAGGTTCCCGAGTTCCGCCAGCACTTCAAGGGAATTCGGTTTCGCATCCAGGGCTGCGAGGAATTCGTTTTCCGCCTCCGTCGGCCGGTCGGCGGCAAGCGCCGCTTCGCCCATAAGCTGGTGAACGCGGTAGTAGTCAGGGGCCATCGCAAAGAGCTTTTGGTATTCCGGCTGCGCTTGCGTCTTTGCGGCCAGCCAAAGGTAGTAGTGTGCGTCCACATTGCGCGGATCGGCAGCCAGCGCCTTTCGCAATTCCGCGATCGCCTGCTCAGGGCGGTTGGTGGTCAGCTCTGCGCGAGCCAGCACCACATGCATTGCTGCACTGCCGGGATGACCTTTCAAGTACTGCCGCGCGATCTGCGAAGCGCGACCGTATTCACCGCGATACAGCGCGTGGTATGCCTCCGTCAGTTCCCGGGACTGCGCGCAGGCTGCGCCGCATAGGGTCGCAACCTGCAGAAGCAAGGCGCCAATCAGCTTCACTGTCAAACCCTGGTGCCTCTCCGATCCTAGTTTCCTGAATTATCGAACGGCCTGATTTCGATAATACGGGACAATTCCTGGCTCTTCTCTTCGGCAGCCTTCTTGAGTTCTTCGACGCGTTGCGATTGGGAATCGCGGCGCGCATCTCCGATCTTGGCGTACAGCAATAGCAGATTAAGGTTCGCCTGATAATGGTCTGGACTGAGGGCAAGCGCGTGATCCAGTGCCCCCTGCGCTTGCCGATACTCCTTCTTCGCCAAAAGAGAGCGTCCCAGTTCAGCGAGCGCGTCAGGGTAATCGGGATTCGATTTCAATGACAGCTGTAATTCCTGGATCGCGCCTTGGGGGTCGTCTTCTTGGTTCAAAAGTCGCCCCAGATAATAATGAGCCGTGGATGCTGTTTCGGAATGGTTCGTGCTCTCGCGAAGCAACGGCAGCCCGGCTTCGTAATTCTTAGCTCTGACATAGGCCGCGCCGAGGGCCAACTTTCCCCGTGGGTCTTGCGGCTTGAGTTTTAGATACTTCTGGAAATACGGGATTGCCTGCTCCGGACCCTGCTCGAAAACGGAGACCGCTCCCATGGAGTAGTTGTACGCGGGGTTATCGGGATCGAGAGCAAGAGCCTTGCCCATTGCCCTTTGGGCTTCCGCGAGAAGATTCAATTGCAGGCACAGGATACCAAAGTAGTACGGAATCGTGGCGTCCTTTGGGTTCAAGTCCTCGGCGTGCGCCAAGTAACCCAGCGACCCTTTGTTATCCTTTTGTTCTTGCCCAACCCGCGCCAAGTCAAGAAGGATGTCGGTCGAGGAAGAACCGAGACTGGAAAAGGCCTGTTCCAAGGCGCTGCGCGCGTCTGAGAGTTTTCCAGTCTTTTCGTAGGCCAGCCCCAGCGTGCGCAGAGATTGGCCAGAGAGCGTCCGACGCTTAGCCAGAGCTTCTTCCAGTCCGACGATGATATCCTCGCGTTTGGCCGAGGCCAGCACGGGCGCAATCATTTGCGCATCGGCTTCGGAAAAATCGGGGCCGGAACGCAAGCGAGCCGCACACTGATCCGTGTGCATCCGGTCGCCAAGACCAGCCAGGTCTGCGCAACGCACCGCTAGCGCTTGGCTGTTGGTTCGGCTGTCAGGCGGAAGGTGGGACAAATACCCTTGCGATTTCGCGTACCGGCTTTGCTCCATCGAGAGCACAGCGGCCTGGTAGTTCGCTTCAGTATTGGCGGGATCGAACCTAAGCAATTGCTCATATACGGCAAGCGCTTTGGCCTTACTTTTAGGGTCCCGACTAGCGTTCTCTTGATAAAGACGTGCCAGATTCAAGTAGGGAGCAGTGAAGGTCGGGGTGCGGCTTATAGCGATCGTGAAACTTCCTTCTGCGCCGGCGTAGTCTCCTGTCTTAGCCTCGATGACTCCAAGCAGGTTATCGAGACCGGAACCGGTCATTCCCTTCTGCGCCTCATAAACCCTCTGCCTGGCAGCATCAAGGTCATCCCGGTCGATAAGATCTTGGATCTCTATAATGACCTTTTCCCGCTCGGTTGGGGAACTGGATTGGCAAAGAGCTGAATTGCTAAAGAACGCGAAGCCGCAAAAAACGGCCGACGGCAGCGCCACATGTGACCAGTAGAAATTCATACTCTCATTCCACGGGATCAGGGGAACGCAGAAGGTTCAGCTGATTCTATATCGCTGCCGCCGTGCGGAGAAGGTAAAATGTCCCTTGGGATGAATCGAACTAGGATGCTTGCTGCGCTGGTCCCGCTTTTTATATGTGCTGGTCTTTCTGTGGGCCAGAACGCGACGTTACCTGGCCAGGAGCAACTTGCCAAGGGAATTGCAGCGCTGAGGGCGGGTGACCTGGATTCCGCCGAGAGGATTTTCACTCTGGCCTTGCACCAAGGTGTGAGATCCCCCCTCGTCTATCACAATCTGGGCGTTATTGCGCAGGAGCGCGGTCAACACGAGCAGGCCGTTGCAAGATTCCGTGAGACCCTGCAATTGCAGCCAGAGTTTGGCCCGGCACACTTGCTGTTGGGCGTCAGTTGGCTGGCGCTCGGCAAGAATGCAGAAGCCGCCCGTGAGCTAAAGATCGCGGAGAAACTGATGCCAGCCGAGCCGCAGGTACATTTGCAGCTGGCGCGTGCCTACGACGCTCTGGAGGAGCATTTTGCTGCGGTCGATCAGTATCGGCAACTCACCAGGCTGGCGCCCCGAGATGCCGAATACGTGTATTTGTTGGCCAGAAGCTGGGCAGAGCTTTCTCGATCATCGTTGAAGGAGATCGCCAAGCTCGATTCCAACTCCGCGCGTCTGCACCAAGCGCTTTCCCAGGAACTTTGGAACCAGGGGAAGTATGATCAGGCATTGACGTCTTTTCAAAAGGCGGCTGACGTTGACCCCAAGCTTCCCGAAATTCATTTGGCGATGTCGCTCATCTATTTGCAACAGAAGAAATACGATGAAGCGCTTGCGGAGATCGAACGCGAGTTGTACCTGGTTCCTGACAGTCAGGCGGCGCTGGCGACGAGAGCGAAAATTGCAGCGGCTAAGCCGGCTTCTGCCCCTTAGGAAACGCAATGCTCCGTAATTCCCGGCCGTCGAAACGGGTGCGCGCACTAATTGTCGAGGTCCTGCTCACCGGATGGCTTTCGCTTCCGCTCGTTGCGCAACAAGCCCCGGAGCCCGAGGCGTTACCAGTATTGGGCGCTCCGAGATCGCTCGCAGAGCTTCAGCTTGAACCCTCCCGAAAAGCTGAATTGGAGAGCGCTTTGAAGCGCCGCGACTACAAGCGCGCCGAGACCATTCTGCTAGAGGAGACGCAACGCGACCCAAAGTCAGTCCACACCGCCAAGCTCTATACCCTTGTGGGACATATACTTTTCCTCGACGGCCAGTACCTCAATTCGGCAATTGCGTGGAAGAAAGCCGAAGCGATCGCTTCGCTTGACGATCAGACCAGATTTTCGCTGGCCATGGCCTACCTCCGGCTTAACCGGCGGGACTGGGGGCGAGACGAACTCCAGAGACTTGCCCGGGGCGATCCCCAGAACCCTCTCTACCTCTACTGGTTGGCCAGGCTGGACTATGATGCACGGGTATACACCACGGCCATAAGCAGGTTACAGCGTGTGATTGAGCTCGATCCAAACATGATGCGCGCCTACAACAGCCTGGGGCTGTGCTATGACTCCTTGGGCCGGTTTGACGAAGCCATCCAGAGCTTTGCCCGCGCCATCGAGCTCAATCGCAGGCAGGAGCAGCCTTCGGCGTGGCCGTCCTTGAATCTCGTCGTCTCCCTCATATCGCTCAATCGCCTCGATGAAGCTGAAGTGCGACTGCACGAAGCCTTGAGCTACAACCCCAAGTTTCCTCAAGCTCACTACCAGCTGGGGCGGGTGTTAGAAAAGGAGGGGAAATTCGAAGAAGCCATCGCTCCTCTGCAACGGGCGATCGAGTTGGATCCTTCGTATCCAGAGCCTCACTATACCCTGGGTAGAATCTATCAGCGACAAGGGAAGCGAGAAGAAGCGCAAGAACAGATGGAGAAGTTCAAAAAGTTGAGAGGGGAACCTTCCCCTCTACAGAGTGCCCAGCCGCGTTAAACCCGGACCTCTGCTAAAGAGTGGAGCGGAAACCTGCGGCAAGGAAAAACCGCCACTCACGATTCCGTGAGTGGCGGGTTCACGCAAAAGCCGGCCTGCCTAGAACTCAATTCTTCCGGCCACCTGTATGGTTCGTGGCTGGCTGACCACTCCATTCCACGTGCCGAAAGGCGCGGACGTAGGGTTGCTAATATCAGTGTTGAAGGCCGTATCGCCTCCGAAGTTCTGGCTCTCGTCATTGATAAAGAAATGGGCGTTGAAGGCATTGAAGAAGTTGGCGCTGAACTTGAAGGTCACTCGTTCAGTGATCCTCGTGTTCTTCGTCAACGAGAAGTCCAATTCCTTGAAGTTGGGCCCACGGAGATTGCTGATGCGGCGCCCATAGCCCGAATAGCCTAGTGTCGCGAAGCTGCTGTAGGGCTCGAAAGCATTTAGATTGAGCAATGGCTTGGAGGGATCAAAGTGGTTTGGGTCTTGAAGGAACGGATTCACTCCGGGGATCAGGCCGGGTATGCACGCTCCTACGTACGACTTGCAGGTTCCGTTATCGCGGAAAAAGAACGGGATGCCGCGAGAGTAGCGGTAAATCGGACTGATCTGCCATCCTCCCACAACCCTGTCCAGTGCCCCGCCCTTATTCAGAAACGGCTTGTTGTGGCCGAAGGGAAAATCATAGACGAAGGCCGCCGACACGACTTGCGGCACGTCGTCGGACGCCAGAGTGCGGGAGCGAGAGCGTTGGTAGGGCGAGACAATTCCATACGAGCCGTTATAAATGCCTTGTGTTGATTGCGTATTGGAGGCGGCATCTTCAATGGTCTTGGAGTTGGTGTACGACAACAGCATGTAGATGCCTTTGTCGAGGCGTCGCTCCACACGCCCCTGGAAAGAATGGTAGATAGAGTTGCCGACATTCTCGTTGAGCCCAGCCAGAGTGCTGCAATACTGCGGGTAGGGCAGCAGCGCTTGCCCCACCGTGGCACAAGACACTTGTGAGGCCCATCCTGGATAAGGCTCGGGAACCCCGCTGGAAGGATCCCACGGGTTTGGAAGGTTTGCCCCATTTGCGATCACACGAGGATCATTCGGATTGAGCACATTGAGCGGCTGCAGCGCCGAGAGCAGGTGGGTGCTGTGCGCTCCGACGTAAGCCCCGCTTACGACCGTCTTCCAGGGTAACTGCCGCTCAACCGTCAAGTTCCACTGTTGCGCCCGCCCACGTTTGTTGGCGTTAAATGGGCGGTAGAGCGGGGATAACCCATTGTCAAAACCAGGCGTGAGGCTTGGCGCAAGGCTGGGTGGGGTGGGGTAGCCATTCGCCGGCACGCCCGCTGCCACGCAGAACGCGTTACCAGGCGTCAGACACATTGCGGGAATGACTTGTCCAGTGCTGTTGAGGCCGGGACTGCCGACAGCGGAGTTGATGTTATAGCCGTCCAGGCTATTTCCTCCATTCCAGCCCGGATAGAATGCCTGGCCAAAGAAGATGCCGTATCCGGCACGAACCACCATGTTCGGTCTCACCGCATAGGCTACACCCAGGCGAGGCGCTACCCCCGCATGATCCACCTGCTCTGGGTAGGGCCGGCTGGAGCTGGCGAAAGCCAGGGCTCCCAAAAGATTTCCCGCGTCTGGATTGGGTAAGGTCGGGTCGAAAAACGAAGCGTGGTTATACTTTTCCCGCGTCGGAGTTTCCATATCCCAGCGCAGTCCATAAGCCAGTGTCAACTTGGGAGTGGTGCGCCAGGTATCACCAAAATGGACCGCCCAGGCTGTCTGCCGTACATAGATCGCCGGAACATTGTAGTAACTCGCGCTGGCGCCGTTGGGTGCGCCGATAAAGAAATCAGCATTGCCATTGCCGCTTGCGGTGCCCACGTTGTTATTGGCAGTCACGCCCCCAAAGCTGAACGTGCCGCCTTGATTGGTCCCCCCTTGGGCGTTTCCTTGAGGGGAGCGCCACTCGACGCCAGCCACCAGAGTGTGGCTTCCTACCACCCGGCTGAGAATATCGTTGATCGCATAGGTCGGACGAGTGCTGATGTTGTGCCCCGGCGGGCCGCTAGGTTCACCCAATTGCAAGCTGCCAAAATCGAACGTGGGAAGGAACGTGGTCGTGTTGGCCACGCCCGGCACTGTGGGCATTTTCACGGTCGTCTGAGTATCGGCCGATAAGATATCCTCGTAGAGGTCTAGATAACCCAGCGTAAAGTGGTTGGTCGTCTTCACCGAAAATGCGTGCTCCCAATTGAACCGATAGACCCCGGAATGACCCGGCTGCCCCTGCGCGCTCGAAATCGGAGTGGGAAGAGCGCCTACCAGATTGGAGTTGTTATATCTACGGTAGAACGAGAAGGAGAAGCGATCCCATTCCCCCCAGTTATCGTCGATACGGAACAGATAGGCATTCGACCCGGTATACAAGGAGTTGGGAACCGCGTGCGGCGCTAGGTAATTGTTCGATGTTCCGGAGGAGGTTGGCGTCGGGAGCTGCGCCAGCCACGCTTGCGCGATTGGATCCTCAAGGTTCGGACAAATCACGTTGAGCACGCCATTACAACTGAACTGCGTGCCGTCCCGCGGGTCGTAGATTGGAATCAGATTCCCATCGGAGTCCAGGTTGTCTGTAAAGTCGCCACCCCGTTCCAGCATGGTGGGGATTGTGAGTGTCGGCCGCGTCGCTCCGCCGTTCAGCCTGTAGGGCTCCCAGTTGAAGAAGAAGAAACCCTTGTTCTTCCCTTTATTGAACCCCGGCAACTTTATAGGGCCGCCGATGTTGGCGCCGGCGTCCATCTCATGGTCAAATGTTCTGGGCGAGCCTGCCGGCACCCCCCACTGTCTCGCATTTAATCCGTCATTGCGCAGGTAAACGTAGCCGGAGCCGTGAAAACTGGTGCCGCCACTCTTAGTCTGGGCAACGATCTGACCGGAGGTGGTAAACCCGTATTGGGGCTCGTAGGTCGAGGTCACCACCTTCAACTCCGAAATCATGTCAGGGGAAACCGGAAAATCAGTGTGGATGGCTACCATCCCGCTCTGGTTCAGGTACCCTTCCGACAGAGTGGCGCCATCGAGGATAGCTTCGTCGCCGCTTTGCTGGCCGCCGTTAATGCGGGCATTGTATGCATCGCCGCCACTCGAGGTGGTTACGCCGGGCAGAAGGACCGCCAGTTGCGCGGAGGACCGCTGGTTCCCATTGGCAATCGCGATGGGCAGATCGGCCAGGGTTTGCGGTTCTATGCCACCTTGAACAGTTGCGTTGTCATAGTTGACCAGCGAGGTGCTCGCCAGCACTTCGACGCGTTCGGTTCCCGCACCAACCTTCAGCACGACGTCGCTGTGAGCAGAAGCGTTGATGGTCAACACTATGCCGGTCTGCGTGGTGGTCTCGAAGCCGGTCTTGGCAACCTGCAAGCTGTAGATGCCGGGCTCCAGGTCGCGAAAGACGTATCGCCCTCCGGCGTCCGACTGGTAGGTCGCCATAGACTTGCTGGCCGTGTTGGTTAGTGTCAATTGCGAGCCCACGATCACCGCGCCAGACGCGTCTGTGACGGTGCCGCTCAGATTGGCGTAGGTGCTCTGCGCGTAGCCCAGATTGGCCCCGATCACCAGGCCGACGCAAAGCAAAAAAAGAATGGCAGACGCTCTAGCTGCAAGTCTTGATATTGACACCGGGATTGCCTCCGCTAATGTAAAACGCTTTGGCTCCGTGACCATCTGCAACTGCGGAAAGGGTTTGCGTAAAAACCGGCGAAGTAATCTCCTGATAGCCACCCTATCGACTCCCCTCCGCTCGGCTCCGGAAAAAACATCGGAATAATTCCTAAAACAAAGTATTCATAATGATTCGAAAGCCTATCCGCAACAAATCGACATTGTCAAGAACCAATTAGTAGTAGTTTAATACTATTGCGCCGTCCGGTTACTGTTGCCGCCGGCACGCTGCTGCAATTCGGATGTGTGGGCAACCAGGGACATCGTCTGACGGCGACGATTGATCAGAACTATGACATCGCGCAGCCGTGCCTGGATTTGAACCAGATTCCCGGGGTTGCCGCAGGCGTCGGTTCCCGCCGCTGTCCGCCACCGTGCTTCTGCCGCAAGCCGCGGCAGTGTCGCGCACCAGAACCAGAACCACCAATCTCGGGCTTGGTGCTTCGAGGCTCGTTGTGCCCCGCTGCCCAGCAGAGCATCGGGGGGTTCATCGTATCATGATCGCTTCGTAATCCACGATAGTCACTTAAGCTAAGATGTTAATCAGCGCATGCGTCTCCCTCGTCGCCAATTTCTCGGCTTCTCAACGGTGCTTTTCGGAACCTCATTACTGGAAGCGCTCGCCCGGCCTCTCAGCAGGTGGACGCGGCCGCTGGCGCTCGATACCGCCGCCGTGCCCAATGCCGACAGGGGCATTCCGGTGACCTACGTGGACGTGGCCAAGGAAGCGGGCCTGACTGTTCCCAATGTCTGGGGTGGAGTGGAACACAAGAAGTATATTGTGGAGACGAAAGGCAGCGGCATCGCGTTCTTCGACTACGATCATGATGGCTGGCTCGACGTGTACCTGACGAACGGCCTGCGGCTGAACGAGAAGTGGCCGGTGGGCCAGGAACCCAGATCACACCTCTTCAAGAACAACCGTGATGGCACTTTCACAGATGTGACCGAGAAGTCCGGCCTCGGGCAGGTGGGATGGCAAACGGGCGTCAGCGTGGGCGACTACGATAACGATGGCTGGGACGACCTGTTCTGCGGCTTTTGGGGCCACAATGCCCTGTTCCACAACAACGGCGACGGAACGTTCACCGACGTCAGCAAAAAGGCCGGCGTGCACAACGAGCGCGTCCGGTGGACGTCAGGTTCGACTTGGCTTGATTATGATCGGGACGGCTGGCTCGATCTTTTCGTCGCCAATTTCCTGGAGTTCGACATCAAGAAAGTACCGCCGGCTGGCGCCCAAAAGTCTACCTGCATGTGGAAGGGGGTTTCTGTTCTGTGCGGGCCGCGCGGCCTGCCCAGCGGCTCCAACATTCTCTACCACAATAACGGCGATGGAACTTTCACCGACGTCACCGAGAAGGCCGGCATCCTGAAGCCGGGGCCTCGCAATTCCATCAGCACCGTCTCCTACGATTTCGATAACGACGGCTGGCCAGACATCTACGTGGCCGTTGATTCCGAAGCTAGCCTCATGTTCCACAACAACCACGATGGCACGTTCACCGACGTCGGCTTGATGAGCGGCACCGCGGTTAACGATGAGGGCCGGGAACAGGCCGGCATGGGAATCGGGGTGGCGGACTACGACGCTGACGGCTGGTTTGACATTTTCAAGACCAACTTCACTGATGATACCTGTGACCTCTTTCACAACGACGGCGACGGGGCCTTCAGCGACGTCACCTTCTCTTCAGGAGTCGGCGTGAACAACAATTACGTCGGCTGGGGCTGCGGGTTCGTAGATTACGATAACGACGGCTGGCCGGACATCATTCAAGTCAACGGTCACGTGTATCCAGAAGTCGAGCAATGGTTTCCGGACGCCAACTTCAAGCAAAAGCGCGTCGTCTACCACAACGAAGGCAACGGGAAATTCCTGGACGTGTCTGCTCAGATGGGATCCGGCATCGCCGAGCGCTACTCCAGCCGTGGTGCCGCCTTTGGCGACTTCGACAACGATGGCGGTATTGACGTGCTGGTATTAAATATGAACGATCCGCCCTCGCTCCTGCGCAACATCGGCGGCAACAAAAATAACTGGATCAAGATCAAGCTGATCGGCACCCACTGCAACCGTACCGCCGTGGGAGCCCGCGTGCGTGTACTCACCGGCAAGCACGCGCAGATGGACGAAGTTCACACCGGCGGAAGCGTC
Organism: uncultured Acidobacteriaceae bacterium; assembly: GCA_963791515.1. Lineage (GTDB taxonomy): Bacteria > Acidobacteriota > Terriglobia > Terriglobales > Acidobacteriaceae > Sulfotelmatobacter. Next base: position 28,976 of record CAWBSS010000019.1, on the reverse strand, counting down.
ATGTCGCAGAGCGACCTGCGCCTGCACTTCGGTGTCGGCCAGGCAAAGACGATCGACCTGATTGAGGTGAAGTGGCCTACCACTTGGAAGACGGAAAAGTTCGCCGACGTTGAGGTCAACCAAATCCTGACGATCAAGGAAGGTGCGGGGATCATCAAGGCGGACAAAATCCAGTCGTGAAGACAGCTACGGGCGCCCCTTCTGGGAAGTGATGACCAGGGCCCGGGATGACTAGGGCTCGGTACAGTATGTCCGGCAAATCGCCAGGCCCTCGTGGGTGCCTCATGGCTTCGCCTGTTGCGCCGGTGCTAATCGCGTATGTCTCGCCCCCGATACACTTCTCCCATCCCGCCCGCACCGAGCGGGGAAATGATCTCGTAAGGACCGATCGGACCGTCTTCCATTCGCGCACAAAGAGAGGACTAAGCAGTGTGCGTTCAACCGATGGCAGCCAGAGCGCCCACAGCTCTTCTTTGGAATGCTTCGTGTCCGAAACAGCAAATAAGTGAAGTAACACTTCTTCGATCCGCCTGCCTCAAGATGATCAGCGTCAGTGGTACCAGAAGCGGCATTCGGTTCACCTCGACTGTCGGCAGGCGCAGCATGGCACCCCGCTGTCGAAGCACCCCAGATAGGATGACTCGGGTACTCAGGGCGCATCGACTCCTGCAACAACTCCTGGGAACCACCGTACCGCGTTATCGTGGTAGAGCTTGCGTAGGACAGGCTCCGGCAACTCGAGACCCTGAACCTTGCGGCCCTTAACCTCGACCGTTTTGTTTGTGGCAAAAAACTTCCAATCGCGGGCGTAGGTGTCATTCCATTCCGCGAGCGCCTTTTCCGTATCGTCTTTTGGCATGACCACCAGATCGGTCCCGTAGAGGACGCGGTCCTGGTATTTGATCAGGAACGCCCGCACCTTGTCGCGCGGCTGGATCATCAGGTATTCAACGCGGGCCGCCGTATCGACGGCAAAGTTTGGATAGCGATCGAAGCGCCTCGCGATCTCATCGACATCCGTTTCCATGCTGCCCAGATGCGCGCCAACTACCAGCAGCTTTGGATTTTTGGCGAGGAAGTGGTCCCGCGCCGCCAAGATAGTGGCTTTCGAGGGCCACTCGGGATGAGCGTAAGCGTATTCCTCGGGATGCTGCTGGTAGTACGCATAGTCGGGGCTGGCGGTGTTTGGGGGCTGCCAGCAAGAATCCGGCTCCGCGATGTGGGCGACTACGGTGCGATGGTGGGCGGCAATAGCCTGATAGATGGGTTCGAAGGCAGGGTCGTCGGGCATCACGTATTTTCCCGCTTTCGATTTCATCTCCATGCCCATGACTTTATAAATCTTCACAGCGATTGCTCCCGCTACGAAGTCGGCATCGAGCCGGCGGATCGTGCGCTGGGCGAATCCCGGATCTTCGAAGTCGTAAGGGCTAAAGGTTGTACAGAAAAGCGCCCGGCCCCCCGTGGCGTGGACGACCTTGAGCACGTCGCTCCGCTGCGGCTCCAACTCCTTGCCGAAGGGATCACGGTCATCGATCACAATGATGTCGAGAACGCGCAGGTTCAGACGCTTGAGGAAAGCCCCCAAAGCCGGGTCATCCTTGTAAAGATGAACGTGCGCGTCAATAGGCGCCAGGGCGGAAAAGCTCGCGAGATCGGCCGCCGGTGGCAAGGCGGGTTTGGTTCCGTATGATGAACCCGAGAGGAGCACCGAGGCGAGCAGTATCAAGACGGCCAGCACAGTCGTAGCCAGGGACAGCAACATCCGCTTCGAGATTAGGGATATCAATTCAGCCCTCCAATTAAAAGGTCCGAAACCTACATGCCAACTACCTTTCGGATTGTCTCCCATCTTGAGAGGGGGCGCCAATCGCGATCGGCACCCCATCGAATCCTTGCAGCCTGTCCTCCGGCGGTCAGTATTCCGTGATCCTTTCCAAGATCTGCTGCGCCTCGGCCTCGGAGCTAACGACGATGACACGCAGAGCAATCGCACCGGACTCGCCGCCTTGTCCGCTCACAGACGTCTGGGAAAACGAAACACGAACCAACGTTAGCAGAAGGACCATCCATACGAGACTGCTCCATGAACGTCGGACGACTTGCTTGCTCGCGATAACGAAGATTGCGGGATGGACGATTCTCATGGAGCTGGCCTGGGAATCCGTGTCGTGAATGCAATCGATGATTAAGCTTATCGGATCCGGTGTCGCGTGTAAGTACCAAGGCAGTGAATGCGGCGAATGGTTGAAAACTTTCATTGTTAGCTTGCGGCAAAGCGGCGGACGATATATCAGTCCGGAATGACATTTGGGGGCTCAAAGCACAGGACAGCGCAAACCGGCTTGGCGGGGCCAGTCACGATACTGAAGCGACAACAACGCTCTCCAACATCTTTGCGTCATGCGGCTCCGCAAGAAGAGCATAATCAAGTGTAAGACTGATCTCTGCGGAGGAGCCCGTGGAAGGTGACGCGGCCAAGCACGTCTGTTCTCTCCTTGCGATGTGTCTTTGTTTGCTGTGGGCCGTTCCGGTGTCGGGCCAGCAGTCTCTCGACTTTCCAGAAGTTCCTTCCCAGTTCAAGCTCGACGCGGAAACCGCAGCGCGATTGCGGCCTCAGCTTATGGCGAAAAGCATTGCCGCCTCGGAGCACTACGCCACGGGCGCCCTCGTGTTCGACCGATTGGTGGAGCAGGTACTCGCGCCATCCCGCTCCAAGTTCGAGTGGCAGTTGCGCATCGTCGACGACGATGATCTCAACGCCTACTCGTCACCGGATGGAACCGTGTATGTGGAGCGCGGCCTGGCGCGACTTGCCGGACCGAACGCTGGACTGTGGGCGGCAATTCTGTCGCACGAGATCGCGCACGTTGTGCGCCGTGACTGGGCCCGGCGCTACCTATACCAGAAATATCTGGAGAACGGCGGTGGTGCCGCCGTCGTGCTAGGCGATCCGAGCCTGCCTTCGCCCTCATGGGCGGACTCGGAGAAGGCCTCCGCGGATTTTGGCCGATTCTGCCGCCAGATGGAACTGGAAGCCGACCGCGAGGGTCTGATTCTGATGGTGCACGCGGGGTATCATCCCGACTTCGTTCCCGCGCTGCACCATCTATTGCACGCGCTAGGCAACAGGAAAAGCAGCATATCGCTCTACGCGACGCACCCGTGCTGGGAGGAGAGGGACCATGACCTCAGCCGTGCCTACATCGCAACCAGCATCGAATTTGAACGCCGCTGGCCCGAATGGTATGCGTCGCCGGGTGGCAACCCGCCGGTGGTCGTGTTTGCCGAACAGCCTACAGTGAGGAAGATTGGTTCGAAAGAATGGCAAATCCAGATTCCAATGCGGTGTCAAAACCTCGCCGGCGCGGTGGAAGTCGTTCTGCGCGCTGGTTCAGGGCGTGGAGAGATCGCGCGACCTGAGCGACTGTCGGATCCGCCAGGATCTGATCACGAAGTCCGGCAGCTCACGGGCTGCACTTCCCCCAAAACTACCGTCACCTTCATCCTCGCGGATACTAAGGCACGGGAGAACCATGGCGCACCCTGGACCGACGTCTACGTGCTCGATGCGTGGGGCTCAGTGCTCGCCCGTGCAGGTGTCCCTAAGTTGCCTCGCTGATCCGCTGATCAAATACTAGCTCAGAGTGCGGCACACAGCTGTGCCGAGAATGGCACCGTTCTAATCGCAAGGGACAACCACAATCGCTGTTCGCTCGTATGGCGCGTCTTCTGAACGGGGAGCTTGCCAGAGTTCCGCAAAAGCTAGTGCCCGGCCGCCTGTGCGGCGGCTGACACTGGGACCGTAATCCTCACCGAGTCGGGTTGCGTCCAGACTGCCTTGCCGGTGGTCAGGTCCACGCGGTTCATCGTGACTTTCAACTGCTGCTGGTCCACTTCGACGAGCAGGTAGTGATAATTCACTTCCTTGCTCTGAAAAGGATCGCCCGGAGCGCGCTCAATGGGATACGCGTGAGCCGCTCCTCCGCCTGAGACAAAATAAGTGACGCCGCCGTGCTCATGGCGCTCGTAGTTGTGGACGTGTCCGGAGAAGACGACGATCCGGAAACGAGCGTGGGCCTGGCGTTCCTCCAGCATCTTCGCCAGTGCCTGCTCGGAAGCTCGAGCGGAGTGCCCGCCGCCAAACGCCTTCGCGTCGGAGGAACTGGTGTAGGGCGGATGGTGGAACATCAGAAACACAAAGTCCACGTCAGAGGCGACATGATCGAGCTTGTCGGCCAGCCACTGGCCTTGCGGACTGCCTGTTTCTTCGAAAGAGCTGTCGAGCACGAGCACCAGGGTATTCGCCGCGCGCACGGAGTAGTACCGATTGTTCTTCAAATCGGGGAAGCGCTGAAAATAGTTCCCCAGCGCGACGGTTGCATCTCCATGCAAGTCATGGTTGCCTAGCGCCGGATAGACTGGGATTTTCTTGTCGCGCCAGACGCTGGTCTCGCTGTCCCAGACTTTCCAGTCGTTTACGTCATAGCCGTTGTAGACGATGTCGCCCGTGAAACAAATAAATGCCGGCTTGAGTTCGGCAATGGCCTGCACCAACGCGACGCGTACCGAAGGATTTGCCGCATCCGTGTCGTTGGGATCGTGGAAGCGGGTGTCTCCGTAAGCCACAAAGCGAAATGGAGCCTTTATGTCGAGTCGCAAATCAACGGTGGATGTCTGCGCACTCGACTTCTTGGTGCAGCAGGTCAGCGCCAGCAGCGTCGCGGTCGCGAGCAACACGACTACGGCTTGGGCGAGAGGTGTGCGTCGCGAACTCATAAGGGAAGGCCCCACTTCGAAATCAGAGTCCTATTTTCCCACGACCAGCACTTCGAACTGTCCATTCTCTGCCGTGGAGAGGAAAAGGCGGTGAGTTTTCGGATCCAGCGCCATGGTCTTCGCTCGCGGCGCGGTTTTCACCGTCTCGACGATAGAGTATTTGTCAGGACCGTCCTGGCGAATGACTGTGATGGTGCCTTCGCCGTTGGAGTTGAAAATCAGCTTCGTCTCGGGATCGAAGGCGGTCGCGTCGACGTGATCTCCAATCGGCAGCGTGGTGATGACCTGCCCGGTGTCCGCGTTCACCACGGCCATGACCTTGCTGCGGCAGCCGAGGAACAGACGCCGGTTGGCGCGGTCCATGGCCATGCTGCTGGGAGAAGCGCAGGGGGCGGTGGGCCAGCGCCGCTCGACTTTCAGTTCGCGCGAATTGACCTTGAGAACCAGGTTCTCGTCTTCCAGGTTGTCGTACACAAAGCCGTTGCCGTCGGCCGCGGCAAATTCCGGTCCGCCCTCCAGATTGACCGTACCCGCGACCTTGCCAGTGGCAGCATCAATCGCCGTTGCGCTGTTGCTTCCACCGTTGAAGGCGAAGACTCGCGATGTGGCTGGATCGTAGATGATTGCGTCAGGCTTCTGTCCAGTCGGCACATCCGCGATCGGCTTCAGCGTCTGCAAGTCGAAGATCGTGACAGTCGAAGCCTGGCCGTTACTCACGAATCCACGCCCGAGTTCGGGAGCAACCGCAATCCCATGCACCCCGGGCGTTTTCGGAACGCTCCCCACCACCGTCAGGGAATCGATGTTGAGAACCTCCACCTGCGTTCCATGCGAGACGTAGAGACGGCGGGCCGCTTCGTCCACCGTGAGGTAGTCCCAACTGCCCGAACCGGCAATGGGAATTTTCTTGATGACGGAGTAGCCACCGGATGGAGCTGGAGCGGCCAACAAAGCACAACTCACAGTCAAAACGGTTGTCAGACAAAATTTGCGATTCAGCATGGATTGATCCTCAGCGCAACCTTAGACGAAGGGCCTGAAATTTGTCTGAAGGTACAAGTTCCGCAAGTCAAAACATGAAGCGAACCATGAATTGAAGCTGCCGCGGCAGACCGGTGCCAGTGTTCGGCGAGGCTTTGTTGTCATTATTGTTGTTGAAGTTTACGGTGGAGCTGATGATCCCGAAGGTTCCGGGGACCGTCAGGTTGCTCGTGGTTTGTCCGGGTGCGTAGACAAGGGTCAGGTTGCCCGGATCGCCCAGTTGTACGTGGTTGAAGATATTGAACGCTTGCACCGCGAATTCCATTGATACACGCTCCGTGAGCTTTGTTTCCTTCGTGAGCGCAAGATCTACTTGCCAGCTATTCAGGGCGCGGATAAGGCCGTTCCCTGCGTCGCCATACCGGGTGAAGTTCCCGTTGGCGTCTACCGGCGGGGCCTGAAAGGCGGCAGGGTTGATAAGAGGATTGCCAGGAGCAAAGGGAGTGCTTGGGCGGGGGTTCGGCAGGGTGAGCGGTACTCCCGGAATGACATCAGGTCGTTGGCTGGTTTGATCATTGCCATCGGGAAGGAGATAGGTATAGGGAAGCTGGTCGAAAGGCCCTCCGCTAATGCTGCCGCTGAGGTCCATCTGAACCGTCAGCGGATGGCCGGTGTGCCAGAGGCCGACACTGCTCAAACTCCAGCCACCCACAATTTTGCCCACTGGGCCGGAATCGTTAAGGTAGGCCTTACCGGGCCCAAAGGGGAGTTCATAGACAGCGTTCAGGGTGAAATTGTTGCGAATGTCGAAGATGCTAGGCCCCTTATCACAGGGCAGACAATTCACGTTTTGCGGCCCGTTGGATTCGCCGCCTCCGACCGACCCGTCATTGATGGAATGGGACCAGGTATAACGCGACTGGACCGATAGCCCTTTGCTGAAGCGGCGCTCGAGTGCCACTCCAAGCGCGTTGTATGTGCTGGACCCGATGTCTCTTTTTATGTCGACTGAACCGAAGGGGTCCGGGTTGTTGGGGTCTGTATAGTATTGATCCAGTGGCCGGACGCAGTCGCCGTCAGCCGGGTTGAAAGTAAGCGGAGTCGTGCAGAGATTTACGCCGCCGCGGGAGAACAGCCGTACACCACGGCTCCCGAGATACTGTGCTGAGAACAAGAAATTAGCGGGCAATTCGTGATCGATGGTGAGCCCCCACTCCTCCGCGTACAAGTCCCGGCGGCCTTGGCGTTGCAGGGCGCGGGGATGCGAGGCCTGCTTTTGATTGGTCACGCTGGAAAGATCCGGGGTCGTCTGCTCAAAGGCAGAATCTAAGGGAATTGACTGGTTGACCTTTACGCGAAACGTGTCGCTCTCCAGTCCTGCGTTCAAGTCGTCGTTCTGAGCCGCTCCGTGGTAGATGCCAAAGCCGGCTCGAACAACCGTCTTTCCGCGCAGCGCTGATGGCGCCCATGCCAGGGCGACCCGGGGATCGAAGTTCTTGTAATTTGGGTTGTACAGTGTTGGATTCGTGGGGCAGGGCGGAGTGTTGATCGGACCTGAACTGGCCGGTACGGGCAATGTGTTGAATGAGCCTGATCCCAGGCAGACTCCGTGAAATTGATTCAAGTCAAATACCGTGGTCCGGTTCGTTGCTTCATGGGCAACCCCGTAATATTCCCAGCGGAGCCCCGCCGTCAGGGTTAGAGTCGGAGTTATTTTCCATTCGTCCTGGAAGTACGGCATATAAAACGTGCGGCGCAGGCCATGGCAGCACCACGGAGCGATGTAGGTGATGTTGGAAAGCATGGCATTCGCCATATCATCCGGGCTGGAAAAACTCAGGGTGTTATCCGCGGTTTGCCCCTGATTCAGCCGTACCCGGCGGATTTCCATGCCCGTTTTGAAGGCATGCCGGCCGTGGGTCCAGGTCAAGTTATCGACCACTCCGTAGGTTGTGCCGATTTCAATGTCGGCCGTGTTGTCGTTGAGTCCTACGAAGTTACTGGTGCTTACCGCAAACGGAAGGGCGCTGGCCTGCGGATTGTGGAATGGCGAGCGGTTGATGTAAACCTTGGCTTCATTGAAGATACTGGGCTTGAAGGAGCGTTGCAACGCCAACAGGTAGTTCGCCGGGTGGTTGATGGTTTGCAGCTTGTCCGCCGGAAGACTGCTGCCATTCGGCGCGTCCACCAGGCTGATGTCGCGCTGAGCACGGCCATAGAGTGTGGTCTTATCGTTGAACCTATAATCAATTCGCACGAGCCATGTGTCTTCATGGATGGTGGTTGGGGTGGCGGCGGTGACTACGTCGGCGTTAGGGTCAGATGAGGTTTGGAAAGCGGTATCCGGGTATGTAAATCGCGGTGAGCAGCCATTGATGGCACCGATGGAAGCACGCCATGGATACGCCTGCATGATAGTGCACATCTGCGGAGACGTGTTCAACACGTATTGCTGGTATGGAACTGTAAGAGGAGGACCCGACGACAGTTGGCCGCAACAAACACCGCTCGGCACCGCGAACTGCTGGGTCGTCGACTGCAACTGGCGAAGCCCTTCATAACTGATAAAGAAGAAGGCTTTGTCCTTGATGATTGGTCCGCCGAGAGTTAGTCCGTACTGCCCCATGCGAAACGGAGGAACCGCGGGGTTGCCCGTGAGGTTATAGTCGTTGAAGTTCCGTGCATCGAAGACAGAATTTCGGAAGTAGCCAAAAACGGCGCCGTGCCAGTCATTCGTGCCGGACTTAGTGACCACGTCGACCTGCCCACCTGCCTGGGTGCCGTATTCGGCATCGTATAAGGCGCTGTTGACGCGATATTCTTCGATGGCATCCTGAGAAATTTGCAGACGGGTTTGTGATTTTTGCGCTTGCTCCTGAATGCCTCCGGCGTCGACGCCGTCAAATGAGAAGTTGTTGTCGTCGCGGGCGCGGCCGGCGAAGCGGATCGTGCGCTGATCGCCGCCTCCGTCGTCTTGCGCGAAAGGCGCGAGCAGCGTGAAACTGGCCCAGTCGCGACCGTTATTGGGAAGCTCGGAGATCTGCTCCGTATCAATCACTGTCGCAGCCTCGGCCGAGCTGCGGTCTGCGGGTCCGTTCGATGCCTTGACTTCAATCTGCTCGTTAATCGCGCCGACTCCAAGGTGGATGTCCAAAGTGCGGGTTTGGCCGACGCGGAGCATGACGTCTTGGACTACCTGGGTCTTGAAGCCGGCGTTTGTTACCGTCACCGTATAGCCCCCTACCGCCAGGCCAGAAATACGGTAATAACCCTTGGAATTCGTCTGCTGTTCCTCGCTCAGGCCAGTCTCGACCGCCACCACCTTCACACCGGCGCCAACGATAACGCTTCCGGAGGGATCACTTACCGTACCTTCGAGCACAGCGCGATCCACTTGCGCGCAAGCGGCAGGCGTTCCGCCCAGCAGAAGCAGCACGGCCAGCACTAGCGCAGGTGTGAGTCTCAGGAAAAGGAAGATGGTCGAACGACACTGATCCATGTTCATGACTTCAGCTCCTTGCGGTACAAGAAAATGCTGAATCGGGAGACGCTCTGAGCCGGTCCGATGGCGACAGAGATGGTTTCTCTGCCGTTACGTTGAAACTAAGAGAACTCGATGAGAGGGAATCCTAAAGACGGGATGTGACGGAGCGATGAACGTCAAGTTAATATTTATTCATCTTGCTGAGTGCCATTCCGGCTTAGGCTCTAAACCTGCGGAAGTATCAGGCATTTGGGCCGACGAATTCGATGAAGCTGCTGATCGTGGAAAACGAAGGGCGCATGGCCGACCTTCTCCGTAAGGGACCGTCCGAGGAGGGCCATATGGCTACGTGCAACGTCCGACGGCGCCGAGGGCTTAGCCCGGGCACCCCGCGCAATTCCATGAGCCCGGAAAAAGTTCCCATTTGGATTGTTAACGCACAGATCGGACCAGGGCCTACGCTTCATACTGTAAGATCTTCCCCTGACCTAATCTGAGGCTTACCGCCCGCCCTATACTGCTATTGCAGACCGGCAACGTGTCCATGAGCCCAAAGGCGCGGGGGCCTAGGGTGTAAGAAACCGGCAGAGAATGGTCGGTCGGGTTATAAACCGACACAGCTACAATTTTACCAGCAACTCTCAATGCCTCTGCCGCTACCGTTCTACTCGATGCAGAACAACTGGGATGCTCGATGGCATTTGCCAAGAGACATCAATGGAGGGATCAGACCCGTCCGGCGCGGGCCCGATCGCCGGCCTGCCCGGTTCCTCTTTCGGAGGAGTCGGAGTCTCCCACGGGAGGTTCACCGAGCGCTGCAATTCAATCCGGTCGCCCTTGAGCATGCCGGTAAAGTTGCTATTTCCTGATTTAAAAGCCACGCGATCACCGGTCACTCTCCCTTCCACAATGGGGCTGGGTACATCGTCACCTCCGAAAAATCCGGCGCCCCCTTCGACGGTTCCAGTCAGCTTGCTGCCATCCTGACGTAGCGTGAACACAGTGTTGACACCGACGATCATGGAAATGAAGTCATCCGACGGCCCAGCGGACGCCAGAACGGGTCTCCACAGGCCCGTGACACCAGACCCAGACGGCACTTCGCGCTCCCACCCGGCCACCTGTGGACGGAGTGTCACTGGCTTGGCAGCCATGGTCATGGTGGACGAGGCAAGACCAGCCGACGTTGCCTCGACCGTGATCTTTCCGGCTGCCTTGGAAGACTGCACGAGTGCCATGCAGAAACCGGAGAATGCCTTTCGCGACGTGCCCTTATCCGGCGCATGATCCGTCGGGTCGCCGTTGCCGACGCCGATCAACTTCCCCGCGCCAGCGACTCGGAACGTCACCTCGTTCTCGGTAATGGGAACGGTGCGTCCCTGCGCATCCTGCACTTCGACAGCGAACATCGCAACGTCCTCGCCGTCGGCGGAGACTTCCCCGCGATCCGCACGCAGGACCAGCTTGGCCGCGGCGCCGGTTGTGTCGCGCCTGGTCGTCATCACCTGTTTCCCGTCTTTCCAGCCCCGAGCCTCCAGGGAGCCGGGTGCGTACTTCACGATCCAGGCTACGTGGGAGTCTTTCCTTACGTCTTTCGCTCCGAGGCTCAACCCGTTCAGGAATAGCTCCACCCGATCGAGGTTCGAATACGCCCAAACCGCGATCTCCTTGCCCTCCATGCCCGGCCAGTTCCAATGAGGAAAGAGGTGCAGGACGGGCTTCGCCGTCCACCAAGACTGGTAGTAATAGAAGGAATCCTTCGGGAACCCGCACGTGTCGATGATGCCGTACTGCGAACTGATGTTCGGCCACTGGTAGGGTGAGGGCTCCCCGCGATAGTCGAAACCTGTCCAGATGAAGCCACCCGAGAGCCACGGCCTCGCGTTGCAAAAGCGCCACCAGCCCTCGGCCGATGCTCGCCCGGTCGTGGTGTAGGGATCGTACGAACTCACAAAGCCCTTCGCGCGGTCGGTGACGTAGATGCCGCGCGTGCCCACGGCGCTGACGGTTTCTGTACCCATGACTGGCTTCTCAGGATGTTTCTTGTGGAACTCCTCAGCACCCGGATCCATGTAGTTGTAGCCTGCGACGTCGCCCACGGCCAGCCCGCCCGTTCCAATGGCCCCGGCGGGAGCGATGGAAACTGGCCGTGAACCGTCGTGCCGGTTCGCGACTGCCTTCATGGCGGTCAGGATGAGCGTGCCCCTGGCCGTGTTCGCCTGTCCCTCTTCGTTTCCCATAGACCACATGAAGACGCTAGGGTGATTTCGATCGCGCCGGACAAGGTTTTCAAACTGGCTCAGGCCTTCCGAGTTCGACGACATCATGCGCGTCTCGTCGAACACCAGCATGCCCATCTGGTCGCATGCGTCCAGCAACTCCGGGGTGGGTGGGTTGTGCGAGGTGCGAATCGAGTTGCTGCCCATCTCTTGGAGCTTGCTGACGCGGTAGTACTGCACGGCGTCCGGCAGCGCGGCACCCACACCGGCATGATCCTGGTGGTTGCAGGTGCCCTTCAGCTTGACGGACTTGCCATTCACCAGAAGGCCCTTCTCGGCGTCAAATTCCGCGGTTCGAATGCCGAATGGAGTCTCACAGCGATCCACGACTTGCCCGTCCGCTTGAACCTCGGTGACCAACTTGTAGAGGTGCCGATCTTCGAGCGACCACAAGAGGGGCTGCTTTACGACGATCTCTTGCCGATAGCTCAGTTCGCTCCCGGCGGGAATCGACGCCGGCGCAGCGGCGTGTTTGCCAACCGCCTGCCCCGAAGGATCGAGAACCGTCGAGATGACGCGCGCATCGCGAGCTGCAGCTCCGTGGTTGCTCACTTCCGTGAGTATGGAGAGCGAGGCTTCGCCGGGGTGAACCTGCGACTTAACGAACGTGCCCCATTGCTTCACGTGCAGCGGGTTGGTCTTCACGAGCCACACATGGCGGTAAATCCCCGCACCCTCATAAAACCATCCATCGCTCTGGGTGGCATCGACTCGCACCAGCAGGACGTTGCGCTGGCCGAAATAGGCGAAATCCGACACGTCAAAAGTGAAGGGATCGTAGCCGCCACTGTGCCTCCCGATGTAGAAACCGTTGAACACCACCATGGTCTCGCGATACGCGCCATCGAACTCGATGGTGATTCGCTTCCCGGCGTCCTCGCCAGGAAGGTCGAGCACCCGCCGGTACCAGCCGACGCTCGTGGCTGGATATTTGCGGCCCAGCGGGTAAAAGCCTTTGCTCGACAAGTCCGGGTCGTTCTGGAAGGGCAACTCAACGGCCCAGTCGTGCGGAAGGTCGAGGCCCCTCCAGTCGCTATCGTCGAAAGCGATAGCGCAGGCCGGCATGAAGTTCCCGGTCTTCTGGAAATTGCCCACGGACGAACTGCCGAAGCCGAAGTCCTTACTCGTGTCGTCGGCGTGCCCGAAATGAAAACGCCAACCGAAGTCAAAGAGCAGGCGCTCGCGACCAGCGCCGGGCGTTGGAGGTGCAAGCGTAGTGTCGGCCGTGAGAGGAGCGGAGTCCTCCGGCGCCGTATTCATCGCGAGATCGAAGGGTCTGATCCCCCGGGCAGCGGCAACGGCTGCGGGCGCCAGCAGGCTGGCCTTGAGTACATCGCGGCGGGTTGGCATGTCTCCTCCAGTAGAGCCGCTTTAATGATGGAATCTTTGATACACAAGCAGCTTTCTTGTCAGATCAGAGCGACGGAAGTATACGCTCGCACTTTGCGGGTCACAAGCACCGAGCGGAACTGGCCGCAGAACACGCTGCCTAAGCGGTGAGAATAGATAGTCAAGAAGGGCATACTTCACCCTTTATCATTACAGAAGGAGGGTTCCACGTGACCGCTGAGACCACCAATCCCGATGCGGATCCTCAGCTTCGGAGCAATTCGCTCGGTCTTCCAGAACTAGTGTTCCAGGGTGTCACGCACATCGCGCCGGCGACCAATGTGGTGTTTACTTTTCCCATCATCGCTCTCAAGGCTGGACCGGATATGCCTCTTTCGTTCTTGTTCTCTACGATCGTCTGCTTCTTTATCGGGAACACCGTGTCCCAGTTTTCCCGCTACATGCCGTCGAGCGGCGGTTACTATTCGTTCGCCACTCGTGGACTCGGGAGCCGCAGCGGCTTTATGGCGACTTGGAGTTACCTGATCTACGAGATCCTCGGATCGGCCGGATGCACGGGTTTCCTTGGCTATCTTATCTCGGACATGTTGCAAAAGCAGTTTCAGGTGAACATCCCATGGTGGTATTTCGCGTTGGCAACGTCTGCACTCATTTGGGCGCTCACTCACCACGGTATCCAGTTGTCGGCGAGGATTACAGCGCTCTTAGGTGGCCTCGAACTGCTCATCATGTTAACGCTTGGGATCGCGCTCCTAATCCATCCAGGACCAGGTTCCACCTACCTTGCGCCGCTAAAGCCTTCTTCATCACCCCATCACTTCGGCGGTATCTTGGCTGGGATGGTTTTCTCCATCCTCGCGCTTAGCGGCTTCGAGGCTCCAGCGCCGCTCGCCCAGGAAGCCCGCCTTCCCGGCAAGTCTGTCGGCCGGGCGATCATGCTCTCCCTTGGTAGTATCGGCATCTTCTACATCCTTACCTCCTATGCAAGCGCAATTGGCTGGGGCACCGGCGACATGGCCGCCTTCGCCTCCAATCCCAATCCGTATTACGTTCTTGGCCATGCGCTATGGGGTGCCGGCTGGTGGTTCGTTGTCTTCGCTATCATCAACAGCGCCGTCGGAGTCGGTCTCGCCTGCGCCAACGCTGCGTCGCGCGTGATGTACACGATGGGTCGGGCGGGTACGCTCCCTGCTAGTTTCGGACGTATCCATCCCAGCCACAGGACACCTGCGTTTGCGATCGCCTTTGTGCAGCTATCTGGCATCGCGGCAATCCTGCTAGTGGGCTTGTTGTTGCAACCCGATTACATCTTCGGTTTTCTTGAAACAATTGCGACACTCGCGGTCATTGTCCTCTATGTTATGGCGAACTTAGCCTTGACGCGCTATATGCGCAGAGAACAGCGAGACAAATTCACTGTTTGGCAACACGTAGTGGTCCCATGGATCGCGACCCTGGCTCTGCTACCCGTGCTCTTCGTCACCGTCTATCCGGAGCCCTCCTGGCCCTACAACATAACGCCCTACCTGTTTCTCGTAGCACTCACGGTCGGCTTTGCCTACATGCAGTGGCGCGAGTCGCGCAATCCTGGAGCGCTTAGCCGGAGTGCAATGATGCTCATTCGCAGCGGCGGTACCGCAGAGGGCGAGGTGGAACGTAACGAACCCATAGCCCCTCTCTAGCGTTTGCGGATGAAGCCCCCGTCAGGCGCATCACATTCCCCTCGCAGTTAACTCACCGCCCGCCTTTCCGTTCCATCGCCGGATGTGATAGCCACTGTGCGTGACTTACAGTGATACCGTCTTCCGCCGGTCCTTCAGGTGAACCGTACTGTCTCTTTTGGGAGGTCTTGAGATAACATCCAGGTTGACTCAAACACTGTTTATTTATGATGCCGGAGGGAATGCACGAGTCATGGCCCGGAACTGCAGTGGTGCGTTAAATGGTGCATTTGGACACGGGAGCGGTACTTATGGAGAAGGGGCGCCGCAGTGGCCGACCAACTACTTGGATTCACCTGCTGTTTTTCTGCTCTGGATTCCCTGCTCTGATTTATCAGATCGTTTGGCAAAGAGCGCTGTTTGCCATCTATGGACTCAATATTGAGTCGGTCACGATCGTGGTCAGTGGTTTCATGCTGGGTCTGGGACTCGGAAGTTTAGTGGGGGGAAGGCTTTCGAGTAGCAGACGGCTCGCGCCAGTCAAGCTATTTGCTATGGCTGAGTTGTTCACTGGGATCTTCGGAATCGTCTCGCTGAAGCTCTTTCATCAGATTGCCGAATTCACCGCGGGAACATCACCTTTGGAAACAAGGCTGATCGGATTCTTCGTGATTGTTCTATCGACACTGCTCATGGGAGCTACTTTACCGCTCCTCGTCGAATACTCGGTGCGTTCGTCGCAGAATGTCGGGTCTTCCGTTGGAGGCCTCTATTACGCAAACTGTCTGGGATCTGGTTTTGCGTGCTTTCTGGCGGCAGGTTGGTTGATGCGGTACTTGGGACAGTCGGGTTCGGTCCGGTTTGCTGCGGCAGTGAATGTATTAGTGGCGACCGGCGCCCTGGTCTACGATCTTCGACAGCGACAGTCGAAGAATGATGATTCCTGTCGTTTATCAGAGGGTACTGAGGGTAGTCCCCGCAACCTGCTGCCATATTCTCTCGCCGTTGGCTGCGCGGCATTCTCGGGCTTCGCAGCGCTTTCCTACGAGATCATCTGGTACCGCTTGCTGGCCTTTGGTTCGGGAGATACGGCAGCTGCATTCGCATCTTTGCTGGGTGCTTATCTTTTCGGTCTAGCTTTGGGGTCGAGGTCCGTCGAGCGCTACTCACAAAACCACGACCGCGAAAGTGCAGTACGCAGATTGAGTGCGGTGATGTTTGCTTCCGCCATGTTTGCATTTGCCGTAGGTCCGCTTTCTGCGTTGGCTCTCAAGTTTACGTCTCCCGACAGTGTGGGAAGTCGATGGTCTGGTTCCATCATCTTGCTACTAGTTTGCGCCGGCGCGAGCTTTTTCGGGGCAACGTTTCCGCTCGTCGCGCATGTTTCTGTCAATCCGGCGTGGCGGGCGGGAGCCTCACTCAGCTACCTGTATGCGGCGAACATTGTTGGCTCGACGTTGGGAACACTGGTGGTGGGCTACGTTTTGATGGACTATTTGTCCGTATACCAGATATCGATACTGCTTCTGCTGGGAGGAGCTTTCTTCGCCGCGGCAGTGCTTGTTGTTTCCGCTCGCCCATTCATCCGATTGCGACCCGGAGTCGCACTTGCTGTCGCAGCGATGTTCCTGACGATTGTCGTCGCCCGGCCACTGTTCAGGACGTTGTATGATCGCTTGCTCTTCAAGGATAAATTTCCCGCATCGCGCTTTCAGGAGATCGTTGAGACTCGCAGTGGCGCGATCGGCGTCACTCCTGACGGCACTCTGTTCGGAGGCGGGGTATACGATGGCCGATTCAATGTCGACCTACTGCACGATGTCAATATCATTCTCCGTCCATATGCGCTCAGCGCATTTCATCCTGCACCTCGCCGAGTTCTGATGATTGGGCTCGGATCGGGCTCGTGGGCGCAGGTCGTGGCCAATAATCCACAGGTCGAAAGCCTAACGGTCGTCGAGATCAATCCAGGGTATTTGAAGCTCATTCCAGAGTACTCAACCATAAGGACCGTTCTTCACAACCCGAACGTGCACATCGAGGTCGATGATGGTCGCAGATGGCTGTTGTGGAATCCTCAGACAAAGTTTGATGCGATCGTAATGAATACGACTTTCTACTGGCGAAATCACGTCAGTAGTTTGCTTTCGGTGGAGTTTTTGCAGATCGCCCGCGAACACCTGGAGCCGGGCGGCGTGCTCTTCTACAACACTACCGGATCGGATGATGTGATTGCGACCGCATTAAGGGTATACCCGTACGCTTTGCGTTTTGTGAACGCGGTGGCGGTAAGCGATTCTCCGCTTGTGTTCGACCGCGTGAGATGGAGAGCGGTCCTGTTGAACTATGTTATCGATGGAAAGCATGCAATCGATGCGAACGATCCGAAACAAATGAAGAAATTGGCCGAGATTATTGGTATTCCGGAGGACCCAACAGGACGCACCTTGAATTCAGTGGAAAGCAACAATCAGCTTCGAAGCCGACTGCAGAACCGCCTGATCATAACCGATGACAATATGGGGCTGGAGTGGCGCTGAGCCCGGCGTCACCATGGAGTGGCCGCGGTTTCTGGCTTTGAAGCTGACCAGCGGGATGGTGTTAGCTGACGGCTGACTTCGAGTACATTCAAGAAATTCAAGCAGGATTGCTTCGAATCGTTTGTTTTCGCAGCCCTTCTCTACCTTCATAAAGGAGCCACGCCGAAAAAAGAATATTCGTTCAGAAATCTCTGGATCGAGGTTGTCTGGACCTATTCTGCCCATGGCTAGTGGTACGCCTCGTGCGATGACAACCCCAGCGAAGATGGGCGGCGAACTGCCGGGGGGCGGTGACGGCGCAGACCAGCGGTACAATCCAGAGTGAGAAATCAAAATCAAAGGAGAACGCAATGCGCAAAAGATTATTGAGGTAGTCGGAACTTCCAAAGAGAGCTTCGCGAAGGCTGCGGAGAACGCAGTGGCAGAAGCCGCGAAGACGGTTCGAGGCATGAAGTGGGCGCGAGTGGCGGAATTAGAAATGGAACTGGACGGCAAGAAGATAGCCAAATACCGCACGACAACAAAGATTTACTTCGACATTGAAAAGTAACGATGTCGATGGAGCGCAAGCAGGGAGGCGACAATCGACTTTTCGAATGTGGAACTGGTTCAGGCAAACGAAAGCGCCCCCAGACTCGATGACTAGGCCCGCGGACATCTCGAACCACGTCCGGGGTCGGATGCCGCTGCCAGCCTGATTGTGAGCCTGCCAAGTAGAAAGAACGAAGAAGAAAACCCGCGCGCTTGAATTGGATCGGACTGCGATCTGAGTGCGCTTTCTTTTCCGCTCCGACACAAAGCCGCTCGGGCCGACCCTCTCCGCAAAGAAACTGACTCCGGCGTGGTTACCAAAGACAGCTTGCGTTTGTCCGGTTGACCATCCGCGAACGACACTCCCGGGTGAAGCACAATGGACGGATTGGGGGTAACGTAGTGCGCTAAGGCGCTCCGCAGAGCAGGGCTGAGCGTCACCTACTCCTCCGAAAAAGGGCAGTGACTATGCAAAATTCGTACGCCCCCGCCAGCCTTCGGCGCAGCTCGAGAGTGCCGGTCAACGTTCCAATTCTGGTTACGAGCCTGGAGCCGGGCGCCCGGTTCTCCGAGGTGTGCGAGACCCTGGAGGTCAACGCGCATGGCTGCTCGATGCGGTCCCAGGTGAAGCTGGATGCGGGAGTGGTCGTGCACTTCCATAGTAAAGAAGGGCGCGAAACGACAGCCAAGGTGGTGTACTGCCAGCCGCTCGATTCGGCGCGGGAAGGCTGGAGGCTGGGGGCGCGACTCGATCGGCCGGAGAACTTCTGGGGTTTGAAGACGTTTCCGCAGGATTGGGCGCGACTGCCCGCGCCGGCGGAGCCGACCGGGGAAATGCCTCCCGCAACGGTGATGGCGAAGAATGTTCAGACCATCAGCCCGCCGGCGGAGAAGATTCCGGCCTCACTGAAGACGATGCTGGACAATCTGCAGAAGCAAGTGGCTGACGAACGCTTGCGCGCCCTGATGGCAGAGGCAGTGAAGCCGCTGCTCACCGAGGTGGCGGAGTTGCGCGAAAAATTGGCGCGCGCGGAGCAGCCCAGAGAGCGCAGCAAGTTCGAAGTGTCACTCTCGTATATTCCGCCCGAGTTGCAGGATCAGGTCGAACTGCGATTGCGAAAAGAGTTGGGGCCGCGCGTCCTGGATGAAGCTCGGTTGCAGTCGGCGCAGGTGCTGAAAGAGGCAAAGACGGCGATCGAGCAGAGAACGTCTGAGAGCCATGCAGAGTTCCGGCAGAAGGTGTCGGAGGACTTGCGGGGGGTGGAGGAACGGGTGCAGGGAGTCTCGGCCGACGTGGTGGAGAATTTGCGGGACCACGCGCGCCGCCAAATGGGAGAATTTCACCAGCACGTGGTAGATGCGGGCAATCGTTTAAAGCGGCTCAGTGAAGAGCTTCTCGAGGTTCAGCAGCGCACGCTGGGGAACGAGCACGACGCGCGCCGGAGCGAACTGGAGCACCTGCGGGCCACGGTTGCGTCGGAGTCGTCGAGGCTGCAGGCGGAGGTTGCCGATCTCGATGGCCGGATCGCCAAGCTGGATGAGTCGGTCCGCGGGCTGGAGTCGGGCCTGGATATACGGCTTTCGAAGATGGCCAGCAATACGGTGAGCAGCGCGCGCACGCAACTAGAGAGCACCGTGGATGTGATTCTGGAGGAATTCGGAACGCGCAGTAGCCAGGCGCTCGAGAACCAGGTGGAGCAAGCGGGCGCGAAGCTGGGGATTATCCAGAAGGGAATTGAGAACGCGGTCTCCGAGTCGATACGGGTGCAGGCTGCGGGAACGCTGGAAGCTTTCGAGCAAAGCCTGGATGAACTGGCGCGGAAGTCGGTGGAACGCTGCCGGGGCGCACTGGCCAGCGGGTTGAACTCGCTGGTGCGGAGCTTGGGGGATCAGTTCCGGCTGGAGCCAACGTCGAATCACGATCGTGAGTATCGGCGACCGGAGTAGCCGGTTGGACGGCTCCTGAACAACGTGCTGCTCAGCGCACACCTCCGGATCGCCGACCATACGCCGCCAATCCTGTTGGCCGTCTGAGGATCTCGGCAGGATCCGTCGCTTGGTCTACTCGTCCCGCAGTGCCACCATGGGATCAACCTCGGCCGCCCGACGGGCAGGGAGGTAACTGGCGATCAGGGCAACCACCAGCAAGATCGCCGCCATCAATGAGAGTGTCAGCGGATCCGCCGGGCCAATTCCAAACAGCAAGCTTCCCATCAATCGAGTCACAGTTAAGGCTCCCGCAACTCCGATAGTTAGGCCGACCGCGAGGGTCCAGACACTTTGGCTTAGCACCATCAGCAGAAGCTGATGCCGCTGCGCGCCCAGAGCCATGCGTATGCCAAATTCATGCGTCCGCTGGCCCACCGAATGCGCAATGACGCCGTAAATGCCAACCACGGACAGAAGCAGAGCAAGTGCGGCGAAGGTGCCCAGCAACATGAGTACGAACCGGCGGCGCTCCAGCGACCCCGAGACGATTTGGTTCATGGGCACTACACTGACGGGTGTGCAAAAGCCAGATCCAATTTCGCGATCTGTCCGATGGCATTTTGCGACAGTTATCGAGCACGAGCGGGCCTATACGACCTTCACCACAGCCTGCGCTAAAATTTCTCCTGAGCGGCGCTTCAGCGCCGTACTTTCAATGCCGCATTTTCAAGACCGCGGTCGCGGTGGAGGGCGCACTTACCTAAAATTGCGTAGCGGATGGTCGCGGCAGAGACAGGGACGTTCACGGTTGCGGTTGCGGTTATGGAAGACGCGACGGTATCGGTCGCTTTTATGCTCTGGTTGCCGGCAGTCATCAAGGTGACGCCGTTGGTAAAGGTATGGGAACCTGCATCAGCCGCGGTGAATACGTAGTCAGCTGGAAGGACGGCGGTGCTATCGGTACTAGTGAAGTGTATGGGGCTGTTGAAAATCCTGTCCTGGCTTCCGTCAACCATCGCGGTAACCGTAACGGTAAAGGGTGAACCTGCTATTGCGCTGGAGGGAGCGCTGATTTCAAGAGTTGCAGGGGGCGAGCCGCAGCCGAACGCCACCAATCCCGCCACAGCAACGCTCAACACCCCTAGCCTCAGCTTGGCCAGTACATTACCTAGTCCAACACGGGCAGACTTACCTGAAAATCTCGCATCGAAGCCTACGAAACCTGCGTTTGCGTTGGACACTTTATCCTCCTCTATTACCCGATGGTAAGGGCATCGATATGGCCGTGAGTTACAACGACTCTACCCATCATAAATGGGGGCCACCTTGACGCCGGTGTAGTGAAACTGCGACTCACTTGGTGGACGGGATCTTCTGCCAGCACAAAATGATTGCCTCGCACAATCGGGTGTTGACCGCCATCCGGGAAGCATTGCAGCAACTGGCGGCCAGGCAATTGCAGAACATTAAGCCTCGCGCTGCTAATCTGCTGCTCTATCAAGTCGTGCGGGAGCGATTTCTGTTGAAAACAAATAAGTTACTGGGTTCGTTTGGTAAAATTCAAGGCACGGCATTGCTTGACGCAGCTGAACCCTGCCAGTGTAGACTCCGCCTAGCTCGTGGTTGAAGTAGGGCTTGCAAAGTTCCGACCGCTTAAAGCAGTGGGTGCAGCCGACCTTAAAGTGCATTGCCATCCCCGATTAATTGAAGTCGCCGCGCGGAATTGAAGTTGGTCGCCGTGCTTTGCAAATAAAGAAGTTCTTGCGTTCGTTTCGTAAATTAAACAAAAGCATGCTTCTCCGCGGCGGCATGGACGCAAAGATCTCTGACCGGCTCTAGCACCGGCTCTTGCGTTGCCCAACTTTGCCAGGCCAGAATTCGTTTGCAAAACAGAAAGCCCGGACAAGAAGCTCCGGACCCTGTCTAAAGCAAATCGCATACCCGATTGACGTCAGCGAGGGATTATCCCCCTGACGCTTGTGCTGGAGACGCTTGGATCAGCAGCTCAACTGGTACTGATTGGCGGCTTCGTGGCGAGCGTCACTTCTCGCTTTGCCTCCTTTCCGACTGCATCTTACGCAGCATCTCAATCGCTCGATACAAATCGCGCTTAAGTGCCGACTGATAGCGGGTCATCTTATCAAGCGTCCTCCCCAATACAGCCTCTACCTCCAGGTGATCACCTTGCTGACTATTATGGTTTTGCGAGCTCTGAATCGTGCTGATTATCTGATTCTGAAGGACCGCCGGGCCACGTGAGGCATTGGCGTTACTCATATCTTTGCCCGCAACAGCACGAACGATTATCCGCTCACAGTCCCAGCCCCTATCAATCGGAAGATCCCATCTGCGGATGGGTAGTTCAAGATTGTGGTCAAAAATATCGCCCAAGTGATCTGAAAGCTCTTGACGTTGCAAGAGTTCCTTTGCCACAAGGCCTCCTGCAATCCCGATCTTCCAGAATAGGATCGCAATCTCCTGTACGAGACAGTCCTCGAGTAGTCCTACCGGAGCACGATCTGTTCTGCAGGCTTGCAATAGTTCCCGAAACTCAACTCGTTGTTCGTGCGTATCCAGCACCACTTTTCGCGCAAGTATGCCATGCCGTATTGCGTTACCACTTGCCTCCGACTTTCCTTCTTTGGTCCTAGGACCGGTTGAAGATTGCGCATTGGCCCGATTGGCATCGAGAACTGCCTTTTGTTTCATAAGTAGAACCTCCTGATTTCTGACATGCCGGCAGCCGGGCCGCCCTTTTGGTCGACCGGTTCGGAATCCAAAACGCAGCATGACCCTCCGGGTTGCACCATACAACTAGTTCTCAGGATTTAAAGGCTAGATGCGTTCCTGCACATACTATGGAAGGTGACTCTTGCCCATACTACGGAAGGTGACTCGTGCCATGCTACGGAAGATGGCTCAGTATTCCTCAGGCATTGGCATGCCAGAAACCGGCTTCACTCTTGCCGGATCTACTCACCTTGTAGCATCGCCGTGGCAGGGGGTCAACACCTGCAAGTCCTTTATCATCAATCTAAGATTCCTGCATTTTGACGATTCTGGGTGCCTTTGAATTTCACAGTCTTTTTTCGCTCTGCGGGCACAGGCGCGAAGACGCTCTAGGCTTTCCACCCCATTTTTAGGACTTCTCGAGTGCTCCAGTCAGTCAATCAGAGGTTGGATGAAAGTGTGAAGCAGCGCTCGCCGTACTTCAAGCAAACGCTGCGCCCGACCGCCCTGTCGAATCCGTTGGCGATTCGGTGGCCGAAATGGCATGGACACGCCGAACAATTGACTGCGGGCGCCCAGGGGGCGACGTCATGAGCCTTTAACTCTGGCCTTCTGCTTCGCGACCAAGCGCTGAATAAACTTAGGCCCATCCTTCTTGTAAGCCTCAACCCCTTCGTTTAGCAGCATCTCGCAGACTTGCGTTATCGTGCGCTGTTCCTCGTCGGCGATTCGTTGAATATCTCGCCTCAAAGCCGAATCCACTCGAAATACCAGAAAACCTGTCCTCGCCACCTCTGAAATATATCTTCGCAATCGAATTTTGAGCAATGCAAATCGATATTGTTTCCATTTGTATTACATGTTATACTTGTTATACATATCGAGGAGGTCACGAATGCATCCAGCAGAAGACAAGAACAACAGTACAAGACGCACCGAGCAACGGAGGCAAACGCTATTGAGGGAAAACCTGAGCTGGGCGAGAAAGACGCTTGGTACGCGCTTTAGGGGCGCATGCCAAGGTTTCGTTGGAGGGCTTAACGCGAGAATTTGGTTTTTCGGTGAATGACGGAGATCTTCAGATTATCAACAACAATTGGTACGTCACTCACACAGGCCTGATTGGACTGGCGCGTCGCAGGAAATGCCGTGGTATCCACGTGGAGGCCGTCGACTCACTTTGCGATAGCACGGCTAATCGGTTCGTCCTGAAAGCAACGGTCTATCCATCTAAGAACTCCTCCGGCTTCGTCGGTTACGGAGATGCAGACCCATCCAATGTCTCGTTCCTTGTCCACGGTGCCGAAATGCGAGTGGCGGAAACTCAGGGCGGTCAATCGTGCCCTGCGCAAGGCCTATGGGATCGGCATCTGTTCCGTTGAGGAAATCGGATCCTTCGCCGAACCAGCCGCAGTCCTCTCCGAGAGTCCGAAGAAGCTTCCGCCGCAACCAGCCAACGGAAATGGCCATGGCGGCCCGAAGGTTCGCGACCGCCTTTGCCAGATTATTCGCCAGCATCAGCTCGATCCCAACCTGGTCAAGGCCTACGCCACAGACTTCTGTGGCGTGAAGACGCTGCGCGATGCCACCCGCGAACAAGTAGAGAATTTCGTCGTGCACCTAGCAGACTGGGCTGACAAAGATCGCAATGCCCTGCTTTGCCAGCTGAACAGCTATCCCGGCCAGAAAGAAGGTGCCGCATGAAACGGCAGATCACTGGACTGCATGCCGCCGATCGCTGTGCGGTCGATCAGATTCCCGACGGGGTCTTCCTCGTTAGGGTGCAACGAGTCAGGTTTCAACGTCAGGCACAGAAGCCTTACTACACGCTGTCTCTGGACATTCTCGAGCCCGTCCGATTTGGCGGACACGTCATTTCCAGTCGGCTGTACTGCAGCCCGAAAGCCCTGTGGAAACTGAACTGGTTTCTGCGCGACTTCGGCTATGACACCGAAATGCTCGGACGCGACGAAGTGGACGAGGGGCAGCTCGTAGGGCTGAAGGGCGTGGTCAAGATCAGCCACATCATTTTCAACGGCGCTTCCCTGCTCCGACTGGACGGCTTTGCGCCCGCCGGCCGTTGGGAAGAACTCTCACCCGCGAACCTAGACAATCCACAGGTGGCCTGAATGACCTACAGCTATACTCAGATCAGCCAATATCTCACCTGCCCGCGGCGCTATCGGCATCGGTATCTCGATGGCTGGAAGGAAAAAGACAGCCGAGCCGCGATGTTGTTCGGCCGCGCCTTCGAACGAGCCTTAGGCGCCCTTTTTCGCCGCGAAGACCCCGGAGCTGTGCTATTCGCTGAATGGTCCGCGTACCAGAGCCAGGAACTGCACTACTCCAATCGAGACTCTTGGGATCGCATGCTCCGGCAGGGAATCATGCTATTGACCCGCTTCTGCCAGGATGATCGTGTCCAAGTCCGCCAGCCTCGACATAATCTGCAGATCAAATTCACTCGGCCAGTTGCCGGGAGCAACGACTTCGTCGCCTATATAGATGCCATCGGCAAGCTCGACGGAACGCGCTGCCTCATCGAGTGGAAGACGTCTTCGAGCCGATACCCTGAAGAACCAGACGGGCTCTTGGCCTTAGATCCGCAACTCGTTTGCTACTCCTGGATGACTGGCATCGCGGAAGTCGCGCAGATCGTGTTTGTCCGCAAACGGCTAGTCGAGGTCCAGTACCTGCGCACTACTATAACCGACGAGCAACGCCAGGAATTTGGCCATTTGGTTGAAGGCACAATCCGACGCATCGAGTCGGCAGACTTTTTGCCGCACAGTGGCATTCGTTTCCCACAGAATCCATGCAGCAGTTGTCCATATGTGGGGCTTTGTCTTGGAAAGAAAGAAATCGCCGACGCCGCGCTGATGCGACGGCCAGGAGCAGACAGTCTTGGTTGGCTTGACGAGCTTAATTACTAGGAATCCGCCGATGCCTCCGAAGTTCAACCGTCGCCGTGCTGTATTTGTACTGGGCAAGATTGACGAGATTCTGGCCTGGGAGGAGCGGAAGGAGACGGAGCGCGACACAAAGTTCGTGGAGCTCGGACGCTATCTGTGCGAAGTGCGGGCGGGACAGTACTGGAGGCTGGAGAGTCTGAAGTGTTTCGACGAGTTTCTAGAAAGGCGTTTTCCAGAATCGAGGAGGAAAGCGTACTACCTGATGTCGATTCACGAACACCTACCGCCGCAGGCAAGAAAGCAACTGAAGGAGGTGGGATGGGCGAAGGGGATCGAATTGGCCAAACTGGCCAGGCGGGACAGGCAGCACTTCGATTGTGCAACCTGGTTGCACAAAGCTCGTCAGATGCCGAAGGAGGACTTCAAGAAGGAGGTTGAGAAGGAACTAACGGGGCGGGAGACCGAACCTTGGGAGATTATTTACTTCAAACTGTACCAGAGCCAGATGCCGGTCGTCGAGAAAGCGATCGAAACGGCGGCTCTGATGCTCGGAACGGACAAATCGCGCGGCTATTGCCTGGAAATGATCTGTGCGGACTTCCTGGCCGGAGCCAACTTGGACAATGGAGATCCGGAGACGCTGTTGTTCTCGATGACGCGATTCTTCAAATTCCTCCCGGAGAACAGAGGCAGGCATTTCTTGGCGGCCTGAGTGAGAAGGCCTCATGAGCTCGATTGGACCGAAGCCGGTGGGATTGCGGTTGGATCCGGTGCAATATGAAAATCTGCGGCAGCAAGTCCTGCGCCGCGACGGCTGGAGGTGTCAATCCTGCGGCACGATGTCCAACCTGGAAGTCCATCACAAACAGTTTCGCAGCCGCTCGGGAGTCGATTCGGAAGAGAATCTGATTACAGTCTGTGCTGCATGTCATGCTGCCATACACCTTGGAAACAGCTAGACTGTATGCCTTCCCTACTAAGAAATCGGCTGCCCGAAGGTTTTTCCTCCACCTAAATCAGGCGATGCCGCCACTAGGTACGGCGGTCACGTTATCCTGAGCACCACCGTCTCTCACCTTATCCTTAGCTGACTTCGACACAGACATCCAGATGCACCACGCGCCCCAGCTCCAGCCCAACCCGCGCCACTCCGCAGTCGAACTCAAGAATATCGTCCTGCGGCAGGACTCCGGCCAGATCGCACAGATTGCTCACGGGAGTCTGCGCCAAGCGGCGAAGCTTTTTCTCGTCCTCGTGCCCGCAAGCGGCGGCCTTGGCTAGCTCTGGTGTGGCGGCGAGAGCATCCCAGACTTCGCCATATTGCCGACGCGGCAGGTTGAGCAGCGAAGGAAAGTTGATCACTTTGAAGGCCCGCGCCGCATATCCCCAAACATAGTAGGCCAACGCGAGTGCCGCCACAATTCCCAGCACCCAGAACAAATGGGCGCGCTTGATCACTCCTGCCACAAGTGCGGAGGCACACCCAAAGACCGATATCGGCGGAAGTCACCGATGTTTGCGAATCACTGACGAAATGGACACGCGTAGGTCGAGTTTTCTTCCACCGGGAGTACTCCTTTGACAGGCAACTCGCGGGAGATCGATTGAACCAAGACAATCCTTCGCCGACTAAGCTGCCGTGACCTTCCCTTGCTCAGCGAGAAGGCGTCGTGAGCTGGATTGGCCCAAGACCCGCTGGATCCCGTTTCGTACGAGAGTCTGCGGGAGCAGGTCCCGCGTCGCAACGACTGGAGGTGTCAATTGTGCGGCAGGATGTCAAGCTTGGAAGTCCACCACTAGGAATATCGCAGCCACTCGGGGGGACGATTCGGAAGAGAATCTGATATACGTTCTGTGCTGCATGTCACGCTGCCGTACACTTTGGAAACAACTAGGCGGCACACCTTTCCTAGATCTGATCTGAGCCGCTGTCTTCGCTCAGGACGGCCCGCATATTGCATCGAGGCGCTTGCAGTCTCGAACAGAAACAGCGCTTTCAGAAGCTGACCAACGGCGAATGTCCTTTTTGCGCATAGTACTGAGACGCGATAGCGAAGATGACAACCGCATTCTCGGCGCGCACATTCCAGAAGTGCTCATTGTGGATTGTCCGTTCTAAATTCGTAAGGACCAGCGCGATCCAGCTCAACCACCATTCGACTGCCCGATTCCGCCAGAACGCCCTTTATCGGTACTCCGTTTATGAGGACTGGGTGGCCGGGACCCACAGGAAGAGATAGGAAAACTCTAACGCCGACTGGGAGCAGGAGCATTCCTTCCATACCGTTCGTATCGCGTCGGTATTCAACTGAAATTTCGCCGCGAGGTGTCGGTTGGATTCCTCGAGCCCAACGAAGGTCAACGAGGTCTGGCCGCACTGCCACTTCTGCAAAGCCTGGGGCCAGGGGCCGAATTCCGAGAACATGCTCCGTGAGCCAAGCTGCAGGACCGCTAGACCACCCGTGGCACAAGCTCACGTAGTAGCCCTCAAGGCGGTCGGCCTGCAGGAAAGCGTGAAAATTCTCCTTTGGCCAGTTAAGATCATAAGCTTCCCAAAATGAAGTAGCTCCCTCGGCGAGCATCCCTCCCCAATATGCGCGGATCCAATCGAGCGCTTCCTTCCGGTGTCCACTCTGTGCCATCGCCTCGGTCACAAAGTAGTTGTAGTAAGGGGTCACAATGTTTTCTGATGGTTGCGATACAACATTCTGCCAGATCGCCTCCGTCTGAGCAGCGGTGGCGATCCCGGAAAATACTGCCATGGCATTATCCTGCCAACGCGAGCCATAAGTGGAGTTCGACTCGAGCCAGTATATTTCCGCAGCTGATTTGAGCTTATCTGCCGAGATCCGAGCTCGGTCAGCTTGCTCGGTGTCTCCTATTTGTTCAAACAACCAGGCTCCCTCCAGAAAAGCCCTATGAAACAGAAACTGGGTTGTTTTGCGCGTGTCGGAGGTGTCAGTGAACAGATCTGGCGACCAGTCAACGAAAGGGAAATCGCTTGTGGCAAAGGTGAAGAGCCCACTATCGTTGACGTTGCTTGCCATGGCTCGCAGGATTCCGCTCACGTGTTCACGTTGTTGGAAGAGAAACGCGGTGTCCCCCGAATAGCGGTAATAGTCGGCCAGCGCCATGACCCAAAACGCTGAATATCCGGGAATGTTGTTGACTTGTCCCGTCGGTCCGAGGGTGTGAGAAGCCAGATAGTCCAGTGTTTGGCGGACGATGAATCGATCGAAAAAGACCGACTGGATGACTCTGCCGGAAACATAGAAATCTCCTGACCAATTTAGCCGGTCTCTCTCTAATTCCATCCCATACGCCTTCTTGCATCGAAAGCTGGGTCGTTCGAGCCGCCGTGTCCCAAATGTCATTCAGTAGCTGATCGGACGAATCAAACAAACCACGATAGCCGGCTGGATAGTAGATTTCGTCGGCGCCCATTTTTCCTGAACCGCACGACTGGAGGCCCATCGACAAAAATCAACTTCGCATAGCGAAAACCGCTCTTCGGACCATACGAGAGAGTATAGAGGCGGGACGGTCAGTTCATTTTCTCCATAGAAAGGCTGAAGGAGTGCCTCCTGCAGTGATTCACCGTAACGGATATGGATCTTGACGGGGTCCGAAGCATCCGACTCCACCGCTAAGCGGGCGCTGATCTCGCGGCCGAAGTCCAAGACCAGAGAGGGGTATGCTCCGGCGCTTTGTTGCCCCTGTGGAATGCTCACGGCGAACTCAGCCGTCATGGGTTGCTGGACCAGGGCCCCGGGGTTCTGAAAACCACCCCCGTTCTGGGA